>CBDCVL010000007.1:0-289989 GCA_965223015.1 Vicinamibacterales bacterium | reverse complement strand
GGATGGATCACGGTAGTCAGTACCTGTCAGACCACTTCCTCAAGCAGATCCGGTATTGGGGGGTCCACCCCAGCTTCGGCTGTGTCGAGGAACCGGAAACAAACGGGGTGGCGGAGCGGTGGAATCGTACGCTCAAGGAGCAAGCGATCCACGGCCGAATCTTTCAGAACCTCGAGGCCGTCCGCGCCGCCGTGGCCAACTTCGTGGAGCGGTACAACCAGACCTGGCGTCTCGAGAAGCTTGGGTATCACACGCCGATCGAGGCGCGCGAGGAGTATGAGCTACGCCAGGCGGCATAGCACAAATGTGTGTCCAGGGAACCGGGTGCGGTACAAGAGGAGCTTTGCTAGGACTGCGCCGACGACTGCACCATAGAGGCCCGCTAGACCGATGCGTGCCTATTCGATGGATCTGCGAGAGCGGGCGCTCCTCGACAGCGATGCCGGGATGAAGGCGGCCGATGTGGCGGCGAAGTACCGCGCGAGCGGGTCGTGGGTGCGGCTACTGAAACAGCGGCGGCGCGAAACGGGCGAGGTGGCGCCTCGCGTCCAGCGACATGGACGGCGCGGCATGCTTGAGCCGCACCTCCACACCTTGGCCGCGCTGATTGCGGCGCACCCGGATCGCACGCTGGCTGAGCTGAAGGACGCCCTCGCCACGCCCGCGAGTGTGCCGACGGTCTGGCGCGCCGTGCGGGCCCTCGGCCTGACCGTTAAAAAAAACGGTCCGCCCGTCCGAACACGATCGGCCTGACGTCGCGGCCGCGCGGGTCGCGTGGCACGCGGCGGCGCCGACCTGGGATGTCGCCCACCTCGTGTGTCTGGACGAAACCGGCAGCACCACCAATCTGCTTCGGCGGTACGGCCGGGCACCGCGCGGCGCGCGCGTCCACGACCACGCCCCCTGCGGGCGCTGGCAGACCAGCACGTTTCTCGCCGCGTTGCGGGTCACGGGGCTGACCGCACCGGGGGTCTTCGACGGCGCGATCGATGGCGAGAGCTTCCGCGCCTACATCGAACAGATCCTGGTGCCGACCCTGCAGCCCGGCGACATCGTCATTGCCGACAATCTCGGGGCCCACAAGGTCGCCGGCATCCAACGCGCCATCCAGGCCGCCGGGGCCACCCTCTGGTACTTGCCACCCTACAGCCCGGACCTCAATCCCATCGAGCTCTGCTTCGCGAAGCTCAAAGCCCTCGTTCGCACCGCTCGCTGTCGCAGCACCGAGACGCTCTGGCCGTTCCTCGGCGAGTGCTTGGCGCACTTCAGCCCTGACGAATGCCGCACCTATGTTCGGCACTGCGGGTACTCGGCCGCCACACGGTCATGAAAAGCGCTTTAGTTGAAAGAGACGCATCTCGCTGCACCTGCCCAAAGTGAAAATCGGCTGTGTCGAGAGCTAAGTTCAACGGAAACTGTCCCCAAGCTGCCGCACTCCTCGTGTGTGTACGCGCTCCTCTCAGTCTTTGAGGTTGCGCCAGGTTCTTGACTGCGAAGAATTACTAAGGAAAACGGCGATCTCTGAGATCACGCGCAGCGTATTTGAAAAGCTGCCTTCGCTCGAGGGAACAGGGGGACGAGGCTACGGCGGGCCAGGCCGGTAGTGGAAATTCGCTCTTGGGCTTGTCTCGCCGGAGCCTCGGCGCAGGCGGGTTCCATGGCGCCGAATAGGGTGACGATGCGGATGTGAAGTGCTATCGTGGGAGCATCTGTCGAGGGTATTCGTGGGTCGCTTTCTCACACATCTGTTGCTGACCGGCGCGATGGTCGTGGCACCCGTGATGCGCGTGCTGTGCTACGGCTCGTGTGCTCCGGACGCCATTCTGGTGGCAGAGGCCGTGACTGTGTCCGATGCGACACCTGAATGTCACGAACGTGACGAGAGCCACCATTCCACACCCGAAACCGATACCTCACCGCTGCCCGACGATTGCACGCATGGCGGAGAGTCCTCGTTGTCCAGTTTGAAAGCGTCCGCGAAGTTGGTCGAAGGGGATGGGCCAAGGGACCCATTGGCCTCTACCGTCCCATCCGCCGGCCTCCCCGTTTCTTCTGATGTCCGTTGGGACGCCCCGCCGGTACGCCCCTCCGTTCAATCGCTCGGGCTTTTCCTCACGCCGCTCCGGATCTAATCCCGTCTCCGTACCGACGCCCAATGTGGCGTCGGGAGTGTCATTCCTACACGTTTCGCTAGGAGACCACGACGGTCTTTGAGGCCGTCCTGAACGGAGGGTTCATGGAAACAAAAAGGCCGTCTCGGCGCACGTTCGTCAAGGGCCTCGCGACCGGCGGAGCCATCGTGGGTCTGTGTCTCTGGAGGCCGTCCGCCTGGGCTTCTGCGGACCAGGGGCGGCAGCCTGCCTCACTGACAGGAACGGAGTTTGATCTCACGATCGGTGAGACGTTGATGAACTTCACCGGCTCACCACGCATCGGCCTCACCGTGAACGGATCGGTTCCGGCTCCCACTCTACGATGGCGTGAGGGCGACACAGTGACGCTGCGCGTCACCAATACACTCGGTGAGGACACGTCTGTGCACTGGCACGGGATCCTCTTGCCGGCCAACATGGACGGTGTACCTGGCATCAGCTTCAATGGCATTCGGCCGGGTGAGACCCACACCTATCGCTTCACCGTCCGGCAGGGCGGCACCTACTGGTATCACAGCCACACCGGGTTTCAGGAGCAGCGGGGCCTCTACGGCGCACTGGTCGTTGAACCTCGCCAACCAGAACCGTTCAGCTACGACCGCGACCACGTCGTGATGCTGTCGGACTGGACGGATGAAAACCCTGACCGTGTGTTCGCGAAGCTGAAGAAGCAAGCGCACCACTACAACTTCAACCAGCGAACACTCGGCGACTTCGTGCGGGATGTTCGAGAGCAAGGATTTGGGTCGACACTCTCCGACCGCCTGGCCTGGGGTCAGATGCGGATGACCCCGACCGACCTCGCTGATGTCACCGGCGCCACCTACACCTATCTGATGAACGGTCGCGCGCCGGCTGGAAACTGGACAGGCCTCTTCCAGCCCGGCGAACGGGTTCGGCTTCGATTCGTCAACGCGGGTGCCGCGAGTTACTTCGACGTCCGGATCCCCGGTTTGGAGATGACCGTCGTGGCTGCAGATGGGCAGCACGTTCACCCCGTGACGGTGGATGAGTTTCGCATCGCGTCGGGCGAAACCCTCGACGTTCTTGTCGAGCCTTCCGGACAGGACGCGTTCACCATCTGGGCGCAGTCGATGGACCGGACGGGTTACGCCCGGGGCACGTTGTGTGTACACGAGGGGTTGAGCGCTCCTGTGCCCGCCCTCGACCCGCGACCGCTCCTGACCATGGCCGATATGGGGCACGGTATCGGTGGCGAGATGTCTGGCACGGACGCAAGCGAGCGCGCTGCTCATGGGATGGCCTCGATGCGCGAGCCCTCGGATGGGGATGGGACGCAATCCCATCCGGCCACTGAGCGTGGAAACCCGTTCGTCGACATGCAGACGATGTCACCGACGTCGCGTCTCGACGACCCTGGGATCGGCCTCCGTCGAAACGGTCGCCGCGTGCTGAGCTATGCGGATCTCAAAAGTCTCTTTGCCGATCCGGACGGTCGCGAGCCGAGCAGGACCGTTGAGCTGCATCTGACGGGGCACATGGAGCGCTTCGTCTGGTCGTTCGACGGTACCAAGTTCTCCGATGCCGATCCGCTGCAACTTACCTATGGCGAGCGAATGCGTGTCGTCCTGGTCAACGACACGATGATGGCTCATCCGATTCATCTGCACGGCATGTGGAGTGATCTCGAGGACGATGATGGTCGGTTCCACCTTCGCAAGCACGTCGTGGACATGCCACCCGGTACCAGGCGCAGCTTCCGGGTGCGGGCCGACGCGCTCGGTCGGTGGGCTTTCCATTGTCACCTCCTGTATCACATGGCCGCCGGGATGTTCCGCGAAGTGCGGGTAGTCGAATGAGTCGAATGAGAGGAACGGCAATCCTCGGTCAGACTCTCACGACCGTGGCGATCATCGTCGGATGGTCGGTGTCAGCTGATGCGCAACAGGAACCGCGGTCTGATCTCGGCACGGAGATCACCGACCAGCGCAGCGGCGATGAACAGGTCGACCCGACGACTCCGGTCCCGCCGATCACCGACGCAGACCGCAGCGCTGCGTTTCCAAACGTCGAACCTCACGTCATGCGCGACCGCTCGGTGCATGCATTCGTACTCTTCGACCAGTTGGAGTGGCAGGGCGACGGCACCGCGGGAGGGATGAATTGGGACACCAAAGGGTGGGTCGGGGGCGATCGGACTCGCTTGTGGTTCCGAACGGAAGGCCAGGTTGAGGATGGCCATCTCGACGACGTCGAGGTGCATGTGCTCTATGGGCGGGCCGTGGCTCGTTGGTGGGACGTCGTTGTGGGCGTGCGCCAAGATGTCCGGCCTGGTCCCGCACAGACTTGGGGTGCGTTCGGCCTACAGGGATTGGCACCGTACTGGTTCGAGGTGGAGGCGACCGGCTACATCAGTGATGGTGGCCAGACCGCGGCACGCCTCGAGGCCGACTATGAGTTGCTCCTGACGAATCGACTCGTACTGCGTCCGCTCGTCGAGGTCAATCTGCATGGCAAGAGCAACACCGGGCGTGGGATCGGCGCCGGTCTCAGTAGCACCGACATCGAACTGCGGATGGGGTACGAATTTCGTCGTGAGTTGGCGCCGTACATCGGGGTGACCTGGAACCACTTGTTCGGTGAGACGCGGGATCTCGCGGAGGCCGCTGGAGGTGCGGCGTCTCGCGTACGATTCGTCGGGGGTCTGCGGCTGTGGTACTGACAGTCTGCCAACTAGTCTGCGCGAGCCATGGACCAGTCGATGGTGGTGCCCATCGCAGAGGCGACGCCCGTGATTGAATCCCCTTCGACACTCCCACTCATTTCGTAGGTCATTGACGCGCCGTCGCGGGTAATGCTGAACGCGATATTGCTGCCATCGATGGTTCCATCTTCAATCGGCCACGTGCGGCCACCACCTAGATCGAACTGGCCGGTCAATTGTGAACCTTCGCTCGCCATCACCACCTTGGCGGTGGCAGAACCCATCGGGCTGTCCATCGAAAAATCCCAGGTGCCGTCCACTTGCGACTGCGCCCAAACGGAGGAGGAGACAAACAGGAGCACTAGAGCAAGCACTGTTCTCGTCACGGCAAAACTCCTTGTCGACTAAAGGCTTAGACCCTCGTTGCAGCTTCCCGGTGCACGCGAAGGAAACACCTGGTACAGACCGTACATCACTCCAGCCTTGACCGTCTGGGCAAGACACGAGTTTATCATCAGCTACCGAAAGGGGTTGGGCCGGAAGGACACGGCGACGACCGCCGCCCGGAGCGGACGGCGTTACAATCAACCGACGATGGTTGTTGCCTTGCACACGAGGTGGGAGTCGTCCCTCAACTGATGGTCACCATCGAAACGCCGCGCCTCGTGCTCCCGCCCACCAGACGCTTCGGACGTCGTGCCTTTCATGGATATCCATGAGGACCCCGCTGTGGCGGGGAACGTCGTCATCGTCGGAAAGACCGGGAACGTTCCCGCCGCCTGGCAATACGTCGCCACACTGGTCGGCCATTGGCACCTGCGAGGCTTTGGCCAGTGGGCGGTGGTGGAAAAGGCGACTGGCGAGCTGATCGGGCGCGTTGGTCCCTGGTATCCAGAAGGGTGGCCCGGGATCGAACTCGGATGGATTATTCGGTACTCGCGCTGGAACAACGGCTTTGCGACGGAAGCCTCAGATCGGGCGCTTCAGTGGGTGTGGGAAAACGTCGAGACCGATCACATCATCAGTCGGATTGAGCCGGACAACCCGGCCTCGATTCGAGTCGCAGAGAAGATTGGGGAACGGCTTGAGGGTGAAGGCGTGTTGAACGGTGACAACGTGCACGTCTACGGTATCCGACGTAGCGGTCAAACGACGAACCTCGAAGGCTGAGCGAGCCGATAGAATTTCCCTCGCAGGAGTCCCAACGGCGTAGGTGTTGGTTTGGAGAAGTGTGCGCGTGACTACCCATTCGATTGCCTCACCAGACGACCAGGGCGCAACGTTCGTCGAGCTGTTCTTGACTTGGTGTTCGTGTTCGCCGTCACTCAAGTGACGCACTATGCGGCCCATCATCTCGATGTGTCAGGCATTCTTCGCACCGTCGCAGTGTTCTGGTTGATCTGGTGGGCCTGGTCGCAGTTTACCTGGGCGCTCAATGCAGCAAATACCGATCACCAGCACGTCCGGGTGGTGACTCTGGTATCGACCGGAGTCGCGTTCGCGATGGCGTTCTCGGTGGAGAATGCCTTCTCGGCCGCCCCCCGGGACGCCGCGTGGTTCTCGCTATCCTACGTCGCAGTCAGGCTCTTGGGCCTCAGTCTCTACTACCGAGTTGCTCGCGACAGCTCGGACCAGCGAATGGCGGTCCGTGCGTTTGCTGGACTATCTATTTCGGGTCTCGTTGCTGTCGTCGTTGGTGGCTTACTTGACCCCGATCTTCGAATCTGGCTGTGGCTGACAGCGATCGCCCTGGATCTCACTGCGGCAGGTCTTGTCGGAAACCGCCGAGGTTGGGGGGTGCATCCTGGTCACTTCGCCGAACGGCATGGGCTGATCGTCATCATTGCTCTTGGGGAATCATTGATCGTGGCTGGTAGCGCGCTCACGGCTGGTGTGAGCACCGAAATCTTGGCTACGGGAGCGGTCGCCGTGCTCCTTACGTGTCTGCTGTGGTGGACCTACTTCGGATGGATTCGCGAACTGCTGGAGGAGAAGCTCGCCGAGCTAACCGACCAGGAGCGCGCTCGGTTTGGACGCGACGCCTATTCGTTTCTCCATTTTCCGCTCGTGAGCGGGATTGTTGCATTGGCCATTGGCTTCGAAGGCGCCTTCCATCCCGACGAGTACTCGTTGGGAGAGATCGCAGGTGCGATCGGTGTTGGCCTGGCACTGTTTCTGACGGCGACGGCCGCAGCTCTTTGGCGGGCGGTTCGTTGTGTGTTGTGGAATCGATTGGCGGTCTTGCTGGTGACCCTCGGTGCGCTCACGTTCAGCCCGGGCCTGGCACCGCTTCAGATTCTCGGTGTTGCGTGTATTGGCCTCATGCTCATCGTGGCCATAGAGCAAATCACCGTCCGCAAACATCTCATGAGTTCGTGAGGTCTCGCCTGCCAGAGCCAGCGACCGTCACCAGACTTGACGTGGCCTTGGTGTGCCCGATGCGCACGGGTCCGAATCCCCGAGCGGGCCAATTCAAGAAGGGAGGAGGGTGGCTACACCAAGCTGCGTGGGCTTCTACTGGCAGCCCAGGCAAGGCCCGCGAGAAACAAGACCTTCACGGCCGCCCCTTCACGAATGGGCGAGGCGCCCGAGATCGCGCTCACCACAACGACGAGAGCCAGGAGGCTGGTCGCTATCCAAAAAGATGCCAACGGGTGTCTGAAAGAACCTACTCTCAGTGCGAGGAAGGCAGCACCAATAGCCAGGCTGGCTACGAGAATCCGTGTCTCTTCGTGTCGATTGACAGGGGTATACGGCAACACCCAGTGAATGGCGACCAGCAAAGCGAGGACGAGCCGACCTACCGCCACGGTTCGGTCTCTACTGACATTCCTCAGGATACGCCGTCTGAGACCCCGGGTCCCAGTCGAAAGCCCCATGGAACGGGTTCAAGGACGCGTCCAAGACAACAAACAAAGGGCTGCGCCCAGGGAGACTCGCGGAGCGTCCGTTTTGGGAGAGGCGAGCGAAACAGGCGTTCGCCAGACTGTGCAGAATGGTGCAGATCTTGCGTACTTGTGTGCTCCCGTCGTGAGGTAGGGATCTCTCAAACAACCGTGCCATGCATATCGTTCTCCGAGCAAGGAATAGGATTCTAGCTATTGCTCGGTTGGCAAGAAGCAGCTCGGCAGCCCAGGCGTTTTCGAAACAGAAGACGACGCTCCCACTTCGCACCGAGCTGCTCGTGGGAGACATACGAAAGATCCGTGAGACAGTCAGTGGCCTGGCTGTAGAAGTTCGACAGCTGCGCAGGAGAGTTGATGAGCTTCGCGGGCTGGTTGTCAGCGAGAGGACCACGCCTGAAGTTCAGGACTCGGGTACCCGGCGGATACTGATCGAGCCACTCCCACGAGCACAAGGTGCGTTCCCGTCTGGCGAGGCTGCTGATGCGGGTCTCGAGCTCTTCCATTCCGAGCATTCTCAACCCGACACTCCCAGAGACGCCCTTGACGATGGATCGGGCACGCAGCGGGTTCGAGGAACGGTTGACTGGTTGGCTTGGGGCATCACCCAGCTGACTGACGACTCATCATTCGTCGGCCGGCCTTTCAAGCCTGGCCGGCGACGACTCGACACGTTCAGGATTCTCCGCCCACGCCTATCTGATCGGCTGCCTCCTGTCCCCAGGTCGAAGCGCAAAGTCCTGTCCGGAACGAACCTTGGACTACTTGTCATGGGGTTTCTACTCATCATTGTGTCTCAGGTTCTTGGGCCCGACGAGGATGCGGCTGCCCAGGGCAGAAGGTTGGAATCACACAATCCTCTAGGGCGGCCGAGGGCCGTCCGGGCGGAGGATCGAAGCTTCGCGGTACGCCTACCCTACTACGAGGATCCGATAGAGAGTGCCGACACGCGAATAGACGGCCTGGCTGGCGAGTTACCGAGCGATGTTGAGGAAGAGCAGATACGACGGGAGGGTGCTGCCCAGGCGCGAGCGGCTCACCTATCTGCCTCAGTGAGGCCTAGGGTTGCCGAGGCATTGTCGCTTATTCGCGCCACGCTCGCGAAAGCCGCGTTGCAGGGTCTTGTGCGTGTGGAGTCAATCTCCGACCCTCCTTTGCCGGAGTCGCTCGTGATGAGTTCGTACGAGCTGCGCGGGCGGTCTCGTTCTTTCGAAGGATCGGGACTTGTCGTCTCGTTCAGCGAGAACGTGCAATGGAAGGTCTACGTCGAACCGGGGTCTGTGAGATCCCCGGGGGATCTGGCCGAGTCGAGCGAAGGAATGGAAGTCTCGTATCCAACGCTTCGGGTCACACAGGACGGCACGATACTGGCGACGGTGGGTTTCGACCAGAGCACAACCGATCTGACGATCACGGCAGGTGACGGTGCGTCGCGGTTTTCGCGTGCGCTGGACCTCCTGGAGAGGGAGTATCAGCGCGAAGAACTTGTAGCCATGGCCATCCTTGATCTCCTTGAGGACACACAGGTTCACCGACCGACACTCGGTTCCTCATGACGAGGTCGGAAGTGACCAGCCGTCTCTCGCAATACGAATCGCTTCGGACGCCGTAGCAGTCCTAGGGCGGCGTTCCCTGAGCCATCTCGATGATCTCGGCGGTGGGTGTTGAGACGAGATCGACCACAGACTTTCCCGATACCTGGACCGCCCGATCAACGAGATAGGTTCCGGCCTTGATGCCGATCCAGCGTCGCCCGTCTGGATGTCGAACCATCCACGGATGGTGTTCACCCGCTGGCAGCGCCAACAGCTCCGCAACCCAATCCGCGACCTCCGGCGGATACGTCGTCCACGGGTAGGTTGTTCCTGCGAAGTCACGGGCGAAGACGGTTTCCAGACCTGAGTTGATCATGTGGTCCGCGAGCGATCTTCCATAGCCCAGGCTCTCGGTGCGGACTATGCGAAAGAACATCCCGAACATCAGCGGCCGCAGGTACGTTTCCGCGATGCCCGTGATCCCCTCGGCAGGATCTGGCCTGACGCCCCAGTACACGGTGTCGCCCCCCGTCTCCACGGTGTATCCGACTTCTTCAATGACATCAACGCCACTAGGGATCACCTGTAGCACCAGTGTCCGTGGGAGGGAGGGCAAGAGCTGTCGCCCGTCGCGGGTGGCGTCATCGCCGATCGCCTGAACTGTCCGCAACTCAGCCCTGGAGAGCGTGTAGTCTTCAACCTCGCGGTACTCGACCGTGATGGCAGACTGGCCACAGGAGCTGTAGACAACGACCGAGAACACACACGCGCAACCCAGGAGATGAGTTGGCATCGAAATTCCTAGCGCGCCCGACGCACCAATAGAACCTGGGTCAGACTCACGGTCCCTGACGCTCCCCAATACAAGCCGATGCCTGCCCCCATCTGTGACAGGGCCACGAAGGTGATCACCACCGGCAGCACCAGTAAGACCGCCCGCCCGTGATCGGCCGAACTCGCCCCGACCGCGACGGCGATTCCGGTGACAGCCGTCACGATGAGCGTGATGCCCATGTCGGGCCGAGCGATGTCGCGGATCCACAAGAAGCGGCCGCCGACTTCGGCCACACGACGCACAGCGGAGAACAGCATGAGCAGAATCGGTACCTGAAGGAGGGTACCGAAAAAGCTGGACGCCGGGAACGGCGAGACCCCTTCTCGCGCGAACAGACGGCGGGTCTCCCGGATGATGCGCTCTGGGTCCTTCTTGTAGCGCTCGCGAACCGCTTCGAGTTCTGGCTGCAGCTTTCGGAGCACTCCCTGATGGGCAGCAGCGAGCCGCGCCACGCGAAGGGTGATCAGCAGCATCAGCACTCTAATCGCCAGCGAGACCACGACGATGCCTGCCCCGAGGCTTCCGCCCGTGGCCTGCGCGTAGAGAAACATGGCGGATCGGATGACCTCGACCGCATCACTCCACATATCCATGATGGTACTCCTTCGGTTGACGCCTCGCGGCTACGGTGACAACACCTGCATAGTGAGTTGAGTTTCAGTCTAACCCGCCGTGGCTCACGCTCATTGATTGACGGTGTACTCAAGCACCACGATCCCAGACTTCGGGTACAGACGGTGCTTGCTCATTGTCAGCTTGGTTCTCGAACCATGTGTCGGAAGCATCGGAATGCCGCCGCCGAGTAGCACCGGGACGACGGCTGGTTCTACTGTATCGACCACCCCGGCCGAAAGGAGCGTGCGGAACAATTCGCCGCCGCCAAATAGCCACATATCCTTACCGGGTCTTGCCTTGAGCGACCGAACACTCTCGGCCGGATCGCTGTTGACAATGGATACGTCCGGATACTCGGCTGGGTTCAGCGTCCGCGAGTACACGACGACGTCGAGACCCGGCATCGCGCCATTCGCACCCTGCTGAACCGTGGTCAGGAACGTCTTTCGTCCCATCACCGCCGTGTCGAATTGTGCGCCCAACGCGGCGAAGTCGATATCTGGATCCATCACGATCCAGTCGAACTCGCCCTGCGGTCCTGCGATGAAGCCGTCAAGACTCGTGGCTACCTGATAGCGAAGTCTCCGCATGCGCCCTCCTCGTCAGTCTCCTTGCTCTGGTCGAGAACGAAGGTCTCGACGATTCCCAGCCCCCAGCATCACCAAGAGCGACGCGGCGAGTCTCACTGCTTGTCTCCGCGCCGAGTGTCGATCGGCGGGCTCAGTGCTGAGGGACGCGCACCGGGCGTGTGGTCGCGGCTCGACGCTGGGCTCAGCGCTGTGATGCTGCCGAGGGCCGGGTGCCTGGCTATCAGGCGCAGTGCTTGTTGCAGCAACGACTTCCCCGGCTCCATGCGTGGCCACGGAGAGGCCCCGGAGGGGTGAGGAAGCGGGATCACATCTGTCTCGTGATCGGCAAACTGGATGCGCATCTGCTTCCCGACGACGTCGCTCAGAGATGAGCACGCGGCGAACTGACCGATGGCAAGCTTGCCAACCGGAATCACGAGGTCGGGTCGAAGGATCTGAAACTCGGCTTCGAGCCAGCCCGAGCAGTTTGCGATTTCCCGCGGGGTGGGCACCCGATCTCCGCCTCGTGCCTTTTTCCCTGGGAAACAACGGCAGACCGCTGCCATGTAGATTGAGGACCGAAACGTCGCCTCGTCGAGACCGGTCGCCTCGCTGAACCAGCGGAAGAGCGTCCTGCCAGCCGTCCAGGCGAACGGCCGTCCCAGCGTCGGCTCCCTGTCCCCTGGCGCCTGCCCAACCAGCAGCACCTTGCTCACTACCGCCCCGCCGCTCACTGCTGGTCGTTGCATGTTCGGGCAGGTCGTACAGCGTGTGAGTGCGCTCACATGGCGGCCGAGCCGGACGCGAGTCGAGGTTACGCTCCGCATGATCGCTAGCGTTTTCTCTCTGCCGCGTAGTCACCGTGCAGGTCTTCCATCAGGCCAGATAGCTTCTGGGTCGTTGATAGACCCTTGTGTAGGTGCTAGACAGAACTCGAGCTTTCGGCCCAGACGACCGCGTTCAGTCTGGCTCGCCCCAGAGCTGCTCGAGGGATCACCATGACAGTCGTCAGGTCCTTAGCCTTGGGAACGCCTCGTCGGCGGGCACGAATAGAAGTGCCACGCCATTGTTGCACCACCGCTGACCGGTGGGTTGTGGGCCGTCCTTAAAGAGATGTCCCTGGTGCCCCCCGCAGCGGATGCAGTGATACTCCGTCCGGGGCAAGATAAGCCGGAAGTCCCACTTGGTGTCGAGGCGTCCCTCGAGTGGTGCATAGAAGCTGGGCCACCCGGTTCCACTCTCATACTTGGTGGTCGATTCAAACAGCGGGAGGTAGCAGGCTGCGCAGATGTAAGTGCCTTGACGCTTCTCTTGGTTGAGCGGGCTGCTGTTGGGTCGTTCAGTGTTCTCCTTGAACAGGACTCTGTATGCATCCCGAGTCAGTAGCGCCCGCCACTCTGCTAGAGGCTTCTCGAGTTTCTCGATATCGTCGCTTGCTCCCGATGCCTCAGCGCTCGCCCAGAAGGGGCGCGCCAACGGCGCGACGATGATGCCGAACAGGCTCTGAAGGAATTGTGGCCTCGTCATGATGTTGTCACCTGTCCGACGGATGGCCCTCACCGTAGTGAGGTCCGCGCGAATCGTGGCAATCGTGTCGCTCGCTTCATGCTACATCCCGGCCAGGTGGTTGACCAGCGGGGCCGGATGACGGCCCTGCGCCGCTCTCCCTGAACCAGAATTCAGAGACTCTTCAGATAGTTCCCGCGCCGGCGGCGGGCAGGATCGATCAATGAGAGCTTTTCTCGTCCGCCGTCTGTTGGCTAGACCTTTTCCGGGAGTCCCGGGCGCTCCGCCATCTCTACTCTGTGGGCCTAGACAACAGGCGGATGACCCCCGCCGACCCGTCAACCTCGACGATCTGGCCGTCGCGTAGCTTCGCCGTCACCCGGTCAATACCAAAGACGCACGGCTTGCCGTATTCGCGCGCGACGACTGCCCCATGCTGCAGAACGCCGCCGACCTCGAGCACGACTGCAGCGGCGTTCACGAAGAGCGGCGTCCAGCCGGGGTCAGTGGTGTACGCGACGATGACGTCGCCCTTGTCGACCGGTTTGTCACGTGGGTGATGGAGCACCTTCACTGGCCCGGTCGCCGTTCCGGGTGATACTGGCGCCCCGACAAGTTCACCGCGCTTTTCATTGCGCGGGGGTGGCCTGAAGATCCGGCCGCGAGAGTCTATGACCTGGGGAAACGTCGTCACGTGGGCGGCGAGCTGTTTCGCGAATTGCGTCCGTTCCTTGCAGAGTGCCCGTAGGTCGAGGGTGGTGTCGCGACCCGCTGCCTCGAGGTCATCGAGCGTTAGAGAGAAGACGTCCTCTGCCGAGTCGATCCGCCCCTCGGCGACGAGGCGTCTGCCTTCGATCAAGGCGCGCTTGCGAACCGCGTGGGTGAGCATCACGGCGTGGTACTTGGGCGTGTCGCGGGTTCCCGCGAACGACTCGATGAGTCGGTGGACGCGTCGCAGGAGCGCGCGCCGCAGCCATCCTGAACGGCTCAGCAACTCTTCGTAGGCGCGTCGCCGCTCCTCGACATTGCGGTGGTGTGCGGCTTCTGGGTCGAAGCCAGACTCGCCAACGTCCATGTAGGACATCTGCTGCAGCGCCAGGGTCACGTCGTCGGCATAGCGTGGACTCGCGATATCCATCTCGTGCGGACCTCGGCAACCAAACCGCTCGAGAAAGGCTTCCCAGTCGTTCAAGAACTCGGGCGACATCTCGTGTCTTTCGATTCGCTCGGCCAACCTGTTGATGTCGTCGAAGTCAGCAGGGTCCAGCAGCTTGGCGAGGCGAAACAGTGCGATCCCTTGCTCGACGACTACGTTGCCGGTGAACCCCCGCCTCAGTCTTTGGGCCAAGGCTCTCGTCTCGTCCGACTCTTGCGGGATCAGGCCATCGGGTGAGATCAGCCCGACGAGGAGCGCTGGCATGGTCACGTGACCCATCTCGAGCCAAACGCGGTGCGTGTACACCCGCGCGAACTCGTCGAGAGAGAGGTCGTAGTCGAGTTGTTCGCTGAACTCGGCTGCGAAAGTGTCGATCTCCCGCTGGTACGCTCTCCTGGCCCGCTCTGGGGTGAGAAGGTTCCCAGTGCGCTCCAGAGGGCGCGCCTCAGCATCCAAATGAGCGTGGGAGCGAGCAGTACCAATCGGAGTCGCAACCAGCGAGGCCGCGTTGCTGCGCGGTGTTGCTGTGGGTCGATGTTGGCAAGAATCTGCCCCAGGAGAGCGTCGGTATGGGCCGCGCTCTTCGCCATGGCACGTGTACTCATCCCGAACCAGATGAAGTTGGAAACATTCATGTACAGGCGACTGCCCGCCGCGAACACGAGACCTCCAGCGGGCGAGGAGTCCATTCCGAGCAGCTTGGTCATAAGGGGCGAGTACATCTGCTCGACCCAGGAGAGGCCGAGCGGCGAGATCGGTTGGTTCGTGGTGAACCCCTTCGAGAGCGCCGCGTCCGCGTACAGTCGCCTGCGTTCGCCGCCGGTGGTCAGCATCTCGGAGGGGAGCGGCACATAGGCGGTGATGGGGCGTGCTTGAAGCACGTAGAGTTCGCCGCCGGCGTAGGCCCACTCGATGTCCATCGGCTTGCCGTAGTGTGCCTCGATGCGACATATCACCTCGGTCAGGTCACCGACTTGCGCATCGTCGAGGGTAAACTCGGCCGACCGGTGGTCCTGCCGCTCGATGGTGCCGCCCCCGGGGCACGACCAGATGGAGACCTGCTTTGCACCCAGCTTCTTGTCCAGTATCCGTCCGCCGATTTTGTCGACGACGAAGTGGTCGGGTGACACACGACCTGCGACGACCGACTCCCCCAGCCCCCAGTTCGAGTCGATGACAGTCTCGTCGTAATCGTTCGTCAGCGGGTTGAGGGAGAAGCCCACGCCGGACACCTCGCTGTCGATCTGCTGCTGCACGACGACAGCGAGGCTGACTGCTCCAGGTTCGATGTTCAGGCGCCGCCGGTAGGACATCGCTCGTGCTGTCCATAGACTGGCCCAGCACTTCTTGACGGCTTCGAGTAACGCTTCTGTACCGCTGACGTTGAGGTACGTCTCCTGTTGGCCGGCGAAGCTGGCTTCGGGCAAGTCTTCAGCCGTAGCCGAGGAACGGACGGCAACTGCGGGAGGGTTGACTCCCGGGAGTCTGTTGTAGGCCGTGCAGATAGCGACGGCCACTTCGACGGGAATCTCACTCGTCTCAATCTGTGTGCGTATCTGAGTCGAAGCGGTGTCATCGTCCGGCCGACCGCCGTTCGGCGGTGCGGCAGCCAACGACAGAATCTGCTCCTGCAGAGTGCCGGCCTCGACGAACTGGCGGTAGCCGGCGGTCGTCAGCACAAAGCCGGCTGGAATCGGCAGCCCGTTGCGGCCGAGCTCTCCCAGGTTGGCGCCCTTTCCGCCAACGTCGTCCACATCCTCCAGGGAGACGGCACTCAACGATCGAATCAGCATTGGTCCGTCCGTCAAGCCTACTCCTCCCGCTGTGGATACTGCGCCGGATCTGCAGGATCTGTAGACGCACGACGGATCACGGACGGGACTGGAGGGACCGGGACGGACGACGTGACTCAGGAATCCTGATCGAAACGACAGGGTGTCCACACGTCAACGCGGGCTATGCTCGTCCCAGTAGGAGTGGTCTCGATCCGCCGGACGGTCGCGGATCAATGGTGTAATCGGCTGGAGAGATAGGTAGCGTGCGCAGACTTGTGATCGGGTGTGGGTATCTGGGCGGGCGGGTCGCGCGGTTGTGGCGCGATTCAGGGGACGAGGTGTATGCGACCACGCGCGGGTCGCAGGTCGATGTGCTTACCCGAGCAGGGTTGCGCCCACTCAAGCTGGATGTGACCCGGGGTGTCGCGGTTGGAGTCCTGCCTGCGGTAGACACGGTGGTGTTTGCGGTGGGACGGTCGGGTGCGAGGATGTCCGATATCCACGTGATGGGGTTGCGCCACGTGTTGGATGCGATGCCCGGGCCAACGGGACGAGTGATCTACGTAAGTTCGACGGGGGTCTACGGGCAGGACACCGGTGAGTGGGTGGATGAGGAGTCGGTGTGCGAGCCCATGCGCGAGGGCGGAAGGGCGTGCCTGTCTGGGGAGCGGCTGCTGTTCGCGCACGACCGTGGGGGCAACGCGGTCGTGCTCCGTCTGGCGGGCCTCTACGGCAACGAGCGGGTGCCACGACAGGCTGACGTTGCCACGGGCAGGCCGATCACCGGCTCTCCCGACGCGTATCTGAATCTGATCCACGTCGAGGACGCGGCCCGCGCCGTGGTGGCGGCGGCCGCCCCGGGGCCCGTCACCGATCGGATGTACAACCTTTCGGATGGTCATCCCCCCACGCGGGGGGAGTATGTGGCGCTGGTGGCCACGCGGCTGGGTCTGGCACCGCCGCGATTCGAGGGCGGGCGTGGTCGGGGGAAGCGCGTGAGAAACGACCGCGTCGTCCGCGAACTGGGTCTCCGGCTGAAGTACCCATCGTGCCGCGAAGGCCTGGCCGCAGCCTGAGTGACGGATAGGCGGGAAGGAGGGGGCGCGGGGTACACCCCCTGTTCCAACTGAGGAGGAGAGGAGCCCGTCATGGAAATCCAACAGATATTCGTGCTCCAATTCGTGTTGAGTCTGGTGGCCTGGTTTGAGCTTGATGCGGGACCTCGGCCAAGAGAGAATCGATAGGTCGTGGAGGCCACCATCGCTGAATCATTCCAACTCTACAAGGCCGCGGGGATTTTGGCCTCCCTCCTCCTCATCGTCGCCTTTCAGCTGCTGTTCCCGAATCGTCTCTCTCTCCGCCAGCTGGCTGCGAACTGGAAGGTCAACACGCCTCTAGCCCTGATCGACGCGGGGCTATTGTCGCTGTTGTGTGGTGCGTGTGAGTGCACGTGGGCTGTGTTCGTTCGAGAAAAAGGAATCGGCGTCTTCGAGGTGGCGGCGCTGCCCTACTGGTTGCAGGTCGGCGCGACGGTGATCATCCTGGACGTCGTCGCCTATGCCTGGCATCGTGCGAACCACCGTTCGGCGTTACTGTGGCGCTTTCACGCAGTCCACCACTCTGACATCCATTTTGACGCCTCGACAGCGTTCCGTTTTCATCCCGGCGAACTGATGATCTCTCTTGGTATCAGGCTGGTCGTCGTGACCCTGACAGGACTACCGATTCTCGGGCTGATTGTCTTTGAGGTGTTCTACGGATTCTGCAATCTGTTCATCCACAGCGATATTCGGATTGCCGGCAGCCACGAACGTCGCCTGGGATGGCTGTTTGTGACACCGTCGTTGCACCGACTGCACCACTCGGAGCGGCCCGAGAGCCTCAATAGGAATTTCGGCACGGTCTTTTCATTCTGGGACCGTCTCGGGCAAACGTTTATTGTTGGCTCGGCAGACAGCCGGATCACGCTGGGCCTGCCAGGCCAGCGCGGCAGGGCTCTGGGGCTCGGGGAAGCCATCCGACTGCCGCTGAATTCTGGCCCGGGTCAGAGCTCGACATAGCCTGGTCTACCACGGCGGGCGAGCCTTCCCCCACGGAGTCTGTTCTAGGGTATGGTGTGGGCCGTGGCTCAGCGTCCCTACTACGGCTGGACTGTGATGCTCGTTGCGGCGGCAGCGATGGTGGGCACGCTGCCGGCCCGTACACAGGGCCTCGGCATCATAACGGAGCACATCCTCGCCGATTTCGACCTCGATCGTGTCACGTGGGCCGAAGTGAACTTATGGGCGACGCTCATTGGCGCCGGCTTCGCCGTGGCGATTGGCCGCGCGCTGGATCATCTCGGAGCGCGCGTCGTTCTCACTGTGACCGTGGTTGCCCTTGGCATCATTGTGGCACTGATGGGCGGCGCGACGACTCTTGTCGTGATGGCCGTGCTCGTGACTCTCACGCGCGGCGTTGGACAAAGCGCTCTGTCGGCCGTCAGCCTGGCGATGGTGGGGCAGTGGTTTTCCAGGCGCCTGCCCCTGGCAATGGGCATCTACAGCGTGGTCATGAGCGTCGGTTTCATGGTGGCCTTCCCGCTCGTGGGTGCAGTCGTCCAGGCCAGCGGCTGGCGCACGGCGTGGCTGGGTATTGCCGTGGTCCTGCTGTTCGTTCTCGCGCCGCTTGCCTGGATCGTGGCGCGTCGCGGACCAGAGAGCATGGGGCTACGGGTGGATGGCGACCCCCGCCCGACTGCGGCGGACGACGACCCCCTTACCGGGTGGCACTGGCGCGACGCGCTCATGACACCGCCCTTCTGGGTGTTTGCGATCGGCGCGGCACTCTACGGCCTGGTCGCGTCGGGGATCGGCCTGTTCAACGAATCGATTCTCGCCGAGCATGGATTTGGTCCGAACGTGTACTACCAAAGCCTTGTGGTCACCGCCCTGACAGCCCTTGTTGGCAACTTCGCGGGGGGATGGCTGGCGGACCAGTGGTCGATGCCGCGCCTGATGGCTCTGTCGATGGCAGTGTTGGCGGCGGGGCTCGCGGTGCTGCCCTACCTCGCGACCGTACCGCAAGTGATGGGCTGGGCCGTGCTCATGGGCCTCGGTGGGGGCTTCGTGACAGTGCTCTTCTTCGGGTACTGGGCGCGCGCGTACGGTCGGCGCCAGCTCGGGCAGATCCAGGGGGTGGCACAGGCGCTGACGGTGTTGGCCTCAGCCGCCGGCCCGCTACTGCTCGCGCAGTGGGTGGCGAGGACCGGGTCGTACGGGTCGATGTTTACGCTCCTGGCGATTGTCGTGACTGTGAATGCCTTTGCCTCACTGGCCGTACGGATGCCGAATCCGGAGGACGCTGCGGTCGCTCTTGTTCAGGAATCGGCATAACTAGTGGAGTGTCCTCATGATTCGTAAAGCGATCTCCGACCGGGGCATTCCGACTGGCGGCGTTGCTCCTCGGACGCATATGCCCAATATGTTCCCTCGTCGCGCCTGGCCTGGCGGGTGCCGCGGTCGGAATCTCACTTCTCGAATCACGAGGACGCTCCACTAGAGGCTCGTGCATCGTGGCGGTCGACGTGATCGTGCGCGGCTCGATGTGGCTGGCGCTCGGCGGCTTTGTGGCCGCACACTGGGGCTTTCGGCGCGCAGGGTCTGCCGCGCACAGCTCTTGGCCGCTAGCGGCGTACTGGATCGGGGCCGCCCTGGCTTTCGTGCACGCCCTTACTGCCTTCCACTGGCACTACGACTGGAGCCACACCCAGGCGGTCGTCGCGACGGCCGAGCAGACCGCTGACATCTTTGGCCTGAACTGGGGTGGCGGCGTATGGGTCAACTACGCCTTTCTCGTCGTTTGGCTGGCGGATGCGGGACGGCGGATGGCGTCTCACCGACCTGAGGTTGCTGAGTCGACCGGAACGTGGGTGCTCCGGTGCTTCTACCTCATCATCATTGCCAACGGCGCGATCACGTTCGTGGAGTGGCCGATGAACCTTGTCGGTGCAGGAATGGTTGCCGTATTGGTCTGGTGCTGGTGGCCACCCAGGCTTCGATTCGGGGCGGAGGCTTCGCGCGGTTGAAGCCGGGAGCTCTAGAATCTCGGAACGATGCGGCCGGCTGAGACGACACGGTCAGCCACTCGTCCAATCGCTCCTCCGCCGCGGTCCTGAAGGTGCCGGCCACAGCCAGCTGAAGAGTTTTGCATATTCTTCACGGTTCCCCGAACGACGGTTCGAATGACATCCACCCATCTGGTGTGGAGGACCCGATGCTGTAGTACCCTCAGGTTGGGTTTCACATCGGAGGGATGGATCATGTTCGGATTCGGAATGGGCTGCTCCTTCTGTGGCAGGCGCGCGGCAGATGTCGAAAAGCTGGTCGGCGGGCCAGTGAAGACCTTTGGCAGAGTGTATATCTGCGATCGATGTGCCACGCAGGCTATCCACATCATTGGACAGCACCCAGACGTTGTGCGGCCGCGAGAGTCGGACCCGAGTCTTCTCTGGCGGATTGTGGCCAGGATCAAGGGGATGCGCCATCGCGAGGGCTCCCGTACCGATCCGCAGTTCAGCGCGCTCAACTCATAGCGCGCTCCGGCACGGGCCGTGGGTGTGACCATGCACCGCCCAGCTGATTTCGCACGCCACGTGTGGAGCAATGGGCATGGAGGGACCGGCTGCTCTTGCCTGGGCGGCCGCGTGGCCATCGCCAGCGTATAATCCGGCCAATATTAGGGAGGACGACCGTCATGAGGAACGCACTAAAGGGCATCGGCGCTCTCGCAGTCGTGCTCGTCGCCGGTGGGATTGGGTGGTCTCTCGCTGCGACCGGCGTCGGTCGGGCAGCGGATCCCGCCTCCTTGACCGACCTTGAGCGTGCATTCGCCGAACGGATGCAGAACGTCGCGCTCGAAGGTCACTTTTCGATTGAGGGGGTGGAGCGCCGAGACGGCAACCCGGAACTCTACGAGATCGCCAGCGTCACAAAGCTCGACGGCGACCGGTGGCGTTTCAACGTCCACCTGACCTATGGCAATGTCGATGCCACGTTGCCAGTAGTCGTTCCGATCGTCTGGGCGGGAGACACTCCGATGGTCAGTATCACTGACTTTGCGATCCCGGGATTGGGAGATGAGTTCGGCGCCCGGGTGATTTTCTACGACGACCGATACGCTGGCACGTGGGACCACGGCCAGTTCGGCGGCATGATGTACGGAACGATCCGGTCGATGGAGTGAACGAGGGTTCGCTGTCGTGACGCGGCGTCAGGCGACCACAGCGGCGGCGAACTGCGCGTCGTACAACGCAGCGTAGGCCCCGTCCGCCTGGCGCAGCGTGTCGTGTGTCCCTTGCTCCACGATCCGCCCGTGCTCCATCACCAGGATCAGATCGGCGTCACGAATTGTGGAGAGCCGGTGCGCAATCACGAAGCTGGTGCGGTCGGTGCGCAGCGCGGCCATTGCATGCTGTAGCAGCAGCTCAGTCCGCGTGTCGACCGAGCTCGTTGCCTCGTCCAGGATCAGCAGGGCGGGATTAGCCAGGAACGCCCGGGCAATCGTGATCAGCTGGCGCTCGCCGGCGCTGAGGTTCCCTCCGTCCTCGCCCACCACTGTGTCGTAGCGTTCGGGTAGGTGGTGCACGAAGCGGTCGACGAACGAGGCTTCCGCGGCTTCGAGGATCTCCCCCTCCGACGCGTCGGGACGACCGTAGGCGATGTTGTCCCGAATGGTGCCCTCGAAGAGCCAGGTGTCCTGTAGCACCATGCCGATCTGCGATCGTAGGTCGGCCCGCCGCATTGTTTTGATGTCCACGCCGTCGAGCGTGATTCGGCCGGCATCGAGTTCATAGAACCGCATCACCAGGTTGACCAACGTCGTCTTGCCTGCACCGGTTGGGCCGACAATGGCCACGGTGTGCCCCGGCTCCGCTAGCAGCGAGAGGTCGGTGATCAGTGGCGTGTCTGGGTCGTAACGGAACGACACGTGCTCGAACTCGACTTGGCCTCGTCGCTCTATCGCTTGCGCAGTGACGGCCGACTCGGCCGGTTCGGCGGTTTCTTCCTCCGCATCGAGCAGCTCGAACGCTCGCTCGGCAGACGCCACACCAGACTGTAAGAGGTTGATCATCGAGGCGACCTGGCTCAACGGTTGGGTGAACTGCTGAGAATACGAGATGAACGCCTGCACCTCGCCCAGACTCATCGTGCCGCTTGCCACCCGGAGCCCGCCGAACACTGCGATGACCAGGTAATTCAGGTTCCCGATGAAAAACATCGCCGGGAGGATGAGTCCAGACAAGAACTGGGCGCCGAAGCCAACGTCGAACAGTTCTGCGTTCTCCTCGTCGAACGCCGCTTCAACGTCGCCGCTACGGCCAAACACTTTGATGAGCTCGTGTCCGGTGAAGGCTTCCTCGACCCGGGCGCTGAGGGCTCCGGTGGTCCTCCACTGTGAAACGAACAGGGCCTGCGAACGCCGCATGATCAATGACGCGACAACCAGGCTCACCGGGATCGAGATCAGGGCGATCAGTGCCAGGGTCGGGGAGATGTAGAGCATCATCGAGACCACAAAGACCACCGTGAGCAGGGAGGTGAGCAGCTGGCTCATCGTCTGCTGCAAACTCTGAGCGATGTTGTCGATGTCATTGGTAACTCGACTGAGTAGCTCCCCCCGCGGCTGCTGGTCGAAGTACCCGAGGGGTAGCCGGTGAATCTTCTCCTGGACGTTGGCCCGCAATCGGTAGACGGTGCCCTGCACCACGTCGTTGAGCAGGAACCCTTGAAGCCAGCTCAGCACCGACGACGCTGCGTAGACGGCCAGCACGAGTAGGAGGACCTGGCCAACCGCCGCAAAGTCGACCCCCTGTCCCGGAACGAGGTCCTCCATCGCGGCCATCATGTCTGCTACCTGCGCGTCGCCGGACGCACGCGCTGCCTCGACTGCCTGCTCCTTGGTAAGGTCCGGTGGCAACTGCCGGCCGAAAACGCCGGCGAAGATCAGGTCGGTAGCCTGGGCCAGGATTAGCGGCCCGACCGCGGACAAACTTACGCTGAGGACGGCCAGCGTTACGACCACGCTGGCCTTGACACGGTCCGGGCGCATCTCCCGCAGCATCCTCATTGCCGACGGCCCGAAACGCATCGCCTTCTGACCGACCATCGGCCCATGGCCCGATGCCGGGCGGATTCGCTCAGTCGCCTTCAGTCCACCGGGTGACGCCGGCTGCTGGCGGCTCATGCCACGTCCTCCGCGCCCAGCTGAGACTCGACAATCTCCTGGTAGGTCTGACAGCTGGCCAGCAGCGTGTCGTGCCCGCCACACCCGACCACCATCCCGTCTTCGAGCACGATGATCTGATCAGCGTCGACGATTGTGGATACGCGTTGCGCGACCACGACGACCGTGGCGTCACGGGTGATCGGCCGTAGGGCTGTACGAACCCGCGCATCGGTCGCGAGGTCGAGCGCCGAGAACGCGTCATCGAAGAGATAGATCTCGGGGTCGCTGATCAGCGCCCTGGCGATCGCGAGGCGCTGCCGCTGCCCCCCGGACACATTGCTGCCACCCTGCGCGATAGGGGCGCCGAGACCATTTGGCATCTCCTCGACGAAGGCGCGGGCCTGAGCGACCTCAAGCGCCGCCCAGAGATCCGCCTCGGTTGCATCCGGCCGACCGTAGCGCAGGTTCGAAGCGACGGTGCCCGAGAATAGGTAGCCTCGTTGCGGTATGAACCCGATCTTGCTCCGCAGCAGTGCTAGATCGATCTGGCGGACGTCCACACCATCTACGAAGACGTCCCCGCCGGTGACGTCGAACAACCGTGGCACCAAGCCCAGCAGCGTTGTCTTGCCGGCACCTGTCGACCCGATGATGGCCGTCGTCTGCCCCGGGAGGGCGGTGAGGCTGATGCCGCGCAGCACCGGATCGCTGGCCCCCGGGTACCGGAACTCGACGTTGGAGAATCGCAACATCGCCCGCTCGCGGAGCTCGGTGACCGGCGACGTTGGGGGGACGACGGATGATTCGGTATCGAGCACCTCGCCGATACGGTCCGCGGCCACCGCGGCACGCGGGATCATGATGATCATGAAGGTCGCCATCATCAACGCGATCAGAATCTGGATCAGGTAGGCGAGGAACGCGAGCATCGAGCCGACCTGCATCTGGCCGGCATCCACGCGAAGAGCGCCGAACCAGATCACGGCCGCCATCGAGACATTCAGGATCAACACCACCAGCGGGAAGAGGGTCGCCATCCACCGGCCGACCTGCAAGGCGACGGCTGTGAGCTCACCGTTGGCGGTCGCAAAGCGGTCCGTCTCGAATGGTTCCCGGACGAACGCGCGGACCACCCGGATGCCCGTGAGCTGCTCGCGAAGCGTCTTGTTGACTGCGTCGATGCGCTTCTGCATGGCCCGGAAACTCGGCACCATGCGCGAGATCACCAGGCCCATGCTGATCGCGAGGGCCGGCACCGCGACCAAGAGCAACCAGGAGAGGCCGATGTCCTCACTGATCGCCATGACCACACCACCGATCATCATGATCGGCGCGGTGACCATCAGCGTGCAGCCCAACAGCACGAGCATCTGCACCTGCTGGACGTCGTTGGTGTTGCGGGTGATCAGAGATGCGGCGCCGAATCGGGCCACCTCGCGACTCGAGAACGACCCAACCTGACGAAAGACTGCGGCCCGCACGTCTCGACCCAGCCCCATCGAGGTGCGCGCTCCGTAGTAGACGGCCGCAATGGTGCCAGCAATCTGCACCAACGCCACGGCCAGCATCATCGCCCCGGTGCGGAGGATGTAGGGGGTGTCGCCCTGCGCGATGCCGTTGTCGATGATGTCGGCGTTCAAGCGTGGCAGGGACAGCGACGCGATCGTGGCCACCAGCTGAAAGACGAGCACCCCCAGCAGCCACGCACGGTATCGGCGCAGGTAGGTTCGGAGCAGTCGAATCAGCCTCATCGTCGTTGCTTGGTGGTTCGTCGGACCGAGAGCCGCGCACGCGGGACGAGAACGCGGGGCCACTATTGCCCTCTTGCTCACACATATCATAGTCCGCGGAGCCGTCGAGGCGATTGCTCCTCTTGTGGTGCGGTGTGAGTACACTCCTCGGCACGGGCGGACTGCCCCGCCGGCTACAGACGTGAGGGAACATCGTGAACGAGTCTTTCCGGATCGAACGTGACAGCCTCGGGGACGTGCGTGTACCCGCCAACGCGCTGTACGGACCCCAGACACAGAGGGCACTCGACAACTTTCATATCAGTGGATGGCGATTCCCGCGACCGTTTATCAGAGCCCTTGCCCTCATCAAACGATGCGCCGCAGAGGTCAACGAGGAGCGCGGCATCTTGGCCGGCGCCATCGCCCCGGCGATTCGGAAGGCGGCTCGGGAAGTCGAAGGCGGCGCCCACGACGAACACTTTCCGATCGATATCTTCCAGACAGGGTCGGGAACGAGCACGAACATGAACGCGAACGAGGTTATCGGGCGCCTGGCGAGTCTCGAAACCGGACAGCGTGTTCATGCCAACGACCATGTGAACATGAGCCAAAGCAGTAACGACGTTATCCCAACCGCAATTCACGTCAGCGCGTATCTCGAAGTCACGGAGTCGCTCGTTCCAGCGTTGGAGCATCTTCACGGCGCCATCTCACGCAAGGGGGCCGACCTGGACGATGTTGTGGTCACGGGCCGAACCCATCTGATGGACGCGCTGCCGCTTCGGCTAAGCCAGGAGCTCGGAGGCTGGAGCCATCAAATCGAACGAGGCATCGAAGGGCTACAGTCGACTCTGCCGCGGCTGGCGGAATTGGCGATTGGTGGCTCGGCGGTGGGCACCGGTTTGAACACGCCGCCGGCCTTTGGGAGGGACGTCACGGCGAAGATCGAGATGGCCACCGGCGCGCCATTCGTGGAAGCACGCGACCGTTTTGCCATGCTCTCGAGCCAAGACTCCGCGGTTGAGCTCAGCGGCCAGCTCAGGACGGTGGCGGCCATCATCACGAAGGTCGCGACGGACCTACGCTGGATGAACAGTGGACCGGTGGCCGGTCTCGGCGAGATTGAGCTGCCTGCGCTTCAGCCCGGCAGCAGCATGATGCCGGGCAAGGTCAACCCGGTGATCCCGGAAGCCGTGACGATGGCCTGCGCGCAGGTCATTGGCAATGACGTCGTCGTCACGATGGCTGGGCAAGCAGGCAACTTTCAGCTCAATGTGATGTTGCCAGTCATCGCCCACAATCTGCTTCAGAGCATCCACCTCTTGGCGATGTCGGCCACATCCCTGGCGGACAAGGCGATCGCAGGATTCACGGTCAACCGGGCGCGGATCGCGGCGGCACTCGAACGCAACCCGATTCTCGCAACGGCGCTGGCTCCGAAGGTGGGCTACGAGATGGCCGCCAAGATTGTCCAACGGGCCTATGCCGAACAGCGCCCTGTCAAGGAGATTGCGGCCGAGATGACTGACGTCAGCGGTGAGGAACTCGACCGACTCCTCGACGCTCGGGAGCTGACGCGATCTGATTCGCCGACCTGAGTGCATCCGACGGTCGTCGGTCATGTCCCACACGCCTGCACCGTCATGCCATATCAGATCCCCGCATCGCTGGACGGTCTCTCGGTGACCGGGCGCTCGCCGGGTCCGGGGAGCGCTGTCTTGCGGCCTCCAGCGGTTTTCCCCTTTCACCAGGGACTCGGTGTCGGCCGTTGGCCCGTAGCTGCTGTGAAGATCGCGCCCCAACATTCTCAGCGTCGGCATCTGCTGACCTCGGTGATGCGCGGTGTGCGCGATGCGTCGGACTATGACCCACGCCTTCGAGCGGGTCACGTCTGACGCGCGTGCGGGAACCAAACCGGCGTGAGCAAGAACACGAACGCGAACAGGGCCGCGGCCACGTAGAAAAGATCGCTCTGCAACACGGGGTACAACACGCCGCCCGCTACCAACCCGGAGATGCTCGCGAGACTGCTGGCGCTCGTGGCGGCGCCTTGGATGGCACCTTGCGCGTCACCTGCGACCTCCGCGACCCGGGCCTGGAAGGTTGGCCAGGACAGCCCGTTGCCTAGCGCGAACAGCGCCGCACCTACATAAGTGAGGTATCCGGCTGGGAGCACCAGAGAGAGCAGCGAGAGCACCAGGCAGGCCATGCCTGCACCGAACACAATCCGCCGGCTAAGGTGTCGAGACAAAAACGTCAGCAGAGGACCCTGAGCGACGATCATCATGCCGCTGAGCAGTGCAAAGAAAACTCCAAGCTGTCCTGTATCCCATCCGTAGGACTCCATCGCGTGTACCGGGAATCCGGCGTAAAACAAGTTGAACCCAAGAAAGACCGCGAAGGTCGCGACGAGAACTGAAGTCATCGGTCCCCGGCGCAGCGTAGCCAGTAAGATCGGCGGGGGTGGGGCCTGGTCGCATGGCTTCGTCTGCTGGTTCAAGCCGGTCTCGAGAGCTGTTGGTTCTTCGGGGCCTTCCGGGCAGCGCCCGCCCGGCTCTCGCAGCCAAACGACGATCGCCAAGGTCGTCACCATTGCCATCATTGCCGCGATGGCGATCGGCAACCGCGGTCCCCACGACGTTCCACCCAGCAATCCTGCCGCTGCCGGACCGATGACAAACCCCATGCTCGCGGCCATACCCATGCGTCCGAACGCGACGTGGCGCAGTTGAGGCGTGTTCCGAGTGAGGTCGGCCACATACGCATTGGCTACCGAGATGTTTCCGCCGGTGGCGCCGTCCAGGGCCCGGGCTGCGAACACCAGAAGCAACGGCAGGGTCAGTGTTGCCCCGGCGATCTGCACGACTCCCTGAACCGGCAAGGAAAGCGCGACGAGAAACAGCATCCAGGCCGCGAGTGTGCCAGCCTGGCTGGCGACGAGCACCGGGCGACGACCTGTGTGATCTGACCAGCGGCCCAGCACCGGTGCGCCGACGAGCTGGAACGCTGAGTACGTCGCACCCAGCAGGCCATACGTCCATGTGGCCCCACCTAGGTCATCGACAATGAACACCAGGAACGGAATCGCCAGAGAAAAATCCAGCGTTCCAAAGAGGTGGACGGCGAGAATCGGTCCAAACGTGCGCCAGGGTAGGACGGCCCGGTCGCTGGTCGTGGAGACGCGAGCGCTCATGTCGTACCAGCGTACGACAACATCTGCGCCCTGTCAGCAGTCTGTAGGCTGACCGAAAGTGGGCCCTCGGGAGCGTGGGCGCTGTGTCCGCACGCTTGTTGCACCACGACTTCTTGATCTGCGAGTAGCCCCGCGACTGCCTTTCTTGGCCGCAGTTCCTTCAGTCCCGCTATCGTAGCCGCATGAGTTGGGACCACTATGCCGATGATTGGGACGAGGATGAGGGGGCCCGTGCGTATTCACAATCTGCGTTCGAGTGTTTGACTCGCCTGAGTGTCGAGCGGGCCGTCCGCCTGGTCGGCGCCCGAGTGTGTGACTTTGGGTGCGGAACTGGGCTTCTGACGGAAAAGCTCGCGCCGGTGTGTGACGTGGTGGTCGCCGTTGATACGTCGGACGGGATGGTCGAGCGACTCCGACGCAAGATAGATCGTCTGGGACTGACAAACGTTCACACGACGACGGAAGCGGTCGAGCATGCCGTCAATCACAACACAGAGATCTTCGGACGGCAGTTTGACGCGGTCGTCTGCTCATCAGTGTGCGCCTTTCTTGATGACTACGCCATGACCACGGGCACTCTTGTCCGATTGCTCAGACCCGGAGGTCTCTTTGTTCAGTGGGATTGGGAGCTCGATCCGAATTCGCAGGAGCCATTCGGCCTGACGCGAGAACAGGTGAAGGCGACGCTCCTCCGGTCGGGGTTAGAGGCCGTTCAGGTCGCAACCGCATTCGACGTCACAATGGGTGACAAGACGGTGCGCCCCTTGATGGGTGTTGGCCAGGCTCCGTCGGCCGAGCGATCCGAGACTCCCTGAGAGGTGCGAGGTGCCTGCGCCTAGCCGTCCTTGGGAAACCTGAGGCAGTTCGTCCCACTTGCCGAGATCAGCGGCGAGGCTGGGGGTACGCACTGTGGAAGGCTGGGGAGCCGTAGTCGAGAAAGACGTACTGGTCGGGATACTTACTGAAGGTGATTTCGTGAGGCTGGTCGCCGAGGGGGGCCGTTAGAGGGCCGAGATCTTGATCCCGTGCAGATTCCTTCGATGGGCCTGAAGCCGGGTTCGACGAGAAACCTGTTACGCGTTCCACCCTCGCGCTTCCTGGTTTCTGACCCGTCACCATTTCGAACGCACGGTAGAAGTGAGTCTTGTTGTGGTACCCGACCTGCAGCATGGCGGCCTCTACCTTCTCACCACGCCGAACCAAGTCCAGCGCGCTCCGAACACGTCGCCTGAGAACATACTCGCGGACGGTGGTACCGAGCTCTTCCTGGAAGAGCGTCGACAGCGACCGCTTCGAACATCCGAATCGGCGTGCGATCGCCCCCGTTGTAAGTCGCTCGGACAGGTGCGCGTCAACATACTGCGCGATCGCCACTACTTGGCGACGGCGCTCCCCAGGGGACAGCCAACTGTCGACGTCCCTCGCCAGGTCCTCGAACATCTCCTCTCCCTGCCATTGCCGGTATCGTCGTTCGATGGTCTGTCGGAGATCAATGGGATCCGGGAAGACATCGCTCCCAGGTAGTCGACGGATACGGGCGATTAGGTGGAGAACGACGCCCACAGCGAGAGCCGGATTCCCGTGGAGCTGGGTTCCCATGTCCAGGACGAAGCGTGAGCAGAGCGTAGACCAGTGACGGACGTCGGTTGCTTCCAGGGTGTCAACCAGGGCGTCTTCGGCCGGCGTAAGGGCTTGAATGACCGCAAAATCCATGAATTCAGGTCATCGCAATCGGCATTCCACTCTGCAACATGGCGCTTCGATGCAGGGTGAATTCAACCGGTCGACGCAACACGAGAGATGATCAGACCGAGGAGGGATCATGGGTCGTGGGCGGCGGGCACGGATGTCGGCGGTGGAAGAGGCAGCAGTCTGGACCCGGTGGAAACGGGGTGAGTCATGCGTGGCGATTGGGCGCGCACTCGACCGGGACCGCGGGGCGATCTACACGGTGGTGACGGCGCGGGGCGGGATTCCGCCACCCCCGCGGCGCCGGTCGCGGCTGGCGCTCCGTGTGCGGGAGCGCGAAGAGATCTCGCGCGGGTTGGCCCGGGGCGACTCCTTGCGACAGATTGGGCGACGCCTCGGCCGCGCGCCGTCGACGGTGAGTCGGGAAGTGCGGCGGCATGGCGGCCGGCGGCACTATCGCGCGGCGACCGCGGAGACGCAGGCCTGGGATCACGCCCGGCGGCCCAAGCGGTGCCGGCTCGCGGCCTCGGCGGCCCTGCGCCGGCTGGTGGCGACGAAGCTCACCCTGGATTGGTCCCCGCAGCAAATTTCCCAGTGGCTTCGCGGCGCCTTTCCGGACGATCCTGAGCTCCACGTGTCGCACGAGACGATCTACCGGAGTCTGTTTGTGCAGAGTCGGGGGGTGCTGAAGCGCGAGCTGATCGCGCACCTCCGCCGCCGGCATCGGATCCGCCGGGCGCACGCGGCGACGCGGACTCGGCACCGGAACCACGGCATCGCCGATGCCGTCTCGATCCGCGAGCGGCCGGCCGAGGTCGCCGACCGGGCGGTCCCCGGGCACTGGGAAGGGGACCTGCTGAGAGGGGCGCATCATTCGCACATCGCGACGCTGGTCGAACGGCAGACGCGCTTCGTGCAGTTGGTGCCGGTGCCGAACAAAGAGACGCTGACGGTCGTGACGGCGCTGCAGACGGCCGCGCGCCGGCTGCCCGAAGGAGTGATGGTCTCGCTGACGTTGGATCGGGGGAGCGAGTTTGCGGCGCACCGGCGCTTCACGATGGCGACGAGTGTCAACGTTTACTTCTGTGACCCGCAGAGTCCGTGGCAGCGCGGCTCGAACGAGAACACGAACGGGTTGTTGCGCCAGTACTTTCCGAAAGGCACGGACCTGTCGCCCTACACCCAGGCCGATTTGGACGAGGTCGCCCTTCGCTTGAATACACGTCCACGGAAAACACTCGGATACGAAACGCCAGCTGCTAGACTGGCGGCCATTGTTGCGTCGACCGGTTGAGGCCGCACACAGTGTCCGCTTCTGTCTCCTTGTGTCATCTCAAGAGCGCCGGATCCCTTGGGCAACCGCAATCGGATCGGCCAGCCACTTGGCCAGGGAGTCAGTTGATTGGCCCTTTCAGCAGGTACCGGGACCCTCCCGATCTGTTACTCGGTTCCTTGCGATGGTGGTTGTGACCTACCCTAGGCTCTTGACCAGTCCCGGAGGTGCCGGTTTGAGAACCAGTTCTTCGACGAAAATCTTGGGGCAACTGACATAAGAAGACTTCCGCCCGGAAGGGGCGGAGGCGGTTGTGGGGGAACGCAATGGCTGTCGATGTGGTGACAGAAACGGTGATCCGGCGCCCGATTAGCGAGGTCGCGGCGTACGCATCCAACCCGGACCACGTGCGCGAGTGGTATGTGAACATCAAGGACGTGGAGTGGAAGACAACGCCCCCCGCGGCTGTCGGCTCGCAGATAGCATTCGTGGCGACATTTCTAGGTCGCCGGCTTTCGTACACCTACGAGATCGTAGAACTCGTGCCGGGTGAGAGGTTGGTGATGCGCACGTCGGAGGGGCCGTTCCCAATGGAGACGAGCTACGCCTGGGAGGCCACGCCGGAGGGTTTCACACGTATGACCCTTCGGAATCGCGGGATGCCAACCGGCTTCTCCCGTTGGACGGCGCCATTGATGGTGGGGGCGATGCGGCGCGCCAATAGGAAGGACCTGACCTGTCTGAAGGCCCTACTCGAGAACGAACGGGACGCGACACCCTGAGACCCGGGCCTCGTCCACTGGCGTGCCTGATTCCGACACGTAGAGTCGTCGAGTGCCAGAATGGAGCCCCTGTTCGGAAATTCCGGGACCTTAACCTTAATGCGTCATTTTTCTGAGCGAGCAATGACGCTTTGGGATTGAAAAAGGCCTTCCAGTGTGGTTGAAAGGTGGTGCAACCCAACGCCTTCTTCCACACATGAAAGGCCACTGACCGTGAGACGAAGAAAATCCGATTTGCATGCCCGTGTCAATAGGAATCTGCCGCTGGAGTTCGATGACGTTCGCCTCACGTCGTACGCCGGGCTGGAACTCTTGGAGCGCTACCTGCGCACCCGTCGCTTCAATCAGCTGGTGCGCGAGGCGTTTGCCGACCTGCCGCGCTGGGGCGACTTCGGGGTGGTGGTGATGGTGCGGGTGTTCGTCGGGTTGGTGATCGTTGGCGGCCGGCGCCTGCGGCATCTGGCCTACGTCGCCGACGACCCGATCTTCCAGCGGTTCGGCAACGTGCGCGTCGTGCCCACCGCGCGGACGTTGAGTCGGTGGCTGCGGCACTTCACGATGCGGACGGTCACCCGCTTCCAAGCCCTCAACGCGGCCGTCGTGCGCCAGCTGCTGCCCACGCTGGGGCTGCGCACCTGGACGGTCGATGTGGACGGCGTCGTCGTGTCGACGGGGTTGCAGGTCGAACGGGCGGCGCGGGGCTACAACCCGCACCAGCGGAAGGTGCCCAGCTACTACCCGATCATGGCGCACCTGGCCGAAACGACCCACATCCTGCGGGTCAAGAATCGGTCGGGCAACGTCCACGATGGGAAGGCGGGCCTGCCGTTCTTGCGGGCCCTGTGGCCGCAGCTGGTCGGGCTACGCACGGGCGGGGCCCGGCTGCGGTTTCGCATGGATGGGGCGTTTTTCCGCCAGGATGTGCTGCGGTGGTTGCAGGGCCGCGGCGTGGGCTATGCCATCAAAGTCCCGTTCTATCGCTGGCTGGATCTGCAGCGCTACATCCGGGACAGTCCCACCTGGGTGCCGGTGGCGCCCGGCGTGACCGGCTTCGCCGTGCCGGGCGCGGAGACGCCCTGGCACATCCCCGTGACCGTGACCATCTATCGGAAGAAGGTCCACCACCGGGCCACCAAGAACTATCAGCTCGACCTGTTTGATCCTAACGATGGGCACTACGAATACTCGGCGGTCACGAGTAACCTCGCGCTGACGGTCCGCAACTTGTGGTACTTCGCCTGTGGGCGGGGCAACCACGAGAAGACCATCGCGCAGCTCAAGACCGGGCTGGCCTTCCACAGCGTCCCGACCCAGACCTACGCCGCCAACAGTGCGTGGCAGCAGCTCGTGGTGCTCGCCCACAACCTGTTGACGAACTTCCAACTCGAGACGGGCGCCCCGCCGCGGCGCCGCACCCGGAAGCACACCGTCGTGCCCCTGCTGCAGAGCGTGCAGACGCTCCGCTTCGAACTGTTTCATCGGGCCGCCCTGCTGGTCCGCCCCGGTGGCAAGACGCGGTTGCGGATGACCGACAATCTCCCGACGCGTCAGACGTTCACCCGCATTGCCAACGCCCTCGCGAGCGGCTGAGTTTTTGACGCATTAGGGTTAATTGATTGCGCTGGCGGCTCAGAGCGTCTACACTCCCGCTTTGTCAACACACACCCTCTCACCTACAGGAGAATTTTGATCGATGCCACAGAAGAACCCGGTACCAAAGAAGCCGCTGACGAAGACCCAGCTCCTTGGCGCGATCAGTGACGAGACCAATCTGAATCGTCGGGACGTCGGTGCGGTTCTTACTTCGTTGAACTCGCAGATTGCGAAGAGTCTCGGCCGTCGCGGCGTCGGTGCGTTCACGCTGCCTGGGCTCGTCAAGATCGAGAAGAAGGCAGTTCCCGCGCGGAAGGCCCGCAAGGGTGTTCCGAATCCGTTCAAGCCGGGAGAATTGATGGACGTTGCGGCGAAGAAGGCGACGACAAAGATCAAGGTCCGGGCGCTCAAGAACCTGAAAGACATGGCCTGAGTCCTGCTCCATCGCGCACCACCGAAGGGCTTCACGTCGTGTGCGACAGCTCGCGTAGCCACCGAACCGACAGCACCCGCGTCGCCTGACTGGCTGATCCCGGCAAGCCGGGGTCAGCCTTCTTTCCGTCGTGAGCCGGTCATTCCTTACCGGGACCGTTGACTTCAGGAAGTCGCGCTAACCCCGCTACTACGACTCAGCAGATCTCGATGAGCAGAGGATGTGGTATCACCTGTGGAGGTGATGGCACCGCCTCGGACATACTTCTCACCCGACTACGCGACGGCCCGTAGCCGATTTCGTCTGGCCGCCCAGCAGGCGGGTGGCCGATTGAGCTCGCTGGCGCTCGCGCCCGCCGGTCCGGGCGGCGACGATCTGACGATCGACATCGCGTGGCTCGGCGCCCATACGCCGCAGCGCGCGTTCATCCATTCCTCTGGCGTTCATGGGGTTGAAGCGTTCGCAGGGTCTGCAATCCAAGTCCGGTGGTTGGTTGAAGGCAGTCGCGAACTGCCTCGGGACGCCGCGGTCATCCTCGTGCATGTCCTCAACCCATACGGGATGGCCTGGCTACGCCGGGTCAACGAGCACAACGTCGATTTGAACCGCAACTTTCTGGGGGCGAACGACGCCTACACCGGGGCGCCGGATGGCTACGCCACCCTCGACGCCTTCCTGAACCCAACGAGCCCGCCCGAGTTCGAGTTGTTCTACGTACGTGCGTGCTGGTTGATCCTGCGCCATGGCATGAGCGTGCTGAGGCAAACCGTGGCCGGTGGGCAGTATGTCAATCGCCGAGGGCTGTTCTTCGGCGGAACTGCGCTAGAGGATGGCCCACGCGCGGTCCAGCGCTACGTCGCGCAGCGGCTCAGTGGTGTAGACCGTCTGGTCGCGGTCGATGTGCACACCGGGTTGGGATCGTTCGGCGAAGATACGATGCTGGTCGACGCAGACGAGGACCACCACATGTTCACCCGGATGCGCGAAGCGTTCGGGGACCGGGTGACGCCGACCGACCCTGAGCGCGGTCCTGCCTACCGAGTCAGAGGCTCGTGCGACGCGATGTATACCCGCATGTTCCCCGCTGCAGACGTGTGCGCCGTCACACAGGAGTTTGGGACCTACAATGTTATTCGGGTGCTCAAGGCACTTCGCGCTGAGAACAGATGGCAGCACCATGGCGACAACAGGATCGATCACCCGACGAAACTCGCACTGAAGGAATGCTTCGCGCCCGACAACGAGTCGTGGCGGACAGCGGTTCTCGAACGGGGATATGCCGTTGTCAGCCAGGCGCTGCGGCTGCTGGAGAGGAGGCCAGCATGACGCACCCATCCCGGACTCGATCTGTGCTGGCGGGCCGAACGCCCGGCCGTGATTGGCCCAGCCCTATCGGTCGTGCCTGGCGAACGGTAGAATCTGACAGACTCTCGCCGGCTGGCGAGATGTGAAAGAATAATCGCCGCTGCTAAGAGGAGTCACACTGGTGCTACAAGAAGGAATCGATTTGATGGCCGTGGGCATGACCACGGTGTTTGGTTTTCTCACACTCCTGGTAGTCGTGTTGCAGCTTTCGGCGCGGGCGTTCAGCTCGTTTGGCCATCGATGGCCAGATCCAGCGGTCGCACCCAGCCGATCCGAAGCGACTCCACGAGCACTCGGAAACGTCGACATCGCGGTCGCCTTTGCCGCGATCGAAGCCCATCGGCGGCAGCAGAGGTAGGAATGGCCAAGCGTCACGTCGCAGTCATGAACACGTCGTTCCGGGACGGCTTTCAGTCGGTCTATGGCGCCCGAGTCTTTACGGCCGACTTCCTCCCGGCAGTCGAAGCGGCTCGCCACGCCGGCTTCACCCATTTTGAGGCCGGCGGCGGTGCCCGGTATCAGAGCCTGTATCTGTACTGCAACGAGGACGCCTTCGACATGATGGACGCGTTCCGTGCTGCTGTTGGACCCGACGCCAACTTGCAGACGCTGGCTCGCGGCGTCAACGTGGTCGGTCTCGATAGCCAGCCGTCGGACATGATCGATCTGCACGCCAAGCTTTTCAAGAAACATGGGATCTCCACGATCCGAAACTTCGACGCGATGAACGATGTACGAAATCTGTCGTACTCCGGGCAATGTATTGCCGACGCCGGATTGAACCACGAAGTGGTTGTCGCGCTGATGGAGCTACCGCCCGGAGCGATCAGCGAAGGCGCCCACACGCCGGAATTCTATACATCGATCCTTCGATCGATTCTCGATGCCGGAATCCCTTTCACGTCCGTTTGTTACAAGGACGCGAGTGGGACCTCCGTCCCGAGCAAGGTGTACGAGTCAGTCAAGCAAGCCCGACAGCTCCTCGGCGACGACGTTCATCTTCGGCTCCACACGCATGAAACTGCCGGCGTCAGCATCATGCAGTACAAGGCCGCCCTCGACGCGGGTGCCGACGGCATTGATCTGTGTATGGCGCCCTGCTCTGGTGGGACGTCACAGCCGGACGTGGTTGCGATGTGGCACGCGCTCCGCGGTACCGACTACGATCTCGGCCTCGACGTCGACAAGGTCCTCGAAGCCTCGGAGGTCTTCAAGGAGTGTATGAAGGACTATCTCCTTCCCATGGAGGCAAAGGTCGTCGACCCCTGGATCCCGTACTCGCCCATGCCGGGCGGTGCCCTGACCGCAAACACTCAGATGATGCGGGACAACAACTTGCTCGATCGCTATCCGGACGTGATCAAGGCGATGCGCGAAGTGGTCTGCCGCGGCGGATTCGGCACGTCAGTGACGCCGGTCAGCCAGTTCTACTTTCAACAAGCGTTCAACAACGTCATCTTTGGGCCCTGGAAACGGATTGCTGACGGATACGGCAAGATGGTCCTGGGCTATTTTGGGAAGCCGCCCGTTCCGGCGGATCCCGAGATCGTCGCCATCGCCCAGGAGCAGATTGGCCTGCCCCCAACAACGGAGAATCCTCGCGCGCTCAATGACGCCAACCCCGACAAAGGGATCGCAGCCGAGACGGCGCGCCTGAAGGAAGCTGGTCTTCCGGTCACCGACGAGAACATCTTCATCGCGGCGAGCCTCAAGGAGAAGGGGCTGGCCTTCCTCAAAGGTGAGGCGACGCTCGGTGTGCGCAAGAACCTTCCCGAACAGGCTTCGGCAACCCCGGAGGCGGCGCCGAATCACTACACGGTACGCGTAAACGACAAGTCCTTCGACATCATGCTCGAGGGTGACACGGCGAAGGTCAACGGTCGGGATTTTGTGTTCGACGTCGCTGAAGGTGCGCCGGCGCTCGAGTCGGCACCCGCCTCTGTGACCGCGGCAACGGAGGTTCGCGCGGAGCTTCCGGGCACGGTGTTGCGGCTGGCTGTCGCCGAGGGCGATGCGGTCAGCGCCGGCGACACGCTACTCGTTCTCGAGGCGCTGAAGATGGAAATCGAAGTAAGTTCTCCAGTCGCCGGCACCGTCGCCCAACTCGCGGTCCGCGCCAACGCTACGGTCGTGGCTGGAGATCTGCTGGTGGCGGTCACGTAGTGGACGGCCTCGCCAAGCTCGTCTCGTCGACTGGAATTGCCAATCTCACGTTCGGGCATCTCGTGATGATCACGGTCTGCCTGACCTTGATCTACCTGGCCATCAAGAAGGAGTTCGAGCCGCTGTTGCTCCTGCCGATCGGCTTCGGCGGTTTGCTTGCCAACGTACCGGTCGCGGGGATCGCCGAACCCGATGGCTTCCTCGGGATCATCTACGACCTCGGTGTTTCCAACGGCCTCTTCCCCCTCCTGATCTTCATGGGGGTCGGAGCGATGACCGACTTCGGTCCGTTGCTTGCTCATCCCAAGACGGCGCTGCTGGGTGCGGCCGCGCAGTTTGGCATCTTCGGCACATTGATCGGCGCGCTGATGCTGTCGGAGTACGTACCTGGGATTGCCTTTTCGATACAGGATGCCGCGGCCATCGGGATCATCGGCGGAGCTGACGGACCGACGGCCATCTTCCTGGCCTCCAAATTGTCAGAAGACCTGCTCGGTGCGATCGCAGTAGCGGCTTACTCCTACATGGCGCTCGTGCCGATCATCCAGCCTCCGATCATGAACTTGCTTACCACGGAGGCCGAGCGAAAGCTCGAGATGACACAGCTCCGCACCGTTCGGCGGGTTGAGAAGATCGTGTTTCCCTTGACGGTTTTTGGGCTCTGTCTGCTGCTGTTACCCGACGCCACACCCCTGGTCGGTGCGTTGATGCTGGGGAACCTGATGGCGGAGTCGGGCGTCGTTGACCGACTCGCGGGAGCGGCAAGGAACGAGCTGATCAACATCGTGACGATCCTGCTGGGACTGGCCGTGGGCAGCAAGCTTGGCGCTGATGGGTTTCTGACGGTCGAAACGCTCGGCATCCTGGTCCTCGGGCTGGTTGCCTTCTCCCTCGGCACTGCGGCCGGCGTGCTCCTCGCCAAACTGATGAACCTCGTCACGAAGGAACCGGTCAACCCGTTGATTGGCGCCGCGGGCGTGTCGGCTGTGCCGATGGCTGCACGCGTGGTCAACAAGGTTGGGCAGGACAACAACCCCACCAACTATCTCTTGATGCACGCCATGGGGCCAAACGTCGCTGGTGTCATTGGGAGTGCGGTTGCGGCAGGCACTCTGCTGGCCCTGCTCGGGTAGTTCGGGGGCGCAGCCCCAGTCTGACCCCGTGTGTTCTTAGCCCCCGTTTGCTCTGAGACGTCACCGAGCGGCTGGTTGGCCATTGGCAACGGCGCGCACAGCGCGCCGCGCGGAGCCCGGCGCGGGGCGTTGGGCCCCCGCAAGGGCGGAACGGGGGTCCGGGGGCGCAGCCCCCGTCTGAACCTAGACGTAGCCGAACAGCGGTGGAAAGACGACGACGACGAGGCCTGCCCAGACGGCATACACCGGCAGGTAGGCGGTCTGCCACTGCTCCAACGCCGCGAAGGAGCCGCGCCTCCTCAGGAAGCGTGCGTAGAGCCAGCCAGACCAGGAGAGATTGACGAGCAATACGAGGTTCTCGCCCAGAGCCGCTACCTTGTTGGGGCTGAGGCCGAACTCCGAGATCCGGGCCGCGATCGCGGCGAGCGCCACACCGTCAACGACGAGGGCGCTCACCACAAGCAGCAACTGCAACGCATCGAACGCATTTGGTTCTGCCTGCGGATCCCGCGCGGAGACTGCGTAGAGTAAGAGGCCGAGGACGAGTACGAGGAGCAGGTCAAAGCCGATCAATACCTCTCGCTCGACGTCGATACCACTACCCGTCCACACCATGGTGATCAAGAAGGCGAGAAGCACAACGGCGAACAGCGGTGTAAACAGAGTCGTGAGCACCGGAGCCATGTTCTCGATCACGCTCTGTTTTGCCTCCACCAACCAGGCGCCAACGATGACGGCTCCCATCGCGCCGCACGGCACTAGCCAGGCCTGTGCGAGCCACCCGACATCCAGGCCTATCGATTGGAACATCGCTAGCGTAAAGCCAGTGAGGACGGCTCCACCAAAAGCGATGAGCACGTAGTAGATGAATAGCTCGCCCGAAAACCGGACGAAGTCCATGCGCCCGGCAAGATTGCTCCAGTTGCCTCCGACGTATGCGACACCGACGGCTAGCCAGAGGGCGATGGGCAAGTGGAGTGCCGTGAGCACCTCGGTTGACCCCTCGGGTGTCAGCGGGAAGATGTTCGCAAAGACGGCGGCAATGGCGAAGGCCAACGCCAGCCAGCGTAAGCTGACGGCGTCCAGCCCGCGTTTCCACGCGAAGTAGACGGTTAGGAAGGGCAAGACGAAAAGACTGACATTTCGCGCGTAGAATCCTGTGCTGCTTCCAAAGAGCTCGCGGCCAAATAGCCCAGGGACCTTCACCGCCAGCGCCGAGAGCAGCACCAGCCCAATGACAACGATGGCTTCTTTGCGCCCCGTACCTTCGACTGGTGTTGTGGCGCCGGGAGCGACGACCAGCTGCTTCCACAGTCGTTCCGCATGCTCGCGAGCGAACTCTCGTGATAGCTCGTTGAGGTCGCCCATGCGCTTGACGGCCACCAGGAACGCCTCGTCCGTGGCGAGGCCTGCGTCGACGAGCGCCGCTACCTGCCCCCGCAGGTGGTCTTCTAGCTCATCCACGTCGACAGCGTGAATTGCCTGCCGACGACGCACATAGGATCGCCATCGGGCGATCTCCGCCTCCAGCGCGTCGCCGCGTTCGGATGCGGACATTCGGTCAGGTTCCACGAGAAAGCGGCACGAGTGTCGTCCCGGTCGCTTTGGTTGCCGATAACCAGATGCCACGCAGGGTGGTATCAACCACCTGCCAGTGTTGCCGCTGTTCGGTTAGCTGCCTTCGTCCCTGTCTCGTGATGCGGTAGTACTTTCGCCTGCGGCCGACGTCTGACGTTCGCCATCGTGTCTCGACATGACCGAGCCGTTCAAGCCGGTGCAGCAGTGGGTAGAGCATCCCGTCCGTCCACTGCAGCTGACTGTCAGAAAGCTCGCTCACCCGCCGGAGGATGGCGTACCCATAGCTCTCGCCCTCTGTCAGGATGGCGAGCACAAGTGGCGTAGCCGAAGCGGCGACCAGGTCCTTGCCGAAGTTCACTTGCCTATACCTAGGATCAACATACATTGTTGTTCTATGTAAGTCAATTTCAACAGAGCGCTACGAGATGGCGACTGGGACGTCGCGGATCGTTCTCCTGCTCTTGGCGATGGCAATCGGGTTCCTAGCCGGATTCGTTTGCGCGATGCTCTGGCGGGGTTCCCGGAGACAACAAGACGCGGCAGGCCAGCGGAAGACATAAACGGCACGGGGTGCGACAAAGCCCCACCTGGGAAAGGGCTCACGAGCTCATCGTCACGCCCGCCGGACCTATGATGCGGCCGACCGACGACGCTCGCTGGCCCAGTAAGCTGCCGGGACGACGAACATGTTGAGCGCGGTCGACGAGAAAAGCCCGCACACGATCACGAGCGCAAGCGGCGCTTGTATCTCGCTTCCCGGTTCTCCGAGTCCAAGCGCGACCGGCACGAGCGCCAGTCCGGTGGAGAGGGCCGTCATCAGGATCGGAACGAGCCGGTTGACCGAACCCCGAACGACGGCGTCACGCGCGTCGGCCCCCCGCTCGTCCCTGAGGTGCCGAATGTGTGAGACCAGCATGATGCCGTTGCGTGTGGCGATACCGAAGAGAGAAATGAAGCCGATCAGCACCGCAATCGACACGACGCCACCGCTGAGAAATACGCCAACGGCACCGCCCACGAGCGCCAGAGGCAGATTCAGCATCACGATACCGGCGTCGCGCGCCGAACGGAACACGCTGACCAGGATGAAGAAGATGCCGGCGACCACACCGACGCCGAGCCCAAGGAGAAGCCGAGACGCTTCGGCTTCGGCCTCGAACTGCCCGCCGTATTCGACTCGGTAGCCGGCCGGTAGCGTCACGAGATCCGCCACGCGCTCGCGGACCTCAGCCATGACACCGGAAAGATCGCCACTGGCCACGTTCGCCGTGACCACAATCCGCCGCTGCACATTCTCGCGGCCGATAAAATTTGGGCTCCGGTCCTCCATGTATGGTGGCGATGCTCCCCAGCGGCACACGGGCTCCAGCTGGCATGTCGATCCGCGTTTGCCAAATCGTGTCGAGATCCACCAAGTCGGTTGGGGCGTAACGGAGGATCAACGGGAACATCATCTGGCCCTCGACGACCTGCCCGACCTCGCGGCCCAGCAACGCCGTTTCCAGTGCCAGCGCAGCCTGCCCGGCCGGCAGCCCGTGGCGCGCTAGCGCGGTCCGGCCGAACCCAACTCGGACGGTCGGGATGTCGGCCTGCGGTTCCAGCGAGAGGTCGACGAGACCCGGAACATCCTGCACGGCCGCGACCAGCTGGTTGCCAACTGTGCGGAGCACGACGAGGTCCTCGCCGAAGACCTTGATGGCAACGTTGGCACGGGATCCGGACAGCATGTGGTCGATCCGATGAGAGATCGGCTGTCCGATCGTGATGTTGGTGCCGGGAATTAGCGACAGGCGTTCCCGAATGTCCTCCAGCAGAGCGTCCCGAGGGCGACCGCCGGGAGCAATCCGGAGGTCGATCTCGGCCGATTCGACACCTTGAACGTGCTCGTCAAGTTCGGCCCGTCCCGTCCGGCGTGCCGTGGCCTCGACCTCCGGCACGTCGAGCAGGAGTCGCTCGATTGCGCTACCCAAGACGTTCGATTCTTCTAGGCTCGTGCCTGGCAGCGTGACCGCGCTGATGACGAGAGCACCCTCGTTGAAGGCTGGCAGAAAGGCCCGCCCCATGAAGGGAATCGTTGCCACTGCGAGCGCGAGTAGGAGACTCGCCGCCAGGATGACAGGCGTGGCGTGACGGAGCACGTGTGGCAGAACGCGCTCGTAGCTGCGTTTCAGGGCTGCCGCCAGCGCTGGCTCACGTGCCTCGAGAATACTGCGGACGCCCGGGAGCAGATAGGCACACAGCGCCGGCGTCACGGTCAGCGCAACGATCAGCAACGCGAACAGGGAAATGAGATACGCAAAGCCCAGCGGCTGCAGCAACCTGCCCTCGACACCCGAGAGGAAGAAGAGCGGTGAGAACACGAGCATGACGATCGCGGTCGCAAAGACGATCGAGCTGCGGATCTCGCGGCTCGCGTCCAAGACGACCTCCAACGAGGGGCGTCGTGCCGATGGCGGACGGCCGGCGTTCTCCCGCAGCCTGCGCGTGACGTTTTCGACGTCGACGATCGCGTCGTCGACAACCGCACCGACGGCGATGGCCATCCCGCCGAGCGTCATGCTGTTGATCGAGAGGCCCGCGAAACGGATGGCGGCAATCGCCGCCAGGAGAGACAATGGAATCGCAAGGAGCGTGATGGCACTGGCACGCAGATTGGCCAGAAACAGGAACGTGACGATGACGACCAGGAAGGTCCCATCACGAAGCGCGCTTGTCAGGTTCCCGAGGGCGAGCTCGATGAAGTCCGCCTGGCGAAATACCCGCGTGTCGAGCTGCATCCCCGTCTGGGCCAGTGCGTCGAATGCCTCAACGGAGAGCCCCTCGTGCACGTTGACCAGGTCGTACCCTGCCACCTTGTACTCGCGTACCCGCTGTTCGGCAATCTCCGGGGTCGAGACGCTGTCCCCACTGATGGCGATACTACCCAGATACGCCCTGGGTCCCACCAGGAGCCCACGCTCGATCTGGTCGCGCAGACCGAAATGGGACGGGTCACCCTGCATACTGCGAACGGTTGTCACGCCGTTTGCCACGTACAGGAACAGCTGATTCTTGATATCGACATCCGACTGGCGTGGGCTCGGCAGGTGGGCGTGCATCTCAGTCAATCCCGGCAGAAGATACAGGCCGTCGCCCTCAATGATCGGGACTCCCTCGTCAGGACCGATCTCATCAACGCTGCCGATCGCGATGATGCGACCGTCCTCGATGATCACGGCCTGGTCCTCCAGCACGCGTTCAGTGTCCATCGGGATCACGTCGACATTGACGAACGCGACATCTCCGCCCAAGAGCGTGTCGGGTCCTCCGCACGCACCCGTCGAGACAAGACTGGTCGCTATCACCGCGACCCACCAGCCACGCCGGTCTCCACATCGCTGCATCGGTTCTCCCCTCACGAACATGTCACGCCGCAGTGATCGCAACCTGTACCAGCGTCGCTCCCGCAAGCGCTCACTGCCCACCGCTGTCGCGCCTTCCCATTCTCTCAGAAACTTCAGCGTATACACTTACAAGAGTCTGTGCGATGACGACTGCTGCAGTTCAGAACCCGGCGGATCAGGGACCCGCGTCCGGGGCTTCCGCCTCTCCCGCACGACCTCCACTCAAGTGGGCGGGCGGGAAGCGCTGGCAGCTTCCCCACCTCCGGCACCTCAGGGCGCAGCATGAGGGTCGCCGTCTCGTCGAACCGTTCTGCGGCGGTCTGGCCGTGGCGTTCGGACTCCAACCGAAGCAGGCACTCCTCAATGACGCCAACCCGCATCTGATTCACTTCTACCGGTGGCTCAAGCGAGGTTTCCAGATCGGGGTGCCGCTGGAGAACGACAAACGGATGTTCTATGAGCATCGAGCCCGCTTCAACGCACTGCTGGACGAGGGCCTCGAGGAGACCGCTGAAGCGGCGGCGCTCTTCTACTTTCTCAACCGGACCGGCTACAACGGGCTGTGCCGATTCAACCAGCGCGGTCGGTTCAATGTGCCGTTCGGGCGGCACGCGACGATCCGTTACACGCGCGACTTCAGTCCCTACGCGCCGGTTGTGTCTGGGTGGACATTCACCGCAACCGATTTCGAAGAGGTCCCGCTGAGGCAGGACGACTTCGTCTACGCCGACCCGCCGTATGATGTGCCGTTCACCCAATACTCGAAGGATGGTTTCGGTTGGCACGAACAGGAGCGGGCTGCCGAGTGGCTGGCACGTCATCCGGGACCGGTCATCCTCGCCAATCAAGCCACGGACCGTATCATTGCGCTGTACACACGCCTCGGGTTCGATCTGGTCTTCCTCAAGGGCCCGCGCATGATCAATTGCACAGGCGACCGCCGCCCGGCGCGAGAAGTGCTCGCCACACGCCACCTATGACTCATACCGGGTCGCTCCTGCTCGGGTCTGACCACCTTCTCGCCTCGGACCGTCTCGACGACCGTCGCATCGGCCTCGTCTGTAATCACGCGTCGGTCAATTCGCAGCTCACGCATGTCGCCGACCGCATCGCGGCTTCGGCTCGGGCCACGCTGGGCGCCCTGTTCGGCCCACAGCACGGCTTCCATTCCGTCGTCCAGGACAACATGATCGAGACACCACACGCTCGGCATGCACGATACAACGTGCCGGTCTACTCGCTGTATAGCGAGATGCGTGAACCGAGCCGGGAGATGCTTCTCGATGTCGACCTGCTCGTCATCGATCTTCAGGATGTTGGCACGCGGGTCTACACGTACGTCTACACGATGGCGAACTGCCTGCGTGCGTCCCGCACGGCAGGCGTCCCGGTCATCGTGTGCGACCGGCCGAATCCGATCGGTGGTGTGATGATCGAGGGGCCGACGCTGACGAGCGGCCACGAGTCGTTCGTCGGACAGTTTCCTATCCCGCTTCGCCACGGAATGACAATCGGCGAGCTGGCCCGTCTGTTCAATGATGCGTTCGGGATCGGTGCCGATCTGGAGGTCATCCCGATGACCGGATGGAGGCGCGACGCGTACCAGGATGAGACCGGCCTGCCCTGGGTCATGCCATCGCCCAACCTGCCGACGGTTGACAGCGCAGCCGTCTACCCTGGCACCGTAATCTTCGAGGGAACGAACCTGTCGGAGGGACGCGGAACGACGCGGCCGTTCGAACTTGTCGGGGCCCCGTGGATCGACGCCCAGAAACTTGTCGATACACTCGCGGCTCTGCAGCTTCTTGGTGTGGTGTTCCGGCCAGTCGAATTCGAACCAACTTTCCAGAAACATGCCGGCGAGACGTGTGGAGGATGTCAGATCCATGTGACCGACCGGCATCGATTCACCCCGGTGCAGGTTGCGGTGGCACTCCTGCAGGCCCTGAGGCAGCAGGGCCGAGAAAGATTCGAGTGGCGTCAGCCGCCCTATGAATACGAACGTGTCAAATTGCCGATCGATATCCTGTTTGGGACCGATCGGGTCCGCCAACGGATCGATGCCGACGAACCGGCGACCGAGATTGCAAAGACGTGGGCGTCGGATATCGCGGCGTTCGAAGAGACGAGACGACCGTTTCTGCTCTACGCGTAGCGAGCACCTTGCGTGAGGCACATGCCGCCTTTGGGCGGTTGACGTGACTGCGCGAAGCCCCAAAGTGATACGATCGGCGGCTCACCGATGCTGCGCAGGCGCAAGCTCCACTTCGAAGAAACGATTCAGGTGATCGCCGCCCCGACGCAGGTGATTGCGGCCTTCTTCGACCCCGAGGCACTCGCCGTCTGGTGGCGAGCCGTCCGTTCCGTGACGACTCCGCGACCGCTCGGCGTCTATGCGATCGAATGGGAAACGACCCCGTTTCAGGATGACGTCCTGGGGTCTCTCGGCGGTGTCCTCCACGGTACCGTCATGGAGTTTCACAATGGCCGAAGCTTCCTGGTCGCCGACGCGCACTGGCTTCCCCCAGAGCAGCCTGCCTTGGGCCCTATGGCGCTCGAGATCACCTGTGAGGTCGCGGGTCCAGGAACCAAGCTCCGCGTCCGTCAGAGCAGCTCCGAGAGCGGCGAACGATGGGCACGCTACTACGAGCTGGTCGCATCGGGCTGGACGGAGTCACTGGCCGATCTGAAACACTATCTGGAGCAAGGCGCGGAGCCGCGCCTCCCGGCCCGCGGTCGGACCCCTGCCTAGTGTCCCGAGTATGAAATACCTAGCCATTCGGCCGACGCTGCATCCCGCCTGGCGGCGTTGCGAATCGCTCGAATATTCCCGATATTCTCGCTCGTCGCGCCTGGCCAGTCCGGCGCATCGCCGTCCTCGGTGGCAAGGAGAGGTGGACCCCGAAATTCGGACAGGTTGTTAAGGTGGGATCCAGACCAAGGAGAAGGAGTCTGGCATGCCACGGAAGAGACGGAGTTATCCGGCTGAGCTGAAGACGAAGGTCGCGTTGGAGGCGCTTCGCGAGGAAGCGACGATGGCGGAACTGGCGGCCCGCTACGATGTGCATCCGAACCTGATTGCCCACTGGAAGAAGAAGGCTCGACAGACGGTGCTGGTCGGCTTCTCGGAGAACCACGAGCGGCAGGAGGCCTCTCGGGAGACCGAGGTCAGGGAGCTGCGGGCCAAGATCGGAGAACTCGTCATCGAGCGGGATTTTTTGTCGAAGGCCTTCGGTCGGTGAGCCGCGGCCGGAGAGTCGAGATGGTCGATCCCAACCACCCACGGCTCAGCATCGTACGGCAGTGCCGCTTGGTGTCGATCGCCCGCTCGTCGTTCTCCGACGAGGGCACGGGCGAGACCCCGTTGACCCTGCGCCTGATGCGGTTGATCGACGAGCAGTTTTTGGAGACGCCGTTTTTCGGTTCGCGTCAGATGACACGCTGGCTCCGCCGGCAGGGCGACACGGTCTCTCGCAAGCGGGTGCGCCGCCTGATGCGGCGGCTGGGGGTGCACGCGCTCTTCCAGCGGCCCCGGACGTCTCAGCCGCACCCGGCGCACCGGATTTATCCCTCCCTGCTGCGCGATTTGCCGATCACACGGCCGAACCACGTGTGGTGCACGGATGTCACCTACATTCCCCTGCAGCGGGGCTTTCTGTATCTGGTCGCCGTGATGGACTGGGCGAGCCGCACGGTGCTGTCCTGGCGGCTGTCCAACACGCTCGATGCGCGCTTCTGCGTCGAGGCCTTGCACGCGGCGCTCGAGCGCTATGGCCCTCCGGAGATCTTCAACAGCGACCAGGGCAGCCAATTCACGAGCGTCGACTTTACCGACGTGCTCACGGAGGCGGGCATTCGCATCTCGATGGACGGCAAGGGCCGCTGGATGGACAACGTGTTCATCGAGCGGCTATGGCGCTCACTCAAGTACGAATGCGTCTACCTGTCCGAGTTTGCCACCGGCTCCGAGGCCCGGAGTGGGATCAGCTCGTGGATGGACTTCTACAACGAGCGCCGACCGCACGCTGCGCTCGACGACCGGACGCCGCAGGAGGCGTACACTAACGGAGGGGTTGCTCGGAGCCCGGGGCTACGCCCCGTCTCCCGTCAGCCCAAGGTCGCGTGAATCATGAACCCGGATTCCACCTTAGCTGTGACGCAAACCTGTCCAAAGGATGGGGTCCACCTCTAAACTTGTCCTGCTGTTTCAACGTCACAGTAGGTACTGATCAACGTGCGAGCATGGCCGGTTGGGACGATGCCCCACAAGAAGCGTCTATATGCGAAACCCGCATTACGGTAAGGCACTCATCCTCGCCGGAACCGTTCTGTCGTCGATTGGGGTCTTTGCTGGACAGGAACAGGTCCTTTCTAGAGAGGGGATGCGGCAGTTCTTGCTTTCGGCTGATGTCGTCGCCTCAGAACAGATCGGGCTAGCAGCCCGTGGTAGAAGGGGCTCTTCGTAAATCGATGGGTAGGTGTTCGTGACACCGTGTCACAGGGTCGCTACACGACCAATCCGGGCGATCGCGCGCCTCTGGTGCCCAGGAGCGCGATACGAGGGTCCAGAGGCAACTGAGACCGGCGATCAAAGCGCCGAACACGGCGGCCGCGCGGCCTTGGAGGCTCCGCGGCGTACCGACGCCCGTCAGCTGCCGCATGAGGAGTCCCAGATTGAACCCGGAGACGTGGACGAGCACGCGCTTGAGGATATTGGGATGCCCGCGCAGATGCACCCGGCGCATCCGGCCGGTCTCATAGAGATGCGCGTTGGGCCGTTCCAGCAGCTCGCCGCGCTGTCGCAGCAGCCGTCGCCCGCGCGCGCGCCCCGAATCCGCCGCCGATTGGCATACACCGCCGCGCGCGCCCCCGCCTTGCCCTTCCACGTGCGCCGCCCGCGATCCGGCTCCGACACGTAACTCCGCACCCCGATCGCGGCACACCCGACCATCGTCTCGTTGCTGTGATACCCCTTGTCGCCCACGAACTCGACAATCCCGGCGGCGCCGACCGCTTCGACCTGTTCCGCCGCGGTGATGAGGGTTTCGACCATCGTCGTCGTGTCGCCCTCGTCCGCGTCCTGCACCGTCACGCCCACAATGGCCCCCGTCTCCAGGTCGACCGCGTGCTCGGCAGTATGGGCCAGATGCGTCCGCCCGTCCTTCATCTTCGTGATCTTCGCGTCGGGATCGTGCGGGTTCGTCCAGTCGTCGTTCGACCCCTTCTTCTTGCGTGTCCGGTCGAAGCGGGCCAGCTCGGCGCGCGTCGGCGTCGCGATGCCGGAGGCCTCGGCCAGTCGGGTCAGCCACGCGTCGTACCCCTCGCCCGTGTCCCGGCGCACGATGCTTCGCATCGCCGCGTTGGCTTCCAGCGTCGTCGCATCGATCCCGATCGTGTACCCCTGGACGAGGTGGGCGTCGGCCAGACGCTGCAACACCCACGTGAACACGGCCTGGTGCGTCTCGAGGTCGATCAGGCGCCGGGTGCGCGACAGCGTCGAGTGGTCGGGCGGGGCCTCGTGCAGCGCGAAGTCCAGAAACTCGCGGATGCTCAGCGAGTCGGCGGCGCGCCACGCGATCGCCCGTTCCGAGTCCAGGCCTTCGAAGTAGCCGAGCAGCAGCAGCCGGAAATAGCGGCCCGGCGCCAGACTCGGCCGGCCGACCCCGTCGGCGTAGAACGCCGCGCACTGCGCTTCGACGAAGGCATCGAAGCCCGCCTCGTCGAGCGTGCGATTCAGGCGCTCGTAAAACGGGTGCCCTGCGCTCTTCGGCAAATCTGCGGTGGCCACCCACATCGTCGATTGGCGCGCCCGGCGCCGTCGTTTGCCCATCGCCATGCCCGAAGTGTAGTACGAGCGGTCAATCGTGTCGATCCCTATGACGAAGGACTTTCACCACGGGCTGCTAGGGATCACACAGCCATGGCGCCTGACCCTAACTGACGGAATGATGACCCACGACGCCGCCTTTCAGTCAATCGAGGTGATGGTGGACCCAACGCACCAGGGACGTGAACCTGACCTTCTGGACTCCTACCGCCATAACATCGCGGCCTACCAGCTCGCCGAGCTCATCGAGCTCAGTCACATGGTGCCGGTCACCGTGGCTCGAACGTGGAACGGCACACCGGGCGCGTTGAGCTGGTGGGTAGATGACATCATGTTTGACGAGCAGACGCGGCTCGCCGAGCGCCGGTGGCCAGACGACCTTCAGGTCTGGGGTACACAAATCGATCAGATGTCTCTCTTTGCCTCGCTGGTACACGACACAGACCGCCACGGAGCAAACGTCCTGTATGCGAGTGACTGGAAGCTCTTCATGATCGATTTCACGCGGGCGTTCAGCCTCAAGGATGAGTTGCTCCGACCATACAAACTGCTGAGGGTCGACCGCCGGGTGCTCGACCGGCTTGCGCGACTGACGACATCGGAGGTGAGAAACGCCACCCGGCCGCACCTGACGGAGAACCAGGTGGAGGCCCTCATGGACGAGGGCGTGTTTACGATCGACGTGGTTCGCGACGTGACCGAACCGAAAGCGGTGCTACGGAGCCTGGCAGAGAGTGAGGAGCGGCTCCGCGTCGCCGCGCGCATCGCCGTCGACCTTATTTCGGAGTCGGACGTCGAAACCGGCGAGGTGACGTGGTACGGCGATGTCGACTCGGCTCTGGGCTACGAGCCGGGCGAGTTTCCTCGCACGATCGAAGGGTGGCTCTCCCATCTTCATCCTGGCGACCGAGTGCGCGTGGCGCAGCTGATGGACCGGGATGTATTTGGTGCGCGAAAAGCGCTCGCGCTCGACTGCCGCGTTCGTACAAAGGGGGGTGGCTACCGCCGCTGGCGGGTTCAGGGTGTTCCGCTGGACTCCGGAGAAACCACAGCCAGAAAGTTTGTCGGAGTGTCAGTCGATGTCACTGACCAGCTACAGTTGGAGTCGGAGAACCAGCTCCATCGTGAGGCGCTGGCTCACGTCGACAGGGTCGGACTTCTGGGTGAGATGCACGTTGCCCTGGCCCACGAGCTCAACCAGCCGCTGACAGCCATCCTGAGCAACGCCCAGGCCGGAGTGCGACAACTCGAACGGAGTCCTGTGAACACGGATGAGCTGCGTGACATCCTGTCCGACATCATCTCCAACGACCGTCGGGCTGGTGACGTGATCAAGCATTTACGCACCATGGTGAAAACAGGGACCACCGAACGGAAGCTGGTCGACATCAATTCTCTGATTGCTGGCGCCTTGGGTTTGGTACGAAACAGCCTGACGATGAGAAGTATCGACCTGGAGACAGAGTGTGAACCAAGACTGCCCAGAGCTACAGTCGACTCGATTCAGATCGAGCAGGTCCTGATGAACCTCATCATGAACGCCATCGACGCGCTTCATGAGCCGAAGCCCGGGCAGCGATCCATCACGGTGTCGAGCCAGTATGATGAATCACACATCACCGTATCGGTTCGAGACACCGGACATGGTATCGCAGAGGCTTCGCTCCCCAATCTCTTCGAGACTTTCTACACCAGCAAGCCTGAGGGGCTCGGTGTCGGGTTGGCCATTAGCCGCAGGCTCGTCGAGTCTCACGGGGGGCGGCTGTGGGTGGCAGCCACCTCAGGCGCGGGCACCCGCATGAGCTTCACACTTCCCATCGGTGAGAGTCGCGTGCCGTGACCACCACTGCCGCCGGCCAGATCGTTGTTGTAGACGACGATGCAGACGTGCGGAAGAGTCTGGCGCGTCTCATTGCCGCTGCAGGGTGGGAGGTGGAGACGCTGGCATCAGCCGACGAGTGTCTGGAACGTCTGTCTTACGACCGGCCGGCCTGTCTCGTGCTCGACGTGCGGTTGCCCGGCCTGGATGGGCTCGCTCTTCAAGAGAGGCTCATCGAGGACAAGATCTCAACTCCTGTGGTGTGCATCACCGATCATGGCGACGTCCCCATGAGTGTGCGGGCGATGAAAGCAGGCGCGGTCGATTTCCTTCTCAAGCCGTTAGAAGAGAAGGCATTGCTCGATGCGATCCAGAGGGCCGTGGAGCGAGATAGACAGCAGTGTCGTGAGAGAGACGACACGGCAGCCGTTCGGGCCCGTGCCGAATCGCTCACGCCCCGGGAGCGGGAGGTGTTCGACCTCGTTGTCAGCGGTCTGTTGAACAAGCAGGTCGCCGCACAGCTGGGCATCTCAGAGCACACGGTGAAGGTGCATAGGGGCCGCATCATGAAGAAGATGTGCGCCGGGTCTCTCGCCAAGCTCGTGGGCATGGCCCACAGACTCATCTCGCTAGATTCCAACTAGTGCGTTTTCAGATGGGGCTAGCGCCCCAAACCCCTCGCCGTCGCTCGCGCGGGCCCACTGCCCCGCGCCGCTCCGGCGGGGCGCACCGTGCGCGCCCTCGTGACACGCATGTGAAAAACGCTTAGGCGCGACGGGCATCGTGATCATGGCAACCGGGGCGCTGTGGGCATCGGCCGCCGGGCGGATCCTCGACTCGTCCCTCCGCTACACAGTCGACAAGACAACGCGCGAGATCCTCTTCCTGCCTCTGCCGTCCGAACTGAAACACCAGGCGAAGGCATTCGTCGACGTCACCGTCGATCGCTTCGCGAAGGCCGGCCTCGCGATATTGCTGCTGATTCTGATTCAGGTATTCGGTCTCGAGTGGCGCCAGCTCAGCGTCGTGAGCATCGCGATGGTCGGACTCTGGATCTTCACGGCGATCAAGGCGCGCCAGGGGTACCTCGCTTCCTTCAGAAAGTCCATCGAGCAGCAGGGTGTCAGCCCGGCTGATGTCCGGTTGTCCGTCGCGGACCTCTCAACGGTGGAGACGTTGGTGGAAGAGCTCGCACACCCTGATGAACAGCGGGTTCTGTACGCAATCGACCTGCTCGACTCACTGGATAAACGAAACCTGATTACGCCTTGCTCCTTCATCACGAATCGGCTGCGGTGCGTGCCAGGGCGCTGGGAGCGTTCAGGGATGGGCGGCAGGACATCGTCGAGCGGTGGATCCCGACAATCGAGAAGATGATTGGGGACGAGAACGCAGATGTCAGGGCCGCGGCAATCGGAACGCTTGCAAGCATCCGGAATGAAGGTGCCACCGCAAACGTGGCCCGGTCTCTCCTGAACGACCACGATCCCCGTATCGTGGCAACCGCAGCCGTGGTCCTATCCGGTAGCGAGGACGAAGCCGACCAGGTTATTGCGCGGCGGGCACTCTCATCGTTGGCTGCGGACACCCACGAGACCGCAAGTGTGGTGCGGCGAGACCTGGCCGCAGCGATTCGTCAGGTCGGTGACTCGCGGTCTCACGACTTGCTGATTCCGCTTCTTCACGATCCCGACCCCGACGTGGCCGACGAAGCTCTCCGAAGCGTTCGAGCCCTCGGGGCGACCGACTCGCTCTTCGCACCGACACTGGTGTCACTGCTCGGCAACCGACGTCTCAAGAATGGCGCCCGTGAGACGCTGGTGAGCTACGGTCCGTCGGTGGTCGACGTACTGCAATACTTCTTGAACGAGCCGGGTGAAGACGTCTGGGTCCGGCGGCACATTCCCGCAACCCTCGCCCGCATCCCGTGTCAGCAATCGATGGACGTCTTGGTCGCCGCCTTGAATGACGAAGATGGCTTTCTCCGTTTCAAGGTGGTGACGGCCATCGAGAAACTGAGGCGCGAGCACCCATCGTTGGAGTTCAAGCGGGACCCTATTGAAAGCCTCGCGCTCAAGGAAAGCCGTCACTATTTCAATCGCCTCGGACTCCACCACAACCTGTTCGTTCGTGCGAATTTGCCACGCGACTCGGTCCTGGCTCAGGCACTGGAAGAGAAGATCGAGCGAACCATCGACCGAATCTATCGGCTTCTGCCACTCATCTACCCGTGGAAGGACATCGCCGCCACCCGATGGGCGATCGAGCGGGGCGACGGAAAGACCCGCGCAAACGCGCTCGAGTATCTCGACAACATTCTCTCCGGTCCGCTTCGCCACAGGGTCATGCCCGCCATTGATGATCTCCCACTCGACGAGAAGGTTCGTCGCGGCAATGTTCTACTCAAGACTCGCCCTCGTGATGTCGAAGAGACGCTGCTCGAACTCATCAACGACGATGACCAGGTTATCGCGGCAGCAGCGATCGACCTGGCTGGCCACCTCGAGATGTGGAGCCTCTCGGATGATATCGAGCACGTTCTCGCGCATCGGAACGTTCGCGACTGGTACGTCTTCGAATCGGCATCCTGGACGCTTGCGGCCCGCAGGATAACCTCTCAGCGGCGACAGCAGCAGTGGGTGGAACCATTGCCCGCCGTGTCCCTGGCCGACCGGCTGCGTGGCCTCCCGCTGTTCGCGTCGGTTGGGATCGACGAGCTCTTCCGAATCGTCGGCGCGGGCCATCAGGTTCGGCACGACCAAGGCTCGATGCTCATGCGGGAAGGTGCTGTCCCATCGACCCTTCACCTTCTCCTCGACGGTTCAGTGGTTGCAACCGGCCGCCGGTCAGGTGCGCGTGAGATCCACCCACCCGCCGCCCTCGGCTTCGAGGAGGCGCTGGATGGTCGCCTCATGACCGAGTCCGTCAAGACCTCGGATCGAGCGGTGTCGCTCGAGCTGAGGGCCGACCAACTGGGGACGCTGCTGGCCGATAACACTGATCTTGTTCAGGGCTTGTTCCGAACGTTGGTAGAGCGCAAACGCGCGAAGCCCGGATTCATCAAAGGCGATGGGCCAATCGAGATTGATCTCCCTCGCCGGCTCACACCTATCCAAAAGGTCCTGGCGCTCCAGAAGATTCCGCTGTTCTCGAAGGTGTCGGGTGCCGAGATGCTGTACGTGGCGGCCGCGGCCACGCAAATCGATCTCGAGAAGGACGCTGTACTTGCCGACGAGACCGGCCCGGCTGGGCTCTCGATCCTCATCTCAGGGAGCCTCGCACTGGCGACCCCCGACGGACCGGAACCGGTGGCTCGGGCTGGCCCAGGCGATTCCGTTGGCGTGTATGAAACCCTGGCTGGTCTCGAGTCGGCGCCTCAGATCGGGAAGCTTCGAATCGTGGCCACGGAGGCGGGGTCCGTTCTCCAGATACCCCGGGACGAGCTGTTCGACCTGTTGGGGCAGCGACCGATCCTGCTGCGGCAAATCTTCGCCGCGATCTTCAACCGAGAACCGGCCGACGCACGCGTCAGCGCTTGAGTGCGCGCCGGAGCCGGTTGGCCAGTGTGCGGATCACCTTCACTCGCGCAAAATACTTGTTATTCGCTTCGACAAGCACCCATGGCGCCCGACGAGTGCTCGTGCGGGTGACCATCTCGTTCACCGCTCGCTCGTAGTCAGCCCTTTTCCTCCGATTACGCCAGTCTTCGGCCGTGATCTTCCAGCTTTTGTGCGGGACGCGCTCCCGTTCTCTGAATCGACGCAGCTGTTCGTCCTTGGTGATGTGAAGCCAGAACTTGACCACCAGGATCCCATGGTCAACGAGCTGGTCTTCGAAATGGTTGATCTCGGAGTAGGCCCTTCGGTACTCCTCGTCCGTCGCAAGTTGTTCGACACGCTCAACCAGGACGCGACCGTACCAACTTCGATCAAAGATCGTCATGTAGCCGGCACGTGGCAGATGGCGCCAAAACCGCCAGAGATAATGGTGGGCGCGTTCTTCGTCGGTCGGTGGCCCGATCGGAATCACGTGATAGTCCCGTGCATCGAGCGCCGACGTGACCCGCCGGACTGCACCACCTTTTCCCGCCGCATCCCACCCTTCGAAGACCGCTACGGTCGACAGTCCGCGCTCCACAGCCTCGCGCTGCAGAAGATGAAGACGCCCCTGCTGCTTCTCAAGCGCGGTGCGAAACCGTTTCTTCTCGATCGCCTGCGTCATATCGAGCGAGCTGAGCACCGTGAACTTCTCTGCGACCCCTTGGAGTGCCGCCTCTGCCTCGTCAACGCCTGTCTTCCGCCGACGCCGGGGTGGCGTCACAGGTGGCCGTTTTCCACCCGTCCGATCCAGCCCGTCGCGTAGGGCGCGGTACACCAAGGTACCGACCATCCAGTTTCGGTAGCGGTCGTCAGCGCCGTCGACGATGTGCCAGGGGGCCACATCAACGCTGGTCCCGTGAATCATCTCCTCAGCCACGTCTGTGATACGGCTGTGGAGCTCGAGCCCGCGCAGCTCTCGTTCGGTCACGCGCCATCGCGTCAATGGGTTCTTTTGCAGCGCCTTCACACGTCGGCGTTGAGACTTCTCGTCGAGATACAGAAAGATCTTCAGGATGATCGCGCCGTCAGCCGCGAGCGCCCGCTCGAGTGTGGAAATCCGATCCAGCCGGCTCTTGAACGCCACCTTTCCACACGACCCCTCCACTCGGTCCCGCATCGGCGGCCCATACCACGCGTTGATGAACAGCCCCACGCGTCCGCGCGGCGGCAACGCCCGCCAATATCTCCAAAAGGCTGGGCGCTCGCGTTCCTCATCTGACGGCTCCCGCCAGGCACGCGTCTCGACCCATCGAGGATCCATCCATTCGTTCAGAAGATTGGCTGTCTCACTTCGCCCGGCAGAGTCGACGCCAGCCAGGACAACAATGGCAGGCGAGCTCGCACTGGTCCTGAGCTCCTGCTGGACCTGAAGTAACAATTCTCGAAGGGCCGGCAGTCGCTTCTTGTACTCATCCCGTGAGATCGCGGTCCCACGCTCAGCTTCCTCAAACATGTCCATCAGCCTCCTGCCGTCCGACTTTACCACCCGCCGCTCGGCCATCGGGCGTGGGGTAGGGAGACGACCAGGCGACATCTCAGATCGGGCGATCCGAAGCGCACGTGATGTCGACGGTGTGAGATTAGATCGATGGCAGCGCCGATGGTGGGGTGGTCGGACTGTTTGGGAGCGTCTCGCCGGAGACTACATCACAGCGTCCGGCGGATCGGACTCGCGCTCGACGCCAACCACGACAAACGACGTCCTCTCCGGACGAAGATAGACGCGCACTCGCCGGTTCCATCCAGGATACTCATCGCTCACGGAGTACACGTCAGCCACGAGGTAACGCTCGCCGCCGGCTGTCATGTCGGCAGCCTCATCGGGCAGCGGGGCGCTCGCCTGCGTTGCCTCCGCCACGCCCCCAAGCTCCAGCGTCGAGCCGTCACGGTTATCGAAGACGGACCACTGACATCGGTAGGTCGTTCCTGGTCCGGCAAACCCGTATCGTTCTGGAAGGTTGACGAAACGGAGACTCCCAGCGGCAACCTCGAACTCGTCGATGGGATTGAGGCGACTCACATAGTAGCGAGCCGTCTTGTGCTGTCGCTCGATGAGCGTCTCGAGGAAGTAGCGCGACGCCTCAGGATCTGTGATCTCACCCGTTTCGACGATCGCCTCAAGCTCGTGTCGCGTGAATCGCATGATGATCTTCGCCGCCCAGAATGCGTCGCGATCGGTCATTCTGACGAACGCCGGGTTCGGGTAGTCGTTCCGCCACGCCTGCGGTTCGTAGAAATCGGACTCCCAGCGACCGATCGATTCGTACTTGGGAAACTCGGGCCACTTCACCTTGCGATAGACCGGCGTCCTGAAGCCAAAACTCCGCAGGTTCTGCTTCACCTCGCCCAGATCGAGCCAATACTGGAAACTGAGATTCGGCAACTGCAGATCCACGCTCCCGCTGCCGAAGGTCGATCCGAAATCCATCAGGAAGTGCCTGATGTATCTGCGGTTGCCGTCTTCTATCCAACTGTCCTGAGTGTTCTGGGCACGCGTATCATCGTGATTGGTCCACGCCGCGAACAAGCGGAGTCCACGCAGCTCACGTCGGTTCTCATGCACGATCACGTCGTTCGGGTCGTCACTCCGCGTTCCGCAGTAGCGAAACGGCCCCAGCGGTCTGCCAGGGATATAGCGGCTCGCCGTCACGCGGACCCGGCCATCAGCGAGGCGCGGGACGCGCTGGAGGCGGCGACGAAGGAAGCCACGGGTCAGCGGTTCCTCGTCACCAAACTCGTCCTCCACGACCGTACCCGGCTCGATGGTGAGACCCGCCTCTGGATCGACCGCGACGATGTAGTTCTCAGGGGTGTTGTAGCCGATCGCGTAGAAGAGCTTCGTTCCGATCACTTCGGCAGCCGAGCTCAACTCGGGTATCCCGACAGGATCAAACTTGATGACGTAGCGGTCCCCCCGACCATCAATGATCTGAAAGCCTGGCGTCAGGCCACCAATCTTGCTTCGAAAGACACGCCACGGCGTGCCCATATCGGGCCCGTCGATCGTGTTCGGGCCGCGGACAAGATCGGCGAGCGACATCGCCTTCGCACCATGCCGATTCGTAAACCACGAGCTATCGGGTACCTCGTCGAGGGTATTGACGTTTTGCGCCTCGACAAGCTCCGGCGAACCAAGGTCGGCCACAATGTGGCCAAACCGGTCGAACATGTCGCTCAGCTCGATCTCAGCCGGCTCGTTGGGTACGGCGATCGTGTCGTTGTCCACGCGCAGCGGATCATCTGGATAGAACTTCCGGTGCTGCGCCTCGAATGTGCCAAGAAACCAAAGCGTCAGCATGAGGCTCAGCAGTGCCGCGTGCCGGGTGAATACCATGATCAAAAACTCGGACCACTACCGATATGTAGGATGAACCCTTCGTTGCTTCGCGCAAAGTCGAACCGCAGAACCATGCCGGTCGGTCCGTGGCCCCGGAAGCCAAACCCGTAGCCCGATTTCAGATTCGAAAAATCGAAATCATCGGCATCCGAGAACACCTTGCCGGCATCATAGAACAGGGCGAGATCAAGATACGTCCAGACCTCCCACCGATACTCGGCGTTCATGTACAGGTTGCGTAAATCTCTAAACCGATACTCCTTGAATCCGCGGATCGAGTTCGCCCCACCTATCGTTTCCATCAAGTGAAACGGCACGATGCCGCCGCCGTCCCCCGTCGATTGCGAGCTCCGAAAGTGCAAGGCCAGTATCCGGTTTCGGTGCCCGAGAGGGATATGTGCCTGCACGTCCGCCACGACTCGCGTGAAGTCGTACTGGTCGGCATCGGTATCGTCGTATCGCTCGACATCCACGCCAAGGGTCACCCCGACTGACGGCTCGACGCTCTCTTCAAGAAGCCGGACGACGGCGTGTCCGCCGTAGACCAGGTAGTCGGTCTCAGCACCAAAGCCCGGTATCGTGCCTGGATCGAACCGGTTGTCGAGACTCGACCTGGAAGTCGCCGGGCCGGGCTTGCTCGTGAGCCAGCCGACACTGGCTCCCAGCTCGGTAACGCGCCCCACCCACGCGTCCACACCCATCTCGACGGCGTTGTCTTCTAGCCTGTACGTCGTGCGATCATCGCGGCCGCTCTCAGGCCCGAGGCCGAAGAATCGAAGCGAGCTGAAGTCGCGTCGGCCCCACGTGATGTGACCCTGCACAGGCGACAAACTCGTTGATCGCGGCAGGATCAGCAGACCAGCGTCATAGGCGGTGAATCCGAGGGTTGAGTACCGCGCGTTCGCCGTGAACTGGAGAAGCTGGCTGTTGTACCCAGTGATGTAGCCACCGCCCCCGACGAATCCTGACCCCGACGGCATGCCGCCGATGGCAGGGCGAACGCCACCAAACCCCTTGGTGAAGAGCCTGCGGGGCAGACGCCACGTTTCGAGGAACCGCACGCGTCGTTCGGCATCCGAGATGCGGTATGGCTCGAGCTGTTCAGATTTTCGTTCGCGGGCCTGCTCCAGGATCTCCGCACGGGTCTGCGGTTCAGCCTGGACGCCCCCGCCCCCCGGCTGCGCGCGAGCGGAAAGAGTCCACAGCAGTAGCAGCGGAACGAGAAGAACGCTTCTGAGAACACGCATGGCCACGAGACGCAGCTGCAGATGGGTTGCCAGGGAGGCACACGCCCCTCGGTCGGAGGAAACATCAGAGCCTGCTCACTGCTTGGCTCTCAGAGGAAACGTAAAAGGGAGAGGATTCCCCAGTGCGTGGCGCAGAATCCCGCGACTGGTCACACCATTGACGAATCGCAGTACCGATCGTCGACTCCGTCCGACCGGTCGCCTCAGGCACCCGGAACCACAGCCGCAGATGCGTTGATCATTCTTCGGTTCCAGGAGCCACCGGTTTCAGCGCGTAGCAGTGAGTCTTCGTCGTTCTCTGAGCAGCTACCCGCAGGACACGCCAGTCCCACCGAGACCACAGTAGCCCCCGGGGTTCTTGGCCAGGTACTGCTGGTGATACTCCTCTGCGTAGTAGAACGCCCCGGCCGGCGTGATCTCCGTCGATATTTGGCCGTGACCGGCAGCGGCGAGCGCACGCTGATACACCTTCCGAGAGGCCTCGGCGGCGTCACGCTGGGTGTCGTTCGAGTAGTAAATGCCGGACCTATACTGCGTCCCCAGATCATTGCCCTGACGCATCCCCTGCGTGGGGTCGTGACCCTCCCAGAACGCCAGCAGTAGCCGGTCGCAGCTGAGGGTGGCCTGGTCGAAGACAACCAGCACCACCTCACCATGGCCGGTCTGACCGCTGCAGACCTCCTGATAGGTTGGATTCGGCGTGAAGCCCCCTGAGTACCCAACGGCCGTCGTGTAGACACCGGGTATCTCCCAGAAGAGTCGCTCGGCACCCCAGAAACAGCCAAGGCCCAAGAGAACCTGTGCCATTCCGTCAGGAAACGGGGCCTGTAGCGGCGTCTTGTTGACGAAATGCTCCGTTGGCACATCCATCGGTTCGTCACGTCCCCGAAGCGCGTCCGATCGGGGGGTCACGGTCAGCTTGTGCGCAAGGGCCTCGGGTCCAAACATGGTGTCATCTCCCAGCCGACGAATGAGGTCTACTAGCGTATCTCATGAATCGTCCAGCGGGCCGTCTGCCCCGCCGCTCGTAAGCCTTTGGTGTTAGTCTGTACTATTCCGTGCCAGGTTGGGTTTGGAAGCTTGAACAGCTGAGACTTCAGTCTCGGTTTGGAGGTAGCCATGGGACACCGATACACCGCGAACGTGCCGTCGCAGAGAATCACACCGCCGGAGTTTTTCTTCAATCGGCGGAAGTTTCTGTCGGCGTTCGGAATGGGAATCCTGGCCGCGCCCTTGACCATGTGCACGTCCGCCGGAGCCGCGCAACGACCACAGGGCACGTTGCTCGACGTCCCACTTCAGCGGCCGGACGTCTTCCCCACCACCCGCAACGCCGCATACGAGATTCCGTCGGCCCTCGGTCGGACGGAGCTGGCTCCGCGCGATGTCGCCGCCTCCCACAACAATTTCTACGAGTTCTTGTCTGGGCGGGGTGGACCAGTCTGGCAGTTCTGCGGCGACTTCGAGGTCGAGCCATGGAAAGTCGAGATCACAGGCGAGTGCAATAACCCGATGACACTCGACCTCGACGATCTGTTCGCCTTCGATCACGAGGAGCGCGTGTACCACTTCCGGTGTGTCGAGCGGTGGGCGATGAACGTACCGTGGTCAGGATTTCCGCTCAGCCGACTCATCGAAAGGGCAGAACCCAACGATCGTGCACGGTATGTGAAATTCACAACAGCGGAAGTGCCTGACCAGATGCCGGGCCTCGACAGCACACCCTGGTATCCCTGGCCCTATGAGGAGGGTCTCAGAATAGACGAGGCGACGAACGAGCTCGCGATGGTTGTGACCGGTGTCTATGGGGAGCCCCTGTTGAGACAGCACGGTTCGCCCGTTCGGATCATCGTACCGTGGAAGTACGGCTACAAGAGCCCAAAGTCGATCGTGAAGATTGAGTTCGTGAGGGACGAACCCAGCACCTTCTGGCAGGTTCAGGCGCACGAGTACGGGTTTCTCTCGAACATCAACCCGAACATCCCACACCCTCGGTGGGCGCAGAACGTATCGTACTGGCTCGACACTGAGGAAACATTCGAAACACCGATTTTCAACGGATACGACCAGTACGTCGGCGAGTTGTACCCGGACGAGCCCCGTACGCCGCAACGCCCGCTTCAGGCAGGGCAGATCGCGCGGTAGCAGCCATCGACGCGTCGTCATCGCACAGCATCGCCCCCGCGTGTCTGCCTCGGCTCCGACGAAACTCCGGGCGGAGAGGGCTGTCTAGAAGAAGGAGTGGCCGGGTTCATGTCCGCTGACGCCGTCGGTTCGACTCCGGCCCTGGTCGAGCCCAACGACCCGTTCAACCAACAGCTCGTCGCCAACGTTCACCCGCCGGACTGGACGAATCCGAGCCCTGCCGGCCGCTACAACCTGGTTGTCGTCGGTGCCGGCACGGCGGGACTCGTGAGCGCTGCGGTTGCTGCAGGCCTCGGTGCCAAGGTCGCCCTCGTCGAGCGGCACCTCATGGGTGGCGACTGCCTCAACGTGGGCTGCGTACCGTCCAAGGCGATCGTTCGCGCCGCCCGCGCCTGGTCCTCTACATCTCGCGGGAACGAATTCGGACTAACCCTCACGTCCGATCCGAATCGCGATTTCGGAGAGGTGATGCGACGCATGCGTCGGTTGCGCGCGCAGCTCAGCGGCGTTGACTCTGCACGACGGTTTACCGACCTCGGTGTCGATGTGTTCATCGGCAACGGGCAGTTCACGGCACCCAATACGCTGCAGGTAGGCGACGTGGCGCTCGAGTTCAACCGTGCGGAAATCTGTACTGGTGCAAGGGCGGCGGCCCCGCCGATTCCTGGTCTCGAGGAGGCAGGCTATCTCACGAACGAAACGGTCTTTTCGCTAGCCGACCGGCCGGAGCGGCTGGCCGTCATCGGAGCGGGACCGATCGGCTGTGAGATGGCCCAGTCGTTCGCACGGTTCGGGAGTCGTGTGACTCTGATTGAACGCACTGATCATATTCTGCCCCGTGAGGACGCAGACGCTGCGGCGCTCGTCCAGAGCCAGATGGGACGGGATGGCGTGGCATTCGCGTTTGGTATCGATGTCGATGCCGTTGAGCGGCGCGGTTCGGAGAAGGTAATCCGCTACACGGCCGACGGACAGGACCACGAGATCGTCGCCGACGAGATTCTCGTCGGCGTCGGACGCGCGCCCAACGTCGAAGGACTCGGGCTAGAAGCCGCCGGCGTCGCTTTCGACCGGTCCGGCGTCACCGTCGATCGGACACTCCAGACGTCGAACCGCCGGATCTACGCGGCCGGTGACGTCTGCTTTCCTTTCAAGTTCACCCATACGGCCGACGCCATGGCACAGATCGTCATCCAGAATGCGCTGTTTCCGCATCCCCTGGGACTAGGACGCGCACGCACCGACCGGCTGATCATCCCGTGGTGTACCTATACCGAGCCCGAGATCGCGCACGTTGGGAAGTACGCGGAAGAGGCTGCGAAAAAGGGCCTCGCGGTCGAAACGTTTACGCAACCGTTCAAAGAGGTCGATCGCGCCGTGCTCGATGGCGAGTCGGACGGATTCGCTCGGGTGCACGTAAGGAAGGGTACCGACACGATTCTCGGCGCGACGATCGTGGCTGGCCACGCCGGCGAGATGATCAGCGAGGTTACAGTCGCCATGCGATGCGGTGCCGGCCTCGGCACGATCGGCGGCACAATTCATCCGTATCCGACGCAGGCCGAGGCGCTGCGGAAGCTGGCGAACATGGTGCGCCGGGAACGTTTCTCGGCACGTCAGCGATCGGTCCTCAGCCGATGGTTTCGGTGGACGAGGTAGCCCGCGTCCAGCGTCAGACCGTCCGACGTTCGCCAGTATCGATTCTTCTGCACCGCAAACCAACTCAGCACCGGCCATCACGTGCCGAAACGCTCCGTTCAGGCGATCGAATGTCCACGCGCGCAGCCGCCATGGCGCGATGCTACGGGACGCGGATACGGGTTCGCATCGGCCCACTGGTGCCAGGGCTGGCGAAACGCTAGGATCCGGCCTGGAGGAGCCTTCCAATGAACCTATCCATTACCTACTGTGCTCGTTGAAAGTACTTGCCTCAGGCCACCAGGTTGGCGGCCGCAATCAAGGACACTTTCGGTATCGAGTCAGAGCTCGTCGAGGGCACGAGCGGGATCTTCGACGTTGTCGCTGACGGGACTATGATCTTCTCGAAGTACGAGACAGGACGATTCCCGGTGCATGATGAGGTCCTCGACGCGCTTCGAGCACGCGATGCATCATGACCCGGGGCTCCCTTACGCAGCGGTATCCTTGGAATCTCGCCATCGCTGCGGCAAGCTGGGTTGGCTACGCAATCCTCTACCCTCAACTCGCCTTCCTCGACCCGCACCCTGGCATTAGCGTAATCATCCCGGTCGTAGCGACGGGATGGTTTGGCGGGACCGTGGCTGGTTTGGTAGCCGGCGCCGCCTCGATGCCGGTCACGATGCTCATGGCAGCGGCCACCGGTATGGGCGCTTCCATCGAAGTGAGCCGAGCTATCGTCGTTGCCGCCGGGACCATGTTGACAATCGTTGGGCTTGCTGTCGGCCGTGTTCGTGACCTCAACGGCCAACTCGTCAACGAGATGGAGCGACGCAAGGCGGAGGAGCTCAATCTGAAAAGCAGCGAGCAGCGCTTTCGCACGCTTTCGGAGCACGCTTTGGATGGCGTCGCAGTTGTTGTGAAAGGGTCGATCGTCCATGTAAACGCGGCCGTGAGCCGGATGTTCGGGTACGGGAAGGATGAGCTTCTAGGGAAAGCTCCCTCGGTCTTCGTCGCGCCCCATGACCGAGATCGAGTCGAGCGACGTATCCTCGACCCGGTCGCGAGCGTCGACGATTCTCCCTCAGCGACGTACGACGCCGTCCGGAAAAACGGGACGACGTTTCCGCTGGAGGTGTTTTCTCGATACATCGAGTATGAGGGCGAACCGGCGTTGCTAAGCCAGCTCCGCGACCTGACGGATCGCAGGCGCCAGGAGATCGCTCTCGTTGAAGCGGAGGAGAAGTATCGAAGCCTCGTCGAGAACTCCGTGGCTGGTGTCGCTGTTATTCAGGACGACCAGTTCGTCTACGTCAACCCCACGTTCACCGAGATCGTTGGATACTCGCAGACCGAGGTGCTGGCGCTGCACAGCGCCCTGGATCTCATATTCGACGATGACCGAGCTCTGGTCGAGGAGTCGGTGAGACACCGGATCGAAGGCGAGGTCGGGACCGTCAGCTACACGGCGCGCGTTCGCCGGAAGGATGGGCGCGTTATCGTCATCGAGGTCAACGGCGCCGTCACGACGTATCTGGGCGACACCGCAAATCAGTACTCTGGTAGACGTCACCGAGCGACACCGAGCCGAGGAGCAGCTTCGCGAGAGTGAGACGCGCTTCCGAACATTGTTCGAAGAAGCCCCGATCGGTATCGTGATAGCGTCCATGGACACGCGAATCCAGCGTGTCAATGCCGCATTCTGCGAAATGCTCGGGTACACCGGGCCAGAGCTGGCTGGCCGCTCAATCGTCGACCTCACGCATCCGGACGATCCAGCTGGGACTCCGGAATCTGCGGCAAAGGTCTTTGCAGATGCTCGCCTTGGCACTCGTATCAGCAAGCGATACCTGAGGAAAGACGGGACGAGCGTCTCGGCACAGACGACAGTCTCAACAATCAAGGATCTCAAACGGGACGCGACCTACGCGGTCGCGATGGTCGAGGATGTGACGGAGCAGCGTGAACTCGAGACGCAGCTGGAACGGGTGCTGCGACTCGAAAGCGTCGGACAGCTGGCCGCCGGAGTCGCGCACAACTTCAACAACGCCCTGACCGCGATTTCGGGGTACGCGGACCTCCTGACCCTCCGTTTCGATGAGAGCGACCCAGCGCTCCGCGATCTCCAACAGATCCAGCGAGTCACGGAGGAAGCGGCAAAGCTTACGCAGCAGCTTTTGGCGTTCAGCCGCGAGGAGCGACTCCGGCCGATGCGCTTCAGTCTCAATGACTCGGTGCAATCAACAAAGGAGCTCCTCGCCCCGCTCCTGGGTGATTCAGTGCAGATCGAACTCCACCTAGGTAATCGCCTCCCTCAGGTCAGCAGCGACCGATCGCAGATTGAGCAGGTCATCACGAACCTCATTCTCAACGCGCGGGATGCCATGCCCAACGGTGGGCGACTCACGATCGAGACCACGGCGGTGGAACTGGACCGGGCCGCCGCGCACAATAGGCCCGATGTGAAGCCAGGACGCTATGTCAGGCTGACAGTGACGGACACGGGAGTTGGGATGGATGAGGAAACGAAGACGCGTGTCTTCGAGCCGTTCTTCACGACCAAGGAGCCGGGCCAGGGAGTGGGGCTCGGACTCGCGATGGCGCACGGCCTTCTCAAGCAGAGTGGTGGCTTCATCAGCATCGACAGCAGGCCGAATGCTGGTTCGACCTTTGCGGTGCATCTTCCCGACGCGACTTCACTCGCTCCCACCTCGGCGAAGTCGACCGTGTGAATCCATGAAATACACTCCCGCGCTGACTGACATCCGTCGGGGTCTTGTGTCGGTCGCCATGACGTGTCTGCTCGCCGCGGCACCTGCGTGGGGTCAAGCCGCTGGGAATCCGCAGGAGCCGGTGGTCTCGGGTCACGCAACGACGGTGGATGGGGCGATCCGACTTCCCGGCGTGGCGATTGCCGTCATCGACCTGGCAACCGGTGAGATGGTGACCACTGCATATTCGAACGACGATGGATACTTCGAGCTTCCTGCGCTTCCGCCTGGCCTGTACGCTCTCACGGCGTCGCTCGACGGTTTTAGCGACGCTTCACTTCCACCGGTCCGCGTGACGGCCGGTGAGCCACAACAGCTTGATTTCACCTTGAGCGTGGCAGGTATCGAAGAAGCAGTCGACGTAGAGGGCGACAGCGGAGTCGTACTCGACATTCTGGAAACACCAATGGTCGTCGAGACTCTCGAAGGAGAACTTCTCGACGTCGTCCCGGTTGCGGGTGAAAACTTCGATGCGCTGCTCCCATTGATCCCCGGTGTCGTCCGAACCCCACGCGGGCGTCTGAGCGTCAAGGGCGGACTCGGAACCCAGACCAGCCTCCGCGTCAACAGCGTCAACGTCACGGACCCTGTCACCGGCGAGTTTGGTACGACGCTACCGGATGACGCAGTGGACACACTCACGCTCTTGCCGAACCCCTATGCAGCCGAGTACGGCGGCTTCTCCGCCGGCGTAGCCGAAGTACAGACCCGCCGCGGAACCGACGAATGGCAATGGGCGTTCACGAACTTCATTCCCAGCCTTCGCTTTCGGGATTCAGAGCTCCAAGGTATTGGCAAGATTCGACCACGCCTCACACTCGGCGGTCCACTCCAGCGCGGCCGTTTCCACATCGCGCACAGCCTGCAATACCGTCTCGTCAAGACCGAGGTCCCGGTTCGGCCGGAGACGGCGAACGACACCGTGCTCGAAAGCTTCGACTCGTTCACTCAGCTCAACGGCGATCTCAACTCCGATCATCACATTCTGGCGACGGCGTCCCTCTTCCCGCGAAACATCGATCACGTCGGCGTCGACACGTTCACACCAAGGGAGACGTCGGCCGACCTACACCAGCGCGGGTTCAACTTCGCGGTGTCGGAACGCGCGATCCTCGGGTCGAACGGGTTCCTGGAGAGCAACCTCGCCTACAAGCGCCTCGGCATGGACATCTCTGGCCAGGGTGGACTGCCGATGGTGCTCCACCCCCAAGAGAACGGCGGTCACTTCTTCAACGACCAGGACCGCGACACCTGGACGCTACAGTGGACCGAAGTCGTGACACTCCAGCGGCAGGGCTGGGCCGGAGATCACATCTTCAAGCTGGGCATCGACCTTCGGCAGGCGGCATTCACCGGCGAGAGCCTGAGTCGGCCCATCGAGGTGCGCCGACGAGACGGTCGTATCAGCCAGCTGATCGTGTATGGAGACCCTTCCATCCAGGACGTCGAGAGCACTGACTTCGGGCTGTTCGTGCAGGACCGGTGGCGCCTGAACGACAGACTGCTTCTCGAGCTCGGGGGACGGATCGACCGCAACGAGGTCCTCGAAGGGCTGAATGTTGCGCCGCGATTCGGCTTCGTGTGGAGCCTCAAACCGGATGGTAGCCGCGTCATCCGCAGCGGCGGCGGGATCTTCTTCCCCGACACGACTCTGAACGTCAAGGCGTTCGAATCATATGAAACGCCCACCGTCACATGGTTTCATCCGGACGGTGTGAACGTGCGCAAGGTCGTGCGCTTCAGTCACGACCTCACGGCCTCGAAATCACCGTCGAGCTTCATCTGGAATGTCGAGTACTTCCATGCGGTGAACGACCGGTTCTTCTCGAAAATCAATTTCCTGCGGCGCGTCGGAGACAACGAGCTCATACTGCACCCGGTCGAGGACAGCAGCGGTGGCGGAGTCCTGAGCTTGGATGACACCGGCCATTCCCGATACTGGGAAATCGAGCTGACGTCCCGGTTGCTCGTCGGGCCGCACGAGATGAATTTCAGCTACGTCCATTCCGTCTCGAAGAGCGACCTCAACGTATTCGACGACTTCTTTGGAAATTTTCACAGCCCGATCATTCGGCCGAATCAGTTCTCGTACACCGACGCTGACACACGCGGACGTGTTCTGTTTCGTGGCTCATTCTTCATGAAAAGATGGACCGTCTCGCCGGTTCTTGAAGTGCGTCAGGGGTTCCCGTACTCGCAGGTCGACGGCGACCTCAACTTCGTCGGAATGCGCAATGGCGCAGGGCGCTTCCCGAGGGTATCGGTCCTGGATCTCGACGTTCAGCGTCCTGTTCGAATCGGAGGATTCGACGTGCGGGTCGGAGTACGCATCTTCCACCTGTTCGACAGGGACCTCCCGATGGACGTGCAGCAGAACATCACATCCCCGTCGTTCGGTCAGTTCAGCAACTACGTTGACCGGTCGATCGGACTGACCTTCCAGGTTGGACTGTAGGAACCTCGGCTCGCGCTAGTGTGGTGAGTTCAACAGCTCTGTACATCGAGGCTGGCGCTGCGCCCGACTGGCAAGGCGCGAAGAGCGAGCATATTGGGCATATGTGAACGATGAGCAACACCGCCAGTCTGGATGCAGCGGCAGCCGAATGTATAGAGCTGCTGAACTCACCACACTAGGATCCGGACGCGACGGCCTGGGCGTCGGCCTCGACCTGGCGTCGGACGGCGTTCACGATGTGCGACGCCGAAATGCCGTACCGGTCGAGAAGCTCGTCAGGCTTCCCACTCCGTGGGACCTCCCGCACGGCGAGACGCGCCACGGTGATCCCACTCGCCGCCACCGCGTCGCTCACGGCATCTCCGAGACCGCCAGTCGCATAGTGATCTTCAACCGTGATGATCTTGCGACTTGTGTGGCAACCGGCGCGAACCAGCGTGTCGGTATCGATCGGTTGAACCGAGTACGCATCGATCACACGGATCGCAATGCCGTCCGCCCGAAGGCGGTCGTACGCGGCCAACGCCTCGAAGACTGTCACGCCGGCACCGACGACGGTTGCGACGTCATCGGCGCTCTCCCTCAGGACCTTCGATCCACCGATTTCGAACCCGTCGGTCGGCTCATAGATCACCTCAGTCTTCGGACGACTGGTTCGAATGTAGGCCATTCCGTCGTACGCCGCAGCAACTGCGACCAGCCGCTCTGCACTCACGCCGTCACATGGATAGAGGACGGCGCAGCGCGGCACGGCGCGCATCATCGCAAGATCCTCCAGTGCCATTTGCGAAGGGCCGTCTTCACCGATCGAGACGCCGGCGTGCGACCCCGCAAACTTCACATTCGAACTGCTGATGCCGGCCATCCGCACGAAATCTGATGCGCGTGTGAGAAAGCAGGCGAACGTCGAGGGAAACGGGATCGCCCCGCGACTCGCAAGGCCCATCGCGGCACCGACCATGACCTGTTCCGCAATGTACGTCTCATAGAACCGATCGCCGTGGGCCTTCTCGAATTTCTCGCTGAACGTCGAGTTTCCAACATCGGCGTCAAGCGCGACCACACGGGGGTCGAGCGACCCGAGCGCCGCGAGCGCCGTACCGTACGCCTCGCGCGTCGCGACCTTGTCGCCCAGTCGGTACGCTGGGGCGGGAAGGTCACCCGGCGACGTGGACGTCGGCGTCACTGATCGCGCTGGCGGAGGGGGTATCGCCGGCGTTTCAGCTCCAGCCACCATCTGTGCCTCGAGAGCCGCGAGCGTCGCATCGAGATCGCGCCCCTTGCCGATCGCCTTGCCGTGACAGCCGTCGCGCCCCTCCATCGAGGGAATTCCCTTCCCTTTGAGTGTTCGGGCGAGAATCATGGTGGGCTGGCCCTTCGTTCGTCCGGCCTCCTCCAGCGCATCAAGGATTCCCTCGGGATCGTGGCCATCAATCACAATCGCGTGCCACCCGAACGATTCCCACCGCCGCGCATAGGCGTCCATGTCGTGCCCCCACTGTGTGGCGCGACTCTGGCCGAGCGCGTTGACGTCCGTAATGCCACACAGGGTGTCCAGAGCGAAGTGCTCACCCGCCGCCGCCGCCTCCCATACCGAGCCCTCGGCAGACTCACCGTCGCCGATGAGAACATACGTGCGGTAGTCCGATCCCAGGCGACCGGCGTTGAGCGCGATGCCAATCGCAGCGCAAATCCCCTGCCCCAGTGAGCCTGTGGCGACGTCGACGAACGGGAGCCGTGGAGTCGGATGTCCCTCGAGATCGCACCCGATCTCGCGCAGCCTGAGCAGGTCTGCTGAGTCCACGAACCCGGCCTCGGCCCAGGCGGCATACAGCAGGGGAGCCGCATGCCCCTTGGACAGGACGAACCGGTCGTTGTCCTCGTGCTGGGGCTTGGTTGGGTCAAACCGCATGTGCGCAAAGAACAACGCCGCGACAATGTCCGCGGCGGAGCAGCAACTAGACGGGTGCCCACTCCCGGCCTCCGAGGTCGCGCGTACGGACGCTATCCGCAAGCGCGCGGCAACCGTGTGAAGGGCAGGAATCAACGACGAGCGAGACGATCCTTCAGGGGACACATCGACCTCCGGCGGGGGGAGTCTATCACGAGGGTTCCGAAGGGCCGATAGCCTGCAGCGCGAGTACGTACTCCGCCGCCTCCACACCCTTCGACAACGCCGTGCTCGTCTGAGACGCCAGCACGACGCCGGCCTGCTCACGTAGGTCTGAGCGGCCCGCCATGTGTCCCAGCCGAGCCAGTATCCGAGCCGCACGGCAATTGAGGGCAAAAGGTGTGATCGGGTGACGCAGGAGCCCCACATCATCCGCCGCAACAGCCCGGTCGACCAGAGCGCCGGAGCGACCGTCTGCGAGCGTACGCGTCGCGAAGAGCATCAACTCTTGGGCGAGGTCGAGATACACGTCCCGGTCGGTCGCGGCATAGGCCTCACACAGAACCTCGCTGACCGAAACCTGGTCGTCCAACAATCCCCGCAGCGGCTGGTCCATGTCGACGCGGTGGCCAATACCTTCACCGCGCGCATACGACTGGCCGACGACCCGCTCCACGGTGAGAACGGCGAAGTCGAGCAGCGACCCATCATCCAGCAACTCGGCAGCTCGAAGATAGGCTCGCGCCATCTGACTGTTGGCACCGGTGTACAGCACGCGATCGACGGGGGGAGGCCGCAACTTCGACCGGTCCGCCGGCTCCACCTCGTAGTACAGGTCATCGGCCTGCTGACTGGCGAAGAATCCACCGTGGGAGTGGTCGGCGAGCGTCTCTCGGACGTAGCGGAGAACGTCAAGAGCACGGTCGCGATAGCGTCGGTCGCTAGTCGCATCCCAAGCCTCGAGAAACAATCGCAACGCGCTCGCGTTGACGCTCAGTAGCTTCTCAACGTGCGGCTGCGACCAGTCGCGTCCCTCGGCATACCGAAACACACCGCCGTCAACATCATCGAACAGCGGCCCCCATCCGACGGCGTCGAGGGTCTGCGTCGCCACCTGGCACATCGCGTTGTTCTCCCCGCGGCATCCGGCCAGGGCGAGGAGCAGGGGCGCTTCGTCGAGCCGCTTCGCGGCGCGGCCAAATCCGCCGTGCTCTGGATCGAAGGCATCGCGGAGGTACTCGGCCAACCACGGCTCCAGGTGGAGAGCGAGCGTCGGCGGGCCATCAGGAGTCGGCCGGGCTGGAGTGAGCGGAGGCTGAGTCGGGCCGGTGCCAGGCGCCAGCTCCTGGTGGCGGGCGGCGCACGCGTCTGCAACCTGCCGCAGTAGGTCGACCATGCGATCCGACTCGGTGAACGTCTGCCCAGGAGTTGTCCGTCCGATCTCAAGAACGCTGTTGTCGGCCAGCCCCCAAGGTTGTACCGGTCGTTGATGTCGGGACGGTCCTCGGCATCCACCCAGACCGGGACGAAATGGCGTTCGATCAAGTCCAAAACGGCAGGGTCACGGTACGTCGTCCGCAACATCTCGGCACAGCCGAGCGACCATGAGACGCCAACGCTCAGCAAGACCGGCCGCTGCTCGGCATCGGCCGTGGCGAACGCTTCGGGCCCCCAGGGTCGCCAGTCGACTGCGTGGGACGAGTCCGGCATTGGCGTAGGAGTGCCGATTATACTGTCGCGTTCGGTCACCAGCGCTTGGAGCTCGCATGAGTCATCGCATTACGCTCATCCCAGGGGACGGTATCGGTCCGGAGATCACGGATGCGGTCCTGCGTGTGCTGTCACGCACCGGCGTCGACATCGAGTGGGACCGACACGAGGCAGGGCTCGCGGTCTACGAGCGGGAAGGGACGCCGCTGCCGAGCGCCGTCCTCGATTCGATCAAGAAGAATCGCGTCGCGCTTAAGGGTCCGGTCGGAACCCCGATCGCCGGAGGGTTCTCGAGCGTCAATGTCGCGATTCGTCGATCACTCGGTCTCTACGCCAATCTCAGACCGGTTTTCAGTCTACCTGGGGTGGTGACCAGATACGAGTCGGTCAGCCTGATCGTGGTTCGCGAGAATACCGAGGACTTGTACTCGGGCCTCGAGCATGAGGTCGTGCCTGGGGTCGTCGAGTCGCTGAAGATCATCACCAGAGTTGCCTCCGAGCGGATCGCCCGGTTCGCGTTCGCGTATGCGCGCAAGAGAAAGCGCCACATGGTGACCGCCGTTCACAAGGCCAATATCCTGAAATTGGGTGACGAGCTGTTCCTTGATTCGGTTCGGACCGTAGCCAAAGAATTCCCAGAGATCGAGTACACCGAGCAGATCGTGGACGCCACGAGCATGCATCTCGTCCAAGATCCATCGCGGTTCGACGTCCTGCTCCTTCCGAATCTCTACGGTGACATCATCTCGGACCTGTGCGCCGGTCTGGTGGGAGGCCTTGGTCTGGTTCCTTCGGCCAACCTGGGTGAAGAGCTCGCCGTCTTCGAGGCGGTTCACGGAACGGCTCCCGATATCGCTGGGAAGCAGCGAGCAAACCCGACGGCGCTGCTCCTGTCGTCGGTACTCATGCTGCGACATCTCAATGAGGATGCGGCCGCCGATCGGATCGTCGATGCCCTCGAGCGCGTCCTGCACGAGGGAACCGTCAGGACTCCCGACCTTGGCGGAACCGCGACGACGACAGAGTTCGTCGACGCGATTGTCTCCCACTTGGACTCGTAGTCTAGGGCGACCGGCGCAGGTCAGACCCGCTGTTGCCCCACGACTACTCCTCGGTGATGTCGGCGCTGATGTCCAGTTCGATGCAGTCTCGAACGCTGTTGGCGGCCGGACAGCTCATCGGGTGCCGGTTCACGGCACGCTCTGCCTTCTCACGGGTTCCCGTCGGAATTGCGAGCGTGTAACGCACTCGAATCCTCGTGATCTTCAGCACCTTGTCGACCGCCTCGATATCTCCCTCAACAATAGCGGTGATCTTGTTGGGCGGCGCCGGAATGTCGCGCACTTCCAGTGCGCGTGCAAGGGTGCCTAGCAGTCAAGCCCCGACCGCGGCGACAATGTGGTCGAGAGTGGCCGGCACCTCCTCTTCGGGTTCGACTCCGTAAAAGGCCTTGATGCCACCATGAACACCAAATCGGATAGGCGTGTCGAAGCCGTCGAGAAATGCCTGGCGAATCGGTCCCTTGACCCGTTCGACTCGTAACCTACTGGTATGTACGACCTCTCCCACTATTGGCTCCTTTCGAGAAGGGCCCGCGAACGACCAGCCTCGACGTGTGTCGAGGGCGCGCCCGAATCAACGAGGCTCGAACTGTTCGAAAAATGTTCGGATGCGCTGCGCGTTAGCTCCGAGGTCGCCCCCACCAACTCGAGAGACGGAGTGCACATCGACAAGCGTGGCGTCGTCGCTGGGCCGCAGCCTCACCACGAGATCGTCCTTGAACCCGAACCAGAACGTTGTGTCGGTCGCCTCGACGATACCGTTGTCTCTATCGACCTGGACGATCTCCAGACCCATACTCTCGAGAACTTCCACCGAGCGGTCCACCGCGTCCGAAACGCCCACACTCGACCTCAACGTCGTGAGGTCTGGAAAGGCTGCGCGCTGCAGCTCGCCGAGCGTGCCGGCATCGCCGATCTGTTGGCGTGCGTCGTACGTGTGGGGGTTGGCACCCTGCCGGTATTCCAGGACGGCTCGGAACGCAGGTGGGTCATCGAGATCGGTCGAGATGTTATGGATCGCCGGCGCTCCGGAAGCCGTGCTAAGCAGCGAGCCCACAAAGCCGACCACCAAGAGACCGAGGACAACACCGATCGCGAGCGCAGGGTATTCGCTCTTCGCACCACGCCGCGCACTGACGACGAACCGCGCGACGCCGCCCAGCAGCGCCATGACGGCAAGCAGAACTCCCACCGCCAGCAGCAGGAACCCGACCAAGAACGGCCAGATCCCAAGACGGCTCCCGAGCGCCCCGATCGGCAAGAGTACCGCCCCGACAATCCCTGCACCACGCACAAACTTCGACCACCGAGATTGCGACGGCATCTCGTTTCGTCCTTTCGTCTAGTCCCGGTGAGGCCAAGCGGCGCTACCGGCGACATGTGGAGAAATCAATTGTCTCAGTTTCTCGCGGAATCTCTCAGGCACTGAGCTATACTCGCCGCCCATGGACGCCGCCGTGATCTCCCTTGGAGCGCTGCTCGTCGCGATTGTCGTGAGCTGCACCATCCGTCTCCATGTCGGCTTCCTGGCCATCGCCCTCGCATGGATTGTAGGCGTATATGTCGCCTCGATGAGTGCGAACGACGTGATGGCGGGGTTCCCTACCCGGCTTTTTTTGACACTCGCCGGGGTGACGCTGCTCTTTTCTCAGGCGCAGGCCAACGGCACGCTCGATCGGATCGCCCACAAGGCTGTGCACTACTGCCGGGGCAATGTCGGCGTCATGCCCATGATGTTCTTCCTGCTCGCGTTCATATTGGCGTCAATCGGCCCTGGGAACATCGCGGCGACGGCCTTGGTTGCACCGATGGCGATGGCGGTCGCCGGCCAGGTTGGCGTCCCGGCGTTTCTGATGGCGATAATGGTCGGAAACGGGGCCAATGCCGGTTCGCTCTCGCCCATCGCGCCGACGGGGGTCATCGTCAACGGAGTCATGGCCGAAATCGGCCTCGATGGTTACGCGCAACTGACGTATCTCAACAACCTGCTCGCGCATTTCGCGATCGCCTTCTTGGCCTATTTTCTTTTCGGGGGTTGGCGCCTCCTGGGTCGATATCACTCCGGACCGCTCGCGGTCCCTTCGAGCAACCCATCTGAGGCCTCGACGGACAGCGACGCTGCCTTCAACTCCACCCACTGGATCACCATCGGTGTGATCGGCACGCTCATCGCCAGCGTTGTTCTGTTCCAGGTGCACGTAGGGCTCGGTGCATTCGCCGCGGCCATCGTCCTGTCGCTCCTGAGAGCGGGCGACGAACTTGAGGCGGTGAAGCTCATGCCCTGGCGGGTCATCATGATGGTCTGCGGAGTGACGGTCCTCATCTCCGTGCTAGAGGAAACTGGCGGCCTGGACCTCTTTACGCAACTGCTTGCTGGACTTTCGACGCCAGAGAGCGTCACCGCGGTTGTCGCCTTCTCCACCGGCTTCATCTCGATCTACAGCAGCACCTCGGGCGTTGTGCTCCCGGCGTTCCTTCCCACCGTGCCAGGGCTGGCAGAACAGTTGGGCGGTGTCGCACCGCTCGCCATCGCCTCGTCGATGAACATCGGCGCCCATCTCGTCGATGTCTCAGCGCTGTCGACCCTCGGGGCACTGTGCATGGCGGCGGCACCGCCGAGCGTGGACACCCGTAAACTATTCAATCAACTGATGGCGTGGGGACTGTCGATGACGCTCGTCGGGGCGGGCCTCTGTTTTCTCCTCTTTACTGTGCTCCGGGTGGGCCTGCCGTAGCGCCCGACGGCACGACGCGTCCCTGTTCGATCGTGATGATGCGGTCGGCAACGCGACCGACCTCGGCCACCGAGTGAGATACGTAGATGAGGGGCATCGAAAGCTCGTCTCGCACGCGTTCGATGTAGGGCAAGATCCTCTCGCGAAGCGTCTGATCGACCGCCGAAAGCGGCTCGTCCAACAGCAGCAGACTGGGTCCCGACATCAGTGCTCTGGCAATCGCGACACGCTGGCGCTCTCCGCCCGACAATCCTGCCACGTTCCGGTCGACCAGCGGCTCGATTTCGAGCGTCTGCATGACCTTGTCTGGAACCACCGATGCCTCGCGGTCCATGCCGTAGGCGATGTTTTGGCGCACGTTCATGTGGGGGAAGAGCGCCACATCCTGCGGGACGTAGCCGACACGTCTGGACGAGACGGCCCGATCGATACGCCGCTCAGAATCGAACAGCACACGTCCATCAACTTCGATCGTTCCGAGAACAGGACGGCGAAGACCCGCAATTGATTCGAGTACCGTGGTCTTCCCGGCACCGGACGGTCCGAACAGGCCAACGGCTCTCGCCTCGAAGCGTTCGTGCATCTCCAGCGTAAACGCCCCCTGCCGGAGAGTGAAGTCGAGCGTGATCGGCACGCCCGCCATCAACCTGTCGCACCCAGCCGATTGGAGACGAAGACCGCCGCGAAGGCGATCCCTGCGGCCACGCAAAGAAGGACGGTAGCGGGACCATCCTGACCCGTCTGAGTGAACGAGTAGATGGCGGTTGACAGGGTCCTCGAACCCGGCAGCGTCCCGGCGATCATGACGGTGGCACCGAACTCTCCGAGCGCTCTGGAGAAACCGAGCACCACCCCGGCCAAGACACCGCGCCCAGCCAACGGAAGGCTGATCGTCAGGAAGACTCGGATGGGGCTCGCGCCGAGCGTCGACGCAATCTGCTCATACCGCTGGTCCACGTGCTCAAAACCGCTGCGCGCCGCCCTCACAAACAGCGGCAACCCCATGACCGCCATCGCGATGACGACCGCCTTCCACGTGAAGACGACATCGAGTCCGATCTCGTCCAGCACCCGTCCGATCGGGCCGCGACGGCCAAACAGCCTCAGCAGGATGAGCCCGGTCGCAACCGGCGGTAGCACAAGCGGAAGTGATACGAGTGTTTCGACGACAGCGCGGCCTGGAAACGGCCGGCGAGCCAGCAGCCAGGCCAGGGCGATACCAGGCGGAAACATCAGGACCGTGGCCAGCACCGCCATGATGACGCTAAATCCCGCCACCTGGCCGAGCTCAGCGGGGGTCACGACGCCTCTCCCATCAAGATGAAGCCGGCCTCCTCGAAGATCCTTCGGGCTTCGGACCGACGGAGGAAACTGAGGAATCGTTGCGCCGCCGCTTCGTTTCGGCCATCGGCCACCAGGGCAACGGGATAACGGATGCGTGGACCTTCATGAACCGGCACGGAGAAGGCCACTCGCACCATCGTGTCCACAGCCAGGTCGGTTCGGTAGATGAGACCGACATCGGCGTTGCCCGCCTCGACGGCGGCCAGGGCGGCCCGGACGTCCCGCGTCGGGACGACTTTGGATTGGACGGCATCCCATAGACCGACCCTCCGCAGATACCGTCGCGCGTAGACACCAGCCGGAACCGCATCGGGGTCCCCCATGGCCACGTACCGGACCCAGGGCGCCTGAAGCAGGTCGTCGATACCGGAAGCCGTGTGAGCCCGATCTGTTGGCACCACAGCGACGAGCTGATTCGAGAGCAGATCGACACGAGTCGACGTCAGGATCCTCCCAGCCTCCTCGGCTCGGTCCATCTGCCGATAGTCGGCACTGAGAAACAGATCGGCACGAGCCCCGTTGATGAGCTGGGTCGCAAGCGTGTCGGATCCTGCAACATTGAGGAGCACGTCGACTCCGCTGACGGGTGTGTACGCATCGGCGACGGTCCGCAAGGCGTCTGACACACTGACAGCCGCCGACACGACCAGTTGTTCGGCGCCATTGCCGCTGGGACTGGAATCGCACGCTCCGAGGCCAAGACAAACGACCAGCAGCGAAATTCGACTTGCGCACATACTGTGAACGATTTAGTATGATTTAATTCGTTTTTACAAACGATTCAGTCCGTAATATACCAAATCATGTCACTGCTCACGGTACGGGAGGCGGCGGCGAAACTGGGGGTCGCCTATTCGACCCTCAAGCAGTGGATCTACAAAGGCAGCGTGCGAACCGTTCGCACCGAGGGCGGACATCACCGGATTCGGAACACAGAGATCGATCGGCTTCTCACTCTGAGAGCCACGAGTCCATCGACATCGCGATCTGCACGGACCAGTTCGGGAGTTCTGGTCTCCCTCAGCGGCCGAAACCGCCTTCAGGGGATCGTTGAAGAAGTGCGACGCGACGGGCTACTGGCCCAGGTGCGTCTTCGCATTGACGATCAGCTACTCACGGCGGTCATCACACGCGATGCGGCCGACGAGCTGCGCCTCAGGCGGGGCGACGAAGCGACTGCCATTATCAAGGCCACCGAAGTGATGGTCGGACTGGAACCCAGCCCCAGGGCCCATTCCGGCTAGTGTCCCAAGGGCGACGGCAAGGGCCTGACGCGTCAATCCAAGCGAGCGCTGGTGTCACGGCGCCGCGAAGGTTGGCGGCAAGATCGATTGGATCTGGAGGCCCCAGCTGCCGTCTTGTCGCGTGAAGATGTACAGAGCGGGACCGGTCCGATAGGCTGTCCCGTCCGCCCGTCGGCGGCTGGACACAACCTTGAAGTGCACCTTGTCGTCTGACGTATGGACCGCCTCGACAAGTTCAAGGGTCGTATGGTCCCATCCCTCTGCCTGTCGCAACAGGTCGAAATCTGTTTCGATCTCTTCCGGACTCTGGCGGGCGACAACCTGGCCGTTCAGTCCAATGCTGACGCGGGGGAAGTTGCTGATCTGAGCAATCGCCTCGTTGTCGGCCGCGTTCCATGCCCTGAGGTACTCATCCAGTGCGGTACGTGCGTCCCCAGCAGCGGCCTCCTGAGCCATCGCCTGGCTCGCAACGAGACCCAGAACACCCGTCATCACTAGAGTGAGGTACACGACCCACCTCAACCTGGTGGCCCGTCTTGGGTGAATCAGCTGCGATCGCCGGAGGGCGGAGCCAATCATTCCACGCATCGAACAACCTCCTTCAGAGTCCGAACCTCATCTGCCACAGGGTCGGTGCCGACACAGTGCACGCCAGGTATTTGACAGCTTTGCGGAGGCTGCGCTAGTGTACCTCGTACGATGCAGATTCGGATCAACCACGCGCATCACCATCATCATCCCCGCCATCTGGCGGGTCGGTGGGCGTGCGGCTGGCTCTGAATCTGACGGGCTCGATAACCAACCAGAAGCGCACCACGCGGCCTCGCCACCGGCGAGGCCTTTTTTTGTGGCGTAAGGAAATAAACCATGGACTTTTCGAAACTGAGAGGATTGATTCCAGCAGTCGTGCAAGACGATGAGAGCAACGAGGTTCTCATGGTTGGATTCATGAACGAAGAGGCGCTCGAGCGAACAAAGACTTCGGGTTTTGCGACGTTCTTTAGCCGCAGCCGCGACACCCTTTGGATGAAGGGCGAAACCTCGGGCAACCGGCTGCAGGTCCGGAAGGTGCTCACCGACTGCGACGATGACACCGTGCTGCTTCGGGTGACACGGTTGGGCGACGGCAACGTGTGCCACACCGGCGAACGTACCTGTTTCTTTCGGGAGCTCGACGCGTGATTCGCTCTGTATCGCCCCACCCCGACCATGACGACGGAGAGACACGCAGATGACACTGAGATTGGGAATACCGAAAGGCTCGCTCCAGGAATCAACGATCCAGCTCCTCGGGCGGGCGGGCTTCAACGTGTACGTCAGCTCTCGTTCGTACTTCCCGACGATCGACGACCCTGAGATTGAGTGCACCCTCATCAGAGCTCAGGAAATGGCACGCTACGTCGCCGACGATGCAGTCGACGCTGGCCTGACTGGACAGGACTGGATTGCCGAGCACCATGCGGCCACAGGCGAGCAGGTCGTCACAATTACTGACCTCATCTATTCGAAGCAGAGCTTCCGCAAGGTCCGATGGGTCCTGGCTGTGCCCGAGGGTTCGTCCTACCAGTCGGCCGCGGATCTCGAGGGAGCTACGATCTCAACGGAGCTGGTGCGCGCGACCGAATCGTACTTCAAGAAACTCAACGTCTCGGTTAACGTCGAGTTCTCCTGGGGCGCCACCGAAGTCAAGCCACCGCGACTCGCTGATGCCATCGTGGAGGCCACCGAGACCGGTTCGACCCTGCGTGCGAACCACCTTCGGATCATCGATACGGTGCTCGAGTCGAACCCCCAACTCATCGCGAGCCAGAAAGCCGTTGATGACCCCTGGAAGCGACAAAAGCTCGATAACATCGCACTGTTGTTGAGGGCAGCCATCGCGGCCCAGGGCCGCGTGGGGCTGATGCTCAACGTCGAGCGCGACAACCTCGACTCGCTGCTCCAGCTGCTGCCGGCTCTGCGCAAGCCAACGGTCGCGCCACTGAGCGATCCCGACTGGGTCGCCGTGACGACCATTCTCGAAGAACACACCGTTCGAGAGCTCATGCCCAAGCTCAAGTCGGTCGGCGGCCAGGACATCGTGGAGTATCCGCTCAACAAGATCGTGTTGTAGGGATGACGAAGGACGACAGACCGATGAAGATCATCGCATCATCCAACACGCGCGCGGTGCAGCGGCTGGTCTCACGGCGCGCAGGCACGGACGCGGCGCTCGAGCGTCGCGTCGGTAGGATCGTGGGTGGGGTGCGCCGGCGCGGCGACAAGGCGCTACGGGACTACGCCCAACGCTTTGACGGCGTCACAGGACCGCTCGAAGTGTCTCGCCAGGAGATTCGACAGGGAGCGCGCGACACACCGCCTGCCGTCAAGCGCGCCATCAAGGAGGCGGCGAACCATATCCGCCGAGTCGCGTCGCGGCAGGTGCCGAAGAACTGGCGCACGACGGTCGTACCAGGGGTCGTCGTGGAGCAGCGCGTCACACCGCTCGAGCGAGTGGGATGCTACGTCCCTGGTGGTCGATACCCGCTGCCATCGTCGCTCCTGATGACCGCGCTGCCCGCGCGCGCCGCCGGCGTCGGTGAGATCATCGCGGCATGTCCCCGTCCCGAACCAGCCGTCCTCTCCGCTGCGCTCGAATGCGGAGTCTCGCGACTATTCCGAGCGGGAGGCGCCCACATGATCGCCGCGTTCGCGTATGGCACGGCAGCGGTGCCAAAGGTCGACAAGATCGTCGGTCCCGGAAACGCATACGTGGCTGCTGCCAAGGCACGCGTGTCGGACGATTGTCCGATCGACTTCTACGCCGGCCCAACGGAGATCGTCATCGTCGCGCGTGGCGGTAATCCCGACTGGATCGCCGCAGATCTAATTGCGCAGGCGGAGCACGATCCGGTGGCACGACCGATCCTGATTACGCCGACGATGAGCCTGGCCCGCGCCGTCGTTCAGGCCGTCGCGACACGTCTGGTCTCGCACACCACAGCGCAGCCCGCGATGGCGCGTTACGGCGTGGCTGTCGTCACAAGTTCGCTGGGCGAGGCTATTGCTCTCTCTAACGAGATCGCGCCCGAACACGTCGTGTGTGAGACCGAATCGGTCGCACGTCGCCTGACGCGGGCCGGTACGGTCTTCGTCGGACCGTACGGCGCCCAGGCGGCCGGAGACTACGCGACCGGGTCAAACCACGTCCTCCCGACCGGCGGCGCGGCGAAGTTCAGGGGCGGGCTGAGCGCGTCAGACTTTGTGCGGGTCTGCAGCGTGCAGCGCCTCACGCGTCGAGGCCTAAAACGACTGGCACCAACGGCGCTCTCCCTGGCGAATGCCGAGGGCCTTGTGGCCCACGCCGCCTCGGTGGCGACCCGCGTAGTGGAGTGTTCCGATGACTCGTAAGGCGACCTCCAGAGCAGGCACGCGGCGCGCAACGATCGACCGGAACACGACCGAGACGCAAATCAGCCTTCGTCTCGTACTGGACGGCAAGGGACGGTTTGACGTTGCAACTGGCATCCGGTTTCTGGACCACATGCTCGAGCTGTTTGCCAGACATGGTCTCTTCGATCTGACAGTCAAGGTCAAGGGCGACCTCGATGTCGACCAGCACCACACGGTCGAAGACGTTGGGATCGCCCTCGGGGAAGCGGTCGCCAAGGCACTTGGCGCACGGCGCGGCATCAACCGCGCCGGCTATTTCGTCATGCCGATGGACGAGACGCTCGGCGTCGCGGCGATCGATCTCAGCGGTCGGATTCACTCGGTCATTGATCTCAAGTTGCGGGTGAAGAAAGTCGGGGACCTGCAGGCCGAGCTCGTGCATGACTTCTTCGATGGATTCGCTCAGGGCGCGCGCGCCAATGTACACCTCAAGGTGCTGTACGGGCGCTCGAGCCACCACCAAGTTGAAGCACTCTTCAAGGCGTTCGCCCGCGCTCTACGCGTCGCCTGCTCGCGAGATCGACAGCTCGGCAAGGCCCTCCCCAGCACAAAGGGGCTCCTGTGAGGTCGAGCCGCTCATGATCGCGCTCATCGACTACCGTGCCGGAAATTTGACGTCGGTACGTAAAGCACTCGACCACCTTGGAGCGCAGTTCTTCACACCGACACGTCCGGACGAGCTGGATACGGCATCGGGTGTCATCGTGCCCGGCGTTGGCAACTTCGAAGCCACCCGGGCACTCGTGGACGGTTGGACCGACGCGGTGCGCAGACAAGTGGAGCGGGGTGTGCCGTTACTTGGCATCTGCCTCGGGCTCCAATGGCTGTTTCAAGGAAGTTCGGAAGCGCCGGGTCTACAAGGGCTGGGCCTGATGCTTGGGGACTGTGCGCTCATCGAGGACCCCGGCCACGAAGGCACACGGGACGACTTCAAAGTGCCTCACGTCGGCTGGAATAGCCTCGACCTCAAGCGCCCATCGTGGCTGCTCGACGGCGTCGCCGACGGAGATCAGGTGTACTTCACCCACTCGTTTGCCGCACCCGTGACCTCCGACTCTGTCGCCTCGACCACGTACGGTGTTCAGTTCGCGAGTGCTGTCGAGCGCGACCAGGTGGCGGGCGTTCAGTTTCACCCCGAGAAATCCGGTGACGTGGGATTGAAGATCCTCGGCAACTTCCTCGCGCGGGTCGGCTCCTTCGCCGGATAGACACCCATGCTGTCTAAACGGATCATCGCCTGCCTGGACGTTCGCGACGGGAGCGTCGTCAAGGGCGTCAACTTTGAAGGACTTCGCAGCGCTGGAGACCCCGCCGAGCTTGCGATTCGGTATAACCAGGAAGGGATCGACGAGGTGGTCATCCTGGACATCACTGCGACGATCGAGAAGCGCAAGGCCCTGGCCGACACGATCCACGCGGTGGCGCAGCACGTATTTCTCCCGCTGTGCGTGGGTGGCGGCATTCGGGATGAGCAGCACGCAGAGGCAGCGATCACAGCCGGTGCAGATAAGGTCAGCTTGAACACCGCTGCGGTATCTGATCCTGAGCTCATCACGGCCCTGGCGCGACGCTACGGCAGTCAGGCGGTCATCGTCGCGATCGATGCCAAGCGCTGCGAGGCCGGGTTCCAGGTTTACGTGCGGAGTGGGCAGAAACCGGTCGAGCGCGATGCGGTCGAGTGGGCAAGAGAGGCTGCCGACCGAGGTGCCGGAGAGATTCTACTGACGTCGATCGACCGTGACGGCACGAAGCGTGGCTTCGACTGCCCCCTGACCGCCGCGGTCTCCGAAGCCGTCTCGATCCCGGTGATCGCATCGGGAGGAGCCGGCACATTCGACCACTTCGTCGAGGTGTTCACGGCGGGCAAGGCAGACGCGGCACTGGCAGCATCGATCTTCCACTACTCCGAACATGCCGTGTCCGAGCTCAAGCAGCACCTCCATCGCGCAGGCATTCCGGTACGGTTGTGACGTGCTGATTCCTTCCATTGATCTGAAGGGAGGCCAGGTTGTCCAGCTGATCCAGGGTGAGCGCCCAGCGATCGCGAGCGACGACGTGGAGGCCTGGGTCGAGCGATTCCGGTCCTTCCCAAGGGTACAGCTGATTGACCTCGATGCCGCCATGGGCTCGGGGTCCAACGACGACCTGGTCCGCAGTATCGCCCCTCGCCTACCCTGCCGTGTGGGCGGTGGCATCCGTACGGTCGACCGCGCGCGGGACGTCCTGGCCTATGGGGCGACAGCAGTCATCGTTGGATCATCGCTGTTTAGAAATGGCCGTCCTGACATCGACTTCGCCAGACGGCTCGCAGAATCTGTCGGGGTCGATCGCATCATCGCTGCGGTCGACAGTAAGGGAGGCCGGGTCGTCGTGAAGGGGTGGACAGAAGCGGTCGATCTGTCGGCCGTCGAAGCGGTCCGTTTGCTTGAACCGTTTTGCGGAGAGTTTCTCTATACGCACGTCGACAACGAGGGTCTGATGCAGGGCACCGATCTGGACGCCGTCAGGGCGGTCCACGGAGCGACATCCCGCCGCCTGACCGCCGCCGGAGGGATCACGACTCAGGCGGAAATAGACCAGCTCGACCGTGAAGGGATCGACGCCGTGGTCGGGATGGCCATCTACACCGGTCGCCTGGACATCGACGGTAAGGTGTGAGCCATGCAACCGAGGTGGGACCCCGAGCGCTACGCACAGCACGCCCGGTTCGTGTCCGATCTCGGGCGTCCGGTGATGGATCTCCTCGACCCACAACCGGGCGAACGGATTCTCGACGTCGGCTGCGGTGACGGTGCCCTGACCGAACACCTCGTCGATGCTGGATGCCACGTCATCGCAATCGACAGCAGTCCCGAGCAAGTGTGGGCGGCGCTCGAGCGCGGACTCGACGCTCGCATCGAAGACGCAAGACACCTCAGCTTCGACGGTGTCTTTGACGCGGTCTTCAGCAACGCCGCGCTACACTGGATTCCCACTCCGAAACCGGTCATCGCTGGGATATGGGATGCACTCAAGCCAGGTGGACGATTCGTGGCCGAGCTCGGCGGCTCAGGCTGCGTGGCCTCGATCCGAGAGGCGTTTGGACACGCGCTCGCCGATCGAGGGGTCGACGCGCGAACGCTGGATCCTTGGTACTTTCCGACATCGGAGGAATACGGCGCCCTGCTCGAGTCGCAGGGGTTTCGGATCGATGTGAACATACTGTTCCCCCGTCCCACCCCTCTCCCGTCCGATATTCGAAGCTGGCTTGAGATCTTCGCGCAGCCGTTCCTAGGCGGCGTGCCCGAGGAGAAACGGCCATCGCTGCTCGATGATGTGCGTTCACTGCTGAAGCCGCGCATTCTCAGCGAATCGGGCGTGTGGGTGGTCGACTACGTGCGCCTACGTGTGGCTGCATCGAAACCCCTGTAGCTCGATATGGCGACACCAGACCCTTCCAGACGTCCCCGTGTGTGGGTCTGGGAGCTCGCAAGACTGGCTGTCCGGACGTTCTACCGGGTCGACCGCGTCGGTCCACGACTTCCCGATGGCTCGGTGCTGCTCGTGGCCAACCATCCCAATGGGATTCTCGACCCCGCCGTGATCCAGACGACAGCTGGGCGACGCGTCCGGTTTCTCGCGAAGTCGACGTTGTTTCGGCGTCATCCCCTCAGTCTGTTTGTGCGTCACTCAGGTGCGATCCCGGTCTATCGCCACATGGACGTAGGTGCGGACACCCGACGCAACGCTGAGATGTTTCGAGCCGTCGAGGCGGCCCTTGCTGACGGCCAAGCGATCTGCCTGTTTCCGGAGGGAATCAGCCACGAGCACGGGCGGCTTGAGCCGCTCCGAACGGGAGCCGCAAGAATAGCCCTGTCGAGCGCATCCACGGGGCATCACGTCTCGATCGTTCCGGTGGGGCTCAACTTCGAGCACCTCGCCGCGTTTCACTCGCGTGTCACCACAGTGTTCGGTGCGCCATTGGAATGCGACGACCTGATTTCCACCCACGGTCCGGTGAATGACGAGACAGATGCTGTCCGGAATCTCACCGACCGAATCAGCGAGAACCTCCGCCGTGTGATGGTCGAAGCTGACCCGCGTGGGGAGCTCCCCCTCGTGGCACGCGTCGCCCGACTGTATGCCGTAGCGCGAGGCATGTCACGAGCACCGAAGGACCGCATGGTCCGGCGACGCCTGATCGCCGAAGGAATAGAGAAGCTTCGGCAAGAGGATCCTGAGCGCCTGGGCTCGCTCATCGTGCTCCTGCGGCGCTACGATGCGAGCCTCGAACGTGTCGGCCTCCGCGACCAGGATGTGGACCGACGGGTCACGGCGCGTGCCGTGGCACGATTCATCGTGCGCGAAGGGTTGCTCGCCCTCTTCCTCGTGCCCCTCGCAGTGGCAGGTCTGGTGATCTTCTGGCTGCCGTATTGGGCGACCGGATACGTCAGCCAGTGGGCACCTGACCTCCAAAGCCGGGCGACGTGGAGATTGGTCGGTGGGTTCTTGATGTTCGGGACTTGGATCGCGCTCCTCGCCGTCGCCGTGGGAACCGAGCTCGGCGCACAGGCTGCGCTCGCCGTCGCCGGAGGACTCGTCGCGTTGGCGTACGCCGGCCTCATGGCGTTGGGACGTGAGACGAGTGTGCTCCGCACGATCAGTACGTTCTTCGCGCTCAAGCAGACACCGATCAAGACACGGGCTCGGTTGACGCGTCAGCGGGCGGCGCTCGCGACCGTGCTCGAACAGGTCGGAGAATGGCTCGAACAGCGTGACGGATCACCGTCGTGACCCGCACCCCGGCAGCGATGGCTAGGAGGAGACCCTACAACTGAATCGCCGGCTACCTCAATCAGGGCCAGAGCGGGGCAAGCGGAAATACGAATACGAGTGAAAACGACCAGGGACTATCGTCGTCAAGGAACCGCTCCTCACCACCCACAACATCGCCAGCCTTCGGAAGTCCCGTCGCGACGTAGTCGAGTGAACCCTCGATCTCCACATTCCGCAGCCAGTTTCCGTCCGACAGCCAATTGAATGCACGCACGGCGGTATCCCATTCGAAGTTCAGTTTATGGGTGTAGCTGCTGGTGTCGGTCGGACGCTCAGCCTTGCTGATCTTGTCCACGATGTCGAAATGGGATTCGACCCAACCTCCTGTCTGCTCCGGTTCCACGATCCCGAGGTTCAGCTCCAGCTCGAATTCGATCTCGTTACCGCGAAGCGACGGTCGCCCAAGCTCATTGGCCGTCGTTCCGGTAAACGGATTCGCTGCAGCATCACCAGAGGGAATGAAGATCGTCTCTGCCGTGAATCCAACGCGCGGAATCTCGGTTGGAATACCGATCGCGAGAACCAACTCGAACACCGACTCCGTCGGGGGTTGGATGAGGCCAACGACCTCGCCGTCATCGAGCAATTCGATCGTCGGCCTCTGGAAGATGGGCTCGAACGTGAGCGTCGGCTCTATCTTGAGCTCTGGTGCGCAAAGGAACACGCAGCGGTCATCTTGAGCCAGAACGGGTGACGGCATCCATACCACGGTCGTCACGACGCTGGCGACGACTGTCACTAGTCTAGGGCCCATACATCTCCCGTATGTTCATCTCGTTCGTGCCGTGATTCCGTGATCCCGTGATTCGATGACCGGCGAGCGACAGGATGCGATTATATGTTGGGATCCGCGACCGCGTTGGCGACAACGGCCTTCAAGATCCACAGAATCGCCAGGAGACAATCCTTGCAGATTTCTCCGCGTCGGATAATCCGGGGATAGTCCGTTGGTGACCTTCGGTCCGGAGGGCCCTGCCTTTACTACGGAGTACGTGGAAGCGGCAGCCGACCCGCTCAGGCAGAGACAGCGTCACGGGCCGGGTACTTTTCGAGCCGCTCCTCAAGCGCAGCCTTGACGGCTAGGTAGAGACCGTCGAGCTCTGCCGCGAGCACCTCGGCACCATCAGTGGACCCGGTCCTTCCGACCGCCTCGAGCTCCGTGCTGAGCGTGGCCAGAGTTTGCGCCCCGACATTGAAGCTGGCCGACTTCAGATCGTGGGCGGCCCGTGCAATTCCGGCGGCATCACCCTCTCGGACGGCAGTCCGAAGGTGTTCGATCGTGTCGAGTGCCATGTCCAAGTAGCTGCGGACGACACGCTCAAAGACCCCCCCGCCGCTGAGGCGGTCCAGCTCGAGAACCCCATCGAGCGAAGCTTCGCTGATGGGGTCGTCATTTGTGGCATCGATCTCGATCGGAGTGCTCTCAACGGCGGGAGTTGGCGTGGACTCGAGCTGCCCGACCCATTTGCCGAGCATTCCATCCAGCGTATTGAGCGTGAACGGCTTGCTGACGTAGTCATCCATGCCGCTCTCGAGACTGCGGGTTCGATCAGACGGCGCGGTGTGGGCCGTCAGCGCTACCATCGGGAGATGTTCGGCGGGCCAGGTGGAGCTTGCGGTTCCGACCAGGCCCTGTTGCTCCAACTGACGGATTTGACCCGCCGCCTCATATCCGTCGAGATTAGGCATCTGGCAATCGAGGAAGACGACGTCGTAGTGTTTGCCCTTGACAGCCCCGACCGCCTGGGCACCATCGTCGACGACGTCGACGCTGCATCGCAGGGTTTCGAGCATGGTCGTCGCCACCTCCCGATTGACCAGATTGTCCTCGGCCACGAGAACATGAGCGCGCGAGTGAGCACTCTCGGGAGGGTGCCCCTCAGGGACATGACGGCTAGATCCCCAGGCATCTTGCTCGATCTGCCCTTGGTCCGCGGGGTTGACGGAAACGTCTAGACGACCTGTCACCCGCGCCACGCAGGCGTACAGCCGATCCGGTTGAACAGGCAGGCTGAGAGAACCGTCGATTCCGGCCGCCCGCAATTCGTGGCCCCCTCGTTCGACAGTTGACACCAACACCAACGGTAGTGACTTCGTCGCCTCAACCGAGCGAATCTCACGGGCGAGGGCGAAGCAGTCCAGTGCTTGCGTGTCGATCAGTGCCACGTCGAACGGCTGCTGACTATCCGCTTCTGGCCGAAGCATCTCAAGCGCGCTCTCCGCATTGGCCGCAGTGACGCAGGTGCCGCCGCACGTCGTCAGCTGATGTTTCAGGGCATCCCGACTCGCATGGGTCGTTGCGACGATAAGCGCGTGTACGCCCGTGAGATCACGGTCGGCAGCGGTGACAGCGTGCCAGACCTCTCCCTGAATCGTGAACCAAAAATTGGAGCCCACACCTGGTCTGCTGATAACACCGATCCGACCTCCCATCAGCTCCACCAAGTGTTTCGAAATAGCAAGGCCGAGCCCTGTTCCTCCGAATTGGCGGGTGGTCGATGTATCGGCCTGTGAGAATCCCTCAAAGACGTGCTGGTGAAGGTGGCTGGGGATGCCGACGCCTGTGTCAACGACCTCGAAGCGAATCGTGCTCGTGCCTTTGTCGTGCTTCACAAGGGAGGAGCGGACGACGATGGTTCCGTGCTCGGTGAATTTGATCGCGTTCCCAATGATGTTTGTTAGTACCTGTCGAACCCGTTTTCCGTCACCAAGCATCGCGGTTGGCACATCGTCGGCGCACTCGTGCGACAGTTCTAGTCCCTTGGGCTTGGCACGAGAATCCAGAAGCTCTGAGACCTTTGCCACACACTCCAGCGGGCTGAACGGTTGACTGTCGATCTGCTCGAGCTTGCCTGCCTCAACCTTCGAGAAGTCGAGAATGTTGTTGATGATGGCGAGCAGGTCCTCGGCCGACTCCAACACCGTTCTCGTGAACTTTTGCTGCTGCGGACTCGGTCGGTGTTGAAGAGAAGCTCAGCCATACCCAGGACACCGTTCATAGGTGTCCGAATCTCGTGGGTCATGTTGGCGATGAACTGACTTTGGGCGCGATTCGTGGCAATCGCCTCCTCCGTCGCGGTCTCCAGCCGCCGGTTCGACTCGCGAAGCTCCCTGGTTCTGGCCGCAACCTCCTTCTCCAGACGGTCACCTTCGCCCTTCAAGTGGTGGTCTCGCTCGTCCATTACTTCGAGCAGGCCGTTGAGCCGCTCAGCGAGTATTCCAACTTCGTCCTGCGACCGCCTGGTGGCGCGAAGCGAGTAGTCTTGAGACGCTGAGATTGCACGAATCGTCTCAGCGAGCCGAAGGGTGGGCTGTGAGAAGAGACGCCTGGATTCCTGCCACGTGGCCCACGTGGCAAGAAGCGTCGAGACTGCGAGCATCACGACGAACGCCCAGGAGTTGACGGTGGTGACCGTCACGGCTACCACTCCCGCCAGCACGGTGCTCCCACCCATGAAGAGAATGACCAGGGAAATCCGCGTGGACGTCGAGCGGGCTCTACTGTCCATCAATTATGTAATCGGTACCAGCCGGACTTGCTTGAGCTCACCGGCTCGTAGCTCCGATTGCAGATCGACAAGCTGCGACCGATTGCTCCAAATAGGGGTCTTTGCGTCCCAGAGGTCCTCAGGGAGATGACGTAATAGTCGGCGAAAGTACCCATGACCCAGTCAACCACCGACGCACCTCACGAATCCCTGTTCCTGCCGCAGGAGACCGAGGAGAACAGCGCCGACCACAAGGTCAGCGGGCTCGAGTTACCTCGGGACGCCGATACGCCAATTGTCGGTGCCGACCCGCAAGGAGACGGCGGATCGCAGTTCATTCCCGAGGCGCCCACGACCCTCGCCGAGACCGGTCTCTCCGGCGACAACCTACTAGCGCTGAGCCTCAAGGCCCTCAGCCGGTGTGAGCTGAACGGAAATGAGTTGTCGGGCGAAATCAAGATCGCGTTCTCCATTGTGGAGCCGATCATCGAGGCCGCCCGGGCCGAGCAGCTGATCGAGGTCAGGAGCTCGTCTGGCATCGGAACCGCCGGCTACCGATACGGGCTCACCGTCCGAGGCCGCGAGCGTGCGGCCCAGCATTTCGAGTCCAACGGGTACGTCGGCGCAGCACCGGTCCCGCTCGACCAATATGTGCGCTACGTCGAGGAGGTCCGCCGACATAAGACGACCATCGATCAACAGGTGATCGCTTCAGGATTCAAAGAGCTCATCGTGAGCGACGACATGCTGGACCAGCTCGGACCGGCGGTTAACGCCAGACGCGCGATGTTCCTCTACGGCCCCCCCGGAAACGGAAAGAGCGTCATGTCCGCCGGAATCGGTCGTGCTCTGGGCGGAGCCATCTACATGCCGTACGCTCTCAATATCGGTGGCGAGATCGCGACCCTGTTCGATCCGGTGACGCACGTGCTGCAGCCGGCTGATGAGAGAGCCTCTCTTGTGAGGTCCGAGACCACACCCGACCCCCGATGGGTACGTATTCGGCGCCCCGTGATCACGGTCGGCGGCGAGCTGACGATGGACCAGCTCAACCTAAACTTCAATCATCTGGCGAAATTCTACGAGTCGCCGATCCAAATGAAGGCCAACTGCGGGGTCCTACTCGTCGACGACTTCGGGCGTCAGCAGGTTCCTGCGAAAGAATTGCTCAACCGGTGGATCGTCCCACTCGAATCTCGAATCGATTTCCTTGCGCTCCACACCGGTAGGAAGTTCGAAGTTCCCTTCGACGTGTTCGTGATCTTTGCGACAAACCTCGAACCCCGGAGCCTTGCAGACGAGGCATTTCTTCGGCGCATCCCATACAAGGTGTACGCCCCGAACCCGTCACTCGAACAGTTCTCAGCGATCTTCTACATGGTGTGTAAACAACATGGCATCACGTTCGACCAGGCGGTTATAGAGGTGGACCCCGAAATTCGGACAGGTTGCTAAGGTGGATTCCGACCTCAGAATGGAGAGATCGGAATCATGCAGAAACGGAAAAAATACCCCGCTGAGCTGAAGGCCCGCGTGGCACTGCAGGCGCTTCGCGGCGAGCAGACGATGGCGGAGCTGTCGTCGCGCTACAAGATCCACCCGAACCTGATCGCGAACTGGAAGAAGAAAGCCCAGGAGGCGCTTGTGGACGTCTTCTCGGACCACCAGCAGCGCCGAGAGGCGTCTCGCGATGCGGAGATTCAGGAGCTGCGAGCGAAGGTCGGCGAGCTCGTCATCGAGAAGGATTTTTTGTCCAAGGCCTTCGGCCGTTGAGTCACGGTCGAAGGCGAATGCTGATCGACTCGAACCACTCCGAACTGAGCATCTCGCGACAGTGTGGCTTGGTGTCGATCTCGCGCTCGACGTTCTACGACGATGGTCTCGGGGAGAGTGAGTTGACTCTCGAGCTCATGCGCCGGATCGACGAGCAATTTCTGGAAACCCCGTTCTACGGATCGCGGCAGATGGCGCGTTGGCTGCGCCGGGAGGGCTTCGCCGTCAGTCGGAAGCGGGTGCGTCGTCTGATGCGAAAGATGGGCCTCCAGGCGCTGTACCAGCGCCCGAGCACGTCGGTTCCGCACCCGGAGCACCGGGTCTACCCCTATTTGCTGCGCGACCGAGCGGTCGACCGTGCGAACGAGGCCTGGTGCGCCGACGTGACGTACATTCCGCTGCACCGCGGCTTCCTGTACCTGGTCGCGATCCAGGATTGGGCCAGCCGGAAGGTGCTGTCGTGGCGCTTGTCCAACACGATGGATGCCTCGTTCTGTGTGGAGGCCCTCGCGGAAGCCCTCGCGCAGTACGGACCGCCAGCGATCTTCAACACCGACCAAGGCAGCCAGTTCACCAGCCTGGAGTTCACTCAGACGCTCAAAGACGCAGGCGTGCAGATCTCGATGGACGGCAAGGGCCGCTGGATGGACAACGTCTTCATCGAGCGGCTGTGGCGCTCGCTCAAGTACGAGTGCGTCTACCTGCACGACTTCGAGGTTGGCTCCGAGGCGCGGGCCAGCATCGGCCGGTGGATCGACTTCTACAATGCCGAGCGACCGCACTCGTCGCTCGATGATCGCACGCCTGATGAGGCGTACTCGGATTTGGGAGGTGCGCCGACCTCGTCGCTGCGCTCCTCGTCAGCGCAGTCGGAAGCGGCTTAGAAACATGAACCTGGAATCCACCTTAACTTGGCCGCTGAGCTGTCCAAAGGATGGGGTCCACCTCTTATCGACCACCTGTGCAAGGAGTACTATGAGGGTCGCGGTCTGGAGATGAGGGCGTGTCATCCGCGCGATCTGATTGAGCACATGGTCAATCTGTGCGAATACCGGAAGCAACCGGTAACCATCACTGGCAAGCTGCTCGATGAAGCGTGTCGCACGTACTTTCTCGACAAGCCGCTCTACGGGACCGAGGCGGCAGCCTAGTATGCCCCGACCCCGAAACGAACCCTACCCGAGAGGCTCAGCGCCCCTCGCCTGACGGGCGCCAATTCTATCCTGCAAAGCGACCTCAACCTCGGGATACAGGGCGCCGATCTGGTCAAGGAGGTTGGCTGCTCCGTCGGTACTTCCGCGCTTGCCTAGCGACTCCAGCTCCTTGCAGAGCGCAGACTGGGCCTGACCCGCTTCCGTGGACACCTAACCCTTGTGGTAGAAGGAGTCCACGATGCCGAACACCAGGAAACCCTACCCGCCGGAGTTTCGCGAACAGATGGTCGCGTTGGTCCGGGCCGGGCGTACTCCCGAAGATCTCGCTCACGAGTTTGAACCGACCGCCCAGTCGATCAGCAACTGGGTGGCTCAAGCCGATCGCGATACCGGTCGGCGGACCGACGGCCTCACGACGACCGAGCGTGCCGAGCTGACGCAGCTCCGCCGCGAGAATCGCCAGCTGAAGCTCGAGCGAGAGATCTTGTCAAAAGCCGCGGCCTGGTTCGCACAGGAGACCGCGCCGAACACGAAGCGATCTTCGGGTTCATGAAAGCGAATCAGGCCACCTATCCGGTCCGGGTCATGGGCCGGCTGCTGGGCGTCTCCGCCAGCGGCTTCTACGCGTGGGCTGGGCGGCCGCCGTCGGCACGGGCCGTGGAGGACATCGGGCTCACGGCCCTGATCCATGCGATCCACCGGCGGTCGGACGGCGCGTACGGGGCGCCGAGTATCCACGCGGAGCTGGCCGACGATCACCACCGTCGGGTCGGGAAGAAACGTGTGGCCCGCCTGATGCGCGCAGCGCGCCTGCAGGGCCTGCGGCCGCGGCGCTTCGTGACCACGACGATCGGCGATCCCACCGCTGACCGGGCGCTGGATCAAGTGGATCGGGAGTTCACTGCAGCGGGCCCGGATCGTCTCTCGGTGGCCGACATCACGTACGTCCCGACGTGGGCCGGCTTCCTCTATCTCGCCATCGTGCTCGACGTCTGGTCGCGACGCATCGTTGGCTGGGCCATGGAGACGCATCTCCGGACTGAACTCGTGCTCGCCGCACTCGACATGGCGTTGACGCAACGCCGGCCCGAGGCGGTCGTGCATCACTCGGATCGCGGGTGCCAGTACACCAGCTACGCCTTCGGCAAACGATGCCGCGACGCCGGCGTGATGCCCTCCATGGGCTCCATCGGCGATGCGTATGACAATGCCATGGCCGAGAGCTTTTTCGCCACGCTCGAGCGCGAAGTGCTCAACCGGCGACGGTTCCGCAGCCAGGCCGAAGCGCGGATGGCGATCTTCCAGTGGCTGGAGGGCTGGTACAATCCGCACCGTCGCCACTCGGCCCTCGGCTATCGTTCACCCATCAACTACGAGAGGAGACAGCTGCCGCAGAGTGCTTGAAACCCAAGTCCGTACCCGTCCACGAAACCGGGGCAAGTCCAGACAACGTCTTGGCACCAACGTTCATGCTCGAAGACTTCAGCGAATGTGCCGCCTTGGAACAGCGTTCTGGTTCGCTCTCGTCAACGGCTGCTCTCAGTTCTCTGAGGATGGTTGGCGCCTGGTCTAGGTAGATCCGGACGACTCGCTCGAATACACCCGGACTCAGTCGGTCGAGGTCCAGCAACTCTGCCAGCGCCGCGTCGTCGATCATTGGGCCCGTCGTCGACACATTGCCGTCAGCTCTCGGTTGGTCCTCGCCCTCGGAGGACCTGTCTGTGGGTTTTTGACAGTTGCCAACGGTCATGTCATTCCTCCGCCTCCCTGCAAGCGTCGAATGCCGACAGATGTCGTTGCTCAGTGGGCCCGCAGGTACCCTGATCGAAGAATCGACCGCCGGATGTCCTTCTTTACTCGGTCTTCGGCCGTTCAAGTGGCCACTCGTGCGGTCGATTGACTGACTAGGGATCTCGCATTCAACCGGTCGATGCAACGGATTCCGCGAGTATATCTGCCGGCGTCCGATAGCCGAGTGTCTTGCGTGGCCGCGTATTGAGCTCGCGCGCGATCCGATTCAGTTGAGTCTGCGTGTAGCGGGCGAGGTCGGTCCCCTTCGGCAGATACTGGCGCAGCAAGCCATTCGTGTTCTCGTTGGTCCCGCGCTGCCACGGACTGTACGGGTCGCAGAAATAGACTTGCACGCCGGTGGCGATCGAGAACGTGCGATGGGCTGCCAGTTCCAGGCCGCGATCCCAGGTCAACGTGGCCATGAGGCCGGCGGGCAACCGCCGCACGTGCTCGGTGAGCGCTCGCACGACCGTGCGCGTCGTGCGCCCGGTCAGCCGGACGAGACAGACGTAGCGCGAGTGCCGCTCGACTAGCGTCGCCACGTAGGACTGGCGCGCGCCGGCGATCAGGTCGCCCTCCCAATGTCCCGGCACGGCGCGGTCCTCCACCGTCGCGGGGCGCTCGCGAATCGAGACGGCCCCGACGATGTAACCGCCCGTCTTCGGCGCCGTGGCACGCGGACGTCGCATCGTGCGTCGTTGGCGCAACTGCGCCTGCAGTGCCTTTTTGAGCACGCCGCGGCTCTGCACGAACAGGCTCAGGTAGATCGTTTCGTGCGACACGTGCATCGTCGGATCATCAGGATACGCCTGACGGAGCCAGCCGGCGATCTGTTGAGGCGACCGCTTCTGCGCGAGCTTCGTGGCCACCGCGTCACGGAGGGGGGGGTGGGTCACCAAGCGACACCGCTTGGGCCGCCGGCCGCGCGCCCACGCCGCCGCGTCGGCTCTGGCCGCCCGATACCACCGCCGCCCTCCGTGTCGACGCACCTCCCGACTCACGGTCGAAGGGGCGCGCCGCAGCTGGCGGCTGATCTGTCGCACCGACGTCCCGCGGGCCAGGCCGCGGGAGATGGCCTCCCGCTCCGGCAGCGTCAGCGCGAGACGGGAACGTTGGCGCGCCGGCGGGGGGATGCCGCCCGTCCGGGCCACCTCATAGCGCACCATCTTGGGAATCCGGCCTAGGGCACGGCCGATGGCATTGAGCGATTCCCCGTGTCGCCACCGGCGCCACACTTCCGCCTTCTGCGCCGCCGTCAAGCGCGGACCACGTCGTCGCACCATGAAACCTCCTTATCAGGTTCATGTTGCATCGACCCATTGAACGCACCGATAGTCCTCGTTCCGAACACGGAGAGTTGAGACAAAGGGACGACCAAAGATGGACCAACATGACATCGAGCCAAGCCGAGTCGTTCTGATTGCGGACGATGACGCCGGGCTCAGAGTAATGGTCCGGGCGGCTCTCGAGCAAGATGGATGGACAGTCGAAGAAGCCCAAGACGGTCTATCTGCCTGCGCGGCGTTTGAGAACGTTCGGCCAGATATCGTCCTACTTGATGTGAGCATGCCGCGCCTCGATGGCTTTGAGGCCTGTGCTCAACTCCGCGCCCTTCCTGGTGGCGACAATGTCCCAGTCTTGATGATCACCGGGATGGACGACGAGGGCTCGGTCAGCCGCGCGTATGACGCCGGCGCGACCGACTTTCTTTCGAAGCCATTCAACTTCAAGATCCTTAGACAACGGCTCCACTACATGTACCGGGCGAAAAGGGCCGCCGCGAAGCTCCAAACTGAACGCGATTTCGCGTCAGCCGTGGTGGATACGGCCGGAGCGCTGGTTCTCGTCCTGGATGCAGAGGGACGGATTCTCCGCTTCAACAGGGCCTGCCAGCTCAGCTCCGGCTACGCGTTGGAGGAGGTCAAGCACCGACATGCCTGGGAGATCCTTTCAGACGAGGCGTCAGCCGACATGGATCGCCTGCGGTTTGAAAAGCTGATCGCGGACAAGGAGACGGTGCACTACGAGGGTACTTTGAACGCCAAGGACGGCACCACACGTGCCGTGACCTGGTCGAACGCCTTGCTCACGAACGACAAGGGCGAGGTGCAGAACGTGGTCTGCACAGGGCTCGACGTCACAGATATCAATCAGGCGAAGGAAAAGGCTCGTTTTCTTGCCTCCTACGATCCGCTCACAGGTTTGCCGAATCGCCGGCTTGTCGGCGATCGAATCGACCAGGCGATATCCGCGAGTGAAGCCGGCGATTGTGGACAGCTCGCGGTACTCTTCATCGACCTGGACCGCTTCAAGGACATCAACGCGACCCTCGGCCGGTCGGCCGGCGACGCCGTGATCAGGAGCGCCGCGGAAAGACTCACGAAAAGCCTGCGGCTGAGTGACGTGCTCTCACGATCGGCCACTAGGCTTCGGGGTGAGCTGGGACGCCTGGGTGGTGATCAGTTCACGGTCCTGGTCACGGGAGTGGCGGGTGCCAACGACGTCGCGGGCATCATCGAGCGCCTGCAGCGTACTTTCCAGCGACCGTTCAAGTTTGAAGGTAGGGACTATTCGCTGACGGCGAGCTTCGGCGCAACGCTTTGCCCAACGGATGGGAATGAGACCGAAAGCCTACTGAGGAACGCAGAGTCGGCGATGTACGCGGCTCGGAAACAGCAGCGCGGCAGCTACCATTTCTACTCACCCTCCATGCACAAGGGCGTGTCCGAACGTGTGACGCTCGAATCCGAGCTCCGTCAAGCCATCGACCGTGGCGAGCTCGTGCTTCACTACCAGCCAAAGGTAGCGGCAGACACGCGGCGGATCACGGGGGCTGAGGCGCTCGTACGGTGGCAGCATCCGTCCCGCAGTCTGCTGCCACCGGCGAACTTCATTCACATCGCCGAGGAATCTGGCCTCATCGTTCCTCTCGGAGAATGGGTGCTGCGTGCCGCGTGTGAGGAAGTCACGAACTGGCTAGAAGCGGGCATACGACCGGTCCCAGTCGCCGTGAACCTATCGTCCGCACAGTTTCGCACAGACAACCTGTTGGGGACGGTGGTATCTGTCTTGAACGAGAGCTCGTTGGATCCGAGGCACCTGGCATTTGAAATCACCGAGAGCGTGATCATGCGCGATGCCACGAGGCAGATCAGATACTTGCGCGACTGAGAGAACTCGGGATACACATCGCAATCGATGATTTTGGGACTGGTTACTCCAGCCTCAGCGCGCTGAAGGATCTCCCCGTGAACACGCTGAAGATCGATCGTGCGTTTGTCCGAGACCTCTCTGACAGTCATGAGGACATGGCAATCGTCAAGGCGGTCATCGCCATGGCACATGGTCTCGGACTGACGGTCGTGGCTGAAGGCGTGGAATCAGATGATCAAGCAGCGTTCCTTGCCCGGGAGCAGTGTGACGAGCTACAAGGCTTTCTCGTCAGTCCCCCGGTTCCCGCCGAAGCCTTCTCCGCGATGATCCAGGCACAAGACGATCGGCACGAGACGCTCGAACACAGGTCCCCCGAGCCTACCCTGGTTCGCACCCACCCACGGTAGCGCGCACGAGTACGGATGAGAAGTGGATCCTTCAAGCAGGGAGTTAACTACCCAGCGGCAGACTCCTGACCCATGGGCCCGGTCCAGGGCAACCAAACCCGTGTTCTTCCAAAGAACGCTCCAGGATCGGATCTTGCTTCGTGATTCAGCTGTCTCGCTACGCATCGTGGCCGATTCAGAGAGATAACGTGAGTGGCCTGTAACCCAGTCAAGGAGTTGCACATAATGTCCAAAAGATTCATGGCGGCTGGATTCGTCGTCGCGGCTGCGTTGTTCGTTACGGTCACCTATGGCGCGGTCGTGTCGGCCGACCATCCTTGGGGGAACTATCACTGGGCACGCACGTCGCCGGTTGTACCTTTTTCGTTCGACCTAACCGTCATCAACAGCACAACCCCTGACTGGGATTGGTACGTGTCAAAGGCGTTGACCGACTGGTCGAACGCGCCCGCCGGGGTCGACCAGGTGATCAACATGGTCCACGATGAGAACGGCTCAACGCGCAAGAAGGTTCGGCGACAGTGTAGGGCTCCGTCCGGTGCGGTTCGTATTTGTAACCTGGCGTATGGAACGACCGGCTGGCTGGGAATCGCCGGCGTCTCACTCGATTCCAACGGCCACATCCTCAAGGGGTACACGAAGCTGAACGACACATACTTCAGTTCGGGCTTCTACGACACGTACTTGTGGAGACAGGGTGTGACGTGTCAGGAACTCGGCCACAACATCGGTCTCGATCATCCGGACGAAGCCTTCGACGTCGCGACGTCGATGTCCTGCATGGAGTACCAGAATCCACCCTTTGACACGCCCGACCTACATGACTACGAGCAGCTCGAACTCATCTATGGCCACGCAGACTCGTACGATACGTATGCTGGCGCTTCCGAGGAAGGCGGCGGGAGCGGCGGTGGCTGCAATGCCCCACCAGGGAAGGGCTGCAACAAGTCAGGGCGCCCACAAAGCAACGCTGACATTGGATGGGGTATGTCCATGGGCCCCTGCGGTAATCATGAAGGGTTCATCCGAATCGACCCGGATGGCACCCGCCACATCACGCACGTCAGATGAGTCGAAGACCACGATGACGGTCACAACGCCCATTGAGCTGGGACACCCCAGGGTTGGATAGGCCCGTGCGCGACTACACCGCGTATCTCGCTCTGTTTGCGCTTGTGGCGATGACCTGTCCCGCGGGATCCGTCAACTCAGCGATCACCGAGAGTCAGGCTATCGAAATCGCCCAGCGGGAAGTGTCCTTCGGGCCTGATAGTGTGGAGGCAGTGCTATCGGAGTCGGCGGAGCGCACCGTGTGGCGGATAACATTTCGCGGACGACTGCCCGGTCAGCCCCCAGGGTTATTCGAGACGATGATCGTCGAAGTTGACGCCGTGAGCGGCGAGGTCGTCAGCATAGCTCGGACCTGACGAAATAGTAGTAGCACCCTGGAACTGATCGATCCCTGACGGGCCGCTCCAGTCCCTTCTTTCCGTCCCTTCCTCAATCTGAGGTGAATCCTTCCCGCGGAGCAACATCTCGGGGTTACCTGTGGTCGGCACGGCGGCCCTACCTCAAGCAGACGAATGCCGGCGGCAAGAGTGACTCTTGCCACCAGTCACCCAACGACTGTTGGAATTCCGCCCCATTTTCCGATCTTCCTGCGGTCCGCACTTTGCATCGCTACAGGATTGTCGAGCCGTCCACCCTCATACCAGGGGGCTCGGCACGGGGGCGACCACTTCGGTGGTCGCCTTCGTCATGTACGGGGGGTTGTTTGAGTGGCTCGAAGCCGGAGACTTCGTCGAGTCGCTCGGAACCGCCTGCGGCGGCGAGCGGCGCGACCTCCAATGTCATTCTGAGATCGACACGAAGATTATCCAACCGATGACGCTTGCCGCGATGAGCAGCGGCGCAATCCACGCCTTCGCTCCGGTGGGAGGCTCCGGCCGAGTGGTCACAGAGGCGGGTCGTTCAGGCGATGACGTCACTGCTACATGCTGGATCGGTTCCGCAGGAAAGGTCAACCACGAGGGTCATGCGGCACGAGCCACTGGGCCGGTACAGAAAGATTGGGCCTGACCCGCTTCCGTGGACACCTAACCCTTGTGGTAGAAGGAGTCCACGATGCCGAACACCAGGAAACCCTACCCGCCGGAGTTTCGCGAACAGATGGTCGCGTTGGTCCGGGCCGGGCGTACTCCCGAAGATCTCGCTCACGAGTTTGAACCGACCGCCCAGTCGATCAGCAACTGGGTGGCTCAAGCCGATCGCGATACCGGTCGGCGGACCGACGGCCTCACGACGACCGAGCGTGCCGAGCTGACGCAGCTCCGCCGCGAGAATCGCCAGCTGAAGCTCGAGCGAGAGATCTTGTCAAAAGCCGCGGCCTGGTTCGCACAGGAGACCGCGCCGAACACGAAGCGATCTTCGGGTTCATGAAAGCGAATCAGGCCACCTATCCGGTCCGGGTCATGGGCCGGCTGCTGGGCGTCTCCGCCAGCGGCTTCTACGCGTGGGCTGGGCGGCCGCCGTCGGCACGGGCCGTGGAGGACATCGGGCTCACGGCCCTGATCCATGCGATCCACCGGCGGTCGGACGGCGCGTACGGGGCGCCGAGTATCCACGCGGAGCTGGCCGACGATCACCACCGTCGGGTCGGGAAGAAACGTGTGGCCCGCCTGATGCGCGCAGCGCGCCTGCAGGGCCTGCGGCCGCGGCGCTTCGTGACCACGACGATCGGCGATCCCACCGCTGACCGGGCGCTGGATCAAGTGGATCGGGAGTTCACTGCAGCGGGCCCGGATCGTCTCTGGGTGGCCGACATCACGTACGTCCCGACGTGGGCCGGCTTCCTCTATCTCGCCATCGTGCTCGACGTCTGGTCGCGACGCATCGTTGGCTGGGCCATGGAGACGCATCTCCGGACTGAACTCGTGCTCGCCGCACTCGACATGGCGTTGACGCAACGCCGGCCCGAGGCGGTCGTGCATCACTCGGATCGCGGGTGCCAGGGTGAATTCAACTGGTCGTCGCAACACCTCGATGATGAGGTGCTGCGATGCAGAAACGGAAACGGAGAAGGTCAGACCGGGCGGGTCGACCTGCGATGCGTTCGCCTGGCCGGCCGCCGGTAGCGGGGCGTGAGGAGCAGCAACGGTTCTGGAAGGCGATCGCCAGGGGGCTGTCGAGTGAGGATGCCGCTGTGTCATGTGGCGTGTCGCCGCCCGTGGGTGGTCGTTGGTTCCGTGAGGGCGGTGGTATGCCGCCGATCAGCTTGGCGCCCCGATCGGCTCGCTACCTGTCCTTTGCGGAGCGGGAAGAGATCGCGATCCTGAGAGCTCAGGGCGCCGGGGTGCGCGAGATTGCCCGTCGGCTCCGGAAGAGCCCCGTCGACTGTCTCGCGAGAGCTGCGTCGCAACGCGGCGACTCGGAGCGGCGGTCTGGCGTATCGGGCGTCGACTGCGCAGTGGCACAGCGACCGACGTGCCAAGCGCCCGAAGATCGCCAAGCTGGCCGCGAACGATCGGCTGAGGAGCTACGTGCAGGACCGCCTCGCAGGCACGATGATGGCTGAGGACGGGATGCCCGTGCCTGGCCCAAACGTGGGCTCCTGGAGTGGTCGACGTCATGGCCGCCGCCAGGACCGACATTGGGCGACATCGTGGAGCCCGCAGCAGATCGCCCATCGACTCCGGATAGAGTATCCCGACGATGACTCGATGAGGGTCTCGCACGAGGCCATCTACCAAGCGCTGTACATCCAGGGGCGGGGGGCACTGCGCCGCGAGTTGACGGCCTGCCTGCGCACCGGGCGGGCGCTGCGCGTGCCGAGGGCTCGCCGCCGTGGTCGCGGCAAGGCGTTTGTAGGCCCCGACATCATGATCAGCGAGCGGCCCGCCGAGGCCGAGAACCGAGCTGTTCCTGGACACTGGGAAGGCGACCTCATCATCGGACTTGACAGCTCCGCGATCGGCACATTGGTCGAACGCACCACCCGATTCACGATGCTGCTCCACCTGCCCCCGCATGGCCGAACGTGGCCGACTCAGGGTCAAGAACGGTCCGGCGCTTGCGGGGCATGGCGCCGAAGCCGTGCGGGATGCGATCACGTCGACGATCGCGACGCTCCCTGATCAGCTTCGTCGGTCACTGACCTGGGACCAAGGCGCGGAGATGGCCCAGCACGCTCAACTGCGTATCGACACGGGGCTGCACGTCTTCTTCTGCGACCCCCGCAGTCCGTGGCAGCGCGGCACGAACGAGAACACCAACGGCTTGCTGCGCCAGTACTTCCCCAAAGGTACTGACCTCAATAGGCACAGTGCGAGCGACATTGCTGCTGTCGCGACCACACTCAACCGCCGACCGCGGAAGACTCTCGGTTGGAGAACCCCATCCGAAGCCTTCAACGAACTGCTACTCTCACACCAGCGAGGACGTGTTGCGACGACCCCTTGAAACCGGCCAGTACACCAGCTACGCCTTCGGCAAACGATGCCGCGACGCCGGCGTGATGCCCTCCATGGGCTCCATCGGCGATGCGTATGACAATGCCATGGCCGAGAGCTTTTTCGCCACGCTCGAGCGCGAAGTGCTCAACCGGCGACGGTTCCGCAGCCAGGCCGAAGCGCGGATGGCGATCTTCCAGTGGCTGGAGGGCTGGTACAATCCGCACCGTCGCCACTCGGCCCTCGGCTATCGTTCACCCATCAACTACGAGAGGAGACAGCTGCCGCAGAGTGCTTGAAACCCAAGTCCGTACCCGTCCACGAAACCGGGGCAAGTCCAGATCGACCCAAACGTCGAGGTCCAACGTCCCGAGCGCAACTTCGCGAGCCTAACTCTGCTACGCTGACTCCAATGGAGCACTCAGCCAAGTTCTTCGTCGGTCAGATCGTCCACCACAAGAAATTCAACTATCGAGGCGTGGTCTTCGATGTCGACGCAACATTTCAGGGTACCGACGAGTGGTACGACGCAGTGGCTCGCTCTCGTCCGGCGAAAGACCTGCCGTGGTATCACGTACTCGTCGAAGGAGTTGAGCACACAACCTATGTGGCCGAGCGCCACCTCGAGTCCGACGAAAGCGCCGAGCCGATCCAACATCCCTTGGTTGCCGAGCTTTGCGGCGAGTATCAAGAGGGGCGGTACTCCATGAGAATTCGAGTCCAGTAGAGGACGTGCCTGCTGATCATCAGAATCGACGTCTTTTCCTTCGGAACGGAACACCGCAGAAGACATGGCCAGGTTGGAAGGCCAACAGGAACCGGGAGGACTCCATCCCGCCCATGCTCTTGAGAAGCTCTTCGACCGCTTGTCTCCGATTGGACCCACCATCCTTGAGAATCCCTCGTGCTCCTTCCGCCGTGTAGGATGCTTGCAGCAGATACTTGGGCATGTGAACCTCCTGTGATACAAGGCCAAATGCTACAACAGACGGGACACGAAGACCCTCGGCGAATCCTTCGCCACAGTCTTGCATTCTCGGGTATGCTCTTGGGCACACTTGGGTCCCCTAGAACTGTCAGGCGACCCACCACCCCCCCTGGAGGTACAGACGATGAAGGTTGCTCTTTTTTCTGGATAGTCGCGTGTGTGATGGTAGTCGTGCCTGTCTCTGGCATCGCCCAGGGTGGCGTAGCTGGCGAGTGGAACATGACCATCAATTCGGACCAAGGCCCGTTACCCATGGGTCTCACCCTGGCTCTAGACGGCGGCGCGTTGTCTGGGAGCCTGTCGAGCGACATGCTGGGCTCGTCGGAGCTGGAAGGCACATTCGCAGATGACATGCTCGAGTTCACGTCGGACATGGATGCCCAAGGCCAGACGTTTACGCTGACGTTCACCGGCGCGTTGGATGGTGACGCCATGACGGGAAACGTCGACTTTGGTGGCTTTGGTAGCGCCGCTTTCACGGCCGAGAGGAAGTAGCCCAGCAGATACCGTCAGTTTGAAGATCGCCGCCCGGCACGCCGATTTCCGCGTGCCGCGCTGACGATCGGTCGCCGGCGATTCTGTCGCTGGCCGTTGGACATGAGGAGAAAACAAACGTGCGTATTTCATCCCTAGTCAAGGTAGTCGTGCTGACCATATTTCTTGGGTATCCCTCGGTGTCTGGTGCCCAAACAGTGACGCCGGCCGATGCCCAGGCCTTCATGGGCACCTGGGCCATCGACGTCAACACACCTGGTGGCCCCATTTCAGTGGACCTGACGGTGTCGGAGGTGGACGGGGCAGTTGCCGCGGAGGTAGGGGGCGGCACCAGCGGAAGTCCGATGACCGCGGTCAGCGAGATCACGAAGAACGGATCGAGTCTCGTGATGAAGTACGAGGCCAACGTACAGGGGGCGGTCACGCCCATCACCCTGACGGCTGAGGCGGACGGCGACGCGCTGACGGCCAACTTCGACGCAGCCGGCCAGTTGCTTCCAGGCACGGGAAAACGGAAGTAGCCGCCCGACCGGCCCTCTGCGAGACGGTGCGGCGGTAGCTTTCGCCTGTTACGGGATCGACGCCGGGGCCACATCAGGTCGTCTACAATATTTTCTTCTCGACACGTCGTGTGTCGTTCCAGAGCGAAAGGATGTCCACGTGCATATGAAGACACTCTCGGTTGCAGCGGCTGTGCTTGTCGGTGCCTCTGCCTGTGGTCCAACGCTGCCGCCCGAGCAGCAGCTCGTCGAAGACGCCCTGGAAGCCCTGGGCGGGCGGGACCGCGTGCTGGCCGTCCAGACCCTGACGATCGAAGGCGAGGGGACGACGGGAAATTTTGGCCAGAACAGGGGTGCGACCGGGGAGGCGATTTCCCCCAGCGCCGTCCTGGACTACACGCGGGAGATGGATGTCGCGCAGCACCGCATGAGCGAGCAGTACCGTACGGAGCGCCGGTTCAGCTTTGTGCTGCCGCTATTTGACGGCGGCTCGTTTCACACGGGGATCGACGGCGACGCGCCGTATAACGTGCGCGACGATGGGACTCAGCGGGCCGGCGGCAACGCGACGGCGCTGCAAGTGGAGTTCCTGCGGCACCCGTTGACGATCATCCGGGCGGCGCTGGAGGAAGGCGCGACGATTGGCCCGCTGGTGGCCGACGGGGATGTCGACCTTGTGGACGTGACGACGGCGCAGGGCCACACCTTGGCGCTGGCGGTGGACCGGGCGTCGAAGCTCCCGCAGTCGGTGAGGACGGAGGAGACGTTCAACGGGCTCATCGGCGACACAGCGGAGATCACCTATTTCCTCGACTACGAAGAGGTCGAGGGGGTGATGCTACCGACCACGATCCGGGCAGTCCTTGACGAGACGTTTGAGATTCTGCAGCGGGAGGTTCGGGTGGCGTCGAACACCCTGGACGCTGATTTGAGCCATCTCGAGGCCTCGGCGGAGGTCCAGGAAGCGGCGGCCTCGGGCGGCGGCGGTGGTGGCTTCGGCGGCGGGTTCTTCCCCGGCGGCGGGACGCAGAATCCCATCGTGGTGACGGAGCTGGCACCGGGCGTCCACCACTTCGGCGGGCGCGAGGCGTCGGGGGGCTTCCAATACAACATGGTGCTGGTCGAGTTCGAGGACCATACGGAGCTCTTCGAGCCGAGCAGCCATGGGCTGGCGCTGCAGGCCATTGAGACGGCGAGGGAGCTGGTGCCGGACAAACCATTGACCAAGATGATCGTGAGCCACTCGCACTCGGACCACGCCGGCGGCACGCGGACGGCGGTGGCGGAGGGCCTGGGCCTGGTGGTCCACGAATCGGCAAAGGACTACTTTGACGACATCATTCGGCGGCCGTTCGCCGGCAACCCAGACTACCTGGCGATGAACCCAATGGAGCCGCAACCAACGGTCGGTGTGGGGGACCACCTGCGGGTGGAAGACGCCACACAGACGATGGATATTTATCACATCCCCGGCGCCGCACACGCCGACCACCTGCTCTACCTGCACTTCCCGGAGCATGGGATCCTAGTGGACGCCGACATGTACAACATGGACCCGGGGCCGGGCTGCCCGGCGCCGGACATCTGGCCGGACTCGATGGAGACGGGGGTCATCGCAAATTTCAACCTGGTCTGGATCGACTCCCTCTATGACGAGATCGACCGGCGAGGACTCAACGTCGACACCCACGTCCCGATTCACGGCGTCGTGGTGTCGTATGAGCGGCTGCGGGCCTACCGGGACGAATGGAACGAGGACGGCTCCGCCAGACTCGAGCCCTGTCAGTAAGAGAGGGCAACAATGAGAATCACTCTGCTACTGGTAGTCTGTGGCCTCGCCGTCGCTAGTGGTGTCGGTGTCGCGCAGTCCGATGCGATCGACTCGGAGGCGGCCTACGTGGCGGCCATGAAGGAGATCGGTGCGACGTGCGGCTCCGTCCAGAGCGAGATGGACGCGCGCAACGGCGAAGGGGTACTCGCCGGCACCGCGAAGCTGACCGAACTGTTCGGCCAGGTGCAGGCGTTCTGGCAGGCGAACGGAATCGACGAGGCGGCCGGCATCGCCGCGCAGGCCGCTGAAGCCGCCAGCGCCATCACAACTGTGGTCGAAACCCAGGCGTTTCAGGAGATCGCACCGGCCAGTGCCGCACTAGGCAGTGCCTGTCAGAGTTGTCACACCGAGTATCGCGAGCCCGTCGACGGCGGCGGGTTTCGGATCAAGCCGGGCGTACTGTAGGGCTCTAGAAACTCGACCCGCGGTCAGGGTGCTACCCCGGCCGCGGGTCGACAATAGCACTACGGGGCGCCGAGGCACATACCTTCCCTGTCTCCGCCAACCTGCTCGAAATCGCAAGACGCCTGTCTGTCTCCGGAGTACTGATTCACCCTGATGTCAGTGATCGTGACGCGATACGTCTCGTCCACTTTGGCGTTGGGCACATTGATGACGACGTCGCCCATCTTCACCTGGCCGTACGGCCCCGTATACTGATTGTCTTCTTCGGTCTCGATCGTAATCTCGTACTCCTCTCCGACTTCGGCATCCTGCGCCAGTGCCGGCAAGGTGAACGCCAAAACCGCAGTCGTTGCTAACAAGAACCTGAGCATGGATGCCTCCCAAGACATTGGCATGACCTCTATCTACGAAGAGGTCACGCCGTAGGTTTCCTACAGACGGAATTCTGTTCTCCAGACCGAGCAGGCCTGCACTTAATCCGCCTCTGTTTTCTTAAAAACAAAGACGTGTTGGCTCGGAACGATGTCGATGACTCTGTCTCGCCTGAAACCCAGCGCCGAAATGCCCTTCATGATCTCCGCCTCGCTCATTCTGTGGAGAGGGTCTACGCGCGATGTGAGGCTCTCGGCCTTGTACTCGATGACGAGCATCTGCCCGTCGCGTTTTAGCGCCTTCCGGACGTGACGCATCATCTCAACCGGATGGGAAAACTCGTGGTACGCAATGACGATCAGGGCGTGATCGACACCGTCGGCAGGCAGCTTCGGATCGTCGACGGTGCCGAGAATCGGCACGATGTTCTCGTGCCCGAACCTCTTCATCATCATTCTCAGACCGTCGATCATCTCGGGCTGGACATCCACTGCGAGCACCCTGCCCGTTCGTCCGACGCGCTCGGCAGCGCGCAGGGAGAAATACCCGGGCCCGGCACCGATATCCGCAACGATATCGCCCTCCTTGAGCCCAAGGAGATCGAGAAGTTCCTCGGGCTTCTCGCTTTCGGTCCTTTCCGGACGGTAAAACCACGCGGCGTCCCGCGGATCGACCAGCTCGGTTTGGCTCGCCGTGCCGAGCGCGCCTGATTGTGACGCAACGGCAGCCGGCAGCACGAAGAGGAACAGCAGCAACAGCAGGCCGCCTGTGCGATTCGACCTCATCAGATGTCGGTTCAGCGTGGTCCCCCGTGTTGGGGCGACAGGTTTCCTAGACGTTCGGGTAACTCTGGTCGGATCATAGCCGCGGGCCGGGCTAGAGCCGGACCGTCCAACCAACAATGAGCAGAAGGGCCGCGACCAGAAGGAGGATGATCCGAAAGAATACAACCCAGCCCTGGAAGTGACTCTCTAGCAGGTTGACTGCCCAGCTCCAGTGCAGCCATCGAAGAAACCGAATTCTAAGTCGCACCAACTGTGGCGCGAACGGGACTAGGACCAGGCACAAAATTGCGATTGCGAACCACAGCCACGCATGCATGATGCCTCCAGGTTGCAGAATCATTCATTCACGATGGGGGTTCATGTAATCGCACCCCAACATCTGCCTCAGCCCGCGCCCAACGTCTCGCGGTCGGACGATCACGAGACCCCTCACCAGCTCACCCTAGTGGCAGCCAGAACGAGGCCTTGACGAGGAAGGAGTTGACGCCCGGTGACCTCAGCGAGCCAAACAGGTCACGCCCGGCAACGCGCGCGTCCGTCAGTGTCCGCTCGAACCGATCTTGTTGCCAGACGACGAAGAGCGTGCTGCCAGGCTTCCACTCCCAACGCAAGACGGCGTTACTGCGGAACGACACCACGTTGAAGTCGCGGTTGGTGAGGTCGAACGAGTCCTGGCCATCCGCGACGCGCAGCGTGCCATCAGCCAAGAGGTCAGCCGTCGTCCCGTCGGTGCCGTATTGGCGGACGATCCGCGTACGGGGGACAGCCAGCTCGCTGTGATTGAAGAAGTCACCACTTGCGGCGAACGGCTCCGCGTAGACGTCCAGTGTCAGATCTGGCTTGAAGGTGTAGTTGAGCCGGGTCTGCATGACGATCGTGCTTCGGTCGATGTGCGCGAACACGTACCGTCGGCCGAACGTTTCTGGACCCGTCCTGTCGAGCTCGGTGACGTACTGCTGGGTGTCAAGTGATCGTTCATACGACGGACCGACCGAGAGTTCCCAGCGCGATTGTGGTCGAACCGACAGGCTCACACCGGCGTCGAACTCAAGGCCACCGTCCTCGTCTCGACCGTACGCAACACTCGCATTCCAGCGGTTGCGCGCCGCCGAGCTGTTGCCGACGCGGGCGTTCAACTGCCACCCGTTGGGTTCCTGCATTGACGGTCCGCCGCGGGTTAACGCCAGGTCTTGCGCCCGGCGCTCGAGGTTCAACGAGACACGGGTGCTCCAGAAATTGAGCCAAGTTGCCGACCCGTTCAGTCCGTATTCGCGAGTTTGGCGGTCGCCGCCGTAGTTCCACTCTGCCCGATTATTGAGGCCGACAGAGTAGCTCCGGAAAACCCGTCCCAGTTGAGTTTCTCGATAGCGCAGGTTGTTGGACGATTGAATGCCGTCGGCCAGCGACAGTCGGCCAATATCGTTCACCTCGAACTCGGGGGACTCGAAGTCGAGCCGACTGGACCAGAGCCAGTGCCGTCCGCTCTACCTCTGCGCCACCCTTCCCTCCGATGAGACGACGGCGGTTCGGGTCCAGCGTGACGTAGCCGGCGTCGGGTCGCTGAAGGTACCGCACCGGGGAACGCTGAAGGCGCAGGATCGCCTCCGGATTTCCGTCGGCATAGCTCGCCCCCCCTGCAGACGGACTTCGTACTCGCCTTCCCTGAACCGGAGCACCGAATCGCCGCTGACCGTATAGGCATTTCTGGTGAGACGGAGTGCCAGCGGATCACTTTCATCCAGATCGCGGTGGATGGCGGTCACCATCACACCGGCCGTGGAGGTCGCGGACCCGAACTCCTGCTGGACGCGAGCCACACCCCAAACCGTCCTCGGGGCGACGCGTGACCGCACGGTCAGGTCAGGCGCGGTCTGGTTGGCCACACGGGCGAACTCCTCACCCGTCACTGCGCCAAGAAAACCAAGCGATGTACCCGAGGCGAGGCGGCCGCTGAGCTTGGCCGCGCCAAGAATCGTGCTCTCCCTCGGATAGTCGATGAAATCACCGTGGACCGGCGCCGTGGGCGGTGCACCGATCCGCCGCGAGTAGTAGTAGTTGACCACGACCTGCGAGTTGAGCAAGCGGCTCCCTTCGACGAAGAACGGGCGGCGTTCGCCGAAGAAGGTCTCGAAAGCACTGAGGTTCACTTCCGCCGGATCCGCCTCGACCTGCCCAAAGTCGGGATTGACCGTGGCCTCCAGCGTCAGATTCGGTCCAAGACCCATCTTCAGGTCGGCGCCCGCTCTTCCGCTGAGATTCGCGGCGGTGTCGAACGGGTTCGACGGGCTGCTATCACCCGACACCCTGGAGCTGCTCCCGGCATAGGGCAGAAGCTCGACCCGGCGGGTGGGCGGCACGTCGCGGATCCCGCGCAAGTCCCCGAACCGTGAGGCCCATCCCTGCACGGTCCGCGGGATCAACACCCAGTAGACCTCCTCGTTTCGGGAGGGGATCCACCGTTGGATGTTGAGTCCCCAGACCTGTTCTGATTGGTTGTTGAACCGCAGCTGAGAGAACGGGATCCAGAGCTCAGCCGTCCATCCGCGATCGGAGATTTCCGTCCGAGCCTCCCACACTGGCTCGAACTCTTGATCCTGACGGTTCTCGTCATCTTCCGGATGGAAATGGTCCAACCGCACGCCCGATGCGGTGACGCCAAAGGTATAGGCCGTGCGCCGGTCAAGGAAGGTGTCGAACGAGACGAGCACATACTCCGCTTGTTGGACATCGTCGCGCCGGCTGAGCGGCGCCTGCACGGCGCTTCGGGACTCGCTGAACATCCGCGCGCCGATGTACAGCGCGTCGTCGTCGTAGACGAAGCGCACCTCCATCCGGTCGGTTGGTGGAGCCCCCTCGACCGGTTCCTTTTGAACGAAGTCGGTGAGCGCCGGCGCGGTCGCCCAAGACTCTTCGTCGAGCCGTCCATCGAGCCGGATGACGTCTCCCGCCACGCGAACTGCCGCTGCTTGTTTCCCAAGGGTGTCGGTTGCCTCGGTCTGCGCCCATCCGACCGCAGGGACAACCGTCGCCACAAGGCCCAGGAGCAGGATCCGCGTGGCGAGGTGGTCTCGTCCGGGGACACTCCGTGCCGGACGAGCGGTGAACGAGCCTAGGTATGCCACGACGTGTTGATGTTTCAGGATGCCCAGCTCGCGCTTCGGACAGGAGGCTGAGGCGCACCGCCGAGCCCGTCTGGCGGGATCGAACGACCGGGGGAGCGTACCACAAGTCGTCGTCCCGCTAAAGCGCTTTTCATGACCGTGTGGCGGCCGAGTACCCGCAGTGCCGAAAATAGTTGCGGCATTCGTCAGGGCTGAAGTGCGCCAAGCACTCGCCGAGGAACGGCCAGAGCGTCTCGGTGCTGCGACAGCGAGCGGTGCGAACGAGGGCTTTGAGCTTCGCGAAGCAGAGCTCGATGGGATTGAGGTCCGGGCTGTAGGGTGGCAAGTACCAGAGGGTGGCCCCGGCGGCCTGGATGGCGCGTTGGATGCCGGCGACCTTGTGGGCCCCGAGATTGTCGGCAATGACGATGTCGCCGGGCTGCAGGGTCGGCACCAGGATCTGTTCGATGTAGGCGCGGAAGCTCTCGCCATCGATCGCGCCGTCGAAGACCCCCGGTGCGGTCAGCCCCGTGACCCGCAACGCGGCGAGAAACGTGCTGGTCTGCCAGCGCCCGCAGGGGGCGTGGTCGTGGACGCGCGCGCCGCGCGGTGCCCGGCCGTACCGCCGAAGCAGATTGGTGGTGCTGCCGGTTTCGTCCAGACACACGAGGTGGGCGACATCCCAGGTCGGCGCCGCCGCGTGCCACGCGACCCGCGCGGCCGCGACGTCAGGCCGATCGTGTTCGGACGGGCGGACCGTTTTTTTTAACGGTCAGGCCGAGGGCCCGCACGGCGCGCCAGACCGTCGGCACACTCGCGGGCGTGGCGAGGGCGTCCTTCAGCTCAGCCAGCGTGCGATCCGGGTGCGCCGCAATCAGCGCGGCCAAGGTGTGTAGGTGCGGCTCAAGCATGCAGCGCCGTCCATGTCGCTGGACGCGAGGCGCCACCTCGCCCGTTTCGCGCCGCCGCTGTTTCAGTAGCCGCACCCACGACCCGCTCACGCGGTACTTCGCCGCCACATCGGCCGCCTTCATCCCGGCATCGCTGTCGAGGAGCGCCCGCTCTCGCAGATCCATCGAATAGGCACGCATCGGTCCTCCTGCATCGGTATGCGCAGAAGTACCACGACCGCCCCAGGTAGTACAAGGCCTATTTGAAAAGCGCTTTAGCCCCTGCCCCCCCTCACCGGCGGTGCGGCCCTCGTACGAACGTCTTCAGCTGTCTCTCCCATCATCTTCAGGTGCGTGCACGGTCGAAATGCGCGAATTGTGTCCTCCGTCGTCGTCGAAGAACACGAAGATCGGTTTCTCGATTCTCAGCATCTCAAGGAAATGCTGAAGCTGGTTCTGGTGATAATAGAAGTTGTACTTGTTGGGAGAGACTTCGCGAGCTGCGGGAAGCTCGTCTGAACCATTTGCCTCGAACCACACGGAGCAGGTCTCTCCACCAGCGCCTTTGAGAATGAGGTTCGTCTTGCCAGTGCCTCTGGACGACCAGTCGTAGTAGTGGTAGGTCAAAACCTGAAAGGACGTGCTCGCCATTCCGCGTTCCTCCTTCTGAGTGGTGGGGGTATCCCCGCTGTAGGCGAATTCGATGGCCTGGGCAAGAATAGCAGCGGCGGTGGCCGTTGCCCCTCACGGTGTGCTTTGAACGTACAGTCCAATCGTGACCATCGTCCTGAAGATCGGCCCCGCCCATCGCGATGGGCCAGATCTGGGGAGCCGACGGATTCGATGCGAACCCTGGCGACAGAGCCGGGCCCACGTTGATTCCATAGCATCCCTCGATCTACGACCAACGGTCACGGTCGTCTCCTAATCAAGGCCAGGCTTCCGATTGCTCCAACCCAAAAAAACAAAGTTAGCAAATACAGGAGGGCTTCGATAGAGGCTTCAAGATCGTGATCACCCTCAAGCCTGAACCATTCATAACCGACGAAGAACATGAGCAGCAGCGGTGCGGAGATTCCCGTCAGGAACAGAGAGGTGGACCCCATCCTTTGGACAGCTCAGCGGCCAAGTTAAGGTGGATTCCAGGTTCATGTTTCTAAGCCGCTTCCGACTGCGCTGACGAGGAGCGCAGCGACGAGGTCGGCGCACCTCCCAAATCCGAGTACGCCTCATCAGGCGTGCGATCATCGAGCGACGAGTGCGGTCGCTCGGCATTGTAGAAGTCGATCCACCGGCCGATGCTGGCCCGCGCCTCGGAGCCAACCTCGAAGTCGTGCAGGTAGACGCACTCGTACTTGAGCGAGCGCCACAGCCGCTCGATGAAGACGTTGTCCATCCAGCGGCCCTTGCCGTCCATCGAGATCTGCACGCCTGCGTCTTTGAGCGTCTGAGTGAACTCCAGGCTGGTGAACTGGCTGCCTTGGTCGGTGTTGAAGATCGCTGGCGGTCCGTACTGCGCGAGGGCTTCCGCGAGGGCCTCCACACAGAACGAGGCATCCATCGTGTTGGACAAGCGCCACGACAGCACCTTCCGGCTGGCCCAATCCTGGATCGCGACCAGGTACAGGAAGCCGCGGTGCAGCGGAATGTACGTCACGTCGGCGCACCAGGCCTCGTTCGCACGGTCGACCGCTCGGTCGCGCAGCAAATAGGGGTAGACCCGGTGCTCCGGGTGCGGAACCGACGTGCTCGGGCGCTGGTACAGCGCCTGGAGGCCCATCTTTCGCATCAGACGACGCACCCGCTTCCGACTGACGGCGAAGCCCTCCCGGCGCAGCCAACGCGCCATCTGCCGCGATCCGTAGAACGGGGTTTCCAGAAATTGCTCGTCGATCCGGCGCATGAGCTCGAGAGTCAACTCACTCTCCCCGAGACCATCGTAGTAGAACGTCGAGCGCGAGATCGACACCAAGCCACACTGTCGCGAGATGCTCAGTTCGGAGTGGTTCGAGTCGATCAGCATTCGCCTTCGACCGTGACTCAACGGCCGAAGGCCTTGGACAAAAAATCCTTCTCGATGACGAGCTCGCCGACCTTCGCTCGCAGCTCCTGAATCTCCGCATCGCGAGACGCCTCTCGGCGCTGCTGGTGGTCCGAGAAGACGTCCACAAGCGCCTCCTGGGCTTTCTTCTTCCAGTTCGCGATCAGGTTCGGGTGGATCTTGTAGCGCGACGACAGCTCCGCCATCGTCTGCTCGCCGCGAAGCGCCTGCAGTGCCACGCGGGCCTTCAGCTCAGCGGGGTATTTTTTCCGTTTCTGCATGATTCCGATCTCTCCATTCTGAGGTCGGAATCCACCTTAGCAACCTGTCCGAATTTCGGGGTCCACCTCTGTAGCCCGACTACACAACACCGGGGATCCACAAGATCCGCAACTCACTTGAAAATAGTGCCGAGGGTGGGGATCGAACCCACACGAGCCTTGCGGCTCACAGGATTTTAAGTCCTGTGCGTCTGCCAGTTCCGCCACCTCGGCATATGTTGCGACTCTTTACAATCAGCTACTTACACGCTTCGGTCGTCTGCCAGCACTGGCCTCAGGAGGGGACGGTGTGCCCAAGACTACCCAAACGTCCAAGTCCTTCAACAAGATCCGCCTCGTCAACAATATCGTAACGCTGGTAGACGGACTCCGTTTGGTGACCAGTGATGGGATGGGCACCCGGTCGGAAAGTTCCTTGAGGCCGCATCCCAATCGCAGGTCTGATTCGCCAACCGATCAGAAGAAGCGCAGGGAGTAGCCGAACTTCACGCCGCGTGCGATCTCCGGCGCGAGGTCTTTGATGAACGACGTGTGATTCCGATAAAGCTCGTTGGTCAGGTTGTAACCCGCCACGCTGACGATGTGCACCGTGTGCTGCCCTGGCCACACGTAGGACGCCCGCACGTTGAGGACCGAAGAGCCATCGGTCTCGGTCTCTTCGCGAAACACACGGTCCTGCTTCGACGCAAAGATCCATTCGGGCGTGATCGTGAAGCCACGATACGGGACGTCGACGCTCAGCTGACCTCGAAGCGGAGGAATGCGGGGGAGAGCCTCGTTCGTCGCGGTTAGCTCCGCGTCCACCAGACCAAGCCCAAGGTTCAGCCAGACCCGTTCGCCGAGCCGGACACTCCCTTTGGCGTCAAAGCCGATGAAGCGGCTGTCGCCCTGGAGGGTCTCGGCCACCGACAGCCCATCGATGACCTCATCAGTCACGGCCGCGAAGACGAAGCTGTCGATGTCATATACATAAAAGTTGAAGTCGCCGCGAAGCCGCGTCGACTGATGCCTGACGCTCAGGTCCAGTCCGAGCGTGGACTCTCGCTCAAGGTCCGGGTTCCCGATCTCGAAGGCGAGGTTTCCGACATGTGGTCCGAAGTTGTAGAGCTCCTCCAACGCGGGTGCGCGATACGACCTGGTGAGGTTGGTGACAAACGCCGCATCGGCCCCGAGGTCGGTCTGAAAACCGAGCGAGGCCGACATGCCGGTAAAGTCTCGGTTGCGCACCGCCGGAGGCTCGACACCGCCATTGTCGGCGTGGTCACTCTCCGTTCTCGGATCGACCGTGTAGGCGTTTCGCTCCACTCGACCACCGAGCTGCACCCTGTGGCGACCAAAGTCGAGCTCTTCATACCCGAACGCGGCGAAGGCCGTCTGGTCGGTGGGCGGGGCCAGGGCCTCTTCGCCGGTCGCCACATAGCTGCGGACCTTGGTCCAGATCCCGTATGTGCCAGAGAGCCTGGCCGTCCGACGCTGGTCGAACTCGGCTCGCACGACGTAGGTCCGGTTGCTGAACATGGTCCCCACACGCTCTATCCCGTCCGCGATCTCGATCTCGTCGTGTCCCCAGTCGATCACGTTGAACACGACGCGGAAAGCGTCGAGCACGTTGGTCTTCACGTTCTGCATCCCGACATCAAAGCGCCCCACACGCCGTTGGGAATCGATGTCGACGAACAGGTCCGACTGTTCCTCGCCGGGCGAGCCCGCGTCTTCTTCGCCGTGAAACTCGCCAGCGAACGGGACGCCGTAGCGACTGTCCTCCAGCGTGAACCCACCGCTCGTGAACAGCCGCTCACCGAAATAGCCGACACCGGCTCGACCGTTCGTGAGACGCGTCGTCGAGTTCTCGACGGTGCCCTCGGGAGTGGTGTAGTCGTCCGTCCGACGAGCCCCCCCGCCAGCCCACATCATCAGGTTGCCGCTCGCGTGTTGCACGCTCAGGTTCGTCCCCGCCTGCGTGTCCGCGGTGCCACCGTCCGCGCTCAACTGCCCCCGTGTGCCCTCGATCATCGAGTCGCGGTAGCTCTCATGGGGTGTAACCGCGTTGACGACCCCGCCGACCGCGTTTGAGCCATAGAGCAGCGTCGCCGGACCGCGCACGACCTCGATGCGTTCGAGCCCGTTCGGGTCAATCGTCACGCCGTGGTCGCCGGACTGGCTCGCGAGGTCGCCCGTCCCGATCCCATCCTCCATCATCAGCACACGGTCGCCGTCGAATCCACGGATGATCGGTCGGCTCGATCCAGGTCCGAAACTGCGTTTCGCCACACCCGGCTGGTTCTCAAGGGCGTCACCCAACGTGCCTGCCACGTTCGTCGATAGTTCAAATGAGTCGAGCGTCGTGATCGCGTTGAACGCCTCGAAGGTCGTCGTTCCGCCGCCCGGCGTGGCGGTGACCGTCACCTCTTCGTGCACCGGGGACAGCTCCAGCGCGAAGTCGACGACGGTCGTCTGTTCTGACTGGATCGTGACGGTCTGACGGCTCGCGGTCAGGTGTTCTCGTTGGGCGAGGATCTCGTAGGTGCCCGGTGGCACGCTATCGATCTCGAACTCGCCCCGGTCATCGGTTTGGGCAACGAACCCTGGACCAACCACCAGCACCACGGCACCGTGGACAGGCTGGCCACCGTCAGCGAACGTGACTGCGCCCCGCACGGAACCTGTGCCCTGACCGTGGACAGGCGCACCTGCCAACACGGCAACAGCGGCCGACCCGACGACAAAGCTTAGAAATCGCTGATGAAACCGCATGGGTTGTCTCCGTCTCCCCCACACGCGTGTGCCTATACCCACGGGGTGAGACGACGTCAGAAAAGAGTCGAGACGACGTTGAACTGATTAGGCAGGGAAGACCGAAAGGGGAGGCGCTCGGGCTGGAATCTGAGCGCCGTGATACCAGGGGACCGACGTGACCCTCGGAGCCTGTGCAAGCGCCTCGGGGGCCTCCGTGGGATGAACCTGGAACTCACCAGACAGAGCGGATAGCGGCTGGTTCCCCAGCTTGCAGACCGCACAGTCCTGGTCCGCGCCATGCTCCGCGTGGACGGCGGTCGGAACAGCCGCCAGGGCGATCAGGGCAACTGCGAGAGCGCCAATCCAGAGCCTGAACATGAGACTTACTCAATGTAGCAAGACCCTGGATTCCGGGCAAGGAGTTCCAGTGAGACAAACCCCTCCGTCAGAACAATCAGGATCAGAGGCGACCGCCTCGGGGAGGATCTTCAGCGCCACCTGTCGGTTCAGCTTGGAATCCGTCTTGTGTCCCGTGGTCCGGATGGCAACAGTCCTTGGCATGCCCACCCGCTCGAAAGTTGCTCAGCAGCGAGGGGAAGGAAGGCGACCTGACCGTCAGGCGGAAACGACGTCGTCGCGGTAGTCCTTCTCGAGCTTCGCTTCGAGCGCAGCCTTGACTGCCAGAAAGAGATCGTCAAGCTGGGTCGCAAGCGCAGAGGCCCCCTCCGTGGTCCCGCTGTCTACCAGAGCCCTGAGCTCCCGGCTCGCCGCAGCCATCGGTTCCGCCCCCACGTTAAGGCTGGCTCCGGTCAGTGCGTGGGCGGTTCGGGCGATGCCGTCGACATCGTTGTCGCGGACGGCGGTTCGAAGCTGCTCGAGTGTGACTGGCACTGCTTCCAAGAACGTGCGAGCAAAGCTGGAAAAGACACCGCCGCCGTTGAGACGGTCGAGCTCAAGAATCTGTTCGATCGCCGCCTCGCTGATGGGAGGGTCGTCTATGGATGTGGAGTTGCCGCTCGGGTTGGCGCTCACGGGAGACGGGGGAGGGCCTGCTGCTGACTCAACGTGACCTGCCACCCACTTTCCGATCACGCTGTGCAGCATCTGAAGCGTGAATGGCTTGCTGAGGAAGTCATCCATACCACTCTCGACGCTCCGGGCGCGATCGCGGGCCGCTACATGCGCGGTCACTGCCACGATCGGAAGACGACCTGCTAGCTTCTTCGTTCCCGTCGACCTTACGTGGCCTTGCTGCTCCAGACGGCGAATCTGAAGGGCTGCGTCGTATCCGTCAAGGTTGGGCATCTCACAATCGAGAAGGACCAGGTCGTAGGGTTCACGCTGAACAGCCTCGACGGCCTGGACGCCATCCACCACGGTGTCGACGCAACACTTGAGAGTCTTGAGAAGGGTCGTCGTAACCTCACGATTGACCGGATGGTCCTCGGCCACGAGCACGCGTGCCCCAACCGCCACTTCGTCAACGTCAGAACCGACAGTTTCTTGGTCGTCGGATGGGACGACGACGTCCAGACGCCCTGTCATCCTGGCCACGCAGGCAAGTAGCTCTGCGTCTCTGGGAGGTTTCCTCAGAAAGCCGTCGACCCCGATCGCCTCCAATTCGTCCCTGCTCCGCTCAACAGGTGATACCTCAACCAGCGGCAGCGACTTCGTCGCCTCGCCCGCGCGGATTTCTTTCGCGAGCGACGGGCCGTCCAGCGACTGCGTGTCGATCAAGATCACGTCGAACGCCTCTGCCAGCAGCGCGGCGAGAGCTTCATCGGGGGTCGGAACTGCAACACAGGAACCGCCGAACCCAATCAGTTGATCCTGAAGAGCATCGCGGCTCCCGACGTCGGTCGCGATGATAAGGGCGTGGACCCCGCTGAGGTCACGACCGCCAGCCATCCCTGGGTAGCGGTGCTCTCCCTTGATTGTGAACCAGAAATTCGAGCCAACACCGGGCTGGCTGACGAGGCCGAACTCGCCTCTCATGAGCTCGACCAGATGCTTCGAGATGGGCAGGCCAAGTCCTGCTCCTCCGAACTGACGTGTGGTCGATCTGTCGGCCTGTGAGAACTGTTCGAAGACGTGTTCGTGAAGGTGATCGGGAATGCCGATGCCAGTATCGGCGACCTCGAAGCGAATCGTGCTCACATCGCCGACCTGCTCCAGAAGAGTGGTCCTCACGACGATTGTCCCGTGGTCGGTGAACTTGATGGCGTTCCCGATGACGTTGATGAGAACCTGCCGCAGCCGTTTCCCGTCACCCAGTAGCGCGTTCGGCAGATCGTTTGCGCGCTCGTGTGACAGCACGAGCCCCTTCATCTCGGCCCGAGCGACCAAGAGCTGTGAGACCTTCTCGACACACCCCCCCGGGCTGAACGGTTGGTCGTCGATTCTCTCGAGCTTGCCGGCCTCGACTTTCGAGAAGTCGAGGATGTTATTGACAAGCGAGAGCAGGTCCTCAGAGGACTCCAAGATGGTCCGCGTGTAACCGGTCTGCAGCGGTGTCAGTTCGGTTGTGAACAGGAGCTCTGCCATACCCATGACGCCGTTCATCGGTGTTCGCAGCTCGTGGGTCATGTCGGCAATGATCTGGTGTGTCTCGTCGTTCGAAGCAATTGCTTGGGTGCGGCCGCCTGCAGCTGATCGTTCGACTCGCGCAGCTCCCGGGTTCGGGTGACGACTTCTGTCTCAGACCGGTCGCGCTCCTCTCGAACCCGTCTGTCGCAGTCCTCTCGCACATGTTGGTCGTGCTGCTCTATTCGCTCGAGGAGCCCGTTGAGATCGTGGACGAGTTGCGCGATTTCGTCGCCTTCAAACCGCCCGTCGACACGAGCGGCATAGTCCTGAGACGCCGAGATCTCTCGAACGGTCTCGGCAAGGTCTTGGATGGGTCCTGAAGCCAGACTCCCTGAAACCAGACTCCTGGATGCGTACGAGGTGGCAATGACGAAGATGAAAGTGAGGACTCCGATCATCACCGCGAGCTCGCCGGGACCGATCGTGAGCGATGCCGCAACCCCGGCAGAGAGCAGAAAAGCGCTCCCGCTCGCCAGCAGGACAATCAGGGAGAGGTGACGAGTGATCGAACCGCCGGCGTGTTTCATCGCTGTAGTAATCGACACCAGACGGGTCTAACTTGAGCTAACCAGCCTGGATGCTGTGAGATACGGAGACGGCTTCAGTCTGCGTTTGGTAGGCCGATTGGTAGGAGGGGAACCAAGCCCAGGGGAGAATCAGCGGTTGCGGAGAGAACTCTAATTGTCGGCCAACCACTCCAACAACTTGTCGAACCGGACTGTGCTCGTTGCTGAAGACGACCGGGCGACTCGGGGCCTCATCCGGGCGGCCCTCGAACCGGACTTCTGGACCATAGAAGAGGCCGGGGACGGCCTCCACGCATGCGAGGTCGCCGAGCGCATCCAGCCCGACATCGTCTTGCTGGACGTGGGGATGCCCCGAATGGACGGGTTCGAGGCATGTGCACGGCTGCGCACGCAGCCGAGCACTCAGCACACGCCGGTCATGATGATGACGGCGATGGATGATCAAGAGTCGATCAGCCGTGCCTATGAAGTTGGAGCGACCGACTTTCTCCCGAAGCCGTTCAATTTCACGATCCTGAGGCAGCGTCTCCAGTACATGCGGCGCGCTCAACAAGACCGAAACGCCCTGCGCAATGAGCGCGACTTCGCGTCAGCGGTCGTCGAGCACTCCGCTGCCCTCGTCCTGATTCTGGATCCTGCGGGTCATATTGTCCGTTTCAACGAGAGTTGCGAGCGCGTTTCTGGCCATTCACAGAATGAGGTCGAGGGACGGTTGGTCTGGGACGTGCTGTCGGGTCCGGACGAGCGAGGCGCCTTCGAGCGCCTCATCGCCGAGCGAGGCACCAACCACTACGAAGGGTCCTGGACGATCAACGATGGGAGTCAGCGCGAGATCGCGTGGTCCAACTCAGTCCTGCTTGACAGTCACGACGCCATCGAACATGTGGTGTGCACCGGCCTGGATATCACGAGTCGCAACCAGGCCGAGGAACGAGCCCGCTTCCTCGCCTCGTATGACCCACTGACGTCGCTGCCAAACAGGCGACTCATCACCGAACGTGTGGACCGGGCCATTGTCGCGACCGCTGCCGAGCAACAGCTGGCCGTGCTCCTCTTTGATCTCGACCGCTTCACGGATGTGAACGCTACCTTGGGGTACGAAGCGGGCGACCAGCTACTGAAGACCGTTTCGGATCGGCTGGCGAAGAGTCTCCAGCTCAGCAATGTACTCACCCGCCACAACCCAGACCTCCGCACCGAGCTCGGCAGACTTGGAGGAGACGAGTTCATCGTCCTCGCAACCGGTGTCCAAGAAGCGAGCGAAGTGGCCGCTATCGTAGAGAGGCTGCAGCAAGCATTGGGTCGCTCGCTCAAGTGGAAGGACCAGGAGCTGACGATGACAGCCAGCGTCGGGGCGGCGCTGTACCCAGCGGATGGATCCGACAGCGAGAGCCTCCTGAGAAACTCCGAGTCGGCCATGCGTGCCGCGCGGAACAAGATGAGAGGGAGCTATCACTTCTACTCGCCGGATTTGCACCGCAGCATCTCCAAGCGACTGTCGCTTGAGCAGGAGCTCCGGCAGGCGGTCGAGCGTGGCGAGTTCGTGCTCCACTACCAGCCGAAGCGGTTCACAGGCTCGGGTCACATTTCTGGCGCCGAAGCGCTCATCCGTTGGCAGCACCCATCTCAAGGTCTCCTGTCCCCGGGGTCGTTCATCGATATAGCTGAGGAGACTGGGCTCATCGTGCCGATTGGCGAGTGGGTGCTCCGGCAGGCGTGCAACCAGATGATGAGTTGGCTTGAATCTGGGCTCGACCCAGCGACGGTGGCAGTCAACCTGTCGTCGGCACAGTTTCATGGAACGGATCTCCTCAAGGGTGTCGTCGAGATCCTCAATGAGACAACCCTGCCTCCCAGCTACCTGACGCTAGAGGTCACGGAAAGCATGATCATGCACGACTCCCGTGAAGCCTGCGACATTCTCTGCCGTCTTGGCGACCTCGGAGTGCGCATATCGCTGGATGATTTCGGAACCGGGCACTCCACGTTGAGCTTGCTTCGCGACCTTCCGGTCCATCAGCTGAAGATCGACCAGGCCTTCGTCAAGGACTTGGCCGTCAACTCGAAGGACGTGGCGCTCGTACGATCCATCATCGCGATGGCTCACGCGTTGGACCTGACGGTCATCGCCGAGGGCGTCGAGTCGGAGGAGCAGCTCGCCATCCTTCGCGAGGAAGAGTGTGACGAGGTGCAGGGGTATCTGACCGGACAGCCTCTTCCAAGCGATCAGCTTGCAGCTCTATTGGACCCAGCGACTCCCGAGAAGGTGAGGAAAGGTGAGCCGCAACTACTGAATCAAGCACCTTGAGTTCGGCGCACGTTCTAGCAACGAATCAGCCAGACGCCACCGTCCGCACGAACCTGCGTGTCGGCGCTGCCGCCTGACACCCCCGACAGCCGGGCCTCAACGGCGAACTGAGCATCATCCCACCGACCCGGCAGACGCCACGGTCGTACCGCCACAACAACATTGGAGTTCGGCCCATCGGATCCACACGGACGTCTTCTAGATCCCGTGCGTCCGACTCGCTCGACCTTGACGACTTCGGTCTTTGCCCTCAGAGTGGTGCTGCCGCCGCGAGCCGAACGGGTCGTGCCGTCGGTGCGGCCCAGGGCAGACTGTGATGCCTTCCCCCAACGAGATCGCCACCCTGTCCCGCGAACTCATTGCGGTCGCCTTCGCGTCCGCCTTGATCGCCGCAGGACTGGCTGCCCTGCTTCTGCCGGCGATTCATCGTCCTGCCAGGAATCTCTCGCTGGCAGCGTTCGGTTCGGCCGTCCTCTTGTACGGGGTGCGCGTGTTGGCGAGGCTCGCAAGCTTTCGCGGCGCGATGCCTGGATCGGAGGGGATATGGGACTCCACCGAGGCAGTCTGCACCTATCTTCTACCCGTCGCCGTATTCGTCTTCGCCGACCACCACTGGGGCGCCGGCTGGCGATCATCCGTCCGACGGGTCTGGCAGATTCATCTCACATACGCAATCATCGCGGTCGGCGTCGACGCCGCCACCCGCACACCTGGTGCCGCGATTGGCCCGAATGAGCCACTGATCATCCTCTGGATGTCAGTCATGTTGCTGAACCTGCTCACGGGGAGACTCGCATTCGGTCGCGAGGGAGGGGTGGTTCGGGTCAGCCTCACCGTGCTCGTCGTGGCGATCACGCACGACAACCTCGTCAGCCTCGGACTGGTGCCGTGGAGTCTCGAGATCGAGTCAGTAGGGATCGTGATCTTTGTTGGCTGCCTCGGCTATGCGTTGGCCCTTCGCACCTTCGACAACGAGCGCCGTCTGGCCACACTCGACTATGAGCTGCGCACGGCACGACGGATTCAGCAATCGCTACTTCCGCGAGAAGCTCCGCCCACGCGGGACGGGGCACTCGGTGTCCGCTACATTCCCATGGCCGCCGTCGGCGGTGACCTGTACGACTACTTGCAGGTCGACGACCGCCACCTCGGGGTTTTGGTAGCGGACGTCACAGGCCACGGTATCCCCGCTGCGCTCATTGCGTCGATGGTCAAGACGGCCACATCTGCGCAAACCCTGATGGCCGACCAGCCGAGCGAAGTGCTCTCCGGAATCAATCGGCATCTCTGCGGTCAGGTCGACGGACACTACGTCACGGCGGTCTATGTCTATATTGATTTCGATACCGGCCACGTCTCGCTTTCCAACGCGGGGCACCCACCGCCTATCTTGCTATCGAGGAGCACCGGCCAGGCTGGTCCCGTCGGTGACAGCGGACTTCTCCTTGGCTTCATCCCCGATGCCGAGTACTCGACGACCACGCTGTCACTGGCGGCCGGCGACCGTCTCGTGCTCTACACCGATGGCGTCGTCGAAGCAGCGTCACCCGGGGACGAGTTCTTTGAAACAGCACGGCTGCAAGAGACGCTGGTCAGCGGTGCGGACCTGTCAGCCGATCGTTGGGCGGGTCATCTGTTGGACCGGCTGACAACGTGGAGCGGCAAGGCCAGGCTGGAGCTCGATGACGACCTCACCGTCGTCGTGCTGGACGTTCCCGGCGTTGGCGGCATCGCGGAGAACCCTGGCTAGGTCACAGGTGGGCTCTGTTCGTGGGCCAGCTTCTGACCCTGATCTGACAGCCAGTCAACAGCGGACGATAGGAGCCCAGCGCGGCAGGGTACACTGAGCGCTCCCAGACAACAAGGGCCAACCTCCAGTGGCAGACGTCGGATTGCTCGTCGACCTACTTCTCCTCGTAGGTCTCGCGATCCCGATCGTTGCGCTGGCACACCGTCTGAGCGCCCCGCCTCTCGTCGGTTTCTTGACGGCGGGTGTCCTCGTTGGTCCGCACGGCCTGAGATGGATCAGCGCGACCGACGAGGTCGAGATGTTGTCGGAGCTCGGGGTGGCCCTGCTGCTCTTTGCCGTCGGGCTCGAGCTCTCACTCTCACACGTGCGTCAGTGGGCCCGTTCTGTTTTCGTCGGTGGCGGTTTGCAGGTCGGTACTTCACTGGTGTTCGTGACAGCCGTGGCGCTCGCGTTAGGCATCCCGTTCGGTCAGGCGTTCTTCTATGGTTCGCTCGTGGCAATGTCGTCCACCGCCATCGTCACCAAGACCTACGCCGACCGTGCCGAGATCGACACACCCCATGGCCGCTCGATTGTCTCGATTCTTCTGTTTCAGGACCTCTGTATTCTGCCGCTCATGCTCGTGCTCCCACTCTTGGCTGATCTCGGAGGCGCCGAGGCAACGTCGGCAGGTGTGGCGCTTGCCCGCGGGCTCGCGATCATGACGACACTGGTCGTCGGTGGGAGGTTTGTCGTCAGGTGGACGCTTGACCGCGTCGTTCTTCTGCGCGACCGGGAGTTGTTCACGCTTTGTGTGGGCTTCTTCGGTATCGGGGCGGCCCTTGTTACCGCGTCGGCGGGATTCTCGATCGCCATCGGCGCGTTCATCGCGGGACTGATCATTTCGGAGTCGGAGTATGGCCTTCAGGCGATGTCCGACGTCGTACCTTTCCGAGCCCTCTTCAGCGGCATCTTCTTTACGTCGATCGGCATGCTGCTCGACATCCCTGCTGTGTTCGGTCAGCTCTCCGTAGTGCTCGGACTTGTCGGCTCACTCATCGTGATCAAAGTCGCGCTCGTGGCGCTCAGCGTCGCCGCGGTGGGCGGAACAGCAACGACGGCTCTCATCAGCGGTCTGAGTCTGGCGCAGATCGGTGAGTTCTCAATTCTGCTCGCGGCGGTCGGCGTACCTCTGGGACTCTTTCGCGAAGGCGACCATCAGCTGTTCCTCAGCACGGCGGTTCTCTCCATGATGGCGGCACCGCTCCTCATCCATGTCTCGCGACCGGTCGCCGAGCGCCTTGCGTCACTGACCGGACGGACCGAGCCTGCCCGACGCACGTCCGACACGGGAGAGCTGGATAGCCTGACCGACCACGCGGTTGTCGTCGGGTACGGATTGGCTGGGCGCTACCTTTCGCGCGTGCTACGTGCAGCCGGTATCCGCTGTCTCGTCGTCGAACAAAACGCGGAGCTCGTGAGACGCGCACGGGACGACGGCATGTCCGTCATGTTCGGTGACGGAACCAGACACACGATCCTGGAACACGCCCGCGTGCGCCACGCTCGAGTGATCGTCTTTGCGATCTCGTCACCGACCGACGAGCGGAGAGGTATTGTCGCAGCCCACGACATCAACCCATCAGCCAGCATTATCGTGCGCACCCGGTATATTCGGGCCATTGATGAGCTGAAGGCGCTTGGAGCGACCGACGTGGTCGTCGAAGAGTTCGAGGCCTCTCTGGAGCTGTTCGCCAAGGCGCTCGAGAGCTATGAGATTCCGATCAACCGGATCTGGCGCGAGGTCGAATCGGTGCGAACCGAACACTATGGCCTGTTGCGCGGCACCGCGGCACCCGACCTTCGGCTCGATGGGCTAAAGCACCTCGGCATCCACGATGCTCTCGAGCTCGTGGAAGTGGAGGAAGGCGCTCGGGCGGTCGGCGAAAACGCGACCACGCTGGAGCTTCGTCGCCACACGGGCGCCGTCCAGATCGCGGTCGTCCGCAACGGCAAGCCGATCTATCAGCGCACGCACGATTTCCACTACGACATCGGCGACACAGTTGTGCTGGTCGGCGACCGCGAGAGTCTGAACCAGGCGATCGCGTTCTTCAGTCCCGGGTCCCGGATGGGCGATTGATAATGCCGCGGCGACATGAGGTCTGAACCGCCTCGACGGCACCGCAGCGTTCTACGCCCTCTCGTCAATCACGCCACGCGCAAGGCCGGCGTCGATCAACTTCGATCGGCAGTAGTCGGCCTGCGAGACGATCACATAGAAGACGGCGCCGTTTCGGGGCCTGAAGGTCGAAAAGATTCCTGCAACAAAAGGTTGAACCTCGACGTGATAGTCGACACCCGCCTGGGTCAGCACATCTTCGACCTGCTGCGCCTCCCCTAGACGTGCGGCCACAAAGATTCGTTCGGTCTCGTGATGCTCGAGCGCCTCGGCTTCGACGCGTACCATCGGTTCTACCTCGAAGAACTGACCCACGGCCAACCGCGCCGTGCGATCAGTGAACAACCGAGCTGGGAGCGGACGGGGTCGAGAGAACGCGAGAGATCGACGCCGTCAAACGGTCCGGATCAGTATCGAACGGACCAGCGACGACTGCCCCGCTCGGGATCTCGATGGCGATCGCCACACCGTCCTCGAGCGGCGTCACGATCCAGCTCAACCCACGCAGTGAAACCGACCGTTCGTCCGCCTCTGGATTCTGAACCTTGTCAAAACTCAGCAAGGTCAACCGGAGCACGTCGCGCACGTCGTCGTCAGACCAGTGATCGGGTTCAGGGCCGTCCCGCTGAACGACGTCATCAACGACGGCGTCTTCGCCCTTGAGCAGTACCTCTACATTGAATGTCATGATCGATCTCACAGCTGGGTTAGGCCCCGCCCGGGCCAAGCGACTGGAGCTGTTCCTCGAAGCGTTCAGGGTCGGTGGTCGGCTCCTGGCACGCGAAATTCGTGCACACGTACGCCGCCGCCTTGCCATCGATGAGCCCCATCGAACCGATGAACGGGAACTGCTCCGCCAATACCTTCTCAGCGGCTCCGGGCTCAACGCTGATCTTGACCGTAAACGGTAGATATCGCGACGCGGCTATCTGCTTCAGTTGCTCCGTGTCGGGTCGGCCCTCCGGACCAACCACGACGACCTGGGACAAGCCGGTATGATACTGTGCCAGCGCGACGGCCATGAGCGGCAGGACACGCGCAGCGGCACCCAGCCGTGGCCCGAACCGACCAAGCGCCGATTCGATCTTGCTGGTGGTAGCAAGCGCGCCGCTTAGGTGGGACAGCGTCAGCAGATTCAGCACCGACACCGAACCGGCCGACGGCTCGGCACCATCGTAGTCGTCCTTGACGCGCAGCAGGACGGTCGGATCCTCCCCCGTCGTGCTAAACCAGCCACCAGCATCCTGATCCCAGAACAGCTCGTCCTGCCTCGCCTGGAGCATCTGCGCCCACTGGAGCCACTCGGGATCGCCGTCTGTTTGAAACAATTCAAGCAGCCCTGCCACCATGAAGGCGTAGTCCTCACAGTAGCCATCAATGGAGGCCTGGCCCTCCCGGTATCGTCGACGAAGGACCTGCCGGGTGGGATCCCACAGCGAGTTCATCACGAACCGGGCGGCACGTACGGCCATTGCGCGAGCGACCGGAGACCCATCGGGCATGACTCGCGCCGCCCGCGCCGCAGCAGCGATCATCAGGCCGTTCCACGCCGCCAGTATCTTGTCGTCCAGAGACGGATGCGGCCGCTCGGCCCGCGCCGCACGCAGCCGTGCACGGGCTCGGGCCAACCGGGCGTGTGCCTCATCAACCGAGAGTTCGAGCTCGGTCGCCACATCCTCCACTGTTCTCGCCAGATAGAAGTGGTTCAGACCCGCAAACTCTCCCATCGGATCGTGCGGCGCGTTCCCGCCCTCCTCGATGCCGTAGCGCCTCGCCACCAGGTCGGCATCTTCCCCAAGCAATGCCTTCAGCTCGTTGCTGCTCCACAGGTAGAACGCACCCTCAGTGGGCTCCGCGTCGGCAGTGCCGACCTGACTCGGTGGCACGCTGTCGGCATCCTGAGCCGACAGGAATCCACCTTCAGCCGCGGTCAGTTCTCGCGACACGTAGTCAATCGTGTCGTTCGCCACGGTGAAGAATCGACGGTCACCAGTCAGCTGACCGGCCTCGAGATAGGCGAGAATCAGCTGGGCCTGGTCGTACAGCATCTTCTCGAAATGCGGGATCCTCCAGGCGGCGTCTACAGAGTAGCGGTGGAACCCGCCGCCCACGTGATCACACATGCCACCGTCGGCCATCGCGTCGAGTGTCCGGACAACCATGTCTCGTTCCCGGTCGCTCCCGAGGCGCACATGCTCGCGCAACAGGAACACGAGCTCGGATGGACGAGGAAACTTCGGCGCCTGTCCGAATCCGCCGTGGGTGGCGTCATATGCGCGGTCAAACTGCGCACGGCCCTCATCCAGTGTCTCGATCGACGCGACGCGAGGCGGCCCTCCGGCACCATCTACCCGACCGTCGGCCTGGGCCTCCCGGAGCCGGTCCATGAGCTCGTCGGCCGAATGAACCAGACGCAAACGGTCATCCGCCCAGAGCCTCGCCGTGTGCTGCAGCACCTCGACGAATCCCGGCCGGCCATGCCGTGACATCGGCGGGAAGTAGGTCCCTCCAAAGAATGGCTTGAGCTCGGGTGTCATCCACACGTTCATCGGCCATCCACCCGACCCGGTCGTGGCCTGGACGAACGCCATGTAGACGCGGTCCACATCAGGCCGCTCCTCGCGATCTACTTTGATCGGCACGAAATGCTGGTTCAGAAGCGCTGCCACCTCGGTATTCTCAAACGACTCGCGCTCCATGACGTGACACCAGTGGCATGTCGAGTAGCCGACCGACAGAAAGATCGGCTTCTCGTCGACACGAGCCTTCTCGAACGCCTCGTCCCCCCAGGCGTACCAGTCCACTGGATTCTGCGCATGCTGAAGCAGGTAGGGACTGAGCTCGTGTACCAGTCGGTTGGTCATGCGTGGTGCGGTGTTCCGCACGCTGGGACACTAGCCCTGCGGTTCGGGGTCCTTCCAGGAAGGATACGACCCGAGGGTCCTCAGCGACGGCGCGAACTCGGCAAGATGCATGAGCGCGCGCGAGCAGCGGAGGTCCTCCCGGTTCGCACTCAGATCTGCGTAGAACAGGTACTCGAACGGTCGGTCGGGGATCGGTCTCGACTCGAGCTTGGTCATGTCGATGTCCCGTAGAGCAAACACGCTGAGTGCCTTGAACAGCGCCCCAGCCTCGTTGCTCACGGTAAAAACGATCGTCGTCTTGTCCGGAGTTCCCATCGGCGTGCCCTCTTTGCTCACGATCAGAAAGCGGGTCACGTTGTTCGCGTAGTCCTGAATGCGTGATTGCAGGATCTGGAGGCCGAAATTCTGCGCAGCGCGTTCGGATGCAATCGCCGCACTATCGAGTAGCCCTTCTTCCTTGATCATCTTGGCGCTTCCGGCCGTGTCGTAGGTCGCCACAATCTCCGCGCCCGTGAGTGTGCGCAAGAATCGCTCGCACTGCGCCAGCCCCTGTGGATGGGAATACACACGCTTGACCTGCTCGAGCGTCGTTCCCTCGTTGACGATCAGGTGATGCACGACCGAGAGCTTGACCTCAGCGACGATCGAGAGGTCGTGTTCCAGCAACAGGTCGTAGTTCCGATGGATTGTTCCGCCGATCGTATTCTCGATGGGGAGAATGCCGTGGGTCGCCCGACGCTCGTCTACGGCGCCAAACACGTCATCGAACGCGGGACACGGCAGGAGATCAGCGGCCTTGTTGAAACGCAACGCGGCCGCTTCACTATAGGCACCCGCAACTCCCTGAAAGGCGATCCTCATCGCTCAAGAATACCCGAAGCCCCGGCGGCCGATTGTGCGCTGTGCTCGTCTCGAGCAGAAGCAGGACCGGGGGTGAACGACCAGGCAGGCCGTGAGGACTACGGGCGAGGCCTAGGTCACATACCGGAAGCGCCGCAGCCGAGCCCACGCCGCCGAGAACTCGACTCCGTAGAGGAAGATGACGGCGGAGACATAGACCCAGAACAGAAAGGTCACAACGGTCGCAATCGACCCGTGGATACTGAGGTCGGCCCACTCGGCCAGGTACCACGAGAAGCCGGCGAGGGCTATGTGCCAAAGGACACCAGTCAGTACCGCTCCCAGCCACACATCTCGAAATCGGACCTTTGCGGCCGGCACGAAGTGATGGACCAGCGCGACGACCACGATCAGTGCAATGGTCGCCGGATAGCGACTCGAGAACAGACTCGTCACATCGAGGGCCGGAACGGCTTCGAGTAGCCCGGAAAACCAGGAAGCCCGCATCAGTTCCACGATACTGACCCAGGCAAGGGCAACGAGTAGCAGAGCGCCCGACGCCAGTAGCATCACGAACGCAACCACCTGGTGTCGCAGAATACCAGCGGGCTCGTCGAGATCCCAGGCATGATTGACCGCCATCGACGTGACGCGAAAGACACCAAGGGAAACCCAGACGATGACGACCATCCCAACGAGGCCGAAGCCAACACCCGCGCCGCTCATGGCGTCAAGCTGATTCGCGACGAGGTCAACCTGCTCAGGAAAGAACTGAATTACGAGCTCGGTCACGGCCGCGCGTTCGGCAGCCGAGTCGGTCACACGTCTCAGCACGGAGACGGTGAAGATGAGGAGGGGAAACAGCGAAACAAGCGCGTAGTACGCAATCGACGACGCATACGTGAAGTCGTCGCTGCGGAACAGCCGCACGAGGGCTTGCCAGCCCGCGCTACCCGCGAGACGCAGCCATTCTCGGTACGGCCTCGGAGCGTCGGGTTCAGTGCGCTTGGCGGGTCGGGCTCGGCTGTCCGACGTCACGTGACTCCCACGACGCCCCACCCTCCGACGGCCGTAGGACATCGTCGATCGCCCGCCGTCCTTCCACTGCGGCGAGGCGGGCCTTGTCCACGGTGTGTTGAGTCTGGTGGATCTCGTCGATCACGCTATCGAAGAACGGCTCAAGCTGTGTTCTCACTCGACGGCCGCGCTCGGTCAGGTACAAACACCCCACCACACAGCCAGCGGCTGCTCCAAGAAGCGTCGCCATGAACACCTGGGTGCGTTCGTCCACCTCGTCTTGCCTCCGGGGTAATCATACCCCGAAGGTGAGCAGTCAGAACCTCAGCGCCACCCCCCCAGTGAACCGGACAAAGCTAAAATTCTCGAAGTTGAAGTCGAACAGGCTCCCGCCAGCCGTCAGTGCACGAATGTATCGGATATCGACGCGAGCCCCGACGTGATCGGTGAAGAACCCCATGATGCCGCCACCAAAATTAATGCCGACGCCGTCGCTGGTCACGATCTCCACCTGACCACCTGCACCCTCTCCGTTCACCTTGTTCCGTAGCCAGCCAAGCCCACCTGAGGCGTAGGGACGCACGGCACCGATCGGAACCCCGACGATGATGTTTCCCATCACCGTCGTCGCCCTGCTGTTCAGTGAGAACACGGTGTCGGTCTTCGCCTCGGCCGTCTGCCCGAAGTCGAGCTCGAAGCCAAAGATCCCCCCGGCCATCCCGGCGAGTGAGATCCCGTACGTGGTCACCCTCTCTGTCTGATCTTGCCCAAAGTGATCTCCCCCGAACGACACACCAATAAACGGAGTGAAGACCCCATCGGCCGACGCCGTCGGCGGCATCAGCATGAGTATCGCCAGGCTCAGTATCGCGACTGCCGACCACTGTCTGACGCCGAACCCGCTACGACGTCCACCCGTACGGTCCCTGCAATGGAACGAAGACACAGCCTTCATGCGGCTCCTCCTTGAAGTTCGCCCCGGCCCTCCGAATGACCGTGAGCGTCTGATACCCAGGCGACCCTCGCGGTATCACGAGTCGGCCCCCGTCCCGCAGTTGCGTGAGGAGCGGTGGTGGCACGGTACCGGTCCCGGCGGTGAGGATGATCCCGTCAAACGACTCGCCCTCGATGCCAAGGCTGCCGTCGCCGGCCAGGACGGTCACGTTGTCGATGCCCAACCGCTGCACCGTTGTCCGAGCCGTCTCCGCCAGCTCGGGGAACCACTCGATCGTCGTCACGCTGGCCACGATCTGTGCAAGAACCGCAGCTTGGTATCCAGAGCCAGTCCCTACCTCGAGCACGCAGTCAGACGCGGTCGGCTCGAGCGCCTCCGTCATCGACGCCACCATGTAGGGTTGGGAGATAGTCTGCCCGTGACCTATCGGCAACGGTCGATCGGTGTACGCCATGTCTCGGTAGGCGCTCGGTACGAAGTCATGCCGGGGCAGCTGGGTCATCGCTGAAAGGACAGTCTCGTGACAAATGCCTCGGCTCCTCAGTTGGTCTTCGACCATGCGAAGACGCAGGACCGCAGCGTCGGAATCTGTCTTCAACTACGTCTACCTCACTTCGCTGCAACCGCCGTACCCCCTTTGTCGGCTGTTTGGCACTACGACATCAAGGAGGCGGAATCATCCCGGGGCACAGTCGGGCCCCGCATCCGGTGAACATTTTGGTCATCGGTGTGACAATTTGACATCGTCGATCTCACGCCGCCCGCTGGACTCCTCGGAGCGACGCCGGCTATGATCTCACCGGCATGAGCTCGCCTCGCGAGTCGCCGCCGCCCGAACGGCCGGTGGCCCGAGCACCCGACTCGGCCGTCGTCTGCGAACGTTGTGGTGCGGAGATGTTCAGAATGCACGCCGTATGGCGATGTCCCACCTGCGGCTTCAAGACCGACTGCTGCGGGTGGTAGCCACCACCCTCAACTCGACTCTTATATAATCAGGTCGCCATGTGGACGAAGTTGATGAACAACCCTCGAAAGAGGGCACCGAAACGGATTGCCGTCATCGACGCGGACAGTTGTTTCGGGGCGTTTGCGTGCTCGATCTGCCAGGCTGCCTGCCCTGTCGAGGACTGCATCATCGAAGAGCAGGACCCCAACGGCCGCTGGGTCTGTGCCGTGCTCGTTGACAAGTGCATCGGGTGCGGGCTCTGCGTCACCCTCGGCAACACTACCGCACCCCAGCCCCGAGACTTCGGATGCCCAGCCGACTACGACGCGATCAACATGCACGACTGGGATGAAGTCGTCGACGTGTTGGAGAGCGGCGGCGAGAACGTGTCCGACGCGGAGGCGGCCGGCGCTACCTCCGGAACCGGCTCATAGCCACCGAAGCATCTACTCGCTCGGCATCGGCAGGTGCACCAGAATCGCCGTCAAGGTGAGGACGACGCAGGCGAGCGCAAGCTCGAGGCCTGCAGAACGAACAAGTAGCGCACGCCCGAGCCCTGTACCTGTTCGCGGGCGAAGGACCCTCCAGTTGTAGGCGCCCACAGCGCCTGTCGCAAGCACCAGGGCGACCTTGCCGCCCAACATCAGCCCATAGCGTGTCTGCCACAGCTCGCGCCAATGGTCGAGATACAGCACTGCCGTCACGGTACCGGTTGCGAGAACGGCCACGACCGCCGCAAGAGCAACGGGTGAGAATGCTTTGACCAGCGCCTCGATCGAGCGGTCCTGATCTGGCGACGACGCCCGCGACGCGACGACTGTCGCCACGATGACGGCAAGGGTACCCAACCACAAACCAGCGGCCAGCACATGTCCCACCTGAAGCACCCACGGCAACGTCGCGCCGTCGGGGTGTGCCATCGCGTGACCCGTCATGGGGAAGGTGACCGCTAACGCCCCGACCGCAGCAGCCACCAGCCACCGACCCACGCCCGGCAGGAACCGACTCGCCACGACAGATACGACAACCAGAATCGACGCGATGAGCTGCGGCATCCACTGCCCCCCCCAGCGCGTGTCGAGCGCCACCACTTGGATGAGCTCGAGCGTCACACGCTCGTCGAGGCCGAACACCGAGTAGGTCTGTGCGTAGATGCGCGCAGCTACCGCACAAATCAGGAGAGCCGCCGAGACCAGCGACACGCCACGTATCTGCCCGGCAACCGAAAGGTCGACTTCTGGAGTGAGAGCACCACGGCGCCGGCAAAGCGGTAGGACAATAGAATGAGCGCCAACGGCGCCGATCATCCCGATCAATCCGAGATAGGCGATTCCCTTGGCCGCCGACAGATAGACAAGGGCCAGGGTCTCACCCAACATGGGGGCTTCGCGCTATCAGTTGGTCCCGCGAAGGGTGAATACAAAATCACCCCGTCGCACGTGGCCGTCGTCACCGGCCGAGCGCCAACTCACGGTATAGCTACCTGGCGATAGGTCCGTGGGCGCCGCTGCCACGAGGGACTTCTGGTCGGCTGCGACCGTCTCACCGATCGCCACCTCGCCAGCAGAACCCTGCAGCGTCAGCTTGCTGACCGCCGGATCAGGGTCTTGCGTGAACCACACCTGCAGTTGCTCCGGTGATTCGGTCAGCACGGCATCGGCCTCCGGCATCGTCTTGGTGACTCCGAGGTGCGCCATCGCCGTGGCCACGGCGACAAGGACGAGCACGAGCGACCAACCGAATGCGCGAACGTAATGAGGCGTCATCTGCTCTAAATTGTACCCCTATTCAGCATGACTGGCTGGGGCGCAGTCCCGGAAAGGTGTGCTGCCGAAGCCACGGACTCGGATCGGAGCGGCACGATCCCATCGCCACAAGTCCCGCGGGAGAGACTACCTGAGCACCTCACTCATCGGTCGGCCCGCGTAGCCGGTCATTTCTAGATACCCGCGGCCGGTGACCGGTCGTCCAGCGTCGCTTCCCGTCACCACGACGGCTCCCTCCCAGTACGTCACTCCGGCCGAGAGCTCCGTGTGAAGCTCCTGGGCGTCGACGGACGCGCGTACGTTCAGTTCGAGTGATGAACCCGGTATCTCGATCCTCCACTCCACCGGATACCGCGCCCTGCTTACAGGGGACTCCCAGACACGTCCTGCCACGAGGCTGAAATCATCGGGACCGAGCCGCGTCGTCGATCCATCGGGTGCGACGACGGTCCCCCCCGAGTGCGGATCAACCTGTCCGTCCTGCCGACGCAGGACGTAGACCATCAGATCGGTCCCATCGTGGAGCTGCAGCGAGAACCAGTCCCACCCGCGCTGCGACGGCTCCAAGAAACTCGTCCCGAACTCGTGGTCCATCCAGCTCGAGCCGCTGACGCTCAGCGTCTCATCGAAGAGCTGCAGCTCTCCGGTCGTCTCCATACGGGTCATCGAGTAGTAGTGAGAGGCATTCCCGGGATCTGTCCCTTTCTGGCTAAACCCGTCGTCCCCGTGAAGCACAGGCTGCCGCCCGGCGTCCAGCCGAAGGTTCAACCCGAAGCGGGGCTCACGACTTTCGGCCCGGAGCGTGTGGGTGGTGCCGTCGGACTCCAGATGCCAATCCTCGTTCCAGACCTCGAGCCGATCGGTGCGCGCACCTGCCCACCCCACACCAGCTCGGTTGAGCCGTTCCGCGACAAGATGCTGACCGCCGTCGATGTCGGTCACGGCCAGATGAGCCATGAAGAGATCTCTCACGGCCCACGGCGAGGGGTTCTCTGGTTCGCGGTCAACGCCGACACGAAAGAAGGTGACCTGGTATCCGAACCGCCGTCCATTGGTCGCCTCCAGATTCCCGGTGTAGTACCACCACTCGATACGATACTCAGGATGGCTCGCATGGTCCTCAGGAAAAGCCAACACCCGACCCGGTCGAGCCCGCTCCCATTCCTGGTCATGCTCCTGGGCGACCGGGGCTTCGAGCCCGCAGAGCATCCCAAGGATAAGGATCGAAAGACAGGAGACAGGAGGCAGACGACGCACCGTCACTCCTCCCTCAGATCGGCCATCCCGTAGCCACCGGCAAGCCATGCAGGATAGAGCCCCGCAAGTGCGGTTGCCGCCAAGATCAACAGGCACGCCTGCGTCAGAAACGCGACCGGAACGTGGAACTGAATCGTCCATCCAAAGCTCTGCACGTTGATCACGAAGATCAGGATCAGCGACAAGACGAATCCGACGGCGAGCCCAATGCCAAGGCTGACCACACCCAGTAGGCCTGCCTCGACCATGATCATGCGGCGCAAGTGGTGGCGCTCTGCACCAACAAGTCGCAGCATGGCGATGTCCCGCCGACGCTCAAGAGCCAGGGTGAGTAAGGTGGCGGCTACGCCGAACATCGAGACAAAGATTGCAATGGCCTCAAGGGCGTACGTGATCGCGAACGTGCTATCGAACACTTCGAGCACTTGTCCCCGCAGGGCGGCGTTCGTGTTGATGAACAACCGACCTGCCGCTCCACCCGACGCCAGGATTCCGTCGCGGACATCATCCGGACTCGCACCCTCGTCGAGGTAGACCGTCAACCCGGCGGGCCGTCTGTCGTCGAAATATCGATCGAAGAGTCGCTCGTCCATCATCACGATCCCCCGGTCACTCGAGTAGTCGAAGTAGACCGCGACGACGTCGAACGATTGCGGCCCACGTGGTGTGGCAAGCTCGACCCTATCGCCGACCTGTACGTCGTACCTCAGCGAGAAGCTCTCCGATATCACCACGGCCTGCGCATTAACCGCCCGTGCCAACGCCGAGAGGCCATCGGTGGGAGCCTTGAAGAGCAAATTACCATGCGTCCGTACCACGTCAAGGCGTCCTGACCCGACTGTGACGAGGGACTCACCGTAGGGAACATCCGCGCTCCGAAAGCCATCGACGGCAACGACCCCCGGGTAGGATCGGATCGCCTCTTCGGTCTCAACCGACACACCACTCCGGTCGCCGACTGGCGACTGGCGCGCGGACGAGACGAATAGGTCAGCCTGGAGGGTCTGTCCGATCCAGTAGACAACCGTCTCGCGAAAGCTTCCGACCATGATGGCGATCGCCACCATCATCGCCAGACTGACCACGAGGGCCCCCACCGAGATCGAGACACGGCGGATCGCCGCGCCGAGATTGGCCCGCGCGAGCGCAACCTCAATCCCCATCCACCGATCGACGCGGCTGCGAAACTGCTGCAGGAGCGTGAGAACGAACGGCACCAGCAGCGCTGCGCCAAACACCGTCGCCAGCGCAGCCGCGAGACCGAAGACTGGAAGACCGGACACCGACGGCTGCAAGGCGAACAGCCCACCCGCGGCAAAGAGGACCAGGGCTCCGGTCAGCGACCGGTAGGGCAAACGATCGTGCACCGTCAGCTCCGCATTGCTTCGCACCGCCGCCACCGGCGGCATGCGGGCCGCCTCAAGCGCCGGGACACAAGCGGCGGCGAGCGCCAGCGGCACACCGACGGCCAGCGACAGCAGGACGTCACCGGCGTCGAGAGCAGGTACCGTCGCTGCGGCAGCGACCCAGAACATGCTCACGGTGGATGCGGTCAAGCGAACAGCCCCTTGTGCCAACACCCACCCCAACGGCACTCCTACCAGGCAACCGATGAGGGCGAGGCTCACCGCCTCGCCAAGAAACAGACTGAGAATGGTCCCGCGCGTCGCTCCGACCGTGCGTAGCATCCCGATCTCGGCACGGCGTGCGATCACCGATACCGTCACGGTGTTGTAGACGAGGAAGAGTCCGACGAGCAACGCGATGTAGGACAGCGCGGTCAGGTTGAAGTGAAACGCGGCCAGCATCGTCTCGACCTGGGCCCCACGACGTTCGGGTCTCTGCACCGTCAGTCCAAGTGGCAGGCGACCTGCGACCTCTCGCTCGATGCGGTCGATTCCTTGAGCGTCGTCTAGCTGGATGTCGATTCGGTCGATGGCGCCCAGGCGTCCGAGCGCGAGCTGAGCTGCCGCAATGTCCATAAGCGCGAAGTTCCCGTCGCGTACTTGCGCCGGTCCGTCGTGGCTCAACAGTCCACGAATCACCAGGGGCACGACTTGGTCGCCGACGAGAAGATCTACATCGCTGCCAATCGCAAGGCCGTGACGGTCGGCGAACGACTGGGTCATGACGACCGCCCGCGGGTCGGTCAGCAATGCGAGGAATTCTTCTATCGTGACGGACGGCTGGCGCTCGGCATCGTCGCCGTTCACCAGCCGATAGTCGCGAAAGGGCTGATCACGAAGAATATCGACTCCCAGCACTCGCACGAGCTCGACCGGATACTCCTGCGAGTTCGACGGACGCACGCGTGCGTCGCGATCGATGACCGGGCTGACGCGACCATAGTCCCGCAACCATTGCAGACCGGCTAGGTGCTCCTCGTCCACCCCGGCACCGGGACTGACGACCTCCAGCGACACGCGGCCCGAGACGGCATCGAGTGCGGCCTGGAACCCCCGGACCGACGACTCGTTGGCCAGCCGAATCGCCACGACGACGGCGATACCGATCGCCACCCCGACGACCGTGACGATGCTCCGCAGTCGCTCGCGGCTCAACTGCCGAACGATGAACCAGCGAAAGAGACTCACGGCAAGGAGTCGACGACCCGGCCGTCCCGCATGTGGATGGTCCGAGCCGCCTGGGCGGCGACGTTGGCGTCATGCGTCGCGAGGAGGATCGCGGAGTTCGAGTGGGTCTTGAGCTCCGCCAGAAGCTCCAAGACTCGGGCCCCGTTTTCGGAATCGAGGTTGCCTGTCGGTTCATCGGCAATCAGCAGGGCCGGGCGATGAATCAGCGCGCGCGCAATCGCTGCGCGTTGAGCCTCGCCGCCCGACAACTGCTGCGGGAGATGGTCAACGCGCGACGACAAGCCGACGCGCTCGGCGAGCGTCGCGACCTCTCGCGTCACGTCAGCTTCCGCACGACCGGCTAGTAACAGCGGAAGCCCGATGTTCTGCGCCACGGTCAGCGTTGGAAGCAAGTTGAAGAACTGAAACACGAAACCAATACGCGCCCTCCGGAACCGCGTCAGTTCGTCGTCGTCGAACGACTCAAGCAGGTGTCCGTCGAGACACACCTCCCCTCGGCTTGGACGGTCCATCGCACCGCAGAGATGAAGGAAGGTCGACTTGCCGCACCCGGACGGTCCGACGATGGCAACGACCTCGCCAGCGTCGACGGCGAGCGAGACACCGCGCAGTGCGTCGACCAGTTGCTCGCCTCGGTGGTAGCTCTTGTGAACATCGCGGGCATCGAGGACCGGCACGGTATCCACGATACACGAGAGGTCATGCCGATCGGGCGCCTTCCCGCACAGCGGGATGCCTCGACACCGCGTGCCGGTAGAGACGGGCTCTATTGGACAGCCACGTACCCCCGGCGGGCACGAACAGAGTGGTCACCCGGCCGCGTCACCTCGACCCGTATCCTGTGATATCGACGGTCGGGCGGGTGATCAGGCACATACCCAAGGGTGTACTGGTGGTTGAGCTCCTCGGCTATCCGCTCGGTCGCCGGCAGAAGATCCGGACTATCGTGGACGACTTCGGTGTAGCCACCGCTTTCGTCGGTCATCTCGCGGAGCGCACGTGGGTTCACACGGTCGTTGAGCGGACGCGTCCGGGGAGCATCGATGGCAACGGCGTAGACAAAGGCGTCGGACGTCCTGATCTCTCTGCGGACGTCAGCGATCCGCACATCACTGGCGGTGTCGGAGCCATCTGAAATCAAGACGACCGCCGCTCGTTGATGCGACCGCGTTCGGAACAGAGGCAAGGCCATCATCATCGCGTCATAGATCGCCGTGGCGCCGTATGGCCGCACGGCTGCCAGCCGCCCCGCGAGACTCTCCGGCCCGAGTGTCCAGGTCTCTTCGAGCGTTGGGTCATGATTGAATACAACCAAGAAGGCTTCATCGTCTGGCGCGAGCAGATCGGCGAGAAACCGATCCAGGGCAGCCGTGGCATCGGCGATCCGCTGGCCGTACATACTCTCGCTGACATCAAGCAAGATCCCGAGGCTGACCGGAACCCGACCCCGTTCGAATTGTGTGATCAATTGAGGCCTTCCGTCTTCGAATACCTCGAAATCATCAAGCGTCAGGTCGCCTCTCAATCGACCGTCGCCGTCTCGGACCGAAGCAGTGACCAGGACCAGGTCTACACCGGTTCGAAAGACTTGGGCCCAGGCACGATCGGTCACCCAAAAGAGGACGACAAGCAACAGGGACAGGGCAGCAATGCGGCCAAGAGCTGTCACGATCCACCTAGTGTAATGATCTCAAGATAGCTCGTGCACCGAGGGCGCCGGGGCACCCGCCCGGCAAGGCGTGACGAGGGAGCACATCGGGAATTTGTGACCGAGGAACCACGCAGCGAGGTGGGATGCCTCGGTCGCCGAATGCCGAACCATTTCGAGATCGCTGCACTCGCTTAAGGATAGCCGGTCCAGCCTAGGATTTGGGTGGCGTAGGACGGACGACTAGCACCGGACACGGAGCACCGCGCACGACCTTTTCGGCAACACTCCCAAGGAGTAGATATTCCACGCCCCCTCGCCCGTGGGTCCCGATCACGATCAGATCCACCTCCTGCTCGCGAGCGTAGTCATTGATCGAGTCCGCCTCTCCCCCGAGCCGCGTCGCGGCATGGGCCAGGACACCATCTAGGGCAAGCGTGGCGCGCAACTGGTCCAGCTCGGCTTTCGACTTGGCCTCGAGACGCTCCAGCAGATCACCAGAGTCGACACCCCAGAGCTCGGACGCACCTGGGCCTATATCAGACGCGACGACGTGCAGTAGGTACAGCGATGCTCGGAGGGCCGTGGCAAGCTCCCGTGCATGCCTCACGGCCTCCTCCGAGGTTTCACTAAGGTCGGTCGCGACGAGAATCTTCTTGGGAACCGCTCGCGCCACAACTAGGTCTGCTACTGGGACGGCCAGACAACGCCCTGGTTCATTGCCCTCACCGGTCCGGTTCCTTTGTAGACGAACTTCTGAAGCCGCTTCCCTTCGTAGGTCTCGGTCGTATAGATGTTGCCTTCCGAATCGGTTGCGATGCTGTGCACACCATAGAAGGCACCAGCCTGACGGCCACCATCGCCGAAGCTTGTGAGAAGCTCGAGCGATTCACGCTCGACGATGTAAACCTTCTGGTTCATCCCGTCGGCAACATACATATAGGTCTGGTTATCGTCCTTCGAGAAATCGAGGTCCCACACAGACCCGGCACCGAGTGTGCTGGCCGCAATGAGGACTTCGTCAACGAATGTCCCGTCCTTTTGGAACACCTGGATGCGGTCGCCCTGCCGGTCGCAGACGTAGATCAGACCTGAGTTCGACACCTCAGCACAATGCACTGGGTTTCGGAACTGCTGCGACGGCGGAGCACTTGGATCATATCGACCATTGTCCCCATCTTCGGGTGGATTACCGTAGGCACCCCAGTATCGCTTCAATTGGCCCGTGGTCATGTCAACAACCGCGACTCGGCGGTTGCCGTATCCATCGGCGAAATAGGCCTCGTTTGCGCCCGCGTCGATACTGACCTTCGCGACGCGTGAGTAGTGCGACTGGCTATTGCTGTCGGGGTTCATCCCGGGTTCACCGACCTCGAGAAGGAACTGCCCGTCTCGCGTGAACTTCAAGACGTGCGAGTCGACCCCCCCGTTCCCCCCGATCCAGAGGTTGTCCATGTGGTCGACCGTGATCCCATGGTTTGACGACGGCCAGGTATAGCCTTCGCCGGGACCACCCCAATGCCCGACCAGATTGCCATCCGAGTCAAACTCGAGGACCGGTGGTGCAGCCGCGCAGCACTCGGCCGCGAGGGGAGGGTCGAGAGACGCCGGGGTCTCGTTGCCACCCAATGAGTCACCTCGGTGGACGATCCAGACATGGTCCTGCGCGTCGACATCGACCCCGATCGCAGACCCGAGCAACCAATGATTCGGCAACGGTTTCGGCCAAAACGGGTCGGTCTCGAAGATCGGGGCCTGCCTGCCCTGCGCCTGAGCCGGCGACCCGTCATCGAGCATGGCCTGGCCCAAAGCGAGCGCAAAGACCCCAGCGACGCCGGCGGCGGCGATCATGAAGTTTCGTGTTCTCATCGGATTCCGCATTCTGTCATTCTCCCTCAGCATTCGCACAGATGCTGTGTAGCCTGCCACCCGGCGCCGCGAAGCGCAAGTGAAATATCGGCCTGCGGATCTGCCACCCCGGGAAGGAATCTTGGCACGATCGCGAGGGGCGGAGTGATCTGGTGGAATCGGCCAACTGGCAGTCGCTTGTCGTCGCACCGGGCCAAGAAGAGCAACTTGATTGGCGCGATGCAACCCTATTCTTGCTGAACCAGCTACTATTGCTAGACATGATGAAGCTGCCCTTTCGTTTCGCACTCCTCACTCTGACCGCGGCGGTCGTCGCTTGCGGAGGCGAGGGACAGGTCGACAGCGATCCCCCCCCCGAACCCGAGGTCGCCGTTGAGGCGCCGCCGCCCGCGTACGGGATCTACGTGACCAACGAACGATCGGGTGATCTGACTGTGATCGCGGGTGGCACTCATGAGGTTCTGGCGACGGTGCCGCTTGGCAAGAGACCGCGTGGAATCAAGGTGAGCCCCGACCAGCGGCAATTGTTCGTTGCGCTGAGTGGCTCGCCAGCGTCTCCGCCAGGGGTCGACGAAAGCACCCTGCCCCCTCCGGATCGAGAAGAGGATGGTATTGGGGTCGTCGATGTCGCGTCGCGCCGGGTAGTCACCGTGTTGCACGGTGGCACCGACCCGGAGCAGATCGCCCTTAGCACGGACGGAACACGGCTCTACGTGGCTAACGAAGACGCTGGCACGGTGAGCGTACTCAATATCGAGGACGGTGAGATCATCGCGACGCTCGAGGTCGGCAACGAACCCGAGGGGGTCACGGCGAGCCCGGACGGGAGGTTGGTCTACGTGACGTCCGAAGAAGACAACCAGGTCTCGGTCGTCGATACCGTGTCGAACGAGGTCGTCGAGCAGTTCGATGTAGGGCCACGCCCGCGTTCGTCAGCCTTCTCTCCTGACGGCACGCGTGCCTACGTCACATCCGAGAACGGTGGGCTGCTGTCGATCGTGGATACCTCGTCACATGAGGTGCTCGCGACACTTGACATCCCCGGAGATCCGTCAAGACCGATGGGGGTCGCGGTCTCGCCCGACGGACGGCGTGTCTACGTGTCGACCGGGCGGGGCGGCACCGTCGTCGCGCTGGACGCGGCGAGGGGCGGCTCTCAAGGCGCCGCAACGGTCGGTGAACGACCCTGGGGAATAGCACTGAGCCCGGACGGCTCATTGCTCTATTCGGCAAACGGCCCGTCGAACGACGTCTCGGTCGTTGACACCGAGACGATGACGGTGGTGACGACGATACCGGTCGGCGACAGTCCCTGGGGCATTGCCATCGTCGACAACCGCTAGATTCGAAGGCTAGTAGGCACCCGAATCGCCCCACGCCTCCCTGAAGACAACCTAAGGTCCAGCCCGCCCGCCCAGCAGAATGTTCGGGACCGCGGTGTTCCCCTCGTGACAGGCGTACTCGAACATCTCGTAGCCAGGATCGGCCATCATCGGCATCGAGACGGTCCACGGAGCTGTGTACATCTCGGGGTCGCGAACCGTAACCTCGAACAGCAGCGTATCGTCATCAACTCGGGTAAACCGCTCGACGACGTGCAGTTGCTCGCTTACGGGAATGCCCTTGACGCGCCCGCCGGCTGCGCTCGAAGCGATCCAGCCGCGGTCATTGTAGTTGGTCGTCTCCACGACGAGCGTGTCACCCTCCCAGTGCGCCCGCGAATCTCCCATCCACAGGCGAATCCTTTCGGACACGTGAGGTCGGTCATCGATCGGGATCAGACGAACGTCGTGGATCATCTCGTAGACGATCACGACGTACCCCGGAATCTGCAAGAACCGATACGCGTTGTTGTACCCGGCGGGGAACATCGACCCGGGAACACCTCGAGACAAGCACCGATCCCAGACACTCATGTGAGCGTACGAATCGCCCACATGGGCGAGGTTGTAATCCCGAGTCGCCTCAGCCTTCGGACGGGTGGGCACGCGACCGTCCGGCGGGTCAACAACAAGTGAGGTCTGTCCCGACTCGACGACGCGAGTCCCGGAGTCCAGCCAGAACTGGTTGTAGGCCCCGACCACGCCCGGCCTAGGATTGGCGTCACTCCTGGCTCGAGCTGCGGCGGTATCGGCCTCGAGCGCGGCAACCTCCTCAGGCGTCAGGCTGGGCTTACCCTCCATCGAGCTCGGACGCTCGAAGGGCGTGATGGTGGGATTCGTCCATAGGCCACTGAGATCCGGATCCCCCCAGGGGGTCCGATAGGCTGTCCCGTTCTGGGCATGAGCTGTCGTCGCGAACAGCACAACCACGCCGGTCCAAATCAGGCATCCCAACAACAGTTTCCGGGTCATCCTGGCACCTCTCGGTCGCGATTACACGAACCTGATGGCCGCACTCAACGGCTCGCGTGAGAACGGTATACGCCACCGCCCGGCTCAATGTCAAAACCTCCGGATCCATTCGTCGAATCGCATCCTGACGGACATTCAATCGGTTGCACGCACGCTGGCTTTTGAAGTACGCTGGGCCTCAGAAGTAGCCATATCATTAGCGTTTTTTGCGATCGAGGTGTACGCATGCGAGTCTTCAGTATTGTCGTTGCGATGTTCGTCGTCGTGGGCGTGGCCCAGGCGCAGGCGCCGTCAGGTGAGCCAACGGGCACTCTCGCCCAGTTGATGCGCGGCGTGTTCTTTCCGAACTCGAATCTCATCTTCGACGTTCAGTCACGAGATCCGGAAGCACCCCCAGAAGCCGCTGAGGACGGTTCCGTCACGTCAACGTTTTCGAGTATCTACACCGGCTGGCAGGTTGTTGAGAACGCCTCCATCGCCATCGCCGAGGCTGCGAATCTGCTCATGTACGCCGATCGGATGTGCGAGAACGGACGTCCCGTGCCTCGGGACCAGGACGACTTCATCCAGTACGCCATGGAGTTGGAGGCGGCGGGTCGCGAAGCCTACGAGGTTGCGAAGACGAAGGACCGCGACGCGGTCATCGAGGTCACCAACAACATTGCCGGCGCCTGCGACAACTGCCACGTCGTATATCGCACATATCCGGAAGAGAACCGCTGTCAGAAGTAGTAGTGCCAGACCTCTTGACAACACCGGACAGCGTCACCTGACGGCCGGATCCGGGGGAACGGATGCAGAGTTTTTTCGTATGGATGGAGGCGCTCCCAAGTAGCGTCGTGCTGCGCGAGTCGATCAACGGGTATCCCGTCCTGCTGACGAGCCACATCGTCAGCATGTGCCTCTTCGTCGGACTCATCGCGTTCTGGGACATGCGTCTGGCCGGCCTCGCTCTTCGCGGTCAAAGCATCTCAGCGATGCCGCCTCGGCTCTTTCCGTGGGCGCTCGGCCTTGGGTTTGTGGTCAGTTTGGCCACCGGGGCGCTGCTCTTTTACGGGCAGCCCATGCGCTACTACACAAACTTCTGGTTCTGGCTCAAGTGCGGCATGCTGATTCTGGCATTGGTCAATGCAATCGTCTTTCACCTCACGACCTATCAGTCCGTCGACAAGTGGGATACGGCTGACGTAACACCACCAGCCGCCAGATTTGCTGGGATCTTTTCGCTGGCGCTGTGGGCCGGCATCATCATCACGGGGCGCTTGACCGCCTATAGCGGGCTGGTGCCGCAGTGGTGGGTTGATCTGGGGCTCGGCAACTAAGACAAAGGTTGATATCTATGCTGCTGCCGTTCTTTCAGTGGATGCAAGGGCTCGGTATAAGCGCTTTTTTTCTCGACACCGTGTGGCCGACTCCGATTATCCAGGTGATCCACCTGACTGCCCTGGGCGTGTTCTCCGGGTCGGTCGTGCTCGTCGATCTGCGCCTCCTCGGACGCGGACTCACCGACATGCCGCTGGCCAAGCTCGCCCGCGAGGCGGAGCCGTGGTTTATTGGCGCGTTCATCGTGCTCCTCATCACCGGCCTTCCGCAGCTGACGTCGACAGCAATAAAGCAGTACTACAGCCCCTTCTTCTGGATGAAGATGGAAGCGATGGTGATCGCGCTCATCTTCACCTTCACGCTGCGGCGCAAGGTAACCCGAACTGACGAATCTCGCCTCGGTCTGTACTATCCAAAGGCCGTGGCGCTCGTGTCCCTTGGGCTCTGGTCGGGTGTGGCGATTGGTGCGCGCCTTATCGGCCTCTTCTCCTAGCCGGCGCTGAACGGCAATGCAGGCTACCATCGCGCTTCTCCCTGGCGACGGGATCGGTCCGGAGGTCGTCACCGGGGCCACTCGGGTTCTCGAGGCTGTCGCGCAGCGGTTCGGCCATGTCTTTGTCCTGACACGCCATGCGATCGGAGGGGTCGCTCTTCGGGCTGGGGACTCACCACTTCCCGGCGCCACGCGCGACGCCTGTCTCGCGGCCGATGCCGTACTCCTGGGCGCAGTTGGAGACCCTGAGTTCGACCAAGCCCCAGGCGACCGGCGACCTGAGGCAGCGCTGCTACAGCTACGCCAAGAGTTGGGTGTCTTCGCAAATCTACGTCCCGCGAAGGTATGGCCCGGCCTCGAGGATGGCAGCTCTCTCAAGTCCGAGTTGATTAGAGACCTCGACCTCCTCATTGTGAGGGAGCTCACGGGAGGGCTCTACTATGCCGAACCACGGGGTCGTTCGGATGACGGACAATCCGCCTTCAACACGATGCGGTATTCACGCTCGGAGATCGAGCGGATCGCAAGGGTGGCGTTCGACAGTGCACGTCGCCGAAACGGGCGAGTCACCTCTGTCGATAAGGCGAACGTCCTGGAGGTCTCGCGCTTCTGGCGGGAGGTGGTCACCGAAGTTGCCTCCGACTATCCAGACGTCACGCTGGAACACCAGCTCGTCGACTCGTGTGCCCTACTCCTCGTATCTCATCCGCGGAAGTTCGACGTGCTCTTGGCCGGCAACCTCTTTGGCGACATTCTCTCAGACGAGGCCGGCGCCGTGGTGGGGTCGTTGGGGCTCCTCCCATCGGCTAGCCTTGGCAACCGAGGTGGACTCTTCGAGCCGGTGCATGGCTCCGCGCCCGACATCGCGGGCCAAGGCATCGCCAATCCGGTCGCGACGATCGCCTCGGCTGCGCTGCTCCTCCGCCATGGGTTGGAGCTCGAAGAAGAGGCAACGGCCGTCGAAGAGGCGATCGGCCAGACACTCGCCTCGGGCATGCGGACGGCCGATCTTGGAACCCTCGAGACACCGGCATCCTGCTCGGCGATGACCCAGGCGATCGTTGACCGCCTCCACTGATCCACACGGTGGTATGATACGCCGTTGTGGAACCAGCAGGTTCCGCGGCGACGCGATCCTTCGCAGCGATCCTTGTCAGAGGCCAAGTCCCTTATGTCAACCTCAGTAGAAATGCCGCAACTCGGCGAATCGATTGCCGAGGGAACGGTGACACGATGGCTGAAGCAGGTCGGTGACCAGGTTGAACGTGATGAGCCTCTATTCGAGATCTCGACAGACAAGGTGGATGCCGAGATTCCGTCGCCTGCGGCAGGTGTACTGAGCGAGGTTCGAGTCAAGGAAGGTGAGACGGTCGAGGTCGGCACCGTCGTGGCCCTCATCGGTACCTCCGAAGACAGTACGACGGAAGGGAGCTCCGCTGCAGACAATGCCAAAGCCGCGGGAAGCCAAGGCGTGGTTGTGGCGTCGTCGCAACCGGCACCGTCACCCCCAAAGAAGACAGGCGGGGGTAGCGAGGGGCGCCAGACCTCTCGGTCCTCCCCTGCCGTCCGAAAGCTCGCGCGCGAGCACGACCTCGACATTGCCCTGATAACTGGGAGTGGCACAGGCGGACGTGTCACCAAGGACGACGTGCTTGCGTATCTCGAGACGCGCCAAGCCCCAGACGCTGCGACTGGCGGCCACGTCCTCGAGCACCCTGCGCTGACGGCCAGGACGGAACCTGCGTCCATCATGCGGCAAAAGATCGCGGAACACATGGTGCGAAGTCGACGCACCTCCGCGCATGTTCACACGGTGTTTGACACAGACTTCACGCACGTCGCCAGGATCCGGGAAGCAAAGAAGGCAGAATACGAAAAGGCCGGCGCAAAGCTCACGTTCCTTCCGTTCATCGTCCGTGCGGTCACACGCGCGATACAGGCGACACCAGTTGTCAATGCATCGCTCGATGGCGATCAGGTGGTATACAAAGACGCCATCAACGTTGGTATCGCCGTCGCCCTGGACGGTGGGCTCATTGTCCCGGTGCTCAAGAACGCCGATGGGATGAGCATGCTCGACCTGAGTCGCGGGATTAGCGACCTTGCCGCGCGCAGCCGCACAAAGCGCCTCAAGCCCGATGAGGTCGATGGCGGCACGTTTACCATCACAAACCCTGGGACCTTCGGTTCGGCGTTCTCGATGCCGATCATCAACCAGCCGCAGGTGGCGATCCTCTCGGTGGGAAACATCGAGAAGCGACCGGTCGTGATCAATGACGCCATCGCGATCCGCTCGCGCTCGTACCTCACGCTCGGATTTGACCACCGACTGATCGATGGTGCCGTGGCTGACGAGTTCATGGCTCGCGTCAAGCAGACTATCGAGGAGTTCGACGACAGCCAGGTGTAGCCTCTGTCCGGGCTCGATAGACTCTCCGCGGTTCTGAATCGGTGTCGTGGCCGGCATCTTGCTGCGCTTCGACGCGAACGCCATCCGGCTGGAAGACACACCGCAGGACCCTTGTTCGCGCGATCGGATATGGAGACCGAAGATGCCATTGATCGAAATCAACAGCCTGTTTAGTCTGGACGGGAAGACCGCGCTGGTTACCGGCGGCTCGCGAGGAATCGGCCGGATGATCGCGGAAGGATACCTCCGCTCTGGCGCGAGGGTGTATATCTCGGCGCGAAAGCAAGAGGCCTGCGATCGGGCAGCCGACGAACTGAGCAGTGTCGGCACGTGCGTGTCGCTCCCGGCCGACATCTCGACGCCGGAAGGGCGCTCGGCGCTCGTAGAGGCGATCGCGGGGAGAGAAGAGTCCCTAGATATCCTCGTGAACAACGCCGGCACCAATTGGGCAGCGCCGTTCGACGGATTTCCGGAGACGGGATTCAGCAAGGTCGTCGACTTGAACCTGACAGCGGTCTTCTTCCTCACCAGGGACTTGACGCCGATGCTCGAACGGGCCGGGAGGGCTGATGACCCCGCAAGGGTCATCAACATTGGGTCAATGGACGGCATTCATGTCCCCACAATCATTCCGACTGGTGTCTTCGCTTACGCGTCCAGCAAGGCTGGCGTGCACCACCTGAGCCGATGCCTCGCCCTGGAGTTGGGACCGAGACATATTACGGTCAACGCCATTGCACCGGGGTATTTCGAGAGCAAGATGACTGAGGAAGTGCTTGTGCAGCACGGCGAGGCGATCAGAAGCGCCTGTCCCCTTGGCCGCATTGGACGACCGGAGGAGATGGCGGGAGTTGCGATTTATCTCGCGTCGCGCGCCGGTGCGTACACGAACGGAGCCGTGATCCCTGTAGACGGGGGCACCTGTGTCAGCTAGTGTTTGACCTCTCGTGCGTGTCGCAGCTGCGCTCTTGGATGCGAACGACGGTTCCGCTAGGATCGAGAGGCCTGCCACGGCGTGGCGTGCTTCGTTGCGCTCATGAATAAGATTCTTCCAGATGCGGCCAGCGCCGTCGCTCTCGTGTTAGACGGTGCGACGATCATGATGGGAGGATTCGGTCTCTGCGGAATCCCAGAACACCTGATCGCAGCACTGCACGACCAGGGCACACAGAACCTGACCGCGGTGAGCAACAACGCCGGCGTCGACGACTTCGGGCTCGGAATTCTCCTGCGATCCCACCAGGTGACCAAGATGATCGCCACCTACGTCGGCGAGAACAAGGAATTCGAGCGTCAGTTCCTCGAGGGCGAAATCGAGGTCGAGCTCGTGCCACAAGGGACGTTCGCCGAGCGCCTCCGCGCCGGCGGTGCCGGCATTGGTGGCTTCTTTACTCCAACCGGCTACGGCACCGTCGTGGCAGAGGGTAAAGAAACTCGAACGATCAACGGAAGAGGGCACGTATTTGAAGAGCCCCTCCACGCGGACTTCGCCTTTGTGAAAGCCTTCAGGGGCGACCGCCTCGGAAACCTCACCTACCATCGGACGGCGCAGAACTTCAACCCGATGATGGCTGCCGCCGGTCAAGTCACGATTGCGGAAGTCGAGGAACTTGTCGAGCCGGGTGAGATTGATCCTGACCACGTCGTCACGCCAGGGATCTACGTACAACACATCATCGCGGGCCCGACATACGAGAAACGGATCGAGAAGGTGGTACTTCGAGATGGTTGATGTGCGTGAACGCATCGCGCGTCGCATTGCGCGTGAGCTCAGGGACGGCGACTACGTCAATCTTGGAATCGGTATACCGACGCTCGTTGGCAGTCACATTCCTGCGGGCGTGGCGATCACGCTTCACTCCGAAAACGGCCTGCTCGGGATCGGGCCGTATCCGACGGAAAACGAGGTCGACCCGGACCTCATCAATGCGGGGAAGGAAACGGTCACAGAGCTTCGTGGATCGTCGATCGTCAGCAGCGTCGAGTCTTTCGCGATGGTCCGCGGCGGGCATCTTGACCTCACGGTACTCGGGGCCCTTCAGGTCGATGCAGAAGGCAATCTGGCGAACTGGATGATTCCGGGCAAGATGGTCAAGGGCATGGGCGGTGCGATGGATCTCGTCGGGGGAGCCAAACGGGTTGTCGTGGCGATGGAGCACACCACAAAGCAGGGCGGACACAAACTGGTGACGCGCTGCACGCTGCCACTGACGGGCGTCAACGTCGTCACGATGATCGTCACCGACTTGGCGGTCATCGACGTCACTCCTGACGGCTTCCGCCTCCTGGAGCTGGCCGCAGGGGTCACTCTGGACCAGGTAAGACAGGCAACAGGTGCAGATCTCGCTGTTGCCCCTCGTCTTGGTACGTTCTCCTGAAACCTTCCGAAATGGCTCCGGCCCCTCGCAGGAGCCCGCCGGCGTTCAGTAGACACTGATAAGATTTACGCTCACGTCACACATTTCGAGTGGCGACTCCTCGGGAGCGGTGTCCACAGGCTTCGCCCTGAGAGCGAACAGGAGATCCAATGCCTCTCAAGACCCCCGATCAGTACGTAGAAAGCCTCCGACGGCTGAAGATCCGTGCGTACGTGGACGGCGAGCGCATTGAGAGTGTCGTCGACCATGCCGCCATCGCACCGCACATCAATACGGTCGCCAAGACCTACGAACTCGCCCATCAGCCCGAGCACCGTGACGTCATGACCGTCGAGAGTCACCTGACCGGCGACCGGATCCATCGCTACACACACATCTTCCAGAACGCCGACGACCTCGTCAAGAAGATCCAGATGCTTCGGCTGTTGGGACAAACGACGGGGACGTGTTTCCAGAGATGTGTCGGGCTCGACGCGCTGAACGCGCTCTATGCCATCACCTATGACATGGACCAAGGCGAGGGCACGGACTACCACGAACGCTTCAAGAGCTACCTGACATATGTGCAGGCGTCCGACCTGATGCTCGCGGGGGCGATGACCGACCCGAAGGGACATCGCGGGCTGCGGCCTGGCCAGCAGCAGGACCCCGACCAGTTTGTCCACGTTGACGAGCGCCGAGACGATGGAGTCGTCATCCGCGGCGCGAAGCTACACAACACCGGCGGTATCAACTCTCACGAAATCCTGGTCATGCCAGGTACCGGCCTGAAGGACGAAGATCGCGACTACGCGATCGCGTGCGCCGTGCCGGCGGGCGCGGACGGTGTCGTGTTCATCTTTGGCCGGCAGTCGAACGACAGCCGCAAGCTCGAGGGCGGCTGCGACAGCGGGAATCCTCGGTTCGGAGTTGTAGGTGGGGAAGCGATGGTGGTCTTCGATGATGTGTTCGTTCCCAACGACCACATCTTCATGAATGGTGAGACGAAGTACTGCGGCACCATGGTCAACTACTTCGCCACCTGGCATCGCGCCAACTATGGGGGCTGTAAGGGCGGCAACGCCGATGTGCTGATCGGTGCAACTGCCAAGATGACGAAGGTTCTGGGCACCGAGAAGAACTCGGTTGTTCGGGACAAGCTCACCGAGATGATCCACATGAACGAGACGACCTACGCGTCGGCCATCGGCGCCAGTGCCATGGGTTACCCGCTACCCTGCGGCTCGTTCATGGTCGATCCGATGATGGCCAATACGGTTAAACAAAACATTACGCGCAACGTCTACGAGATCGGGCGGCTCAGCCACGACCTCTCAGGCGGCTTCCTGGCAACCATGCCAGGCCAGAAATCATTCGACAACCCCGAGATCGCGAAGTACGTGAAGAAATACCACCAGGCCAATCCCGAGTATGAGACGCAGGAGCGCGTAAAGCTCGGCCGCTACATCGAGGGCATGACGAGCGTGACGACGATGGTGGAAGCCATGCACGGCGCAGGGTCGCCACAGGCGCAGCGCATCGTGATGTTTAGCCAGGCCGACATCGAAGAAAAAATCAAGATGGCTGAACAGGTCATCGACGGCAAGGGTGACGTCGATGGGTTGCCGCTACCCAAACGAGGTACCTCCAACTAGTGCCGCCGAGTGTCTAGGAATCCCGCTCGAAGACGGCCGCAATCCCTTGGCCGCCGCCGATGCACATCGTCACCAACGCTCGCTTGCCATTAGTACGGGCAAGCTCGTACAGCGCCTTGACGGTGAGCACCGCACCGGTAGCTCCGATCGGATGGCCGAGTGAGATGCCACTCCCGTTCGGGTTTGTCCGATCCTCTGGTAGGTCCAGCTCACGGCACACAGCGAGGGCTTGGGCCGCAAACGCCTCGTTGACTTCGAAGAGATCGATGTCCTGCAGTGTCAGACCGGTCCTGTCGAGCAGGCTGCGAACCGCCGGAACCGGGCCGATTCCCATGTACTTTGGGTCGACACCCGCGTAACTGTACGCGACCAAGCGAGCCATCGGTGTCAATCCCCGCTGCTCAGCGAGACGACGCTCCATCAGCACGACGGCCGCTGCCGCGTCATTGATATTCGAAGCGTTCCCTGCCGTGACGGTCCCGTCCTTGTCGAACACCGGCCTCAGCTTGGCCAGCTTCTCGAGCGAGATGTCCTGGCGAACGGTCTCGTCGGTTTCGAACATCACCTTCTCGCGCTTGACCTTGATCTCGACGGGAGCAATCTGCTCAGTGAAATACCCATTGGCGATAGCGTGCCCGGCACGTCGATGGCTCTCAACTGCGAGGGCGTCTTGGTCTTCACGGCTGACGCCATACTTCTTCGCGACATTCTCAGCCGTGACACCCATGTGGCAGTCGTCAAACGGATCACTCAACGCACCCACCATGGCATCAACAAGGGTGACGTCTCGCATTCGCGCTCCCCAACGCGTCGAGGGAGACAGGTACGGGCTACGGCTCATGTTCTCTGCCCCACCAGCAACCGTCGCGTCGGCATCGCCTAGCATGATCGCCTGCGCGGCGGTGACAATCGCCTGGAGGCCGCTGCCGCATAGTCTGTTGATCGTGACGGCTGGCGTTTCGTGTCTAAGACCGCCATTGATAGCCGCGACCCGTGCGAGGTAATGATCGTGCGCATCGGTGTGGATGACGTTCCCGAATACGACATGACCGATGTCCTGAGGATCGACACCGGAACGAGCCACCGCCGCTCGCACACAATGCGCTCCCAAGCTGCTCGGCGAAATCCCTTTTAGGCTCCCACCGAATCCACCGATGGGAGTCCGTACGCCACTCACGACTACAACTTCCCGTTCCATGAGAGTTGATTCCTCTGTTGCAGATTCAGCTACGACGACTGCAGCGCCGCGCTGACCCTATCCTGTTTCGCGATCAGCCTCATCAGCGCTTGAGAATCTGAATCGAGCAACTCGGAGACGCGGCTCGAGTTCACGTCGGCGACAATGATCTGGCCGACCTCATGGCTCACGTCGCTGAAGATTCCGTGGGCCTTCATCTTCTCGGTCTGATAGCTATTGTCGTCAGTGGGGCTCACATAGTGCACCAGATCCGCCTTGTACCGGTGAGCGAGGAAAAGATGGATCACCGTCATCAGACGCTTCTTCCTCAACGCCTGGTCGAACGTATTCTGATCGCGCACCGAGAGGATCCGGTGCCCTAGGCGATCGCGGATGGGAGAGAAGATCACATTGGCGAGCTTCTCGCCGGACGTCCCGATGATCTGCAGTTCGAGGAGCTCCGCGCCGGCGCGATGCGGTCTGAGTTCGACCCGAAGCGGTCCCGGGAGACGGTAGTGCTCGGCCCATAGGGCGAGCCAACCCTCGAGAAGGGCGGTCGGCACTTCGGTCTGCACGAGGTGCTGATGCTGCGTAGAAGCCTTGCCCATCGCCTTGGTGGTCGCCGTGCGTCCTGAGGACGCCGCCAGCGCAGCGTCGAGCCGAGGCCCGCCGACCAACGTTTGCGGCGTGCGATACGGTGAATCGACAAGCCGGATCTTCCGCTGGAGACGTGCGAGCGCAAGCATGCCATCTTGTTCGATGGCGGTTGCGAACTCCTCGCTCGCGACCCCGTCGACCTGGTGCCCCCCATACGTGATGAAGTTGAACACGAACCCAAGCTTCGCAAGCTCCTCGGGAAAGCACCGCATCTCCTGATCAGACATCCCTGTCGTATCCCAGTTGAACGACGGGGATAGGTTGTACGCCAGCATCTTGTCGGGGAACTCGGCATGAATGGCTTCCGCAAACTCCCTGGCGTCACCGAGGTTGGCTGACTTCGTCTCCATCCACAGGAGATCCGAGAACGGGGCCGCCGCGAGAGACCGAGCGATCGCGTAGGCGATTCCTCCGCGCACCTGATAGTAGCCCTCGGGTGTCACCGAACTCTCGCAATCCCACTCGATATCGACGCCGAGCTCGATGGCCTGCGCGCGTGCCTGTGACAGGGAGGCACGTGCGGCGAAGGACCGCCACACGTCGGCCGTCATCGTCACGTCCTCGCCCTCATTCGCGTGCACGTCGAGCGCTTCCGCAACGGCCTCGCCGTAGGTCACCAGACAGGCCTCCGTCTCCCACGCTGCAACAAACCGAGTCGTGACCGCATCGATCACATCGTCGATGCTTCCGGACGGACGTGAAAGATACTCCTCGACCCTCTCTCGAATCCACGCCGAGAGCCCCGCGTGGTCGAGCCACGCGAGAGCCCGCGCGACGTCATTCTCGGCGAGCGCGTACAACAGGTGGCCGTTAACCTCCTCGAGACCGGCCTCGTGAAGGCACTTGAGCAGCGTGAGATAGCCAACCTTGTATGAGGGAACGTCGGCGGTCGCGCCGAGCAGGAACGGATGGTCGCGTTCGTCGTTGCGGCCGTCAATGAGACTCGCAGCTTCGGCATCGGTGCGTGCCACGATGAGACCCGGCACTCGCATGATGTCGAGTTGAAAGCGTGCCGCATTGAGCCGCTTGATCTGTTCGTCCACCGGTACGAGCACCTTGCCACCCTGGTGTCCGCACTTCTTCGTGCCCGGCCGCTGGTCCTCGATGTGGTAGCCGGGAACACCCACCTCGACAAAACGACGGATCAGATTGCGGACATGCGGGTCGCCGCCGTGCCCAGTATCTGCATCGGCGATGATAAACGGCCGGTAGTCATAGGCCGGCGTCGCCTGCCGCTCCGCTTCGCTCATACGCAACCGCCGGTATTGCTGGTTGCGGTCAGCAGCCAGAAGCGCGCGAACGATCGTCGCCGCTTCGGTCGGGACTTGACTCAGCGGATAGCTTGCCAGGTCGGGGCCGGGATCCTCGGCATCAGATCCCTTCGCGGACGTCGCCCAGCCCCCAAGATATATCCCCTCGATGCCCAGCCGCTTCATGGCAACAGCCTGGCCGGGCGAGTATGGTCCAAACGTCGTGATCGACTCCTTCTTGGCAAACAGTTCTCGCAGCTTGATGAAAAAGTCCTCTGCCGAGGCTCGAGCGACGGTGTAGTCGTGCTCGATTGTTCCTCGCTGTTCGGCGACCTGGCGAGGAGAAAACAACCGACGAATGCCTTCGAATCGTTGGCTCTTAGACCACGTCCCGGTCTCGGTCACGTCCTGCTCGAAGAAACTCATCGCGTCTCGACTCCTGCGCGAGAGGTCGCGCTGCTCGGTGGTACCTTGGCTCCAGGGAGGTTGTGTTGCGGCACAGCCGCCAACATGGAAAATAGTATCACGCTAGAAAACGAAAACGTCGGCGTTTGCATGCGGTCTGAGCATCCTCGGCTATCACTGGTTCTGTAGCAGAACATCGTTCCAAATTGCTCTGTCCTATCAGATACATCTACTCTTGGCTCGAACGCCCACCCCCCCAGGGATTGACCATCGCTCTGAAAACCGGTCGGCCTCGGCGACTTGCTTGCTGCCTAGGATTCACGTCGAGACAGGGGCATTGCCAAGAAGCGATGACTGACGTGGGATAACACCGCCGCGCTAGAACGCCATGAGATCGCGCGCTGCAGTCGCAATGTCAGTGGCCCTTGGCAGGGTCGCGTCCTCCAAGGCTGGACTGTACGCACAATAGACATCGCGCGCGCCAAGACGCCGGACAGGGGCATCGAGGGATGTGAACAACTCGTCGGCTATTCGAGCTGCGATCTCTGCCCCGTAGCCCCAGCTGATCCAATCCTCGTGTACCACCAGTACGCGGCTGGTCTTTCGCACCGACTGCTCAATCGCGCTCCAGTCGTAGGGGCTAAGCGACCGCAAGTCGATCACTTCGACAGACGTGTGGTCCTCCTGCTCGAGACTCTCGGCAGCCTGCAACGACCGAACCACTGTCGAGCCATAGGTCACGATCGTCAGGTCTCCCCCCTCTCGAGCGACCTTGGCTCTACCAAACGGAATCATGTAGTCGGCACCAGGATACGGTTCCCGGTTGTGAATCTGTCGATACAAATGCTTCGGTTCGAGGAACAGAACAGGATCGTCGCATCGGATCGCGGTGCGGAGCAGGCCGTTCGCATCGAGAGCATTCGACGGCATCACCACGCGCAGCCCTGGGATATGTGTGAACGTCACCTCACCTGACTGACTGTGATAGATGCTGCCACCCTTCAGGTAGCCACCAATCGGGACCCGGATGACCAGCGGGCATCTAAAGTTCCCCCTCGAACGCCATCGCATGACCGCAAGCTCATTGCGAATCTGCATCATCGCCGGCCAGATATAGTCGAAGAACTGAATCTCGGGGATCGGCTTCAACCCTCTCATTGCCATGCCGATCGCTCGCCCGACGAGGCCTGCCTCGGCGATGGGGGTACTCCACACACGGTGACTCCCGTGCAAACGCTGGAGTCCGGCCGTCGCCTTGAAGACGCCGCCCTTGCCCTTTAGATTGTCGAGCAGATCGTCTCTCGTCGTATCAGCGACGTCCTCACCAAATACGACGACCCGGTCGTCATGGCTCAGTTCGTCCGCCAAACAGCGATTGATCGACTCGATCATCGTCAGCGGATCACCGGAGCTCACGGGTTCGCTCGCGAAGGCCTCACTCGTTGGGTCGACGTCTGAATACACATCCGCAAGGAGGTTGTCGGGCTCCGGCGGTGCGGCTTCGGTCGCACGAGCAACCGCGTCGGCCACCTCGGCGCTCGCCGCCTGCTCGAGCTCGGCGAGGCCCGCCTCACCGAGCAGGCCCTCCGCGAGCAGAAACTCGCGGAACCGGGGAATCGGGTCGCGGAGGCGCATGTCCTCTCGCTCATGGTCAGGCCGATACGTCCGGTCGTCGTCGGAGTCAGAATGCGGATGGAGTCGAACAACCTGCGCGCGTACCAGCGCCGGTCCGGCGCCCGACCGGCAGTGCGCGGCGGCATCCATCAAGGCCCGATAGCTCGAGAGGGGGTCCGTTCCATCGCACGTTCGGACAAGCAGGTTCGGAAAACCTGCGACCAGTTTCGAAATGTCACCACCGGGGGTCTGGACGTCCACGGGGACACTGATAGCGTATCCGTTGTCTTCGACCAAGAAGAGTACCGGTAGCTTGCCGACAGACGCAGCGCTGAGCGCCTCCCAGAACTCCCCTTCGCTCGTCGCCCCCTCACCGCTGAGCGCCCAGGTGATCTCTGACCCGTCGCTCACGAGAGGTCCCCCCTCCGCAGCCGGAGGGTGCTTCGAGGCATATTGTGTCGCCTCCGCACAGCCAACGGCATGCAGAAACTGCATACCCGTCGCCGACGATCGGGAGACGATATTCAATCGCGTGTCACCCCAGTGGTTCGGCATTTGACGTCCACCGGAGAACGGCGCCTCACCCGCACCCACAGCCTCGAGAAGCACATCCTCCACTCTCATCCCGAGCATCAGACACAGCGCTTGGTCGCGGTAGTACGGGTAGAGCCAGTCGACGCCAGGCCTTACCACGAGACCCGCAGCGACAAGCACGGCCTCGTGACCGGCACAACTCAACTGAAAGAACGTCTTTTGCTGCCGCTTCAGCGCGCGTTGTCTCTCGTCGAGCTGGCGCGAGACATACATGCCCCGATACATCCGGGTATGGTCAGCAACGCCGAGATCGACGGAGGGCTCGGTCTGCGACGTCATGCTCATTTCTACGAATCCAGGGCACCAACGTCCCGCAGACTGTACCCGTGATTCGGGTGCAGCAGCACGTATTCGACTGAGCTATCGAGAGTGTCGGTCGACGGCGGACAGAGAGTCGCTCTGACGCGTTTCAAGGCTGAATCCACGCCACTTTGAAACCAGTCACATGAGCCTCTATGAGGACAAGGCGTAATAATAAAGCATTCACGGAAGGAATGGCACCCGATCTCGGTGATCCTATGTCCATTGCAGAATTCGAGCCCGGCCCCGAACGACAGGTGCTCAGGCAATCGGTCCGAGAGTTCGCCGAGGCCGAGATTCAGCCCCACGTGCTCGAGCGCGATGAGTGGATCCGGGCAAGAAAAAAGCCCTACACACACCATAGCTTGGCGTGTGCAAGGCTTCTTTGAAATGACGCCGAGAAGGCGATCCTACAGGCCAGGCTCGGTCGTGTCCGAACCATCGCGCGGCGCGCCCGTTCCGGACGAACCCAGGAACAGCTTCGAACCATCCGGGAACGTCAGGTCTCGGCCGTTCATCTTGTCCGACCCATCCTTCGCCTGGTAACCGTCGACGACAATAGCGGTGCCCGGCGCGAGCGAGTCTTTTGTGAAGCCCCGGCGAAACAGGGTGTTCGGGGTTCCACCCTCAACCATCCAGACCGTCTTCGACCCGTCATCGTTGGTCACTTCGATGTGGACCCACGAGTGCGGATTGATCCATTCCATCCTGACCACGGTCCCTTCCATATGGAGCGGTCGATTCGAATCGAACTCCGCCGAGAACGCATGGTGAGCCAGTACTGGCCCCGCTGCTACGCCACCCAGCACGAGTCCGAGGCCAACTGCGAAAATGGTTGCCTTTACTTTCATCAGTATTGCCTCCTGCGTGACACCCAAACCTTAGCTCGTCATGTTACTCCAACAACGACTATTCAGCCACACACACGACCGGCAAGCCGCTTGTTTTCAGCCCGGTCGCCCACGGCACTATTGCGGTGGCTCTGGAATCAAGTCTCGCATTGATCCCTGCCCGGTCGCCCGATAGCTCGGCGTCAGATCCGGATCCCTGCGAAGATGGCCGTACATCAACTCCTCTGCGAACTCGACGCATTTGAATTCAAGCAACTGCATGTTCTCGTCGATGCGTCGATACAGAGGGAAGCGGATCGTCCAGGGCCGCGTATACACTTCCGGATCCTCAATTGTCGCTTCGTACATGAGGTGACTTGGGCTGAGGGCTGTGTACCGCTCGGTCACCTTGATCTGGTCGCTGTGATGGTTTCCGGAACTGTCAAACCACGTGTCCGGCATTTGGTCGGTCACCTCGATGACCAGGGTGTCGCCCTCCCAGCGTCCGCGGTTGTGGCCCATCCAGCTATTGACCGGCGCTTCCATGTCGGGCCGGTCCATGTACACGATGCGGCTTGCGCTTGCGAACTCGTAGGCAAACAACATGTGCTCATCGGTCTGCACGAGCTGGAACGGATAGGGCATGTAGTTGGCGCGTGGGATACCAGGCATGTAGCACTTCACGGCCGGGTCGCGGTCGAGCCAATATTGCAGGTTCTCCTGCTGCGTGGCCCGGGCTTCTGGACGGTAGGGAATCTCACCGCCTTCGACGATCCCGAGACCTCCGGGAACGGCACCCAGCGCGGCCATCTCCACAACTGGACCCGGGCGGGCTGCGTGACCCTCGATGTCCCAATGTGACGACCCTAGGGCCTGCCAAATCCCATTCAAGTTAGGATGACCACTCGCGGTGCGTTCTGCCTGGTAATCCGTCGCCTGCCCTGACACCGGCTCCGCCGTCATAGTGAGGACGGTCGCGACCGCCGCCGCTACCAGCGCAACACATCCGCCGCGACATACTTTGCCAATACGAGTCTTCATGTGCATCAAGAACAACCCCCCCTTTCCGGGCGGTCCTCAGACGGCCCGGGAGGGCTCAGTATATCGGAAACAGCCCCGGGATCAAGCGGGCGAGGACAGCCCCGCGAGCGGGAACCAGAGCGGGTGGAGTTCGCCGTTTCGCAGTAAGATACCGCGGTGTTGGTCGAGCTGTACGACCGGGTCGGCGAGTCCGCGTTCTGCCTGGCGGCGCGAATACTCGACAAGCCGGAAGATGCAGAGGATGTCGTCAGTTCCGTGTTTGCCCAGGTACGCGGCGAATTCGATGACGCGTCCGGCGACGCCCGGCGAGCCGCGGCCCGTGTGCTCTCGCTGGTCCGTCAGCGAGCAATCGTTCGTCGGCACGGCAACCGCCCCCCGGACGACATCGCTCGCAAGCACGAACGTGCCGCGGTTGGGATCCCCGACGCGACCCATGGCGATCCACCTGGGCCGCTCACCGCTGCTCAGCAGGTTCGACTTCGGCAATCCCTCGCTCAACTTCCGCCGAATGAGCGGCTGGCAATCGAGCTCGTCTTCTATGAAGGACTGACACAGGACGAGGTCGCCGATCGGATGAACACGTCGGCCGACGCCGTACGTCAGAAAGTCAGCCAAGGATTGGAAGCACTGCAGGGTGCCATGCGGGGGACGTCATGACATCCGATCTCCAACATGAGCCCTACGAAGGGCTGGCTGGCCTGTACGCGATCGGCGGATTGAACCGAACCGACCGTGAACGATTCGAGCTGCACCTGGAGACCTGCCACGAGTGTGTGCGGTCCGTTCGGTCGTTGCTCCCTGTCGCGCATGCGCTCTTGCAGGCCGCGGCTCCGCGACGTCCATCTGGAGGCTTCCAGGCTCGGATTCTGGGATTGGACACTGAGCTGCCCCCCGACACATCTGATCCCGCCGAGTCGCGCGGCCCACTCGCGCCGGTCTATCGGTTCGCAGCCGTGGCGTGTCTGATCGTGGCGGCCGGCCTCGGCTGGTACGCGGCCCAGCACGTCAACACCGCGCGCCAGCTCCGCAACAGCCTGGAGGTCTCGACACGCCGTGTCGAGGCAGTGGCGTCCGAAGCAGCCACGTCACAGCGGGCCGCAGAGGAGCTTCGCGCACGCGCCGACATTCTTGCGGCGCCAGATGTGACAACGGTCGACCTACAGGGCCAGCCGGCGGCGCCGAACGCGGCCGGGCGTCTGTTTCTGAGTGCGAGCTGCGGAGCGATCGTGACCGCATCGAACGTACCGCCGCTCCCCCCAGGTCACGTGTATCACGTGTGGTTTGTGATTCCACCCGACCCGGTGAGCGCGGGAGTCGTGCCCGTTGATCGCGTCGGACGCATGTTCGGAGGAATTGACCCGCCGGCCGAGACCGACCGGCCGATCGCAGTTGCCGTCACGTTGGAGCCGGATGCCGGCGTCACCGAACCCACTGGTGACGTCTACCTTCTTGGCCGGACGGATCAATAGGGCTGGCTACCCGCACGCGTGGGTGCGGCGAGCACCCTACACTGCAGCCTGGGTTCCGTTGAGAGGCTTATCCAGGAAATAGGTCGCACACGCTTCGTCGAGGAGCTGTTTCGAGATCTCCACCGGCTGCTTGCGATACCGGCAGAGATGGACCATGTGCTCGACAAGATCGCGTGGGTGACAGGCGCGCATCTCGAGACCCCGCCCGTTGTAGTAATCCTGCACGAGATGCTCCACCACCTCGGGCTTGAACTCGACGCTATGACGCTTGCAAACGAATTGAAATATCTGAGAGAACTGTTCGAGTGATGGGTTCTTGGCCATCACCTTGTACGGAATCCGTCTGAGAAACGCTTCGTCGGCCAGCTTCCGCGGTTCAAGGTTCGTCGCAAATATGACCAACACGTCGAACGGGACCTCGAACTTGCGGCCGGTCTGCAAGGCCAGGAAATCGACGCGGGCCTCAAGCGGGACGATCCACCGATTGAGCAGTTCGCTCGCAGGGACACGCTGCCGACCGAAGTCGTCGACGAGGAGAACACCACAGCTGGCCTTGAGTTGAACTGGCGCTTCGTAGAACTTGGACAGGCGGTTGAAACTCAGGTCGAGCTGGTCCATGGTCAGCTCTCCCCCAACCGTGATCACCGGCCGGCGGATCCGCACCCACCGAGGATCCGTCGCCGTATCGGCTCGCAGTAGTGTGCTCTCCTCGGATACCGGCTGGGGTACATGGTTCACCGGGTCGAAAAGGGTCACGACTTGACCGTCGACGTCGAGTGCATGTGGCATGTAGATCGCGCCACCCAGGGCACGTCCGATACCGGCTGACATGGCACTCTTCCCGTTGCCCGGTGGACCGTACAGAAACATCGCGCGACGCGCGCTGACCGCCGGCCCGAGCTGATCCAACATCTCGTCGCTCACAATGAGGTCGGTAAAACCTGCGGCGACGCACTCGCGGTCGATCAAACTGTTGTTTCGACCGAGCTCCTTGACGTAGCGCACGTACTGATCGAGCGGGACGGGTGCGGCACCGATGTAGCCGTTTGTGTGGAGGTACTGACTGGCGCGCTCGCGCCCACGATCGGTCAGGGCGTACCGATAGCCGGCGGTTCCAGCACCGGAGGCACTGCGAACCTCGACCAGTTGCTCGATCCGGGCACCCTCGATGATTGGCTCAAGGATCGAGTAGGCGATCTTGATGTTGTCGGACAGTTGACGGCCGCTGAGCTCACCCGCATACAGAGCTTTCAGGACAAGACCCAGGATGTTGTCGGACGAGAGGCCCGTCTCCTCAAGCGTCGTCGGTGCCGCCGGGGCAATCGACGACTCGGTCGGTATCTCAGTGACCGAAACGTTTCCAGGCGTGCTGTCGGGTGGGGGATCGAACAACGCTGGCTTGGCGGCAACGTCTGGCGTCGGGAGTGTCATGCTTGGCTATCTCTTTGAACTCCACCCGGTTCATCAGACATCAAACCTCAAACACGCCCTCAAACATGTTGGGATCTAACTGAATGCCGGCAGCCTGCATACGATCGCTGCAGTGGGGCCGGACCCCCGTGGGCATGAAGCGCCCCCGAACCCGCTGCATCTCATCGAGTCCCATCTTCTCGAAGCGAAAGACCTCCTGCATCGTGATGACGTCGCCTTCCATTCCGGCGACCTCGGAGATGCTCGTGATCTTTCGCGTCCCATCGCTCATGCGCGCCTGTTGCACAACGACCTGGATAGCCGCTGAGATCTGTTGCCGCATCGCCTTGTCGGGCAGCGAAACATCACTCATTGCGATCATCGTCTCGAGACGAGACAATGTATCCCGTGGAGTGTTGGCGTGAACCGTCGTGAGTGAACCATCGTGACCGGTGTTCATCGCCTGGAGCATGTCGAGAGCCTCACCGCCACGCACCTCCCCAACGACAATCCGATCCGGCCGCATGCGGAGTGCGTTGATCACCAACTGACGCTGTGGAACCGAACCCTTACCGTCGACACTTGGTGGTCGCGTCTCGAGGCGCGCGACATGTTCCTGATGTAACTGCAACTCCGCAGCATCCTCGATTGTGACGATCCGCTCGGTGTTCGAGATGTATCCCGACAGAATATTGAGCAGCGTCGTCTTCCCCGAACCGGTACCGCCGCTGACGAGAATGTTGAGTCGGGCCTCAACACACAGTCGCAGAAACTCGATCATTTGAGGCGTCAGCGCCTTCAGCTGTACGAGGTCCCCCCCTTTCAGGCGATCGGCTGGAAATCGGCGGATCGAGAGTAGTGGGCCATCAACGGCAAGCGGCGGGATGATCGCGTTCACACGCGAGCCGTCCTTGAGTCGCGCATCGACCATCGGCGTCATTTCATCGACACGACGGCCTACCCCGCTGACAATCCGGTCGATCACGCGCATGAGGTGCTGGTCGTCCTGGAACGCGGCTGGCACCCGTTCGAGCTTTCCCTTCCGTTCGACGAACACATGTTCCCATGTGTTCACGAGAATATCGCTCACCGTCGTGTCTCGGAGGAGGGGCTCGAGTGGACCCAGTCCAAACACCTCGTCCAGCAGGTCTCCGAGGATTGCATCACGCTCGTCGCTTGAGAGCTCAATACCCGACTCGCTGATCAGCGAGCTGACAACCGAGCGGATCTCTCCCTCCGAATCCTCCCGGGCGGTGGTGGCGAGGGTCTCGAAATTGAGCCGAGCAAGGAGCTGCCGCTGAACGGTAGCCTTCAGATCGGCGTACTGCGCGCGCCGATCTGTGCCCTCAGCAGGAGAAGCTACGGCAGGTGCCTCGGTCGTGGGGAGCGGAAGCGCCATAAAGCACCAATAGGACTCAGAACAGCCCAAGGAATTGACCGGGTCTCGACTCCTCCGTCTTCGTGTTTGTGGTCATCCCAGCCAACTTTCTAGTAAATCGGCCAAAGGTGGCTGCAAGTTCAGTATTGTTGGTCGTCGTGAGCGGGACCCCCGCATTCAGGGCATCGGACACCGTCCGGTAGTCGTCCGGAAAGCCCAGATCAACCGGCCGCCCGATGACCTCCTCGATCTGTTCGGGGGAGAAGGCGGGGTTGTCCGACATCCGGTTGAGCAGTACATGAACGCGCTCGTGCCCCGCGCCCATTTGCCTGGTTCGGTCGACGAGGCGTCGCGTATTGCGTATTGAGGCAACGTCTGGGTTCGCGACCAGGTACGTGGCGTCTGAAGCAAAGATGGTGGTGCCAGCCGCGGCATTCGTCAGACCGCCAGCGTCGATCACAACGTAGCGATACGTCTCCGTCAGAAGCCTAAGCAACTCCTCGACTCGACCAGCGTCCTGGGCGTTCGGCCGGTCGATTTGCTCCGAACCAGCCATGATGTCCAGCCCGGTCTTGTGGGTGGCCACCAGCTTCTTGAGGAAGACACCGTCCAGCCGGTCCACGCTATCCAAGGCATCGAGAACGGTGAAACGTGGACGCACACCAAGAAACAGGCCGACTTCCCCGACAAAGGGGTTCAAGTCGATGATCATCGTTGGCTGCTTGGTCACACGAGCCAACTCGGTCGCCGTGTTGACTGCAAGCGTCGTCGTGCCGACGCCACCCTTCGTGCCGAAGAACGACAATACAAGCGAGACGCCGGAGCCATCCGGAGATGCCGCCTGCAAACGCTCGTTCATCTTTCGGACGGCGGCGTGGACACCCTCCCGCATGGCGTCCGGGGGCTCACCACTGCCGGTGGGCCACGCAAAGAACTCGTTGGCACCCGACCGCATGGCTTTGATGATCCGTTCTGATTCGGATTCAGATGCAACGGCAATGATGGACGACGCGGGCCATCTGGATCGAATGCCCTCTATCTCAGTCCAGACGGCGGTAGGTAACCTGATGTCGACCAAGGCGACATCAACCGTCTGGCCGGACGCGCCGGACAGCGCGTCCTCGACAATGCTGATCGGAACACCGCTGGAACGTGCCAACTGAGTGATCTTCGTACGAAACCCGGGTTCGTCGCTCGCAACAAAAACAGACAACCTCGCCATTAATGACCTTCGACTTCTCTCTTAGTAGAACTGATAGGAACCAACAACCAATCTCGACTCACCAACTTGTCGCCGCCGACAGCGGGTCCCAGAGGATGGAACCGATCGACCCGCCTACTGAGGACACGGCTCCAATTGCAACGATCGATATCAGACCCGCGAGCATCGCGTACTCGATCAAGTCCTGCCCGCAGTCGCTCCGAAGGTGGCGGCGGGTCAATGACAGACAAATCCATCGGTACAGGGCAATGTGCATGGTGTCTCCTCTGGCGTCTGCACTGAGGCAACGGCCGTGCCATGCCCGAGACATTGCGGGCGACGACACGTCACAATGTGCAGAATCACAGGCCGATCAGAGACGACCTCGGTCGGAATTCCTCCGCCGCCGCCTTCCCTGGACCAACCTCGACACGACCAGGCCGTCGTTCAGTTTACTGATCTGTATGTGGATGCTCGGAGCTGCGTGTTCCCACACGGAGACGTTTCCGTAAGCGACGACACAGCACTGTCTCCGACGATATCCGCAGCCAAGCTCGCAGCCCCGAAGGTCGAGTCCGAAAGGCCATGAAGTCCCTCGAACAACACGAGTTAGAGCGCTTTTCAAATAGGCCTTGTACTACCTGGGGCGGTCGTGGTACTTCTGCGCGCACGGATGCAGGAGGACTGATGCGTGCCTATTCGATGGATCTGCGAGAGCGGGTGCTACTCGACAGCGATGCCGGAATGAAGGCGGCCGATGTGGCGGCGAAGTACCGCGTGAGCGGGTCGTGGGTGCGGCTATTGAAACAGCGACGGCGCGAAACGGGCGAGGTGGCGCCTCGCGTCCAGCGACATGGACGGCGCTGCATGCTCGAGCCGCACCTGCACACCTTGGCCGATCTGATTGCGGCGCAACCGGATCGCACGCTGGCTGAGCTGAAGGACGCCCTCGCCACGCCCGCGAGTGTGCCGACGGTCTGGCGCGCCGTACGGGCCCTTGGCCTGACCGTTAAAAAAAACGGTCCGCCCGTCCGAACACGATCGGCCTGACGTCGCGGCAGCGCGGGTCGCGTGGCACGCGGCGGCGCCGACCTGGGACGTCGCCCACCTCGTGTTTCTGGACGAAACCGGCATCACCAACAATCTGCTTCGGCGGTACGGCCGGGCACCGCGTGGCGCGCGCGTCCACGACCACGCCCCCTGCGGGCGCCGGCAGACCAGCACGTTTCTCGCCGCGTTGCGGGTCACAGGGCTGACCGCACCGGGGGTCTTCGACGGCGCAATCGATGGCGAGAGCTTCCGCGCTTACATCGAACAGATCCTGGTGCCGACTCTGCAGCCAGGCGACATCGTCATTGCCGACAACCTCGGGGCCCACAAGGTCGCCGGCATCCGGCGGGCTATCCAGGCCGCCGGGGCCACCCTCTGGTACTTGCCACCCTATAGCCCGGACCTCAATCCCATCGAGCTCTGCTTCGCGAAGCTCAAGGCCCTCGTTCGCACCGCACGCTGTCGCAGCACCGAGACGCTCTGGCCGTTCCTTGGTACCTGTCTCGAGCGCTTCAGCTCTGACGAATGCCGCAACTATTTTCGGCACTGCGGGTACTCAGCCGCCACACGGTCATGAAAAACGCTCTAATTCCACTGCACACGTCGACACCGCGCAGGTACGTGACTTGCGGTGATCCTGGTTTTCGGGCTGACCACACCCTTCTGTCGGTGAGGTCCCAAATCAGGTACTTGAATGCCGCGTGTTCTCGCTATCGAACCTAACTCCGAACGGGGGTCGATTCTTCGCACGACGCTGCAGAACCGTGTCGGTGATGTACTGGTCGTCGACTCGAATGGGTCAGCGCTCGAAGCCCTTGAGCAGCAGGTACCCGATCTTCTCCTCCTGAGCGCACTACTCTCCCCGAGCGACGAAGACGAGCTCTTCGACCGTCTCAAGGAGCTTCCGGAGTCATCTCACGTTCAGACGTTGACCATTCCACAGCTTCGACCGTCGGGGGAAGTGTCACGGCGCACCAAGTTTTCACTGTTCGGCGGTCGCCGAAACGATCGTGATCTAGAAGGTTGCGATCCAGAGATCTTTGCCCAGCAGGTCGAGGAGTATCTGGAGCGGGCCACCGAGCTAAAGGCCGAGTTTGCCGTGCCCTCCGGCAGCCCAGTCGGCGGGGCTGACTCAGGCACACACGAAGAGGAAGAGGCCCAACCTACCGCCGCGACGGCGTTGGCCGTGCCGGACTCCCCTTCCCCGTCCTCTGATGGAGAGATGGCCGCGGGTGCGTCGGCATCGCCCTCGGCTGAATCGGTTTTCCTCCAGGAAACATCGGAACCCGAACAGAAGCAATCGGTCTTTGTCGAGGACGCGTCCGAGAAGGCCGCGCCATCCTCTGACGGTCCGGCTGCCACCGAGGTCACCGACCACGCGCCAGCCCCTGACGATCGCGCTGCCGACGACACCGACCAGATTCAGCGCGCAGCTGAGGCTCATCGTGAGGAGGACGTCAGGAAGGCTCGCGAACACGCGGCCGCTGAGGCTGTGGATGCACTCGCCAGAGCCAGGCAGGACGCAGACCGCCAGATGGCCGAGCAACTCGCCGTCGCCCGGAAGGAAGCTGAAGAGCGACAGCACGTCGAGCTCGAGCGGATGCGGGAAGAGACCGAACGCGCGTACGCGGCCGAACTCCAGCGCGCACGGTCCGAGACAGCCAGACAACACGCCGAAGAGCTCTCCAAGGTTAGGGAGGAATCGGAGCAACTCAGAACCAAAGCCGCTGATGAGGCGCGCGCCGCCGCCGAAACGCAGGCCCGCGAGCTCGAGGAGGAGCTGGGGCGGGTACGCCGAGACGCAGAGGACCGTCTGGCGACCGAGGTCGAACAGGTACGTCTCGACGCCCAAGCGGCACGCGCCGAGGAACTCGCCACCGTGGAAGCAAACGCAGAAGAACAGCGTGAGAGGGTGCTGCGCGAGGCCCAGGAAGAAGCTGCAACAAGGTCCAAGGAGGCCCTCAAGCAAGAACTGGCGAACCTCCAAGCCGAAAGCGAGCAGCACCTGGCCACTGAGCTCGCAAATGCCCGCGAGGAAGCCGAAGCGACCCGTACGGCACTGCTAGCTGAGGCCGAACAGCGGACAGAACAGATTCGCGAGGAAACTCGCGTCGAGGTGCTCGCAACGGCCGAGGCCCAGGCCGAGCGCGATCTCGAAGCAGAGCTGGCACGGCTCAAGGACGACAACGAGGTGCGACTCGCCGAAGAAGCAAGACGTGTGCGTGCCGAAGCCCAGCAGGCGCTTGAGTCTGAACTGGCCGAGGCTCGCACGAAGGCCGAGCGCGAGCGCGAGGAAGCAGCCAAGGCCGCCCGCGAGGCAGCGGAAGAAGATGCGAACAAGCGATTGGAGGCCGAGGTCGAGCGAGTGCGGCTCGAGGCCGAAAAGGCGCGTGCGGAAGAGCTCGCCGCCGTGGAAGCACAAGCTGAAAAACGACGCGAGGCGGTGCTGAGCGAGGCGCAGGCGGCGGCCGAAAGCGACTCCAAGACCGCGCTTGAGCACGAACTCGTGCGTCTCCAAGCAGAGAACGAGGAACTCCTGGCCACCGAGCTCGCATGCGCCCGCGAGGAAGCAGAAGCGGCCCGCGCCGAATTGCTCGCCCAGGCCGAACAGCGGACAGAACAGATCCGCGAGGAAACCCGTGCGGAAGTACTCGCGACGGCCGAAGCCAAGGCCGAGCGCGATCTCGAGGCTGAGCTCGCCCGACTCAAGGCCGAAAACGAGCTGCGACTCACGGAAGAAGCAGAGCGAGTGCGGGTCGAAGCGGAAGAGTCACTTGCGACGAAATTGGCCGCAGCCCACGAGAAGGGCGAGCGTGGGCGAGAGGAAGCGGCCCGGGCCGCCCGCCAGGCAGCGGAAGCACTCGCCGATGAACGCCTCAGCGCCGAGATCGCCAGTGTCCGGGAGGAAGCCGAACAGAAGTTAGCGCAAACGATCGCAGCATCGCAGGAAGAGGCAGAACGACTCCGCGAGCAGGCTTCAGGGGCGGCGCGTGCCGAAGCCGAAGAAACGGCAGCACGAGCGTTCGAGGCCGAGCTGACGCGCATGCGGGCCGAGGCGGAAGAGCGCCTGGCGGACGAGCTCGAGCGGGCCCGACTCGAGGCTGAGCAACTCCGCAAGAGCGAACTGGCTGAGGCAGAGGCGGCGGCCGAGCGACAGCGCCGGTTGGCCCTCCTTGCCGCAAGTCAAGCGGCCCAGGAGGAATCCGAGAACGCTCTCGCAGCAGAAATTGCACGGGTCCAGCAGGAGCACGACGAACGACTCACAACAGAGCTCGACCGCGCCAAACGAGAAGCCGAGAAGACCCACACGGCGCTCAAGACGGCTTCGGAACAAAAGACTGAGCGGGTGCGGGAGCAGACGAGGACAGAGACACTTGCCGCTGCGAAGGCCGATACGAAGGGCGCCCTGCATGCCGAATTGGCGCGCCTGCAGACGGATAGCGACGAGCGGCTCGCGGAAGAGATCGAACGAGTGCGCCGGGAGGCGAACGAGGCACTCACCGCACACCTGGCTACAGTCGGCGCCGAGGCAGATCGGGTCCGGGCGGAAGCGACGCAGGAAGCCCGGGAGGCTGCTGAGGCTGCGGCTGGGCAATCACTGCAAAGCGAGATCGCGCGTGTGCGGGCGGAGACGGAAGCAGCTCTGGCGAACGAACTAGTCAAGCTCAGACGCGAGGAAGAGGATCGCAGGAACACGGAGCTCGCCGACATTACTGCGCAAGTCGCGCAACTATAAGGATGCCGCCGCTGAGCAGGCCAAGGCAGCGGCTGCTGAAGCTCTGCAATCTGAGCTCGCACGTGTTCGGCAAGCTACGGTAGTCGAGGAGCGAGTCATTCGACTCGCACCCCCGCCTATCGAGGCTCCTCCGCCGCCAGTTTCCAAGGTTGCAACCGTTGCCGATTCAGACGCCGAGCCGACGCGAGACACCGAGGGCGACGTCGAGAGCGGGGCCAAGGATTACTACAGTCTGTGGCAGACCGACGACACCCCCAGCCACACGTCCCCGACCGATACGGTCGCACGTCCAGGTCGTACGGCTCGGCGGGTCGTCCTCGGGGTTGCGGCCGCCGCCTGCCTGCTGATCTTCGTCATGTTCGGTGGGGGGACGCTCGACAGCATGCCGACTGGTCACATCTTGATTGACGGACCACCGGGGGCACAGGTGTGGGTCGAGGGGACGCTCATCGGCGAAACACCGTTGCCCGAGATCTCGGCAGAGATCGGCGAACGCGAGGTCGTCGTGATCCACCCAGAGGCGGGAGAGATTCGACAGACCGTCATGGTTGACTCGGAATCGCCAGCCGTTCTGACACTGGAACCAGTCTCATAGGCTAGGACGGCGCACACAGTGCGCCGCGTGGGCGCGGAGTGGGGCTTGCGGGGTCCCCGCGGAGCGCCCACGGGGGTTCGGGGCGTAGCCCCGTCTGAATCAATCCTCGGCACCCAGGCTCAGCAGATTAGCGAGCAACTGATAGGCACCCGTGGTGCCGGCCGGAAGTTGCCGCCACAGCCCAAGCCCAACATAGATCCAACGGCCCTCGCCGTACCTGGTCTCGACCAGAGCCCCTCGTTTGGTCCCCGGATTCCATTCGAACGTATCGTCGAGCTCGACCAAATCGACATAGGCTGGGTCCCTGTCGCCCAAGAAGTACAGTCCACGCTCCTGCACCCAGTCACTCCAGGTCGTGGGCCCGATCGGGTTCGGCCATCCGAACACCGGATGGTCCGCTTCCAGGACCCGAACAGGCGCGTCCTCGGCCGTCACCCGGTTGCGGCTGACCACTGCGGCGTACGGCCCGTACTGCGCATCGTTAAACCCGAACTTGTTGTATTGAACGATGAGGGCTCCTCCGTCATTCACGTACTCGAGCAAGCGATCGTTGTTGGCCCGAAGATCCTCTCGGCGTTCGTAGGCACGCACACCGGTGACGATCACGTCGAACCGCGACAGGTCCCCCCATGCCAAGGCATCAGCATCGATGTACTCCAAGGTCGCCCCGAGCTGAACGATGGCCGGTGGCACTTCGTCGCCCACACCCTCAACATAGCCAACCACCAAGTTCTCCGGAAGCGCGACGTCGATGACCTTGATCGAGGACTGTGCCGGCCGCGCCAGGTGTCGTCGTCCGATGTGCGGATACTCGACAACCTGATAGCCAGTATCGAAGCGCTCTTCCGGTGTTTGCACAAACGCCGTAACTGAGTGCTCACCCACACCCGTCTCACCAGGGAGCACGGTAAAACGAACTGTCCGCTGTTCGTCCTCGCGAGAGAACAGCACCGAATGAGTCGTCGGCGTCACGGTCCAGCCTGCGGGCAACGCGAGGCCGACAATCCCATCGACCGATCCGGGCCATGCATTGGTGACGGTCACGCGCACGACATGTGGGCCGGCGGCCCGTTGGGGAATGATGGCAACTCCAGGGGACACGTCCACTGCAAGCCGCGGCACCACGTTGAGCGTCGTGTGCTTCTCCCCCGCGAAGATGTCGTCACCATAGCGATGCGTGATCGGCCGCTGCACGTCTACGCGAACGGAACCGAATTCCAGCTCGAAGGTGGCGGTGAACGGCGTCGGGCGAAACGGAACGCCGAAGGGCACATCAGGATCGAACTCATAGCGGGACGAGCCGGGGACATGGGTCCAGTGGATGCTCGTCGGCGCCGCGTCAGTCGGGACCTGAAGCTCAGAGGAGCACGTGTGGACGCCCGGCGAAGCACGCGTGTTCTCAAGGCATGACGCGGCGGATCCGTCGAGCCCGTCCAGCCGAACGTTCTTGACCACAACGTCGACATTCCCGCGATTCGCTACGAGCGCAGACACCGTGAGCGCCTGGCCGGGGGTCACGACACCGTCGCTCGCCAGCGCTTCCAAGCGGAGGCTGTGAGCGAGAACGACCGCCCGCTCAAACTGACGTTCCTTCCGGGCCAACCTGAAATCGATCTCCCACCTGGAGTCCTCGGACAGACCCAGCGAAACAAGACGACCTCGTAACCGTCGGACCGACTCCAGGCCGGCCACCACGAGCGACCGCGTCGCCTCGACGTCTCCCTGCTGGAACGTCTCACGCGCCCGCTGAGCGGCGTTGGCAATCCCGCCAAGAGCCTCCACGAGACCGGGCGCCGGCTGGTCTCCAGCAAACCGACGGAGTCCGTTGATCGACGTGTCAACACCTTCGAACAACGACGTCTCGGCCCGCTCCGCCTGTCCCGAGATTGTCGTCTCTTCCAGTCGGTAGCGTGCGAACGACTGTCCAGGAAGCGCAACGAGCGGTGACATGCCCTGGCACTTGTGCATGCTGCGCGCATGGCTCCCGATCTCTGCGTACGTGCGACCCAGGAGGCTGTCGTAGGCGCTCAGGTCGACCGTCGTCCCATCGGTGGGCGGAGAAACCGCGCGGCCGCCTCCGAAAAAGCCGAATCCATCCATGAAGTAGAGCTTCGCGGCCTGCCACGGCCTGAGCCCTTCCTCAAGCTGTTCAGGAAACCGACCCGGATCGGCAGCTGCTAGATAGGCCTCGCGCGCGAGGATGGCCGACGCCTGGTGGTGCTGACCGCCGCCCTGGCCGTTAGACGTGAGCCCGGTCACGACGTCCGGGCGAACCGTACGGATCATCCGGACGAAGTCGGCAAGGATCTCCTCTCGCCCCCAGCGTTCAAACGTTTCATCCTGACTGAAGGAATAGCCGAAGTCCACGGCCCGGGTGAAGAACTGCTCCGCTCCGTCCAAACGATGAGCCGCAAGTAGCTCTTCCGTCCGAAGCACGGCTAGCGCGTCAAACAGTTCGCGGCCGATCTCATTCTGGCCGCCGTCACCCCGCGTCGCCGTCACGAGGACAACCCGATGGCCCTGCCCCTTTGCAAGCAGCGCGAGTAGGGCGTTGTTCTCATCATCGGGGTGGGCCGTGGCCATCATGAATGTGCCCACGGTGTTCAACTGTCTCAGGACAACCCCGAGCTCGATCGGATCTTCGCCAGGCCGGACGGGCTGGGCCGACGATCGAACGACAGTCCCTTCACCAAACAAGGTCACCGTCAGCGTCAGCGCGGCCACCGTCATCATTCTTCGGTTGGACATGGTTCTCGAGTATATACCCGAGGGTGACCGACCTAGACGACGTCACCAGACCGCCGGTCGCCTACACAGGGCGAGCCAGGATTTCGCGATAGAAGGCTTCGTACTGCGGCACGACTTCCTCCGCGCAGAATCGTGTGTGGACGGCCCGAAGCGAGCCAGCCGCTATCTGCTGGTGTAGGTTTGGCTCCGTGAGGACACGGATGCCGCTGTTGGCCATTCCTTCGAGATCCTGCGGCTCGTGAAGGAAACCACCGACGCCATGCTCGATGACTTCCGGCAAGCCGCCGACGTTGGATGCGACCACCGGTACGCCGCAGGACATCGCCTCGAGCGCCGCAACGCCAAAACTTTCCTGCGATGACGGCAAGAGAAACAGATCGCTGACCGAAAGGATGGGCACAACTTGCTCTTGCTCGCCGAGCGCGTCAACCTCTCCGGCCACTCCGAGCTCTCGAGCGACACGGCGGGCAAGGGACAGGTCGGGCCCGTCACCAACAAGCAGCAACCGCGCCGGAACACGCTGACGGATTCGGTGAAAGATCCTCACGACGGCATCTGCACACTTGACGGGCCTGAAGTTCGACACGTGAACGATGAGTTTCGTCTCCGGATCGCCGTTCCGGTAACGCGCAGCCAGAGCCTCGTCTGGAATACGGCGATGCTGTTGGCAGTCCAAGAAATTGGGAATGACCCTAATGTCGGCCTTGACGGGAAGCTGTCGATGCGTCTCCTGCCGCAAGCTGTCCGAAACGGCGGTGACGCCGTTCGACTGGTCGATACAGAACGCAGCCGTCTCTGAATACGACGGGTCGCTGCCGATGATCGTGACGTCGGTTCCGTGCAACGTGGTGACAGTCCGCGGCACTCTCTTCCCACCAGAGGCCCAGAGAATCTGGCGGGCGAGGTACGCGGCCACCGCATGGGGAATCGCATAGTGAGCATGAATGATGTCGAGTTCAAAGTCCCGCGCCACGTCGACCAGTTTGTTGGCGAGAGACAGCAGATACTGCGGTTCGCGGAACAGCGGATACCCGGGGGTCGTCACCTCATGAAAGACGAGACCAGCCTGGACGTCACCCAAACGAAACGGCGGGTCGGTGCTAATCAGACGCACTTGATGCCCGCGCGTCGCGAGAGCCTTTGCCAGCTCGGTCGCCACGATGCCACTACCTCCGACCGACGCGTAGCAGACGATGCCGATGTTCATGACTTCAATAGTCCCGGACGGACGAGCGGCTCCTTCACCGCCACGCCTTCGGCCTGTCCAACCCCGATCAAGCTCCCTAGGTGTGCGTCGCGTGACTCGATCATCTGTAGGAAGCGCGAACCCGTCAGCCGCGTCTGAACCGCTTCGTCACCAATTGGCCGAAACTGGCTCCGATGACACGCCAGCGCTTCGCGCTTCCGATCATACGAATCTGTGACATCGACGACGAAAGCTGGCGTGTCGAGATCATTGATGAAGTAGTGACACGTCCAGTCAGGCTTCCACGCCGTGCCATCAGCAGCGTATCGGCGTAGACCGGCCCGGAAAACGGCTTCACTCAAAACACGGCTCGCCGCTGTGTGATCAGGATGCCGGTCTCGCCAGTGCGGAACGACGACCACGGAAGGACGCACGCGGCGAATGAGCTCGGCAGCCACGCGAACATGGGCCGTCGTGCCGTCGCCAGCAATATCACCATCCGGCCAACCGAGATTCTCCCTCCACGCGACACCCAGCACCTCGGCGGCCGCCTGCGCTTCGCTCATCCGCTGCTCGACTGTGCCGTTGCTGCCAAGCTCCCCTTTCGTCAGATCACACAGGCCGACTGCATGGCCCAGGTCGACGTGAACCGCGACGCTGCCCCCGATCCCTATTTCGATGTCGTCTGGGTGAGGACCGAATACGAGTATGTCCACCCTCATCATGAGACACGCCTCGACCCCGGGCGAGCCGTACGTTCGCCAGAGGGAGGCCCAGCCCCAGTGCTCGAGTTCGTCTCAAAGACAGAGGGAAAAACACGCAGGAAGGCTAAACGCTCGAGTCGGGTCATCAAATCTGGCGACCGCCCATCTTACAACGCTCGCTTCATCGAAGAGAGAAGGGAAAGGAAACCCTCGATTGCAGAACTGTATGGATGCAACCGGATTCGCACGCGAACGACCACCGACGGCGGCCCTGAGGACCACGTCATCTCGTTCACCAGGTTGCACTTATCACTGCCGCGCAAGGTTGGAGACTCATTGGCAGACCCATGAGTGTGAGCGAAACTTAGTTGGAAATTGAAGCGGCTCCAAACCCTGTGGTTTGATGACGTTGCGAGACGAACATCACGCCACGAGAGAAAGGAGCCGAGATGAGCAGTGTCCTACGATCGGTCAGGAAGCGCAAGAAAGGTCGCACGTTGGGCGCGGTCGACGTCATCGACCGAGAGGGGTACGCGGAGCTGGAGGTCGATGCCAAGGTGGAATTGATCCGGTCCTTGATTCCGCTGGGGTTGATGCACATCGAGGAATTGCTCGACGAGGAAGTGACCGCGCTGGCTGGCGAACGCTACGCCCGCAAAGACCCGTCAGTCGGCGGGCGCCGTCATGGGAGCAACCCCGGGACGGTTGGGTTGGCCGGCCAGCGCGTGCCGATTCGCGTGCCCCGGATTCGCCATGTCACGGAGCGCGAGATTCCACTGCGGTCGTACGAGGCGCTGCATGGCGATCGCGCCGTCAATGACCTGTTGTTGAGGCGCGTGCTGTATGGGATCTCGTGCCGCAACTACGCGGCGGCCGCCGAGGCGATTCCCGGGGCGATCGGCCTGTCGGGGTCGACGGTGTCCCGCGCGTTCATTCAGGCCAGCGCGACGAAACTCCGCGAACTCCAGGAGCGGGACCTCTCCGGGGAGGACGTTGTGGCCCTCGTGCTGGACGGCAAGACGTTCGCCGAGGCGACGATGGTCGTCGCGCTGGGCATCACGATGACGGGGGACAAACGCTTCCTGGGCTTTGTCGAGACGGACACCGAGAACGAGCAGGTGTTGACACCGTTCCTCCGGTCCCTGGTCGAGCGGGGCCTCGATGTTTCCCAGGGGCTTCTGGTGATCGTAGATGGCGGCAAGGGGCTCCGGGCGGCCGTGCGGCACGCCTTCCGCCACCGCGCCCTGGTGCAACGGTGTCAATGGCACAAGCGCGAGAACGTGGTGAGTGACGTGGCCAAGCGTGAGCAGCCGGTGTGGCGGCAGCGTCTCCAGCGCGCCGACAACCGTCCGGAGTACGACGAGGCCCTCGCCGCCCTCCAGTCGCTCCAGCATGAGCTGGAGGATCGGAACCAATCGGCGGCCGGCAGTCTGGCGGAAGGCCTGGACGAGACCCTGACGTTGCATCGCCTCGGCGTGTATGGCGTGCTGGGCCGGTCGCTGAAGACGACGAACGGCCTCGAGTCCATCAACGCGCTCATCGAGGAGCGCTGTGCGAAGGTCGATCACTGGCAGAACTCAAGTCAACGCCAGCGCTGGCTCGCCACGGCGCTCCTGGACATCGAGCCGCGTCTACGCAAGGTGATGGGCTACCGGCACCTGCCCAGGCTTCGTGACGCATTGAAGCGAGAGTTGAAGATCGACACGACGACATCGAAGACGAAAGCCGCGTAAGCAATCAGGAGTCGCGGAGAGTTTCAACTAGGAATGGGCTTGACTCAGACCCATTGCTCTTCCCTGTCAGCAGAATGGGACAGACCGACGCCGGATTCACCGCTGTCGAGATCATGATGGTCAGAAGTGGACCCCGAAATCTGGACAGCGGCTTAAGTGAAATCTCCATCGTGTTTCAAGCCGCCGTGCCGAAGCCGGTTGCGCCGAAGTACACCACATCTGGCGTCCGCCGACCAAGTGAACTATGACGCCGTCGCCCGGTGTAGAACTGAAAATAGCCGGTCAGCCCTGCGCGGAGCGCGGCGGGGGTGTCGTACGCATGGAGATACACATCCTCGTATGTGACGCTGCGCCAAAGACGCTCGACGAACACGTTGTCGACCCAGCGGCCTTTGCCATCCATGCTGATGGCCACCGCATGGGCCTTGAGCACCGTCGTAAACGCCTTAGACGTGAACTGGGCGCCTTGGTCCGTATTGAAGATCTCCGGCGGTCCGTAGCGGGTGAGCGCATCCTCGAGGGCCTCGACACAGAAGTCGCTGTCGAAGGTGTTCGACACCCGCCAGGCCAGGACGCGGCGCGAGTACCAATCCATGATGGCCACCAAATACATGAACCCGTGCGCCATCGGGATGTAGCAGATATCGGTCGCCCACACTTGATTTGGTCGCTCGATGGACAGGCCCCTGAGCAGGTACGGATACACCGTGTGTCCGACCGCGGGCTGGCTCGTACGGGGCTTCGGATACAGGGCGCACAGGCCCATCTGGCGCACCAGGCGCTGGACTCGCTTGCGATTCACCGGCTGCCCCTGGGTCTCGAGCTCGTCTCGCAGGCGGCGACTGCCGTAGAACGGACGCTCTAAGTGGATCTCGTCCAAGCGGCGCATTAAGGCCAGGTCCTCCGCTGAGATCCCGGTGGGCCGGTAATACACCGTCGAACGCGCTACATCGAGCAGCGCGCAGCGTCGGGTGACGGCCAATGGGTGGTCGGCTTGAATCATCGCTCGGCGGTCGCTCACCGGTCTCGACCGAGCGCTTTGGACAAAAAATCCTTCTCCATCGTCAGCTGACCAATCTTGGCGTGGAGCTGCTGTGTCTCCCGCTCGGAATGCGCCGCTTCGATCGCACCGGCGCCGAACACATGCTCGGCCTCCGCCACCAACTTCTTCTTCCAGTCCTGGATCTGATTCGGGTGCACCTCGAACTGCTCGGCCAGATCGGCCAGGGTACGCTCGCCTCGAACGGCGGCCAACGCGACCTTGGCCTTAAACACTGGCGAATGATTGCGCCGTGTCCTCTTGGTCATCTTCTGCCCCTCTCATCTTGACGGGAAGGTAACGCAGAAGATTCCACTTAGCGACGTTGATCAGCTGTCCAGTTGAGGGGGTCCACCTCTGTCGTGGCGATTGCCGGGATTGTGGCCGCTGTCAGCGTCCCATCCATATCAGGAGCGATGCAGCAGTACGCTCTCAACGGTGCTCGTGAGATTGTCGCGGCAGAGATTCGCCTGGCGCGGTTCACCGCGGTATCGACGAACCGAACGGTGCGCGTCCGGTTCGACTGCCCAGGATCGGACCAGCTCCGGATCGTTGAGGTTGTCGGCGATCTTGCAGTCGACTCCGCGTCGGACCGCTGCTCTGAGACAACGTATCCCTTTCCCGATCAGGACCCGAACACCGAGCCCAATGCCGACGGGCGCATCGTGTGGCTGCCGCAAGGGGCCCGGTTCGCGACTATCCAGGATTTGGAGATCACGCCGAGAGGCCGGATCACCCCGCTGGCCGGTTGCCCGACGTGCGCTCCGACCGCACCGCCGGCAACAATCGCCGTCACAAACGGGGCAGACACCCGGACGATCGCGGTGTCCGCAAGTGGACGTGTCGAGCTTCCGTAGCGTCGAGATGCGTAGCCAGGACCATCACGAGGAATCCGGGTTCTCCCTCATCGAGGTGATGGTCGCGATGGTCATCTTTCTTGTCGCCTCGGTCAGCCTAGCCCAACTGCTGGCCATGACGACACGAATGCAGCTGCAGGCGCAGAACACGACAGAAGCGACTCGTCTGGCCGAGACCAAACTGGACGAGCTCAGAACGCTCGACTTCGCCACCGATCCCTCGATTCAGCTCACGACACCGGCCGTCCTTGACACCGACGTCGCCAACTATTTCGACGTACCCGCGAGCGGCGTGACCCGCCGGTGGTCGGTCGTCGCCGGACCGACGGCGACCACGCGGACTGTCACCGTCCGCGTCATCGGCAAGGCTCGGAGCCTCGGCGCGCGAACCGTTGACCTTACGTCGGTGCTCCGGCAATGGTAGCGACATCACCGCTCAATCGCACTGGCGTCCGGTACGGCGGAGAACAGGGCTTCACGTTGGTGGAGCTCCTCATCGCGACGTTCGTCGGCATGATCGTGCTTGGCGCCGGTGTCACGCTCATGAGCCAGGTACAGCGCGGATACACCAGCCAGCTGGACAACGCTGGCTTCCGCTAAGAGGCGCGGTTCGCCATCGACTGGATCACCCGTGACTTGGCGTCGGCCGGCAGCAACCCGTATGGCATCGCGCACTCGGATTGCCCAGCCGTTGGCACGAGCTTCGTTGCGGTGCGCCCAGATCCGAACGAGAACGGCTCACACGATGACATCCGAATCAATGCGGACGCCGGCCTCCCCAACGGGCTCCTCGGAGGAGAACTTGGTATCTGCGACGAGCCACACGAGGACATTACGATCGCTTTCGATCCGTCCGAGCAGACGATTACCCGCCGCGACAACAACGTCGACCAGCGGGCGCGGCCAATGACTGACTCGGTTATCACCGACCTCGAGTTCACGTATCTGGACTCGAATGGCGCTGTCACCAGCGACCCGGGGTCCATCGTGGCAGTGCGGGTCGGCGTATCTGCCCAGGGTCGCGTATGGGATACCCACACAGCCATGTTTCCGACGTTTACTGCCCAGACACAAGTGCACTTGAGGGCACCGTGAAGACGACCGCACGTTGCGAACAGGGTTCGATCCTGCTCGGCGTCATGCTCTTGACCATGATGATGGCGGCCATCTCGCTCATGATGGGCCTCAGCGGTCAGACCGAGTTGCTGATCGCTCGGAGCGACGAGTCGACGGCCCGTGCGCACCCCGCGGCCGAAGCTGGCCTCAGCCACGCCGTCGATGTCACGTTGTCATACCTGCAACAGTGGGAGGCCAATGGTTTCGGGTCGCCGAGCGACGCCATCACGGCGCTGCTCGAGGGGCCGGACCGAATGACGGGAACGCCTCCCGCCGATGCGGACAACGGCAGCCTAGAACTGTTCGGAATCCCCAGACCACCCGGCACACACCCTGTGGAAGGCGCGTTCGGAGTGAGCTACTCGGCTCGCGTCTTTGACGAAGACGACCCCGGGCGTGGGTTCGGGCTGTCACCGGCGGACACGGCACGGATCGGTGAAGATGCTCTCGTCGTATCCGATTCGAATGGAGTGATCGTCGTGCAGGCGATCGGGTACGGACCGGGGGCCACCTCGGCGAGACGAGAAGTCACGCTCAGCTCCCCCGATGGCGAGACCGTCTCGGTCGCTGCCTGGCGTGAGGTTCGTTGACCTCTTGAACGGTGGACGGTGTTCCACCGTGTTGAAATAGCACGTGGTTGCACCGCTCAAGGGTTCGCACCCTTCGCGAGCAGGCACCTGGGGCAGCATAGGAATCGCCCGATAGGAGTAAACTTGGATCGTGAGTCGACGGGTGGCTATCGGGTGCGTCGTTCTCGTCTCCACGTGTGCCTTCGCGGCACACGCACAGCCACCGTCGCTGGCAGAGATCGCCGAACGCGAACGAGAACGTCGCGCGACCATCACCGAAACCTCCAGGGTCTACACGAACGACGACCTTCGTCAGGGTCCGCGTCTCACGACGGGCAGGTCAATCCCTGAAGTCGAGACAGATTCAGAGCGCTCCATCGGCGAACCCGGTACGACGACTGAAGCTGTTGATCCGGAGCCGACCGCCGACGGCAATCATGACGAATCGTTTTGGCGGGGCCAGATCGAGTCCGCCCGTGAAAACTTGCGACGAGCCAACCTGATGGTTGCGGCGCTGCAGAACCGAGTCGACGGGCTGTGGGCAGAGTTCACCGCACGGGACGATCCATTTCAGCGGGCCAAGATCGAGGAGGATCGGACCGAGGCGCTAGGCGAGCTTCAGGCAACCCAAGCGGAGATCGAACGCCTCGAGGAGGAGATCGGGAGCATCCAGGAAGAAGCCCGCCGAGCCAGCGTCCCGCCAGGATGGCTCCGGTAGCCAGCGCTACCGTTTCCCTGAGTACTCCAGCATCTGCTGCGTCAGGTCCATCGGGTAGGTGATCGCCACATCGACAATCTCTCCGTCATCTCCGCGAACCGCCTCGAGCTTTGGCATCACGAACCCAGAGTAGGATGGCAACTGAACGATCGCAACACGCTCGAGGACCTGATCCCGACGCGCCGGATCGAAGTGGATGCCGTACGTGTCAAATAGCTCTTTGGCCGCCTCGTAGTCCCCCTGAGACTTGATCCGCTGCACTTCCCCCAGCAGGATGCCAACTCCTTCACGGAATGCCTGCGCGTCTACCATGACGTAGAACGTCTTCCCGTCTCGCTCCCTCACCTCGATCGCGGCAGTGTTATCCATGAGCCAGTGCACGATCATTTGGCGATTCCGCATGTGATCTTCCTCGAGCTGCGACCCCTCCCGGACGCGGCGGAGCTGAAGGAGCGCATTCCGCGTATACGACTCGTACTCGGCACGCGCAATGTCCGCGTGGCTTTCAGACGGCACGATGCCAAGCTCGACCAGCTTCGGGTCGGCAATGAAGTAGAGCGCGATCAAATCGGCGCGCCCCTCCTCGAGTGCGGAGTAGTGTTCCTTGATGAACGCTTGCGGGTTGCCCCCTAGACGCTCCTCAAGCTGGCCGGATGCATGCCCGATCACCTCGTGCATGTTCGTATGAAGATCACTCGCAAGCGAGCCCCAGGCTTCGGAACGAAGGGCCTCCGCCTCATCCCACGCAAACTCTCTCCGATATTCGCTCGGATTCGACCGGTCGTACGCTTCGACGACGTTGGACAGGGACACTGACTTACTGCCGTACTCTTCTCGCACGCTCTGATCGTTCGGTAGATTGATCCCAATCGGTGTCACTGGACCGGAATCTCCGACCTCGACGACAACATCAATGGCATTAGCAGTGATCCCGCGGACACCCTCCTTGCGATACTTCGGGTCCCACGGCATGCGATCCTCGAACCACTGCGCACTCTCGGCGAGGGTCTGGATCGCGGCGGTCTTCTCTGGATTGATGTAGAAGACGAGCGCCTCCCAGGCTCCCTTCGCACCGCGCGCATCCATGTAGACCTCAGTGAATCCGTTGATCGTGTCAACTGGAGAGTTCTGATCGGCAACCCAGGCAATGTCGTAGGCACGCTGGTCATCAGGCTCGCCGGTCCGATACCACTGGACGAGCGCCGCAAGCGACTCGGCCATCGGTGCGGTAGCGTAGGGTATGGCTGCCTCGAGATGCGCCGCCACTTGGGTCAGCTGCTCGTCATAGAGGCCACCAATCCGATAGACCTCCTCGACAAGCTGACCGTCGCGCTTCACCAGTCGCGAGTTGAGCGGATAGCGTTCCTCGAACGTGGATAGATCCTCCATAGACACTGCGTCGTAGAGGTTATTCGCGCTCGCCAGGAGGAGATCCTGCCCCTCGCCTGGGGTCTTGTTCGTGACGACAGCGTCGAAGCTCGGATCGAAAAACATCGGCTGGAGTCGGGTCAGCAGCTGATCCAGGTTCTCGGCGTCGCGGAGCGGAAACGACGCGCCGCCCGCAGCTGCCGCATGGACGGCCTCGGCGAAAGTGCTCGGGGTGAGGTTCAAGATGAACTTGCGTGCCGTGAGATTGTTGAATGGACCGGTGTTGATCCAGAACAGCTTCGTGTATCGATGAATCTCTGCGAGCGTGTCGGGATCGACGCCGTCGGGATGGGTCAGGATCTCTTCGAGCACCTCGCGCATCTCGAGGTTGTGTGCGTAGCGCTGGTCGTAGAAGATGTCACGACCGGCGAGCGCCGCCCGGTACAGATGCCAGATCAGAGTCTTTTCTCGAAGTGGGAGCGCCTCGAAGCCATCGGCGTACAACTGCACGACGGCCGCATCCTCGACCCGCTCCAGTAGATACTGCCGGTCCTCACCGGCCATCGGCTGTGGCTCCATCGTGCCAGTGTCGTCTGCAGCGTCGTCGGTTCCGGGGCCACACCCCGACATCGCGATGACGAGCCCCACGATGACGATCGACTCTCGCGGACGCATATCTTGGCTCCTTCCGGGGATCTGCTAAGCTGTCGATTATAGGATCGTTGATCGTTTCGAGTCACGCGCGCCACCCCCTGCGAGGAGACCGCTGGGCCACACGGCTGGAGTCCAGAACATGACATATCATCCGTCGCGCGCCGCCGCCGTCTGGTGCATCGGCCTCCTCGTCTGCTTGGCCCAGCCAGTTGCGGCACAGGAGCGAGACCTTACGCTCGACGATATCTTCGACCCCCAACAGCGCGTTGACTTCGACGGGAGTCCACCCCAAGGCCTCGTGTGGTTGGACGATGATCACTATCTCCAGCGTGCCACCCAGCCCGATGCGCGCCTCGCACCTTTGCGGAAGGTACACGCAGTGACCGGTCGGAGCGACCCGTTCTTCGATGCGGAGGTCATGCAAACCGCGCTCACCAGTGTCCCAGGTATTGACGCAGACGATGCGCAGCAGGTCGCACGGCGTGCCGATCACCTTATGAACGGGGGACGAACGGCCCTTGTGTTCGAGCTGACCAACGACCTCTATCACTACGCCCTCGACACGCACGAGGTGTCGCGATTGACCCATTCACCCGAACCCGAGGAAGAGGTCTCCTTTAGCCCGGACGGGACGTTCGTGGCGTTCGTTCGCGATCGCGACTTGTACGTCGTCGATGTCGACGCGCGGCGCGAATACGCACTCACGACCGCTGGTGACGACTCGGTCCGGAACGGCATCCTCGACTGGGTCTACCAGGAAGAAATCTACGGCCGTGGAAACTTCCGCGGATACTGGTGGAGTCCTGACTCGCAGCGGCTTGTGTATCTCCAACTCGACGACTCCGAGGTCCCTACGTTCACGGTAGTCGACCACATCCCCTACCACCCCGAGGTCGAGAACTGGGACTACCCGAAGGCGGGTGACCGGAATCCGACAGCGAAACTGGGCGTCGTCCGGTCGAGTGGAGGCGAGACGACATGGATCGACATCGACGAGTACCAACCGAGCCAGCCGCTCGTTGTTGACGTTGGGTGGTCGCCCGACAGCGCTCACGTGGTCTTTCAGGTTCAAAACCGCGAACAGACATGGCTCGACCTCAACATCGCGACGCCGTCAGGTGACAGAACTCGCCTCCTCCGCGAAACCACCGACGCCTGGGTGAACGTCAACGGACCGCCTACGTGGCTCGAGGACGGTTCATTCCTGTGGTTCTCTGAACGGACAGGGTGGAAACATCTCTATCATCACCGTGCTGACGGCAGCGTCGTGCGCCAGGTCACCGATGGCCCATGGGAGGTGCGCGCGCTTCATGGCGTTGATGAGTCAACCGGGTGGGCGTACTTCTCTGGTACGGAGCGGAGCCCTATCGGGAGCGACATCTATCGCGTGCGCCTCGACGGCTCGAACATCACCCGCTTGTCTGACGCTCCGGGTACACACCGGGCACGGTTCAATCCGAGCCTAACCCGTTACATCGATACGTGGAGCAACATCACCACGCCGCCACGCGTGCGGCTGCACGCTGCCGACGGATCGGACGTGCGAGTCGTCGACGCGAACCGGGTCACCGTTCTCGACGAGTATCGCCTCTCGGACCCCGAGTTTCTCCAGGTCGAGAACCGCGACGGGTTCGTGATGGAAGCGATGATGATCAAGCCGCCTGACTTCGATCCGTCGCAGCGCTACCCTGTGTACCAGCATGTCTACGGCGGGCCTCATGTGCAGCGCGTCACCGATGTGTGGGCCGGCTCGCGGTACCTGTACTGGCAGCTCCTCGCCCAGCACGGTGTCATCGTCTGGGTCATGGATAACAGCACGGCCAGCGGGAAGGGAGCCGGATCGACCTGGCCGGTGTACCAGAATTTCGGTGAGCTCGAGCTTCGGGACATCGAGGACGGCATCGCTTGGCTTGGCGAACAGCCGTATGTGGACATCGCCCGGGTCGGAATCGAGGGGTGGAGCTACGGTGGCTATATGGTGACGTTTGCGCTCACCCATAGCCAGAGCTTCGCGATGGGCATTGCCGGAGGATCGGTGACGGACTGGCGCGACTACGACACCATCTACACCGAGCGATACATGCGGATGCCTCAGAACAATCCTGACGGGTACGATCGCAGCGCCTCGCGATTTTCCGCCTCGAACCTCAACGGTGCGCTCCTTCTCATCCACGGCACGATGGACGAAAACGTCCACATGCAGAACACGCTGCAGTTCGCGTACGAGCTCCAGAAGGCCGGCAAATCCTTCGACATGATGATCTACCCACGATCACGCCATCGCCTCGGCGGACCAGACCAGGAAAAGCACCGCCACATCAAGATGCTCGAGTTCGTCCTGCGTCATCTTGCCGCCGCACCGACGCCGCGCGCGCCTACGTCTGTCAGGCGCTGAACTCTTGTCCCTCCCGTCGTCACTCACGCAGTCGCCGACAACGGTCGCCGCCGAGCTTCGACCGCCGCGGGCAGAACTCGATTCGGCCGCTGGCATCAACGCATGGATCGATACGTATCACGCCGTCCGCGGACTGACGCAGAACAACACCTACGTCTTGCTCACAGATAGCGCGGTTGGAAGGCAGGAAGAACCTCGCATTCAACCGGTCGATGCAACGGATTCCGCGAGTATATCTGCCGGCGTCCGATAGCCGAGTGTCTTGCGTGGCCGCGTATTGAGCTCGCGCGCGATCCGATTCAGTTGAGTCTGCGTGTAGCGGGCGAGGTCGGTCCCCTTCGGCAGATACTGGCGCAGCAAGCCATTCGTGTTCTCGTTGGTCCCGCGCTGCCACGGACTGTACGGGTCGCAGAAATAGACTTGCACGCCGGTGGCGATCGAGAACGTGCGATGGGCTGCCAGTTCCAGGCCGCGATCCCAGGTCAACGTGGCCATGAGGCCGGCGGGCAACCGCCGCACGTGCTCGGTGAGCGCTCGCACGACCGTGCGCGTCGTGCGCCCGGTCAGCCGGACGAGACAGACGTAGCGCGAGTGCCGCTCGACTAAAGCGCTTTTCATGACCGTGTGGCGGCCGAGTACCCGCAGTGCCGAACATAGTTGCGGCATTCGTCAGGGCTGAAGTGCGCCAAGCACTCGCCGAGGAACGGCCAGAGCGTCTCGGTGCTGCGACAGCGAGCGGTGCGAACGAGGGCTTTGAGCTTCGCGAAGCAGAGCTCGATGGGATTGAGGTCCGGGCTGTAGGGTGGCAAGTACCAGAGGGTGGCCCCGGCGGCCTGGATGGCGCGTTGGATGCCGGCGACCTTGTGGGCCCCGAGATTGTCGGCAATGACGATGTCGCCGGGCTGCAGGGTCGGCACCAGGATCTGTTCGATGTAGGCGCGGAAGCTCTCGCCATCGATCGCGCCGTCGAAGACCCCCGGTGCGGTCAGCCCCGTGACCCGCAACGCGGCGAGAAACGTGCTGGTCTGCCAGCGCCCGCAGGGGGCGTGGTCGTGGACGCGCGCGCCGCGCGGTGCCCGGCCGTACCGCCGAAGCAGATTGGTGGTGATGCCGGTTTCGTCCAGAAACACGAGGTGGGCGACATCCCAGGTCGGCGCCGCCGCGTGCCACGCGACCCGCGCGGCCGCGACGTCAGGCCGATCGTGTTCGGACGGGCGGACCGTTTTTTTTAACGGTCAGGCCGAGGGCCCGCACGGCGCGCCAGACCGTCGGCACACTCGCGGGCGTGGCGAGGGCGTCCTTCAGCTCAGCCAGCGTGCGATCCGGGTGCGCCGCAATCAGCGCGGCCAAGGTGTGGAGGTGCGGCTCAAGCATGCCGCGCCGTCCATGTCGCTGGACGCGAGGCGCCACCTCGCCCGTTTCGCGCCGCCGCTGTTTCAGTAGCCGCACCCACGACCCGCTCACGCGGTACTTCGCCGCCACATCGGCCGCCTTCATCCCGGCATCGCTGTCGAGGAGCGCCCGCTCTCGCAGATCCATCGAATAGGCACGCATCGGTCCTCCTGCATCGGTATGCGCAGAAGTACCACGACCGCCCCAGGTAGTACAAGGCCTATTTGAAAAGCGCTTTAGCGTCGCCACGTAGGACTGGCGCGCGCCGGCGATCAGGTCGCCCTCCCAATGTCCCGGCACGGCGCGGTCCTCCACCGTCGCGGGGCGCTCGCGAATCGAGACGGCCCCGACGATGTAACCGCCCGTCTTCGGCGCCGTGGCACGCGGACGTCGCATCGTGCGTCGTTGGCGCAACTGCGCCTGCAGTGCCTTTTTGAGCACGCCGCGGCTCTGCACGAACAGGCTCAGGTAGATCGTTTCGTGCGACACGTGCATCGTCGGATCATCAGGATACGCCTGACGGAGCCAGCCGGCGATCTGTTGAGGCGACCACTTCTGCGCGAGCTTCGTGGCCACCGCGTCACGGAGGGGGGGGTGGGTCACCAAGCGACACCGCTTGGGCCGCCGGCCGCGCGCCCACGCCGCCGCGTCGGCTCTGGCCGCCCGATACCACCGCCGCCCTCCGTGTCGACGCACCTCCCGACTCACGGTCGAAGGGGCGCGCCGCAGCTGGCGGCTGATCTGTCGCACCGACGTCCCGCGGGCCAGGCCGCGGGAGATGGCCTCCCGCTCCGGCAGCGTCAGCGCGAGACGGGAACGTTGGCGCGCCGGCGGGGGGATGCCGCCCGTCCGGGCCACCTCATAGCGCACCATCTTGGGAATCCGGCCTAGGGCACGGCCGATGGCATTGAGCGATTCCCCGTGTCGCCACCGGCGCCACACTTCCGCCTTCTGCGCCGCCGTCAAGCGCGGACCACGTCGTCGCACCATGAAACCTCCTTATCAGGTTCATGTTGCATCGACCCATTGAACGCACCACACAACCTGCGCCATCTGGTGACGAATCTCGGGCACGATGCGCCGCGCGACCGAGTCGTGCCGTTCCTGACGGCAAAGCACACGCTTGACTACTGCCTAGACTATGCGAACCGTGCCTGGGAACAGCAGTTTCGTTCGCTCGTCGTACTGGGCGGGGACACGTCGGTGGGGCCCCGCCGCTGCATCGAACGTGGGTGGCAGCTACGCCAGGCGATCCGCCAGCGGCAACCCGAGCTGGAGCTCGGTGGCTGGGTCAATCCGCACAGGGACCCGCGTCTGCAGGTTGGCTATCTGCTCGAGCCGACAGCCACGGCCGACTTCTTTCTCACCCAAGTCGTCTCGCATCATGACATGAGAACGCTGGAGCTCTTCCTCGACGAAGCGACGCGCCAGAATCTCGCGATGCCGGGCCTGTTCGGGGTCTTCTACTACCGCAGCGCGAATCGTCGCACTCTCGATGCCCTGGCTCCGTTCCTCCCCGTTCCCCGCGAGGCACTTATCCGAGACTTCGCGCGCGGCGCCACGGCCCTGGACGTGTGCAGTCGGACCGTGCGGGCCCTGAGAAGCCTTGGCATCCGAAACGTCTACATCAGCAACCTACCGGTGGATCAGGCGCCAACGGTGCTGCGAGAGGTTCTACGCCGCGCGGACGACACCGAACCGACATAGCCGCAGGTATATCATCCGGGCCTATGCCTCATTTGATTGAACGCCCGACGGTCGTGGCGGCGGCCGGCACCAAACCCAAGCGCATCGAGGAATTCGTCGGGCGCGTCAACACCGGCGATACGTCTGTGAGCGTCGCACGAATGGTTTCGCCCGAGGGTTGGAAAGAACCGGGGCAACGCCCGGCGTTCGACGAGATCACGATCGTGCTGCGTGGCAGGCTTCGAGTGGAGCACGAAACCGGAGATCTCGACGTCCGCGCAGGGCAGGCGATCGTCACGAAACCTGGCGAATGGATCAGGTACAGCACGCCCGACCCTGATGGTGCCGAGTACGTCGCGGTGTGCGTGCCAGCGTTCTCACCCGACACGGTAAATCGGGATGGGTAGTGGAGCAGGACACTGGCTACCTCAGGTGTCTTCCCCCATCAACGCGGATCGTCTCACCCGTCGTGAAGTCTGACCCGAGGAGCGCGACGACCGCCTTGACGATCTCGTCGTCCCCTCCCCACCGTCCCAGAGGCGTCGCCTCGGCGACCTTCTCGATCTCGGCTTCGCCCATCTCTTCCGGCGGACGAACGGCACCCGGTGCGATTGCGTTCACGAGAATCCGATCTTTTGCCAGCTCCAAAGCCAGTGCCTCCGTCAACCCGATGACCGCCTTCTTTGCGACATAGTATGGGAGGAAACCGGGGTACCGTGGGCGGCCGCTGAGAGCCACCCAATCCGAGAAGTTGATGATGTGGCCGCCGCCGGCAGCCCGAAGATGGGGAACCGCCGCGAGCGCACACAGGTAGGCTCCCCTGAGATCAACCTCGAGAGCACCGTCAAGATCGTCCTCGGTCAATTCGTCGAAGGGGCTCAAAACATAACTCGATGCCATGTTGATCAGCACGTTGAGCTGGCCAAGCTCTCGACTCGTATCGGCAATCAATCGGCGACATGCCTGCGGGTCGGTCAGGTCCGCTTGGGTCACCAGTGCCCGGCGACCATGGCTTCGGACCGCAGCGGCCGAACGATTCGCGTCATCGGCAGACCGACGATACGACAGGCTGACGTGTGCCCCGTGGCGGGCCAGCGTCTCAGCCACTGCGGATCCGATCCGCCGTCCTCCAGTGATCAGGACAACTTTGTCGACGAAGTCCATGGCGCCACACGTCGTGCGGGTCTGACGATCGTCAAACCCTCGGCTACGTCTTCCTCCTCTTCGCCTCCGCCTTCTGACTCTTTTTCGACGCCCGCACTCGTGCGCGTCGTGTGTCGTACGACAGGACTCCCGGGCCCGTAAGCATCAAACAGACGAGCGCGGCCACCTGGAGGAATTCGAACTCAGCGTGATGGCCGACGCCCGACCCGGATGTCCAATGCAGGAAACCGTTCGGCACGTTCACGACCCAGCTCGTCAGGGCTATCGTCGCAGTGAGCAGCACCGAAACCCATGACGTGTACGCACCCAGGATGAGAAGGGAACCCGCCACCACCTCGACAATGCCGGTCCCGACGGTCACGGGATAGGCGGAAGCAACGCCCGCCGCTTCCAGGAGCGCGGATGCCTGCGCCGGGCCAGTCTCCCATACGGGTACCAGCTTTGGAAGGCCGTGGACAACAAAGACAATGCCGATGGCAAAGCGGAGAACCAGCAGGCCCAGGCCTCGCATTGCAGTCGGGACTAGCTAGACGGTAGTGTCGAGGGCGCCGGCACGCGCGGGCTGATGATTTCGTCGATCAGGAATACGTCGGTGAGCAACGCCCGCACGTGGATCATGGCGTTGAGATTGTCCACCATCTGGGAGCTGATCGCCGTCTGCACCAGTACGAGACGTATCGCTGCGCCGGCGGTGCCGGCGTCGCGTCGAACCACCTCGATGAAGTCACGGTAGACACCAGGCGAGTCGAGTTTCCGCTCGTCGACGAGCGCGGCCAACAAGTCAGCGAGCTCGGTCAGCGCGAGTGTGCTCCGCTGGAGGAACTCTCGGACCTGACCTGCGGACTTGATGGCCTGCTCACCCGAGACACCCTGTGCGGCATAGGCGAGAAAGAACTCGTAGGCTTCTTCAATCGTGTCGACTCGAGCCTTGAGCTCGTCGGCAGCGCTCACCCTTGGCCAGATTCTCGCGAGACTTCCCAGCGGCTGGGATCGTGGTGGTCGAGATAGTCCTCGCGATCAACATATCCGAACAGCATCGACTTGGTGAGCCAGAGCTTGTCGGGACGGATCGCAAAATAGATATGAGTCAACGTCAGCATGACGAACAGTGAGGCACACACCCCATGGAGTACGTAGATCAATCCCCATGTCTGATCGGCCAGCAGGTAGGCATCCCGTGTCCACAATGGCGTATCAATGCGAACCATCATCACCAGACCGGTCACGATGACCACAAACCCAGCCACCGTAACGGCCAGGTGATACAGCCGGTGATCCAGCGGATACTTGGGGTGCTTCTGGACAGTGACGTCCGAACCCATCAGACGCTTCACACGCTGCACGACCTCTTTGATATCCGAGGGGCCGATCCAGATCGACCAAAAATCGAGGAAGAACGTCGCGTGAATGACGTGGTACAACACCGAGATCGTCAGGAGCAAACCGGCCACCCAGTGGATGGTGAGCCACGAAAACTCGATCCCAATGATCGGGAAGAATCCCGTGATCATCAACGCCAGCATCGACGCCGCCATGATCCAGTGGAACGCGCGTGCGGCTGCCGTGTGACGAGTGATCTTGCTAGGGACTGACTCTGACGCCACCTGCCCGGCATCGGCGGCGCCAGCTCGCGACAGTCTGGGCACCCAGACCGCCGCGTAGATGAGATGGAAGACGATGAACGCAATCGCTGCCCAGAAGAACAGGTACAGGAGATCCCAGGACGCTCGAACGAGGGTTTCCTGGCCCCATGGGTCGGTCCCCCACTCCAAGAAATCCATCCGTTATGTCTCGATCCCGCGAATGGCGCGCTTGACCAAGTTCTTAAGCAGCGCCACTTTGTAGCCGTTGTGGGCCAGCGGCCGCACGCCCTGGATCGCCAGCTGCCCCGCCGCCTCCGCCGTCGCCTCCGTCACCGCCTGGCCGCGCACCGCCGTCTCGACCGCTGTCAACCGCACCGGGGTCGGCGCCATCCCGTTGACCACGACTCGGATGTCCTCAACCACGCCCCCCTGAACCCGGGCCACCGACGCCACGCTCCCCAGCGCAAAGTCCCACACCTGGCGGTCCCGACTCTTCTCCCAATAGAACTGCGCGCCGGCCCATTGCGCCGGCAACCGCACCGCCGTCAACAGATCACCCGGTTCGAGAACCGTCATCCGCTCAATGTCCACCGCCGGCCCTACAAAAAATTCCGCCGCCGGCACCTCGCGCTCGCGCCCGCCGCGCCGTACCACGAACGTAGCGTCCAGCGCCACCAGCGCCGGCGCCGTATCCGACGGATTCACCGCCACACACCGACTCGCCCCCAGTACGCAATGCTCGCGATTCATCGCCGTCGGCGTATCGGCGTAGCAGATGTTCCCGCCCGCCCGGTAACAGTTCCACCCGTCCCGGTAGTACCAGCACCGCGTGTCCTGGCTCAGATTCCCGCCCAGCGTCCCCTGGTTCCGGATCTGCGGGGACGCCACCACGGCCGCAGCCGCCGCCAGCACCCCATACTCCGCCTGCACCGTCGCGTCCGTCGCAACCGTCGTCAGCGTCGTCAGCGCGCCCAGCTCCAGCCCGTCCTGTCGGGCCCGCACGCCGCGAAGCGCCGCAATCCCCCCCAGGTCCACCACCGCCGCCGGCCGCTTCACCCGATCCTTCAGCCAGTCCCAGGTGTCCAAGCCGCCCGCCAGCACCCACGCCGACGCTCCATATCGTTCCAGCACCCCGAGCGCTTCGTCCACGCTCGCCGGCTGGAAGAGCTCGAAAGCCGGCATATTGTCGCGTATCACCGCCATTGGTTGTCTCTCCCTCTGCTTGCTGGATACCTAGGTGTGTGCCGCCAGGCGAGAGTGCGGCTCCGCGAGCCGCTCAAGCTTCGTCAGAATCATGTCGGTCATGATCGGGGTGCGCAGGAACTGCCCCTCTTCGCCGATGGACTCCAGCGCATCGGCAATCGCGCACTGCACCGCCCCCGAACCGGCCCCTTGCGACGGTTCCCCGATCCCGCGGGCCCCCAGCGGGTTGAACGGGTCCGGCTCCTCAGCCGCCACCCACCGCATCTCCCGCGCCGTCGGCACGTCCAGCATCGTCGGCGGGCGATTCGAATAGAACCGCTTCGACACATGCAGGCCCCACCGGCGGTCATAGACCCATTTCTGCCCCCGGGCGTACCCGAACCCTTGAATCCCGCCCCCGTGCAGCTGCCCGGCGAAAGTGCGCGGGTTGATGACCGTGCCCACATCCGACGACACCGCATAGTCCACGAGCGCCACCGCGCCCGTCTCGGTGTCGACTTCCACCTCCGCGAAGCCGATCGCATACGACATGTTCCGGCCCCCGGTGTCGAAGTTATCCTTCGCGACCCCCATCAGGCCAAACCCTGCCAGCGCCGTCCCGGCCGCCTTCGTCATGTCGTTGATGTCGTCCGGCAGCGTGTGCCCGTCGTACTGCCCCCCCTGCGCAATCGCGCGCGTGGCCGCCTCTGCAAACGTCAACCCCTGCGCCCGGTTCCCGCGGCGGAACACCTGCCCGTCCGCCACGTCGTAGCCATCCGGCGCCCCGCCCAACGCCTGCGCCGCCAGCTCCTGCAGCTTCCGCTTCGCATCTAGCCCGGCCGCCCAGTTGGCCCGCGTGTGCGCATGGGTCGTCATGCTCCCGGCCTGGATCGCGCTCCACGGCAGGTGCTTGCTCGTATCCCCCCAGACCACTTCCGCCTGCTCCCAGTCGGTCTGGAGCGCCTCCATCGCCGCCCGCGCCGTATCAAACACCGACCCGGTGCCGAGGTTCCCGATGCCCTGCTGGATATACACCTTCCCGTCCGGGCGAATCGTCAGCAGCCCGTCCATCCCGGAGATGCCCGCCGAGTACGGACTCAGCGCCACCCCGATACCCGTCACCTTGGCCCCGTCCCGCTGGCCGCTTTTCGCCTTCATCGCCTCCCAGTCGAAGGCCGCCGCCCCCTTGTCCACCGCCTCGCGCACAAACGCACTCGAGACGTTGCCCTGCACGCCCTGGCGCGGCCGCCCGAAGGTCTGCTGACCCGCCGGGGCATTGATTTTCATCACGTCGAGCCGATCCAGCCCCAGCTGTTTCGACGCCCGGTGCATCAGCGGTTCGAGCATCGCCACCACTTGCACCCCTCCCGGGGCGCGCTGCGCCGCCCGCGGCGGCGTGTTCGTGTAGATGCTGATCCCCCGAATCCGCACGTTCGGCGGCGTATACATCAGCGACGCCTGGTCGCCGGCTGACATGTGGTCCCCGGAGCGTCCATACGGCCCGCCGTCCTGCACCGAGAACATATCGAGCGCCGTCATGCGCCCATCGTTGCGCAGCCCAATCCGGACCCGAGACACCATCCCGGGACGCGCCCGGCCAATGAAGTTCTCCTCCTGCCGGTTGATCCGCATCATCACCGGCTTGCCCGCCTTCTGCGACAGCAAGGCCGGGATCCCGTTCTGAATGCACCCGGCGATCTTGCTCCCGAACCCTCCCCCGCAATACTCAGAGATGAGTACCATGTCCTCCGGCTCGACACCCACCAACCGGGCCGCAGCCGGCTGCGTCCGGGCCGTACTCTGCGTCGAGCAGTGCAGATAACACTTCCCGTTCTGCCAGTACGCCATCGCACTCCGGCTCTCTAACGGCTGGTGCGACATCGACTGCACGAACAGCGTCTCGTCGATGATATGGTCGGCCTCCGCCAAACCCGCCTCGACGTCGCCCACCTCCCACGCGTCGATGGCCTGGTCCTCCATCCCCTCCGTCGGCAGCGTGCCGCCGTCGACCGCCGCCCAGTCGACATTCGCCCACGTGATGTCGACGAGGTCGCGCCCATCCATCGTGTTGCCGCCGAGCCGGGCGTTCGCGCCCCCCGGCCGCAGGCTCTCCAGTGGGTCTAGCGCAAACGGCAACGGCTCCAGGTCTAGCTCCACCTGCTCAATCGCGTTCGCCGCCGCCTCTTCCGACTCTGCCGCCAGCGCCAGGATCGGCTCGCCTTCATAGTGCGGCTCGTTGGTCAGCATCTGTTCTTCCGGGGCTTCGACCCCCGGCAGGTCGTCCGCCGTCAGCACCGCCGCCACCCCCGGCATCGCCAGTGCCGCCCGCGTGTCCAGCCGCCGTACCCGCCCGTGCGGCATTGGGCTCAGCAGCAGCTTCGCAAACAGCATCCCCTCCGCCCGGAAATCCTCGGCATACTTCGCCCGCCCCGTCACCTTCGCCACCAGATCCGGCGTCGTGTAATTCTTCCCGATCAGCTTGTAGTCGGCCACGTTAGCTCCTTCGCGACAGTTCCGCCGCCCGCTCCGCCACGTTCAGGATCTTGTTGTAGTCCGCACACCGGCACAAGTTCCCTGACAGATACTGCGCCGCCTCCGCCCGCGTCACCGACGGGGCCTCCTCCACCATCGCCACCATGCTCATCACGAACCCCGGCATACAAAACGCGCACTGGAACCCTTGTTCGTCCACTACCGCCTGCTGCACCGGATGCAACGTCCCATCCGCTGCCTCCAGCCCTTCCACCGTCAGCACCTCCCGCCCCCGCACCTGATGCGTCAGCAGCGAACACGAGTAGTGCGGCACACCATCCACTAGCACCGTACACGCCCCGCACTCCGAGCGGTCACACCCAATCTTCGTCCCCGTCAACCCCAGCTTGTACCGCAGTGTCGTCGCCAGGGTCTCCTGCGGCACTACATCCACCCGCCGCTGCTGCCCATTCACCCGCAGGGTCAACAACCGCTCCACAGCCCCCGGCGCCTGCGCCCGCACGACTGTCCCGTCCCGGAACACGTAGCTCGTCGCCGACACGCTCGCGCCCGTCGCAATCACGCCTTGGATAAACCGCCGGCGCGACCACCCGTCCCGCTCGGCCGCTCCTGTGTCCTGGTGCTCCACTACGTCTCCCATGAGACGACCTCCTTAAAACGATGCTCGGGGAACGCTCAAGGCTCAGGCGCCATCCCGAAGGCTGAAACACCCAAGTGTAGATCCCTCATTTTGAGGGCCCAGTCTACCATGGATCTAACCAGATCGAACCCCTCTTTTGACGGCGATCCTGCATAGTGCGGCTGGACAAGATCGCGGGTAAACATGGCCTGAAACACCGATGGCGGAACGCTGCAGAGGTTGCTTTCGTATACATCCATACGTATGATTAAAACAGTTGTTTGATACGTCGGTGGTCCGAACCCTCTCCGGGGAAGGAAAGAGACCTGTGGCAATTGATACGAAAGAACGCATTCTCGACGTCGCTGAGCGGTTGTTCGGAGATTCCGGCTACAACGCCACGTCGCTACGCGACATCACGCGTGAAGCAGGTGTGAACCTGGCGTCTGTCAACTACCACTTCGGATCAAAGGAAGCACTGCTCGCAGCACTTCTCGAACGACGGTTTGCCGTCATCAACGAACGCCGTCTCAGCCAACTCGACCGCGCGGAGGAGTCGGCTGGGCCAGACGGGCCCGGACTCGAAGAGATCGTGCGTGCCTTCCTGGCTCCGCCCTTTGAGATGCGATCCGAATGGGGCACGAGCGGTCAGAAGTTTCTACGGCTGGTCGGGAGAATCCACTCCGAAACCGACGAGATCCGCCAGGTATTCATCCAGTTGTTTCAACCGATCCTGTCACGCTTCCAGGCTGCGCTTCTGAGAGCGCTCCCGGAGGTCGGTCCGGATGAAGTGGAATGGCGTGCGCACTTCTTGGTCGGTGCGATGGCCCACACGATGACATGGTCCGAATCTTTCCAGTCGCGCGATCAGGACGCAATGCTCGAATCGCTCGTTCAGTTCGGCGCAGCCGGCATGGCGACGCCCTCGGGTAGGCCGGTCGATGTGCACGCCCGCGCGAGGCTCAATCGATGAGATTTCACGTTTGCATAGGAGTCTCTCTCCTCGCGGTCGGGTGTGCGACGGCTCCGCCCGTCGTCGTGCATCCGGTCCTCGATGTCGCGATACCAGACGACTGGGCAGGGCGCGATCTTCCTGTCGGCCAGATCGATGTCATGTGGTGGACCGACTTCGGCGATACCGGTCTATCGGCCGCGGTCGACACTGCGCTCGCCCAGAACTTTGATCTGCATGCGGCCGCCGCTCGACTCGAGCAGGCCGCAGCGGATGCACGAGCCGCCGAAGGTGATCTCCAGCCGACGGTGCAAGGGGCCTTCAATAGCAGCCGTAGAAAGCAAAACTTCGTCGGCTTTCCTATCCCCGGCGCCGAAGGGCAGGTACTGAGCACAGTCTCGACGAACTACGGGGTCTCGCTCGACGTCTCGTGGGAGATTGACCTCTGGGGCCGACTTCGAGGTTCGGCGCGGGCGGCGCTCGCCGACTTGCAGGCTTCAGCGGCCGACCTGCGGGGAGCGCAGTTGTCAATCGCCGGACAGACAACAAAGAGCTGGTTGGCCATCGCCGAAGCTCAACAGCAGGTCGATCTGGCGCAGCAGACCGTCGAGAGCTTCCGCGTGTCCGCTCGGCAGGTCCGGCAACGGTTCGAAGTGGGAATCCGCCCCGCACTGGACCTGCGACTGGCCCTGCTCAACGTCTCAAACGCGGAAGCACTGCTCCAGCAACGCCTCCAGCAGTTTGACGCCGCCAGTCGCCAGTTGGAAGTGCTCGTCGGCGAGTATGCCGACGGCGAGATCGAGACGCCCTCGGCACTTCCTGGAATCACCCCGTCGGTGCCGGTCGGCCTGCCGTCAGAGCTCGTCGCTCGGCGCCCTGATCTCGTGGCAGCCGAACGAGAGCTGTCTGCGGCACTTGCTCGTGCCGATGTGTCCCGTACCGAGCTCCTGCCTCGTATCAGCCTGACAGGCTCTACCGGGACCGCGACGGACGGATTGCGGGCTCTTATCGATGGCAATTTCGGCGTGTGGAGTCTAGTCGGCAATATCGTGGCGCCACTCTGGCAGGGTGGGCGGTTGCGCGCTCAGGTCAGCCGGGCTGATGCACGTGGTGCTGAGGCGCTCGCTAACTACGCGACCGCGGCATTGAGCGCGTATGCCGAGGTTGAAACGGCGCTCGCCGCGGAGGAGTTCCTTGCAGAGCGAGAACGCCACCTCAACGAATCGGTCGAACAGGCTCGGGCGGCAGAACGGCTCGCACAAGAGCGATACCGCTCAGGATTGGAGACCTACATCACGGTACTCGACTCACAGCGCTCAGCCGTCAATGCAGAGGCCGAGCTTATCGTGGCACGGCGCATCCGATTGGAAAACCGAGTCGATCTGTATCTCGCGCTGGGAGGAGGCTTCGAGCAGCTCGAGGCCCCGGTTCAGCTGGAACGTATAGAAAGCCAATAGCCATGAGTGTTCTCGTCCGCGTATTGAAAGCGACCTTGCCGTTGGCCGTGCTCGGCCTTGCTGGTCTCGTCGCTGTTGTGATGATTCGGAGTCAACCTGACGTCGAAACACAGCCTCCGCCGATTGCACCGCCTGGAGTACGAGTGCATCAGATCGAACTCGATTCGGTTCAGACGTCGGTCACGAGCCAGGGGACGGTTCGACCGCGTACAGAAACACAGATAGTGCCGGAGGTCGCCGGTCGGGTTATCTGGGTATCCCGGTCATTCGCGTCGGGCGGCTTCTTTGAGCAAGGCGATGTCCTTCTCCGTATCGAAAGGTTCGACTACGAGCAAGCTATGGTCAGCGCCAGGTCGCAGCTGGCCCAAGCTCGACTCCGTATGGCTCAGGAGGAAGCGGAAGCCGAGGTCGCGCAACGCGAGTGGGAGGCGCTCGGTGTCGGTGACCCGCGCGAGCTGACCCTGCGAAAACCCCAACTCGAAGAAGCTCGGGCCTCGGTTGCGGCAGCCGAGGCGAACCTCGTGCGAAGCGAGCGGGACCTCGAGCGGGCAGATATCACCGCCCCGTACGCGGGGCGTGTTCGGACCAAGAACGTGGACATCGGCCAGTTTGTCACCGTCGGCACTGCGATCGCCACGATCTACGGCGTCGACGTGGCCGAAATCCGTCTGCCGCTTCCTGATGAGGAGCTGGCGTACCTGAACTTGCCACTGGCATATCGGGGTTCAGGGGATCGCGTTGGACCTCGCGTTCTGGTCCGAACCACGTTTGCGGGCTCCACCTATGAATGGCGCGGGCGGATCGTGCGCACCGAGAGCGAGATCGACCCGGTGAGCCGGATGGTCCACATCATCGCTGAGGTCGAGGACCCGTATGCCTCTGGTCCCGACCCCAACCGCCCACCGTTAGCCGTTGGGATGTATGTCGAAGCCGAAATCGAGGGACGCACGTTCAACGAGATCGCGGTAGTGCCACGGGCAGCGTTGCGGGGAAGGAACCAGGTGCTGGTGATCGACGCCGATAGCCGAGTACGGTTCCGAGAGGTCGACATCCTGCGAACAACGACCGAGTCGGTCTATCTCAGGCAGGGGCTGTCGAACGGGGATCGAGTGGCCGTGTCGGCAGTCGATAACCCGACGGAGGGCATGCTCGTGCAGGTGACCGACGTGGGCGTCGCCCCCCCCACCGAGCTTGCGGAAGCCGACGGGAGTGTCTCCGGGTCCCAGGCAGAATCGGCACCCTCCAAAGCGCCGGACGTCGCGCAGCCAGGCTGGCTTCGGGAGCTGCTCTCCGAAAGTCAGGGTCACGAGGTGCGCGCGCCGACGCCGCCTGCGCCCCTACCGACCCCCACCTCCAAAGAGCTCACAGGTCCGTCCGGGAATGTGGGAACGCCCGGCGACTCCGCGCCGCGCGCAGTGCTCGATGCCATCCTCCGAGAATCTCAGGAACGCACAGTTTCAGTGCAGGCATTCTCCACTGTCAGCCAGATGCCAGGGGACGCCGTGCTTGCGGAAGCAATCGTCAGCGCGATAACCGATCGGCTACGGAATCTGCCCTCGGTCAAGGTCGTGACTTCAGAGGATGATGCGACCTGGACGATCTCCGGCGGCATTGAGCGAATAGCCACCAGTGGCGTTCGTGTGACGGCGCGTCTCGTCGATGTCGGTCAAGGTGCGGTCGTTCGGGTCATCACGGTTGACGGAGGGATCGATGAGCTGGGCCAGCTTCAGGCCGAAGTCGCGACCGAGCTGAGCGACACGGTTCGAGAGGTGACGTCGTGAACGGAATGATTTCGTGGTTCGCGAAGAACCCGGTCGCGGCCAACTTGCTGATGCTCTTCATCATGGTCAGTGGGGCGATCTCGATCTTCTCCATCAACTCAGAGGTCTTCCCCGAGTTCTCGCTCGACATGGTCAGCATCGAGGTGCCGTATCTCGGCGCGGCGCCGGAGGAAGTCGAGGAGGCTATCTCCATTCGGATCGAAGAAGCCATCCAGGGCCTCGATGGCATCGAGGAAATCACCTCCACGGCCTCCGAGGGCATGGGGATGGTCATGGTCGAGTTGGAGCTCGGTGCCGATGCGCGGAAGGTCGTCGATGACATCAAGGGTCGCGTTGATGCGATCGACACCTTTCCGGTAGAAACCGAAAAACCGATTGTCCGCGAGCTCATCGGACGCAATCAGGTTGTGGACGTGGCGGTCTCTGGCACGACGGACGAGTTCACGCTGAAGGCCGTGGCCGAAGAAGTGCGCGATGAGCTCTCGGCGATTCAAGGAATCTCCCAAGTCGAAATCACCAGCGCCCGGCCGTATGAGATCGCAATCGAGGTTTCGGAGCTGGCCCTGCGTCGACATGGGCTGACGTTCGACGACGTGGCGGCGGCGGTGCGCCGCTCGTCGCTCGACATGCCCGGCGGATCGGTCAGGGCCGACAGCGGCGAGATTCTACTGCGCACGATCGGCCAGGCCTATCGCGGCGCCGAGTACGAAGAGCTCGTTCTCATGAGCCGCGCCGATGGCACTCGGCTAAGGCTCCGAGATGTTGCCAGCGTCATCGACGGGTTCGCAGAGACCGATCAGTCAGCGCGCTTCGACAACGATCCGACAGTCCTGATCTCGGTCTTTCGGACCGGCGACCAGGGAGCGCTCGAGATTGCCGACCTCGTGCGTACATACGTCGATGGCAAGCAGGGATCCTTGTCCGAGGGACTCATACTCTCCGTGTGGCAAGACCAGTCGGTGATGCTCGGAGACCGCCTCAACACCATGCTGCGCAACGGCCTCACCGGGTTCGTGCTCGTGTTTGTGCTGCTCGCGTTGTTCCTTGAGCTCCGGCTTGCCTTCTGGGTCAGCCTCGGCATCCCGGTCTCGTTCCTTGGCGCCATCATGTTCATGCCAGGGCTCGATGCAACGGTCAACGTCCTGTCGCTCTTTGCGTTCATCCTCGTCCTCGGCATCGTCGTAGACGACGCGATCATTGTGGGCGAGAACATCCACACCCACATGGAAGAGCACGACGATGGCGTGCACGGTGCGATTCAAGGCGCGCACGAGATAGCCACGCCTGTCGTCTTCGCCGTTCTCACAACAGTCGCAGCCTTCACGCCGCTGCTGTTCGTGCCGGGGATGCTGGGTAAGTTCTTCGGCATCATCCCAGTGATCGTGATTCCCTGTCTGCTCTTCTCCCTGGTCGAGTCGCTCTGCATCCTCCCGGCACACCTCGCCCACCTCAAAGAGCGCCCGCCCGGCCCGTGGCGACGGTTTCAGCTGCTCTTTGCGAACGGACTGAAACACTTCGTCCAGCGGGCCTACAAGCCCACCCTCGAGCTGGCCCTCCGCTGGCGGTACCTCACAGCGGCAGTGTTTGTCTCGACGATGGTCGTGACGCTCGGGATGGTGCTCGGTGGCTGGGTGACGTTCCAATTCTTCCCTGCAATCGAGGCACCTTTCATGTCGGCTTCCGTCACGATGCCCTTGGGGTCTCCTGTCTCAGTGACGTCAGACGCCGTGGCGCGTCTCGAGGCCGGGGCCGAGCGCCTGCGCGACGAGCTTCGAGAAGAAACTGGACAGGACTACTTCGTCCACATGTTCGCCTCGGTGGGCGACCAGCCGATGGCCTCCCGCGAAGGCCCGATCGGGCCGGTCGTGAGTACCGCCGCGTCTCACATAGGAGAGGTGACGGTGGAGCTCATTGCCTCGCAGAACCGGCTCTTCAAGTCCGAGACGCTCGGGAACCGGTGGCGAGAGCTGACCGGACAGATCCCCGAAGCTGTAGAGGTCAGCTTCAATGCGTCGGCCATGTCCCCCGGGCAAGACATCGACGTCATGCTGACCGGAACCAACATCGACCACCTGCGCAGCGCCGCCGACGAGATCAAGAATGAGCTTCGGAGCTACGCCGGCGTGTATGGAATCTCGGATTCGTTTCTGGAAGGCAAGGAAGAACTGAAGCTCGGGATCACGCCGGCCGCCGAAGCGCTCGGCCTGAGCCTGCAGGATCTCGGGCGTCAGGTCCGCCAGGCCTTCTATGGTGAGGAGGCGCAGCGGATCCAGCGCGGTCGAGACGACATCCGGGTCATGGTCCGGTATCCGGCCGACCAACGTCGGTCGCTCGGCAACCTCGAGCGCATGCGTATCCGCACGCCCGATGGGGGCGAGGTGCCGTTTAGCCAGGTCGCCGTCGTCGATCCGGGGCGCGGCTACGCGTCAATCAAGCGCGTCGACCGCACTCGAGCCGTCAACGTCACCGCCTCCGTGGACGCGGACGTCACATCGGCCGGCGGCGTCAACGCCGACCTCGTGGCGAGCGTTCTCCCGAGAGTGCTGGACCAGTACCCGGGCGTTCGCTACGCCTTTCAGGGGATGCAGGCGGAGCAGGCGGAGGGCGTTGCCGGTCTTCAGGTCGGCTTCGGCGTTGCGCTCCTGGCGATCTTCGCGCTCCTCGCCATCCCCCTCAAATCGTATGTGCAGCCCCTCATCATCATGAGCGCCATCCCATTCGGCCTGGTCGGGGCGATCTGGGGGCACATGTTGATGGGCGTGAATCTCAGCTTCATGTCGATGTTCGGCCTCGTTGCCCTGTCGGGGGTCGTTGTCAACGACAGCCTCGTGATGGTCTCGTACATCAACCAGAAGCGCGCGCTACACGGCGACCTCCGGACATCTATCCGTGAGGCGGGCGTGGCTCGGTTCCGGGCAATTCTGCTGACGTCGCTCACGACCTTCTTCGGACTCGCTCCGTTGATGCTGGAGCGGAGCTTCGACGCAGAGTTCCTTCTGCCGATGGCGGTATCGCTCGCCTTCGGCGTTGTCTTCGCCACGTTCATCACGTTGATCTTGGTACCGACCGAGTACCTGATTCTTGACGACCTGGAACGAGGTCTCGGGAAGCTGCTACGGCGTGACACGACAGAGGGCGAGGCTGCTGCAGGAAGTGAGCCACCGTTCGCGGACGCTCCGGCCCTCGAGGGGCTTCAGCGCGAGGGCGGTGCGGAACTGATTCGCTGAGGACCCGCTTGCGGTCAGTCGGCGCCGACAATCTCTTCTACGACCTGCTGGGCAAGCGGAAGACTGACGTCACATGAGGCGTCGTTGATTCGGCACTGAGCAAGCGTCAGATCGCAGCCGCACTCACAGTGCTCAGCATTCAGACGCTGCAGCGCCGCCTCTTTCTGTTCGACCGTCAGCACCGAGAGATCGAGCCCCGGAATCGACGTGGCGTGCGCTGCATCCGCCAACCGCGTTTGCTGTGTGCTGTCAATCAACTCTACCGCCACGTCTGTCGGCAGCGACGCAAGGTGCCGAGTCTCCTGCTCGAGCACCGCGGGGTTGATCAGGCCAACATGCGTCTGCACGATGCGGCCCTCGGTATCGAGCACGAACGACGTGGGGAGCGCGAACACGCCTGGAAATTGCTGGTTGATTTCGGGAGTCGCCATGACGACCGGATAGTTCATGTCGAACTCTTGCGCAAACGCTCTGACGTCCGCCACGTCGCCCTCATCTGCCGACACGCCGATCACCTGCAGCTGATCCCCGTAGCGCTCCTGGAGCTGGACCAGGTCGGGAATCTCCTGTCGACACGGTCCGCACCAGGTCGCCCAGTAGTTCACGAGCGTCACTCGTCCTTGGAGGTCCGACATCGAGAACGTCGCCCCGTCCACATCCTCCATGACGAGATCCTCGACCTGAACCGGTTCTCTCACAAACTGGACCGTCATCGTGTCCGGGGCGTCAAACAACTGTTCAGGCCCCAGAGCAGCACCACCACCCCCATCGGGTTGACCGCATCCGATGATGGGGAGCCCTCCGATCGCCGTCGCCGCCGCGAGCGTACACATGACCCTATACGTCATCCTTCACCGCTTTCTCAATACGAGATAAGGCCGAGAAACTAATCGTATTCTATATTTCGGGCCTACCGGGACAACACCACAGTGACAACCACTATTCCCACATTCCCGCGCGTTCTGCCCATCCGTACCGCAAGGGCGCGCACGGCGCGCCCCGCCGGCGCGGCGCGGGGCATGGGGCCCCCGCGAGCGACGGCGAGGGGTTCGGGCGCTCGCCCCATCTGAGAGACGCCGGCGTCAATAGCCGAGCTGAACGGCTGCGAGCAGCGCCAAGACGGCGACGACGTACAGCTTCACGAGCAACGGTCCGACGAAGCGAATCCAGCGCTGGTATGGGATGTGCGCCAACGCCAAGATTCCCATCAGAAGAGCGTTGGTGGGAACAACCATGTTCGTGAAGCCATCGCCGAACTGATAGGCAAGCACCGCGACCTGCCGACTGAGACCGGTCAAATCGGACAACGGTGCCATGATCGGCATCGTCACGTACGCCTGACCTGACCCTGACGGAATAAATAGATTGCACACCGTCTGCACCCCGAGCATCCCGACCGCAGACACCGATCGAGGCAAGGCCTGAAGCGGCTGTGCGAGCGCATCGATGACCGTATCGATGACACGACCCTCCGTCAGTACCACCTGGATCGTGCGCGCGAAGCCGATAAGCAGCGCGGTCTTGGTCAATTCCGCCGCCCCTCGGCAGAACTCTGCTGCCACCGAGTTCGGACCCAGTTGGGCAGTCACCGCGGCTGCTAGCGCGAGTGCGAGAAAGACGGCGGTCAGCTCCGTGAGATACCACTCCCACGCCGCGACACCATACACAAAGAGACCGACAGCCGCGACGAACAAGACCACGACGGTCACGCGGCGGGGGGTGAACCTCACATCGTCGGGCATCCGAAACCCAGTCGAGTAGTCGACGTCGTGCACGAGGCTCTGCGATGGATCTCGCTGCACACGTCTCACGTAGCGCAGGATGTGGTCAACACCGACGCCTGCACACACCACTAGCAGAATCCAGCGGACGCCCTGTCCGGACGCGAGCTCGACCCCCGCGATGTCCTGTGCAATGAGGACGGTGAACGGGTTCAGCGCGGCACAGGCGTATCCGATACCAGCCCCTATGTAGATGATGCCAACAGCGACGACGGCATCCATCCGCATCGCCAGGCACATCGTGACCAGAATCGGCACGAAGGGCATGTACTCTTCCGCCATCCCAATCGTCGACGACCCGACCGCAAAGAGCAGCACCATCCCCGAGACGAGCGACGCTGGCCGCGCACTCAAATGGTGGATGGCAGCACCGATCAGCGCATCGATCGCGCCGGTCGCACGGATCACACCGATGACACCGCCAATGACGAACACGAAGAAAATGATGTCCTGCGCGGCCGCAAGGCCCTCCGGGATCGCCGTCAGAAACGTCAGGGGCGGGAGGGGATCAGCGTCAACCGGATGGTAGGTGCCCGGTACGACCTGCCGACCATCGCGGTCAAACTCCCCCGCCGGGAGCAGATAGGTCACGAGCTGAGCCGCAACAATCAACGCGAACAGCAGGACCAGCGAATCTGGGAAACCGCGTAAGCGGGATCTGGTAGACACAGCAACAGCCTACCGCGTCGGGTCGGCCGCGACCCTGACAAGCAGCTTGCCGAAGTTTTTCCCCTTCATCAGCCCCTGAAACGCCGCGACGGAATTCTTCAGACCGTCGACGATATCTTCCCGGTAGGTCAGCTTGCCGCTGCGGATCCACGCGCCGACATCACGCAGGAAGTCAGACTCCCGATCAGCATGGTCGAACACAATGAACCCCTGCACTGCCAGGCGGCGAACCAGCACGAGCCCCATCAGATTCGCAACCCGATCGGGCCCGGGCTGGGCCTCCGTCTGATTGGAGTGCGCGATCTGCCCGCACACCGGAACCCTGGCGAACGTGTTGAGAAGCGGGAGAACCGCATCGAACACGTTCCCGCCGACGTTCTCAAAATAGACGTCTACGCCATCGGGGCACGCGGCTTCGAGCTCACCCCGGAACGTGTTGCTCATGTGGCTCACGCACGCGTCGAAACCCAACGAGCGGGTCACGTAGTCACACTTCTCTGTTGCACCGGCAATTCCAACAACCCGACAGCCCTTGAGTCGAGCGATCTGGCCGACGACTGAGCCAACAGCCCCTGACGCAGCGGAGACGACCACCGTCTCGCCTGACTTCGGTCGGCCAATGTCGAGTAGACCAACGTACGCGGTGAGCCCGGGCATTCCAAGGACACCGACAGCCGTCGAGATCGGCGCCTGCGCTGGATCGAGCTTGCGCGCTCCGCGCCCGTCAGAGACCGAAAACTCTTGCCATCCGCCGGCCGTCAGCACGAAATCACCGGCGGAATACTCATCCAGATTCGATTCCACAACCTGGGAAATCGTTTCTGCGGTCATGACGTCTCCGAGCTCCAGCCCCTTCGCGTACGAGACGCCCCCATTCATCCGACCCCGCATGTACGGATCCAGCGAAAGGTAGATCGTTCGGCACAGCATCAGGCCAGTCCCGGGATCTGGAACTGGCGACTCGACGAAGCGGAAATCGCTGTCCACCGGAAAACCAACCGGGCGCTCCGCAAGCTGGATCTGACGGTTGACCTGAGGAGTCAATTCAGCAGCTCTGTGACGTGGAGGGCTCTTCGCTCGCTACGAGTGTTAGGAATCATCCGGACACGCCACTCGTTACTCGGCTTTCTCGGCTTCCCACGTTCCGGACCCGACACCGCCGTACTCGCATGTCCCCTTCATCGTTGTGTCCTGAATGGTGCCGGCGTAGGTCGCCTTCGTGCCCTGTGTTTCGAACCAGAACTCGACCTGGTCGCCTTCGACCCGCCCGGTGACATCCGCCGCGCCGAACGTACCCTGATAGGTTCCGCTCAGCTGATCCCCGTCCTGCTCGAAGACAAAGGTTGGCTCGCCGCTCCCCGCGTCGAGCTCGACTCTGGCTTGCCAGGTCCCAGAGACATCCTGAGCCATCAGCGGGGCCACACCGATCAGCCCGAGCGCCGTCAAAACGATAACCGTCCGAATGTGCTGCGACATGGCTCCTCCGTTCACGATCGGGCTTGGTTCCGCTGAATCTTTGCCCAGGTATCCCGAAGACTGACAGTTCGATTGAACACCAATCTCTCATCCGAAGAATCAGAATCAACGCAGTAGTACCCTTGCCGCTCGAACTGGTAGCGAGCGCCGGGTCGCGCCTGCGCGAGACTACGCTCCAGGCGGCATCCATCGACGACCTGAAGCGAATCCGGATTGAGAGAATCCCTATAGTCACCATCCCCGTCTTCGGGGAACTCCTTTGAGAAGAGATGATCGTAGAGTCGCACTTGTGCTTCAACGGCGTGCTGCGCCGACACCCAATGAATCGTCCCACGCACCTTGCGCCCATCGGGCGCATAGCCGCCACGTGTCTCCGGATCGTACGTGCACCGAAGCTCGCGCACGTCTCCGGTGAGAGGGTCTTTCACGACGTCGACGCAGGTGATGAAATAGGCATAGCGCAACCGCACCTCGCGTCCAGGCGCCAGTCTGAAATATTTCTTTGGCGGATCCTCCATGAAGTCACCGCGCTCGATGTAGAGGACCCGTGAAAATGGCACCTTGCGGGACCCAGCGGATTCGTCCTCGGGATTGTTGACGGCGTCGAGCTCCTCGACCTGATCCTCCGGATAGTTCTCGATGACGACCCGCACGGGTTGCAACACGGCCATCGCACGTGCCGAATGCTGGTTGAGCTCTTCTCTCACTGCATCTTCGAGCTGGGCAAGCTGAACCACACTGTTCGCCTTTGCCACACCGATCCGATCGCAGAACTCTCGAATCGCTGCCGCCGTGTACCCGCGGCGCCGCATGCCACTCAACGTTGGCATCCTCGGGTCGTCCCATCCGTCGACATGCCCACCGTCGACGAGGTCGAGCAGCTTCCGCTTGCTCAGGACCGTATAGGTCAGGTTCAACCTCGCGAATTCGATCTGACGCGGCGGGTCCTCGAACCCGAGCTGCTCAAGGTACCAGTCATACAGCGGACAATGGTCTTCGAATTCGAGCGTGCAGAGGGAGTGCGTGATGCCTTCGAACGCGTCAGACAGGGGATGGGTAAAGTCGTACGTTGGGTAGATGCACCACGCGTCTCCCCTCCGATAATGTGGCGAACGCCGAATGCGGTAGATGGTTGGATCGCGCATGTTCATGTTGGGCGCGGCCATGTCGATCTTCGCCCGCAGAGTGCGGCTGCCATCCTCGAACTCGCCGCCCCGCATCCGCTCGAACAGATCAAGGTTCTCTTCTACCGAACGATCACGATACGGACTGTCGCGACCCGGCTCGTTCCATCGGCCGCGGTACTGGCTGACTTCCTCGCCCTTCAAGTCGTCGACGTAGGCCTTCCCGTCCTTGATCAGCTGCACGGCACACTCGTGGAGCCGCTCGAAATAGTCCGATGCATGGAAGAAACGGCCTCCCCAGTCGAACCCCAGCCATCGAACGTCGTCCACGATCGCCCCGACAAACTCTTCGTCCTCCGTTTCAGGGTTCGTATCGTCCATCCTGAGGTTACACACACCTCCGTGCTGCTCGGCGAGCCCGAAGTCAAGACAGATTGCCTTCGCATGGCCGACGTGCAGGTATCCGTTGGGCTCCGGTGGGAACCGCGTGTGCACACGACCACCGCGTCGCTGCGCCGCCAGGTCAGTGGCGACGATCTGTCGAATGAAATCAAGACCCGGTTTCGCGTCGCTCTCGTTCATCGTTCCTCGCTCGAAGGCTGAAGCCCAGGGTTGCGCTCCCGTTCGAGCATCTCCAGGGCAAGGTCGATCCGAGCGAGACACGCCTCGCGTCCTAGAATCGCCAATCCATCGAACAGACCAAAACCAACCGCCTTGCCGGTCACGGCGATCCGCACGGCGTGAATGATCTGGCTGACCTGGATCCCTTGTTCGTCAACGAACCGGTGCAGGAGACTGTCGAGCGCGGATGAATCCCACCGCTCGACCGTCTCGAGCTCGGTGCGAAACTTCCGCAGTCGTCCGGCAACCCCATCGACATGCAGCCGTTTGTCGACCGCCTTTCGTTCGTATGACAGCGCATCGTCCGACTTCAAGAACTCCGGGTAGTTCAGGATATCGCCCGCAACCTTGAGCCGGTCCCCTGCCGCCTCAACCACGGCCGCCACGCGCTTCGACTCTGCATCGGTTGGAGGCTCCGACACGAGGCCGGCACGCTGAAGAAACGGCAGCGTCATCGCCACGATCGACTCGACCGGCGCCGCTTGCATATAACGCTCTTGGAACGCGAGAAGCTTCTGGGGATCAAAGCTCGCGGCCGACCTACCGACCCGTCCAAGGGAGAAGTGCCGAATCATCTCGGTACGCGAGAACGTCTCGGTCTTGTCGTCGAGTGACCACCCGAGCAGCAGAAGGTAGTTGACGAGCGCCTCTGGCAGGTACCCAACGTCGCGATAGAAGTCGACCACAACGGGATTGAACGTTTCGGGTGTGACCTCAAGACCAAGCGCCTCCATCACCGCCAAACCGTGGTCGCTGATCTTCTTGAATTCATGGTGTTTGAGATACTTCTCGAGCTTACGCTTGCTCAGCTTCTCGCCGCTTCCCGGCTCGGCGACGTACGGCAGGTGTGCATACTCCGGAAGATCGTAACCGAGCCCACGTGCGATGAAGATCTGCCGCGGCGTGTTGGAGAGATGCTCGACCGCGCGAATGACGTGCGTGATTCGGAAATCGTGGTCGTCCACGGTGCTTGCGAGGTGATACAAGCAGCTTCCGTCAGCCCGCTGGACAACTTGGTCCTGCTCGAGTGCCCATTCGACGGCCACATGGCCCCGGACGAGATCGTCGAACTCGCACTTCGCTTCCCGAGGCATCTTGAGACGAACGACGGGAGTCCGGCCTTCCTTGCGGAAGCTCTCAGCCTGTTCTCCAGTCTCAGCCATCCACCGCCGACTGTAGATGAACCGCCGTTTCTCTCTTTGTGCCTGTTCGCGCTCGATCTGAATTTCCTCGGGCGTCGCAAAATCTTGGTAGGCTGCACCTTGCTCCAGAAGCTGGTCAACCGCGACCAGGTAGCGGTCATGCCGCCCGGACTGAGAATAGGGGGCATACGGGCCACCGACCTCCGGGCCCTCGTCCCAGTCGAGGCCAAGCCATCTGAATCCGTCCAGAATCGGCTGCAACGCGGCGTCCACGTTACGGCTCTGGTCAGTGTCGTCGACTCGGAGAATGAACTGGCCGCCGTGGTGCCGAGCGAACAGCCAGTTGAACAGAGCTGTTCTGACCCCACCAATGTGAAGGTACCCGGTCGGGCTCGGTGCGAAGCGCGTGCGAACCGTCATCGAGACCAAAGAATTATGAACCATTCCGAATGACTATCGACGACAATAGGAGCCATGCGGGTGATTGTGATGGCAGCGGCGTTGGTGACGGTTCTGCCCGGGATGCTCCCGAATATCGTGGCCCAGAGCGCACCCAGGGCCGAGCGCGCGGTGTTCACGACGGACGGCGTCAGCATGACGTACGGCCTCTCCGTGCCGAGTGGCGACGGACCCTATCCGCTCATCCTGGCGCTCCATCCTGGCGGTGGGCGGATGGCCTACTACGGCGCCTCGTTCATGCAAGGCATCGTCGAGCCGGCGTTTCGGGACTGGAACCCCATCATCGTGGCACCGGACGTTCCGACCCAAGCGTGGACGACTGCAGTCGCCGACCGAGCCGTCATGGCCCTGCTGGAGGATGTATCGGTGCGTTACGATATCGACCGCACGCGTGCGCTCGTTACGGGATTCAGTCTGGGCGGGCACGGTACATGGTTCTTCGCCACGCGCCATCCCGACGTGTTTACCGGTGCGATCCCCATGGCCGGGTCGCCGGGTAACAGCACACTCGGCACCCTCGGGACGATGCCAGTTCACATCATTCATGGCCGGGACGATGAGGTTGTTCCGTTCGGTCCGGCGCAGGAGGCAGCCAGGTCCCTCGGGGACCGGGGCCACCCGGTCGAGTTGACGGCGATTGACGGTGTCGGACACTTCACGATGGGCGCGTACGTCGAGTACCTGCGATCTGCGGGCGAATGGATGGTAGAACAATGGGAGCGGAACTAGCGTCCCGACACTAGTCCGGCTCTACAGTCTTTTGACGCCAACCTAGGCGCTGTAACTCGGCAAGCGCCTCCTCGCGGTCAGGCGCATGAATGGCGATCGCCGCCGCGTCGCCCTTACGAAATCTATACGCTGCCTGCATCGGTGAGACGAGGCGGCCTCGCGTCACACTCACGATTGCGAACAGCTCTTTTGAGCGTGCGGCCGAGGGCACAGCCGCAGCGTCCTCGCTCGACTCCTCTCCCGGTGCCGCGTAGTCAAACGTCTCAACGATCACCTGCTTGTGGCGCCACCGAACATCCCACCTCTCGTGATCATGAGGACCGTCGAATAGAACAGCGGCGTTCTCTGCTGGCAAGAGACTCGGACTCTGCTCCCCAAAGAGCGACTCCATCGCGACCAAACCGCCGGGCACATCGAACGTCTCGAGTGCCTGCCGCACGAACAAGCTATTGAAATGCTCATTCGATGTCGCCCCGACTGCCTTGTCCACCAGTTCCGGTCGCGCGCGCAAGAACGTTCGTTCTTCCAGCGGATCACCAAAGACGACAGGAAACCCTGCCTCCTCGACGATCCGCGAACGCTTCGGGTCGTACTCCAGAAACACAACTGGCACGTCAGCCGAACGCAGTTGCTCGGCCAAAGGCAACGCGAGCCCTCGCGCTCCAAGGATCGCGACCCGGTCACGTCGCGGGAGCCGTACAGACAGCAGGCTCGCCAGGGGTCGTGCGGTCAGTCCGGACACAATGACGGTCACGCCGATGACGAGAAACACCAGGGCCTTGAGGGACTGTCCGCCGTCGATACCTTGGCTCTCCAGATGTGCCGCCGTAATCGAGGCCACCGCCGCCGCCACAATGCCCCGCGGAGCAACGGCAGCAATGAACGTTCGCTCTCGAACGCTGAGGCTCTAGGCCCATAGTCGCGATCCACACGCTGGCGGGTCTCACGACGAGCACGAGACCAGCAACCACAGCCAGACCGGGAAGCCCCAGGGCGCGCACGTCATCAATTGACACGTCCGCAGCGAGCAAGACGAAGAGTAGCCCGACCAGCATCACCGTCAGCCGGTCCTTGAATTCGCGCAGCTCTTCACCAACACGTGTCTTGAAGTTCCCAACAACGACGCCGGCGACTGTGACTGCCATGAGCCCGCTCTCGGGAACGACCGCGCCGCACGTCTCGAAGAGCAAGACGACCGCCGCCAGCGTAAAAATGTGCTCGTAGCCACCGGCTACCAGCAGTCGGTAGCGCAGCGCCCCAACCAGCGCGAACCCGGCTCCGACACCAACCGCAAGACCAAACCCAAGGCTTGAAGCCACGCGCTGGGCTTCGACCGCGAGCGTCTCTGGAGCCGGGGCGAGGACAACCTGGAGTAGGGCGGCGGCGAGCAACGCCCCAACCGGATCGATGAACACGCCTTCTGCCTCAAGAACGGTCCTGAGCCGCGGTTGCAAGCGCATGTCGCGTAGAAGAGGCGCCACCACGGTGGGGCCGGTCACCACAACGAGGCTCCCGAACAGAAGCGCCAGGTCCCACCGCCACGACAGCACCACGCCTGCCAGGAGGGTTGCGCCAATCAACGTGACCGCCGCACCCACCGTGATGAGTCCGCGGATTGCGGATTCCTGCCGCTTGAGCCGCGACCACTCGAGGTTGAGCCCGCCTTCAAATAGGATGATCGCGACACCGAAGTCGACGATGGCAAACAAGCCGTCGCCTAGCGCGCTCGGTTCGATCCACGAGGCAAACTCGGGCCCAAGCAGTGCACCCGTCACCAGGAGGAGGACGATCCCCGGAAGGTGGACCTGGCGGGACACCGACTGCGCGAGGACTCCTGCAGCCAGGGCGATCGCTAGCGTCAAACCAGCGTGTGACATCGCGGCACTATAGCAGGGCCCTTTCAGGTTTTTAATTTATTAGTTGACACCGTATCTGCCCGGAGAGTAACTTTTTATTATTAAATTAGTAGCTATCTTGCGATGCCGCGACCAAGATCAACAACCTTGACCGACGGCGAGCTCCAGCTGATGAAGGTCCTCTGGGATAAGGGCCGTGCCACGGTGAGGGAGGTCGTGATGGCTCTTCCACGCAGGCGGCAGCCTGCGTACAGCACGGTTCTTACCATGCTTCGGATCCTGGAACAGAAAGGATACGCGCGTCACGAAAAGGTGGGCCGCGCGTTCGCGTATGTGCCGGTCTTGGGCCGGGAACAAGCTCGGCGCACCGCGGTTCAGCGTTTGGTGAGTCAGCTCTTTGACGACTCGCCGGGGTCGCTCGCCCTCAACATCATCGAAAACGAGGAAGTTGATGGGGTTGCGCTCGAGGCGCTGCGGGCAAGGATCGAGGGACTGCAGTGACCACCGCCTGGGTGGAATGGCTCCTCACCTGGATCTGGCAGGGGATCGCGGTGACCCTGCTGGCCGCCGGCTTCGTACGGATCGGGACCCACAAGAACGCTGCCACACGCTATCTGGTCTGGTGGATAGCACTCATCGGCGTCGGTTTGCTCGCTGTCGTGCCGTGGGTCTGGACTCTATCAGCCAACGCCACCACCGCCCTCGCCACCGTGGTGCCCTCCGGCACCGTTGCAGCGCCACACCCGGTCACCAACCTGCTTCCGGTGGAAGTTCCAGCCGCGCCGTTCTGGGTGCTCGTGACAGGTTCGCTCTTGTGGGCCGGATTCTCCAGCCGCCGATTGGTCAGGCTGCTACGATCGGGCCGTCGCCTCCTGATCGTCAGGCAGCGCTGCACCTCCATCCCGATCGACCTCGAACGCCGGCTGACGCTCTGGATGGCCGTCCGCGAGGAGGGTAGGTCGGCGCGGTTGTGCGTGTCAGACGACGTCGCCACGGCATCGATGCTCGGCCTTGGCACGCCCATCATTGCGCTTCCGCGATCGCTCGTCCACCGGCTTGACGACGCCGACCTCGACCAGGTCGTGCTCCACGAGCACGGCCATGTCCAGCGCCGTGATGATTTTGCAACATTTGCACAAGTCGTGGTCGAGGCACTATGCGGCTGGCACCCCGCCGTCAGATGGATCGGCCGTCAGCTCAGGCTCGAGCGCGAGGTCGCCTGCGACGACTGGGTTCTGAGCCGGACATCGTCTCGCCACAGGTACGCATCGTGTCTAGAAAAAGTCGCGAGTCTGGCCCTGGGCAAGCAGACCGTTGTGGTTGGCCCGCGGGCAATCCGATCCCGCAGCGAGCTTGTTGGCCGAATCGACCGGCTGCTGGACTTCACGCGTAGCACCGAGCTACGTCCCGCTGGAACGGTGTTGGTGGTGGGTGTCGTCGTGCTGTGCACCTCGGTCGTTCTCCTCGGGTCGACGCCGCCAATTGTCACCAGTCGCACGAACGCTGTTACATTAGTGGGTCGGTCGCCGATGTTCGACGTCGACGGATCGGTACCGATCGCAAGCGTGAGTCGAATGATCAGAACGCAAATGAACACCGGGCTCCGACAGAACCGCACCGACGTCCAGCGTCAAGAACCGGTTTCACCGCGAGTGGTACCCCGATCCCAACCCGTACCTCTGGAGAGTGTTGACCTGGGACCGATGCCTCGAGTGGGGACGGTGATTCTATCACCGCCTGTGACCGAGCGGGCGGGCGCGAGGCCGGCTCTCACGTCGAGCATCCTTGTCCTTGATATCGATACTGTAGAGTCGCCTCAGAATACGCCTATCGCCCGCCAGGCCGTCCATCTCGACAGAGACGCCGCCGATCAGAACATGAACACCAACGGAGTGCCGCGCCCCTGGCAGGAGGTTGCGCGCGCTGGGCGGGCGATCGGAATCGGCGCATCGCAGGCTGGCATTGCAACCGCCACAGCGTTCCAGGCGATCGGAACCTCTTTCTCCCGCGCCTTTACCGGTAGGCGCTAGCACCTGTGCGTCTTGTCTATGACCATCACTCGATGCCACGCCTACCGCAGGACGCTCGGTGCAGGCCTATCTCGCCGGCCCGGAGAAAGTTCGCGTAAAGCGTTTGGCAATCAACGTCGTTTCCCGTACCAATGAAGGGAAGATCCCGTGCGCGTACACATCGTTAATCCCAGCCATTTTTCCTTCGGGACCGCGTTCATCACCCCTCGCTGGATGTTTGTGCTCGCGGCCGCCACACCCGCCAAGTGGGGCGATCCCATCCTGAGCGACGAATCGCTTCGGCGGTTCGACACCGACAGGCTCGAGAGGGGGGACGTGATCGGCATCGGCCTTCACACCGGCAACGCCCTGGTCGGCTACGAACTCGGGCTACGCGCCCGGGAGCGTGGGGCATGGGTGGTCTACGGCGGCAGTCACCCGACGCTATTTCCGGAGGAGGCGCGCGAACGAGGCGGCGCGCATTCCGTGGTCAAGGGCGACGGCGATATCGCCTGGGGCCAGGCGATCGAGGATTGCGTCGGCGGAACACCAAAGCCGGTCTACGACGGTGGGCGGATTGACGCCGGAAAGTTCAGAAAGGCGCGCTGGGACCTGATGCGGCGTGAGGACTATGCGTGGGCATCGGTGCAGACGGTGCGAGGTTGTCCCAAGCACTGCTCCTTCTGCTCCGTGTGGCGCACGGACGGCCAGGAGCCTCGACAGCGGGAGGTAAATCCAGTCATCGAAGAGATCGTTGAGTTGCGGCGGATGGGGTTCAGATTCATTGCCCTCGCTGACGACAACTTTTATCCAGTCACACTCGATGATCTAAGGATGGCCGCCCGTCGCGAGGACAAGACCAGATACGACGAGCTCAAGGCGCTTCGCGACGAACGGTTCGAGTTAATGGCGCTCATGGCACAGCTCCCGAGTGATCTGAATTTCTTTACGCAGATCACAATGGAATCCGCCGAGGATCCAGAGTTCCTCGAGGCGATGAGGAAGGCGCGTATCAAGGGAGCGCTAGTCGGCGTCGAGGCGGTCACGCCAGAGGGATTAAAGGACGTCTACAAGGACTTCAACCTTGCGGGTGAAGATCTCGTCGAACGCCTGCAGACGTTCCGGAAACACGGTGTCTACATTCTCGGTTCGTTCATTTTCGGTTTACCCAGCGACCGACCCGACACCTTCAAGGCGACGGCGGAGCTGGCCAAACGGGCCGATATCACGTTCGCGCAGTTCGTGACGCTAACGCCCTTCCCCGGTACGATCGACTTTGAGCAGTGGGAGCGGAGAGAGGGCGACAGCATGGCGACGGTTGACGGTATCCCAGTGTCGCGGCACTGGCTGATTCCGCAGACGAAGCGACCAAAGCTGCTGACGCCACACCCCGTGATGTCCGGCGAGCAGATCCGCCAGGGAACGCAGAGTGTCTGGAACGACTTTTACAGCCTCGCGGCGTCCTGGAAACGGTCTGACGTCTTGAAGACACTTAAGAACCGTATTGCGTTCGTGGTGGCATCGAAGGTCATGCTCCAAGCGTTCGGCAACACCGGTCTGTCGACCGATAGCGCACGCGCTTCTCGCGCAACCAAGCTCGGAGGTATCGGCTTCTCGCTTCTTCAGAAGATGTTTTCGGCTGAACCAATGCCGGGACTTGCGGTACCGGAAGCCCCGCCGGCTGCAGAAAAGCCCGCGGCGTAGATCCGCATCGCCGCCGTCGGCGGCGACTGTTTCCCCGGTAGATCCGATCGGCCGTCGTGGCGCCTCGGCCACGACTTCGCGAGGCCTGGGCCAAGCCCCATCGCCACCGCGTGCTCGTGGGTTTCGGATATCCTAGGTCGGACCGTCATCTCGGCGGTGCCCCGTCCGGTGCCGGCCCCATGACTCAGAACAACCCGTCGTATCCGGCGAGCCAACCGAGCTCCCTGTTCTTGGAGCGAACCGCGTCGCCGCGTGGGTCCACGCCGCCCGAGGGAAACCGTGAATCGGACTGAACGCCGATACATTGCGACGCTCGCGGCCGTTGCCGGCGGCATTCTGCTCTTCGGCTACTGGCTGCGACCCACCCAACCGACGACCGACGTACAGGTTCCAGCGCCGTCTCAGACTGAGCTCAGCCGTCTGACCCAGATTACACAGCGTCGGTCTCTCGACGACATGACGGACTACTTCTCGACGGTTGCCGACGACGTCCGAGCCAGCGTCGTGGGGTTCCCCGGTCTGGAGTTGAGCGGCGTCATGTGGGAACCGGGGGTTGCGCTTACCGCCCGAACAGACCCCCGCTTTCCGCTCGCGACAACCGTGTCGACGCCGGGGGGTGATATCGGTGTCGCCAGTGATGTCTTTGGGCCTCGAATTCCAATCGCGACGGTGCAAATGTCAGACATTCAAGGGCTCGCACCGCCCCGCCAGCGGTCGGCGGCCGTACTGTCGCCAGGTTCCTGGATGCTCGCCGTTTGGCGGCGCGAGCGTGCAGTGAACTTTGTGCCGGCCTACTTCCTGGACACCGCGATCGTTCAGTGCGGTGATCAGAGGGTCGATGAGCTTCGATCGAACGTCGCCTGGTCGCGAGACATGGCGGGCGGTGGACTGTTCGACCTGGACAGCAGCTTGATCGGCGTCATTCTCCTATGCGGTGATCGGTTCGCCGCCGTTGCCGTCGAGAGCATCGGCACAATGTTGCAGCACGGCTCCTCCACAATAGGACGCGTGCTCGGCAGGTACGGGGTCCTGTTCGACTCCCTCACCGAGGATGAACAACGGCACTTTGCCCGTGGGGGAGGAGTCGTCATCCGTGAGGTCTGGACGGGGTACCCAGCGGACTCGGCGGGCCTGATACCGGGCGACATCCTCATCGCCATCAACGCCGAGCCGATCGGAGCGCCGGAACAGCTCGATCCCTTGGGCGATGCCGTCGATCTCGACACGTTCGATGTGGCGGTCTTGCGCGGGGACGAGATAGTAACGGTCGTTCTGGCCGCTGACACGAGTCCGATTTCAGCACCCGACGAATTCGACGGGCGGCCAGGAATCGTCTGGGAACAGGAGCCGGTCGGCCACCTCGTCGACGCCGTCGTTCCCGACAGTCCAGCGGACGTTGCAGGTGTCCGCGCCGGAGACCGCCTGGTTCGCATCGACAACCAAGAACCGGTGGACCTGGCTCACGCGGTCGAGACATTGGCTCCTGGCCGTGAGGAATCGGTGTTTCTCGAGATCGACCGCGCCGGACGACGCTGGGGCGTCCTGCTGAAGTAAGAGCCAGTCCCGATCATGGACGCGCTGACCTCCTTAGGGTTGATTCTGCTTCTCGCGCTGCTCGCGGGACACCTCGTCAAGGTAATCAAGGTCCCTGAAGTCACGGGGTACATCATGGCCGGGATCGCGCTGGGCCCGTCGGTCCTCGGGTGGGTCTCGGCCGAGAACTTGCTGGCGCTTGAGGTCCTCAGCGAAGTCGCCCTGGGTCTCATCCTTTTTTCGATCGGTTCGGTGTTCGAATTCTCACGGTTTCGACGAATCGGACGCCAAGTGCTCTATCTGACGTTGGTGGAGTCCGCACTGGCGTCGGTCCTCGTGATGGTTGGAGTGCTCGTCCTCGGACAACCGTGGCAGGTCGCCCTACTGCTTGGCGCCGTCGCCATTGCGACCGCACCCGCCTCGACGTTGATGGTCATCCGCGAGTGCGATAGCGCTGGGCCATTGACCGACAACATTCTCGGAATCATTGCCGTCAACAACCTCATCTGTATTACGGCGTACGCACTCGTGGCCGCGGCCATCGACCTTGCATCGGGCCTCGGCGGAACCTCGCTGTTCGATGCGGTGTATCGCGCTGGCTACCCACTTGTGTGGCAGCTCTTCGGGTCCGCGGCGTTGGGCTATTTGGTCGGACTGATGCTGGCAGGATGGTCGAGCCAGGTCTCCGAGACCGGCGAGATGCTTATTCTTCTCGCTGGCTCAATACTGCTATGCGTGGGCGTGGCCCGCCTGGTTGACCTCTCCCCGCTCGTCGCGAGTCTTGCGGTTGGCGCCACGATGGTCAACTTGGCAGAGCGAAGTCGCAGCTTGTTCACCACCCTTTCAGGAACCGACCCGCCGTTCTATGCCATCTTTTTCGTCATCGCGGGGGCCGACCTCGACCTGTCCCTTGTTCCAGCGATGGGTGTCATCGGTCTCGTCTACGTCGGGGGGCGCGCGGTGGGCAAGTTCGTCGGCGCCATCGCCGGCGCACGCTGGCTTCGGCTTGATCGTAGTGTTCAGCGATACCTAGGCTTCGGACTGATGGCGCAAGCGGGGCTAGCCGTCGGACTCACTATCGCGATCGATCAGCGATTTGACGCGTTCGCGCCAATCGTGTCCACCGTCGTACTCGCTTCTGTTGCGATCTTCGAGATGGTCGGGCCGATTAGCGCCCGCTTCGCGCTCGTCCAGTCCGGAGAGGCCGGGATGCAAGCCCCCATCCCAGGACCACCGCTCGGCGCATGAACGAGGAGTTTCGACACCGATTTCTTGACAGTCGGTCATAGAGAACGTATACCTTTCTCATGCGTCTTCTCGTGCCCTTCCTGGTCGCTCTTGTCTGTGTCGCCACACTGGCCGTTCCGCATGCGGTGGCGGAACGCACCGTTACGGGAATGCTTGTCGAGGCCGCTTGCGGACTGAATCTCGGCGAAGCGAGCCCAAGCGACGATCATGTTGCCTGTATGGTGCGGTGCGCTCGGGACGGTGATCCGATCGGTATCTTGACCGATGAGGGGCTCTACACAATCACCGGGGACTGGCTCAAACAGAACGGAGCCCAGATGGCTGAGCTGATGGCACAGCAGGTAAGGGCCACCGGAGAGATCCGTCGGGAAGAGGACCGGCTGGAGATCGCGCTCGCGTCGATCGAGCTCGCCGAGTAGACGTTCGGATCTCCCGGTCGGACTCCGACTCGGATCATATAGTCTGGGTGCGTGGAGCACCGAGACCCCCACCTTCACCACGAGACGAGACTCGCAGAGCGGCGGCGTACCGAAGCGCAACTTGCCGTTGCCGACCGTCGATTCAGCTACGCGCGTCTGCTCACTGTTGCAGCTATCGCCATCCTGACATGGGCTGCCTACTGGCAGGGAGCAGTCTCAGGCTGGTGGCTCGTGATCCCACTGCTGGCGCTTGTGATCCTCATGCGGGTCCACGATCGCGTCATCCGGAATCACGAACGCGCATCGCGGGCTGTCCGCTGGTTCGAACGCGGACTGGCGCGGCTGGAAGACCGCTGGGCCGGGTCGGGGGAGACCGGAACCCGATTCTTCGATGACCATCACCCGTACTCGCGAGATCTCGATGTGTTCGGAGAGGGGTCACTGTTTCAACTACTCAGCACCGCTCAGACGACGGCGGGCGAAGAGACACTTGCCGGTTGGTTGCTCGGGGGCGCCGACCAATCCACAATCCGATCCCGTCAGGCGGCAGTAGCCGATCTCTCGACCCGGCCGCAGCTACTAGAGGATCTCTACACGCTCGGTGTCGACGCTCGAACGTCGGTCGATCCGATCTCCCTTGTGCGGTGGGCTATGGCACCAGCGATCTTGCACCGCGCCTGGCTGCGGGTGGGAGCCGCCGCGCTGGGAGTCGGCTTCGTCGTCTCAGTCGCCGGTTGGGCTGCGTCGGCTGTACCTGGTGTCGTCCCGGTGGCGGTATTGCTCGTCAACGTGACGATCGGACTGGCACTCAGCGGACCGGTCAACCGCGTGCTCCACGGGAGCTCCGAGCCGGCACGTGAGCTACTGGTCTTGGCGATCGTTCTGGACCGCCTCCGCCGGGAGTCGTACCAAGCCGACCGACTCTGCCACTTGCGCACACAGCTGCAGTCCGCCCGACCCGATCCGGTCCTCGCGGTACACCGACTCGACCGGCTGATCCAGATGCACGACTGGCAGCACAACTTGTTCTTTACGCCGATCGCCGCTTCTATACTGTGGGGTGTCCAATGTGCTACCGCGGTACAGGCCTGGCGCCAGCGGCACGGAGAATCCGTCGAGCAATGGCTCAGCGCTGTGGGCGAATTCGAGGCGTTGGCGGCCTTCGCTGCCTTCGGATTCGAGCACCCCACCTACCCGTTTCCCGAGCTTGTCGAACGGGAGGGTCACACTGATCCACCGGTGTATGACGCACAGGCGATTGCGCATCCCTTCCTGGCCGACGACCGAGCCGTTGCCAATGATATCCGCCTCGGTCGCGAGCCGCAGCTTGTCGTCCTCAGTGGGTCGAACATGTCCGGAAAGACGACGCTCCTGCGAACGGTCGGCATCAACGGGGTGCTTGCGTTAGCCGGGGCGCCGGTCCGCGCGAAGTCTCTCAGAATCTCTAGGGTCTCGATCGGCGCTACGTTGCGGGTGCAGGACTCGCTGCTTGAGGGGAAATCCCGCTTCTATGCCGAAATACTCCGTGTGAAGCAGCTCGTGGAGATCGCGCGCGGCAAGATTCCACTGCTCTTTCTCATGGACGAGCTGTTTCATGGCACGAACTCGCATGACCGGGTCGAGGGGGCGCACGGTGTCCTCGAATACCTCGTCAGCCTGGGAGGGGTCGGCTTGGTCACAACGCACGACCTCGCGTTGGCCGCGATCGGTGACAGGCTCGGGTCGCGAGCGACCAATGTTCACTTCGAGGATCAAGTCGTCGAGGGTGAGCTTCTCTTCGACTATCGGCTACGGCCCGGACGCGCAGTCCACGGCAATGCCCTGGCACTGATGCGAGCCGTCGGGCTTGAGGTCAATATGGCCAGTCAGACCTCTCCGAATACGGGACGGTAGTCACTGCGACGGCCCGTCCGCAGTCGCCGGCCGCCACTCGAGCACCATCCGTCTCGCTTCTGCAAGTTGGTCGGTGCTCAGCTGTGTCCTCACCCTTTCGCGCAGCTCGACCACGTCGGTCAGATCTCGGCCGGGCACGTCCCCTCGAGACGAGGCGAGGGTCAGCCATCGATAGGATTGGACCAGATCAATCGGGAGGTTCCTATCGTCGGCATAGTCGAGGCCAACGATGATCTGTGCCGCGGCCACACCACCCTCGGCGGCAACCGCGTAGAACTCGCTCGCCTTGGTTCGATCCACCTCGACGCCATCACCGTTTGCGTACATGTTGGCCAGTTGAAATGCCGCCTCAGGGTCGCCTTGCTCTGCAGCCGTGGCGCACCACTCGGCCGACGGCCCAATGCTCTGACCAAGCCTCCCCTTCCCGAGCAGCCCGATACATAGATGCGACTGGGAATCACGGTGGCCCTGTCTCGCGGCTGCCAGGTGCCATCGTTCAGCCTCTTGGCGGTCACCCGCAACCAGCCGCCCTTCGGCATAGGCGATTGCAAGATTGTGCTGTGCGTCGGCATCGCCGCGTATCGCTTCGCGAAGTAACTCCGCCACTTCGATCCGCCTATCAGATGGGACTATGCTTTCGACCATCCAGCCGTACGACCCACGCATGAGCTGTGGTGAGATGCAAAAGATCATGAACGCCGTCAGTGTGACAACTCGATAGAATGCTGTTCCCCTCTGGATCCGGTTTCGCCCTCCGTCTGATTCGGTTACGGCACTTTCCTTGAGCGCAAGAAACGTGATCGGAAGGTTGGCGGCGATGAACGCGGCGCCGTAGTAGACGATGGAATTGTCAACCCACGGGCTCTCAGTGTAGCGAAGCGCCAGGGCGGCGCAGTACGCCGCCCATCCGAACCAGATGTACGTTTGGGCCGCGACCCTGATGACCATGAGACCGATACTCAGTCCCACCGGACCTTTCCCTCGCTTGGGCAACGACAGCGCATCGACGCCAAAGACTGGAGTGCTCAGTACCGACAACAGGAACAGCGGAAAGACTGAGCCGCCGAGCAGACGTAGGAGGAACGGAAGAAACATGATTCGGATTGGTAGCTAGCAGCCTCCATGCCATCGTCCGAGCCAGTCGGCACCGCGTGAAGCTCTGTGAAGCGCCGGGAAAGGCGTGAGCACGCGCCCCAAGAACCCACCGCCTGATGGGCCGTCCCAGGGTGTGACGCTCAAGACTGTAATCAGACAAGCCTCAAGCCAGCTACGAATCTGTCTGGGTTCCGTCTGAGTTCTGGCAGGAGCCAGAGACCTGCCTATCGCTATCTGGACTTCAGGCAGCGAAGACGTCGTGCGCCCACTTCACGCCGTCAATGTACACAGCCGAAAGCGTCGCCTGGGCCAGGCCCAGCGGCAGCGCGAGCGCGTCGCATTCTTCCCAGCGCCCTCGTTCGTATGCAATCACCACTTCAAGCAATGGCTTCAACGGGTTCAGCTTTCCAAGAAGTGCCGCTTCGAGATCCTCGCCGAGTGGCAGCTCGGCAAGCACGTCACTCATGGGCCGATCAAGCATCGTGTCGACGAGCGACAGCGACCCGAGGAAGAAGAGATCCGCCTCCCGCCCCCCCAAGCCGACGCGAGCGCCGAGTTTCTCACATACCTTTGCGCGTATCGCCGCCTGGACCAGCAACTCCTGGGGCTTGTCTTTCGCAATCTCGCGAAGCGACATCAGGCCAACCCAGCGACGCGTGCGCTCGCCGCCAAGAAGCGCGAGGCCATGTCGCACAGAGGCGAACGGCCCAGACCAACCGAACGCCGCCGAACCCAAGAATCTCATGAAGCGATGTGTCAGGGATGGATCGTCGCTGATCACCTGCTCGAGCTCGTCGAGATCCAGTTCGGGGCGGCTTACTGCCTGGATGAGCCGAAGGTGCGTCAGAGGGGAACCGGCGAGAGCTCCACTCGCGACTGGGTGAGGGTGACAAAAGAACCACCCCTGAACGTACTGGAACCCGAGCTCAGTGGCTCTGGTGAATCCTTCCTGCGTTTCAACCCGTTGGGCGAGGAGCGCTGCGTACGGCGCGATGCGTCGCACCTGACGGCATTGCTCTGATGGGTCGGACCTTTGAAAGCAGATTCTGATGATATCAGCCATTTCGGCCAGCGGTTCGAGCTCCGGTCGATAGACGAAATTGTCGAGCGCAAGTCGGTAGCCACTCCGCTTCAACCGATGACACGCTTCGACGACATCATCCCGAGGTTCAACGAACTCAGTGAGCTCGATGACCGTCCGCCTGGGAAGAGTCTTCTGGCATCCGGCGAGAAGGAGGTCGGTGGAGAAATTGACGAAGGCGGGCTTGTCACCGACCAGTGTCTCGATGCCAAGATCGGGCAGCGCCGCGTCCATCGTACGGCGCGTCGAGTCGGTGCCCTCATTCGCCGAACAGCAGTCGGCTCCAGCCCGGAAGAGCAATTCGTAGCCATAGACCCGAAGCCGCCGATCGAAGATAGGCTGTCTCGCCACGAAGACATCGTGCGAGCCGGGGGCAACTGCCGGGGATCGTGACTCTCGCTCGGTGGTAGTCGCAGCCATGGCAACGCGCGGCCGTGGCAAAGGCGCACGGATCCGCCGCCTCAACCCGATCAATCGGCAGCCATGTCGCGACTCTTCATTTCCAGAGATCGCTCGGCGCGAGGCTCTGGACCGAAGGCCCCAGATGACGGTGACCCTCGCGATATTCGAACTTCGTCCGTTTGCCCCAGGATCCCACAGGCGCTACGGTGGTCAAGGCAACCCCCTCTCGGGGTTCGACTCACGTCGTTTTCATACCAAGGAGGCCATGCATGGAGGATTCACCCATTGTGGAATTCAGGCAACTAAAACTACCGAAGTTCCCACAGCTGCCGCGGAGCACGACGATACTTGCCGTTGCCGCACTTCTCGCGGCGCTCGTGGGGCTCAATTCGCTCTATCAGGTCCAGCCCGAGGAGGTAGGCGTCGTGCTGCGGTTTGGCCGCTACGTTCGCACGACCGACCCGGGTCTGCGGGTCAAGATCCCGTTCGTGGAGCAAGTCAGCAAAGTGCCGGTGCAACGGCAACTGAAACAGGAGTTCGGGTTCCAGACGACCGAGGCCGGCGTCCGCACGACGTACGCGCCGACGAGTCAGGAGCTCGAGGCCGAGACGATCATGCTCACCGGCGATCTGAACGTCGCCGTGGTCGAGTGGATCGTGCAATACCGCGTGTCCGATCCCTACGAGTATCTCTTCAAGGTGCGGAACCTGGAAGACACCTTTCACGCGATGAACGAGGCGGTCATGCGCGAGGTGGTGGGTGACCGCACGGTGACCGAGGTGTTGACCGTCGGGCGTCAGGAGATCGAGGTGGAGGTCGAGGCGAAGCTCCAGGATCTCGCCGATCAGTATGAGATGGGGATCGCGATCGACCAGGTCGTGCTCCAGGACGTCAACCCCCCGGCTCCGGTCAGGCCCTCCTGGGACGAGGTCAGCCAGGCCCAGCAGCAACGTGACCGGATGATCAACGAGGCACGCGGGGAATACAACCGGGTGATCCCGCGCGCGCGCGGCGAGGCGCAACAGGCCGTGCTGCAGGCCGAGGGCTATGCGCTGGACCGCATCAACCGGGCCGAGGGCAATGCGGTTCGCTTCGCCGCGATCTACGACGAGTATCGGCAGGCCCCGGAGGTGACCCGGCGTCGGCTGTATCTCGAGACGATGCAGCGCATCCTGCCGCGGGTCGGCCGGAAGCTGTTTGTCGCCGAGGACACGACCGGCGTGCTCCCGCTGCTCTCCCTGGACGGGGTGTCGCCACGACAGGCACTCACGCCGGTCCCCACCCCGGCCGCCGCACCCGTCACCGGAGGTGACCAATGAGACCCACCCACATGATTCAGATTGCCGTCGGTGTCGCGCTCCTCGTGCTCCTGGGACAAAGCGCCTACACGGTCAGCGAGACCGATCAAGTCATCATTACGCAGTTCGGTGAGCCGGTCGGTGACCCGGTCGTCACGCCGGGATTGCACTTCAAGTTTCCCTTCATCCAGCGGACCAATGTCTTTGACAAACGGTTTCTCGAGTGGGATGGCAGCCCGAATCAAGTGCCGACCAAAGACCGGCGGTTTATCTGGGTCGATACCTACGCCCGCTGGCGCATCACCGACCCGCTGCTGTTCTTTCAGCGGCTGCGGGACGAGCGGGGGGCGCAGTCGCGGCTGGACGACGTCCTCGACGGCGAGACGCGCAACGCGGTGGCGAGTCACGACCTGATCGAGCTGGTGCGCAGCACCAATCGCAACCCGGACGACGTCATGATTGATAGCGAGGAGGAGGCGGTCATCCTGGAGCGACTCGAACGGGGCCGGGAGGAAATCACGCGCGAGATCCTCAACACGGCCGCCGGGCGCACGGCCGACCTCGGCATCGAGCTGCTGGATCTGCGTCTCAAGCGGATCAACTACGTCGAGGAGGTTCAGCAGGATGTCTTCGCCCGGATGATTGCCGAGCGGCAACGGGTCGCCGAGCAATTTCGGTCGGAGGGCCAGGGTGAGTCAGCCCGCATCAACGGCGAACGCGAACGCGAGCTCGCGCAGATCCAGTCCGAGGCGTATCGTGAGGCCGAGGAGCTGCGCGGCGTGGCGGACGCCGCCGCGACCGGGATCTACGCCGAGGCCTACAACCGGGACGCCGATTTCTATGCCTTCACCAAGTCGCTGGAGACCTACGAGCTGACGATGGATCCGTCGACGATCTTCATCCTCGGGACCGATAGCGAGTTGCTCCGGTTCCTCGAGCAGCCGAGGTAGCGGTGGCGGTCAGGACCACGGCCAGGTGCTCGTGTCCTGGGACGGACCGGCCGGCCTCTCGGTGGAGGCGTGCCTAGCAGGGCTGTATCGCTTCCCGGCTTCGGTTCGTATCTACGAGGCCCGCGGGGCGGGCGGCGCGATATCGGTGGGCGCGCGTCGCCATGCAAGACGCACCCGAGGGCCTTCTCTCTTCAAGCTGTCGCCGCGCGTGTCGATTCTGTATGGGGAGAATCGACACGCCCAGGGGAGGCCCCTCGTGCGTCCATCTGGCGCCGGTGACACACCACTATGCTGACAGTGAGCGAGTTCGACGCTCCGTTGGAGATGTTGGGCGGAGCGCACGCTGCCGCGCAAGATCTCTTCGTCGCCCGGCAACCGATCTTTGACGTGAACAAACACGTCCACGGGTACGAGCTCCTGTGCCGGGGCGGTCTCGAAAATTTCTGCCCGGACGGCGATCCTACCGAAGCCGCGCAGGATGTCCTCCAGGCGGCATGGCTGGCGTTTGGGTTCCCGGCTTTGATCGGAAATCGGAAGGCCTTTGTCAATTTCACACGCGATCTCTTGCTCGGCGGCTACGCCACAACGCTGCCGACCGACTCGACTGTCATCGAGCTCCTTGAGACGATCGACGGAGATGCGGACGTCGTCGAAGCCTGCCGAAACTTGAAACGCCTCGGATATCTGCTCGCTCTCGACGATTTCGCCTACCGTCCGGAACTGGAGCCTCTCATCGAGCTCGCGGACATCGTCAAGATCGATTTCTCGGAGAGCGACCCCCGATCGAGAGTCGACCATGTTCGCCGCCTGGCCCCGCACGGTCCACAACTCGTAGCCGAAGCGGTCGAAACCGAGGCGGCGTACCAAGAGGCGGCTGAACTCGGGTGCCACTACTTCCAGGGCTACTTCTTCTGCAAGCCCCAGGTCGTGACAACACGGGCACTGAAGGGCACACGCCTGACCTATCTCAGGTTGCTCCAGTGTGTAACCCGACCAGAGCTCGTCATCGATGAGCTCCAAGCAATCGTCGAGGCTGATGCCTCGGTCACACATCGTCTGATGAAATACCTGGGGTCGGCGGCCTTCGGTTTTCGCAGTGAGATTCGCAGCATTCGCCATGCCCTCGTTCTCATGGGCAAGACACAGATACGTCAGTGGGTCAGCCTCGTGGCCCTCGGCGAGATCGGGAGTGAGAAGCCACACGAGTTGCTCGTGCAGGCAGCGGTGCGGGGGAAGTTCTGCGAGCGCCTGAGCGAAGACGGGCCGCTGGCCGATCGTGCACCGGAGCTGTTTCTGGTCGGTGTGTTGTCGCTCGTTAGCGCGATGCTGGATCAGCCGAAATCTGAAGTCGTCGCCACGCTTCCGCTCGCCGAAGACATCAGGCTAGCCCTTCTCGGCGAACCCAGCCCGCTTCAGCCGATGCTCGCGTTCGTCGAGGCCTACGAACGGGCCGACTGGACGTCGTGCGACCGCCTTGGTCTCGATCTGCGCCTGACTCGGACGTCTATTCCGGAGCACTATCGGGACGCTGTATCGTGGGCAACCGACGCGCTGGGTCGCTAGCCTACAGGCACCGCGGACTTGAGCGTGTCAGGGCAGTCAGGAGCCTGAGCCTCGCCGCGTCTCTCGGCACCCCCGCGGTCCACGCAAACCCGAACTGGTTTCTTCAGACTTCCCGACTGGCCTCACATACCGGCGGTCACCTGCCGATCGCATGTCTTCGGCCCTTCCCGGCCTCAACCTCGTCCGCAGTACGCGACTCTGCACACTTCCGCGCGCGGAACAGCCCATGTGCGACGCTGGGGCACTTTGGCCGATTACACTGGTGGAGCGGTGTGCCGGCTACCTACCTTACCCGGTCGAAGTGGGTCGGCAGCACAGACGTACAAAGCGGCGAAAGGGACGTGGATGGTCGTACGAGTTGAATCGTTCGGGAGCTCTGGAGGATGGCTGCGGGATACGCAGTTTGACCGGTTCTTCATTCTGGGTATCGCCACCATCGCCATAGCCACTGGGTTGAGTGTAGTCGTTCAGCCGGCGCTCTTCGTGCCGATCCTCGTGGCCGATCTCTGGCTGCTCGGCTACCACCACGTTGTCTCCACATTCACCCGTCTCTGCTTCGACGCACGGAGCTTCCGTCAGCACCGGTTCCTGGTGACGGGCTTGCCTCTTATCGTGTTTCTCAGCGTCGCGGTGCTCGCGTACGGCGTTGGCGCATGGACTATTACGACCATCTACCTCTACTGGCAGTGGTTCCACTACACCCGACAGAGCTGGGGCATTGCACAGGCCTATAGACGCAAAGCGCCGACCGTCGTTGTCGACGGCCCGTGGGCGCCGCAGATCGTCTTCTATCTGGCCCCTCTCTGGGGGATTCTGTATCGGTCGAACCAGGCTCCGGCGACCTTTCTTGGAATCGAGCTGAGAACGATCCCGGTGTCCGGCCTGCTCGTCGACATCGTCGGCGTCGCAGCAGTTGCCGCAATGGCCTGGTGGGCGCTGTCACATGTCTCGGCCTGGCGAAACCGGCAGCTCCCGGTGGCGTACACCCTGTATCAGGTGTCGCACTTTGCAGTGTTTCTCGTCGGCTACGTGTTGATCAGGAACATCGATGTCGGGTGGTTGGTCGTCAACATCTGGCACAACGCCCAATACATCGGGTTCGTCTGGCTGTACAACAACAATCGATACGGCACCGGAATCGACCCCGATGCACGCTTCCTATCGACGCTTAGCCAGAAACGCAACGTCTGGTTGTATCTGGGTCTGTGTCTCGGCATTTCCACGCTGTCGTACGCGGCTGCCAATTCGCTCGTAACGGCGATCGTGGCCCCCGTCATCGTGTTTCAAGCCATCAACTTCCATCACTACATCGTCGACGGACTCATCTGGAAGCGCCGCCGTTCGGCGGCGTCGCAGAGCCTGCCGCTGGCCTCCTGAACCGATAGTCGCCCGCTACCGTCGCTTCACGCAAAACGACAAGACTATCGCTCCCCGTTTATCTTGCGACAGGTCAAATGTCGTCGCCCTGAACGCGGAAGGTCCGAAACGTCACTGGACAAGACTCGGCGGAGTCGATGAGGGAATCGGCTAGTTGCACTCTGAGTACCACACAGTCGCGCACAACCCACTCCGTGCAAACTGTCCGGTCAACAAACCGAGAAGCATGACACCCGCGACGCCGAGCGTGTAGTAGGCCCAGGACCTCAGGAAAGCGAGACGGCCAGAAGAGGTTCTCAGCGCGTCCCCTAGGACGGCCCCAACCAACGCCGCGAAACCGACAAGCCACAGGTTGCCGCTGGTCACCGTTCATTCGCCAGCCGCCGTCCTCTTCTCGGACCGCCGCTAGCGTCTCCGTTGAACGGTGAATTCAGATGGTCGATGCAACATGAGCCAAGGATGGAGGACTCATGGTGCGAAGACGTGGCCCGCGCTTGACGGCGGCGCAGAAGGCGGAAGTGTGGCGCCGTTGGCGAGAAGGGGAATCGTTGAATGCCATCGGCCGGGCGCTCGGCCGCACACCCAAGATGGTGCACGACATCGTCGCCGGGGCGGGCGGCATTCCCCCAGTGCCCCGGCGGCGCGCGCGTCAGGCGTTGACCCTGTCCGAGCGGGAGGCGATCGCCCGCGGCGTGTCCCGTGGATCGTCGCTGCGGCAACCACACTGACGTGGGATCGCGGGCTGGAGCTGGCAGCCCATCGCACCTTCTCGATCGCGACGGGCGTGCAGGTGTTCTTCTGCGACCCGCGGCGTCCGTGGCAACCCGGGACCAACGAGAACACCAATGGCTTACTGCGCCAGTATCTGCCGAGGAGGACCGACCTCTCCGGCTACACGCAGGCGCAGCTCGATGCGATTGCCTTACGCTGAACACCCGACCACGCAAGACACTTGGTTATCGGACGCCTGCGGCTACACTCTCGGAAACTGTTGCATCGACCGGTTGAATCGGCAACCCTAGTCCCGGCGCCAAATGCCGTCAACCGTGCTCACGATCGTCACTCCCCTCAGTTAGACTCGACGTGTGACCAGTCTCGTCGCCCGGATGATTCTGTTGTTGGCGGTCACCACTCCGCCGATACAGATGGCCTGTGATGGGAGTTCCGACGTTCCACCGCGTTTTGACGATGTTCCCGATACTGGCGAGGTTTTTACAACGGTCGATGGAGTGCGGTTTCGAGCGCAGGTCATCGCGAGCAATCTGGAGATTCCGTGGGCTCTCTCCTTCGCGCCCGACGGTCGGCTCTTTGTCACTGAGCGGCCGGGCCGGGTTCGTATCGTCGAGAATGGCCAACTGCGGCCCGAGCCAGCCCTCACGCTCACTGACGTCTTCACGGAAGGGGAGGCTGGTCTTCTCGGCGTTGCACTCGACCCAGACTTCGAGCGAAACCGGTTTGTGTACCTGCTGCATACGGCAACTCGAACTGGCCGGGGTCCGGTAAACCGGATCACCCGGTTCCTCGAGATGAACAACACGCTCGTGGATGCCGTGACGATCCTTGACGATATTCCGGCACATCCGATCCACGACGGAGGCCGCCTGAAATTCGGTCCTGACGGCTTCCTCTATGCGACGATGGGCGACACCGCGAATCGCGCGAGCGCGCAGGACCTGGGCGTATTGACCGGCAAGATTCTTCGGATCGCGCGCGACGGTACGACGCCACCCGACAATCCGTTCGCTTCACAGGTTTACTCGTATGGCCATCGCAACCCACAGGGCATCGACTGGCATCCGGTAGACGGCTCGATGTGGGCCACCGAGCATGGCAACGTGGGCAACGACGAGCTCAATCGGATCGAGGCTGGCTCCAACTACGGATGGCCGACGATTGAAGGCGCCGAGACCATGTCTGGCATGCGTCAGCCTCTCCTCTTCTTCTCGCCCTCGATTGCGCCGTCGGGAGCCTCGTTCTACACAGGGACAGCGTTTCCAGAGTACCGAAACGACCTGTTCTTCGCGACGCTCCGCGGGTCTCATCTACGTCGCGTGACGTTGTCTCCCGATGAGCCTCGCACTGTGACGAGCGACGAGCGGCTTGTTGAAGGGAAGTTCGGCCGCCTGAGGGATGTCGTGACGGGACCGAACGGAGCGCTTTATTTCTGTACGGGCAATCGAGACGGACGTGGTAGTTCCTTTCCGGAAGATGACCGCATCATTCGACTGGTCCCGGCGACATAGACCTCGCGTGAACGACCGGATAGGGCCCTGCTGCAACCGACCGACTACATTGACTCGTGACGTCAGCGAGCGAACTGGACAGGCGACCTGAGCTACAGCAGGTGCTTCATTCTCTTGCGCAGCTCCGCGTGAGTGATCGAACCGGAACCGCGCCGTGCCAGCCCGATGATCAGCAGTGCCGCGCAGAGGGGCACGACAGCGAGGACGAGTGGCGCCGAATCTCTGAAGATCGTCAGGTCCATAAGGAAGATCAGGACGACGCTACCGATGACCAAGGTCTGCCGTCAAGGACAGAGACGGCGGATGATCATGGCCCGAAACAGATTCTCTGAAGCTATGTGCACAATCGTGTATTCAAATCATTCGTTACATCCATCGGTTCGCTGAGTAGGATCACAGCATGCACAAAGTCGCAACTTGCCCACTCTGTGAAGCGGCCTGCGGCGTGGTCGTCGAGGTGGACGACGGGCGCATTCGCTCTATCCGGGGCAACGATGACGACGTGCTCAGCCGTGGTTATATCTGTCCGAAGGCGGCGGCGCTCACTGATCTCCACTACGACCCCGATCGTCTACGGGCTCCGGTCATCCGCGAGGGCTCCGGCTGGCGCGATGCGACGTGGGACGAGGCACTGGACCGGGCCGCCGATGGTCTGATTCAGGCGAGACGGAGGCACGGCCGCGACGCCGTCGGCATCTACTACGGTAATCCCGTCGCGCACAACCTCGGGTTGATGACCCACGCGCTGCCGTTTGCGCGGGCTCTCAGAACAAGGAATGTGTACTCGGCGAGCTCCGCCGACCAGTTGCCGCAAATGCTCGCCGCGTTCCGCATGTTCGGACACTTCGCGCTCATTCCCGTGCCAGACCTGGACCGCACCGACTTTCTTCTCATCTTTGGAGCCAACCCCGTCGTCTCCAACGGAAGCCTGATGACAGCGCCTAACATGCGGAAGCGCCTTGAAGCGCTTCGCGCACGCGGTGGACGAGTCGTGGTCTTCGATCCCCGCCGCAGCGAAACGGCTGATGCCGCCGACCTGCACGTGGCCTGCCGGCCCGGCTCTGACGCCCTGCTCCTTGCAGCAATCCTGCATGTTGTCTTCGAAAGCAAGTGGGATCGGCTTGGGCGTCTCGAAGCGCAGGTGAAGCGTGTCGATGAGCTCGCCGCATTCGTTGGTACGGTCTCACCAGAACGGGTCGCCGACCGGACCGGTGTCTCAGCCGAGATGATCCGCCGCATCGCGGCTGACTTCGCGGGCGCGACTCGTGCGGCCTGCTACGGGCGTGTCGGGCTCTGCACCCAGCAGTATGGGACGCTCGCCGCCTGGCTCGCACAGGCACTGAATCTCGCTACGGGACGCATTGACGACATTGGAGGGATGATGCTGCCGACGCCAGCCATTGACTCCGTAAGGATCCTCACCCGGTTGGGCCTCCGCGGGACCTACGACAGGTGGCGCAGTCGCGTCCGCCACCTGCCCGAGTTCTGTGGTGAATTACCCGTCGCGACCCTTGCCGATGAGATCGAGGCCGACGACGGTGACCACATCCGCGCACTCATCACGATCGCCGGTAATCCTGTGCTGTCTGCACCCAACGGCCGCCGGCTGGACCGAGCGCTTAGCACGCTCGACCACGTGGTCTCGATCGACCCCTATCTGAACGAGACCACGCGCCACGCCGATGTGATCCTGCCGCCAGCCCCTCCTCTTTCTCGAGCACACTACGATCTCGCCCTTTCAGCCTTCTTCGTGCACAACGTGGCGAAGTATTCGGAACCTGTCGTGCCTCGAGCTCCGTCGGAGCGGCACGACTGGGAGATTGTGGCGGCCCTAGCCGGTCGTGTGCTCGCTCCACGTCCATTCCGTCGGGTGGCCGTTCGCGCCATGAGCGCACTCAGGCCGGAGCGGCTGCTCGCGCCACTCCTTCGATTCGGACCATACAGACTAAGTCTCCGCAAACTCCGTGAATCGCCAAACGGTGTCGACCTCGGCCCTCTCGAGGCAGGGCGCATCGCGCGCCTCGTCGCGACGGTCGATGGACAGATTGACGCCGCGCCCGAGGATTTTCTCCGCGAGGCACGCGTGCGTCTCTTCTCTGAGGCCGACCGGGGTGACACAAACGAGCTGCTCCTGATCGGGCGAAGACAGCTTCGAGACAACAACTCGTGGATGCACAACTTGCCTCGGCTGATGAGAGGCCCGGACCGCTGCACGCTGCTCATGCATCCGGCCGACGCCACGTCTCGCGATCTCGCAACTGGAGACATTGTGCAGCTTGGTGCTGAAGCTGGCACCGTCACTGTTCCGGTCGAAGTCACTGATGAAATCCGCCGTGGTGTCGTCAGTCTCCCACACGGATGGGGACACGACCGCGAGGGGAGCCGGCTTCAGGTGGCGCACGAGCGCGCGGGCGTCAGCATCAACGACGTGACCAGCGACAGGCATCTCGACACACTGAGTGGAACCGCCGCCTTCAATGGCCTCTGTGTCAGCGTGCGACGCGTCGCAGATCCCGAGATCGCACAGACGAACGAGTGAGCCGAGGCAGGGGAGCCGTCGTCAGCGCAGCCGGCGCGAGACGGTACGAGTACCCGGCTACGCTCGGTCAAACGTGTGAGCACAGCTCCGGCACCGCCAGACTTGCTTCTCAGCAAGCATCCGTAGGGCGGTCACGAGAAAGAGCGGCGCACATACGAGCAAGACAATCACGACCGGGACCGCAACCCGAGCGGGATCCATACCTCCCTCGCGCACCAGGGCCAGACCCAGCCCGACGCTCGCGCCGACCACCAGCACGGCACCCGTGCCAATGCCGTAACCGATTCTCCCAATCGTTTCCGACATGCGTGAAACCTGGGTAGGCTCCACATCTCCGTTGTTACATTTTTCGCACGTCATCGCGCTGCCTCCGTCTGCACTCTGGCGGCGTCCCGCATTCGAGATCAATCGGGACGCCCCCAGGGGTGTTGCCTCGCCGGAGATTCTGCAAGTTCGAAACCGCGTTGACATTGGCGAGAAGCCGCGAGAGAGCAAAGATCATCGGACAAAACGGCTGCGATCGTCAACGTATCCGATGACTTCAGTTCGCCACCGGGGAGTATTCTCGACAGCCCAGCTTCACCGGCCAAAGACCAGGCGTCGGGGTGGCGCGAGACTATTGGCTTGGAGAGGACTGCAGCCTCTTGGGCGTGGGTGCCACCGTCACGAGCACCGCCTCGGCTGAAACACGGTCGAGGACCCTGACGGGGAGAGCCTGTGCCCTCAACTCTTGAACGCCATCGGCAGTCGTCACGACAAGTGACAAGGGGCCCGGAACCCACTCGTGCAGTTCACGGTCGAGGTAGTAGTTCAATCCGTAGTGCCAGCCACGCTGTAGGCGGTAGACCGAAACGCGGTCTGCATCACCCATCTCCTGAAGACGCTGAGCGATAGTTCTGGGGCTGATGAATTGATCGAGCCTGGGCAGCATCGACACATTGAGGTACGCCACGATCATCGCGAACCCAAGTGCGACCGCGGCTACGGCTGCGTGCTCCCTTCGCCAATACGTCAGCCCGGCGACCGCAAGGCCTACCAGACCGACAAGAACCGCCAAGGGTTGCAGTGCGTCCAGCGGAAGCCCCGGTACGCCGGCGATGGCCAGCTCGGGAACGGCGAAGGCGGCGGCCAGTCCGGCAAAAACCAGGGCCGTTCCGAAAAGCGGCCACCGAGCGCCTCTCTCGCTGTCCAGAAAGCCCGCCACGGTTCGGGCCAGCAGCAGGGCGGCGCCTGGTATGGCCGGCAGGACGTATCCCGGAAGCTTCGAGCGCGACAAGCTGAAAAAGAGGACGGGGAAGACTACCCAGCACGCGACGTAGAGGGACGGTGACGTTGCCAGCTGACCGGCCCGCCAGACGCGCAAGGCCCGGCGGATACCCGTGACCAGAAAGGCCGACCATGGTACAAGCCCCAGAACGAGAATCGGAGCAAAAAACCAGAAGGGCTGTTCGTGCCGGAAAACGGGAGTCAGAAACCGCTCAAGGTTATGGCGAATCAGAAAGACCTCGACGAACTCAGGATTGCGAAGCGCAGACAGGACGTACCACGGAAGCGCCACGACGGAAAAGCTTGTGACCACCAATGGCTGGATCAGAGCCGCAAGGTGCGCCGTCTTCCGCGATACGACACTCCACAAAATGAGACTTCCGGCGGCCAAGAGAACCCCGGCCGGGCCCTTGGCGAGCACAGCCAGCGCCAGTGCGACCCCGAACGCAACCTGCCAAGTGTGGCGCCTATCACTCGGAACAACCACAAGACGAAAGGCCGACATCATGGCAAGGGTCAGCGAGGCGGCAAACAACATGTCGGTCGTTGCGCCTCGGGCGAACGCAAACGCGCTCACAGTCGTGGGAAAGAGGACAAGCACGACACCTGCAGTCGCCGCACCGTAGAGACGCCATCCGAGCCATCCCAGGGCCAGCGACGTCACGACCGCACCCAGCGCTGAAGGAATCCGGACAGCCAAATCGCCGTCACCGATAAGGCGATGGGCAGTCGCTGAGGCCCAATAAAGAAGAATGGGCTTCTCAAACCACGGCTCCCCGTTGAGACGCGGTGTCACCCAGTCGCCGGTCGCGGCCATGGCCCGCGAGATCGCAGCGTATCGCGGCTCATCCGGCCCAATGAGTCCCACGGCCGTCAAGCCATGCAGCAGGCAGACGTACGACACGAGGGCGGCGAGCAACACCCACGCCGCGCCGAGAACGCGACCTGGCGCAAGAGACCGCTCGGGGACCGCTCCCTGGTTCACCAAGTCACCGGGGACCTAGCAGCACGAAACGTGACGCGGACTGAGTGTCCGAAAGGGAGGTGCAGCAGTTCTGTGTGATGCTCTCACGGCATCGTACTTGTCGTCGTCCCCGCCCGTATCCCAACGACACCGGTATCGGGTGTCCACAAGAGCGTCCCCTGGTTGAACTGCTGCTATCGATGTAGACCGGTCCCGGTCCACGTTGCACACCCACGGACTCACAGTGTAGCAGCCGAGACTGAGGATCCCATAGCGTGTCCCGCTGCCGCGAAGCCGTGGCTCACGCTCCATTCCGAAGCCCGCACGCTGAGTCTGTACCGGGTTCAAGAACCTGGTACGCTTCACGCTATGGATGAAACTGCCGCGTGCCAGCAGTTCTTCGACGGGCTTGCCAAGATCTGCACCATCCGCTCAATCAAACTCTACCGCCTGACCCTGGACCCAGCGCCGAGGGTGCCAAGTCTGCCCTGCCTCGATCACGAAGTGATGCTGCACGAAGCGATCCCACGTCATGCGGCCGCGTATGTGGAGGATCCAGCGGCACACGACCTGCACGAAATTGTATTCACCCCGGCCCGCGGGCGGATCGAGGTCGACGTCGTGTCCACCGCCGACGAACACTCGGACGCTTCGCACGAGCAGCTCATGCAGGAACTGAGGAAGCGGTTTCCGGCCTACCGGGTCACGGCGAGTGGGCCCTCGTACCTCAGAGGAGATCGGCGCGTGATGAAAGCATGCCGCGCACAGGTGTCACTGCGGGACATTCTCAACAGCGAGGACTTCGAGTGCCTCGACCGCGCTCTCGAGCGGCTTCGGACGATCGGCTCGCTCATGGAGAAGCAATCTCGGGTCGCCTCATGGGGCGTGCGGACGCTCACCGGTCCGCTCCTCGCGGCCACCGGTTTCGTGATCTATGGCCTTCTCGACCTGTTGACGCCTCAACTCGGTGAGCTTTGGGCGAGGGGACTGCAGTACTCGTCCGTAGGGATCCTCGGTGGAATCTTCGTCTACTACGGTCTCAAGGCGGTGCACCTGACCGAGATGGCGAATCGCATCTGGAAGCGCGCGTCAGAGTACGGTCTCATCGTGTCAGAGCGACGCCGTCTCACGAGCTCGGTTGAATGACCGGTCTTGCCGTAATCGATCGCTGCGAAACCAACTCACCCACGCAGGGTCCTGTCGTCGGCTGGCGTTTCAACGTCGTGGGCACCGTCAGCACGCCTCGCCGCACACCGACTGGTGCCGCGGCGTGCATTCGAGAGGCGCACCGCGCCGGTCAAGAACAACCGTGCAGCACCGTTCGAACTCGCGTCGTAGGCGCTTCCGAGCGCGCTGGACTCGTGACTTGGCCGTCGCGTAGTTGAGGCCGAGCGAATCGGCATACTCCTTCTGACTGAGAGAGCCCCTCGAGATCGACCGCCCTCAGCACCTCCCGGTCCTGCCCGGACAGTCGCGCCATCAAGACCTCGAGAGCGCCGCCCAGATCGACCGACGTCTCATCAGCCGCCGCGCCACCAGCCTCAACGAGGCCGACCGAGGCAACCCGCAGTCGCGCACGCTCACGATAGAAGTCAATGATGCGGTTGCGTGCCACAGTAAACACCCAGGGCAAGAGCTGGGTTGCTTCGTTCGGCCCGCCGCTGCCCAGCAGCTTGACGAAGATGTCCTGCAGCACATCCTCAGCATCGGCAGGGTGACTCACCCTGTTTCGGACGTACCGACCTACTCTTGCGTGCAGGTCAGCAGCAGTGTGATCGCTCGGATTCGGTTGCACAGCACCCTGTCCCCATCTCAATCCTAGCGTCTGAGTCGGATACGAGGTAGTACAGCTCCCACCGGTAGCCGTCAGGGTCGCTCACCCAGAACTTGTCCTGATTGGAATAGCAGCAGATCCAACTCTCCCGGATGCCGTGCACGAGGTTTGCAGCCGACAACCGCTCGTACGCTAGGTCGAGGTCCTCCTGCGAAGGAAATTGAATGCCCAGATGGCGATTTGTCTCTGGGCGTTTCTCGACACCAACCGGCGTAAAAGAGATGTTGAGTGCGAGTTCGTCCGGCTCGAACTTCAGATAGTCTCCCTTGCTCTTGCTCGGCGGGGCGTTGAACAGCGTTGCGTAGAACGTTTCCGTGGCAGCCAGATCCGCTACGGGCAGCGACAGATGTAGCTTCAGCACATTCGCCTCCTTTTGCTTGCATTCGTGTAGGAAGACGAACTCGACTCCACAAAGATGCACCCTGGTGCCGAGGAGACTCTGCAGGGGTGACGGCGGTCGTCCGAAAGAGTGTAAGGAGCATGTATCCGCACAGGGGCTGATTCTTGACCCCAGTGGACCGGGAACACCGGGCTGACATGTGGACAGGGTCAGCCGTTTCGCCATGAGAGGATCGGAATGAACGTACTCCGAAACGCTATTGTTCTGATCGTCGCAGTCTGTGTGTCGATCTCAACGGCAACCGCACAGGTTGCGCATGTCGTGGATCAGGCGGCGCTCGATATGGTCGTCAGCGACCGAATCGCGCAGGACGAGGCCGACCGGGCCACAGTCCTTCGTCTGTTGAGCGATTCGCAGGTACAGACCGTCGCCGGGCGCCTCGGCGTGGACATGGTCACCGCACGGAACGCCGTCTCGACTCTTGATGGTCCCGAGCTCCAAACCTTGGCAGCCCAGGCCCTTCAGGTCGAATCGGCGCTGGTTGGAGGGCAATCGACGATCACCCTCTCTACGACAACCATAATCATCGGCCTGCTCGTGGTTCTTCTGATCATCGTCGCCGTCAAGTAGGAAATCCGTGAGACCGGTCCGCCAGTGGGTCCCTGCTTGGGCCGGCGTATGGATGACGGTAGCCGGCCTCTCGATCACCACACCAGGTGTAGCGGCGGGTCAGGTCCGGCTCCTGGATGTCCCGTTTGTCGCGCAGACCGAAGTCCTTTGCGGCGGCGCCGCTGCTGCAATGGTGCTCCGCTATTGGGGCGCCGCCGACGTCTACGCCGAGGACTTCGCAGAGCTTGTCGACCCCGGAGCCCAGGGAATCACGACCGGAACGCTGACCTCGGAGATCGAGCAGCGTGGCTGGAATGTCCGCACGTTTCGGGGGACCCAGCAGAGTGTGCAGCGGCATCTCGAGCGTGGACGGCCAGTTCTGGTCCTCGTCCGCGATTCGCCCGGCAGATATCACTACTTGGTGGTCGTAGGCTGGTTCGAGAATCGTGTCATCGTTCATGACCCCGCACGTGCGCCGTTTAGAGAACTCGACATGGCCGCGTTCTACGACGGGTGGGCGAAAGCAGGATTCTGGTCGCTCCTTGTTCTACCGGGTGACTCGGGCTCTGGACCTCCAACGGCAACAACGACTGGGTTCGTCGCCATGCCTGCTCTCGCCCCTGGATGTCATGCCGACGTCTGGGAGGGCATCGAGCTCGCGCACCGCGGATCGCTGACGCTCTCGGAGTACGCCCTACGAGCCGCGGCCGATCGGTGCCCCACCAGTTCCGTTCCTTGGCGGGAGCTGTCTGGGCTGCGAATCCTTCAATCACGCTGGACGGAAGCGGCGGACCTCGCCCGCAAGGCACTCGAGTGGAACCGCACCGACGCGCAGGCGTGGCGGCTGCTGGCAACCAGTCAATTCGCACACAGCGATTCGTCGGAAGCCCTCTGGTCCTGGAACCAGATCGGAGAGCCTTCGATCGACCTTGTGCAGGTCGAGGGTCTCGAGCGGACGCGGCACGCGATCGTGGAAGACACGGTCAACCTGCGATCAGGCACGCTTCTCACGGTCGCCGGCCTGGAGCGAGCCAGACGACGTCTTTCCCTCCTCCCAGGGGCAACGTCGTCTCGCATTTGCTACCGACCTCAATCAGGACGGGCCAGGATCGATGTCGCCGTGAGCGAGCGCCCGCTCATCGCCCTGGACACATCGCACCTCATCCGCGAGTCCATTCGGGCGGCGACCGAGCGAACCGTGAGGCTCGATGTCTCCAGCCCGACCGGCAATGGCGAACGGTGGACCGCGAGCTGGCGATGGTGGAATGCTCGCCCTCGGTTGAGCCTCTCCGTCGACACTCCGGCTCCCACACCCGGACTCGGATCGGTGTGGCGAGTCGAGGCATCATGGGAACGACAGACGTACAGGAGCGAGGCACAGGCAGGCGCACCGGCGAGTCAGAACGTCACGTTCGTTCAGGAAACACGGAGTCATGTAGGCCTGAGGGCCAAGGACTGGATGACGTCAAGCCTCTACTGGGACGCCACCGCGACGATCGACGAGTGGTCCGCGCACGGTACATACGCGGGTGTGGGGATCAGAGTCGCGCGGCACCATGCCGGTGAGCGGCTTGTCACCGGCATCGAACTCCAGGGATGGAAAGGGCTCGACGGCGGCACGCCGTTCGCTTCGTGGACCCTCTCTTCCGATTGGCGATCCTCCGCCTCTCCGGAACGGTTCACATGGAGAGTTCGAGGCAGTGTCGACGCCGTGACACCGAAGGCGCCGCGCGACCTGTGGCCAGGAGCTGGTGTGGGTAGGGCGCGCCGCGCGCTACTTCGCGCGCATCCGCTCCTCGACGACGGTGTCGTCGCCAGCGCAAGGCTAAGCCGCAGATTGGCCAGTGTGACACTAGAAGTCGAGCACGCCTGGAGACGGCGTGGCCCGCTACAGCTCAGCGTTGTCGGCTTCGCCGACACGGCACACAGGTGGGATGGCACGGCACAGATTCAAACCGGCCGTACCGATCTGGATGTCGGCATCGGTGTTCGTCTCGGAGCACCTGGCCGGTCTGGGCGTCTCCGGGCCGACGTCGCCCGGGGACTCCGAGATGGCGCCGTTGCGGGCTCGGTAGGGTGGGAGCTACCCTGGCCGCACAGCACGGAAGAATAGCACCGCGTCGTGCGCCCTTCTTCTGAACCCCTGAATTAGCCGCCCTCTCCGGTCGCCAGCCAGCGCGCACACTCGGCACCGAGCTCCGCTTGCGCGCGTGCCTCGTAGGCGGCGGAGTCATCGTCCGTGAGTGTGTCCATCCAGCGCCCGTTCACGCCCTTGTGAATAAAGGCCTCCGCGCCAGCGTCCCAGAACGCGCCGCCCAACGGAACACTGCGGGTGGCGTTCTTTTTCATCCAGTCAAACGAACAGTGCTCGACGATCGCATCCCACCGAACCTCGTTGATTGGAATCTCCAGAAAGCTTGCGATTCGGCGGATCTCGCCGGGCATGTCGCGCTTGAGGTTCGAAAAGTGCACAAGCCTCACATTCGGAAGATGGCGGATTTCCCACCAACTCCTCACGTTTTCCCAGAACGGCCAGAAGGGATGTCCATCCTGCGTCAGCCAGTCCTGCCAGTATCGCTTGATGTCGTCAGGCGGCGGCTCGATCGGGGGACCGACTCGACCTGGTGTGTCATTCAGAGCTTCGTACCAAAGACTATTGGCGTTCGAGTGGTGGTTGTACATGCTCCAGACGACGTCGCGTCCGTCACGGCCGATGTAGAGATACTTCGCCTGCGTCGAGAACTTGAGCGCGTCGACCGAAAGGTGCGTCTTCAGAAACCGTCGATGTGTTTGGGATTCGACAAACGGTAGCTTGACCTCCTTTGGAGGGACTCTCAAGTCAAGCCAGGGGGACATCTCGGCCACCTCAATGTTGGGATCACCGTCGAACAGAAGCTGGCCAACAATCTGCTGCATCCAGGTCGTACCGGCCTTCGCGTAAGTGCCGATCACAATGTCGTCGTCTCGAAATGCCAGATCGTTCCACACCGTCGAATCAATGTGGTGATTCTGAAATTCCCGCGTCTTCGTTGGCCATTCGATGCTATCAGTCACTGCTCATCCGTTCGCCATGCTTGGACGTTCACGTGGGCCTCACCGCGGATCGTACATGCAATTGAGGTCGGCACCTGTACTCAACCGATCGACTAACAGAGCAAGGAACGCATCGGGCTCAGGCCTGACGTCGAGTCGTGGGAGACCGCCTGTCTGAGGTGGCCACCATATCCGGACGGTACAGCGGCTCTCGAGTAGCCTGGAGACAACCTGCCCCAGACGCGTGACTTCGAACGCCATCGCATCGGCGAGCTGTTCGCAGGCTTCCGCGACAACGGTGTCGCTGGTCAAAGTCCCATCCTCGAGCAGATACGTGACTGCCTGGTCAGCGGGCTCAACGACACTGGACACGATGTCCGACATATAGGTCTGCGCATCGGCAGCGGACACGAATCTCAGGTCAGGGATGTCGTCAATCGGCGGCACCTCACCTGTCGCGACCAGAAAGTAACTCATGAGAGCTCGTTCGTATCTAGAACGGCTTCTCGTCTGCGCTGGGCCCGTAGATCGAGGGCACGGGCACATCGAGAAGTCGGAGATAGACCGAGAGTTGGCCCCGGTGGTGATACCAGTGGTTGAGCATGATCGACCGCAGTAGTGCGACCCGAGGAAGAGCCATGACTTCCCGATCGCCGGCCATCGCCTTCCAGGTCTCGCCCATTGCCGCATCGTCGAGGCCTTCGAGTACGCCCTTGGCCGTGGCAACCGCTTCATCAAGCGTAGTGAAAAGCTCGTCGGTTGTCTTTGCCTCGTCCTGGCGGAAGTCTGGAACCTGGACTGCCGTCTGTGTCGCCATTTGTGCGATCCCTCCGGGCGTGGACGCCACATGCAACGCTAGTTGACCCAGCGACATTGACTTGGCATGGGGCTTCCACGCCAGGTGGTCGCCGGGTACCCGCTCCAACACACGACGGGTCGTCTTCGCTTCTTCCTCGAGTTCTTGGATAAATGCTTGACCGATGCTCATAGTAGGAGTCCCTTCTTTCCGTTCAGAGGTTACGTGTTGGCAGGCACCCTATGCCGTTTCCGCTCGGCTCTTCACACCCGCGAGCATGTGTGCCCATCCTCCCGTAAGACCACGACGATGGTCATCCGGAATCAGGCCCAGTACCGAGTGATGGAGCGTCACACGCGTTCCGCCGTCAGCCTCGGAAAGTCAGTATTGTAGGTTGGACGCGACGGCATAGGACATGAACAATGGCCCAGTGATCTCGACCAACGTCGGTCGCTTGATCGCTTGCACGTGTCCCCAATGATGGCCGTTGTCCCCACCGAGGTCGCGGAACCAACGCCCGCCGGGCCAGGCTTCGAGAGTCATCGGCATGGCTGCGCCATCGGGGCTCTCGTTGTGAGGCCCCATTTGTTCGAGTAGCGCGCCAAAGCTATCCTCCAAGGAAGCGTCAATCTGTAACGATCAGCGTGAGTTCCTCAAGTCCAGTCGTTGCAACAGTCATTTCTACTTCTCCTTCCTCTCGCGGGGCCTCGTCGTGGTTGTGTGCCGTCCGATTCCTCCGCGCCGCTCGGCACGCTGCTTGACACCAATCAGCTGTTTCCGCCACAGACGCTCCAACATGGCGGTCCACTCGTGAAGGGGTTTGAGACCGTCAGCGTCGACCCGGCACACCATCCGGCGGCCATCGCGGCGGACTCGCACCAGACCTACGTCGCGCAGGACTCGAAGATGCTTCGATACGGATGGCTGCCGGCACTCCAGCGCGTCGACGATCTCACTCACCGATCTCTCCCCGAGCGCCAGATAGTTCAGGATCTCCCGCCGGCGCGGCTCCGCGACGGCGTTGAACGCATCCGACGAAGTGGCGGCGCGAGGCATTCCTATTTATATATTCCTATATGGGAATATGTCAAGAGGCTCGCCCCCAGAACAGCCTGGGGCGTCAGGTCGAGGTGTCCTTTGGGAAGATCCCGGCAACATCGACAACCTTGACAGGCCGAAAGACACAGTCTAGGTTGTTGCGAAACCTCTACGGAGTTGCACCTGTATTACCGTATCGCTCAGAGGAGTCAAAGATGAGCAGCCTGGGCAGAACGTCGCGTAGTCTCATCGTCCTCTTGTGCTGCGGCTGGATCGGCGCCTTCTCCGCGACCATCCTCTACGCGCAGCCGCTCGAGTTCGAAAAGGTTGGTTCGATCACCGCGGCGGCCGAGATCGTCGAGCTTCAGGGCGACCATGCGTACGTTGCCGCCGGACATGCCTTTACGATTTACGACCTATCAGACCCATCGGCGCCGGTGCTCCGGGGCACGTACACGTTTCCTGAGCAGGTTTGGGGATTCAAGCTAGCCGAGTCGCGTGCCTATGTCGGGGCCAATTTCTTCGGGCTGGGCATACTCGACATTTCGAAGCCGGCCTCGCCGACACTACTCGGTTCGTTCAAGTCGCCCGGGCAAGCCAAGATCGGGGCCCTCGTTGGGACAACGGCGGCGCTCATCGATCACATGGAAGGCGTCGTCTTTGTCGACCTCTCGAACGAAATGGAGCCATCGCAGATAGGCACGTTCTTCTTGGAGGGCTATGCACGCGACATCGTGACATTGGGTTCGATGGCGTACGCGGTCGATTCGCCTACGGGTCTGTATGTCTTCGACCTATCCGGCACAGGTCCGTGGGAGCCGGTCGGTGTGCTGCAAGGACCCTCGCCGCCGCAGAGGTCGACAGAGGTGTTCGACCTCTCTGGGGGGCAGGAACGGCGGATCCTGTGCGGTGTCGGTGGCGGTGATCTCCAAGTGTACGACGTGACGGACCCGGTCGCACCCGTCAAGACTGCCGCGTTTGAAACGCCTGGCCGAGCACTGGGGGTAGCGATCGACGGGAACCTCGCCTACGTGGCCGACGGCCAGGCTGGTTTGCAGGTTGTCGATCTGTCGACTCCGTCCGCGCCGCGGGTGGTCGGCGGGTTCGAAACGGAACGCCCGGCCCGCGATGTCGCCGTCGGCGACTCGGTCGTGCTTCTTGTGGTCGGCGAAGGGTCCGAAAGTGAGGACTGGGAAGTGCTTGTCCTTTCGAAAGGGTCCTGAGCCGTCTGCGCTCAGACGCAATCGACACCGCGTCACGTGACATGCGACAGTGGCGGGCCACCTGCCCTACAGTCAAACATCCAGGAGACGGACGATGCGTCACCCCGCGACGAGCACACTGACGATAGCGTTGCTGGCCTTGATTGCTGTTCCTGCAATCGGGGAGGGCCAATGGTCTCAGTTCCGTGGACCGTCTGCGGGAGCTGTCGCGGATGATCCGAGGTTGCCAGACACCTGGAGCGAGAGCGAGAACGTCGTTTGGAAGACAAACATTCAGGGTCTCGGCTGGAGCTCCCCTGTTGTGTGGGAAGACCACGTGTTTCTCACCTCAGCGATTAGCGCAGGTCAGGAACTCCAGCCAGTCCCCGGGCTCTTTGACCCGGGCGACGATTTTGGGTCCCTGGAGTCAACGGCCGCTCACCGCTGGATGGTGTACGACGTGGACTTCGAGACCGGCGAGCTGCGGTGGGAACGCCAACTCCACCAACAGGTACCGGAGATCACCCGGCATATCAAGAACAGCTTCGCATCAGAGACGCCAGTGACGGATGGCGAACGTGTGTACGTGTACTTCGGAAGCATCGGGCTGGTCGCTGCCTTAACGATGGAGGGAGAGACCGTCTGGACCCAAGAACTGGGCGCCTACAACGGCCCGCAAGCGTTCGGGTCCGCGGCCTCGCCGGTGCTTCACCAGGGACGACTGTACATTGTCAACGACAATACGACCGCCTCGTTTCTTGCCACGTTCGACGCGCAGACAGGTGAGGAAATCTGGAGAATTGAGCGAGATGAAGTCGAGAATTGGTCGACGCCGTTCGTCTGGGAGAACGATCTACGAACCGAGATCGTGACAACCGGCCGTCGTAAGATTCGCTCGTACAGCCTGGACGGTGACCTGCTGTGGAAACTCGGAGGAATGACCGTCAACGTCGTGCCAACACCGTTCGCCAAGCACGGGTTGGTCTACCTCAACTCCGGCTACCCGGGTGCGAATCCCCGACCAGTGTATGCCGTTCGCCCTGGCGCATCCGGTGACATCTCGCTCAAGGCTGGCGAAACGAACAACGACTACATCGTCTGGTACCAACCACGGCTTGGCACGTACAACACATCAGCGCTGGTGTACGGCGACTCCTACTACACGCTCCTCGACCGTGGCTTCCTGCTGAATCACAACGCCTTGACTGGTCGAGAAATCTACGGGCGGCAGCGAATCGCACCGGGCGTTGGATTCACGGCGTCGCCGTGGGCGTACAACGGCAAGATCTTCCTTCTCGGCGAGGACGGCGACACCTACGTAGTGGAAGCGGGTCCCGAGTTCAAGTTGGTAGGCCAGAACTCGCTCGACGAAATGTCGTTGGCCACACCGGCTGTCGTGCGCGGAAGCGTCCTCATCCGGACGCAATCAAAACTCTACCGAATCGGCAAGCAATGACGGAATGACGACCGCACCGTGGAACCAGCCCGCCTACGTGGATGGCTCCACAGGCCCCGCCACGTGATCCAGGGGCCGATCCGGCTGCTACTGATGCGGCCGGTTCGCCTCGCCTAAACCTACTCAAACGCTCGTCTGAGCCCTCAAAATGGCTGCATTCGTCTGGTCTGTTGACGGGCATGACCCCACGAAATCTTCCTGTGAGCCGTTCTACGTCCCGTTTGCGCATTCCCTAGTGAACGGCGGAGTAGCCGCCAGGAGGAGGAGCAGATGGGCGACACGAAGGGTGCGAATCACGTCCGGGAACACGGCAGCGTCTTCGCGCGGGTCGAGAAACAGGCTCTCATCTGGATGGCCAAGCGTTTGCCATCCTGGATCAACTCTGATCACCTCACGGCCCTGGGACTACTGGCGATGATCGTCGCCGGCGGCGCCTATTGGGCATCGGCTTGGAGCGAAGCGACACTGCTGGTCGTAGTCGGCGGACTGGCCGTCAACTGGTTCGGCGACAGCCTGGACGGGACTGTGGCGCGGGTTCGCAAACAGCAGCGTCCCAACTATGGCTTCTACGTCGACCACGTGATCGACATCATGAGCGCGCTCTTTCTCTTCGGCGGGCTCGGCCTCTCACCGTACATGAGCCCGCTGGTCGCTCTGCTCGTACTGGTGGCCTACCTCATGATCTCTGCCGAAGTGTATCTTGCGACCCACGCGCGAGGCATCTTCCGCGTCTCAATGCTCAAGGTCGGGCCAACCGAGCTCCGTATCCTCCTCGCCGTGGGCACGCTGTATCTCTTTCACACACCGTGGGTCGAGCTGGGTGGGAACCACTACCTGCTCTTCGACGTCGGCGGCACCGTTGCGATCGTTGGCATGTTCGTGGCGCTCCTGCTTTCCACCGCGCGCAACACCCTCGCGCTCTATCGCGCCGAGCCCATTCCTCGGTGACTCATGCGACAGAACCAGAGAACATCGACTCGAATGGTTACGACCTCCAGCGCCATGGCCACTTTGTCACGCTGGCCTACCTTCATCTCCGTGGGCGCCATGGGTTTGGGAGTCCAGCTCGTCGCGCTGGTCACGCTGACGGAGGCCCTTGACCTCGACTACCTGGTTGCAACTGCTCTGGCCGTCGAGGTTGCGATCCTCCACAACTTTGTGTGGCACGAACGATGGACCTGGGGCGACCGCAAAGACCGCGGTGGGCGCTGGAGGCGTCTCGCATGGTTCAACCTGGTGAGCGGGACCCTTTCGATCACCGGCAACGTGGGGTTCACCGGTCTCTACGCAACGTTTCTTGACATCCACTACCTGCCCGCCAACCTGATGGCGATCGCGTCGTGCTCATTGGTCACTTTCTTGGCAAACGATCGCTTCGTCTTTCGGCATGCTACGTCTACCGACCTCGCAATCGGGGCATCCGAAGCGTCCGCATCTCCGATGCCATGCTCATCGATATCCTGTGTCAAGTGAAGGGAATAGCAATGGACAATTCAAGCGTAGGCCACATCAAGACAGTGACGACGCAGATGGCGCTCGCCGTCATCGTGACCGCCATGGGCACCGCAGACCTTCAGGCAGCGGAGCTTCACGCTGACACTGTCGCCGCCTGGGGCCTGTACGTGCAGGCAACCGAACAGCGAATTGCTGGGGAGATTGGCGCTGATAGGCCCTTTCTGGTTCAGGACTTTCACCCCGATCCGACCGATTCTCGCCGTGCTGTGTTGAAGGGTGGCGTCTTGGTCGACAAGATGCGGACCCGTGACGATGGTGGTGACACGATCGGCGTTCCAGACGGGACAATCCATCACTGGCGTGGCAGCATCTTCATTCCTGAGGTCAGGCTCGACGATGTCTTGTACGGGGTCAAGATCCCGTTGCGCCAGGAGGATCTCCAGGAGGACGTTATTGAGTCCCGAGTGCTGGAACGCGATGGCGATCGGATGCATGTCTTTCTCAAGTTGCGACGGAAGAAGTTCGTGACGGTCCACTACAACACCGAGCACGTCATGGAGTATGCGCGCCACAGCGCTGGGCGCGCTTCGAGCCGAAGCGTCGCCACGAGGATCGCGGAGCTCGTCGACGCTGGCACCCCTGTGGAACGTGAGAAACCACTCGGTGACGACCGCGGCTTTCTCTGGCGACTGAATTCCTACTGGCGGTACGAAGAGGTCGACGGTGGTGTCATCGTCGAATGCGAATCGGTAAGTCTCAGCCGATCGATTCCGTCGGTCCTCCGCTGGATGGTTGTGCCGATGATCAACGGTGCGGCTCGCGAGTCGATGGAGCGGACGCTCACATCGATGCGTGGCCGGATGGATTCCCGCACGGTGGAGCTCCGTCGGGCCGCGCTTGATTGAGGGAGTCTGGGTTCGGCCGCTCGCGCCGCTACTCACGCACCGCGTGCGTCGTGGTCGCGGCCCGAGGGTCTCGCACGCGGCGCAGGAGCCCTAGACCGAGGATAAACAGGCCGGTCAGGGCGAGGAAGCCGGGTCGTTGGTTACCGTCGGCCCAGCGGGTCAAGTAGCCGAAGATCAGCGGACCGATCACCGACGACGATTTGCCGCACAACGCGTAGAAACCGAACATCTGTGCCTCTCTTCCGGGAGGGACCAACGACGACATGAACGCGCGACTGGCCGCCTGGGTCGACCCCAGCCCCAGACCAGCCAGCACGGCCAACCCGTAGAACAGCGCAGGGTCCTGGACCACATACGCAGCGACCCCGACGAAAATCCAGAGCCCGAGCACACCGTATAGCACCCGTTTGGGTCCATAGCGGTCGGTGGGTGACGCCAGTGCGAACGCACCGACCAACGCCGACAGCTGAACAATCAGGAACAGAACGATCGTCCCCTGCTGGTCGAAACCGAAGGTCTCGGTGGCGACCACACCGGCCATCACGATGATCGTCAGCACGCCGTCGATGTAGAAGAAGAAAGCGAAGAGAAAGTTGCGAAGCTCCCTGAGGTCCCAGACCTCCTTGACGATGGCCCGAAAGCTGGTCACGCCCCATCGGGCCGCCTCAGCGACGCTCATGTCGGTCGGCTCATCCTTCGGCAGTACCAGGAACGCCGGTAGAGAGAACACCAGGAAGAACCCGGCCACGAGAAACCACACCAGGTCGATCCGGTCGACCGCAAAGATGACCATCACGAGCCCGAGAGCGGAGCCGAGATAGCCGACCCCGAAACCGAGGCCGGACACCCATCCCTGGCGCTCGGGCGGGGCGATATCGGGCAGATACGCGTTGTAGAAGACCAGGGCGCTCTCGAACCCCACGTTCGCGACGACGAAGAGCAGGAATCCTTGAAGCACCATACCCTGGTCCAGCAGCGACATCATTGCCACCGCGATGAGACAGACCGAGGTGTAGGCGAACATGAACTTCTTGCGTGCGCCGCCGCGGTCGGCGACCGCGCCCAGCAAAGGCGATGACACCGCCACGATCAACGCCGAGAGCGACACGGCTCGTCCCCACCAAAGCTCGCCGACCCCGCCCTCATCCGCGACGACGAACGTGATGTAAAAGACGGGGAAGACTGCGGTCGTCATCACCGCCGGGTAGACGGAGTTGGCGAAATCGAAGAGCGCCCAGGCGCCGACATGCCTCCTGTTCATGTTCATCGCATTAAACCCTACGCCTCGACCGGCGCGCCGTCAGCGCAGGGGTCGGGCCGGCCGCATGACCGCAGGACGATTCTGGTCGTCCTCGTCTCGCTGCACCTCGCGCACCTCGAGATCAAAACAGTGCCGACCCGCCGGATGAGACCAGAACACCTCCAGTGACGGCGGTAGCTCGTCGGTGCCGAAGGACGCACAGAGCTCGAAGGTCGACTCCGTCAGGACTCGATACCCGTACGATTGTCCGCTCGCGGGATCGCTGAAGCTGGCGTCTGACGCCACGGTATCTGGCAGCGCGTCCAGCGCCTGGGGAAAGCTCCCTCGGCGCGTCCAGTGAAGGTCGATCGCGTCGGCAATCTCGCGCAGGTCCTCCACACGGCGCTCGTCCAGGCGGCGGTCACGCTCCACACCCGGTGGACCGACGAGCATGAGGCCGACGACGACCGCAACTGCCACCACCGCGATGGCAAGGACGCCGACCAAGTTCCTCGGAGACGGAGCGGTCACGACCCGTCCTCCCGTTCGTCGGCTCTGAGGTCCGACAGGTAGTACCAGAATGCGGTGCCCGCGATGCTCCCGACCGTGAGCACTTTCAGCAGGAACCGGGCGGTCACGTCACCACCAAGGAGGCTGTAGACCAAGGTCGTCAGATCGCCGATCAACACAGCCGCCGCCACGAAGAGCGTCAGATAGGTCAACCAGCGTCTCACCTTGGATGCCCTCTTGGACGGATCGGCCGCAAGGTCCCGACCGATCAGCCGCGAGACGCCGAGGAACACCGGAAACGCCACCACAAGATACGAGACCGACCAGCGTATCGCCTGACGTGTGAACTCCGCCGCCGAGGAGGCTGCCGCCGGGTCGGGGAATGCCTGGTTGATGAACTGGAACAACAGGTTGCCCAGGTTGAAGGCACTGACATACAGGGTCGTGAAGAGAAGGAGATACATGAAGGCATCGCGGGCGGAAAGATACGGTTGTGGGCGTGGCACAGGAACAGGAAACTGGATCTCCGCAAAGCTTCCCAAGGCGCCATGCACATCACTCGCCGCCCAGCCTGCTCGACTCAGCACATCCTTCAGCTCGGTGCGCGGCACGCCACGCGCGAGCCCGTCCTTGACAAAACTCCGGAGCTCTTCGTTCGTTGACATATCGTCTCCTTCAGCCTACGAGGGCTCGTCGAGCCGGTGGACAACGTCACGGATGACCGTCACGGCCTTTTCGAGATCGCGGGCATTCATTCCGGCGGCCATCGACTCCGACCACCGGGCACCGCCGTTGCCGAGCTTCTGCTCCAACCGACACCCCTTCGGCGTCAGCCGTAGCAGGGGCGAACGAGCGTGGTCGGGATTACGCACGAGGGTGATGATCCCTTCGTCCACGAGAGGGTCCGTGACCCGCTGCACACCCTGGCGGGTCATGCCCATTCGCCGGGCGATTTGCGGTACGGTTCGCGTCGCTTCCCCCACCGCTCCGATGACCTGCCATCGAGCCTGCGTCTGTCCCAGCGGTGCCGTCAACGCCGCGCCATGACGGAGGAGCGCACCGTTGAGACGGAACACTTCAAGCATTAGGTCCCGGAGCGTGGCCCCTGCAGCGACGCTCCTCACTATCGCTCTTCCCGACGGATGTCCTGACTCACTTTTCACCAACGCCCCCCATGACGACAACATGCTGTCAGTATGACTTCGTGATGTCAATAGGGAAATGTGGACATTCTCAAATAGGGACCGAAGAGCAACCTTGGACCACTCCACATGTGCCCAACGTCACAATTTGCCGTTAAAGCGCTTTTCATGACCGTGTGGCGGCCGAGTACCCGCAGTGCCGAACATAGTTGCGGCATTCGTCAGGGCTGAAGTGCGCCAAGCACTCGCCGAGGAACGGCCAGAGCGTCTCGGTGCTGCGACAGCGAGCGGTGCGAACGAGGGCTTTGAGCTTCGCGAAGCAGAGCTCGATGGGATTGAGGTCCGGGCTGTAGGGTGGCAAGTACCAGAGGGTGGCCCCGGCGGCCTGGATGGCGCGTTGGATGCCGGCGACCTTGTGGGCCCCGAGATTGTCGGCAATGACGATGTCGCCGGGCTGCAGGGTCGGCACCAGGATCTGTTCGATGTAGGCGCGGAAGCTCTCGCCATCGATCGCGCCGTCGAAGACCCCCGGTGCGGTCAGCCCCGTGACCCGCAACGCGGCGAGAAACGTGCTGGTCTGCCAGCGCCCGCAGGGGGCGTGGTCGTGGACGCGCGCGCCGCGCGGTGCCCGGCCGTACCGCCGAAGCAGATTGGTGGTGCTGCCGGTTTCGTCCAGACACACGAGGTGGGCGACATCCCAGGTCGGCGCCGCCGCGTGCCACGCGACCCGCGCGGCCGCGACGTCAGGCCGATCGTGTTCGGACGGGCGGACCGTTTTTTTTAACGGTCAGGCCGAGGGCCCGCACGGCGCGCCAGACCGTCGGCACACTCGCGGGCGTGGCGAGGGCGTCCTTCAGCTCAGCCAGCGTGCGATCCGGGTGCGCCGCAATCAGCGCGGCCAAGGTGTGTAGGTGCGGCTCAAGCATGCCGCGCCGTCCCTGTCGCTGGACGCGAGGCGCCACCTCGCCCGTTTCGCGCCGCCGCTGTTTCAGTAGCCGCACCCACGACCCGCTCACGCGGTACTTCGCCGCCACATCGGCCGCCTTCATCCCGGCATCGCTGTCGAGGAGCGCCCGCTCTCGCAGATCCATCGAATAGGCACGCATCGGTCCTCCTGCATCGGTATGCGCAGAAGTACCACGACCGCCCCAGGTAGTACAAGGCCTATTTGAAAAGCGCTTTAGAACACCGCTCTCATGAGCTTCCGGGGTACCCTCAGCCGGTGCACCTGTGCCAGGACCGCGACTATTGAGACTGTTGAGTCGACCGATGCGTCGGGTCACGAGCCAACACCAAGAATAGCGTCGCCATGCTCTCTTCGACGGTCGCCGACATCCGAGTGCAAGTGCGAGAGCTGAGTGACCCAAGAGTCGCCGAGCATTCACAACGATTCTTCAAGACTGGACCCGGGGAGTACGGCGAGGGCGATACGTTCGTCGGTGTCCGAGTGCCAGCCTTGCGGCGACTTGCTCAACAGCATCGAGGCGTGTCGCTGCGGGTCGCCGAGCGACTTCTCCAGTCGCCAATCCACGAGGAGCGATTGCTGGCGCTGTTTATCCTCGTGAAACGCTACGAGCACAGCAATGCGACCGGCCGCAAGGAGGTGTTCGACCTCTACCAGCGAAACATGCGGTTCGTGAATAGCTGGGACTTGGTGGATAGCTCGGCTCACAAGATCATCGGAGACTTTCTACGCAACCGCAGTAGGCGGTTGCTACGCCGGCTGGCGAAGTCAGGCGTGCTGTGGGAGCGGCGGATCGCCATCATATCCACGATGGCCTATATCAACGACGGAGAATTCGGGGAAACATTCAAGATTGCGGAAGAGCTCCTTCGCGATGACGAAGACCTGATCCACAAGGCCGTGGGCTGGATGCTTCGTGAGATTGGCAACCGCGACCGGAAGGTGGAAGAGGCGTTTCTCAAGAAACACTACAAGGCAATGCCCCGAACGATGCTCCGATACGCGATCGAGAAGCTCCCCGAAACGAAGCGTCGGCGATTTCTGGCTGGCACGCTTTGACTTGCCAGACGTACCAGCCCCGACTTCGCCCCGCCGGGCGCCATTGACTCACGGAAGGTGAGCCGGCGCCGCAAGACGAATGCCGTGGCGAAGACGACCGAAGTGAAGGTGAATCGCCGGTTCACTGTACCTCCCGAGCGCGTGTTCGACGCCTGGCTGGACGTGGAGACGGTCCGCGAATGGATGGCGCTGCCATTTGCCGCCCTAGACGGACGGCCGGTGGACGTGAGGAGAGTCGAAATCGCTCCGCGTGTCGGAGGCCGCTTCACATTTTCGGACATGCGCGAGCACCGTGAAGCGGTGCACTGGGGGACGTATCTCGAAATTGATCGGCCCAAGAGGCTCGTGTTTACCTGGTTTACGTCAGCGGAGGAGGAGCAGACGAACAACTCGGTTGTCACTCTGACAATCGAGCCAGATAAAGAGGGGTGCGCGGCCACGATCGTCCATCAGATGGATGCTAAGTGGGCCGACTACGTCATGCAGACTCAGCAGGGTTGGTCGGGAATGCTCGGTAGCATCGGGCAGAGGCTAGATGCGGCAGGCCCATGAGACCGCGAAAGCTGGAGACACTCAGGTGAGTCCCCTTGAGGTTCACCGACGACCGTCAAACCGGGTCACGACACGACGACGAGCCCAATTGTCGGGTCACAGTGCCTGGGGCGCGACCACCGGAGCTCGGGTAGGCCACACGACCTTCAGCGTAGAACGTCGCCAGGGGGAATGCCGCTGTGGGACTCTCCTCGGCCGCGGCCGAAGGAGTGGAGGTTGTCAGGCCTGAACGAGACCGTCTGCCATGATCTCGAAAATCTCGCGACCATGGGGCTGTCCCCCGGTGGCCGAGCCCGCCGAGCGCTTGGCACGGAGTGCGGCGTTAGTGAAGCTGCGGAACACCGTACCAGTCGTTCAGCTCATCGAGCATACGTCGAATCGTGGCGCGAGCAGCGCGGCGTTGGTCAGCGCCGATCTCGGTTGAAGTGGTGTTGCTCTCCGTGGTCAGGTCGTAGAGGTAGTCGCGGTAGTTGACGCCGTCCAGAATGTAGAGTGAGCGGCCTTGGTCGGAGATGAGCCCGTAGACCGGACCGTAGCTCGATGCCACCAGGTGGTCTGCGCTCACATAGTCTCTCCGTTCGTCCGCCCGGCGGGTAAAAAGAGACCGGCCGAAGCCAGGCCCCTTCGCGGCTGGGGCGAACCCCAGCAGTGTGTGCAGGGTCGGGCTCAGATCCGTCGAAAAGGCGAGTCCGGCAGGGTTGACACCCAGCCCGACCGTCAGTTGCGCCGGCACCCTCATGACCAACGGAATCCTCAAGATCTCGGGAAAGATCGTGTATGCGTGACCGAAGCGCCCGCCCTCACCAAGCGAGTCACCATGGTCGGAGGTTAGGACCACGACGCTGGTCTCGTACAGCCCCTCGGCCTTGAGGTAGTCGATGAAGCTGCCAAAACACGTGTCGAGTTGGTGAAGTCTGGACGCATACGGCGCATGGAACCCTTCGTACTGCCCCTCGCCCACCGTCGTGCCGGCGCCGCGGGCGATCGTCGCGATGTGGATGTTCTGGGGCTGCGTGTACATGAAGACGGGTGCGCTCCGGTCATGGCGAGCCGATAGTTCACCACGGAGCACACCCAGCGATTGGCACAGCTCGATCTCCCCTGCCTGCCGTCCATGGTCGAGCTCAGTCACCCAGCTCTCCGGCTCGAGGATCTTGTCGAGAATCGGGTCGACGCTGATGAACCCTTGGTAGTCCTGGGCCCTCAGAAGCCTCTGCATCGAGTTCATCGGGGCAAAGGGCGAGACGTACTGCTGGTGCGGCAGCATGCCGCCCACCCAGATGGATGGCTCAGACAGACCAGTGGCACCGTAGCGTGAAAAAGCCTGCTCGAAAACGAGGCTATCGGACGCAAACTGATCGATAGCAGGCGTGAACTTCACGTCCGGGTTATAGACCCCCAAATAGTCTCGTCTGAGGCTGTCGACGACGATGATGAAGATGTTAGGTCGCGCCCCACCCGTCGGCGAGACATCATCGACGAAAGCCACGGCGGGAGCGGTCAACTCCACGCTTCGCGGGATCCCGGTGTAAGCCTGCAGGTAGTTGAACAACTCGAGCTCGTCCTCGCTTCGGGCCGGGCCGCGCTGGAGCCATCCCGCCAGCAGACCGGCCGACACGTCGTGGCCGGCATACCGCTCGAGCAGAGTCGAGAGGGTGCGACCCTCGGTCGTCGACTCGAGGACAGGGCGGCTGGCGGGACCGACGCCTCGAAAGAGACCCAGCGCGCACAAGGGCATCACAAACGCCGCCATTACGCCCCTTGTGTGGTGGCGGCGCGGTCGGGCAATGACGTAGCATGCGGCGAACGCCGCAACCCAGACGGTCATGATCAGCGACCGCTGCAGAAGATAGTTCCAGTCGATCTCGGCCAGAGTGCCCATGAGCAGCCAGGCTCCGACCGCGAGGGCGCCGAGCCACCCCAGGACCAACGTGCGAGACGCCTCAACGCACGGCACGAGCGAGCCAAGGACTCCAGCGAAACCGTCCACAACCGGCTCCGGGCCGCCGAGCCAGGTACGCGCCGCCCCACGGAGGACCGTCATCACAACACTCATCGCCAACGTCACGGCGGCTAGATCGGCGAGGGTACCCGTGAAGGCGAGCCCCGCAAAGATCGTCCGCTTGATTGCGACCGCCAGGACGAGCGTTGAAAGAAGAGACAAGGCCAGCGCCTCTACCCGCCCAGGGGTCCGCGTCATGGCGCTGATGCCTCTGACCAATAGCAAACAGGCGCAGGCACCGAGGAACAGGGTCAGGTGAGCGGCAAGACTCCAGGCAGACACGATGACGAGCTCGGTTCCGGTCAGCGCATCGCCAGCACCCGTCCGGGCGGCGACAATGGTGGCCGAGAGCAGCCAGCTGAACCCTGCCGCCCCCACAGCGGCGGTGAGCACGCGACCTTCCCCCGCGGTCTTCGCCGACGACCACCGAATCCGACCCTTGGCTGCGGCCAGGTCGACACCGGCCGCCCAGAACACGGGAATCAACGCGAGCTGGCTCCACACAAAACTGGATAACGTGTTCTCGAGCTCAGGCAGGACGGGGCGAACGAGAAGGGCCACCCCGACGATGAGCATCGTCACTCTGAACGCCTGACGAACCCGGCGTGCACCGGGTGAACGTTCTGTATGCCGGAGGCTGACGTCGATCAGCAGAACGATCGGCAGGAACAGCCAGGCGTGCGTCCGTTCGAAGAACACCGCAGCCGGGACGAGCTCGCTTTCGAGAAGCTGCACGTAGGTGAACGGCATGAAGTAGAGCAGGCAGTACAGGGACGTCAGCACGAAGTATGAAGTACCAACGAGGCGTGCCACCCCGGTCAGCCGCCATCGATCTCTCATACTACCCCCCGACCGACCCGCGCCCGAGCCTTGACGGCATCAGGGTGGTCCGGTTGGATCTCGAGGAGCTGGTCGTATAGCCGAAGTGCCTCGGAGTCGCGCCCTTGGCTCTCGGCGATCCGGCCGAGCACCAGATAGGCATCACCGTACGTCGGCGTCCGTTCGATGACTTGCTCCGCCATTCCCTTCGCCGCGTCGAGACGATTCAACCGCTCGAGCACCATAGCGCTGACCAGCATGGCGTCGACATCATTCGGGTGCTTGGCTAGCTCGTCCGTAACGAGACGATGTGCCGCTTCCGTCTCGCCAGCCCACAGCTTGAGTCGGGCGAGCGCGACGGTCATCCCCGAGTAGTCGGGGACCTGCTGCAGCCCGGATTCAAGGACCTGCTGCGCCTCGGCCAGTCGGCCTTGCCGCTCCAGTGCCAGTCCCAGGGCGAAGAGAGCATCCGGCGCATCGGGTGTGTCGTGCAACAAACCGCGAAGCAAGCGCTCCGCCTCGATCGGCTTCCCGCGTCTGAGCAGAAGCCGTCCTCGAGCGATTTGGAAATCGAGATAGTCGTCCGCGAGGCTCTCCCCTTCGGCGAAGAGGGCGGTCGCCCCGTCCAGGTGCCCCAGTCGCTCGTGGGCAAGACCCAGCGCCAGCACGTAGTCGGGGTTCGAGGGCTCCAGGTCGAGACATCGCTGATAGCTGGCGAGTGCGTCGTCGAGGCGGCCGGCCTTCCAGTAGTCGTCGCCGATCATCGGACAGGCGGCCCAGGCCAGCGGCGCCTGGTCCATATAGAGCTCCAGTGACTCTGCGGCGGCAAGATGGTCACCGTGTGCCCGCTGCGCCTCAGCCAGATACCAGACGTAGATCGTATTGTTGGGAAACGCATGGTGCAGCTGTCTGAACTGATCCAATGCGTCGGCCGCGCGCCCCTCACTGACAAGCGCGTCGGCCTCCTCGGCCAGCGCACGCCCCTGGTCGATCGACAGCTCCCCCGAGACCCGTCCTCCGGCCGCCTCCGGCGCATCCGCCGCGGTGCCGAGGCCATAGAAGAACACAAGGAGCACGACACCGGGTGCAGCGATGCGGAGAAGTCCAGTCGCCATGACGTCTCGCTAGAAACGCACGCCTAACCCACTGCTGGTGGAGAACTGCCAGAGGTCCGACCGTCCTGCGCGCCCTTCACGGCTGGCACTGGTAGACACCCAGAGCTCCAGCGTGCCGATCGGCACGAGTAGCTCCGCGCCAAAGCTATCCGAGCTGAGGAGCTCGATGTCGTTCCGACTCCGGACTTCATCGCGGTAGGCGCCTCGGCCATACCGCACGCCGATGTAGCCAACACCGTCAGACCGGTACCGTCGGGCGATCCCGTGGACCGAAGTGGACGTCCCGACGAGGCCCGGCGTGAGAAACATTCGGCCGGTGAGCATCCACGACCCCTTGTACTTCGTCAGCGAACCGACGTAAATGTTGACGGCGTTGGTGAATTGCATCCGTCGATACCCAACCGACGCCTCGAACCCGGCACCGAGGCTTTGGTAGATGTCGCCCGCAAACCGATACGCGGGGAACAAGCTCGGACTTGGCGCGAATGCTCCGCTGACATACGCGTAGGTCCCTTCGCGGAAACGTGGATACGCATCGATCTTCACCTGATGGTCGATGGTGCCGAACCGCTCCGCTCGATACAATCGGCCGGAGACAGAGCCGATGCGCGTCTGCCGCGTCACGCTATATCGCGTCTCCGCCCAGGCGGCTCGATCGTCGCTGAAGGCGTCAAAGCCGTAAGCGAGGTTGGCCCGCCAGTACCGCTGAGTGTCCCTCAGGGCACGCCTCAGACGCAGCGCCGTCTCGTTCCCGGCATCGATAACCAGTGCCCGGTCGACCGCTTCGAGGGCATCCTTCTCGCGCGACATGTTCCATAACGCTCGCGCCCTGGTGATATAGAGCGACGAGCTGGCGGGATGGGCTGTGAGGCCACGCGCGGTGAGTGACTCGGCCCGCTCGGGATGGTCCGACCAGAGCTCGACGTTCGCCAGCGCCGGCAGCGCATCGCCGTGGGTCGGGTTGCGGTCCAGTACCGACTGGAGCTGGGCCCGGGCCTCCTCGTACTGGCCCTCCCAGGAGAGGACAGTGCCGTAGAGCGTCCGCGCCTCCGTGTCGTCCGGGACCACCTCGAGATGCGCTTCCAGCAGGTGAAGCGCATCCTCACGCCGGCCGGAAAAGGCTAGTTCTCGGGCGTCGGAGACGGCGTCGGACGCAGTCGGCGCCGGCAGCGGTTGGGCCGCCAAGGTCGAGCCCACGAGCGTGACCAGAAGCACCATCACCGTTTGAACGCAGCTGTGCATAAAGAGACCCTCAATTGGCCAATCGGCGGGCCGGTTCGCAGGCTTGAGGCCACGCGTGGTTTGTGAATCGGCGCCCGCCTCGCCCGCGACCTTCAGGCGTTCAGGTGGAGAGTCCGCGGCGGTCGTGTGCGCCCCACTCGCTTCGTCCCAGCAGGAACAACCAGAGGCCCCATAGCCGCCAGACCAGCGTCAAGGGTCGAAAGATGATCTGCTCGAACAGCACATAGGCCGCCAACCGGACACGGTCTCTGGTGCGATGATACGTCTTGAAGACGAGGTCGTCGGTCAGGATCACCGCGTAGCTCGCGCAGATGCCGATCAGGTAGAGCACAGCGATGGGCGCCAGTGCACCCAGCCGAATCCATCCGCTCGCCAGCGCGACCGCAACAAATATGAGCCCAAAGGCTTCGACAAGCGGCGAGAGGGCTTCAACCACGACGAAATACGGCATGGCGATCAACCCGGCGGACCCGTACTTCGGATTAAGAATCATGCGGCGGTGACGCACGAGCACATCAAGCAAACCCCGAAACCAGCGGTTTCGTTGTCGCGCAAGCGTGCGCAGCGACTCGGGCGCCTCGGTGTAGGCAACAGGGTTCGGGCTGAACTCCACACCCGCGCGTCCGCCCCGTTCCGACGCGGTACGCCGAAGCCGTACCACCAGCTCCATGTCCTCGCCGATCGATCCGTGTTCGTATCCGCCCACTTCGACGAGGGCGGATTTCCGGAACAGGCCAAACGCTCCGCTGATGATCAAGTTGCCGCCCAGTGGGTTCCACGCGAGTCGCCCGACCAGAAACGCACGCGGGTACTCCGCCGTCTGTGCACCGACCAGGAATCGGGTCGGTGCCCGCATGCTCGTCACCTGGGACCCTCTCCACACCGCGTTGTTGACGAGCCGGACCGTACCGCCCACCGCGACCGTCTCGTTCGAGGCGAGGAACGGCGATACCAGTTGCTGCAGCGCGTTGTGTGCGACCACCGTGTCGGCATCGATGGCACAGACCAGCTCACCGGATGCGATGTTGACCGCGGCATTCAACGCATCGGCTTTCCCGCCGTTCTGTTTGTGGACGACGACGAGGCGCGCATCATCGGGAGACCGGAAGAGCTGCTTGACCTCAGCGGTCGGTATCAGTCGTCTGAAGACCGGCAGGACTGGCGACATCTTGAAGGCGGTCGTCAAGCGCTCGAGCGTGTCATCGGTCGATCCGTCGCTGACCGCGATCACCTCCAGGTTGGGATAGGTCAGCGACAAGAGATTCGTCACCGATTCGACAATCGATGCCGATTCGTTGTAGGCCGGTACGAGCACGCTGATGCGGGGTGCCAGCGGCGAGGTGAGCATCCGCCGCCACAGCTGGTAGCGGTCTCGGCGACGAACGCGGTGAAGCTCGATGGCGGCGCTGATGTAGAGTCCGACCTGCGCCGCCAACGACACCGCGACCGCCAGGAAGACGACCCACAGAAGCGTCAAGGCCACGAGGCTCATGCGGCGCTCGCCCCGGTGAGCTGCGCGATACGGCGGAATCCGGAGCGAGGATCACCGACCGCCAGGGTGTCGAGCATCAGGACGGCCATGTCTCTCGCATACGGGTCAGGGTCGTCAAGATGGATCCGCAGCGTCATGAGGCCGGCCGGCCCCATTGCCGCAAGCGTCAGACCGGCCTGTTGGCGAACGTCCCAGTCGCTGTCGCGCAGCAGTCTTCCGACATGGGCTGCCAGGTGCTCCGCTTGGGTAAGCCCCGCAGCGCGGGCCGCCGTGGCCCGCACCTCAGGGTCGGGGTCACTGAACAGATCGATCAGAACACTCGGGTCTTCGAGCCACGGTACGATCGCTTCTGTGGCGCCGGCGCGCCGTCGGGGGTCCGGTGACGCCAAGTGCCGACGGACCGCAGGGACCAGACGTGGGTCGGGCAAGTTGGTCGCGATCTCGAGCGCCCAGACGATGCCAGGTCCATCGGCGCGCGAGAGATATTGCTCGAGGGCAGGCACAACCCTCGCTCCGCTCCGAAGCAGCGCCTGTTGGGCAGCGAACCGCACCGCGGGCACCTCATCATCAAGGAGCTCGATCAGCCGGTCGACGCACGCCACGGCGTCAGACGCGTTCAGGCCCTCGGCCGTTCGTGCGCGGACGACCGGGTGTGAGTCGTCGAGGAGAACCGTCCGAAGCGGATCGCCCGTCGGGAGTAGCGACCCTAGCGCCGCGCCTTGAGCTCGTCGACGCCAGCTTCGGCTCCGCAGGCGTCGCCGGATTCTTCGTACCAAGCCAGCGCTCACCACGAAGGTGCGCAGGCGCCGGTCGGCGTCGCCGCTGAGGTCGCTGGCGAGCCGCTGGACCATGTCCAGCAACAGATTCCGCGGCGCACCTCCGAGCCGATTGGCCGCCTGAGCGGCCTCGACATCGGGCCGGAACAGCAAGAGCGACAGCTGGACCTCGGCGCGTTTCGTGATCCGCCGACGTCGGGCGCTTGCCAGATCGTGCAGCCAGCCGACGAACACATACGTCACGATCATCACGGCCGTGAACACCAAGAGCGGGGTGAGATCGATCAGTGGGAACCCCGGTGGCCGCATCACTGATCCTCGAGCAGGCGACCAACCCTATGGAGTAGCAGTGTCCCCGAGAACGGTTTGCTGATGACCTCCTTCACGCCCAGGTCGAACGCGACGCGGAGGTCCGACTCCGACGTCCGCGCGGTCATCAACAGCACACTCACGTGAGCCAGCGCGCCGGCCCGCCGCAATCGGCGGACGAGGCTGAGACCATCAAGCCCGGGCGTGTCGAGATCAGCCAGCAGCAGTCGCGGCAACTCGGTCCGGTTGGGGTCGGTCATCCATTCAAACGCGGCGTTCCCGTTGTCGAGAACATCGGTCCGGTGCCCTCGCGCCGCGATGACGGATGCCAACACCTGTCCCAACGCAGGATCCGATTCGACAATGAGTACTTCCGCCACTTGTTGGCTCACCGGTCGCCACGTCGTCGAGACCACGGGGGGACCATCGCTCGCGATCGCCATCTCTCGCGCCGCCAGCGCCGCCTCCACCAGCTCGTTGGCGGAACGGCCGTCAGCCGGGAACATCTCGAACCCAGCTCTGCCGCTGCCGTCATCGAGATCGAAGCGGTCCACCAACTCGGACAGACGGTTCGTCGCTACCCGCCGAGACACACCCTGCAACGTCACCACAACCGTTCGGTCGTCCCTTAGTCCGACGATGTCGCCACGTCGAAACTCTCAACCCAACGATTCGAGCGTATGGGCCCGCTGTTCATCGCTGATGTTGGAGTCAATGGCGACCACAGCAACCACAACGCTGGTGCCCGCTCGGTGGGCCGCCACGAGAGACCGATCCGTCAACACGCGCGCGGCAGACCACGTAAGGACTGACCCGATTGCCTGTTCCTCTTCCATGCGGTCGGCTTCGGTTGCATGGAGCAATGCCTTCGTGCGGGCGGCGATGCCTTCCGTCACGGTGTCGACGGGCGCGATGTCGAGCCGTCGGGCTTGCTCCTGTTGTTCCGGCGGGTGCGGTGCGAGCCAGACGATCGGCGCTCGACGGGTCGCAGGAATGGCTCGGATCACGCGAGTCACCGCGACCACGTCTGCGGGTACCGCCGTGTCGCCAAAAATGACCGCCGCGTGCCCTTCCTGGAGCAGACCTGGCAAGTCGTTGATCCGCGGTGCCCGCTGGAGGCGAAAGCCGTGGGCTCGAAGCATCTGAGCGGTGGCCCTGGGCACCTGTCCATGTACGTAGAAGACGGGCGAGACCTCCTCGGCGATTTCATATCGGCCGAACTCCGACCTGACGACGTCGGGTGATGCCGTCAATGGCAGGATGGTCGAGCATTGGGCGGCCAGCGCTCGCAGCGTCTCCGGGTTGGCATCCTGATACAACGCGATGATCGGGACCGGCCAACTTTCGCAGATGGCCTGGATGAGCTGGTGTGTCCCAGTCGTGAAGGACGCCACGGAGACCAACACGCCAGCCGGGGGCGTTGGGAGGTCCACAAGACGATCCGCATCGTGCATCACGTCGTGGCCCCGCGAGGCGAGCGTCCAGCAGATACCGTCAAGCTCGGCCGATGCTGGGCCGACCACGGCGATCGTGCCTCGAGATGCCGCGGTCGACTCCTGCTGGGCGATCGCGCTGCTCAGCAGCGTTCTGATGTCGTCGGTGGTGCCGGCGATGTGGACTGCATCTCCAGCGTCAAGTCGGTCGCGATTCAAAGTCGTGACCAGGTGCCGAGCCAACCGCGCGATACCGGGAAGCTCGAGCCGTCCGAGCTCGCTCGCCAGTGAGCTGGCCGCAGCAATCCCCTCCTGGGAGGTCACACCGCGGTCGAGGAGTCGATGCGCATGTCGCTCGACGACACCGAGCCGCTCCTCTAGACGCAGGCAGATTCGCTCCCATATGACCGACGCGCTAGGGGCCTCGTTTGAGATAGCTGCGTGTGACTCACACGGAGGGGAACGATCCGCGACAGATTCGGTTCCCATACTCGGTCAATCGGCCAGAAATACAGAATCGTTAAATACGGGTCGCGCCCAGGAGCGGTGTCGGTCGCTCACGAATCACGGAGGACACAGTCAGCAGGTGGTCGACGGGAGACCACGCCCGACCATGCAGTCACGGAGTCAAGGCAAATCGGATGGCCGACTACGGCATCCTTCTTGAAGTGTCTAGGCGGAATGAAAAATCCAAAGACAACGACGCCCGCAATGGTTGCGCTTCTGACGCTTCCGCTTCTCGTTGGGGCGGTTGAACACCTGCAGGGTGGACAAAAGTCGTCCAAACAGGAGAGTGGATCCGTCGAGCGCGCTGCGACGCTTACTCGGTCGATCACGTTCTCAGGCCATGAGTGGCTGGTGAAGGATGGCTTCTCCGGTCCGGGCCCCAACCGCTTTTCAGATAGCCCACGCAGCGTATGGGTCGACCAACAAGGCCGTCTTCACTTGCGGATCGAGCGCCGACGAGGGAAATGGTACGCGGCCGAAGTCGTTCTCGCCCAGACGCCGGGGTACGGCACGTACCGGTTTGGCGTGGACAGTCGCGTGGACAACCTCGACCTCAACGCGGTACTCGGTCTGTTTACCTGGTGCACCAATCCGGCCGCCGACAACTGTGAGATTGATATCGAGTTTTCCCGGTGGGGTGACGAGCTGAATCAGAACGCCGGATATGTTGTGCAGCCATACGACGAGCCCGGTCACGTGTACTCGTTTGAGCTGCCGTCCGAATCGCCGACAACACATAGCTTCACGTGGAGGCCCGGTGATGTGTTCTTCCAGAGTGAAAACGGAGTTCACGACCCGCTCGGGTCGATCGACGAGATCCAGAGTTGGACCTATGTGCAGGCGGTTCCGGCGCCGGCGGGGGCTGCGGCCCGGATCAATCTCTGGCTACGAGGTGGACTCCGACCCGCATCGAAGAAAAGTAAGTCGATCGAAGTGGTGATATCCAGTTTCACGTTCCAACCACTGCCTTGACCGGTTCGGCTCGCGGCAGGAAACGAGCGCCTTGCGCCTCGACAACGTGACCTGACGAGGCCGCGATCGTTTCTTCGCATCTTTGAGCGCTGGCGCCGCTGAAAGATGAACCCCAATAGGATGAACCCCAATAGAAAGATGAGACCGAAACGCCCATTTCGGGCGTGTTCTCGCACGCCTGAAAGAGCGCTAACTATTCGTCTAACCGTTGAAGGGAAAGAGCTTAGAAAATGGTCGGGAGGCAGGGATTCGAACCCTAAAGATGTGTTTCTCTAACACAGTGATGGGACACGACTTCTGGTCACAAGCGTTTGAATCCCTGGCGGTTACGCCGGTGGCTTTGTCTACTGGAATCCCCGTGAGTCTCCAGGACTAGACCTGAGTAGTGGAGAGATAGCGGAGACGGATAGAGGCGTGTGTCGAGAAGTTGGGAAGTGGGTGACCATCAGTGGGAGAACGAAGTGGGAGCATACCCACTTGACCTGCTTGCCGTTTTTCGGACCAGCTGACGCTTGAGAGAATGGCGTCCTGAAGGGCCCTGGCTTCAGTAGCGGATCGCTTTAAAGCGCTTTTCATGACCGTGTGGCGGCCGAGTACCCGCAGTGCCGAAAATAGTTGCGGCATTCGTCAGGGCTGAAGTGCGCCAAGCACTCGCCGAGGAACGGCCAGAGCGTGTGGGTGGCGAATTCGTAAGAATTCGATCTATCGCTCGATCTTCATGTCGCGGGAGCCGGAACCATCCGCGAAGTTCTCGCGATGGCGTGCGTGAGATGTGTTGCTGAAGTACTGCCCTGCTGCGCGATGGCGGGAACGCGGCAGACTCTGCAGGCGGGCGCGTCGCCACGCTCGCCAACGTCTTCGCTGGTCAGATGTCACGCCGCGATCGGCGTCTGATAGAGACCACGGCAATGCGCGTCCCAGCGGTAGCGGTCGAGCCGTGCGACATCCTTTCGTATCGGGACGGGCGTCCGGCCGTCCAACGACGCATGGGCCCGATGCGCATTGTAGAAGTCCTGGAAGGCCACCAGTTTGTCTTCCAGGTCCGACGCAGACCAGAACAGCAGTTGATCCACGCATTCTCGTCGCAGCGTGCCGATCAACCGTTCGACAAACGGATGCGACAGCGGCACAGACGGCACACTCTTCACCTCGGTCACCTGCAGCACCCGCAGGTTGGCGCACCATTGGTGAAACCGATACAGCGGGTCGTGGTCGGAGCTGAGGCGCTTCGGACGCGAGAGCCCTCGAATCGCATGGTTGAACATGCGGCACAGGGCGCGGCCATCCACGGTTCCAGCATGGATGCCAAAGCCGACGATCCGCCGCGTGTAGTGGTCCATCACCACCAGCACCCAATGGCTTCGCAGGGTCGCCGACTCGCACCGGAACAGGTCGATGCTCCACAGGCTATCTTTCGCATGCCCCAGGAATGTCAGCCAGGACGGACCACCCGAGCGGGGTGCCGGTCGATAGTGCGTGGCGAGCACTCGGCGCACCACGTCCTTGTCGCTGTCGACCGCAAAGGCGAGCGCGATCTGTTGGGCGATCCGCGGACAGCCCCACCTGGGGTTGCGCCGCTTCATGTCGACGATGGCGTCGACTAGGTCTTTGGGCGGACCCTTGGGTCCTGTGCGGCGGCGCTTCGGTGAAAACAGCAGTCGGTATTTACGTTGGCGCAACGTTCGATGGAAGTTCAGGATCGTCGACGGTCTGAGCACGATCGCCGAGCGGAACACACGAGCCGGGCGCATGAACAGCGCACAGACACCGGCGAGGATCCGATCCGACACGCGGAGATTCGGCGCCCGGTGTCGCGAGCGATTGAGAATCAGCACTTGATGCTTGACCAAGAGCGATTCGGCGACGACAGACCGTAGACCGCCGGGGCCCATGAGCCGCGCCAGGGTGGCGATCAGGTGAACCAGTAGGATGATCGGGTCGCGCATCGGGACATCCTAGCGACCACGCCCAGGATCACAAGACTTGATAATCTCAACGGATTGCGGGGCTGAGTAGCAATTCGCCACCCACACGTCGCCGCAGAGGCAGTTCCAACTGGTTATCCGCATCGCATGGTCCCCTGATGGCCAGAGAACGGCGGTCTAGTCAGGGGCCGTCAACTCTTGGCGTGGCATTGTCAAAGTAAATCGGCTTGAGCCTGGACGTAAGGCCTCATAACCTCCGGTGATGCACAATCCCTTTCGTTATTTCAACAGTTCGCCTGAGGTCATCCGCCTCGCGGTAATGATGTATGTCCGCTACCCCTTCTCGCTGAGACAGGTCGAAGATCTTCTGTGTGAGCGCGGCATCGACATCTGCCATGAGACCGTGCGGTACTGGTGGAACCGCTTTGGTCCATTGTTTGCCGCGGAGATCCGGAAACGCCGTGTTCATCATAGATTCTATTCGCTGTGGCGCTGGCATCTTGATGAGGTGTGTGTCCGGATCAACGGGAAGACCCATTATCTATGGCGCGCTGTGGATCACGAAGGCGAAGTGGTAGAGGTCTTTGTCACGAAACGGCGGGATCGCAGGGCTGCGCTTGAGTTCCTGACGCGTGCGATGAAGCGTTATGGCCGACCGGCTTCGATCGTCACGGACAGGCGACCGTCATATCGTGCGGCGATGAAGGTGATCGGCAATGAGGGTTGCCAAGAGACCGGGCGCTGGCTCAACAACCGGGCGGAAAACTCACATCAACCCTTTCGAAGGCGGGAAGGGGCAATGGCTCGGTTCAGAGACATCAAGACCCTGCAGACATTCACCTCCGTCCATGCCTCGATCCACAACCATTTCAACCACCCACGCCATCTCAATCGCCGCGACATTTTCAAACAAGGCCGAGCCGCCGCCCTGGCCGAGTAGCGTCAACTTGCAGTCTGATAGTCCTTGATTGCAGGTTCTTTGGGTCCAGCCTAATTAGTCTGACAATGCCCCCCCGAGAACATCTCCCGGCGCATTGTAGCGCCTTCGTCGACGTTCCCAAGAGCCAGGCACGTTCAGGGCTAGTGGTAAGATCAGAGCCACCATGCGCATCTACCTCGATCACAATGCGACGACGCCGGTCGATCCACGGGTCGTCGACGCCGTGACCGGCGTCCTGCGCGACCAGTTTGGGAACGCCTCGAGCGTCCACACGTTTGGGCAAGCAGCCAAGTCGTGTGTTGACGATGCGCGGTCGGCAGTCGCGACCCTTCTCGGCGGACGACCTCAGGAGATCGTCTTCACGAGTGGCGGCACCGAAGCCGACAATTTGGCCATCCGCGGCGTGGCTGACGCGCACGTGTCAACCAGTCGTCGGCATCTCATTGCCTCCGCCATCGAGCACGAGGCGGTCCTCAACACGTTCAAGGCGCTCGCCAGGCGCGGGTGGACGACCTCGTTGCTCCCCGTTGACAGCACAGGCATCGTTGATCCCGCGGCCCTCGAGTCGGCGATCACAGACGACACCGCCCTGGTCTCGGTCATGCACGCGAACAACGAGATCGGCACAATTCAGCCAATACCCGAGCTGGCCGCGATCGCCAACCGGCATGGGGCGCTCTTCCACTCCGACGCGGTGCAGTCGGTCGGCAAGGTTCCCGTGGCGGTGGATGACCTCCACGTCGACCTCCTGTCGCTGTCGGGGCACAAGTTCAACGGCCCGAAGGGCATCGGCGCGTTGTGGGTGCGACGCGGATCGCGTCTCACGGCCACCGCAACCGGCGGGCGGCAGGAGCGAAATCGGCGTGCGGGGACGGAGAACGTTCCAGGTATCGTCGGTCTCGGCGAGGCCGCGCGTCTGGCGACCGAGAAGCTCGCGACGGAAGACGCGCGCGTTGGGCTGCTCCGCGACCGGCTCGAGGCCGGTATCCTCACAGTGGTGCCTGGGACCGTCGTCAACGGCGACTGCGAGCATCGCGTGCCGAACACCACCAACATCAGCTTCGACCGTGTCGAGGCGGAATCGCTCCTCATTGCCCTCGACCTCGAGGGGATTGCCGTCTCGACTGGGTCGGCCTGTTCGTCGGGGGCCCTCGAACCGTCCCACGTGCTGCGTGCGATGGGATTCTCACCCCATCGCACGCAGAACGCGATCCGGTTCAGCCTTGGGATGGCGAATACGGCCGACCAGATCGACCGCGTCGTGGCGGTGCTGCCACGGGTCGTCGAGAAGCTCCGCAGCCTGTCGCATTCCAAGGCGCGCGTCGTGGCGTGACCGTCGCCCGTGCTCAGCGAGAGCTCGATGCGGTTGGGGCATCTCGCGTGCCCACGCGCGTGCAGGCTCTTCACGCGCGCATTTATCCGACACTTCCTTCGAGACTCACGCCCAGAAGCTTCTGCGCCTCGACTGCGAATTCCATCGGCAGCTCTCGGAACACCTCTTTGCAGAAGCCGTTCACGATCAGGTTGATCGCGTCCTCGGTCGACAGCCCACGCTGGCGGCAGTAAAAGATCTGGTCCTCATCGATTTTCGCGGTTGACGCCTCGTGCTCGACCTGAGACGACGTGTGGGTGGCGAATTCGTAGGAATCCGACATCGTTCGATCTTCGGGTCCCGTGAGCCGGGAGTCCCCCGCGAAGTTGTCGCGATGGCATGAGTAAGGCGTGCAGCTGACGCACTGCCCTGCTGTGTCGCGATAGACGTCGAACGCGGGCGCGTCGACCCGCTCGCCACCGTCTTCGCTGGTCAGATGTCACGCCGCGATCGGCGTCTGATAGAGACCACGGCAATGCGCGTCCCATCGGTAGCGGTCGAGCCGTGCGACATCCTTTCGTATCGGGACGGGCGTCCGCCCGTCCAACGACGCATGGGCCCGATGCGCATTGTAGAAGTCCTGGAAGGCCACCAGTTTGTCTTCCAAGTCCGACGCAGACCAGAACAGCAGCTGATCCACGCATTCTCGTCGCAGCGTGCCGATCAACCGTTCGACAAACGGATGCGACAGCGGCACAGACGGCACACTCTTCACCTCGGTCACCTGCAGCACCCGCAGGTTGGCGCACCATTGGTGAAACCGATACAGCGGGTCGTGGTCGGAGCTGAGGCGCTTCGGACGCGAGAGCCCTCGAATCGCATGGTTGAACATGCGGCACAGGGCGCGGCCATCCACGGTTCCAGCATGGATGCCAAAGCCGACGATCCGCCGCGTGTATGGGTCCATCACCACCAGCACCCAATGGCTTCGCAGGGTCGCCGACTCGCACCGGAACAGGTCGATGCTCCACAGGCTATCTTTCGCATGCCCCAGGAATGTCAGCCAGGACGGACCACCCGAGCGGGGTGCCGGTCGATAGTGCGTGGCGAGCACTCGGCGCACCACGTCCTTGTCGCTGTCGACCGCAAAGGCGAGCGCGATCTGTTGTGCGATCCGCGGACAGCCCCACCTGGGGTTGCGCCGCTTCATGTCGACGATGGCGTCGACCAGTGCTTTGGACGGTCCTTGGGGGCCGGTGCGACGGCGCGTGGGTGAAAACAGCCAGCGGTACTTGCGGGTGCGCAGAGCCCGATGGAACTCCAGGATCGTCGACGGTCTCAGCACGATCGCTGAGCGAATCACCCGGGCCGGGCGCATGAACAGTGCACACACGCCGGCGAGGATCCGATCCGACGCGCAGAGATTCGGCGCCCGGTGCCGCGAGCGATTCAGCATGAGCAGTTGCTGCTTGACCAAGACCGATTCAGCCACGACAGACCGCAGGCCGCCGGGGCCCATCAGCCGGGCCAGGGTGGCGATCAGGTGCACCAGCAGGATGATCGGGTCGCGCATCGGAACATCCTAGCGACCACTCCCAGGATCACCAAACTTGATAATCTCAACGGATTGCGGGCTGAGTAGTAATTCGCCACCCACAGGCTATCGTCGTAGCGAGTGTCTGGCATTTCAGCCTCATCCACGCGCCAGATGGGCGGGGATGCGTCGTGCCAGAATTTCGTGCTGCCGACCGTGCATGGCGATGAGGTGGAGGACGTCACCGTGACAATCAAGGTAGTGAGCTGGAACATCGCCAAGCGGGAACAGCCATGGCACGAGTTGGTGCAGATGGCCCGCGAGGGTGACGCGGACGTGGCACTCTTGCAGGAAGCGGGTGGTCCGCCCGGCGAACTCGTGGACACGGTCGCGTATAGCGACGCGGTGTTCTGGAACCGGCAGTTGTACGACCGCTGGTCGTGCAGCTGTCAGATCGAGTCACGATCGAGCCGTACAGACAAGTCCCCCCCATAAGCGAACTTGGGCACGATGCCATCGGCGTTAGTGGGATAGGCACCCTCGCCGCTGCGAGGGTAGTCCCGCGCGGCCACGAGGCCGACGCGTTCGTCGCCGTTTCCATGTACGCCCGGTGGATGAAACCTCATCCGTCAACCCATAGTGCTTGGCGTGCTGGTTGCTCCGATATGTCGGCACACCGGATCATCTCGGACCTGTGGGTGGCGAATTCGTAAGAATTCGATCTATCGCTCGATCTTCATGTCGCGGGAGCCGGAACCATCCGCGAAGTTCTCGCGATGGCGTGCGTGAGATGTGTTGCTGAAGTACTGCCCTGCTGCGCGATGGCGGGAACGCGGCAGACTCTGCAGGCGGGCGCGTCGCCACGCTCGCCACCGTCTTCGCTGTTCAGATTCACGCCGCGATCGGCGTCTGATAGAGTCCGCGGCAATGCTCGTCCCAGCGGTAGCGGTCGAGCCGTGCGACATCCTTTCGTATCGGGACGGGCGTCCGCCCGTCCAACGACGCATGGGCCCGATGCGCATTGTAGAAGTCCTGGAAGGCCACCAGTTTGTCTTCCAGGTCCGACGCAGACCAGAACAGCAGTTGATCCACGCATTCTCGTCGCAGCGTGCCGATCAACCGTTCGACAAACGGATGCGACAGCGGCACAGACGGCACACTCTTCACCTCGGTCACCTGCAGCACCCGCAGGTTGGCGCACCATTGGTGAAACCGATACAGCGGGTCGTGGTCGGAGCTGAGGCGCTTCGGACGCGAGAGCCCTCGAATCGCATGGTTGAACATGCGGCACAGGGCGCGGCCATCCACGGTTCCAGCATGGATGCCAAAGCCGACGATCCGCCGCGTGTATGGGTCCATCACCACCAGCACCCAATGGCTTCGCAGGGTCGCCGACTCGCACCGGAACAGGTCGATGCTCCACAGGCTATCCTTCGCATGCCCCAGGAATGTCAGCCAGGACGGACCACCCGAGCGGGGTGTGCCTACCGAAAACCTCGTCCCCCCATTATGTACATTGGGCATTATTGAGGATCTCGCGTCGGCCTGCTAGCATCACGGGCCATGCGGACCGTCTGTCTCGTACTGTTCACCGCGTTGGGCTCAGGCCTGCAGAGCCAGGCGGCGCTCCAGATTGAGAACGCGGCGCTTCGTCATCAATGAGCGGTCCTGCAGCGACAGGCCCGCGGGCGCCCGCGGTTGCGGCCCGTTGACCGGCTGTTCTGGACGTGGCTCTGTCACCTGTGGCCCGGATGGCGGCGAGCGCTCGTCATCGTCAAGCCCGACACCGTTCTCCGGTGGCATCGACGAGGGTTTCGGTGCTATTGGCGCTGGAAGAGTCGGCCGCGCGGACCCGGTCGGCCACGCATCCCGCGCGCCGTTCAAGTGCTCATCCGCCAGATGTGCCACGCCAACCCGACCTGGGGCGCCCCGCGCATCCACGGCGAGCTGCTGAAACTCGGTATCGCGATCGCCGAAGCCACGGTCGGGCACTACATGGTGCGTCGTCGGCCCCCGCCGTCCCAGACCTGGCGTACGTTTCTGACGAATCACATCGGCCAACTCGTCTCGGTCGACTTCTTCGTGGTCCCGACGCTCACGTTTCGGGTGCTCTTTGTCTTCGTGGTGCTGGCCCATGATCGACGCCAGATCCTGCATGTCAACGTGACGGGGCACCCCACGGCCGCGTGGACGGCCCAACAGATCCGCAACGCGTTCCCGTGGGACACGGCGCCACGGTTTCTGTTGCGGGATCGCGACGGGACCTACGGCCACAATTTTCGGGCCTGTCTCGAGGCGATGGAAATCGACGAGGTCCTGACGGCTCCCCAGAGTCCGTGGCAGAACCCGTATGTCGAACGACTGATCGGATCGATGCGCCGAGAGTGCGTCGACCACGTGATCGTGCTCAATGAGCGATCACTCCACCGAATACTGCGATCGTACATCGACTACTACCATCTCTGGCGCACGCATCTCTCGTTGGGCAAGGATGCGCCCGTGAGCCGACGCGTCGAGCCTGCTGCACCGGGCGAGGTCATGGCGATGCCGCACGTGGGCGGCCTGCACCACAGCTACCATCGTCACGCGGCCTGACGACCGCCATGGACGGTCGCCGCCGGAAGACCATGCACGCCGCGCGGCGGCCGGAGGAACGTCCGAAGGACGCCAGCCACTCGTCGACGTTCACGGAGTGCACGGCCGCGATGCTCACGTTGCCATCGTTCGCCGGCCCCTCGTCCGCGCGATCGGTCACGCGAACCGTGCGTATGAGGTTTTCCGTAGGTACAGGGTGTATAACTGCATCGATCCGTGATGGCCAAAATGGAAATCTCGGACCAACTATGATGCACGAGCGTAGCTTGGGTGGACTCCGAACGTAACGATCGAGGTTATTGAATGGCTAGACGATTCTTCGTGAATGGGCTGATCATCTCGAGTATCTTGATGGCGGCTGGCGCGCAAGCACAAACGGACCTGCCATTCGAGGTCGAGTCCATTACCTCATTCGACGAGCCATGGGCTCTCGCCTTCCTGCCAGACGGCCGCATGCTGGTGACGGAAAAGAAAGGCAACCTCTTCATCGTCACCCAGAACGGTGAGAAGTCCCCCGACATCGATGGCGTACCGGACGTCGCGTACGGCGGCCAGGGTGGCCTGGGCGACATCGCCCTGCATCCGGATTTCATCGAGAATAACGTGATCTACCTAAGCTACGCCGAGTCTGGTGTGGGCGGCCATGCCCGTGGCGCAGCCGTTGTCCGGGCGGTTCTGAACCAGACCGAGGGCGGCGGAGAACTGTCCGACGTCGAAGTCATCTGGCGCCAGTATCCCAAGGTCGTCGGCTTCGGCCATTACGGGCACCGACTGTTGTTCGACGACGGAGGGTACCTGTGGATCTCGTCCGGAGACCGCCAGAAATTCACGCCGGCCCAGGACATGCAGACGAACCAGGGCAAGATCCTGCGATTGCATGAAGATGGTTCGGTTCCGGACGACAATCCTTTCGTCGACTACTTCGCCGTGAACCCGCTGGTCGACGATGACGGGATCTATGGGCAGATCTGGTCACTGGGCCACCGCAATGTGCTCGGGCTGGCAATCGATCTCAAGGGTCAGCTCTGGGACATCGAGATGGGGCCGAGCGGCGGCGACGAGCTAAACCTGATCAAGCGTGCAGCGAATTACGGTTATCCGATCGTCTCCGCCGGCGACCACTACGACGGGCGCGAGATACCGGACCACGACACGCATCCGGAATTCGAGAAACCGGCGATTTCTTGGAACCCCGTCATTTCGCCGGGTGACCTGATGATTTATCGTGGCGATCTGTTCTCCGACTGGCGAGGTGATGCATTCGCGGCCGGGCTCTCGTCCCAGGCGATCGTGCGTGTCGAGCTCGACGGCATGGATGCCCGCGAAGTCGAGCGCTACGATATGGGTGCAAGAATTCGCAGCATCGTCGAGGGACCGGACGGCGCCATCTGGGTCCTGGAGGACGACGAGGACGAAAGTACCGAGCGCTTGCTCAAACTCACACCGAAGAACTGAAACCCCGTATGGTGCAACAAAGCGGCCGAGGTTGGCGAATCGGCGAAACAAGGTCGGTGCGAGTGGCTGCTCCCCCAGTAGCCTCAGGGAATGCCCGTCGCTCTGCGCGTCCTCATACTCACGGCCGCTGGCTGGGTGAACCGCCACCAGGAAGACGTGATCGATTATCGCCGGGAGGAGAATCGGGTCCTCCGGGAGCAACTTGGCCCACGTCCACTTCGCCTGACAGCACTGTCAAGTTGACGTTGAACGGACAGGCTCTGCCGCTGATGGGGCGATGATGCAGCCCTCCGATTCAGACACACGTCACCTCCCGCCAGACCCCAAAGGCTCGCGTGCGCAACAAGCGATGGTGGACGACTCGCAGGAGGTGACGACCGACACGAAACAGATTCAACACCACGCCGTGCACCGACAGGAACCGTTGCGCCTGCGCAGCAGAGGTGAACCTCCGCATCTGTCGCTCACGCTGGTGGGCACTGTCAAGTTCAGTGAGAGCGTGGCAGACTTGGTCGATGAAACGCGAAGTGGAGGGGATGATGAGCAAGAACAGCCTCATGACAGTCATGTATCTCGTCGCCGTGATGCTACTGGTGTCCGCTACGCCTACGTCGGCCCAGATCAGCGACACCGAAGCCTGGGCGTCTCACCTATCGAATACGTACCGGGTGGTGCCAAACGTGACCTACGGCACCGCCAACAACCAAGAGAACAAGGTCGACCTCTACTTGCCGCGTGGCGCCGCCGAACCGACGCCCGTGCTGATGTACATGCACGGCGGTGGATGGGTCGGTGGGACGAAGGAAAGCAACGTCCTCCGGTTGCTGCCGTGGCTCGAGCGGGGCTGGGCAGTAGTTAACGTGCAGTATCGGCTGGGCGCCGTCTCGCTGGCGCCGGCAGCGGTCGAAGACTGTCTCTGCGCGCTGCGCTGGGTGGTTCGCAACGCGGATGAGTACAACATCGATCCGTCCCGTATTGTCACGACCGGCAACTCGGCCGGCGGACATCTCGCGCTGGCGACCGGCATGATTCCGGCGGCGGCCGGGCTCGACCGCCAGTGCCCGGGCAACGAGGAGCTGTTGGTGGCCGCCATCATCAACTGGTACGGCATCACCGATGTGGGGGACCTGCTCGACGGAGCCAACATGAGGAACTACGCGGTGCAGTGGATGGGCAGCATGCCGGATCGGTTCGAGATCGCCGAGCGCGTATCGCCCCTGACCTACGTGCGGGCAGGATTGCCACCGATTCTCTCGATTCACGGAGACGCCGACCCGACCGTGCCGTACCAGCATGGGGTGCAGCTTCATGAAGAGCTGTCCAAGGTTGGCGTGACGAACGAGTTGCACACCGTGCCGGGCGGGCGACACGGGGGCTTCAATCGCGCCGAGACGATTTCAATCTTCGAGACCATCGACCGCTTCCTGACCTCGAATGGACTGGCCTCGTCCGGTTCTGAATGAACGACTGCCAGCCAATCAAGTTCCAGTTCGGTATTGACGCCCCTATATGTCAGAACACTCGTTTAGACGGCCTGGGTGACGTGTTGGCGCGTGCGGAAGTCTGTCACAACTCGTTGTTAGATCTCGCGGGTGAACAGCCTCGCCATGCGCCTGGCATAGACCGGGCCGAGGCATTGGGTGCTTCCGTCATCAAGTGTTGGTGAAGAGAGCTTAAGCCCTAATCATCCAGATACTTCCAGCCGATTTTGACGCTGGCACCTCTCTGGCACTGAATATCTAGTCTAAGCGGTTTGGTTAGAACGAGATAAGGGCGTGGTAGCAACAGTTGATGGCGGAAGCACCCGACGTACGGCCGACGGCCGCACCAAACGTGAGATCATCCGGTGCCTCAAACGTTTCCTCGCGCGCGAGATCTACCAGCGCGTCATGACAGACTTCCGCGCTCGTCGAGACGTCGCACACGCTGCCTGAATGTGTGTCTTGACATATAGGGGCGTCAGTGCCGTGCACCGGTATTGAAGCAGGTCATCACGTCACAGGCTCCGATGACAGTTCACGCCCATGACCCCCGGCCCGAACCCGTCCGCTGACCACCGCGACCGCACCCCCGCCGACCAAGCCGGCCGACGAGACGGCGCACCTGGCCGCGAGGTGCTGGCCGGCCTCGTCGAGCGGGTCACCTTCCACAACCCCGAGACCGGCTTCTGCGTGCTCCGTATCAAGGCCCGCGGCCACCGCGATCTCGTCACCGCGGTGGGCCACGCCGCGACGATTTCGGCCGGCGAATGGATCACCGCCTCAGGCGAATGGACCAACGACCGGACGCACGGGCTGCAATTCCGCGTGCGTTTCTTGAAAGCCTCCGCCCCCTCGTCGGTGGAAGGCATCGAAAAATATCTTGGCTCCGGCATGATCCGGGGCATCGGCCCGGTCTATGCCACGCGGATGGTCCGCCTGTTCGGCACGGACGTCTTCGACATCATCGAGGCCAGTCCGGCGCGTCTGCGCGAGGTCGTGGGGATCGGTCCGAAGCGGGCCGACAGGATCACCGCGGCCTGGGCGGACCAGAAGAGGATCCGCGAGATCATGGTGTTCCTGCACCAGCACGGCGTCGGCACGGCCCGCGCGGTGCGCATCTTCAAGACCTACGGCGCCGATGCCGTGCAGGTCCTGAGCGAGAACCCCTACCGGCTGGCCCGCGACATCAGGGGCATCGGCTTCCGTACCGCCGATCTGATCGCGGAACGACTCGGCATCGAGAAGACCGCGATGATCCGGGTGCGCGCCGGGATCGCGTTCGCGCTGACCGAGGCCATGGGCGATGGCCATTGCGGATTGCCCACTGCGGAGCTGAACACGCTTGCGGTGAAGCTGCTCGACGTGCCGGAAGATCTCATCGCCTCGGCGCTGGAGATGGAACTGGCCGCGCAGACCGTGACCACCGACAGCGTGGCCGGCACCCGGTGCGTCTTTCTGAGCGGGCTCTATCATGCCGAACGGGCGGTCGCTGGACACCTGCGCCGTGTGACCGGCGGACCCGTGCCCTGGTCGGACATCAACCCGGCCAAGGCGCTGCCCTGGGCCGAGGCCCGCACCGGCCTAACCCTGGCCGACAGTCAGGCCGAAGCCGTGCGCCTCGCGCTGCGCTCGAAGACGACGGTGATCACCGGCGGTCCTGGTGTGGGCAAGACCACCATCGTCAAGACCATTCTGCGGATCCTGCAGGCCAAGGCCGTGACACTCCGGCTGTGCGCGCCCACGGGCCGGGCCGCCAGGCGCCTGTCGGAGGCCACCGGCATGGAGGCCAAGACCATTCACCGGCTGCTGGAGGTTGATCCCAAGACCTTCGGCTTCCGCCGCAACGAGGACAACCCGCTCAAGTGCGACCTGCTCGTGGTGGACGAAAGCTCGATGGTCGATGTCCTGCTGATGCAAGCGTTGCTGCAAGCCGTGCCCGATCATGCCGCCCTGCTGCTTGTCGGCGACATTGACCAGTTGCCCTCGGTTGGCCCCGGCCAGGTGCTCGCGGACATCATCGGATCCGGTGCGATTCCGGTCGTGCGCCTGACCGACGTGTTCCGGCAGGCGGCCAAGAGCCGGATCGTCATCAATGCGCATCGGATCAACGCGGGCCAGATGCCGGAGTTCGACGCGGGGGAGGGCGAGAGCGACTTCTACTTCGTGCCGGCGGAAGACCCCGAACAGGCGGTGGAGCGCATCCTGACCCTGGTCCGCGAGCGCATTCCCCGCCGGTTTGGCCTCGATCCGGTGCGCGACATCCAGGTACTGTGCCCGATGAACCGGGGCGGCGCCGGCGCGAGGTCGCTCAATGTCGAGTTGCAGGCGGCGCTGAACCCCGCCGGCGAGGAGAAGGTCGAGCGCTTCGGCTGGACCTTCTCGCCCGGCGACAAGGTCATGCAGATCGAGAACGACTACGACAAGGACGTCTACAACGGCGACATCGGCACCGTGGAAGGCGTCAATGTCGAGGAGGGAGAGCTAATCGCCGAGTTCGACGGCCGCCGCATCGCGTACGGCTTCGGCGAACTGGACATGTTGGTGCTCGCCTATGCGGCGACGATCCACAAGAGCCAGGGCTCGGAATACCCCGCCGTGGTCATCCCGGTGCTGACACAGCACTACGCCATGCTGCAGCGCAATCTGCTCTACACCGGCATCACGCGCGGCAAGCGGCTCGTCGTGCTGGTCGGCCAGAAGAAGGCCGCCGCCATCGCGGTGAAGAATGTCTCCGGCCGGCGGCGCTGGTCGAAGCTCGATGAATGGCTGGTGTCCAAGGCGACACTCAGATAGGGATTCTGTGTAGATCGAGGCGTTGTTGCATGAAGACCCGCGACGGGTGGGGCGGTTTGGCCCGTATTTCTTGTGACCCTCCGCAGGAGCCACACCTTTGGCCGCTTCCAGTACACTGGCAGCGACCGGTCTTGTTGTATGAATCAGACATGGCTCGCAACGAGATCATGCGCCTCAGGACTGCGAACGCGAATAGGGCGCCCGGACCGTCACGTTCGCGCACCGCAGACGCCGCGCGCGTGGCCATTCCCCTCCTGATTGCCTTCGCCGCGCCGTCGTCGCTCGTCGTGGAACGCGACCGCCCCTCGCAGTTCCCGATCCTGGGCAACGGTCCACCCGGCACGTTCGTCCTATTCCCGGGCAGGCTCCGAGTGTCGCTGCCCACCGATCAAGTCGTCTCGGCGGACGACACCGGCGGCTGCGCCAAGGTCGGATTCGGAGGAATGCGCTTCACCGGCATGGCAAGAGGGCGTCTCGTCTTCGTGCGTGAGCGCGACCTGCACCCGGCGGACCAGCTCTCGCCAGATCGCAGCCACACGATGCGGCTGGAGCCCCAGTGGGTCGCTTCGATCTTCGCATACGGTCAACTCCTATGGCCCTGACCTGCCTGCCGTTTTTCGGGCCAGCTGACGCTTGAGAGAATGGCGCCCTCGGAAAGTGAGGGAGCCATCGGAACCGCATGGACGCGAAGGTCGGGATCGAGCAGTGGCGACAGCACTACAACGAGGTGCGACCACACTCGAGCCTGGGCTATCTGACGCCAGCCGAGTTCACGGCGCAGCTCAGGGCTGGCTCGGATGACGGAGGGCGCGCGCGGCTGAGAACCGACAGCGACTGACGTTCTCCCGGAACACGACGACAGCTTAGACCTGGAAGTAACGTGGCGTTTTCGGGGCCTTGATGATGTCGCTGTCGCTTGAGACTGGGATGCGTTTGCCTTGCACCTCAGCTACCGGTCCCTCCCAGTTCGTCGCGTAGGACTTGGCCGTGAGTGCTGATATTCTCCGTATCCCAGCGATCCCGCCCGGTCTTCGCGAGGCGGTCCCGCGAGCCACGCGGGGTCGACTCGGGGGGACTCCAGGGGACGGGAGAGCACGTCCGCATCGCTGGAACGTGAGGACCGACAAAGGGTTATCGCAAGAAGTCCTTTGCCATCATTAACTTAGAAAATCACGTGGTTCGGGTTCGAATCCCGTCAGCCACGCGGTGGCTGGACCGAGACGAACCTCATGCCGGCACTGAGCAAAGCCGCCGCCACAAAACCCAAGACCTACGGCGAGTTGATCCTGTTCATCGACGAAATGGGCAAGTTTCTCGGAGCCGCCGCACAGGATGGCTCCGACATCTACGTCCTCCAGCAACTTGCCGAGGCCGCGTCACGAAGCCAGTCCCGCCAGCTCAATAGTAGCCCTCAGGGCCTTCACAGCTTCTGGCCGACAACAATCTCTGTAGCGGCGACGAGATCGTCGTGCAGGCCTGCGCGCAGAGCATCCACTTCGTCCTGGTCTCTGGGATGCTCCTGCGCCCTAGGGTTTTCTTGGACACTTGATTGCGAGAGAGTTCTCGCAGGAGGAGTGTCGAGATGAGGAAGCACGTTGAGGAATCGGTGGCGACCGGCGTGGCCGCCGGGCGCGGCCGTGGGGGTCGGTTCTCGGCCGGGCGCAAGCGTGAGGTAGTGCTGCGTCTGTTGCGCGGGGAGGACCTCGAGTCCGTGTCGCGGGCGGTGGGAATCACGGCGGCGCGGGCGTCGCACTGGCGGGCTCAGTTTCTGGCTGCGGGGCAGGCGGGCCGAAAGAGCCGCGCACCGGATGCTCGGGACGACGACCATCGTCGGCTGCAGGCCAAGATCGGCGAGCTGCTGATGGAGACCGAGTTACTGTACGCGAAGGTGGACCAGCTGGAGGCCGGCGGCCCTTTGGCCCGGCGGAGGTCGACGCGATGAGTGGCGCCCAGTCGATCTCCACCCGTCGGGCGTCTGGCGTGCAGCGGGTCTGCCGCGTGTGGCACCGCGCCCGCTCCAGTGTGTATGCGCGGCGGCAGGCGACACGGTCTCCTGCACTGTGTCGTCGCCGCGGGCCGATCGGCGCTGCCCCGGACGACGTCCTGGTGGCCCACATTCGCCGGGTGCTCGAAGCCGCGCCGTTTCATGGCGAGGGCTACCGAAAAGCCTGGGCGAAGCTGCGGGTCGCGGGGATGCGCACCTCGAAGGAGCGGGTGCGCCGGTTGATGCGCGAGCACGACCTCCAAGCCCCGCCGCGCGCGGGCCACGCGCATGGGCCGACGGCGCACGACGGGACCATCACCACCGAGGCGCCCGACGTGATGTGGGGCACAGACATGACGGCCACCGTGACGGTCGCCGAGGGGGCGGCCTGCGTCTTCGTGGCCGTCGATCACTGCGCGACCGCATGCATCGGGCTCCATGCCGCCAAGCGCGGGACCCGCTTCGAGGCCCTGGAGCCGATCCGCCAGGGCATCCGCGAACGCTTCGGGGGCATCGGCGAAGGCGTGGCCCGTGGGCTGCGGCTGCGTCACGACCACGGGTCGAACTACTTGGCCGACGATTTTCAACAGGAGGTCGCGTTCTTCGGCATCGAAAGCTCCCCGAGCTTCGTGCGGGAGCCCGAAGGCAACGGCGTCGCGGAGCGCTTCATCCGCACGCTGAAGGAGAATCTGTTGTGGGTGCGGAGCTTCGAGACGATCGAGGAGCTCCGCCTGGCCTTGCTCGAGTTCAAGCGGACGTACAACGAGCAGTGGATGCTGGAGAAGTACGACGACCGAAGCCCGGCCCAGGTGCGACGCGACCTCCTCGGGCTGGACGCGGCGGCGTAGAAGCGAATACCGTCAAACCACTGTCCAAGAACCCTGGGGCAGTACAATGCGCCGCTGGCCGAGTCCTGAAATTAGCTGCTCGGAATCCTTCGCGAATAAGGGTCGCGTTCCCGTGCTCGCCGGCGAGGAGCGTGGACGTACCGCAATAGTCAGCCGTCGTTGTCGACGGCGTCATCCACCGGCTTCAGGCCTAGCAGCCCGTGGTTAAACCGCTCATTCTGACACGCGGACGGGAAGCAGTAGAGTTCGAAGCGCAGTACTATGCCCAGGCTGCGATAGCCTGATTCAACGAATTCGGTCTCCGACCGATTCCGGTACGGCTCACATGAATGAAATCGAGCGAGAGTCAATCATCCTCAATTCTGCATGGAAGATGATTGACGACATGGTGAATTGGGCGATGTTCGTGAAAAACGATCACGCCGAGCCAACGAATTTCATGTTTAAGACCGAACAACACGCACAACTCTTCATCGTCTTACTTCGTGACTTTCTGTCCGAGGTTCACGCTTTCAAGGGCGCGCCCGTGCCCCTTGGCCTGAAGAAGGTGCCGTCCAATGCGCGCCCATCTGATTTAACGTTCATCTTCCATCTCAGGCAGGTTCGCGACGACCCGAGACTAGGTGTGGACGCGACCGATCTTGGCAATCGGATTGAGACCTTCGCCGACTGGCTAGAAGGCGACTTCGTCGCGCCAGGCGTCAATCTGCCAGATATCGATGTAATCGCAAACCTGCGCGTTAAACGCTACCGGTACATCACAATGTGCGGTGACATCGCAAAACATAATGTGGCTCGTCTCTCTACCAATGTCTTGCACCTTCGCACGCTGCTTAGAACCGCCGGCCATACGGTAAGCGAGCAAGACGCCCCGACAGGCTGTCTTCTACATCCCGGAACCGTAGGTCAACGCCCAGTTAATCGCGGCGTCGTAGAGGCGATGGCCGTCTTCGGTCATCCTATGATACGTGCCAAGGTCGTTGTTGTTCTCGGTGAAGAGCGAGATGCGCAGGTTTGGCGAGGGCGAGCCGTCGAAGAGCGCATCGCCTGGGAGAATGAAGTAGATCGACTGCGCTTCAGGGTAGTCCGGAAGAGCGGCCACAGACTGGACCCCGGGTGCCAACACCTCATTCACGGCCCAGTTGATCTCCGCAGGGATGGTGTAGACGGTAACGCGGCCCGACAGCCCTGCCGCCAGCGGGTGTGAAGGATCCACGATGACGATATCGGTCTCGCCATCGATGGCGCCGAAGTGGCCGACTTCGACCTCACCGGTCGGCTCTTCAATGGTGCCCCCGGCACCTCCCTCTGGCGAGCCGGGATCGACACTCTGACCGTCCGGGTCCACGAATTGAAACTCATCCTGCAGGAACGCCTCCATGTTGATGATCGGCGTCGACGTTGCAGTGAGTTTCGTGCCGACCCCGTTAGAGCTCACCGACTCGGGGAGGATTATCAAGTCCGCCGCGTCGGCCGCCGCCTGCATTTCGGCCTCCTCGGTGTCATCAGGCATCATGGTCACGTGGTGTCCCAAGTCGAGACGCAGATGGAGCTCGAGCGAGCGGTCGTCAAGGCTCGTGCATTTGGCGTAGTTGCCGTTTTCGTCCCCGCAGACAATCAGGATGTTCATGTTACCTGGGGCCGCCTGCTGGCCGAACGCCGGCGGCGCGGCAAGAGCGATTGAGAGCCCGACAGCGCCGAGCGTTAACGCATGCTTTCTGTTCATTGCATCCTCGCTTTAAGTGTCGCCAGTTCGGCCGAGCAGTCCGGCCACGCTTAGCTCTTCCGGCGACAGTTCACCCACAGTGTTGTTTGTGTTCGTCCATGTTTGAACTTCACAGGAAGTTCCGTCAAGCGCTTGTCCGGGTTCAGTACAAATGCGACTCGGCGTTTTGCGGGAGATGTCCCAGTAGCTGTTGAAATTTGAAGCGGCGGCTCTTCACTGGTCGTGCTATACGACCGGTGACGAAACCGAGGTGCAAGCCTCCCAGTAAGGAGCCGCCATGAAGAAGCAGTCTCGCACAGTCCCTCGCCGTCGCCAATCGGTATCCCCGACGCCACGGCACCTGCCGTTGGTCGATATCCTCATTGATACGCAGGCCGAGCTCCAGGAGCTGGTCGTCGCGTCTGGCCTGAAGGTACTCGAAGCCATGCTGGAAGAGGATCGGGCCGCCGTCTGTGGGCCACGGGATGCGCATCAACCTGCGCGCCAGGCGTATCGAACGGGGCATACGCCGAGTCAGGTCGTGCTGGGCGGGCGGAAGGTGGCGATTCGTCGGCCCCGTGCGCGGCGCGCCGGCGAGGAGGTTCCGTTGCCAACGGCCCGGGCATTCGCGAATGCGGACCCGCTGAACCGGCGCGTGGTCGACCAGATGCTGATCGGTGTGGCGACCCGCCAGTATGCGCGGAGTCTGGAACCGCTCGGCGCCGACGTCACCACGCGGAGCACGAGCAAGAGTGCGGTCAGTCGACGCTTTGTCGCGCAGACTCAGGCGCAGCTGGATGCGTGGCGGGCGACGCCGCTCGACGCGCTGGACCTGGTGGGGCTGCTGATTGATGGCGTGCACGTGGGTGGACACTGTATCGTTGTCGCCCTAGGCATCGATACAATGGGCGCGAAACACCCGCTCGGCCTGTGGGAAGGGGCCACGGAGAACGCGACGGTCTGTCAGGGGCTCTTGACCAATCTCGGCAGCCGCGGGCTGCGCACCGACCGGAGCCTGCTGGTGATCGTCGATGGCGCGAAGGCCCTCGACACGGCCGTGACCCAGACATTCGGGCGCGCCGCACTGGTGCAGCGGTGTCAGGTCCATAAGGGCCGGAACATCTTGGAGCATCTCCCTGAGGCACAGCGGCCGTGGGTGAAGGCGGTCCTCACGCGCGCCTACACGAACAGCCACGTCAAGACGGCCAAGCGTCTGCTGCAGGACCTGGCGCGGCGCTTGGACACTGACTACCCGAGTGCGGCCACGAGCGTGCGGGAAGGGCTCGACGAGACGCTGACCGTGCTCGGCTTGGGTCTGTCGGAGCGTCTCCAACGATCGCTCGCCACCACGAACGCCATCGAGAGTCTCCTCAGCCGAACGCGCCACGTGCAGCGCCATGTGAAACGCTGGCGCGGCGGGACGATGGTGCTCCGCTGGGTGGCCGCCGGGGTGCTCGAAGCGGCGAAGGGGTTCCGCCGGGTGCAAGGATGTCAAGATATGCCCGCGCTGGTCGCTGCCCTCCGGGCACGCGACGCGCGGTTAGGACTCGGGGAGTCGTCAGAGATGGTTGCGTAGTCGTGAACCAAGCTGCCGCTGAGTTTCAACAGCGCACGGGACATCCCCGTTTTGCGCGCGGCGACTCCGATGCGGGGAGGCGTTGGAAGGAACACTACCTGCCCGTAAGGGGGGGCGCCGATCTCAGAGATTAAGAGTATCCGAAACCGACGGCGCAACAGGTTGCACAGCCGGAAGCGAACGTACGCTGCACACGGCCCGCGCCGACGACTCCGAACACCTGCCAGGCGGCTGAAGCCCCGGAATAAGCGCACGCACGCATGCTCGGGCAATTCTGTGCACGGGCGGGAGCCGTGAAGCCGCCCTGACTACAATGAGCCTCGACAACAGTCGACAACTCATGGCCTTAGCAGTCGGCGCACGGCTCGGCCACTACACGGTCACCGCCAAGATCGGCCAGGGCGGTATGGGCGAGGTGTATCAGGCCCGCGACACCACGCTCGACCGGGACGTGGCGCTCAAGGTGCTGCCCGAGGCGTTCACCGTCGACCCAGATCGGCCGGCGCTGGCGTCTCGAATCGAGGCGGAGCTGTCGAGAGGCGGAGCGGATGCTCGCCGCGTAACAATCGTCTAGCCAGGGTCTTCCAGCGGCCTCGACTGGTCGATGCCGTGGCCAGTGGCGCCGCCGGGGCAGGGGAGTTGCTCGCCGCGGTCCACGACCGCGCCCGTCGCCGCGACGACCTGTGGGTGGCGAATTACTACTCAGCCCGGCAATCCGTAGAGATTATCAAGTTTGGTGATCCTGGGCGTGGTCGCTAGGATGTTCCGATGCGCGACCCGATCATCCTGCTGGTGCACCTGATCGCCACCCTGGCCCGGCTGATGGGCCCCGGCGGCCTGCGGTCTGTCGTGGCTGAATCGGTCTTGGTCAAGCAGCAACTGCTCCTGCTGAATCGCTCGCGGCACCGGGCGCCGAATCTCTGCGCGTCGGATCGGATCCTCGCCGGCGTGTGTGCACTGTTCATGCGCCCGGCCCGGGTGATTCGCTCAGCGATCGTGCTGAGACCGTCGACGATCCTGGAGTTCCATCGGGCTCTGCGCACCCGCAAGTACCGCTGGCTGTTTTCACCCAAGCGCCGTCGCACCGGCGCGTACCCTGTCACTTGCGGCCTGAAGTTGACAATGCCTCGCTACCGGTTGTTGCGGACGCGCATGCTGCTGGTTTGGTCGGAGGTGACGTATGCCTGCTAAGATCTGGGCGAGGTTGTCGATAAAGGGACGAGCCTCGCGCTGAGTCCGTTGACAGTGCACTGAGGCGTTCACGTCGGGAGGAGCTTGGATCGCAGTCGAGGCCGGAAGCACAAAGCTGTGCTCTTATCAATTAAGGAACCCCAATGATCGATCAAGTCAAACAGCTCATTGCGGTTGCGTCGGGCAAGGGTGGCGTGGGTAAGTCGACCGTGGCGTCGAATCTGGCGTTGGTCTTGGCGGAATCGGCAGCGAAAGTCGGACTGCTGGATGGAGACATTTATGGTCCCAGCGTGCCGACCATGTTTGCTGTTAAAGACGCTAAACCTGGAATGGGAACCACCCAACAGTCATTCTTGCCGATCGAGGCATTAGGGTTAAAGCTGATGTCCATCGGTTTCTTGATGCCGCAGGAAGAAGCCGCCATTGTGCGTGGGCCGATGGTGCACAAGTACTTGAAGACCATGTTGGACCAATGTGAGTGGGGTGAGTTGGACTACTTGGTTATCGACCTACCACCCGGTACCGGCGACGCCCAGTTGACATTGTGTCAGGAGACACCACTGACCGGTGGTGTGGTGGTCACCACGCCGCAGGATGTCAGCCTGATTGACGCCCGCAAAGGTTTGCAGATGTTTCGCAACCTGAAGGTCCCGATTCTTGGTTTGGTAGAGAACATGAGCTTTTTCGAGTGCCCCAACTGCCAGCATCGTACGGAGGTGTTCCGTCACGGTGGCGGCAAGAACACTGCTGAGCAGCTGGAAGTACCGTTTTTGGGCCACGTTCCCCTGGATCCGGCCGTGGTGTTGGGCGGCGACGAGGGCCTGCCGGTGGTTAAACGTGACCCCGAATCAGCGGCGGCCAAAGCCTTGGTGGAAGTGGCTCGTAGCGCCCGCGAGCAGGCTGCCGGTCATGAATCCTCAAAGATCCCCGGGATGACATTTTGATGGATTCGCTGAAGCCTCTCAAACTGGAAAAATGGGAAACCCAGGGCATCAAGATCCACTGGAGCGACGGCCACATCAGCCAATACCGATCTGGTTGGCTCCGCGCTCGCTGTCCCTGCGCTTCTTGTCAAGAGGAGGCGAACAAGCCCGTCGCGCAACCGACCGGCCTCAACCTCTTGCCGGTCTTCGACCCTTCCAGCGAACAACTCGCCAGCCTGAAACCAACGGGTCAATATGCCTACAGCATAGCCTTCAAGGACGGCCACGCTACAGGAATCTTCGCATTCGAGTATTTGCGATCGATTTGCGAATGCGATGAATGCCGGCTGAAGGCTACATGACATTTCGCATCTGATGTTTGACCAACGTGGCGTTCTGACTCTTAGGCTTGTGGTCACATGGACATGGATTCTTCCCTTGTTGCCCTGCCTCAAGGAGGACGATGGCACACACGCATCACAGCACGTGAACGACTCGGGTGTTGCGTAGGCCATCTACAATCCCGTAAGGTGCGTTTAATGGGCCGAGGTCCGGTCAGTGCTGGTCGAGTCTCCCCAGTAATCTCAGGCCATGCCGCCTGCGCTACAGTTCCTCGTTCTCACGTTCGCTGGCTGGGTGAACCGCCACCAAGACGATCTGATCGCGTCTCTCCGGGAGGAGAATCGGGTCCTCCGGGAGCACCTGGGCCCTCGGCCGCTTCGCCTGACCGATGCCCAACGCCGTCGACTCGCCGTGCGCGGCCAGAAACTCGGACGGCGCGTCTGGATGCAGGTCGCCGGCATCGTCACGCCTGACACGATTCTCCGCTGGTACCGGAGATTGATCGCCCAGACATACGACGGCAGCGCCCGCCGCGGTCGAGGCCGGCCGATGACGCGACGTGACGTGGCCGCGCGCGTGGTCCGGATGGCGGTCGAGAATCCCCAGTGGGGGTACACACGGATCCGCGGGCGCTCTCGAACCTCGGCCACGAGATCGCTCGGACCACGGTGAAGCGGATCCTGCACGACCACGGGATCGACCCGGCTCCCGAGCGGAGCCGGCGCATGCCCTGGAAGACGTTCCTGCAGGCGCACTGGGAGGGCCTCACGGCCTGCGATCTGTTCACCGCCGAGGTGCTCACGCTGGCCGGGCTCCAGCGGTACCTGGTCTTCTTCGTGATCGCGCTGCAGTCCCGCCGCGTGACCATCGCCGGGATCCATCCGCGGCCGTACGGCACGTGGATGGAGCAGATGGCCCGCAATTTGACGGACCCGGTCGATGGCTGCTTGCGACGCGCCCGCTATCTGATTCACGACCGCGACCCGCTCTCCACGCGGGTCTTTGGCGAGATCCTAGAGGGCGGGGGTGTCCAGCCGATCCGTCTCCCGCCGAAGAGTCCCAATCTCAACGCGTATGCCGAGCGGTTCGTCCGCTCTATGAAAGAGGAGTGTCTCAGTCGCGTCGTCCCCCTCGGCGAAGGGCACGTGCGTCTCCTCGTGGGCGAGTACGTCGACCACGACCATCGC
>CBDCVL010000006.1:0-488712 GCA_965223015.1 Vicinamibacterales bacterium | reverse complement strand
AGACATCGCATGACCAAGGAACGCACCGTAGTCGCAGGAACGCTTGTCGCAGCGTGCCTTGTCGGCGTTGCCGCCGGGCAGCAAGACCAAGGAGCCCGGTTTGCCGGCGTCGAGCTGACGACTGTGCCTGTGGCGGGCAAGGTCCACATGGTGCAGCGCCCGGGCGGAGGAAGCAACGTCGGTGTCTTTGCTGGGCCCGAGGGCGTCCTCTTGGTCGATTCCCTGTTCGCGCCGCTGGCTGACCGGCTGGTCGCCGCAGTCCGGGAGATCTCTGACAGGGAGATTCGCTTCCTGATCAACACCCATGTTCACCAGGACCACATTGGCGGCAACGAGCATCTCGCAGGCCGGGGCGTAGTGATCTTCGCCCATGACAACATGCGCGTGCGCACGCTCGAGCAACTCCGCTCCCCCTTCGCGGGAGGACGCTTTGCCCCGCAGCCCCCTGTAGGCGCGCTACCCATCGTCACCTACAGCGACAAGGTGAGTTTCCACTTTAACGGCGAGGAAGTGCGCGCGTTTCTCGCGCCGGCCGCGCATACCGACGGTGACACCTTCGTCTATTTCCCGGACTCGAACGTGCTGCACTTGGGTGACGTGTTCCGCACGACGAGCTATCCGCTCATCGACGTCTACAACGGCGGCACGGTCGCCGGCACGATTGAGGCGTTAGAGATGGCGATCGCCATGGTGGGACCGGACACCAAGGTGATTCCGGGCCACGGCCTCCGCGTCGTCGGTCGCAGCAGCTTGATCGAGTTCCGCGACATGATTGTTGATGTTCGCGACCAGGTCCGAACGTTGATCTCGGAGGGCCGAACTCTGGAACAGGTCATGGCCGCCCAGCCGACGGCCGCCTACGACGCTCAGTGGGGACAGGTGCCGAGGTTGACCGCCAATGACTTCGTCCCCATCGTGTTCTACGAACTGGGCGGGGGGGCTTCCTTTGTTCGCTGAGCAGCGGCAGCAGCTGACAAGTCGGTTACCATCACAGCTCAGGCGGGCGTCTGGGCCCCGGCCCGTGGACGCCGACAGGGAAGACTTGATAACTGTAGTGCCCGAATGCAAGACATAACTGCGGAGGGAAAACTGATATGGCGGAGAGTGTTTACAAGGTCGTCGAGCTCGTAGGAACTAGTTCCGAATCATGGGAGAAGGCTGCGGCTGCCGCAGTTGAGCGAGCAGCGTGGAGCCTGAGGGATCTAAGGGATCGCTGAAGTCGCGGCCCTCGATATGGATATCAAGAACGGCAAGATCGAAGCCTATCGCGCCAAGGTCAAGGTGTCGTTCAAGTACGAGGGCGGTGACTAGTACACAAACGGATCTGAGCGTCCTGGTGCACTGGACCGAGGAACTCACGCACCTCGTGCCCGTGGATTGATCATGGCTCTTGAATTCGGTTCCCGACTCGGCCGCTACGATGTGACCGCTGGCGCGAAAGGCTGGCAAGATGCCTAGCAATTGGGAATTCGAGAGCCACACCTACGACAACTGCGATTGTTCGGTGAGCTGCGGGTGTCAATTCAACGAGCCCACGACACGGGAATTGTCTCTTCGCCTACGTCGGAACCGTCGTTCAGGGTCGTTTCAATGACACGCCGCTCACGGGGCTGAATTGGGCGCTCCTTTGCATATTTCCCGGCGAGATTGCTGAGGGTAACGGCCTGCTCGAGACGATTATCTCGGGCGAGGCATGCGTGTCCCTCAGTAATCATTTCTCCGTTTTCGGTTCGCTCTGCACGGAGTTGTTCGATACGAAGCTGAACCGGCAAATCGTGCTGAAGATCCCGCCCGAAGCGTTTGCCTGGCCAGCCACGACCTCAGCCTGACAACACCCCTGCAGGCGCAGACACCCGATCACGGACTCTCGGCAGCGGCCTTCTCGTCCGCGCGCCGCCCGGCCAGGATGCCGTACATGCTGTGATTCCCCTCATGGCACGCATATTCGTACATCGGCACATCGGTGCGCTGCAGCGGGATCGAGGCCGTCCACGGACGTGTCCACGTCTCCGGGTCGGTCACGGTGTATTCGTACTCGAGCGTGTCGGTGTCAACACGGGTGAAGCGCTCGACCAGTGTCAAACTCTTGGTCGAATAGTACAGGCCCTCGACTGAGGCCAGACCTTCCGGATCAGTCTGGATATTGGCGCCCGAGCTCCATCTTCTCTCGTGGTTGAAGTTGGCGGTCTCGACGACGAGCGTGTCGCCCTCCCAATGGCCACGCGCGTCTCCCGACCACTGGCGGATGGCATCGTCGAGCGGTGGACGCCCGTCGAGAGGCACGACGCGGGCCGTGTGGACCATCTCGGTCAGCAGCACGACGTGGTCCGGCGTCTGGAAGATCTGGAGGTTCTGGTTATAGCCCCCCGGACTGAGGGGGGGACCGGCATTGAACCCCATGAGGCAACGATCCGACGTGCTTCGGTCCAGCCACGAGTCAGCTGGGTGCTGCCGAAGATATGCCTGACTCTGCTCGCCCCGTTGCTGTGCGCTTGGGGTCAGGGGTGGGATCCGCCCGTTCGGCGGATCGATGATCAGCGACGTCCGCCGAGTGCCGACGGTCCTCGTTGTTTGGTCCAACCAGAAATTGTTGTAGAAGCCGGGCGTTCCATCCTCCCGGATGTCTACCTGGACTTCCGCGTTCGTGCGCTCGGCTGGGCGCTCGAGGATGCGAGCGTTCCGCTCGACCGCCCCCTGCTCCAGGGCGGCGGCCTCTTCCTCCGTCAAGAACGCTTGGTCGGCCAGCGCGCCGGGCCGCTGCAACGGTGTCATGGTGCGGAAATCCCAAATACCGCGCAGGTCCGGTGCACCCCACGCTGTCCGAGCGGCGGCGGTCTGGGCAACGGCGGGCGCGACCCCGCAGGAAATGAGCGCGACCAGTACGGCTACCGCACTTACGACGACGATAACTCCATGGCGCAACTGAACCCCTCCTTGAGCATTGTCGTGACGAATAAATGTATGCTACGCGTTCCGCGCCGGCGACTCAACCGGACAGTTGCCGCGAGTGCAACACTTTGCACGGCTCAAAGCGTACGAACGGCTTGTGCGGCGTTCTGACCACCCGCCGAGACCCTGTAGGCGCTGAGGATGCGTGCGTACACCTCTTGACGGCTGTCCTGCACTCGTTAAAGCGCTTTTCATGACCGTGTGGCGGCCGAGTACCCGCAGTGCCGAACATAGCCTTAATGCGTCATTTTTCTGAGCGAGCAATGACGCTTTGGGATTGAAAAAGGCCTTCCAGTGTGGTTGAAAGGTGGTGCAACCCAACGCCTTCTTCCACACATGAAAGGCCACTGACCGTGAGACGAAGAAAATCCGATTTGCATGCCCGTGTCAATAGGAATCTGCCGCTGGAGTTCGATGACGTTCGCCTCACGTCGTACGCCGGGCTGGAACTCTTGGAGCGCTACCTGCGCACCCGTCGCTTCAATCAGCTGGTGCGCGAGGCGTTTGCCGACCTGCCGCGCTGGGGCGACTTCGGGGTGGTGGTGATGGTGCGGGTGTTCGTCGGGTTGGTGATCGTTGGCGGCCGGCGCCTGCGGCATCTGGCCTACGTCGCCGACGACCCGATCTTCCAGCGGTTCGGCAACGTGCGCGTCGTGCCCACCGCGCGGACGTTGAGTCGGTGGCTGCGGCACTTCACGATGCGGACGGTCACCCGCTTCCAAGCCCTCAACGCGGCCGTCGTGCGCCAGCTGCTGCCCACGCTGGGGCTGCGCACCTGGACGGTCGATGTGGACGGCGTCGTCGTGTCGACGGGGTTGCAGGTCGAACGGGCGGCGCGGGGCTACAACCCGCACCAGCGGAAGGTGCCCAGCTACTACCCGATCATGGCGCACCTGGCCGAAACGACCCACATCCTGCGGGTCAAGAATCGGTCGGGCAACGTCCACGATGGGAAGGCGGGCCTGCCGTTCTTGCGGGCCCTGTGGCCGCAGCTGGTCGGGCTACGCACGGGCGGGGCCCGGCTGCGGTTTCGCATGGATGGGGCGTTTTTCCGCCAGGATGTGCTGCGGTGGTTGCAGGGCCGCGGCGTGGGCTATGCCATCAAAGTCCCGTTCTATCGCTGGCTGGATCTGCAGCGCTACATCCGGGACAGTCCCACCTGGGTGCCGGTGGCGCCCGGCGTGACCGGCTTCGCCGTGCCGGGCGCGGAGACGCCCTGGCACATCCCCGTGACCGTGACCATCTATCGGAAGAAGGTCCACCACCGGGCCACCAAGAACTATCAGCTCGACCTGTTTGATCCTAACGATGGGCACTACGAATACTCGGCGGTCACGAGTAACCTCGCGCTGACGGTCCGCAACTTGTGGTACTTCGCCTGTGGGCGGGGCAACCACGAGAAGACCATCGCGCAGCTCAAGACCGGGCTGGCCTTCCACAGCGTCCCGACCCAGACCTACGCCGCCAACAGTGCGTGGCAGCAGCTCGTGGTGCTCGCCCACAACCTGTTGACGAACTTCCAACTCGAGACGGGCGCCCCGCCGCGGCGCCGCACCCGGAAGCACACCGTCGTGCCCCTGCTGCAGAGCGTGCAGACGCTCCGCTTCGAACTGTTTCATCGGGCCGCCCTGCTGGTCCGCCCCGGTGGCAAGACGCGGTTGCGGATGACCGACAATCTCCCGACGCGTCAGACGTTCACCCGCATTGCCAACGCCCTCGCGAGCGGCTGAGTTTTTGACGCATTAGGGATAGTTGCGGCATTCGTCAGGGCTGAAGTGCGCCAAGCACTCGCCGAGGAACGGCCAGAGCGTCTCGGTGCTGCGACAGCGAGCGGTGCGAACGAGGGCTTTGAGCTTCGCGAAGCAGAGCTCGATGGGATTGAGGTCCGGGCTGTAGGGTGGCAAGTACCAGAGGGTGGCCCCGGCGGCCTGGATGGCGCGTTGGATGCCGGCGACCTTGTGGGCCCCGAGATTGTCGGCAATGACGATGTCGCCGGGCTGCAGGGTCGGCACCAGGATCTGTTCGATGTAGGCGCGGAAGCTCTCGCCATCGATCGCGCCGTCGAAGACCCCCGGTGCGGTCAGCCCCGTGACCCGCAACGCGGCGAGAAACGTGCTGGTCTGCCAGCGCCCGCAGGGGGCGTGGTCGTGGACGCGCGCGCCGCGCGGTGCCCGGCCGTACCGCCGAAGCAGATTGGTGGTGCTGCCGGTTTCGTCCAGACACACGAGGTGGGCGACATCCCAGGTCGGCGCCGCCGCGTGCCACGCGACCCGCGCGGCCGCGACGTCAGGCCGATCGTCTTCGGACGGGCGGACCGTTTTTTTTAACGGTCAGGCCGAGGGCCCGCACGGCGCGCCAGACCGTCGGCACACTCGCGGGCGTGGCGAGGGCGTCCTTCAGCTCAGCCAGCGTGCGATCCGGGTGCGCCGCAATCAGCGCGGCCAAGGTGTGTAGGTGCGGCTCAAGCATGCCGCGCCGTCCATGTCGCTGGACGCGAGGCGCCACCTCGCCCGTTTCGCGCCGCCGCTGTTTCAGTAGCCGCACCCACGACCCGCTCACGCGGTACTTCGCCGCCACATCGGCCGCCTTCATCCCGGCATCGCTGTCGAGGAGCGCCCGCTCTCGCAGATCCATCGAATAGGCACGCATCGGTCCTCCTGCATCGGTATGCGCAGAAGTACCACGACCGCCCCAGGTAGTACAAGGCCTATTTGAAAAGCGCTTTAGTGGCTGACTGCTAGAGCGGGCTTCACATCTATTAGCACAGCACGTTGCATAGCCCAAAGCGCACGCAGCCAGCTACTGCCTGGCAACAAGGCCAGCCGATCCTAGGCACCCGACAGGCGGCTGAAGCCCCGCACGACCCGTGCGCACGCTTGCTGCTGGGGGCAGGTCACCCCCGGCCTTGACATTAGTATGTGAAAGGGATATATCTGATACAGATACTAGGTGCCACATGAGGATTCCACTCGGACCCGCCGACCTCCACATCCTTCTGGCGCTGGGACACGGGCCTCTTCACGGGTTGGGCATGGCCCAGGAAGTGGCCCGCGTGACAGAGGACGCGGTAATACTAGGACCGGCAACCCTTTACCGAACCTTGAAGGAAATGACTCAGGCGGGGCTCATAGAAGTCATTGCTCCCCCACAGCCCGACAGTGACCCGCGACGGAAGTACTACGGGTTGACCGACGCTGGCCTCCGACAGCTTCGGTCCGACATGGCCGTTGTTCAAAGAGTGGCGAGGGCGGGGCGAAGCGTGCTCCGGACGCCCCCGGTTGGAGCGAAGGGATGAGCGGCTCAGGCAGACCGGGCGTGTGGCGGTTCCTGATTCGGACTCTGCCGCCCTATCTACGAGAAGAACACGGATATGAGGTCGAGGAACATCTTCGGTGGTTGGCTGCCGTTCATCGAAAGCGCATGGGGCCATTTCGATTCTGGCTTTTTGTGTGCGCCGATTTCTTCCGGGTTGCGGTGGGAGGCTCGATGCTGATAAAGGGTTGGTTGGTGTTCTACATCGTCTGTTCGATCCCTGTTCTGATGTTCTATGCGGCAGGTCTTTCGGGATGGTTTTTCGATTATCCCATAGGTCTTTTTGTTGCGATCTTCCTCTTACTTGCAACCCCACTATTGCTCATCCTATTGAAATCCCCTCACGCACCGCAGGAGATGTCCCAGTAGCTGTTGAAATTTGAAGCGGCGGCTCTTCACTGGTCGTGCTATACGACCGGTGACGAAACCGAGGTGCAAGCCTCCCAGTAAGGAGCCGCCATGAAGAAGCAGTCTCGCACAGTCCCTCGCCGTCGCCAATCGGTATCCCCGACGCCACGGCACCTGCCGTTGGTCGATATCCTCATTGATACGCAGGCCGAGCTCCAGGAGCTGGTCGTCGCGTCTGGCCTGAAGGTACTCGAAGCCATGCTGGAAGAGGATCGGGCCGCCGTCTGTGGGCCACGGGATGCGCATCAACCTGCGCGCCAGGCGTATCGAACGGGGCATACGCCGAGTCAGGTCGTGCTGGGCGGGCGGAAGGTGGCGATTCGTCGGCCCCGTGCGCGGCGCGCCGGCGAGGAGGTTCCGTTGCCAACGGCCCGGGCATTCGCGAATGCGGACCCGCTGAACCGGCGCGTGGTCGACCAGATGCTGATCGGTGTGGCGACCCGCCAGTATGCGCGGAGTCTGGAACCGCTCGGCGCCGACGTCACCACGCGGGGCACGAGCAAGAGTGCGGTCAGTCGACGCTTTGTCGCGCAGACTCAGGCGCAGCTGGATGCGTGGCGGGCGACGCCGCTCGACGCGCTGGACCTGGTGGGGCTGCTGATTGATGGCGTGCACGTGGGTGGACACTGTATCGTTGTCGCCCTAGGCATCGATAAAATGGGCGCGAAACACCCGCTCGGCCTGTGGGAAGGGGCCACGGAGAACGCGACGGTCTGTCAGGGGCTCTTGACCAATCTCGGCAGCCGCGGGCTGCGCACCGACCGGAGCCTGCTGGTGATCGTCGATGGCGCGAAGGCCCTCGACACGGCCGTGACCCAGACATTCGGGCGCGCCGCACTGGTGCAGCGGTGTCAGGTCCATAAGGGCCGGAACATCTTGGAGCATCTCCCTGAGGCACAGCGGCCGTGGGTGAAGGCGGTCCTCACGCGCGCCTACACGAACAGCCACGTCAAGACGGCCAAGCGTCTGCTGCAGGACCTGGCGCGGCGCTTGGACACTGACTACCCGAGTGCGGCCACGAGCGTGCGGGAAGGGCTCGACGAGACGCTGACCGTGCTCGGCTTGGGTCTGTCGGAGCGTCTCCAACGATCGCTCGCCACCACGAACGCCATCGAGAGTCTCCTCAGCCGAACGCGCCACGTGCAGCGCCATGTGAAACGCTGGCGCGGCGGGACGATGGTGCTCCGCTGGGTGGCCGCCGGGGTGCTCGAAGCGGCGAAGGGGTTCCGCCGGGTGCAAGGATGTCAAGATATGCCCGCGCTGGTCGCTGCCCTCCGGGCACGCGACGCGCGGTTAGGACTCGGGGAGTCGTCAGAGATGGTTGCGTAGTCGTGAACCAAGCTGCCGCTGAGTTTCAACAGCGCACGGGACATCCCCGCACCGCAGTGGAATATCGCTATGGTGTGGGTCGCCTCGATCTTGATTACGCTGCGCATAATCTATGGCGTTTTGTTTCAGGCGATTCAAGAGGGCCGACCTCGAGTGAGTGGTGAGGAACTGCTTGACGCCATGCCGACGCTTCTGGGAATCGTTGTTTTCTCGCTTGGATGGGCGATGGTGTGGACGAGGTTTCTCAAGAAGTCAGTGTGAGTCGCAAACCAACCGTGTCGTTGTGCATAACCTGACTGAGGGGTCTGTTCAAGATGGCTCGTGAGCAACGGCACAGTGTAGACCGATGTTGGGTCCTGCTGGGGGCATAACACTACGCGACAAGTAGCCAACTGCGCCGGTCCGAGACTCTCGACTAGGTAAGCGTTTCCTATGGCGCGCCTGGGTGCAAGCGGCGACGGATGGAATGCCCTTTGCGGATCGTTCCTGCCACCAGAGCCTATCCCGCGCTCGGAAAGACCAGAAAGCGGGGGAACGACGGTCGTCAAAAGGGTCAGGGCGTCCATTCCTTGAGGAGGGTCGGATGAATCGTGCCACCGCAGCTACGCTAGTCGTGATCATCTCTATGTGCGGTACAGCACCGTTGCCGGCGCAGGGCGCAGAGCCCTATGACTCGCCCAGCCTGGAGAGACTTCTCGAGCTGTTGCAACGACGAGAGGGTTCAGTGCTGGCCCCTTTGAGCAGTCCTCCCGATCTGGTGGCGACGCGTCCCGATCTCGAACGTCTCCAGGTCGGCGTTCTGCACCAGCAAACTGGCTCGTCAAGACGCGGGGGTAATGCCACGATGATCGTCTTCTACTCGCTGTTCTTTGGTGGCCTTGCGATTGCCATCGATGGTCTGGCGGAGGACCCGAATAACACCGGAAAGGCGCTCGGAGGGGTTGCCCTGGTCGGAGGCGCGTTCGTTGTGAGTTGCGCGACCGGCAGCTGCTAGAGCCCGTGACGTCTGCGCAAGCTTTTCAAGGGCAGGAGCGTTGTCACGGGAGGAGAAAGTGTGGACGGCATACAGGGTTGGCCGTTGGCCTACATTGTCGCGTCTATCCTGCTACGTCGTCACACCGAAGTAGACCAATGAGTCTGTTTTCTGCCGAAACAGCCGAAGGGCCGCCAATTTGGAATTCTTGGCAAACGGTGCTGCGGTGAGCAGAGCACACGGAAGACGGACGTCAATTTTGAATTCCAGCAAACGGTGTGCAAGCGAGCGGCTAACTGCCCTGTCTTCAGTTTCAGCGGCGCGATGGCGACTCCTCGGACGGTGGGTCGGCTTCACCAAGGGCCATGCTCGTCAGGTCACCGCCAAGATCGGCGAAGGCGGGATGGGGGAGGTATATCGCGCGTGGGATACCAAGCTCGACCGGGACGTGGCGCTGAAGGTGCTACCGGAAGCCTTCACGGACGGTCCTGATCGACTCGCTCGGTTTGAACGTGAAGCCAAAGTTCTCGCCTCACTGAACGACCCAAACATCGGGCACATCGCGGGGGTGACGTATTGGTAGCGTAGATTGTTTGCGTGTAGCATGCGGCGATCGCGCAATGTGTCAACGTTGCGGGCTGGGGTGGCTCTGTCTGTGTTCCGAGATGCCGGTCGTCACGACGAGTCTCGAGTTTCTCGTCGTTCGCCATGTCCGTGAAGCCCGTAAACCGTCGAACACGGCCCGGCTGGCGGCGGCAGCCATCCCTCGCTGCCGGATTCTTGACTACGGCGCGCGGGGTCGACCGTTCGACGACACCCCGCTCCGGCGTGACGCCTGGCTCCTGTTCCCGCCTGAGCGTGACGGCAACGGGGTCGAGACCGGGCGGCACCCGATCGTCACCGAACGCTCCGCGCCTCTTCCGGAGGCGATCGTGGTCCTGGACGGCACCTGGGGGCAGGCCCGCCGGATGTCTCACCGGATTCCCGCCTTGGACAGCATGCCGCGCGTGGCGCTCGCTGCACCGGCCCAGCCACCGGCCCGGCTGCGGCAGGCGACGACCCCAGAAGGGATGCCCACAATCGAAGCAATGGCGCGCCTCCTCGAGCGCCTCGAGGAGTCCACGCCGGCTCGGCTTCTCCACGCCCTTCATGGCGAGTTCGTGCGCCGATCGCGGACCGAGCGGGGTTCGGGCGGCGGAGTGGACGCCTGAATGGCGGAGGAACGGTGCGGGGGTATCCATCCCGGTACAGCGTGCGGAAGACCGGTGTGAGAATCGTAGCGGAACGGTCCTTACACTAGAGCCCGCCAAAGTCGATGCGGTGGCTCACAACTCAATATCGTCCTGAACTCGTATCAGGACTACTCGAACGCGTGCCGATCCCATAACCATGCCACTCGAACAGCTCGACCGCGGACTCAGCGGCGCTTCGTCCTTGCGGGGCCGTCGTACACGGACTGGGCAATCGGCACGAGATCGTCGACGCTCACTGTGTCGCTGGCGATCAGATAGAACATGTCCCCATCACACCACACGACAACCGCAGGACTCCGAGGGTCAATGTCGTCCGGACTCGGAACCGGCCCAAGCTCATACAACCGGGCCTCCCGGCCGAGGATGCGAGCCTCTTGCGGGGCACCCCCATACGAGACGGCGCAGACGAGGCGCTTTGCCTCTTTCACCCCTCGGCGGGCTTGGCTGAATACAAACGCTCCGTAATGCGCCTCGAGCGACCGATCGCTCACGGCGACTCGCCGATGGCGGTGGTCCATCACGAACACTTGCAGCGCCTGGAGTTCACAGCCCGCGGTCTGGCGCGGCTGGATCGGCTCGAAGTCGACAAGGCCTCGCGCCGCTTTCCAGTCGGCGGCGTGCTCGAAGTGTGGATTCTCGGGCATTTTCTCTGGCGATATTATCGGGCGTTGAGGATGGGCAGCTTCTCCACGGCTCGAGGAGCTGAACCCAGCCCGTCAATCAGAATTGCGACCCTCGTCTGGACTACTATCGCCATTGTGTAGACTTCTCCCGCCGGAGGCGGGACTACTCTCGCGCTTGGCGACTTATCGAGACCGCTGATGCCGGGCACCATCTTCCGGGGATATAGTTGCTAGCTGTTGTTCCAACGGAGGGTGCTATGACTCCAGTCAGCGGGCTTTCACGCATTCACCAAGTCTCGATGTGTGCCCACGACGTCGAGCGGGCGACCGTGTTCTACCGCGATATCCTCGGCCTGCCGTTCCTGTTCGCGGCCCCGCCTAGCTTGGCCTTCTTCAATTGCGAGGGTGTTCGACTGATGCTATCTACGCCGGAGCCGGGCTTCGACCACCCCGGTTCCGTGGTCTACTTCGCGGTCGCGGATATCCGGGAGATGCACGACACACTGGTATCACGTGGCGTTGTGTTTCGAACGACACCCCACAAGATCGCGACGCTGGCGGACCGAGAGGTGTGGCTGGCCGACTTCCAGGACACAGAAGGAAACACGCTCGCGCTGATGTCTGAACCGCCGCTCAGCAAGTAAGATCAGGTCGCTTTCGCGAAGCAAGGACAGCCTATGGACCCCGCGATTTCCATCAAGGACGTCACCAAGACCTTCGGTAAGGATACGACGGTGCATCGGGACATCAAGCCTGCCAACTTGCTCGTGACCAAGACGGGCGTGTTGAAGATCCTCGACTCCGGTCTGGCGAGATTGGCGGGGAGCGAGGGCGTCACGCAGTCCGGCACGACAGTGGGCACGCAGCTGTGGTTCAAGGCTCTAGCATGAAGTTTCCCACGAGCGAGCTGGCGTACATCTTCGGCACCGGCGACATGCGCCGGGACATCTTGGCGCTCCTGCGCTATGCCGCCTTCTTGGTCGCGGTGATCCTTGTCTACGCAGCGCTCTTCCAAGTGATCATGGTTCAGGTCGAAGGGCAGTCTCACTCGTTGATCACGGCCGTCTACTGGACGGTGGTCACCATGAGCACGCTCGGCTTTGGCGACGTGACCTTTACCAGCGATGTCGGTCGGCTGTTTAGTCTCGCCGTGCTGGTGTCAGGGGTCGTGCTGCTGCTGGTCGTACTGCCGTTTACGTTTATCCGCTTCTTCTACGCGCCCTGGCTCGAAGCCCAGGTGCGGCTCAGGGCACCACGGCGAGTACCCTCCAGCGTCCGAGGTCACGTCATCATCAGTCGCCATGATGAGATCGCAGCCGGTCTCATCGAGAGGCTCCAGCCCGACGGGATCCCGTACTACGTCGTGGAGCCTGACCCCGCGGCGGCAGCGCAGCTGTTGAACGAGGGGATTTCCGTGATCACGGGCGAGCTCGACAGCCGGACGACCTACGAGGGATTGCAGGTGCAACGGGCCCGCCTGCTGCTCGCCAACTGCGAGGATACGACGAACGCCAACATCACGTTGACCGTCCGTGAAGCGTCCCCCGAAGTGCCGATCGTTGGCATCGTCGAGCACGAGGACTCAACCGACATCCTGGAGCTGAGCGGATGTAATCACGTGCTGCCGCTGAAAGTGCGCCTGGGAGAGTACCTGGCGAACCGCGTGAGTGCTGGTCTTGGGAACGCGGACGTCATCGGCACCTTCACAGGGCTGCAGATCGCCGAATTCTCAGCGCGCGACACGCCGATTGCCGGCCTGGCCGTTCGCGAAACTCGGCTGCGGGAACGGACGGGGCTGAACGTCGTCGGCATCTGGCACCGTGGACGGCTGATGCCCGCCTTTCCCCAAACCCCGATCACCAGTGAGAGCATCGTGGTGGTGGTCGGCACGCCGGCGCAGTTGACCGCGCTTGACAGTTTGCTCAAGACTAAGCCTCGCGCCGAAGCGCCCACGCTGGTCATCGGGGCTGGTGCCGTCGGAAGCGCCGCCACCCGAGCGCTGAAACGCAAGGGCATCGCCGTCCACGTGCTCGAGCGCGACCCGCAAACGCGGGAGCGTCTGATGAGCGTCGCGGATCAAGTCTTCGTCGGCGATGCCAGCGACCGCGAGGCCCTGATGAAGGCGGGGCTCGCGGACGCACCGTCGGTCCTCCTCACCACGAGCGATGATGCCGTCAACGTGTACCTCGCCGTCTACTGCCGGCGGCTTAAGCCGGATCTCCGCATCGTGAGCCGGATTACGCACAGCCGGAACCTCGAAGCCATTCACCGCGCCGGGGCGGACTTCGCGCTCAGCTACTCGTCCCTTGGCGCGGAAGCTGTGATCTCTCTTATTGAAGGGCACGAGCTCGTGATTCTGGAAGAAGGCGTCGACCTGTTCTCGGTGCAGCTGCCACCGTCGTTGGAGAACAAGACGCTGGCCGAGAGCGGCATCGGGTCACGTACCGGGCTTAGTGTCGTCGCGGTTCAACAGGATGGCCAACTGGTGACCAACCTCCGGGCGTCGATGCAGCTGGAGGCCGGAGCCCAGCTCACGATGCTCGGCAGCGTGCAGCAGCGGAGAGTGTTTGCCGACACGTTCGCGTAGTCATCACGTCGTCCCGACGAGGCCTAGTCGGAAGTCCTCCCTCGTCGTGACGGCGAACGAAAACCCGCGCCATATGTCGCGTTGATCACCCGTTGTTCTCGCTCAGTCTGCCAAACAACGTCCTCATCCGATCGACCTTGGCAAGATACTGGCGTAGGCTCTGGGTTCCGCAGGTGTCTCCTTCGGCTGGCTGAAATCCGGCGTCTGCAAACGTGCGCCCCCTCGAAGCGCCACATAGGTGAATCACGGCGGCCAGTCTTTGCTTCTGCGCCAACCCGATCCTTGTCACGGAGCGCCTTTTCAAGGCATCGACGACGTTCTGGTGAAGATATGCCGAAGTCAACTCAATGGCATGGCTCGCAACGGTACGGGTGTAGAACACATTGAACCAGCAAGAATCAATGTCATACCAGGAGCCGGCCTCAACCACCTCATGCTGGTGTATGCAGTATCTTCGAGCCTCGGCAAACGTACCGTCGGTGAACTGAAACATCCCGAGTGCGCTTGAGGCCGGACGATAGACTTCGAACGGATTCCATGACCAGCGCCAGCGCCAGTAGGTCGTGGCGATCGGATTCCCAGCGCTTTCGACTTGAGCGAGGGCTGCAAGGAATTCGGCAGACACTATGTCTGGACTTGCCCCGGTTTCGTGGACGGGTACGGACTTGGGTTTCAAGCACTCTGCGGCAGCTGTCTCCTCTCGTAGTTGATGGGTGAACGATAGCCGAGGGCCGAGTGGCGACGGTGCGGATTGTACCAGCCCTCCAGCCACTGGAAGATCGCCATCCGCGCTTCGGCCTGGCTGCGGAACCGTCGCCGGTTGAGCACTTCGCGCTCGAGCGTGGCGAAAAAGCTCTCGGCCATGGCATTGTCATACGCATCGCCGATGGAGCCCATGGAGGGCATCACGCCGGCGTCGCGGCATCGTTTACCGAAGGCGTAGCTGGTGTACTGGCACCCGCGATCCGAGTGATGCACGACCGCCTCGGGCCGGCGTTGCGTCAACGCCATGTCGAGTGCGGCGAGCACGAGTTCAGTCCGGAGATGCGTCTCCATGGCCCAGCCAACGATGCGTCGCGACCAGACGTCGAGCACGATGGCGAGATAGAGGAAGCCGGCCCACGTCGGGACGTACGTGATGTCGGCCACCCAGAGACGATCCGGGCCCGCTGCAGTGAACTCCCGATCCACTTGATCCAGCGCCCGGTCAGCGGTGGGATCGCCGATCGTCGTGGTCACGAAGCGCCGCGGCCGCAGGCCCTGCAGGCGCGCTGCGCGCATCAGGCGGGCCACACGTTTCTTCCCGACCCGACGGTGGTGATCGTCGGCCAGCTCCGCGTGGATACTCGGCGCCCCGTACGCGCCGTCCGACCGCCGGTGGATCGCATGGATCAGGGCCGTGAGCCCGATGTCCTCCACGGCCCGTGCCGACGGCGGCCGCCCAGCCCACGCGTAGAAGCCGCTGGCGGAGACGCCCAGCAGCCGGCCCATGACCCGGACCGGATAGGTGGCCTGATTCGCTTTCATGAACCCGAAGATCGCTTCGTGTTCGGCGCGGTCTCTTGTGCGAACCAGGCCGCGGCTTTTGACAAGATCTCTCGCTCGAGCTTCAGCTGGCGATTCTCGCGGCGGAGCTGCGTCAGCTCGGCACGCTCGGTCGTCGTGAGGCCGTCGGTCCGCCGACCGGTATCGCGATCGGCTTGAGCCACCCAGTTGCTGATCGACTGGGCGGTCGGTTCAAACTCGTGAGCGAGATCTTCGGGAGTACGCCCGGCCCGGACCAACGCGACCATCTGTTCGCGAAACTCCGGCGGGTAGGGTTTCCTGGTGTTCGGCATCGTGGACTCCTTCTACCACAAGGGTTAGGTGTCCACGGAAGCGGGTCAGGCCCAGGCAGTCGAGTGCTTGTCGAAGAGCGCACCGTACTCTCTCCAGGTAGAGTCAGGAGTCTTAGAGAACGAAGCGCTGATCGGCGCCAAAACTTCACCCGGCTTTCGAGCGACCTGATAGATCCAATTCAGCGGATACAGTGCGGCGATCGCGAGAACCAGGTACACAACAAGCGCTGCCTTCCCGAAAAGTCGGTTGATTTGTCGCAGGATTCGCCTGGAATACTGAATCGTGCGGTGGAAGGCTTTCGATGTCATCGTCGGACGGCCTTCACAATTTGGGAATCTAGCACGATGTTGCCTTTGCCGTAGTCCTACGACGGCGTCTCCGACCTTGCAGCTGACTGCTGAAGCCTCTGAGCAAGCGTGCGTACGCTTTCTAGAGCGCATTCCGTACTGGTACGATGGGACCAGGCTAGCGCGGAAGAACGACGTGGTGGTGGTCACCCTCAACCACCGGCTGAACGTCTTTGGCTACTGCTATCTGGGAGAGCTGACCACGGCCGAGCGCTTCGCCGACGCGGGCAATGTCGGAATGCTGGACTGTGTCCAGCAGGCGCTCGAACCCTATTGCACCGTCCAGAGCGTGATCGTCGAGTCGTCCTTCACGAAGATGCGGTTGCCGGACACCGTCGGCTGCGCCCAGGTGGCGCTGTCCGCCACCTCGTAGGTCTTGAGAATCTGCAAGCCGTCCTTCGCGCCCGTGGCCACACTCAGCCTGGCCTCCTCGTTCAGCAGGAAGATCAGCTCGCCTGCCTTGACGAACGACCCGTGCGCCGCCTCGCGTTCCTTGCCACGCCACAGCACCTGTCCGGTCCTCGGATCGAGCGCGAAGAGTTGTCCGCTGTTCTTGTGCGACAGCCCGTAGAGTGTGTCGCCGACTACCACCGGGTTGCTCAACTTCATCTCCACCTCGGTGGTGTCCCAGAGGCCCTCCACGGCCCACCCGCCGTCGCGATGCACGGGCCTGAACGCCACCACGCCCGCGTCGTGGGCCGACACGATGACCGTACCGTCGAAGATGACCGGCGTGAAGGAGTTGGTCGAGGCGAGCGCGATGAACGGACGCTCCCACAGCAGAGTCCCTGTGGCCGGGTCGAGACCCACGACGTTCTCCTGCGTGATGGTCACCAGCTGTCGCACGCCGTCGAGGTCGACGAGCATCGGGGACCCGTAGGAAGGGCCGTCGCCCGGCCAGGCCCACGTCACCTCGCCGGTGGTCGCGTTGAACGCCGTGAGCGCGCCCTGGTCGTGCCCTCCAACGTGGAAAAACACCAGATCGCCATCAGCGATGGGCGACATCGCCGTGCCGAACATCGGATCGACGGCCGGCGCCGGCTTCTGCCACAGCATCGTACCGTTGGACGCGTCGAAGGCCGACACGATGCCGCTGATCCCGAGCGTGAAGAGCCTGCCTTCGTGAAACAGCGGCGTCGACTTCGGCCCGTCGCCGTGGGTCTGGGTGCCCGGCTTGGTCTTGTAGGGCGCCGGGTAGGCAGTCCGCCAGATCGTCGTGCCGGTGGCCGCGTCGAGGGCCATCATCACTTCTTCCCCGCCCTGCCGGGCCAGCGTGTACACCCGGGCGCCGACCAGGAGCGACGTGGCGTAGCCGGCGCCTACCTCCACTTGCCAGGAACGCGTCAGGGCATCGGGCCATACCTTGGGCGCCGTGAATGCCGCGCTCGACCCGTCGCGCTGTGGCCCACGCCACTGCGTGTAGTCACCGGCGGCTGGCTGCGCCACGGCGAATGCTGGAGACAGCGCCAGCACGAGCGCCACGCCGATGACCGGCAGTCTGAGTGCTCCCCGAACATCGCAGATACTCATGTCTCTCTCCTACCGGCAACACCGGACCGTGACCCGAAGCTGGACCGGGCGTGGCGGCTTCACGCCGTCGTGATGCTACAACTGTACATCCGAGCCGAGCCTGCGGAAACCCGGGCACGGAAACCGAAGGTCAGTCGAAGCGGTCCGCTCGAGGGCTTTCGGCAAGAAGGATTCATCGAAATACGCATGTTCCAGGGTCGGCCGGATCCTTCGAGAGGCAAGCCAGCATCAACCGTTCGAGATCCATGGGAACCTCTCGTCCCAGGCGTTCCGAAGGCGGAGTCGGCTTCGAGTGAAGGTGATGGCTGAACACCTCTACCACCGTTCCGGGTTTAATGTCGCGATGGATCAGACCGATCCCGTGGGATTCGGCGAGTGCCCCTACTCGAAGAGTCGATGTCAGGATAGCTCAGGCCGATTCAGAATCTCTTCTTCGGCGCCCTACCGAGCATCGGCCCCCACACGATCAGGGCGATGATCAGAATGACGGTGGCTTCGCCAATCCTGAGCACGTTGACTACCAGTTGTATCTAGTGATGGCCCGCTACGATGGGGAGACCCTCAAGGAGCGGATTGCCCGTGGGCCAGTTGTTCCGGACGACGCGATCGACACTGCCCGGTCCTTGCGTAAGGATGCCGAACCAGCTCGGCACGTGGTCTTCACGTTGAGCTTCTCGCCCACCTCACGAAGGTCGGGTGATTGGCCCGTCGTGATTGACAGGTCGATCACCACGGACCAGAATGGGCACTTGTCCCCGGGCTTCCGTGGCTTCACGAAGCAGCGGTCGGGTGTCGCGCGCGTGGTCAGGCGCGATTCGGGGGTCCACATGCGGCGGTCTAGCTGATCAGGAGACGCGAGATGAAGAAACTGGTGACCTCGCTACTACGGCGCATCGACACACACCGATACTCAAGGCGCGACCTGATCGGGGCTCTGACCCTGCTTACGGCCGGCGCCACGGCGGGCACCGGGTCGGCGGCTCCCCGCCCGACAGCAACCGGCCGGCCGGCCGGCGGGCAAGGAGCCGGCCCGCGGAAGCCGACGACGGATGAGTACGTCGCGATTCGCATGTTGGCGGAGCGCTATGTAGACGCCGTGAACCGCATGGACGGGAAGGCGTGGAGCGAAACGTTCGCGCCCGACGGTGAATGGCATCTCGGGGCTCAGGTGCACAAGGGCCGGGCGCCGGTTCTGGCCGCCTGGAGCGGGATCATGGGCGGGATTCCGAACGTCTACATGCACGTCTACTCCGGCGTCGTCGACCAGGTGGATGGCGACACGGCCTCTGGACGCTGGTACATGGGGGAATACCTCAACCTCCCGGGCGGCAACCAGTCGATGAACCAGATTTGCTACATCGACACCTACGTCCGGCTCGATGGCGCCTGGCATATCAAGACGCGCCGGTTCTCCCCGTTGTACCAGGGGAAGCCCGATTTCAGCGGGACGTTTTCCAAGCTGACCGGCGTCTGATTCCGCCAACCGTGGATCCGGGCCGGTCGAAGGCACCGAACGGCGCGTCTCGGAAGGGGGCGGCGTGGGTCCTGTGTGGTCACCGGACGTCTCCCGAGTTCTACTATCGGGGTCAAGGGACGATCATGGTCGCGCTGACGCCGCTTGGGCGGGGTTTTTTCCGAGTCGCCCGAGACCACTCTTGTCGAGCGATGGCTTCCGGTTCTCACGCATCCGCCTTCGACATCCACCCCGATGGCGACCGCTTCATCATGGTGACCCTTGGCGATCAGCGCCCACCGGTGCCGTAACAGATCAACGTCGTACTTGACTGGTTCGATGAACTGACAGAGCGTGTCCCAGTGAACTGATGTCCCTACAACCCGGCACCACCCTTGGCCCCTACCTGTCTCGAGAGCCGCTCGTGCACTTCTTGGTGCTCGGCCTCTGTTTCTTCGCTGTCTACGCGTTGGTCAACGACGAGTCGGCGAGTGAAACAGACACAAGCATCGTTGTCGCTCAGAGCGACATCGACTGGCTAGAGCAGAACTTCGTGCGGCAATGGAACAGGCCGCCGAGCGCCACCGAACTCGAGCATCTGATCGACGCGCATGTGCGCGAGGAGGTCTTGTACCGCGAGGCTCTGTCCATCGGCTTGGACGAAAACGACACGATCGTCCGGCGCCGGTTGGCTCAGAAACTCGAGTTCTTGGCCGAAGACCTGGCGGCTCGGATCGAGCCGACGGACGCGGAGCTCGAGGCGTACTTTGTGGAGCACCGCACACAGTATGAGCTCCCACTTCGCCTGTCGTTCACACATGTCTATTTCAACTCAGACCGACGCGAGAACGCGCGCGCTGACGCCGAGTACGTGCTCGCTGAGCTCGAAGCCGACGCTGAACCGCCGTCCCGTGCGCCGGAGCGGGGCGACCGATTCATGCTGCAGCATGACTATCCCAATCGCTCCTCGAGAGACGTGGAACAAACGTTCGGACGCGGGTTCGCGGAGGCGTTGTTCCAGCTCGGTGCCGAGGTCGCCTGGCAGGGGCCGATCGCGTCAAGCTATGGCTATCACCTCGTCCGGGTCACGAACCGCGCAGAATCGTTGCTGCCAGAGCTGACAGCCGTCACGGAACGCGTACGCCAGGACTTCGAAGCCGGACGTCGCGAACGGGCCAACGAGGCGTACTACGAATCCCTTCTCGCGCGATACGACGTGACAATCGAAGACACGCCTGAAAAGGGTGACGAGCCACCGGCGCTCGCGGCTGAGTCTAGGCGGGAGCCATGACCCGTTGGCGTGTGACCGGTTGCGCGCTGGTCCTCACGACGCTTCTTTTCGGCGCGCCGCCACCGGCGCTTGGGCATGAGGTCCGACCTGGTTACCTCGAAATGACGGAAGTCGCACCGGGCCGGTATGACGTGGTGTTCAAGACGCCGAGCAGCGGCGGCCTGCGCCTCAAGATGCATGCCGTGCTGCCGGAGAGCTGCCCGGCGACAACGCTCGTGTCCGGCCACATGACGGGGCGCGCCTTGCTCGAGCAGTGGACGGTCCAGTGCGAGGCCTCGCTCGTCGGCGAGACGATCACGATTGACGGTCTTGACGCGTTGCTGACCGACGTCCTCGTCCGGATCCAGCCTCTCGACCGTTCACCGATGACCGTTCGCTTGCGACCCGCGTCCAGTTCGTTTGTCGTTCCAGCGGAACCGTCGACGTGGGACGTGGCGGTGACCTACCTGGTACTTGGCGTCGAGCACATCCTCGGTGGCGTGGATCACCTGCTCTTTGTGCTCGCGCTGCTGCTGATCGTCTCTGGGCGCTGGTTGCTGCTCAAGACGATTACCGCATTTACCGTTGCGCACAGTCTGACGCTGGCGGCAGCGAGTCTGGGGTTCGTCGACGTGCCGAGTGCTCCGGTCGAGGCGATGATCGCACTCAGTATCATGTTTCTCGCGTCGGAGTTGGCGCAGGATCGCATGGGACGGCCTGGGCTGACCTCGCGGTATCCATGGATTGTGGCGTTCACGTTCGGGTTGCTGCATGGACTCGGATTCGCGGGAGCCCTGTCCGAGGTCGGGTTGCCGGAACGGCAGATTCCGCTCGCATTGTTGCAATTCAACGTTGGCGTCGAGTTGGGCCAGCTTCTGTTCATCGGGGCGGCGCTGGCGGTCATGGCATCGGCGAGGTCGATGCGGGTGTCTCAGCCGGTTTGGGCTTGGAGAGTTCCGACGTACAGCATTGGCGCCGTCGCGGCGTTCTGGACCGTCGAGCGCGTGGCGGCGTTCTGGTAGAACAGGATCGAAAGGATCGAGAGGCAGATCAGAAGTTGCACGTTGCTTCGACACGTGTTTGCGATCTACCAGGCCATCGACACGACGCTGAACCGGCGGGTGGCCATGCCTACGCACGGCGTGTGCTCTGAGATGTTGGTTACCAAGTAGGCTTCGAGGTGGCGCATATGTCATCAAAGAACACCCAGGCTGAAGGAGACAACCGGGACCCGATTATTGCCGAGGCACAGCGCCACCGCGATCAGCGGGACAAGACCTATCGCGAACGTGCACTCAAGATCCATCCCTGGATCTGTGCGAAGTGTGGTCGCGAATTCAGTGGCAAAAAGCTTCGCGAGCTAACGGTCCATCACAAGGACCACAACCACGATAACAATCCACCCGACGGGAGCAACTGGGAGTTGCTGTGCCTCTACTGTCACGAAAACGAGCACGCACGGAATCAGGTAGCTGACGCGTACGGGGAGGCGACCCCGGACGAGGCGCGAGAGCCCACGTCAACGCACAAGCCGTTCGCTGGTCTTGCGGACATGTTGAAGCGCAACAGATAGTCGCAGCTTGTGCCTTTGGGCATAGACTGTTCCTGCACGAGACGGTACTCGCTGGCCAACGTGTGCCGCGAGCATTAATTGCCAGCCCGGAGCTGGATCTGATCACTTCGGAAGCCTGTTCCACCGCAACAGCGCGTCATGCCGTCGTTCCACACCGTCGAACACGCTACGGGACTTCTGGTCTTTCTGTGTGCGTGTCGCCCTGAAGTGAAGAGGACGAGGGTACGGCAGTGGCTCAAGTACGGATCGATTCACGTCAACGGAAGGCCGGTGACACGCAGCAATCACCCTCTGCAGACCGGGGATGTGGTGTCGATTTGCGTCAAGGGCGAGGTGCGCGGAGAAGGCTTGTTGCCGCCGGGGATGAAGGTGTTGTTTGAGGATACGTTGTTGATGGTGATCGAGAAGCCGGAGAATCTTCTGAGTATGGCCAGCGCGAAGGAACGGGACAGGACAGCTTACGCATTTCTGACTAGCTACGTACGCCGCGGCGATCCTCAGAGTTCGGCGCGGGTGTGGATCGTCCACCGGTTGGACCGCGAGACGTCCGGGCTCATGGTTTTTGCGAAGACGAAGGCGGCAAAGCGTGCCCTGCAAGCACATTGGGATGAGACCACCAAACGCTACCTGGCTGTGGTGGAAGGCAGCCCACCGGCTGACCGCGGTGTGCTGAGTTCCCACCTAGATGAGAGCCGCCCCTTCAAGGTCCATAGTGCCCGTCCCAGCGAGCGGACACGTCATGCGGTAACCCATTACCGGGTGGTGAGGCGAATCGCGACTTGCGCGTTGCTCGAATTGACACCAGAGACGGGTCGGCGCAATCAGCTCCGCGTTCATCTGGCCGATGCGAAATGCCCGATCATCGGCGATCACAAGTATGAGGCTCGCACGAATCCCGCCCGGCGCTTGGGGTTGCACGCAGCATCTCTGCAATTCAAGCACCCGTCGTCTGGAGACCTTTTGCGGTTTGAATCACCGCTGCCGCAAGATTTGGCGCGGCTGCTGTGACCAGTCCTCCAGCACTGTGACGAGGGAGGAACTCACGCGCCTCGTGCCCACCAATTGAACTGTGAAGCCCGCTTCGCATTTGTAAGTGCGACACGCTGCACTGCCGGAAGCGCATGCACGCTTTCTCCGTGAGGCTGCTGAAGCTGCTGACAAAGCGAACGTGCGCCTCCTCCCGGCAATTCTGTGCATAGACTGCCACCGGAGACGCTGTACGCATAGAATGAGCCGCAGATCAGCCTGGACAACTTATGGCCCTTCACGTCTGCTCCCGACTCGCCCGCTACGACGTGACTGCCCTGATCGGCCAGGGGGGCATGGGCCAGGTCTATCAGGCCGCTGATACGAAGCTGAACCGTGGCCGAAAGCCTCCATGCCACTCCAACCTGGCACCACCCTCGGCCCCTATCACGTCACCGCCAAGATCGGCGAAGGCGGCTTGGGGGAGGTGTATCGCGCCCGACTCGCCGAGACGCCGGGTAGACTCGCTCTCGATCATGTGGAGGTTGCCTATGGAGACGGAACGCCCTAAAGAAGACGAGTGGTTCGCCAGGAATGAAAAGGAGATGCTCGAAAAGGCCCGTGTGGCGCGAGCGAAGCGCGAGCACGAGCGAGCCGAGCACGAGGCGCTCGAGGAGCGTGAGCGAGCCAAGCAGCTCCACTTCATGAAGTGTCCGAAGTGCGGTCACGATCTAGCTCAATGCGACCTAGAAGGCGTCAATGTGGACCAGTGCAGTTTCTGTGAGGGCGTCTTCCTGGACGCAGGCGAGCTGGACTCATTGTTCCTGCAGCACGACTCAGAGCGCAAGGGAGTGTTGCGAAAGCTACTGAGGTTCTAACTGGCGAGGGTGTCGCGCTCGGCCGCTGAAAACAACGGGTTCCAAGATTGGTTCCCGCCGTCCAAGAAGAGCGTCTGCCGGGATGGCGTCTACTCGGCATATTGGGGACGAGCGTCGGTTTTCTGCTGATCTACGTCGGAGTGCAGTCGCTCTAGCCGTCACCGCCAAGATCGGCGAAGGCGGCATGGGGGCGGTAAGGGTGGGGCGGAGCTAAGGAGACGCAAGGCCGTGAAGAAGTCTGACGCACCGGTGCCCGACCAAGGCATCCTCGTGACCAACCTGGTTGTGGCCGCCAATATTGCGACCACCAGCCACTTCTACTCCGAGCTCCTGGGCGGCGAGGTTGTCTTCGAGTCGCCTGGCGCTCCGACCTTCGTCAAGCTCGCCAATACCTGGGTGATCGTCGTCGAAGGCGGTGGCGGCACGCCGGACAAGCCCGACGTGACGCTCGGCACGCCACCCGACGAGAACCGATTCGATGCCTTCATGAACATTCGCGTGGCAGACATCCAGGCGGTGTACGAAGAGTGGTCGGCGCGCGGTGTCCCGTTCATCACGCCGCCCATCGACAACGGCGGATACGAGATGCGTTGCTATATTCGAGATCCCGATGGCCGCATTATTGAAGTGGGCCAGCACACCGGCATGCTCGAGGTATTTGGTATCGAGAAGTGAGGCCGGCTTCACATGTGCCGAGCGCAACACGTTGCAGAGTCCGAAGCGTATCTGGACTCCTTCCGCAAGAACCTTCTTGTGATCACCTCGTCATCGCGACGGTACAGACATCAGACTGCAGTCGTATCTTCGGCCCCTCGATGGAACGCTCAGTGTTCCGGGCCAGGATGGAAATCCGCGCGCGGGGATGTCAATCGTACGGCCCGTGAGGGATTTTCGGCGTCGCCGGTCGCCTTCGGTGGCAAGGTCTTCTTCACGAATGACCGCGGAGAAACGTTCGTCCTGAGGGCGGGACCTGACTTCGAGCTACTGCACACAAATGATATCGGTGCCAGAACGCTGGCCTCCCCGTCACTCGTCGACGGACGCTGGTTTGTTCGGACTGAGCGGGAACTCGTCGCGATCGGGAGCTAGCTGGGCCGAGGAACTCACGCGCCTCGTGCCCGTACCCTGATGCGACTTGAACCCGACACCACCCTCGGCCCTTTCGGGGGAATGATGCTCGACGCTCATAGCTGACAACAGGACGGCAAGCGTCCTGGTTTAATTTGCCCTGATGTCGTACGCCGTGAGATTGTCCTGATTCCGAACATACAACCGCCCGCCGCTGACCACGGGATGCGCCCAACTCGGCCAGCCTGCGTCAGCTATCCTAAACCGCCCCTTTTCGCGGTATTCAGCCGGCGTTGCCTCAATCAGACCCATCGTGTTGTTCTCGCTGAGGACGTATAGGTGGTCGTCAGCATGGACGACCGATCCTTTACCGACACTTCGATGACGCCACATCTGTTTGCCAGTGGCAAACTCCAGGCATGTGAGGATCGAATTGCTAAAGCCGTATAGGTAGCTGTCTACCAAGACGACTCCTCCGTGGTGATTCTGCATCTGTCTCGTGAAATAGGCTTCCTTGGCCGTGACTTCACCGCCCTCGCCCGTCAGCTCCAGAAGTGCACTGCCGGTACCGTACGCAGAGGAATAGAAGACCCTGTTCTGGTGGAAGACAGGGGTGGTGACGTTGGCCGTTCTGTTCGCGACGCGCTCATAGCGCCACATCAACTTCCCGTCCGATGCACGCACACCAACGCCTGCGGCTGCTGTGAGGGTCATCAACGTGCGGATGCCATCCACGTCCGCAGCGATGACCGAGGAGTAGCCAGCGCGGTCACTCAACTCTTCGCTCGTCCAGACCGTTTCTCCCGACATCTTGTCGAGCGCCACCATGCCAGCTCTGCGACCTCCCGGCGTGACGATGACTTTCTCACCGTCCACCAATGGCGATTCGCTGAGCAGCCACTGAATATTTCGCCCTCCGAGGACTCCAAGAAACCGGCGGCTGCCGAATTCTTCGAGGATGTTCCGTTGCCAGACGACTGTGCCATCCCTCGTTCGGAGGCACGCCAGGTCACCGGCCTCCGTCAACACGTAGAGGCGGTCTCCATCAACCGTTGGTGTGCTTCTCGGTCCAGACCCTTGATCGTTGTATGCCCCCATGCCGATCGTGGTGCTCCAGACCACACGCCCATCGAGGATGTTCAGACTCGACACGACGCTGTCGTTGCCCCGAAGCCCTTGCACGAATATGCGATCGGCACCGACCGAAACCGAGCCATACCCACTCCCGAGGTTTGCAGTCGTCCACACGACAGGCGGACCAGAATCTGGCCACCCTGTCAGCAAGCCGGTGTCTTTGGACACGCCGGCACGGTCCGCGCCACGCCACTGGACCCAGTCGGATGGTGTCTCCGACTGAGCGCCTACGAAAGCCAAGTTCACCGCTACTCCGAGCGCGGTAAGCACAACCATGGAACGCATTGTTCGATTGTTAACAGAGTCGAGAACGACATTCAATAGGTGACCAGATTGTCTCGGGTATGAGCTGCCCGCCAATCGCTCTCTCGAGGATCAAGCTCTAACGGGTCACGTCTGACGCTGGCTTCACCGTCTCACTCCGCCCGGCCTGGATCATCCAGGAGCATCGCCTCTGCTGATCCGTTCGGCCACCGCTACGTTCGAGCACCACGCGTACGCGAACAAGCTCAACACCCCCATACTATCGACGTAGGTGTCAGCTCATGTGACGGTGTAGAATCAGGCATCCAACGGAGGATCCGATGCGAGCAAAAGGTGTGGTGATAGCCGCGGTCGCGGTCGCGACGGTCGGGGTGCTGCAGCCGCGCGGCCTCGAGGCGCAGCGTGGGCCTGCGGCGCTGACTGGCACCGTCAGTTCGTCAGCCGAGGGCCTGATGGAAGGCGTCCTGGTGACGGTACGGCGCGACGGGGGCAACCACACCGTGACGGTGGTCAGTGACGCGAACGGGCGCTACAGTTTTCCGCGAACGCACGTGGAGGCGGGGGCGCACCGCGTCGCCATCCGGGCGACCGGATACGACCTTGCGGGGCCCCACACGGTTACGGTGGACTCGCAGAGCGTCACAGACCTGGACCTGGAGCTCGCGGACACCGCCGACCTGGCCTCGCAGCTTACGTCGCTCGAATGGGCCCTGAGCTTCCCGGGCACCCCGGAGGAGCGCGACAAGCTCGTCTATCAGGCCAAGAGTTGCAACTACTGCCACAACTACACCCGCATCGTGGAGTCGACGCACGGGGCTGAGCGGTTCGAGGAGGTGATTCGCCGGATGAACGCGTACTACCCGGACGGGACGGCGGTCAGCAACGACGGACGCGGCTGGGGCCAGCGGCTGCTGGACTACGGGGATTCCTTCGGCAAGATGACGCCGGACGGACCGATGGAAGGGCGCGGCGACCGCTGGGGGGGGTGGCAGATCCCTGAATTGGCCGCGTACCTGGCGCAGGTGAACTTGAGCGGCGAGAAGACGACCTGGTCCTACGAGCCGACGGCCTCGCTGCCGAGACCGACGGGGAAGGGGACCCGGGTGATCATCACGCAGTGGGACCAGCCGCGGAGAGTCACCGTCTCGCACGACTCGTCGGTCGATCCTGCGGGCCACCTCTGGTACGGCGACGAGAGCCATCAGTTTGTGGGCAAGCTCAACCCCCAGACGCACGAGTTCACGGAGTTCCCGCTGCCGGAGGTGCCGGCCCGACATCTGCCCGGCACCCGCGACATCCAAGCGGACCCCCACGGCCACGTCTGGTTCCCGATGCGGGTCGAGGGCGGCGCGTCGGTGATGACGAGGCTGGATCCCGAGACCGGGGAATTGACGATGGTCGAGGGGACGACGGGCCAGTTCACGGGACTCGGGCCGGGCGACACGATCTGGATGGGAGGGGCGGGCAACGAGTTCACCCGGATCTCCCTCGAGACCGCGACCGTCACGGGGACATACCCCGGGCGTGGCTACCAGGTTGTGGTGAGCTCCAAGGGGAACCCCTACATCGGCGGAGGCAGCAGAGGGGCCGGTATTATCGGCTACGATGTGGCGGCGGAAAAGGAGCTTCACTTCCCGCTCCCGACGGAGCGCGGGTACGCCCGCCGCGGCAAGATGGACGATCAGGATCGCTTCTGGTTCGGGGAGTACTACGGCGACAAGATCGGCGTGTTCGACACGCGGACCGAGACCTTCAAGGAATGGCCGCTTCGCAAGTACTCCACACCCTACACGGCAAGTGCACCGGACAAAGAAGGCTGGGTGTGGGCACCGAGCAACATGTCCGACCGGATGTTTCGGTTGAACCCGGAGAGCGGTGAGATGATCGAGTACCTCATGCCCTCGGAAATCGACGTCAAGGAGATCGAGTTCGATCCCACGAGTGACGGTGTGGCGGCGCTGATGAGCAACATGCGAGCGGCGCGCGTCATCCGGATCGAGCCGCTCGATGACTAACGCGCGCTCAAAGTCCTGCCGGATGCCTTCACGGACGCTCCCGACCAGACTCGCCCACATCGGGCGGCTATCCCAAGACCCAGCGAGCCACTACCCAGCCCCAGCCGGCTGCCAGAAGCGTACCGATCGGAAACCCTAGCGCGTCGCGAATGATGTCGCGGCGGTTCCGCCAGGAGGCCAGATCGGTGCCAGCCGGGATGATCCAGGCGGGCTGCAGCCAGCGAATCAACAGCCAGTCGAGAATCAGCCAGTCCATAGCCGAGGTTGCGGCACCCATGGTGAGGATGTGACGGAACACCGGACCCGGATCGGCTCCCCTGCCGAAGACCCACCAGGCAGAGAGCAGCGGCAGGCCGAAGAGAATGCCGAAGAAGATCGCCGCGTACCCGACCTGTGCTTTGGCCTCTCTTCGACTCCGAGGCGGTTGTCGGGCCTTCTCCACGGCGGGATAGTGGCGTAGCCAGATTCGCGGTACGAAGCGCAGGGTGGCGAGGACGAAGCCCGAGAACGCCAGCACGTAGAGCGCGGTGTGAACGAAAGTGATTGAACCGGGCAAATCGGGTTCTCGTGGTCGACGCCTCCTACCGATTGCAGGCCGACACGCCGGACGGATCGCACGCGGTCAGCTTGCAGGCTGACCCGGCGCCGAGCGTGCCGGGCGTTGGACGGACGTCAACAGGCGCCAGAGGCACTCGATCGGCCCGTACGAATCGTCGGCCTACTCGCGTTGGGGCACAGCGCGAGTGAATCGCCCCTCCCGAGTGCATTTCAGGAAGTGCGACTCATAGAGTGTCTGCAACAAATCCCGAGCGGTCGGCGGATCGACGTTCACGAGCCGCGCGACTTCGCCCGGAGTAAGGCAGAGTCTGGGCATAGCCAGAAACTCAGACCGGAGTCGCTGCAACGAGTCCTCGAGACGGCGGGGTTCCATCGGGGCCTCCTGTGTGGGGGGATCTGTTGGCTACACGATACGCCGATCCGGTGACGCTTGCAATAGATTTCGGAAAGGTGAGCGCGGTTCGCGCCTCCGACATCTGTCTCACAAACCCCCGCCGAACGGCCGACGACTTCCGCCGTATGAATGCTGGTCCATCCGCGGCCGGGATGGCGTGCCGGAAAACGGGTGCGCACAGACTGCTGGTTGTCACCCCTACTCCCTGTGGATGTGCCTATAATGCGGCCTGATCTGTTCGTCATAGCCTATGGCACTTCAAGTCGGCTCCCGACTCGGCCACTACGATGTCACTGCCCTCATCGGCGAGGGGGGGCACGGGACAGGTCTATCAGGCCACCGATATCAACCTGAACCGGCAGGTGGCGCTGCGACCTAGGTGAAAACGACTGCACGGCTGATCATCGAAACGGAGGTAGGCACATGCGTTATTTCTTGTTGTCTTTCGTGCTGGCCGTCGCAGTCGGAGCTTGCAGCGACACTGACACGTCGGCACGCGAGGGAACCGCCACAGCGACCTTGACGACCGTCCAGGACGTAGACGCGTGCGTGCTGGTCGATGCCAGCGACGCAGCCAGTGTGGTGCTCGGCTCGCCAGCGGTCGTCGATGCCACTCCTGCTGGAGGCTTCGGCGAGACGTCTTCGTGCGCCTGGATCACCGACTCGGACGCCCTCCTGGTCGTGACTGTTTTCGAGGGCCGGATGTTCTACGGCGGCAGTGCGGGGCTTCCAGGGACCGAGGCCCTCGAGGTGGGCGACGAGGGATACATCGGGGTTGATCCCACGTTCGGTGGTGTCAATCTTCAAGTGGTCAAGGGTGAGTGGGTCTTGAGTCTTTCCGCCGCTCCCTTCGGCGTTGGCAACGTTGAGGGGCTGCCTGCATCCATGACCCGTGTGGCTCAACAGGCTGTTGAGCGCTTGCCGTGAAGCATGAGACGCCCAGCTGGGTGCCACGATGCTCGGCACGGTCCTAGCGATGATCCCCTAACTCGTTCTACCCCTACATACGAGGGGTCAGTGTCGCTTGGCGTAGGCGCACGGTTCGGGCATTGCAGTGTCAACGCCAAGATCGGCGCAGGCGGCCAGGGGGAGGTGTATGTCCTGCACCGAGTCGAGAGTCTCAGGCAGCTGTTGACGCGCTAGATGACCATTCTTGTGGTTGGAGCCTCAGGCAAGACCGGGCGGCTGGTGTCGGAACAGCTGCTTGCCAAGAACCATCTGGTTCGTGTCGTCGTCCGCTCGTCTCACCGACTCCCCGCCGAGGTTCTCGAGCATCCGAACACGACGGTCATCGAGGCCAGCGTTCTCGACTTGACTGATCAGGAGATGGTCGAGCAAGTAAAGGGCTGCGATGTCGTCGTCTCGTGCCTTGGACATGTCATGGATTTCAAGGGCATCTTCGGCGAACCGAAGAAGCTCTGCACCGATGCGACGCGGCGTCTAAGTGACGCGATTGAGAAGAACGGCTCTCCCACGCCCACCAGATTCATCCTGATGAATACGGTTGCGGTCCAGAACCCGGATCTCGATGAAAAGAGGACTTGGTTCGAACAGGGACTTCTGACCCTCTTGCGTCATACTTTGCCTCCACACAGGGACAATGAAACCGCTGCGGCGCATCTGCATCGGAATGTGGGCAGGGAGAACGAGCACATTGAGTGGTGCAGTGTCCGTCCAGACTCACTGATCGACGCCGAGCGTTCTCCATACGACATCGACGAGTCCCCGACCACGGGTATCCTGACCGGCCGCCCGACCGCGCGATCGAACGTCGCTCACCTCATGACCGAGCTGATCGACAACACAGAGCTTTTGGGCTTGATCCAGTTTCGTAGACGGTTTAGTTACGCTGCTGACGTTCTCATCCTTCGTTCAAACTCGGCCGGACTGATCTGGCCGAGCGTCGAGTGTCGTCGCCGGTGGTTGTAGAACACCTCGATGTAGTCGAACAGCGCCATCTTGGCGTCTCCGCAGCTGTCGAAGTGTTCGCCGAGCTCGTGCTTCACCGTGGAGAACCAACTCTCCATCACGGCGTTGTCATAGCAGTTGCCGCGACGGCTCATGCTGCCCGTGATTCGACAGGTCGTAATGAGCCGCTGGTAATCCTCGCTCGCATAGGGGCTGCCCTGATCGGAGTGATGCAGGAGACCCGCGCCGGGCTGGCGCCGCTTCACAGCCATCTGGAGTGCCTTGATAACCAGATGGCGATCGTTGATGGCACTGACGGCCCAGCCGACCACGAAGCGCGAGTAGAGGTCGAGAATCGCGGCGAGGTAGAGCTTGCCGCTGCTGCCGATGACAAACTCCGTCGTGTCGCCAACCCAGCGTTGGTTCGGCGCCTCCGCCACAAAGTTCTGGCCGAGCACATTCGCCGCAACGGGCTGATCGTGTTCGCTCATCGTCGTACATCTGAACCGTTTCCGCACGCGCGCCTTGAGCCCCTCCGCCTGCATCAGCCGCACCACCCGTTTGCGGCTGATGGGCACGCCCTGGTCGATCAAGTCCTCGTGCACCCGCGGGCTCCCATACCGACAGCGACTGGCCTCATGCGACGCGCGGATCAATACGCGGAGCTGCCGATCTCGCTGGGCGTGCGCCGACTCGGGCCGCCGACACCACGCGTAGAACCCACTCGGCGACACCTCGAGTGCCCGACAGAGGGCCTGCACCGGGAAGTGAGCCTTCTCCGTCTGGATGAACGCAAACCTCACGCGTTCTCCTTCACGAAGAAGGCGGCCGCGTTTTTTAGGATCTCCCGCTCCGTGCGGAGCACGCGAATCTCCTTCCGCAACCGGCGCAACTCCTCGCGTTCCTCCGTCGTGAGCCCTGTCCGCCCGTTCGTCCGGTCGGCGCGGGCCCGGTCCACCCAGTTCCGCAAGGCCGACTCGGTCAGGTCGAGCTCCCGCGCGACCCTGCCGACCGTCCGTCCCTCATCGAGCACCAGCCGCACGGCGCCCGCCCTGAACTCTTCGCTGAACCGACGGCGCGGCCGTCTCGACTTCGCTGTGTTTGCCATCGTGGACATCGTATCCGCCTTTCGGAAAGTGTCCACAAAACCGGATCAAGCCCATTTGGACAATGTGGAAGTTCAGGATGCCGGTCGTGATGAATGCGACACAGAAGAGCTGAGCCTCGCAGCCGGACGGTGGGTGGGGCGCCGCGACCTCGTACCGCGAGCGTCGCGAGTTATTCGTCACACGCCGGCTGGGCCTGGCCGCAATATTGAACCGCTTCACACGTGCGACACGTTGCACCGCCACCCGCGAGCCATCTTGCTAGAAGCGTATGCACGCTTTCTCCGGCCCTCTCACCGGCCCAAACGATCCCGACCACGTGATCGACTCTTGAAGTTCCAGACAAAGCGTTCGTACGCCTCCTAGAGCCGGTCTCTCCTCAGCAGCCAAGGTTCCCGCTTGTGTCCTCTCAATGCACGCAGACTGGCTGCGGTGGCCGCTGTTCCAGTCGGATCTGCTTATAATGCTGGCTGATTCGCTCCATCACAGGCTATGGCCCTTCAAGTCGGTTCCCGACTCGGCCACCACGATGTGACCGCCCTCATCGGCGAGGGCGCATGGCCCAGGTCTCTCAGGCCACCGATACGACGCTCAACCGGCAGGTCGCGTTCAGACCACCGCTTGCCGCTCGCCCAGATCAACCCAAGGGGCAAGGTATGAGAAAGCTGCTTCGGTCTGGCACCGTGATCGCCATTGCTTTTCTGCTCCCCGCGAGCAGCCAGACTCGGGCGCCACAGGCCGCGCAGCGACAAGGAACGATTCCACTCACGAGCGACCAGGTGGAGGAGGGTAGGGTCGTGTACGACGCCAACTGCGCCTCGTGCCACGGCCCTTCGTTGAGCGACGGCGTCGCGGGTTCGCTTACCGGGCGCGCCTTCCAGACTCGCTGGACCGGGCAGTCGCCGGTCGGACTGCGCGACTACCTGCGGCAGCAGATGCCGCCTGGACAGCCCGGCTCGCTCACAGACGAGGAATACCGCAACCTTGTTGCGCTGCTTTTGCACGAAAACGGGTACGCACCGGGCGAGGCCGTGTTTCGGACTGATGATGAAATGGTCGCGAGCATGCGCATGCAATTTTCCGGGGTGAACACGTCGAGCGGAGGCCCCCTCGCGTGGGATGTCACGCTGCCGTCGTGGCCGACGACGCCCGATCCTACACAGGACTTCATGCCTGTCACAGACGAGATGCTGCGGAACCCGGCGCCCGGCGACTGGTTGACATGGCGCCGCACACCAGACGGCCTCGGCTTCAGCCCGCTGGCGCAGATCACGGAAGCCAATGTGTCCGATCTGCAGCTGGTGTGGGCGCATGCGCTGGCCCCGGGGCCCAACGCGTCGACGCCACTGGTGCATGACGGGGTACTTTTCGTGGCGAGTGTCGGTAGTACAGTCGATGCACTCAACGCGAGTACCGGCGAATTGCTGTGGACCTACGCGCCAGAAGCCGGCGGGGGGACGGGCGCCCAACGAATCATGTCCCTGTATGGCGACAACCTGTACCTCCTGGTCCCAGGGGGAGGTGTGGGCGCCCTCGATGCACGAACTGGAAAGCTTGTGTGGGAGGCGGCGCTGCCCGCGCGCCCGTCGGGAGGCCCGCTGGTTGTCGGCGGTACGGTCTTTCAAGGCGTCGGTTCTTTGCCGGGTGCGCGTGGGTCCGTGCAAGCGCTGGATGCGGATGTCGGCACGGCGCTGTGGCGCTGGTTTGCGATCCCGAAGACTGGCGAGCCGGGTGGCAATAGCTGGGGCGGCATGCCGGACGACCAGCGCACCGGCGCCGCCGTCTGGACCACCGCGTACTTCGACTCCGAGCTGAATCTCGTGTATGTCGGTACAGGGAATACGTATGACACGGCCTGGTTGGCGGAGCGGCCTGAGTATCCCGGCCAACACGATGCGCTCCACACCAACTCCACCGTGGCGTTGCATCCGGAGACCGGCGAGATGGCCTGGGCCTTTCAGCACCAGGCCGGTGATCCCTTCGATCTGGATTGGGCGTTCGAGCGCATGATCGTGCCCTTGTCGATCAACGGCAGGACGACGAAGGCCGTCGTGACCATGGGCAAGCCGGGTGTGCTCGACGCAGTGGACGCGGCAACGGGCAGATACCTCTTTTCCATGGACGCCGGCGTGCAGAATTTCATTACGCAGATCGATCCTACGACCGGCGCCAAGACGATCGACCGGTCGCTTGTTCCGGTGCCGGGCGAGGAGAAGATTTGGACCGTGTGTCCGAACTGGCTTGGGGTCAAGAGCTGGCTGCCGGGCGCGATCAATCCCAACACGAAAGTAGCGTTCATGGCGCTGAATGAATCGTGCATGGATCTCACGCCCGCGCGTGGTCCGGCCATGCTCTCGAGTGGCGTCACACCCTATACGCGTCCGGTACCGGACAGCGACGGAAGATACGGTCGCGTGCAAGCCTTCGATCTACAGAATCGTCGAGTTCTGTGGACCGAGCGGCAGCACGCACCCATGACCAGCGCTGTTCTCGCCACGGCCGGTGGCGTAGTGTTTGCCGGCGCGCTTGACCAAACGTTCTCGGCGTACGACGACCAGACGGGTGAGAAGCTGTGGAGCACGCGCTTGAGTGACGTCCCCAGTTCAGCGCCTATCACCTACATGGTTGATGGTGAGCAGTATGTGGCGGTGGTCGTCGGCTTCGGATCCCCGCTTTCGACGGGCTTCACGCAGCTTGTTCCGGATATCCTCACGCCGGTAAGACCGAGTGCGGCGATCTATGTATTTGCCGTGCCGTAGGGGTATTACCGCGTGCGCGTGGATGATCTAGATTACGTCTGGGCGGCTTGTGAGAGTGTTCATGAAGCGGCCGTTTGCTATGGGTGTTGCTGGCGTCGAGGTTGGTCTGAAGGTAGTGTGAACTCGATGTGGCACTGGAGCCCTGGACATGGAGGACACCGTGAACTCAATTGATACTCTCACGACGTTTCTTGGCTGGTGTGTCGTCCTCAACATAGGGGTCATGCTGGTTGCGGTCTTGCTGGTGAGTGTCGCTCACGACGCTGTCGGAAAACTCAATGCGAAGCTGTTTGGTGTCTCCGATGAAGAAGTGAACGTAACTTTGTTCCGCGTCATTCAGCAGTATCGAGTGGCGGTTGCGGTCCTGAACGTGGTGCCTTATGTCGCCCTGAGAATCATGGCTTGACTCATGCCCCTTGAACCCGGCACCGCCCTCGGCCCAACCCAGGTCGCCGCCAAGATCAGCGAAGGCGGCATGGGCGAGTTGTATCGCGCCAGAGACACCAAGCTCGACCGGGACGTGGCGCTGAAAGTTCTGCCGACAGCGTTCCTGCACGACGACATCTTCACGTGATTTTGGGAGTTGGGGGAAGAACCATGAAGGCACTTCGACAGGTTGGCACGCTGGCTTTCGTGCTCGGGCTCTTCACGACAGTATTTGCCGGCCTGCCTTGGGCCGTGGTCACTGCTGACGATCCGGTCGTGCCAGGGTGGCTCAGAGTGGCGGTCTTCAGCCTTTTGGGGGGCATCCTCGTGGTTCTGCTGACAGTGGTTCCCGAACAACGGAAACATGGGATATCAAGGGGGGAGCTTCCTCTCACTGAGCCCGCGTCCCGCGTGTTGCTGATGAATTCCGGCGAAATACCTGGGCGAGAGATCACGGAGATTCTCGGTCTGGTTCAGGGCCATACGGTATTCGCTATCTGGCTTGGCCAAGATCTCTCCGCCATCCTCAAATTAGTCCTTGGGGGCGAGCTGACCGAATACACGGAGATGATGGGAAGGGCTCGGGCGACCGCCACGAGGAGGATGACGGCTCAGGCCACAGAGATGGGCGCGGACGCCATAATCAATGTTCGCTACATGACGACGAGTGTTGTTGCGACCGCGGCTGAACTGTTCGCCTACGGCACGGCAGTCAAGCTGGGGAAATAGACCGCTCCCGACTGGTCACGGGTTGCGAGCAGCTTGTGCGAAAAGAGAGCTCACCGTCTACTCGAGGCAGCACTTCTTGAACTTACGGCCACTGCCGCATGGGCAGGGCGAATTCCGACCGAACTTGACCACGCCCCGCTTGAGCTCGCGCCGGAACGAGGCAACGCGTGTCCGGAGGCTCTGGTTAAACACCCGTTCGAGCGCGGTGTACAGCTCTGGGTGCTTTTTCTGCATCACACCAGGTCGTTCGAAGAAGTACTCCGCCGTTACGGCGAAGAACTCTGCCTCGTTGGTGAGGGCGTATGCGTTGATGTCAGAGCGTCCCTCTTCAATCTCCATCATCTTCCGCCTCATGAGCTCGATCCAGGGTGAGACAGCCTGTCGGTCCAATCCCACACCAGGTACACCATCAATCACTCCATCGCTCTTGTCGACAAGGTGCGCAAACTCATGGACGCCTACGTTGCGTTTGTCGGTCGCGTTCCGAAAGCCGGTGATCAGATCGGGTTTGGATAGGATCATGAGTCGGCTCAGGCCACCGGTACCGACCATCCCGAGGATGTCGTGACCTTGCTTGGTCCCAAACTGACCCTCGCGGTCGAAGCGATTCGGATAGATGAGTACCTCTTCGATTTGGTCCCATTCCCAATCGGGAAACCCGAAGATGGGGATGATCGCACTGGTAGCGGCGAGCACGCGAGTCGTCGTGTCGAGCTGCACCTTGACGCCGGTGATCCGCGTTTCCCCAAGGAATACTTGAAGTTGGCGTCGGAATCGCTGCTGCGCGGGCGGGTCGAGGGCCCGGAAGAAGACAACGTCCCGTTGCAGAGCTGCCTCCCACTCTGCGGGAAATGGCTCCGAAAGGGTGGCCCGGCGGCGGCGGATCTTCCCAGTCTGCCAAATGTACATCCCGAACACAGGTATGAGCGCGAGCACGACGGTTGGTGCAACCGGCCGCCCCATACCGACCAATGCCAGACCGATGAGCGCGGTTACCATCAGAGTCAGCGCCGCCGTCGCGAGCGCCCAGAGACGGGTCCGCCCCTCCCAGCCGGTGAACAGACCAGCTGATTTCGTCTGGCGACCGGACTTGGGTGTTCGCTCGTGACCGTCGCGTGTCATCCAGTGTCTATTGTGACGAATTCGTAGGGCCTGGTCATATCGATGCAAATCAAATGGCCCTCTTGGGTATGAGGGTCCTCGAGTCAGCGGTAGAATGCGGCAGTTCCCATCCAGCCCAAGGAGGGCCTACGGCTCGCTCACCTCTTCGTGCCCCTGCGTCTGCCCAGTAACGCTTGAGACAATGCCTTTTCCACCCGGCACTACCCTCGGCCCCTCTTCGGTCACCGACAAGATCGGCGAAGGTGGCACGGGGGAGGTGTATCGAGCGCGAGATACCAGGCTCGACCGGGTCAGAGATCGGAGGGTGGCGAGACGCATGGCTGCGGCTCTATCACGCCTCGTTGTTCCCGCCGTTCTCGTGCTGGCAGTCACGACCTCTGCGGTCTCGGCGCAGTCTCACTTAGACAGGACCGAGGGCATCGAACTCCGTGGGGCCGCGATCCGGGCGCTCAAGAGCGTCGAGCGAACACCGCAGGTCACGTTGCCAGCGCGGAGTCGCCAATCAACCCCGCAGCGCCGGTCCTGGATAGAAAGGCATCCAGTGCTGTTCGGCGCAATAGTCGGCGCGGTCGCGGGTGCCGCTATCGTCGGGGCGACCGTTGACGCAGAGGCTTCGTTCGTCGGATTCTACGGTGGCGCGGCTGGTGGAGCTGTGGTCGGATGGGCCGTGAGTCGGTAGGCACGGCCCACCGAGAGTGTCGCCCCATGACCAAGTCGATCTGACCCAGGAAACTTATGGCCCTTCAAGTCGGCTCCCGACTCGGCCACTCCGACGTGACGCCGTAGCTTCCTAGAGCGTTTTTCGAAAAGCTCTAGTACTCGATAGGCGGTTCATGGTACTCCTACGTGCAACGTCCTGTAGGAGGATCAATGCGCGCCTATTCGATGGATCTTCGCGAACGAGTGCTCCACGAGAGCGACGCGGGCATGCCGGCGGCCGCGGTCGCGAGCAAATACCGCGTCAGTGCCTCCTGGGTCCGGCGGCTCACACACCGGCGGCGGGAAACCGGCGAAGTCGCCCCGCGCCAGCAGCGTTACGGGCGGCATCCGGTGCTCGCGTCCCAGCTGCACACGCTCGCGGCCTTGATCCGCGAGCAACCGGACCGCACCCTCGCCGACCTACAGGTCGCCCTGGGTACGTCCGCCAGTCTGGCGACGATTTGGCGGGCCGTGAAACAGCTGGGCTTTACCGTAAAAAAAAACGGTACGCGCGTCCGAACACGATCGCCCCGACGTCGCGGCCGCCCGCGCGCAGTGGGCGACGACTGCCCCGACGCTCGACCCGACTCGCCTCGTCTTTCTGGATGAAAGCGGGGTCGCCACCAATCTCCTGCGGCGCTATGGGCGCAGCCTTCGCGGCCAGCGGGTCGCCGATCACGCGCCCCAGGGTCGGTGGGAGAGCAGTACCTTCATCGCCGCGCTGCGGGTGACGGGGCTCACCGCGCCGGGGGTCCTCGATGGCCCGATGGACGGGGCCAGCTTCCTCGCCTACGTCGAACAGATCCTCGTACCGACGTTGCAGCCCGGTGACATGGTGATTGCCGACAACCTCGCCGCGCACAAAGTCGACGGCGTGCAGAAGTGGACCCCGAAATCTGGACAGCGGCTTAAGTGAAATCTCCATCGTGTTTCAAGCCGCCGTGCCGAAGCCGGTTGCGCCGAAGTACACCACATCTGGCGTCCGCCGACCAAGTGAACTATGACGCCGTCGCCCGGTGTAGAACTGAAAATAGCCGGTCAGCCCTGCGCGGAGCGCGGCGGGGGTGTCGTACGCATGGAGATACACATCCTCGTATGTGACGCTGCGCCAAAGACGCTCGACGAACACGTTGTCGACCCAGCGGCCTTTGCCATCCATGCTGATGGCCACCGCATGGGCCTTGAGCACCGTCGTAAACGCCTTAGACGTGAACTGGGCGCCTTGGTCCGTATTGAAGATCTCCGGCGGTCCGTAGCGGGTGAGCGCATCCTCGAGGGCCTCGACACAGAAGTCGCTGTCGAAGGTGTTCGACACCCGCCAGGCCAGGACGCGGCGCGAGTACCAATCCATGATGGCCACCAAATACATGAACCCGTGCGCCATCGGGATGTAGCAGATATCGGTCGCCCACACTTGATTTGGTCGCTCGATGGACAGGCCCCTGAGCAGGTACGGATACACCGTGTGTCCGACCGCGGGCTGGCTCGTACGGGGCTTCGGATACAGGGCGCACAGGCCCATCTGGCGCACCAGGCGCTGGACTCGCTTGCGATTCACCGGCTGCCCCTGGGTCTCGAGCTCGTCTCGCAGGCGGCGACTGCCGTAGAACGGACGCTCTAAGTGGATCTCGTCCAAGCGGCGCATTAAGGCCAGGTCCTCCGCTGAGATCCCGGTGGGCCGGTAATACACCGTCGAACGCGCTACATCGAGCAGCGCGCAGCGTCGGGTGACGGCCAATGGGTGGTCGACTTGAATCATCGCTCGGCGGTCGCTCACCGGTCTCGACCGAGCGCTTTGGACAAAAAATCCTTCTCCATCGTCAGCTGACCAATCTTGGCGTGGAGCTGCTGTGTCTCCCGCTCGGAATGCGCCGCTTCGATCGCACCGGCGCCGAACACATGCTCGGCCTCCGCCACCAACTTCTTCTTCCAGTCCTGGATCTGATTCGGGTGCACCTCGAACTGCTCGGCCAGATCGGCCAGGGTACGCTCGCCTCGAACGGCGGCCAACGCGACCTTGGCCTTAAACACTGGCGAATGATTGCGCCGTGTCCTCTTGGTCATCTTCTGCCCCTCTCATCTTGACGGGAAGGTAACGCAGAAGATTCCACTTAGCGACGTTGATCAGCTGTCCAGTTGAGGGGGTCCACCTCTTGCGCCACGCTATTGAAGCGGCCGGCGCGACGCTGCGCTTCCTGCCGCCCTACAGTCCCGACTTCAACCCCATCGAGCTGAGCTTCGCCAAACTCTAAGCTATCGTCCGCCAAGCCCGCTGCCGCTCGCTCGACACGCTCTGGCCGCTCCTCGGTGCGTGTCTGTCGCGCTTCACCCCCACCGAATGCCGCAACTACGTCCATCATTGCGGCTACACGGCCGCCAAAGCGTCTTGAAAAACGCTCTAGACCATGGAACTCCGACCTCTGATCCTCATCGTCATTGCCGTACTTGTTGTCCTGTTAGGTCTGTTCGTCTGGCGCGCAAAGGGCAGCGATGCTCCCCACACGACCAACTATCGAGCGCTATTTGTCGTTGGAGTCTCCTGGATACCGATCGGGTTGGCCCACGGAGAACACTGTGTTCTGGATTCTGGGCTTCGTCTTTATGTTCTCCGGATGGGCCAAACGGGACAAATGGGATCGTTGAAGTCGCCTCATCGGCGAGGGGGGATGAGCGGCGGTGCCGGGGAGTGGCTAGACGCCAGCGGGGGTACGACAGCCAATTTCTCGACCACCAGGACGAAACTGGCCGTACGCCCAACCAATTTCCCGCCGACAGAACACGCACTCAACGTGGTCCGCTGACTGTGAGGTAGACTTCTTGCTAAATCTGGAGCTTCCAGCCCGGCAGAGCGCCGAGGGGCAGCGGCAGGCGTCAAGAAATAGAGTGCTGCAAGGAGACTGTCTTTCGCGGCTACCGACATCCACGATGACGCCACTGCTCGGTTTGCCGCGACCTGGCTCGTGAACTCTACGACCGAAGAAGTGAATAGTTGTCTAGGCAACCAGTGCGACCGGAACCTGGCTCATGGTATAGAGCGCAAGTGGGAAATCAACAATCTGACAGGAGACAAGAATGGCAAGGCTGAACGGGACAATCAAACGACTGATGAGTGACAAGGGCTTCGGATTCGTGGCATCCGACGAAGGTACCGAGTACTTTTTCCACCAGTCCGCCTGCAACGTGGAGTTCTACGAGCTCCGGGAGGGTCAGGCCGTAAGCTTCGATGAAGGTGAGGGACCGAAGGGCCCGCGCGCGGAAAACGTCACGGTGACCTGAGAGCTGCACCAGAATTGATCCAGGCCTCTTGCACCGGTCACGCCTTCAGCTCCATCGTTCCCCAGCGGCGTTGCTGACAGCCGAGGTGATGTTCTGCGCGCGCTGCTCTCAGGGTCTCAACCGGCGAGTGATTGCGACCAGCTCTTCGCCGCCGAGCGCCGTCTCACCGACTGCCATGCCGACGAGTTCGTACCCCATCCTCGCTGCGGCTTGAAGTTCCGACTCCAGCGTCGACGTTCGAGATGTTGCGAGCAGGAGATACTCCGTCAACTGTAGAGTGGCATCTTTATCCCTCTCGAGGATCACCACGACCTCCTCGCCGCCGAACGCAGTCTCGAAGACGGTCTGGGCGCGGTACTGAAAGCCGGTTGTGGCCGCCGTTTGGATTTCCTCCTGCATCGTTGATGTCTTCAGGGTGGCCAAGAGCCGGTACGCATAGCGGCCCGGAGTCTGCTGCCGACGAACAATGGCCACCACCTCCTTGCCGCCGAAGGCGGTCTCGCCACCCATCATCGCCTCCTCCTTGCCGCCGAAGGCGGTCTCGCCACCCATCATCGCCTCGAGTCGATAGCCTTCGTCTGCAGCCTGGTTCAGCTCACGTTGCATGGTCGAGGTTTGATTGGTTGCCAAGACGCGATACTCAGGGCCGGCCTCGACTGAAGCTTCAATTGTGCCGCTCTGATGTGCCGCGACTAGCCCGACCGTCGTTGCGAGCACCGTGACCACGAGTGTTGTCCCGCGAGCTGGGCGCTGTGTGGTATCGAAGTTGGACATCTGTGTCTCCTGTAGGCGTCGTGCAGCGCCGCTGGGCTTGGCGTGTGACGTCACGTTTCGCCCTTGTCCTGACCCTGCGGTTAGTTCCTACAATGAACGTGCCATGTCCTTCGCGGCCCTTCGGGACTCTCCTAAGTGAGGGGTCTCATCTGCCAATCAGGATCGTCTGCCAGGGCGCCGTAGTCATCTGCTGAGATGGATCTCTTGGAATACTGACAGGCCACGACAAAGAGTTCCCTTTCTTCGTGCCAATCGCTCCGCTGTACTATCGATTCGAGCGTCCTGCCGGAACCTGTCGTCAGCTGAAGTGAGTCTCCTGACTTTGGAATGGCCGGCACTGAGACGAGCTTCTTGAACCTGACAGAGCTGTGGTCGATTGGATACCCGTCCTCATCCAGCGCGCGCACCTTCATGTTCGGGATTCTCAAACTGACTTCGACTTGTTGTGTCATCGGGGTTCCGCGGAGAGAGTCGGTATCAGTGTAGCGCAGTCAAAGAAAGCCGACCCCGTTCAACCGAGGTCGGCCAGTCGAATCTCACGGAGCAGGCAGCCTAGCTAGTATCCGCCGCCGCCGCCCAATTTGACCACGTTTTCGGCAGCTGGTCCCTTTTGCCCCTGAACCACTTCGAATTCCACTTTCTCACCTTCACTCAGGGTCCTGAAGCCATCGCCTTGGACGGCCGAATGGTGGACGAACACGTCCTTCTCTCCGTCGTCGCGGGTCACGAGGGTTGGAGCTTTCAGTTCGGCAGAACGCCGAGGGTCCACCGGCAAGTCTCAAGAAAGAAGTCCAGTTGATCCTACACTCTTTCGCACGTGATGGTGAGATTGTTGTCGCAGAGCTCTCCAACGGGCGCACTGAAGATCCTGCTGTCATGCGTTCGGCGACGTCCAGTCGTTCCCACACGCTGTCTCTCACTATCGGTGCGGTGCCGACCCCGTCAAGATCTGAAGCCCGCTTCACATGTGCCGAGTGCAAGACGTTGCACAGCGCCAAGCCCACGAACGGCACCTCCCCGCTTCTAGCCACGTCAGACGACCAGCGCCACCAGCAAGGATGCTGAAGCCCGCGACCAAGCGTTCGTGCGCCTCCTGATGGCAGTTCTGTACATCGGCTGGAGCCGCTGACCAGTTGGGCATACAATGCCCTCGATCTCAACCTGACAAACCCATGGCCCTCAACGTCGGTGACCGCCTCGGGCACTACGCCGCTGCCGCCTGCATCGGCGAGGGGGGATGGAGCAGGTCTATCAGGCTCTTCCGCAACCATCCGGACATCGCTCTAGATCCACGGCATTGAGGAGCTAGAGCGTTTTTCATGACGCTTTGGCGGCCGTGTAGCCGCAATGATGGACGTAGGTGCGGCATTCGGTGGGGGTGAAGCGCGACAGACACGCACCGAGGAGCGGCCAGAGCGTGTCGAGCGAGCGGCAGCGGGCTTGGCGGACGATAGCTTTGAGTTTGGCGAAGCTCAGCTCGATGGGGTTGAAGTCGGGACTGTAGGGCGGCAGGAAGCGCAGCGTCGCGCCGGCCGCTTCAATAGCGTGGCGCACGCCGTCGACTTTGTGCGCGGCGAGGTTGTCGGCAATCACCATGTCACCGGGCTGCAACGTCGGTACGAGGATCTGTTCGACGTAGGCGAGGAAGCTGGCCCCGTCCATCGGGCCATCGAGGACCCCCGGCGCGGTGAGCCCCGTCACCCGCAGCGCGGCGATGAAGGTACTGCTCTCCCACCGACCCTGGGGCGCGTGATCGGCGACCCGCTGGCCGCGAAGGCTGCGCCCATAGCGCCGCAGGAGATTGGTGGCGACCCCGCTTTCATCCAGAAAGACGAGGCGAGTCGGGTCGAGTGTCGGGGCAGTCGTCGCCCACTGCGCGCGGGCGGCCGCGACGTCGGGGCGATCGTGTTCGGACGCGCGTACCGTTTTTTTTTACGGTAAAGCCCAGCTGTTTCACGGCCCGCCAAATCGTCGCCAGACTGGCGGACGTACCCAGGGCGACCTGTAGGTCGGCGAGGGTGCGGTCCGGTTGCTCGCGGGTCAAGGCCGCGAGCGTGTGCAGCTGGGACGCGAGCACCGGATGCCGCCCGTAACGCTGCTGGCGCGGGGCGACTTCGCCGGTTTCCCGCCGCCGTTGTTTGAGCCGCCGGACCCAGGAGGCACTGACGCGGTATTTGCTCGCGACCGCGGCCGCCGGCATGCCCGCGTCGCTATCGTGGAGCACTCGTTCGCGAAGATCCATCGAATAGGCGCGCATTGATCCTCCTACAGGACGTTGCACGTAGGAGTACCATGAACCGCCTATCGAGTACTAGAGCTTTTCGAAAAACGCTCTAGAGGTCACCAGAGCGTCGTGTTGGAGTTCGTGGCGGGACCGCAGACTTTGCAGGACAAGAGCTATGAATGAATTCTCACGAAGGCAGTTCATTTCGGGACTTTCCTCACTTGGGCTGGCTTCGCTTTGCGCGGCCCCGGTGGCTTCTCGCCGTGTGTATGCCCAGCCTACGGGCCTGGGCGTGGAGTTGGAACCCTACCCTGCCGCCTGGTTGCCTGATGGCGTACGGTCTCGATTCGTCAACAACATCAACGGCTTGCGGGTGCATGTCCTGGAGGCCGGTTACGAGACTCCCGATCGACCTGCCTTGCTGCTGCTCCATGGTTTTCCGGAGCTAGCCTACAGTTGGAGAAACGTGATGGTTCCGCTGGCAGAGGCCGGCTATCACGTCATCGCTCCCGATGTTCGCGGCTACGGTCGCACCACTGGCTGGAATTCGGATTACGATACGGACCTCTCGCCATTTCGCCACCTTAACAAGGTGCGGGATGCCCTGGGCCTGGTCCTGGCGTTCGGCTACCGCTCTGTCGCCGCCGTGATAGGCCATGACGCAGGATCGCCCCTCGCTGGCTGGTGTGCCGTAACCCGACCGGACATCTTTCCTGCGGTGGTGATGATGAGCGCGCCGTTCGGCGGTACGCCAACTTTACCTTTCGATACCGCAGACGATCCTCTACGAGCCACGGTCACCGATCGCCAGAGAATCTACGATGATCTGGCCGCTCTCCCACGCCCAAGAAAGCATTATCAGCGCTACTACACGACACGGGGCGCCAACGAAAACATGTGGCATGCCAGTCAGGGCACCCATGACTTTCTTCGGGGCTATTACCATTTCAAGAGTGCGGACTGGGAGGGCAACAGACCCTATAGGCTGGCGGCCCGGACGGCGCAAGAGTGGGCGAAGATGCCGAACTACTACATCATGCAGCTGAGCCAGGGCATGGCCGAAACGGTGGCGGACGTCATGCCGTCCTCAGCGGAGATCTCTGCTAATACCTGGTTGCCCGACTCGGCACTGAGGGTGTATTCGGAAGAGTATGGACGCACCAGCTTTCAGGGTGGACTCAATGGCTATCGCATGGGTGGCAGCGGCATCGGTGTGGAAGAGGTGCAATTGTACGCCGGGAGGACCATCGATCAGCCTTCCATGTTTGTTAGCGGAGCCAGCGACTGGGGCACCTACCAGAGTCCTGGAGCCTTCGAGCGCATGCAGAAAGTTGCCTGTACCGACATGCGTGCGGTGCACCTGGTGGACGGTGCGGGCCATTGGGTTCAGCAGGAACAGGCCGAACCGACGAGCGATCTGCTGCTGGAGTTTCTGCGTGGTCTCGGCTAGCAGCCCGTCGCAGAACCAATGCTCTTACAGCCCGGCACGACCCTCGGCCCGTATTAGGCTTTCTTGCCCGTGGCCTGCTCCGTCTCCGACCACGGTAGACGCCCCGAACCATCTGCGAGAGGCCACTGAAGTCCGTCAGATTGCGTTCGCACGCATCGTAGAGCCATCCAGGCTCGGGCTTGAGCCAGATCACCTAGCCTGGTAGCCTCTGCCTAGTTCCCAGCCTATCAAGGAGGGCCTTTGGCTCGCTCATCGCGTCGGCGTCGGCTCGTAGTGCCACGTGCTAGAGAAGGATGTGTGTCGTCGATGGCGTGGTTCGCGTTGGTCGCTCTGCTGCTCTCGCTGCCCGCCGACGGGCTGGCGCAGTCCGACGAAGACACAACCGCAGTGCCCCGCACGCCATGGAGCCACCCGGACCTGCAGGGCATCTGGGACTTCCGTACGCTGACACCTCTGGAACGCCCACGCGAGCTTGGTGGGAGGGCGTTCTTCACGGACGAGGAGGCAACTGAATTCGCGGCACGACTACTTCAACGCTGGCGGCAGGGGCCGTATAGGGAGATCTCACCTTTGGCCGCAGCGGGTGGAGGCGGCGACTTCGGGACGGCGGTCACATCGGACAAGCGATCGTCGCTGATTGTGGATCGGCCCGATGGGAGGATCCCCCCCTTGACCCCGGAGGCGGCGGCGACCATCGGAAAACCGAGACGACGCCCGATCACCGAGCGCGTCGTGGAGGGGGCAGTTGGCGACGGGCCGGAGGACCTCGGCTTGTTCGAGCGCTGTATCTTGGGGATCAACTCTGGACCGCCGATGTCTCCTAGCGTCTTCAACAATAACGTTCAGGTTCTCTAAAGCGCTTTTCATGACCGTGTGGCGGCCGAGTACCCGCAGTGCCGAACATAGGTGCGGCATTCGTCAGGGCTGAAGTGCGCCAAGCACTCGCCGAGGAACGGCCAGAGCGTCTCGGTGCTGCGACAGCGAGCGGTGCGAACGAGGGCTTTGAGCTTCGCGAAGCAGAGCTCGATGGGATTGAGGTCCGGGCTGTAGGGTGGCAAGTACCAGAGGGTGGCCCCGGCGGCCTGGATGGCGCGTTGGATGCCGGCGACCTTGTGGGCCCCGAGATTGTCGGCAATGACGATGTCGCCGGGCTGCAGGGTCGGCACCAGGATCTGTTCGATGTAGGCGCGGAAGCTCTCGCCATCGATCGCGCCGTCGAAGACCCCCGGTGCGGTCAGCCCCGTGACCCGCAACGCGGCGAGAAACGTGCTGGTCTGCCAGCGCCCGCAGGGGGCGTGGTCGTGGACGCGCGCGCCGCGCGGTGCCCGGCCGTACCGCCGAAGCAGATTGGTGGTGCTGCCGGTTTCGTCCAGACACACGAGGTGGGCGACATCCCAGGTCGGCGCCGCCGCGTGCCACGCGACCCGCGCGGCCGCGACGTCAGGCCGATCGTGTTCGGACGGGCGGACCGTTTTTTTTAACGGTCAGGCCGAGGGCCCGCACGGCGCGCCAGACCGTCGGCACACTCGCGGGCGTGGCGAGGGCGTCCTTCAGCTCAGCCAGCGTGCGATCCGGGTGCGCCGCAATCAGCGCGGCCAAGGTGTGTAGGTGCGGCTCAAGCATGCAGCGCCGTCCATGTCGCTGGACGCGAGGCGCCACCTCGCCCGTTTCGCGCCGCCGCTGTTTCAGTAGCCGCACCCACGACCCGCTCACGCGGTACTTCGCCGCCACATCGGCCGCCTTCATCCCGGCATCGCTGTCGAGGAGCGCCCGCTCTCGCAGATCCATCGAATAGGCACGCATCGGTCCTCCTGCATCGGTATGCGCAGAAGTACCACGACCGCCCCAGGTAGTACAAGGCCTATTTGAAAAGCGCTTTAGACTCCCGGGTACGTCGTGCTTCTCAACGAGATGATTCACGACGTTCGTATTGTTCCCATGGACGGACGCCCGCATCTTTCAGCGACCATCCCACAGTGGATGGGGGACTCGCGCGGCCACTGGGAGGGTGACACGCTGGTCGTCGACACGACGAACTTCACCGCCAAGACCAGCTTCAACGGAGACTTCCTCGGTCGCGGTAGACGCGGAGGGTCTGGCGATGCCTTTCACGTGGTCGAACGCTTCACGCGCGTGGGCGCGGACACGCTACGTTACGAATTCACTGTCGAGGATCCCACGTGGTGGACGACCCCCTGGTCAGCGGCGCTGCCGATGAAAAAGACCGATGGGCCACTCTTTGAGTTCGCCTGTCACGAGGGGAACTACAGCATGGCCGGCATGCTTAGCGGAGCTCGTGCTCAGGAGCGTGCGGAACAAGCCAAGGGTCGCTAGGACGTGCCGCTCAAAGTCGGATGGGACAGTCTATCGGCACCAGTGAGCCGACCTACTGCGGCTGGACGGGACACTCAGTGCGGCCGGCTCGAAAGCGCCGGCCCACTGGAAGAACGGTCGACTGGCCGGCTGCGCGCGTTGACCTGCTCGACGGCCTCCATCAGACTAGCCGGCGTACAAGGAGGTCGCGAATGACACGAGTCCTGATGGTGGCGCTGTTGCTTGCCCTCGGCGGCGAGCTCTTGCTCGTGGGACAGCAGGCGCCCGTCCCCGAGATTCCCTTTGACGTTACGGAACCGCTCGAGCTGCCAGACGACCTGTTTTTCGGAGAGATCGCCGGTGTGGCGCTAAACTCGGAGCGCCACGTATTCGTGTACACCCGGACGGGCGGACCGGGCGCATCGATCCTGCAGGGGGAACGCGCGCAGCTCTTCGAGTTTGGGCCCGACGGACGCTTCATCAGGGAGATCGGCCGGAACCTCTACTCGAAGGCCTGGGCCCACGCGGTGCGCGTGGACCGCGACGACAATATCTGGCTCGTCGACAACGGCTCCGACCTTGTCGTGAAGCTGGGCCCGGACCGCCGGCTCGAGCTCACGCTTGGGCGCCGCGACGAGGCGGTCCTCGAGCGGCTCCGCAAACCACCGATCCCAGCCGACGCCCCGATATCGCCAGCGCGCCCCGGGTACTTCTTCGAGCCGACCGACGTGGCCTTCGACGCGCAGGGCAATATCTTCGTCAGCGACGGCTACATCAACTCGCATGTCCACAAGTTCGACCGAGACGGTCACATCGTGAAGATGGTGGGCGACCGGAAGGCGGCAGGCCCTGGTCAGTTCGAGCAGCCGCACGGCATCGCCGTCGACAACGAGGGCCGCGTCTACGTCGCCGATCGGAGCAATCACCGGATCCAGGTGCTCGATAACGATCTCAACTACGTGCGCGAGATCCGGTACGCGCCACCGCTCCCGCGCAACTACAAGCCGCCGATTCCGGCGTTCGGGTCGCACGGCAACTTCCACACACTCGGGCCCTGGTTCTGGGACAACACGTGGCCTGAAGGGAACACGATGGACACGCAGTGGGAGACGCTGTGGCCGAACACGCTGTGCATCACGCCGGGGCCGACGCAGTACATCTACGCGCACGACATGTTTCCGGGCAGCATCCAGAAGTTCACGCTGGACGGCGAGCTGCTCGGAACATTCGGTGAGGCCGGGCGCAGACCGGGACAGTTTGGATGGCTCCATAGCCTGGCGTGCGTGTCTGAGAACGAGATCTGGACGGGGGAGCTCCTCAACTGGCGGGTCCAGAAGTTCATCCTCAAGCCGGGTGCAACCGCCGGTGCCAGCATGGCTACCCCGTCGGGCTCGCCGTTCGTCGTCACCCGGCTCGTGCCAGGCCCGGACGGCATGGCGCGCGTGCAGAACGTCGAGATGGCGCTGACACCCGGATCCGGCGCCGCCGTGACGTCGCAGCTCATGGCCGCAACCGGTCTCAGCTTTCAGCGCATGGCCGCGGACGATTTCGGCGAATGGCATCCGACGCCGACGCAGAAGTACTCGATCACGCTTGCCGGCGCCATCGACATCGAGGTGGGCGAGGGGCGCAGGGTGCGGGTCGGCCCGGGGAATGTCCTGCTGCCCGCGGACAACACCGGCAAGGGCCACCGGAACCATCGCGTCAGCGACGAGCCGCGTCTGTCCGCACAGGTGCACCTGACGCCTGAGCCCAGCGCAGAGGCCGCGGGCGCCGGCGCCCCTGGCACGATCACCGCGACGCACCTGACAAGCGCCGGCGGGCAGACACGAGCCGAGACGTTCGAGCGACCGACTACGCAGGTCACGGCAATTCGCGGATTCCAGTTCGTCCGGTTGGAGCGGGACCAGGCGTGGGCGCTGCCAGCCGGGCGGCACTACGTCATCGCGCTGCAGGGTCGGGCCGAGATCGACACGGGCGGTCTCACGGTCACACTCGACCCAGGGGGCGTGGTGGTGATGGACGAACTCCAGGCGCCGCCGACGCTTCGCGCCGCCGGCCAGGGGGAGTCCCGCCTCGTGATCTTTCCGCTGGCCGGCCGGTAGGCCGAGCGCGGCGTCTTCATCGAGTTCCTCGGCGAACGCTGACTGCACCAGCCCAGACGATTCTGACCGCCCGTGAGGCTGGCTGACCCGTCTGACAAAGCGAACGTGCGGTGCGTGGAGGCATGAGTGCTGCCCTCCTCGTATAATCTTGTGGCCGTCCCGACGTCGTGCTACTGATCCGAGGAGAAAGCGATCATGTCTGACCCTGGCTCCCCACCTGTTTCTAACGCCTCACCAGATCCCGAACCCAAGAAGGGGCTGTCGCCGCTTGCCTGGATCGGCATCGGGTGTGGTGGTCTTGTACTGCTCGGCATCATTGCCATGAACGTGCTGGGCATCTCGCTCTTCAATTGGGGCCGCGAAGCGTTGGAGGACGCGTCCGGTGAGCAGAGCTTGTCCGACCTCGTCGAGAGCCTCGAAGACAACCCCGTCAGGACCCTGGCCGAGACGGCGATCCGGATGAATCCGGAATTCGAGTTGCTCAGCACGGACGATGCCGCCGGCACCATTACCTTCCGCAACATCGAAACCGGGGAGGAGGCGACCCTCAACTTCGAGGATATCGCGGAGGGGCGGTTCACCATAACCACCACCGACGGCAACGTCGCGGTCGACGCTACTGGGGGGTCCAGCGATGGCGCAGGGGGCGTGACCTTCACCGGCCCTGCTGGTCAAATCCGTCTCGGCGCAAACGTCGACCTGGGCGACCTGCCCGAGTGGGTCCCGGTCTATCCCGGCAGCAGCGACGTTCAGCTGCCGTACGTGACTTCGACCCCCGAGGGGCAATCAGGGATGATGTCGGGGACGACCGTCGACCCGGTTCAGCAGGTCGGAGATTTCTACCAAAGTGCCGTGGAAGCCAATGGCTTCACGGTTGGCAACGTCTCCAGCTCTCAGAGCGGGACGACCGACCTCCGATCGATCTCGGCGACCGGTGACGATGGCACGGTGAATATCTCGGTGACGAGACAGGGTGACGAGGAGACCCAGTTCGTTGTGATGTTCGATGGAACACAACGACGTTAACCCGCGTGCCATCGCGGTGTTCTCGGGGACGATCGGTTTCCGATGGTGCCGCCCCAATGCGATGACGGTGTGTCGCACCGGTCCGGATGAACGTCGTCATCGGACCGGAACGTGAACATGGAGTCAATATGACGAACTCACGACAGTTGGTACCGGGGCGGGCGGCAGTCATGCGAGTCCAGACAGTCCGGCCCGTCGTTGCCCTCGTCTGCGCGCTATGCCTGCTAGTGAACGGTTCGCTGGCAAGCGGGCAGGAACGGGATCGAGAACGTTGGGTTGGCACGTGGGCCACCGCCGTGGTTTCGCAGCCGGGCCCCACCGCGTTCGCCAACCAGACACTGCGACAGGTCGTGCACGTCAGTCTCGGTGGCGAGCGCGTCCGCGTGGTGTTGAGCAACACCTACGGCACGCTTCCCTTGGACGTCGGTAGCGCCCAGGTTGCGCGGCGTGCCGAAGACGCAGCGATCGAGTCTGGGTCAAACCGACAACTGACGTTTGGGGGTCGCACGGGGACGACGATTCCGGCCGGGGCCCTCGTCATCAGTGACCCCGTCGATCTCCGAGTGCCACCTCTTTCTGACATCGTGATCGACCTGTACCTTCCCGGTGACACCGCGGCGTTGGAATCTCCGTTGACAACCCATGGCGGGGCCAATCAGACCAGTTACATATCGAGCCCCGGCGACCATACGGGGGTTGCTGACCTACCACTAGATTCAACAACGGCGTCGTGGTTCTTCTTGTCGCGCGTCGACGTGATGGCATCGGACGATACGAGTGCGCTCGTGCTGTTTGGTGATTCGATTACCGACGGCACTGGGTCAACTGCCGACACCAACAATCGTTGGCCGGATTATCTCGCGCGGCGGCTTGAGGAGGCAGACATTCCGATGGGGGTGCTGAACCTCGGTATTGCCGGAAACCGAGTCCTCAGAGACGGTCTCGGCGTCAACGCGTTGGCTCGGTTCGACCGAGATGTGCTGGCGCAGGCAGGGGTGACCCATGTCGTGGTGCTGGAAGGCATCAATGATGTCGGCCTGGCGCTCAACGCCATCGGTCTGCCGCGATCGGAGGAACGGCCGTCGGCAGAGGAGATCATCTTTGGCCACCAACAACTGATCGCGCGGGCCAAATCACACGGCCTCACGATCTATGGCGCGACGCTCCTCCCGTTCGAAGGGACCGCCGTGATTCCGAACTATTGGAGCACCGACGGCGAGGCGACCCGTCAGGCCGTCAATGATTGGATTCGGACAAGCGGGGCGTACGATGGCGTCATCGATTTTGACGCGGCGGTTAGGGACCCTGATGCGCCGGCGAGGCTCCGTTCGCGATACGACTCGGGCGACCTTCTTCATCCGAACGACGTTGGATACGCCGCGATGGCCGAGGCGGTGGACCTAGAATTGCTGCGAGCCGTCGAGAACGATTTCGCCGGCTCGCGGTAGTACACGATTCTCGCGTCAGAGACACCGATCCGGCCGTCATGTGCATATGGTCGGCTAGTTCCCCGCCAGCCAGGGCGGACCCATGCCACTAGCAGTCGGTTCCCGACTCGGCCACCATGACGTCACTGCCCTCATTGGCGAGGGCCAGGTCTATCGAGCGACTGACATGAGCCTGAACCGGCCGACGCCGCAGATTGTTCGGTGGTTGGACCTCTGATAGAGTGGCGATGGCTAGGGGAAGAGCAACGTGACTACGCGGCTGATTGGAGCGTTCTTGCTTTTCGGGGGTGTGCTTCTGTCGACCAGTGGGCTGGAAGCTCAACTCCCGGGCGGAATCGTCAAGCACGATCGCGGGCAAAGCGTATCACCTGTCTATGAAGGATTCTTTCGGACGGACGACGGACGGACGTTCGCATCCTTTGGATACTTCAACAAGAACTACCAAGAGGAGATTGATGTTCCGGTCGGTCTAGATAACAGGATCACACCCGGACCGGAAGACCAGGGGCAACCCACCCACTTTTTGACGCGTCGAAACCGCGGAGTCTTCGCCTTCGAGTTGCCGGAGAATGTCCAGGACGGGCAAGTGAAGTGGGTGCTGAGTGTTCGGGGTGACGTCATGGAGATCCCGGTCAATCTTGACCCGGAGTATTTGATCACGGCGTTTCGAGCCGACACGGGACGCCATCCGGGTAACGTCCCACCAACCGTGAAGTTCGCACGGGATGGTGCAGAGGGTTTTGGTCCGCCTGGTACGACGGCAACGATGTCTGCGAGGGTAGGGGAACCGCTCGCACTCGATGCGTGGGTGACCGATGATGGGCTCGGCTCGGTTGGGAGGCCGAGATTGGACGTCAGCTGGAGGAAGTACCGCGGGCCAGGGGCCGTCACATTCGGTGATCCCGAGCCGGCCGTCGAGTCGGACCGGGCCCGTACGACCGTGACGTTCGACGAGCCGGGGGAGTATACGTTGTATCTGAGAGCCTCAGACGGCTCGAATTCAAGCTTCCAATGCTGTTGGACGAATGCCTATTTGCGAGTGACCGTTACCGGGTGAGAAGATGATGGGGCGGGCGCTGGTTTCGCGGTGGAGCAGAACGGGTCGATAGTCTTTGTTTGGGTAGTCGGCGAAAACAAGGAGCGGATTGTGAAGAACAGACAACGCGAAATAGTCGGTTCGTGGGTATGGACTGCGGGTGTCGCCATTCTGCTGTTTGGAATGATCGCCGTCACGCCTGCACATGTGCAGGCACAGGTCGCAGAGTCTGAGGACATCACGTTCACGAAACACATTGCGCCGCTCTTTCAGGAGAAGTGCCAGACGTGTCACCGTGTCGGTAGCGTGGCGCCGATGTCGCTCGTGAGCTACGAGGAGACGCGGCCGTGGGCGCGGTCTATCAAGAATCGAGTTGTGTCCCGAGAAATGCCGCCGTGGCACGTTGACAAGACCGTTGGGATCCAGCACTTCATCAACGATATTTCGCTCACGGACGAGCAGATTGAGATGGTCGCTCGGTGGGTCGACTCGGGCGCACCGCGCGGGAACCCGAGCGATCTCCCGCCGCCAGTGGAATGGGACGAGCGTGATCGGTTTGGGCTCGAGGATGAGCTTGGGCCGCCGGATATTGTCGTGCGGGGCGAGCCTTGGACGATGGCCGCTGAGGCACAGGACGAGTGGTTCTCGCCGCGGATCGATGTGAACCTGCCCGAGACGGTCTGGGTGAGGGCGTCGGAGACCAGGCCGTCCGCCGAGGGGCGGCGTATCGCCCACCACTCGTCGACGTATGTCTACCAGCCCAAGAGCGAGGAACTCGTTGCCGCCGAGCGTGCGCTGCTTCGAGGCGAGATTGCCGTGGATGAGGTCATCGCGGTGATGCAGCAGCCCGGCGAGGACACCGAGGAGGTGCGCGAGTTCTTCACGGAATGGGCGACTGGAAAATCAGGCGAGATCTATCCCGAGAACGTCGGCAAGATCGTGCGGGCGGGGTCAGACTTCGAGTTCGACACTCACTATCACGCAGTGGGGGAGGAGGTCACCGATACCCTGGAGTTCGGATTGTGGCTCCATCCGAAAGGCTCCCCGCCGAAGTACAACGCACAATACGTAGGAATTGGTTTTGCTTCAGCAGCCCTCGATCTCCAGATCGAACCGAATTCCGTGTCGGTACATACCAGTACCTATGTGATGCCGGCACCCGGGATCATTCACAACTTCCAGCCGCATATGCACTATCGCGGAAAGGCGCAGCTCATGGAAGTGACCTATCCGGATGGGCGCCAAGACGTGCTGAACTACACCGACCGCTTCGACAACACGTGGCATATCAACTACATCTACGATCCGGACTACGCCCCTGTGCTTCCGCGAGGTGCAGTCGTGCGCCTGACATCGTGGCATGACAACACGGCCGCAAACCGCAATAACCCGGATCCCTACCACAGTTCGTCACCTTCGGCCAGCGGACGGTGGATGAGATGGCGCACCTGAACGAGCAGGTGATCTTCATCACGCAGGAAGACTACGAGCGGATATCGAAGGAACGGCAGGCACGGGACGCACGAACGCAGGACCAGGATTGAGCGATGCGTTCGGCTACCTGATGGGCTGCTGAAGTTCGTGACGGAGCGTGCGCGCTGGCGAGTTAGGAAGGTCAGGCTATCGAAGCGCCTTCTTGATTCCCTCGAATCCCGTCTTCAGCTCGTCGCCGAGGGCGCGCGCCGCAGCGCCAATGTCTTCGCCGCTCTGACGTAGCTCGGCTTCGGCGGCGAACTGCTCCCACTTCTTCTCAAACTCGGCCCACCGCGCCTGTGCGTCTTTCGATCCCAAGTGGATCTTCGACGTCAGCTCCTCCCGCATTCTCTCGAGGTCTGCACGTAACTGATCAAAGTCAGTCATGTTTTTCCTTCCTCGTTTGCCGAGGATACTCCCTGACATCGTTCAGATCGAGCAACCCTCGCTGGAGGCGTTCGTACGCGTGCGGGAGGCCCGATCGCTCAACTGGGATCTCTGAGAAGACCGATGTTTTTGTACGTTGAAGCCGCCGAGTGATGAAAGAAGTAGTAGTTGGGGGCTGTATCAGGATTCGCATTGGGGATAAGAAAGTCGTCTTCGCGCACAGCCGTTACCGCGTTTTTCATGATGCTGTGGCGGCCGCATACCCACAATGCCGGATGTAGTTGCGACACTCGGTGGGGGTCAAGCGCGACAGACACGCACCCAGGAGGGGCCAGAGCGTGTCGATGGAGCGACAGCGGGCCGTACGGACAATCGCTTTGAGTGTGGCGAAGCAGAGCTCGATGGGGTTGACGTCGGGGCTGGAGGGCGGCAGGAACCGCCGTGTCGCGCCGCCGGCTGCCATGGCGGCGTGCACCTCCTCGACCGTGTGGGCCGCGAGAGTGTCCGCGATCACGATGTCCCCGGGCTGGAAGGTCGGCACGAGGATCTGTTCGACGTCGGCGAGGAAACTGGCCCCGTCCATCGGGCCATCCAGGACCCCGGGCGCGGTGAGTCCCGTCACCCGCAGCGCGGCGATGAAGGTGCTGCTCTCCCCTCGACCTTGGGGGGCGTGGTCGGCGACCCGCTGGCCGCGAAGTCCGCGCCCATACCGTCGGAGGAGATTGGTGGCGACCCCGCTCTCATCCAGAAAGACGAGGGGGGTCGGGTCGAGGGTCGGGGCCGTCGTTGCCCACTGCGCGCGCGCGGCCGCGATGTCGGGGCGGTCGTGTTCGGACGCGCGTCGCGGTTTTTGTACGGGTGAAGCCCCGCTGGTTCACGGCCCGCCAGATGGTCGTCAGACTGGCCGACGTGGCGAGGGCCCCCTGCAGTTCGGCGAGGGTGCGGTCCGGTTGCTCCCGGATCAGCGCCGCGAGCGTGTGCCGCTGGGGGGCGCGCACCGGCCGCCGCCCGTACCGCTGCTGGCGTGGAGCCACTTCGCCGGTCGCTCGTCGCCGGTGTGTGAGCCGCCGGACCCAGGAGGCGCTGACGTGGTACGTGACCGCGACTGCGGACGCCTTCATGCCGGCATCGCGATCGCGGAGGATGCGCTCGCGAAGATCCATCGAAGAGGCGCGCATTGATCCTCCTCTGTTGGACGTGGCACGTAGGAGTACCATGAACCGCCTATCGAGTACGAGAGCTTTTTGAAAAACGCGTTAGGGAGGTCTGCCATCATATTTCGATATATACAGCACACCCACATTTAACAGCACGTCTGAGCTGTTTGTTTTGGGAGAGGCGACGGGAAAATGGCATCCCGGTGAGTCGTCTGGAAGCACCCCCCTCCTCAGCAGCTACCAGACGCCCCCTGGCAACTCCCGAAGAGTATGGTTAAGGCGAACGACGATGACTGCGTACGGCTCGGACATCAGCCCCGGGCCGCGAGGATGGCGGTATCGGTTCAGGCGCATCGCCGCGCTAGCGATCCCGGTCGAAGAGGCGGGCAGCCGTCACCAACCGGTTTCGACTCTCGTGGATGGGACACCGCTCGACCGGTTCAGTCCCTTCGACGAAATATTCAACATACGTGGGGCGGCTGGCCCGAATCGCGGCCAGTTCGTGTTTCCCCGTCTGCCGACACCGATCCCGAACCAACGCACCAGAGCGCGCGCACACCTCGACGGCAACGACGTCCGCCGGTGGCGCCAGCCAGCCGGCCGGACGATCCGCGAGCGCCGCCTTCATGAACTGCGCCCACAGGGGTGCGGCGAGCTCCGACGCATACCCATCAGCGATGATCGTGCGCGGCTGGTCGAATCCTATCCACACGCCCGCGGCGAGTTCCGGGGTGAACCCCACGAACCAGGCGTCCTTGTAGTCGTCGGTCGTGCCGGTCTTCCCGCCAGCCGGTGCGACGAATCCCTCGCGTCGGACCCGGGAGCCGGTGCCGGCGTCGACCACATCCCGCAGCAGGCTCGCGACGAGAAACGCGGTGGTCGGGTCGACCGCGCGCTGCGCAGATGACGCGGGGGCACCAGTCCCGCTGAAGAGGAGGGTGCCGTCCGCCCGCTCCACCCGCCGGATATATGCGGGCTGGGGCACGACGCCCTGATTGGCAAATGCCGCGTAGGCGGCGGTCAGGCGCTCCAGTGTCACCGTTCCGGATCCCAGCGCCACCGAGGGGACGGCCGGTTGTGGTCCCAGTGCGAACCGGTCGGCGTAGTCGAGGGTGCGATCCAGGCCGGTCAACTCCAACAGCCGTACCGCGGCGCGGTTGCTGGACACCCGCAGGGCGGTCCGCATCGTCATGGCCGTCACGGTGGTTTCGTCGTCCGGTAACCAGCCCCCGTCGGGCGTCGACAGTGGCCGGTTGAGATCCGCCAGCCATGTCGCCGGGGTCAGACCGGTATCGAGTGCCGCCGCGTACAGGAACGGCTTGAACGCCGATCCGGGTTGCCGTCGGGCTTGGGTCGCACGGTTGAACGCACTCTCGGGGACCCGACGCCCCCCGACGACCGCCCGCACCGCGCCCGTCCGCGGGTCGATCGCAATCAGCGCCGCCTGCAGACGCGCCGCCGCCTCGCGGTCTGCTGGCGCAAACCGCGGGAGCGCTTCGATGCGCTGCAGGCCGGCCGCGATGGCGTCCTCGGCCGCCCGCTGCAGATCGGGGACCAGGGTGGTGTAGACGCGGAGCCCCTCGCCGTAGACCGCCTCTCCCCCGAACCGATCGACCAGCCGCCGCCGCACCGCCGCCTTAAAGTAGCTGCCGACCTCGGGGCGGGGCTCTAACCCGTTGCGGAGCCGCACACGTTCCTGCTTGGCCTGCGCGACCGCTGCGCCGTTCGCGGCTCCCGTATGGAGCATGGCTGTGAGCACGACGTCACGGCGCGTCAGCGCCGCGTCTGGATGGGCGGCAGGCGAATAGACGTTCGGCGCCCGGATCAGGCCGACCAGCAGCGCGGCTTCGGCCAGTGTGAGGTCGGACGCAGACTTCCCAAAATACCCTTGGGCGGCGGCTTCCACCCCGTAGAAGCCCTCACCGAAGTACACTTTATTGAGATAGAACTCGAGAATACGATCTTTCGGGTAGGCGCGTTCGATCTGCACGGCCGTGATGATCTCGGCGATTTTTCGGCGGAACGTACGTTCTCGTGAGAGCAGGCTCACCCGCGCGAGCTGTTGGGTAATCGTGCTGCCGCCCTGGGCGAGACGGCCCGCCTGGACGTCGATCACGGCGGCCCCGGCCATCCGTATCAGGTCGAAGCCCCGGTGGTCGTAGAAGCGACGGTCCTCGACGGCCAGGACGGCGCCGGTCAGGTGGGATGAGATCTCATGCAGCGGGATCGACAACCGGCGTTCCCGAAACAGGGTGAACGCGGGCTGATCGACCGCATCGAAGATGACGGTGGCGTTCGCCATGATCCCGAGCGTGCCGATCTCGTCCGCGGCGGGCAACTGCCGGCCCACCTCGACGGCCAACCACAGTGCCGAGATCAGCCCGCCCACGAGCATGCACCCGACAAGCCTCGGCCACCGCCGTGAGCGCCTCGCCCGGCGTCGGCGCCGCGGCGCGCCGGCTCGGGTCGAAGGACTGGCCCGGGTGGCACGTCGCCGCGTGGTCCGGCTGCGCCGCGCCCTGGTGCTCGGGCCGGACGTGGTACCTCTCCGGTCTTGCATCAGACGGGGTATCGGTACCGGGTTTCTGTTTCTACAACATCACCACGCTCCTCACAGACGGGCACGACGCAGGGGTTCCAGCGCCCGCGAGTTTTCTTGGACACTTGATTGCGAGAGACGTTCTCGCAGGAGAAGTGTCGAAATGGGGAAGCACGGTCGGGAGTCGGCGGGGGCGAGTCCTCGCTGGCCGGATTCGGGGGAAGATGCGGACCACTCGGGTGCGGCGCTTGGTCTCCTCGTTGAGCCGTTCGAGCAGGTTGGTTGCCTTCAGGTGCTTGTGGTGCTGACGTGGTAGCCGGTAAAAGTTCAGCGTCTCGCTGATGGGTTTCGACCCAATCGGTGAGCCGCGGACAGCGCTGGGCCCTGGAGCCACGCCTACAGGGCCTCCTTCAGGTCGCGGCGGTCGTAGAGCCAGCGGAGCTCCTGCCGGCAATCGTCATCGGCCTTGCGGGGCAGGTAGGTGGCGGCGTGAGTGGCTGGTCGGTGAACTGACTGAGCCACACGCACTAGGCGCACCGAGAGGCCACAGGAGCCCACACGCTACGTGAGGCGACTCCTACCCTGTTGTGCCATGGCATAGGGGACACACGCGCAGCACAGCGGAGCCTAAAGCGCTTTTCAAATAGGCCTTGTACTACCTGGGGCGGTCGTGGTACTTCTGCGCATACCGATGCAGGAGGACCGATGCGTGCCTATTCGATGGATCTGCGAGAGCGGGCGCTCCTCGACAGCGATGCCGGGATGAAGGCGGCCGATGTGGCGGCGAAGTACCGCGTGAGCGGGTCGTGGGTGCGGCTACTGAAACAGCGGCGGCGCGAAACGGGCGAGGTGGCGCCTCGCGTCCAGCGACATGGACGGCGCGGCATGCTTGAGCCGCACCTACACACCTTGGCCGCGCTGATTGCGGCGCACCCGGATCGCACGCTGGCTGAGCGGAAGGACGCCCTCGCCACGCCCGCGAGTGTGCCGACGGTCTGGCGCGCCGTGCGGGCCCTCGGCCTGACCGTTAAAAAAAACGGTCCGCCCGTCCGAACACGATCGGCCTGACGTCGCGGCCGCGCGGGTCGCGTGGCACGCGGCGGCGCCGACCTGGGATGTCGCCCACCTCGTGTGTCTGGACGAAACCGGCAGCACCACCAATCTGCTTCGGCGGTACGGCCGGGCACCGCGCGGCGCGCGCGTCCACGACCACGCCCCCTGCGGGCGCTGGCAGACCAGCACGTTTCTCGCCGCGTTGCGGGTCACGGGGCTGACCGCACCGGGGGTCTTCGACGGCGCGATCGATGGCGAGAGCTTCCGCGCCTACATCGAACAGATCCTGGTGCCGACCCTGCAGCCCGGCGACATCGTCATTGCCGACAATCTCGGGGCCCACAAGGTCGCCGGCATCCAACGCGCCATCCAGGCCGCCGGGGCCACCCTCTGGTACTTGCCACCCTACAGCCCGGACCTCAATCCCATCGAGCTCTGCTTCGCGAAGCTCAAAGCCCTCGTTCGCACCGCTCGCTGTCGCAGCACCGAGACGCTCTGGCCGTTCCTCGGCGAGTGCTTGGCGCACTTCAGCCCTGACGAATGCCGCACCTATGTTCGGCACTGCGGGTACTCGGCCGCCACACGGTCATGAAAAGCGCTTTAGGTACCCCAGGCTGAAGAGATCCGCCAGAATTCGGGGATTCTGTCGGGTCCCTTCAATGATGAGCAAGGGTTTGTGCAGCGCGACGAGTCTTCTCATGCCGGCGAGCACTTGTCTTTCGTGACCCTCCACGTCGATCTTGACTGCAGCGATCTTGCCGGTGTCGACGCGGAACGTCGTTGATTCCAGAATGTCGTCCAGTGGCGACGCCGACACCCGGTGCGCTCCCAGCTTGACGTCAAACGACGTTTCTCCAGGGAGCCAAGCTCTAATTGCACGTGCCGCCACGCCCACATGCGATTGGGTCAGCGTGCCACCGTCGATCGAATTGATGCCGCCAATCGGCTGGCCATTCGCCACGGGAGTGTACAGGGTCACTTCGTGATCACGGTCGCTTGCCGCGCCGATGAAGAAATCGTAGTTGTGGTCGAGCGTCTTCAGTGCTTGCAGGCACGCTCTGTTGGCGGCAACAGCTTCGAGCGAAATGATGGGGCAATCTGTGCCGGCGAAACGCATGCTTACGGCGGTGTAGCCATAGTGGGCTCCGACATCGAGGATCGTACCCATTGACGAATTGAAGCGGCGCAGCGGCAAGATATCTTTTTCCGTGACGTGCCGCAGGTTCCATTGTTCAACGATGAACCGTGGGTCGGAGTCGGTCCAGGTCCGTGCCAGTCTGATGGTGTCTTCCGGCAGCAGGCGCTGCCCGGCCAGCCGAGAATACAGTTCGGAAATCTGACTGTCGAGATCATCGACCGGTCTGTTTTCGACGCTCATGTGTCTCATCGCCATCACCCGGTGTATCGGTCGATATCGGAGTCGGGCTAGCGTCTGAATACCTCCCCGTCGCCTCGGGTGTTCTCGTCGCGATATGATGAGCCCTCACCAAGCACGCCTTCGGCACGGGTCCTGACGAACCCTGAGGTGTGACATGAAGATGCGGTATGTCCTGCACTCGAGGCTGAAGGCAGATGGCACGGTGATGGACGACGTCTTTGTTGACGACGGTCTGCACCTCACCGACAAGGGCAACCGCATCTGGGCAGTGGCGATCAAGTCGGTCTTGACGGAGATCGAGGCCGAGCTCGAGGAGGCGGCCGCCGCCTCATCGGCGAGGGTGGGACACAAGGAGGGCTTATGCGCCTGATGTGGGTTGTGGTCGTGCTGAGTTCAGCAATCGCGTTCGCACACGCCCCGCAGGAGCAGAGAGATGATGACCGGGAGCCTGGTGAGCCATTCCGTGTCATCGACAACATCTACTACGTCGGCTCCGAAGCGCTGGCGTCCTATCTCATCACCACGCCAGAGGGATACATTCTCCACGACACGGGCACCCTCGAAATGCACGACGTGATTCGCGCGAATATCGAGAAGCTTGGATTCGACGTGGAGGACGTCAAGTTCATGGTGTCCAGTCATGCCCATTTCGACCACATAGAAGGCCACGCCGCCATGAAGAGAGCGACGGGTGCGGAGGTTGTCGCGCTCGGCGGCGACGCCGTGGCGCTCGAATCGGGCCAGGACAACTCGGCTCTCGGCGCTGTGGGTTGGGAACCTGTCGAGGTTGATCGGGTTGTCGAGGACGGGGACACGCTCACGCTCGGTGGCACGACGCTGCGGGCGGTGTGGACGCCTGGGCATACCCAGGGGGCGACGATGTGGATGACGACGGTGCAGGAGGGAGGCCGGACGTATGACGTCGCCTTCCGTGGCGGCGAGATCCCGAATGCCGGGGTCCCTCTCATCGACAATCCAAGGCACCCAACTGTGGTTGAGGACACGCAACGAACTCTGCGCCTGCTCAAGGAGCTCGAACCCCCCGTTATCTTCCTACACAATCACTCGTCGGATGCGTACCCAGAGCTGAACTCGGCTCTCCCCGTTAACCCGAACTGTGCGAGCTGCCTCGACGCGGAAGGATGGACGGAAATGGTGGCGCGTGTAGAGGCAGCGTTTCACAACATGCTGTCGGAACCGTAGGGGTCTCGACAGTCCTCAACTGGAACTAGGAACCTATCAGGAGAATCACAATCAGATCCAATACGAGGCACTGGGATTTCATACGCAGTCGATGGCTGACGGGGCTTGGGTTGTCGGTGGTCGTCGTGAGCGTGGTGCTCTCGGCGCAGACCTCTGGCGAGCAGCGACCGACCTTTCGGGCCGGCGTCGACGTCATCGAGATCGATGTCAGTGTCATCGACGGGGACGGCCGCCCGATCACCGATCTTGAAGCGTCGGACTTCACCGTTACGATCGATGGAGAGCCCCGCCGCGTCGTCCAGGCGCCGTTCGTCTCTCTACGGCCGGCCGAGCCTGACGAGCGTCGCGAACCCGAGTTGCAGGACGTCTTCTACACGTCCAACAGCATCGAGGCCCGCGGCCGGCTGATCGTGCTCGCGGTCGACGAGGAGAGCATCCTGTTCGGGGAGGGGCGCCACGTGATGCGCGCCGCCGGTGCGTTCATCGACCGCCTGAGTCCCGCAGACCGGGTTGCTCTCTTGGCGATTCCGCAGCCCGGCGTTTACATCGACTTCACATCGAACCACGACCGCGTCCGCGATGCAGTCGACGGCATGGCGGGTTTGGGTTCACGTCCGCCCGTCACCCTGAACATCGGCCTCTACGAGGCGTTCCGGATCTCGGAGTACGGCGATCAGATTGTCGAGGCCGCGGTCGTCGCGCGCGTCTGCGGTGCCGGATTGGAGGCGCTGGTCTGTCTTCCCACGGTGCGCCGCGAAAGCGCGTTGATCGTGGAAGAGACGAGATTCAGCGCCCGTAACGTGCGTCGCGGTCTCGAGTCCATCCTGGAAGGGATGCGCGATGTGGAGGGGCCCAAGGCGTTGGTGTGGGTTTCGGGCGGCTTCGTGATCGACGGCTCAGCGTCGGACCTGCGCCGGATCGAGGAGCTGGCTGCCGCCTCGCGCACGACGCTGTACGTGATCATGGTCGATGAACCCTTGAGCGACGTCACGCAAGCGGAGCCGCCGCCGACGCCCCGAGACGATCGCGCGATGAGAGAAGAAGGCCTCCTCGCGGCTGCGGCACTCACGCGTGGGAGCCTCTTTTTCGCCCATTACAACCCCGGCCCGGTGTTCGACCGACTAGAGGCGCAGCTCTCGGACTATTACCTGCTTGGCGTCGAAGTGCGTCCCATAGATCGAAACGAAGACCGGCACGTCATCAAAGTGTCGGTGGGGCGCCGTGGTGCCCGCGTGCGAGCGCGCCGCGAGTTTCGTTTTACGTCGGAGCCGGACACCAACGACAGCGTCGATGCACGGCTGGCGCGGATGTTCCGATCGCCCGTGGCCGCCACGGAGCTTCCGTTGCGGGTCGCGACCTACGCGTACCCGGACGCGGAGAGCGAGCTGATGCGGGTCGTTGTTGCCGGGGAAGTCGATGCCCGGGGTGGCGTTCCCCCAGCTTTGACCCTGAGATACATGTTGCGCGATCCGGAGGGGACGGTTGTGGGGAGTTCGACGCCGCAGCAGATTACCCCCACGCTGGCCCAAACGCCAGACGGACCGGTTCTCGAATTCATCTCGTCGATACACGTCGAACCCGGCACGTATTCGCTGAGACTCGCCGTGGTCGATGCTGCCGGCCGGGGCGGCAGCGTGGAGCATCCGGTCCACGCCGAACGGAGGCCCAGCGGGCCCCTCGCGGTCGGCGACCTGCTGCTTGCCGATCAGTCCTCGGCGCCGACAGGCGGGTTTCGGCCCCCGGTCGAAGCGCGCGTGTCGGGTGGGCGCCTGTTGGCCTACACGGAGCTGCTTGCCGATTCATCGGCGGTCTGGAGCCGGACACAGGTCCATGTCGACGTGGCCGATTACTCGACGGGTCCAGCCCGAGTCCAGACGACAGCGACGATGGAGGGCCCGGAGGACACCCTTCACCGAATCGTCGTGGCCGACGTGGCGGTCGCCCACCTTCCACCCGGCCGGTACGTCGCGCGCGCACGCGTGATGCACGATTCCATCGAAGTCGCTCGAGTTCTGCGCCCGTTCTGGATCACCGAATCGCCTTGAGAGTAGGTTTGGCGCTGACGGCGACTTGAGGCAGGTGCCGCGATATCACCAGGCCAGGAGGTCGGAATGCTAGGTACCGCTGCGCTCGTCGCGTTTTCATCGACCGCGAAACCGGAGATGGCGAAGGAGTTCTACGAGGGCACCCTTGGGTTGCGACTCGTCGATGATTAGGCCCGCTGCAGGAGAGGGGTCGTCGGTCCTTGCCAGCCAGGGAACAGGGTCTGACCCGCGTCCACCCCGAGGTGGGCGACGGCCAGCTCAGAGAACACAGAGCGGAAGTCGACGCTCACGGGAAGATCTCGTCTCTCGTAGAGGAGATCCTGATGGAGACCCTCGATTCCGCCGTGAACCGTGCCGCCTTCCACCTGATTGCCAAGCACGAAGAGACACGAGCCGTGACCGTGGTCGGTTCCGCCAGAGCCGTTCTCCTTCACGGTGCGGCCGAACTCGGTCATCGTGGTGAGCACGACGTCGTCCTGATATTGCCCAAGGTCCCGCCAGAAAGCTGTGATGGACTGGGCGAGGTCACTGGCGCGCCGACTAAAGCTACCGTTCGTCGTCCCCTGCTGCACATGGGTGTCCCAACCTCCCGACTCGGCGAAGGCCACTTCGAGACCGACATCGGACTTGATCAGGATCGCGATCTGCTTGAGAGCTGTGCCGAGGGGACTTCGAGGGTAGCGAGCTCCCGGGGACGGTCGGTAGCGGTCCGGGTCGAGGTCGGCAAGCACCTTCACGGCGTCAAAGGTCTCTGAGGCGGTGTGGCGCAACAGCTCCTGTGAGGTCTCCTCGTAGAGGGCCTCGAATCCTTGTCCCGCCACCCCGGCGACCCCGCTTGCGCCCGGCAGTCGCATCTCGAAGTCTTCGAGCCGCGAGATCGCGAGCGCTGGTTCCGGCCCATAGAAGGATCGGGGTAGTGCCGAAGTCATCGACACGGAGCGAAAGGGGGAGCTGTCGTGACCGAGAAGGCCGCTGACTCGATTGAGCCAGCCGGACGGGGTTCCCTTGCGACCGGGGGTTCCTGTCTCCATGTAGTCCTGCGCATCGAAGTGGGAGCGGGTCGTGTGAGGGGACCCCACTTGATGCACGATCGCCAGGCGCCGCTCCTGCCACAACGCATCGAACGCAGAGAGCGCCGGGTGTAAACCGAATCCATTGCCGAGGTCGAGCACGCGGTTCTCACCCTCGTTGCGAGCACCACCCATCGCAAGCTGCGGGCGGTACTTCTTGAGCAGCTCTTCTTCCGCGAGTGGTGGGACCGCCATCAATCCGTCCATCGCGCCCCGCTGGAAGATCGATACGAGCACCTTCCGTCGTTGCAACACTCCAGGGCCAGGAGCCGCGAGAGCGGTGCGGGCAAGGAACATTGGTCCACCAGATATCGAGCTTCCGCCCACCGCGACCAGGCTCAGGCCTCCGGCCTTGAGAAACGCTCGTCGATCGATCATCGCACCACGTGCTCCTCTCGTTACTGCCGCTGAAACTCGGGAGAGCCCAGAATCAGACCCACCACATTCGCGAGCGGGCTGGGAGGGACGGAGGCAGCCATCTCCCTCATCCGTTGACGCATTCGCCGCCGCGCGACCTCCGTCTCGAGTCCTCCGTTTTGCATCTCCGACGCCATCTCGCTCTCTGCTTGCGCCTCGGGTGTGGATAGTTGTCCGTACCGCCGGCGAGGCGCCGGGACGTCCACGCCGTCGACGGGCGCGGTGTCCGCGAGGCCCTGCAGGACTTCGGGGTCGCGGACCATCGGCCGCAGCTGTTCGAGTGTCTCCTCGAGGTCTCGCTCGGGCATGAGCAACCCGGTGTAGGTGGCCAGTGCGTCTTCAAGTGACGCCGGCTCGCGATACTGATTCAGTGCCGCCAAGTCGTGCTCGATGCCGAGCACCCTGCCGGTGGCGAGGCTGAGCCCAAAATTCATGCGCGTCAGCAATGAGCCGGTGTTGACCCAGGACTCGGCCCGATCGGGATAGCCGGTCGGGGCCTGATAGGCGTAGAGAGGCTCGCCCATTCTCGAGACCCACTCCACGAGATCGCCAGGATCGGTGACGTTGGCACCGAGGGCGCGAACTGCCGACACCGCCAACTCGAAGGGAGACTTGATCTTCTGGTGCCGAGCGTCGGGCGCCCAGAACTCGGGCGAATAGGCGAGCGTTCGCAGAACGCTCTTGATGTCCCCATCGGTGGCGAGGAACGTCACGGCGAGGCGCTCTTCGAGCGCCGGTGCGACCTGGTCCGAAACAAAGCGCACCGCCAGCTTGTGACTGACGTGAGCGGCAGTCGACGGGTGGCGGGCGAGCAGCTCGAGCACCTCCAGCCCATCTTCGATACCGCGGCCGCCGGGCAGTTCCTTTCCGAGCACCTTCTTCGGCTCCGCGTCGTGGGCATCGGCGCGGAACAGAAATGAGTCACGGACCACGAAGCCGAGCCTTCCCGCCGCCGGCTCGCGCTGCAAACGTTGGCGCGCGCGATTGCCCTCCCGACCGACCGGAAGGACCGCCCAGCCGGAAAAGGCGCGCGCCACCTCGACAACATCGTCCTGCGTATAGCCGCCGTCGACACCGAGAGTGTGAAGCTTGAGGAGCTCACGGGCGAAATTCTCGTTCAGCCCTCGAGGCCGGTTGTCTTGCTGCCGTCGCGCCCTCCTCCCGGGACCAGCTCCGCGGCCCCGACCCCCAGACCCCGCGGACCGACCGAGCTCGGCCATCCTCATGTCTGCTGTGGTTCTCACCCCGTCGTTCGAGGTCGACTGAGCGTTGTCGAGATACAACAGCATGGCCGGATGGGCGGCCGTCTCGACCAGGAGCTTTCCGAAACTACCCAGCACGCCAGGCCCGATGGCGTCGCGCTCATAGGACAGTAGACGGGCTCGGCTTTGATTGTCGGTCATCGAAACGTTGAAGTGGTTGAACCAGAAGTCGGTGAGCACCGCCTCGAGCTGACGCTGCGAGTACACAGCCTGAAGCACCTTGTGCGCCATGAGTTGCCCAACGAGTTCCTGCTGTCGCCGGTATCCGCGCTCTTGGTAGAACTCCCGAAGCTTGCGGTTCTGGGCAGCGATCTGCCTCTCTTGCTGCGGGCCAGGGGGCAGGGCGTCGGCCGACAGGACACCGGCCTCCTGGGCCTCGCGACGAACGATGGGAGGGAGAGGAAAGGTTCTCAGGATCTCCTCACTCGACATGCCCCAGGTGTCCAAAACGGCTATCTGGGAGAGGAATTGGGAATCGTCGACTGTTCCCTCTAGCTGCTCTTCGAGCCAGACCTCGAGGCCCTTGGCAACGACGCGATCGATGTCACCGGGCTTCGGTCCATACGCGAAGCGATCGAGCAGATGGGCCGCCGCCTGACGCTCGGTCAGTCCGGCTGCCACCCAAGGTAGCTCCGTCGTCGCACTCAACCCAGTCCGGATGGTGGCAATCGCGAGGACGAGCACCAGGACCGAAAGCCGTGTGTTCCGAGCTAGTGACATCGTGCGTCCCCCTGTGGCGGTAAACCCCACCAGTCAATCACTCAATAGAAACCAGCCCGGCGATGAGCTCACCGCGGTGTCCTCTTTCCACAATTCAGCGTGCTCTTTTGGCTACGTAGCCAATCACCAGAATCAGCCTCAGACGACGGCAAACACAAACGATCCGGGCCACAGGAACGATGCCCGCAATCGACCGAGAATAGCTTGGTCACGACGGCTGCAAGGAGTGCGCCACCCACCGCCAGAGCAGCCCACGAGACCAACGATTCTGACGACGGCCAGCTATGTCCGTGGACGATTCGTGTTCGGCGGCGCGATGATGCCGGTTGCAGCGGCAAATCGGACCGCCAACACGACCGAATCCGTCGGTACTGCAGTTGTCCACTGCAAGACGCGAGACAGCCGTCGTTTGCGCTCATCTCCATAGACCCGACCAAGATTCAAGATATTCCAGCCACGTACTTCAGCCTTGGTCCGCCGGCCACCTACGCCGTTCCGGGAGGGAATGGGCGTTGCGATGCTGCAGTCTATGTCTGTAGACAGAGGAGGACAGGATGCAACGCAGTGCTCCGCACGACCGGACGGCAGTGGGAATCATCGTGGGCGTTGGGATCGCGTGGCTTGTCGCCTTCGTGCTAGCTAGCCAGGCATGGGCGTAGCGTCCGACCTGGTTCTGAGGAACTCACGCGCCTCGTCCCAACGAACTGAAGTTTGAAGCCGGCTTCCCTCTTGGCTGTGCTCGGCCCCAGCGCGTCAACTCACACGGCCTGCGAGTCGGACGCCGCCCATCGCTGCTGCCAGTACCGGCGCAGCGATTCCATCCTGTCGCGGTACTGCCCCGAGAGCCGATCCGGTACGAGGTGGTTCGCAATGTCGGCAACGACCGTCACGTAGGGTGCGAGCACGGAGTTGCGCAGCACAGCCGCTCCGGATGGGGTATAGGCGACGACTGGAAGGATGACCAGTGCGGCGGCGAGCAATGCTGCGACGAGCCCCACCGCACCGCCAGCCAGCCGGTCGGCCCAGCCGAGCATTGCCGCCTTCAGCAACCGCCCCAGCACAGAGGCGACGAGGGCCCCGGCAAGCATTGTTCCCAGGAAGATCGCCAGGTAGGCGACCAGGTTGGCCACCGGCTCCGGCATCTCCACGACGCGCACCATCCATACCGCAACCTGCCAATGGAACTGCGCCGCGAGTATGAACGCCGCGACTAGCGCCCCGACCCCGATCAACAGGCGCGTCAGCCCCCTCAACACTCCGAGTAGCACCAGTAGGCCGGCGAGTACTAGCAGCAGAACATCAAACGCATTTGGGTCCATCACGCTCGATCATACCTACCGGCAGGGCCCCGTGAAGTCGCCTGGACGCGGCGTTCGCATTTCTCGGGGCATTTCTGTGCAGCCGCTGGAGCCACACACGGTCCGTACGTAGAATGACCTCGCGATCTAGCCCCAACGGGCCGGTCCAGCGGCTACTTCCGGGTTCCCTTGCCTGGAAGCAGCTGGCCGGCTCCTACGTCAAAGTTGGCCGCCAGCGTGTCCCCATCCGCTTCAAGCGTCAGGGTGATGGGCGTCACCGCCCCCTGAACGTTGGCCTCGTACTTCACCACCAGGCTCGAGCCGTTTTTCGTGATCTCGTTGACCTCGCTCATCGGATTTCCGGTGGTGCCTCCCCCGATCTCCGCCGCAACTTCTCCGCCCTCCTCCGTCACCGTCAGGTCCACGGTCGTGGGGCCACCCGGTGTGTCGACGTTGATCGTCCAGCTGCCCATGAAGGTCTCGGCATCGGCCGGTGTCACCGTTTGGGCACCAGACGCCGAGGGATACACCAGCACCATGGTCAGTACTACTGCCTTGACTAGCGATGAAATACGCACGTTCGTCCTCCTCCTTTTTGTCCAACGTCCAACATTCAACGACAGAATCGAGGTCCGGCACTGGCTTCCGCTCCAAAATCCAGATGCTATCCCTACCGGGTATACGGCGATCGTCCCCGAAAGGTTGCCGGTTCAAGCAAACGGAGCCACCGCTCCTAAAGCCTGTCTTCCGTAGCAGCCAAGGTGTCCGCCCGTGTCATATCGATGCACACTGATTGGCTGCGGTAGCCGCTATGCCTGCCGGATCTTATAATGCAGGCTGATCAGATCCATTACAATCCCCCGCCCTCAACGTCGGCGCCCGACTCAGCCACTACAATGCAAGTCGTGGTTGTGCGGAACTGGCGGGAGGAGCTGAGGCGCCTCGTGCGTATTGAGTGACCATGCCACTACAGCCCGACCACCCTCGGGCCTCGGGACGCTCACTTAGGTCGCTGAGGAGTAGAGATCACCGACGAATCGAAGGGAGACGTTGTGGTCGCGAGCAAGAAGGACCCGACCGAGCCGATCCGTTTGAAGGCTAGTCGCTATGGCGAAGTCGACGAGGGAACAGCCTGCACGCAGAGTTCCTTCAAGACCCACAAGGGGGCGTTTCTGTACGTCGGCGAGCAGGGCGGCCGGTACAAGGCGATGTTCAAACTGCAGGCGTCGATGGCCGAAGCTACGAGGTTGGCGAAAAAGGATCCGAACCGCTACGACGTCGGGTCCACGGCATGGGTCACCTCCCGGTTCAGTGCCGACGAGCCCATGCCGAAGAAGCTTTGGGAGAAATGGCTGGATGAGAGTTACGCGTTGGCCGTCTCACGCGGAGCGGGGCGAAAAACGACGGCGAAGAAGGGTCGGAAGAACAAAGCGACCAGGACGCAGACTAGCAGGAAGGCGGGGAAGAAGGCGTAGCCTCGGTGACGGACCGTTCCCAAGAAGTGGATGAGGTATAAGGAAACTCAATCGAATCGCGGTGGTGCTGTTGCTGCTGCTGGCTTCAGCCAGCGCGGTCACTAGTCAGGTGCTTCCGAATCCGTACCGGCAGCACTTCAAGTCTGGCGGCCTTGGCCCAGCAGACGCGTGGGCCAAGTTGCCGGCTGGTCGGACGATGGGGGCGGTTGGGGACCTGAAGATGGACCCGGACGGCAGGCACCTCTGGGCGGTGGTTCGCTGCGATGCAACGGCGGTTGACCGGTTCGGCAACGAGTGCCTAGATTCTGATCTCGATCCGATCGTGAAGTTCGACATGGAGGGAAACACCGTCACCAGCTTTGGCAGTGGGACGGTCATCTGGCCGCACGGCATCGACATCGGTCCTGACGGGCGCGTGTACGTGGCCGATCGAGGGAACAACCGGGTTCAGATCTTCGATCTGGAAGGGGAGTACATCGACGAGTGGGCTCAATTCGGCACTCCCAGTGGAATCGCCTTCGACGACCAAGGCCAGATCTACGTCTCGGATTCTGAATCGGACGACTTCCAGAACCCGGGGTTCGAGATGGGTATCCGGGTTGGCGAATATGAGACCGGCTGGGTGACCTCGTTCATTCTCTACCCGTGGGGCGATCCGCGCGACCCGGGTGGCGGCACAGGCGCCGAATTCGTCGCCGTCGACCGCGAGGGGAACATCTACGGAGGGGAGCCGCGGCCGCGACGGATCCAGAAATACGTCCAGGTGAGACCGTAGTCGCAGGCGCGGAACCGCGCCCGACGAGTGTGGTGGTCACCAGCGCGGCCTGCGATACCATTGACGCGCATGAATCGGCTTGCGCGGCTTCTGGCTGCGATGTGCGGGATGCTGTTCTGCCTGGGTCTACCGGCGGCAGCGACCGCGCACCCGGCTCCGTTCAGCTTCGTCGATGTTCGCATCGACGGGACGACTCTCGAGCTCGAAGTCGTCTTCCATGCGTTCGACGTCGCCTACGAGCTGGAGATCCAGTCGCCCAACCAGGTCTTGGAGCCGGGCGGGTTCGGTTCTCGCGCTGGACGACTGGCCGAGTTGCTACGCAAGCGATTGCGCTTCACGCTCGACGGTCGTCCACTGCTCGTCGACGTGGCCAGCTGGTCGACGCCGGAGGCGGTTCCGGAGCGGCAGTCGGTCAGGCTGCGCGCCCGGGTAGAGCTGGACAGTGGGCCCGGCCTGGTGGACGTGGCGGCCGACTTGTTCCCCTACGATCCGAACCACCAGACGTTCGTCAATTTCTACGATGCGGGGGAGCTGACCTCCCAGGCGATCCTGGGGGGCGAGGATGGCAACGCGGAGTATTTCGTTGGCAGCCGGCAGGGCACGCTGGCGGTGATCCAGAAGTTCGTGCCGCAAGGGGTGCATCACATCCTGATCGGTCCCGATCACCTGCTGTTCCTGACTGGCCTGCTGCTGCTGGGGGGCGATGTGCGCCGGCTGCTGCTGGTCATCACGGCGTTCACGGTGGCGCATAGCATCACGCTGGCGCTGGCGGTGCTAGGGGTGGTGCAGCCGCCCGGCAGCGTCGTTGAGCCGGTCATCGCGCTCAGCATCGTCTACGTCGGTGCCGACAACCTGCTGGTGAGCCGCGGGCGCGACATGCGGGTCTGGATTGCGCTAGTGTTCGGGTTGATCCATGGGTTCGGGTTCGCCAGCGTGCTGCGCGAGATGGGGCTACCGAGCGGTGCGCTCGGCTGGTCTCTGTTCTCGTTCAATCTCGGCGTGGAGATCGGGCAGATCGCAGTCGCGGTGATGGTCGCCTCGGCGCTGATGTGGCTCAGGAGGCGCAGTGACGTGGCCGGCCGGCGCGTCGCGGTTGTTGGTTCAATCATGGTGATGGCGGTCGGTGCATTCTGGTTCTTTCAACGGGTCTTCTTTTCCGGAGGTATGGCATGAAAAGGGAAATGGCACTGGGGGTATTGGTACTGGGCGGCGCGCTGGTGATGTCGTGCGCGGGGACGGAGGAGGCCGAGCCGGAGGCGCCGCCGGCCGAGTCGCAGGCGGCACCGCCAGCCGACGCGCCGCCGGAGAACGTCGTGGAGGTGGAGCGGCTCGAGGACAACCTGTTCGTCCTCCGCGGCGGGGGCGGTAACTCCGCCGCGTTCATCACCAGCGACGGGGTGGTGCTGGTCGACACGAAGCTGGCGGGGTGGGGGCAGCCGCTGATCGACGCCGTCGGTGAGCTGACGTCAAATCCCATCACGACCATCATCAACACGCATGCGCACTTCGACCATGTGGACGGAAACGTGGAGTTCCCCGCGACGGTCGAGTTCGTGGCGCACGAGAACACGCAGCGGCTGATGCGGGAGAACAACGCCGTGCGTGGGCTCGGGACTGAGCCGCGGTCGAGCCCGTTCGACGGTGACGACGCCAACGGCATCCCGGAGCAGACGTTCACCGACACGCTCACGCTGGGAAGCGACGCCGACCGCGTCGAACTGCACTACTTCGGACGCGCCCACACCAGCGGCGACACCTGGGTCGAGTTCCCATCGCTGCGCACCGTGCACGCCGGCGACGCATTTCCCAACAAGATGGTCCCCATCATGGACTCGAACAACGGGGGCAGCGGGGTCGACTATCCGGAGACGCTGCGGAATGCCTCGGCGGGGCTCACCGAGATCGACCAGGTTATCACCGGTCACGGCCCGGTCATGACCCCGGCTGACCTGAGCGACTACGCCGAGTTCGTGGCGGGCTTCGTGAGCGACGCGCAGGCGGCGAAAGCGGCGGGCACGTCGGCCGCCGACTTCATCGCCGGCTGGGAGCCGTCGGGCAACTTTGCCGACTACATCAAAGGCCCGGCCGAACGGCTGACGTCCTACGCGCAGGACATCTACGACGCGACCCCGTAACGGCAGGTGCGCACATAATTTATCGGTCGGGTGAGAGTTCGACACTCTCTCGTAGCGACCCAACCCCACAGCCCGAGGAGGCCGAATGGCTCACTGTCTCGGTCGGTGCACGGTTCTCCTGGGCGCATTGCTGGTCGTGCCAGCCAGTGGCTCGGCTCAGACGTCCCGTGAGCTGTTTCCGAACACCAACGACCTCGGCCGCGCTGTGATTGAGTACGAGGACGACGCCATCCAGGTGGTGGCGGCCTACAACTACTCCCAACGGAATCACGAGTCCCGCTGGCTGCTCATCGAGATCGGCGTGGCAACGCAGGACCCTATGCGGATCAGGAACGGCGACATCACCCTTGTCACGCCGGACGACCGCGTGATCCACGTCGCGTCTCAACGCGTCTTTTCTCAGGACTTTCAGCGCACGCGGTTGATACGGCGGAACGCCAGTCCCACCCGACATCTCGATGGGAGGATCGGGAACTATTTTCGAGGTCGGCCGGGCCAGCGGTTCCAGTGGTTCGTGGTCACGGCGTTCGAAGGCACCGTCACCGAGTTCTTCGACGTGGACTTCCGGCGCACGGCCTGGGGGGACCTCTACTTCGCGTCCCCGACGGGTGCCTGGGATGAGGGTACATACTCCCTGGTCGTGGAAGGACGGGACGAGACGCGGGCTGTGCTTCCGATCGACCTCGACTAGTGCCGCCGAGTCCCAGCCTTCGCCGAACGGCTTCGGCCAGGCAAGCCGCCACGATTGGCGAACGCGGCGCACAGTGCGCCTGCGCCCACAGTAGAATGGCCTCGTGCTGCTGGCCCAACTGATCGACCTCTACACGCTCGTCGTGTTCGGTGCCGTCATCATTTCGTGGGTCCAGCTCCCGCCGACGTACATCGTCGCGATCGTCCTGCATCGTCTCACCGAGCCAGTACTTGGTCCCATTCGCCGCGTGCTGCCACCGATGGGCGGCTTCGACTTCTCGCCATTCGTGCTGCTTGTCGCACTGCAGTTCATCAGAGGACTGCTCTAGCCATCTGTGGCTTTTCGTCCAGCTTGGCAACGCTGGCGATGTCTTTGTCGGACACCACGCGCCATGAGGGACTGTGACCCTCGGAGACGTCCATGTTAAGGCAGGTTACGAGAGTTCTGGTGCTGGGGGCGCTGTCCGGCGTCGTGTTGTCAGCGCAATCACATGCACTCCGATCAACGTGGCGCGCACCAGGCGTCGAGTCCTTCGACTTTTGCGATCAGAAGGTGGCCGCGGGGGAGATTAGGGGACCCTGTTCCTGGGCTGTCGAGTGCCGCGCGGTCTAGTTCAGGTGCTCCTTGTAGAGCAGACCGATGATCCGCTCGGGGGGCGCACCGTCGCGCGGGCGGAATTTTTGCACCCGCCCGCCGTAGATCTCGGGCACATACAGGTTGCCCTCGGTGTCGACGCTGAGGTCGTGCGGACCGAATAGGTTGCCCGGGCGGGCACCGAGCGTGCCCCAGCTCGAGAGCAGCCGCCCGGTGGCCAGGTCGTATTGCAGCACCTTGTTGAACGTATCGTCGGTCGCGAATAGGTATCGCTGGTCCGTCGAGATCTGAATCGAGCCGATTCGCGGCATGTGCGGCCACTCGTCGATGTAGTTCAGGTCGGCGTCCAGGATCTGCATGCGGCCAAGGTCGGCGCCAGCCCTCATCGCCTCGACCTGGGTCTGGCCGTCCCGCCGGCCCCAGTCCGAGATGTAAACGCGCTGTTGCGCGTCGACGGCCACCGTATGCAGGTTGCCGAACTCTCCTGGCTCCGTGCCGATCGTCTTCTTCTCGATCAGCAGCTCTCCATCTTTCGACCACTTCGTGACACGGTGAAAGCTCTCAACGACGAAGAAGTCGCCGTTCGGCAGGAACGCGATCGCGTTTGGGCCGTGAAAATGCGAGTCGTCGTCGCCGGGTTCCAGCTCGCCGATTCGCATCAGGAGTTCCGACCCGTCATTCGAGAACTTGAACACCGAGTTTGCCTGGTTGTCGGCCACCCAAATCGGGCGCTCCGGGTCGTGCACGTTCGTCAGGACGCGATGGGGCAGCCGGAATAGATCGTCCCATTGCGTCCACGCCTCTTTGAGCCGGCCGTCCCGTCCGAACGTCATGATCACATGCGTTCTGACGCTTCCCGGTGCACTCACGGCGGAACGCGACGGCATGTAGTAGACCATCGGTTCCGGCGTTTCAATCGGGAGCATGCTCGACTGAACCACGAACACACGGTCGGGCGATTCGGCGTAGACGGCCGCCGTCCGGCCCCACGTCAGTCCGGGCAGGTCGAGCGGCTGCGGCCAATTGGGTACGACTTCGTAGGGGCCTGACATGTCCTCGCCACCGCGCTCGTACCCTTCGATACTGCGCCGCGGAGTCTCGGCAGCGGAGTCTTGCTGCTGCGCCGCGTTGCACGCCGCCGATGTGATCGCGACCAGGACGATCGCGCGGAGCCGGATACGAGCGACAGTTGTCATGATGGTCTCTCTTGTTGGTAGTTTGAGCACCTAGTGTATCTCGGCAAAGCCTGATCGTGGGGTCCTCCTGGCGATAGAATGTTGATCAGCATGAACATTCCCACACGTGCCAGGTCTCGGTTCCTCAGTACCTTGAGCGCCGCCGTCACGCTCGTCGGCGCGGCGGCCTTCAGCCAGGCGCAGCCACCGGTCATCCAGCCGGGCGCGCCGGGCGAGCCGAGTCGAGAGATCACATCCGAGGAGGCGTCCAACCTTGCCGGCATCCGCTACACCGGCGGCGACGTCAAGTTCATGCAGGGGATGATCTCGCATCACGCCCAGGCGCTCGAGATGACTGCGCTCCTGGAAACCCGTACCGAACGCGACGTGATGCGGCAGCTGGCACAGCGGATCGATATCTCGCAGGAGGACGAGATTTCGATGATGCAGGACTGGCTTCGTGAGCGCAATGAGTCGGTTCCCGATGTCGACGCTCATCACGAGCCGGACTGGATGCCGATGCCGGGCATGCTGACCGACGAGGAGATGGACCGGCTTGCGGCGGCCTCTGGGATGGAGTTCGACCGGCTGTTCCTCGAGCTGATGATCAAGCACCACCGCGGCGCCGTCACCATGGTCGAGAACCTACTCGACCAGCCGGGCGCGGCCCAGGACTCGCAGCTCTACGCCTTCACGTCGGACGTCACTGGTGACCAGAGAATGGAGATCGACCGGATGGACGTGATGCTGGCTGAGCTGTCGACCGATCCGCGGGTGCAGCTCGCAGCGGGGTTCAGCGATGCCGGCGAGGCGATCTGGAACATGGCGCTAGTTGCCACGCTCCCGAAACCTGACGGTTTCTACGACCCGACCGCCGCCATCACCGAGGACAAAGGCGGTTCGGACGAGCCGGATGACGACGAGCCGGAGGAGCGACCTCGGCGCGGTCTGCTCAGCTTCGCCAACACGGACATGGCGTTTGCCGGGGACGTGCTGTTCGAGGGGAACTACCACGGGTTCAACACCTATCGAGTGGAAGTCCCTGCTTCGCCGCAGCTCGTCAGCTCGGTCGTGTGCCCCGGCGGCCAAGGCGACGTGTCCGTCCTTGGCAACCTGCTCATCATGTCGGTCGAGCAGACCAGGGGCCGTCTCGACTGCGGGCTGCAGGGAGTGGCGGAGCCGGTGAGCCAGGAACGATTTCGTGGACTCCGTATCTTCGACATCAGCGACATGCAGAGCCCACGGCAGGTGGCCGCGGTGCAGACCTGTCGCGGATCCCATACCCACTCGCTGGTGGGCGTCCCCGACGACGAGGGCAACGTCTACGTCTACGGCTCAGGCACCGCCTCGGTGCGGTCAGGCGACGAGCTCGAGGGCTGTTCGGACGAGTCGCCTGCGGAGAACCCAGACACGGCGCTGTTCCGGATCGATATCATCCAGATTCCGCTGGCGAACCCCGAGGAAGCACGCGTCGTCAGCCGCCCGTTCGTCTTCCGGGACCCCGAGACCGGCGATGTCGCCGGCCTGTGGAGGGGCGGCGACCACGGTCCCGGCACCCAGCGCACGTCCGAGACCAGCCGGTGCCACGACATCACCGCCTATCCGGAGATCGGACTTGCGGCCGGTGCCTGCTCCGGCAACGGCATCCTGCTGGACATCTCCGACCCGGTGAACCCGGTCAGGCTCGATGAGGTGGTTGACCCTGGGTTTGCCTACTGGCATTCGGCGACCTTCAATAATGATGGCACCAAGGTGATCTTCACCGACGAGTGGGGTGGCGGCGGCCGCGCCCGTTGCCGAGCGTCCGACCCGAGACAGTGGGGTGCCAACGCGATCTACGACATCGTCGACCGGCAGCTCGAGTACCGTGGCCACTACAAGCTTCCCGCTCCACAGGCTGAGACCGAGAACTGCGTCGCACACAATGGATCGCTGGTGCCGGTGCCAGGTCGCGACATCATGGTGCAGGCGTGGTATCAGGGCGGCATCTCGGTCTTCGACTTCACCGATTCGACCAATCCGGTCGAGATCGCGTACTTCGACCGCGGCCCCCTCGATCCGGACCAGATCGTGATGGCTGGGTACTGGTCGGCTTACTGGTATCGCGGCTTCATCTACGGCACCGAGATCGCCCGTGGTCTTGACGTCCTGGAGCTGCTGCCGAGCGAGTTCCTGACTGAAAACGAGATCGCCGCCGCGTCGACCGTGAGGCCGGCGACGTTCAACGCGCAGGACCAGCGACGCATCGACTGGTCGACCCGTCCGGTGGTGGCGAGGGCCTACCTAGACCAGCTCGGCAGGACCGACACGTTGAGCGCGGCGCGGAGATCTGCGTTATTCGGGCTGCTCGATCGCGCCGACGCCGCGCTGGACAGTGGCACCGACGCCGCGCTAGCAGGGGCGCTCACGACCGCTGCGTCGGAGGTGCTGCGAGAGGCAAGCGCAGCAAGCGGTCGCATCCAGGCGCGAATGGAAGCGCTGGCGGATAGGCTGACGCGCCTGGCCGAGAGGCTACCGTAACGGTAGCCTCTCTCTCTGAGCGACGATAGATCCTTTTTGGGATATGCCAACTCAGTTCGTGTGGCGTCGAGATCTCCTCGGTCAGCGTTGATCTAGGTACGCTTCTGTTACGACGAACCGCGTTACCATTGGGATTCAAAAGCGAAGTGGGAACGGCAAGAAGTGGGTCAGCCGACGTTCGTTCATCACTGTAGACTCGGCCGATGACTACGCCTCTTCCGATTGAAAATATTCTGGTCTGGTCCGCCCCGGCAGCGGACCTGGAGGAGGTCGGCCGCTCGCGCGACGGCCGGCCGATCGGCGCGTGGCGCGGAGGGCGGGGGCCGCTGTCGGTGAGCCTCGTTGCCGGCTGCCACGCCGACGAACCCGTCGGGCCGGCGACCCTCCGACGGCTCGCCGCATGGCTGGCGACCCGTCCCGAGCACGACCCGGCGGTTGCTGATGTGCGCTGGTCGATTGTCCCCCACGCCAACCCCGATGGGGAGGCTGCGAACGCCGTCTGGGAAACGCGCACCCTTGAGGTGACGGATCACCAAGGCGTTGCCGACCGCGGATTTGATCTTGCCGCCTACTCGGCCGGCGTCGTCCGGGAGCCCCCGGGTGACGACGTTGAGTTCGGCTTCCCGCGCTCGACAAACGACTACGAGGCGCGACGCGAGAACCGCGCGATCGCCGGCTTTCTGGCCGACGGGGCGCCGTACGATGTCCACGGCTCGCTTCACGGCATGGCGTTCGCTCCGGGACCGTGGTTCCTCATCGAAGAGGGTTGGGCGAAGCGCACGACGGCGATGCGAGATCGGCTCCGACGACGGGTGCTTGAGATGGACTATGTCCTATTCGACCCCGACCGCGGTGGCGAGAAGGGTTTCAGCCGGATCGACGAGGGCTTCACCACCCGTCCCGACTCGGGTGCCATGCGCCGCCACTTCCTCGACCGTGGCGACCCTGAGACTGCTGCGCTGTTCCGCCCGAGTTCGATGGAGTACGTGCGCTCGCTGGGTGGCGACCCGCTCACCTTTGTTTCCGAGATGCCGCTCTTCCTGCTGCCGCCGTCTGGAGCGGTGCGCGACTTCCCAGACCCCGCGTCGGGGAGCAAGGGCCGGGTCGCCTTCCATCGCTGGCTAGCGGACTTACTGACTGGCCGGTCGGGTGCCGAGGTTGTTCGTGCCGCCACCAGCCACGGGATCCGGCCGATGCCGATCCGCGACCAGGCGCGGTTGCAGCTCGAGTTCCTGAACGCCGTTCTCGTCACCGCGCCCACGCAGCCTCGGAGTTGAAGCGGGCTTCAGCTTTGTTCTTGCCCCCGCACAAAGCCTCGTCTCGTCCGCCTCATGTCTTCACTCGTACGGCTGGTCTCCGGCGCTCTGGACTATCACCCTAGCGGCACCGGTGTGAGCCCTTCGGCCCGCCTCCACGCTGCGATTTGACCAAGATGGTCCATCTCGTGGGCCGTCATCGCATACACGACTTGGTCCCCGAGAGTCGGAAAATACGGCCGCGCGCCTTCCACCGGATGGGGCTGGTCAAGCACTGACTGGTCGATACCGGGCAGTTCGTCACCTAGGCTGCGATGAACTGCTCGAAGTGCATCCAATAGTTCATCTTTCGGCGGGTACTTCGAGGCATCCACCGTCGGCGGCGAGGCGGCCTTGAACCGCTCTGTCCATCCTTCCGGGACACTCGACTTGACCCCGAGCAGCTGGCAGACGCGGTCGCCGTTTATCACCAGATGCCAGAGGTTCCACGACGGGTGGTTGATGAGACCGTGGGGCTGGGCGACCATGAGGTCGTTCGGTACGTCCTTCACCATCATCTCAGCGACAATAAGGTTGAGACCGAACGTATGCAGCACATGCTTGAGCACTAGACATTCCTCCATGTTGCAGACCGGACTTGGTTGTCGGTCAGGGGCGCAGATTCTATCAGCTAGCCTCGTCGTCGCGCCCTGAGATGTCCCCGGACCCCCGAGATGATGGGATGCGTAGCTTGACAATGCCGCGTCCGGACAGGGAGGACAGTTTTCCCAGGGCATATACTGACAGGCGTCCGCGAATTGAGCCACACTCTGACGGAGGACATATGAGCCATCCCTTGGGGACTCGACCTGCACTCGACTTGCTCGTCGTCACGTTCGCACTTGTGGCAGCCATCGCTTCGGCCCAGGATCTGGCGGGGGTTCCGGCCCTGCCTCCACCGAGCGACCCGGTTGTGCTACACACCGCGGAGTACCAGATTCGGGTCGTGCCGGTCGTGCGCGGGCTTTCCCATCCATGGGGGCTGGCCTTCCGACAGAACGGAGACATCCTCGTCACTGAACGCGACGCAGGAACTCTCCGCGTCATCCGAGACGGCCAGCTGGTCGAACGCCCGATTCCCGGTGTTCCCGAGGTGTTTGCCGAGTCGGCACGAGCAGGCCTGATGGATGTCGCTGTCCACCCGGATGACGACCGCGTCGTGTACCTGACCTACTCCAAAGTGGTAGAACGTGACGGTCGGCGCGGTTCGACCGTTGCGTTGGCTCGGGGGCGCCTCGATGCGGGTGCCCTGACCGAGGTTCGAGATATCTTCGTAGCCAATGGCCTCGACCGGGGCATTGCAGCCTCGAGACTGCTGTTCGCGCCGGACGGGCGTCTGTTCATGACCGTTGGCGGTGCCTACCGGTTCGCATCGACCGGGGACTACGCACAGGATCCGAATATGCACTTCGGGAAGTTGCTGCGGTTGGACGACGACGGAACGGCGGCCGATGACAACCCATTTGTTGAAAACCCCGACTACCTGCCCGAAATCTATTCGATGGGCCATCGGAATCAGCTCGGCCTGAGTTTTCATCCTGAGACGGGCGATCTCTGGGTCACCGAAAACGGCCCGCAAGGCGGTGACGAGGCGAACATCATCAAGCGCGGCGCGAACTACGGGTGGCCGATCGCGTCCTACAGCCGCGAGTATTCTGGCGTTCCGGTGTCGCAGACGCCGTGGCTTGCGGAATTCGAAAGCCCAGAGCTCCTGTGGTGGCCGTCGATCGCGCCGTCTGGGCTGACGTTCTACACCGGCGCGGAATTTCCCGAGTGGCAGGGCAATCTCTTCGTAGGCTCGATGATGGAAGGTCGGATGCGACACACGGGCCACGTCGAACGGGTCGTCTTCAACCCACAGGGGCAGGAGATTGGCCGCGAATCGTTGCTCGGTGAGCTCAAGCAGCGGATTCGAGAAGTCACGCAGGGCCCCGACGGGTTCCTGTACGTGTTGACTGAAGAGGATGATGCCGTTCTGCTCCGGATCGAACCGGCACACGATCCCGAACAGTAGTCGGTGAGGCCGTCAAGGAGGGCCAATGGCTCGCTCGCTGCGTCGGCGTGCTCGGCTCGGATTGCCCTGTTCCGGAAGGGGACGACTGTCCTCGATCCCGTGGATCGCCGTGGCGGCCCTCCTGCTCTTGCTTCCCGCCGACGGGATCGCGCAATCCGACGGTGACACGGCCGCTGTGCCCCGCACGCCGTGGGGCACACCGGACCTACAGGGGATCTGGGACTTTCGGACGATCACGCCGTTGGAACGTCCCCGCAATCTCGCAGACCAAGAAGTTTGGTCCGAAGAGGAAGCAGCGGAATACGAACGGCAGGTCCTGCTCAGTCGCGAGCGCCGCCGTCTCGATCCTGGGAGCGTCCACGCAGCGTGGTGGTTTGATGCTGGCACAACCGTGACCGAAGACAGGCGCACGTCGCTGATTGTCGACCCGCCCGATGGGAGAATCCCGCCCTTGACGGCCGAGGCGCAGGAACGGCAGGACGCCGGTCGGGATCGCCGCCCGGTGAGGTTGCGTCAATCAAGGAATTCACCTGCGCATGGCTCCGAGGACTTGGGCGTTGGGGAGCGGTGCCTGTTGGGATTCAGCTCCGGTCCTCCGATTACGCCGAGTGTCTACAACAACCATCTGATGCTGTTTCAGACGCCGGATTACGTCGTGATCTTTACAGAGATGGTCCACGAGGCACGCATCATTCCGTTGGACGGCCGCGCCCATCTGCCTGAGGGCATCCGTCAATGGTTGGGAGATTCGCGTGGACACTGGGAAGGCGAGACACTGGTCGTCGATAGCACGAACTTCACGAGAAAGCGGGGAAGCTTCGACACGCTCACTATGTCTCTGGGGTCGGGCGAGACGCTTCATCTGATAGAGCGCTTGACGCGGGTCGGTCCCGATCAACTGGTCTACGAGTTCACGATCGATGACGAGACGACGTTTGCGCGATCATTCACCGCAGCGGTCCCGATGCAGCGAACCGATGTGCCACTCTTCGAGTACGCCTGTCACGAAGGGAATCGGAGTATGGCGTTCATGCTCGAAGTAGCACGTGCGGCCGACGCAGCGGAAGCCGGGTCTCGCTAGTTGCCAGACGCCTCCTTTTCGAACGCAGCGATGACTCCAGTCGCAGGGGCTCTTTGCCGACGACGCCGTCGCGTTGCTTTGGCTCGTCGTGCGCGGCTCTCCCCTGGATCGCGCCGCGTTATCGCGCCGCCTGCACCGCGAGCCAGTGTTGCATCATCTCGGTCACGAACGGCGCACGTTCGGTGACAGCCCAGTGTCCGGCTGTAGGTATGGTGACGAGGGTCAAGTCCTGTTCCAACCAGTCCCACGTGTCGTTGAGCATGGGGCGGAGGAGCGCCGTGTCGTCTAGTCCGTGAAACAGCAGGACCCGGCGCTGCACCTTGACGACCGGCTCGGTGTCTTCGTAGTAGGGCGGCGTTGGATAGTTGGCCTTGTAGATGTTCAGCATCCCCTCGAAGTCAGAGCGTCGGTAGGCCTCCAGGTAGCGGTCATGTACCACCGGGTCGCCGGCGTGCCGCTGGGCGAGCTGCTCGGCGCTCATCGTCAGATGTGCCCCTTCTTGCTGAAAGCGCCGCGCATAAGCGCTGTTCTGTTTCTGTTGCTGATTGGTTGCCAGTTCGCGCCGTAGACCGCGGGGGTGCGGCAGATTGAAGACGACCAGCGTGTCTGTCAGCTCGGGATAGTTCTGCGCTACATGCCAGGCCACCCACCCACCCCAGTCGTGCCCGACGATCGTGGCCTGGTCCTGCCCAAAGTGCCGCACGACCGCCGCGACGTCGCCCGCCAGCAGGTCGAGATGGTACTGGGCTACACCCTTCGGTTTGTCGCTGCGGTTGAAGCCGCGCTGGTCGATCGCCACGACCTGGTAGTCCGCTGACAGCGCCTCCATCTGGTAGCGCCAGAGGTACCAGAAATCGGGATACCCGTGTATCAGCACCATCAGCGGGCCGGTGCCGATCGCGGCGTAGTGAATCTTGACGCCGTCGCTATCGACGAAGCCATGTTCAACGCGGTCGTAGATGTCTTGGGCCTCGGGTTGCGCGACGGCGGGGCCGGTCATCGCGAGCGTGACCGCGGCGAGGAGGGCGATGGTCGTCAGTGTCTGCTTCATGGCAGGTCTCCGCGGAACGCCTACTTCCACTGACGTGCCCGCGAGGAAACCCGCAGCGGCGCTCACGGCGACATGCTTCATCTGAACCTCCTCTTTCAGTACCACGGCCCGTGCGTGCGCCCGACCGAGGGGAGCGGCGCGTGCGCCTGAATGTCCAGGCTACACGCGGTTGAGCAGCGCCGCAACACGAGCTCCTTGAAGCCCGCTTCACACATGAAGTGTCGAGTGTCAGCCGGAGCACCGCTCGAAGCGCACTCTGGCCGCATCGCCATATAATGCGGCAGTCTGTCGAGTCCAACTTCAGGGAGGGGACAGTGTCATTTGGCGTTCGCGCGCGGCTCGGTCACGACCCTACGTTGCTCTATACACTCCTTCGTGTGCTCGTCGTCGTGGGTGTCCTGGTTGCAGTGTCGGCCGGAGGGATCGGATTCGGCCAGGAGGAAAAGGACGTCCAGATCGACACGCTCAGCGTTCTGGATACGCTGTATCACCTCTCGGGCGGAGGCGGGAACGGTCTGGCGCTCATCGACGAAATAAACGGAGGGGTTGTGCTGGTTGATACGAAGTTGCCTGGCTGGGGCCAACCGGTTCTCGACGCTGTCGGGCAGGTGACAGATCTACCGGTGACGACCATCATCAACTCGCATTCCCATCAGGGGCACGCGGGCAGCAACGCCGAATACCCTGAGGCCACGCGCATCATCGCTCACGAGCGGACCCGCGACAACATGTCTCGGACGGAGCTTTACGCCGGCGCGGACTCCGCAGGTTTTCCGACGACGACTTTTGCCGACCGTTTCTCCCTGCTTGATGGACTCGACCAGATCGAGCTCTACTATTTTGGTCCAGCCCATACCGACGGTGACATCGTCGTGGTCTTTCCGGAAAAAGGCGTCGCGTATCTCGGCGATCTTTTCCCGACGAAGGGAGCCCCGGTCATCGACACTGCCAATGGAGGCAGTGGCGTCGCGTTTCCCGAGACCTTGGCCAAGGCAGTGGCAGGGATTGAGGGGGTGGGTCGCGTGATCACAGGTCATGGTCCGTTTCCGTCAACGTACGCTGGGCGGGGCCGGAGAGAACGTGGGAATAGTCGTCCGTGGTCCGGTTGGATGACCTGGGATGATCTGTCCGAGTACGCCGACTTTAACCGTGAGTTCCTGGTCGCAGTAGACGCCGCCTACAGCGCCGGCAAGAGTGTTGACGAGGCAGTCGTGACCCTCGAATTGCCCGATCGCTTCTTGGAGTACGACATGGAGCAGGCGAGGGCGAACGTGGAAGCGATCTACAACGAGCGTGCAACGCGATAGGACGGCAGGACCACATGACGATGAAGGCGAACCTGATACTTATCTGCGTCGCGCTCGTAGTCGCCGGACCGAGTGACGTCCACGGCGACGACTGGCCAGAGTTCCGAGGGGAGGGTCGTCAGGGTATCTGGCGCGAAGGCGGACTGCTTGACACATTCCCGGCTGACGGGCTCAAGGTCCGATGGCGGACGCCCATCAAGGCGGGATATGCCGGTCCGGCAGTGGCCGACGGACGGGTGTTCGTGACCGACTTCGAGCCCACCAACGGCTTGCGGGGCATCGAGCGCGCGCTGGCATTTGATGAAGTGACCGGTCGGACGCTGTGGGTGGTTGAGTGGGACGCCGACTACGCGGGTATCCAGTGGGAAGTGGGACCCGGTGCCACGCCGACGGTTGATGGCGATCGCGTCTATGTCTTGGGGCGGACGGGCGTCATGTCTGCGTTGAAGGTTGGCACGGGCGAGCTCCTATGGAGAAAGAACTATTCGACCGAGTACGACGTCGATCGGATGCGATGGGGCTTCGACTGGGGCTTCTCAAGTGCGCCACTGGTCGATGGGGAACGCCTGATCTGCTTTGTCGGGGGACCTGAGAACGCTCGAGTCGTGGCGTTCGACAAGATGACGGGCGATGAGATCTGGCGTGCGCTGCCAAGTGAGGCCGATCTTGGCGTTGCGCAGCCGGTCATCATCGAAGCGAGTGGTGTGCGGCAGCTCATCGTCTGGGATCCGGAGGAGGTCGCGTCGTTGAACCCAGAGACGGGTGAGCTGCTCTGGCGGCAGCCGTACGTTGTCGGCGCGGCCATGACCGTGGCGATGCCGGTACACGTTGGAACGCAGCTGTTCTTTACGACGTTCTACGACGGACCGCTGATGTTGTCGATGAACCAGGATCGTCCCGGAGTACGCGTCGCCTGGAAAGGCTCGAGCAACAGTGAGATTCAGACCGATGGGCTCCACGCTGTCATGGCCACGCCGATCATCGACGGCGGCTACATCTACGGCTTTGGCAGCTACGGGCAGCTTCGCTGCCTGGATGCGACGACCGGCGAGCGGGTATGGGAAACCCAGGCGGCAACGGTCGAGCGGCGACGATGGGTGTCCGGGTTCATGGTGCGCAACGGCAATCGCGTGCTGATCAACAACGACCGCGGTGAATTTATTCTTGCGCGGCTGAGTCCCGAAGGGTATGAGGAGGTAAGCCGGACGACGCTGATTTCTCCGACATCGCCGCCCGGTAACCGCCGAGAGTTAGTCAACGTAAGCTGGGTGCACCCTGGGTACGCGAACAAGCACATCTACATGCGGAACGACGAGGAGATTATCAGCGTCTCGATGGACGCAGCCGACTACGAGTAGGACTGGCCGAAGCCCGTTCCCTAGAGCGTTTTTCGAAAAGCTCTAGTACTCGATAGGCGGTTCATGGTACTCCTACGTGCAACGTCCTGTAGGAGGATCAATGCGCGCCTATTCGATGGATCTTCGCGAACGAGTGCTCCACGAGAGCGACGCGGGCATGCCGGCGGCCGCGGTCGCGAGCAAATACCGCGTCAGTGCCTCCTGGGTCCGGCGGCTCACACACCGGCGGCGGGAAACCGGCGAAGTCGCCCCGCGCCAGCAGCGTTACGGGCGGCATCCGGTGCTCGCGTCCCAGCTGCACACGCTCGCGGCCTTGATCCGCGAGCAACCGGACCGCACCCTCGCCGACCTACAGGTCGCCCTGGGTACGTCCGCCAGTCTGGCGACGATTTGGCGGGCCGTGAAACAGCTGGGCTTTACCGTAAAAAAAAACGGTGCGCGCGTCCGAACACGATCGCCCCGACGTCGCGGCCGCCCGCGCGCAGTGGGCGACGACTGCCCCGACGCTCGACCCGACTCGCCTCGTCTTTCTGGATGAAAGCGGGGTCGCCACCAATCTCCTGCGGCGCTATGGGCGCAGCCTTCGCGGCCAGCGGGTCGCCGATCACGCGCCCCAGGGTCGGTGGGAGAGCAGTCCCTTCATCGCCGCGCTGCGGGTGACGGGGCTCACCGCGCCGGGGGTCCTCGATGGCCCGATGGACGGGGCCAGCTTCCTCGCCTACGTCGAACAGATCCTCGTACCGACGTTGCAGCCCGGTGACATGGTGATTGCCGACAACCTCGCCGCGCACAAAGTCGACGGCGTGCGCCACGCTATTGAAGCGGCCGGCGCGACGCTGCGCTTCCTGCCGCCCTACAGTCCCGACTTCAACCCCATCGAGCTGAGCTTCGCCAAACTCAAAGCTATCGTCCACCAAGCCCGCTGCCGCTCGCTCGACACGCTCTGGCCGCTCCTCGGTGCGTGTCTGTCGCGCTTCACCCCCACCGAATGCCGCAACTACGTCCATCATTGCGGCTACACGGCCGCCAAAGCGTCATGAAAAACGCTCTAGAAGATTGCGATCGCATTGATCGGAGACCCGGTGCCGCCTGGCACGGCGAGAGGACCGGCAACCAGCATGAACTCCCACCGGTTCTGGGTCGCGGCGGTCTCTGCCAGCGCCTCGAGGTCCTGGTTGTCGAATAGGTTCACACCCATGGCGATGATGGTCAGCATGTGAACCGGGAGGCCGACCCCATCGACCTGTGACGGCATCACGTCGAGGGCGGAATCGCTTCCAACGAACGCGACGTCACGCGCGCGCAGCCACGGCGCCGTCGAGGCGTGTAGCCCGGCCTCTTCCTCGGCGACGTTCCACGGACCGACCTCGGCTCGTCGGGCCCAGCGCCCGGTTCGGATGAAGATGGCATCGCCCGGGCGTGCCTTGACGCCGCTCATCTCTTCCCACGCCTCAAGGTCTTCCATGTAAATCGGAGTCCCGGGCTCGAGATAGGGGACGCCCTTGAGGCGGGGGATATCGTAGAGGACACCGCGGGTCACGACGCCATTGTGGAGGTTCTCGATACCGCCCTTGGTGCACCCCTCGGGTGTCACGGCGTCGTAGGAGACGTCGTTGTAGTCTTTCCCCTTGTAAGACAGATGGCAGAGTGCGTCGAGATGGCTGTGTGAGTAGCCGTGGTAGCTGATGCTGTAGCGGTCCCCGGCGCCACCCATGAAGGTCGGTTCCCGGTCGGGGTCCGGCACGCCGAACACGGCGTGCTCGAACGGTTGCGCCACGTCGAGCGCCTCCTCCTTGAGGAGCGGATGGGCCAATGACACAGTGATGCCCGCCTTCGCCAGCGCGATGGCCTCGAGCCGCTTGGCTGGGGTGATCAGGTTTGACGCCCCGAGCTCGTCATCGGCTCCCCATCGTCCCCAGTTCGAGAGTTCCTCCATCATGTTCTCGATGTCGGCCTGGGCGAGATCGTGAGAGACCGTATCAACGGTCGGGGGTATGTAGGAAGCGGCCGCCTCCGCCGCAGCATCCATCGCCGTCGTCTCTGCTTCCGCTCCCGGCGGTTCCGCCGGCTGGGCGCAGCTCATGATACCGGCCAGGCTCAACAGCGAGCACCAGCGCACAACTCTTGTCGCTCTCATTCTCTCTCTCCCATGCTTCTCGAGACCGCTCTGACCGGCATAGTAGCCGAATTGGCGGGGATGCGTACTGGACGCCGGCCGCAGGCTCCCGGTGAATGTGCCTATAATGCGAGCTGGTTGACGTCCAGAATCGATACAGCGTACGGCCCTTGACCTCGGCTCCCGACTCGGCGGATTACCCAGCCAGGCGCTGACTCGCCCGACGGCGGATAAGGAGATAGACAATGGTACGGAACGTGTGCTCTCCGAGAAACATCGGGGTCGTGACCGTTGCGGTGCTCGCGGTCTCCCTGGTTGCACTGCGTGCTGGGCAGTCGTCTGGCGCAATTCCGATGGATAGTGATGACATCGCGGGTGTGGTCACCGGCCCCAACGGCCCGGAGGCTGGCGTCTGGGTGATCGCGGAAACACGGGATCTCCCAACCCGGCACATCAAGATTGTGGTGACCGACAATCAGGGACGCTATCTCGTCCCCGATCTCCCGAACGCCACCTACGACGTGTGGGTGCGAGGCTATGGCTTGGTGGACTCCGCGAAGGTACAGACTGAGCCCGGCGAGGCACTCAACTTGACAGCCGTGGTCGCGCCCGACGCGCGGGCAGCCGCGGAGTACTACCCGGCCCAGTACTGGTTTGCCCTACTCCAGGTCCCGGCGCCAAGCGAGTTCCCGGGCACAGGGCGCGAGGGCAACGGCATCTCGCCAAACATCGAGAGCCAGGGCGCGTGGATTCGCGAGATCGTGAGCACCGATGGCTGCATCGTATGCCACGCGCTGGGTAACAAGGCCACGCGGGAGATCCCAGACGCCCTCGGCGACTTCGACTCCCACGTCGCTGCCTGGGAACGCCGCGTGAAGTCGGGGCAATCGGGCCTGAACATGGACAATCGGTTGAACCGGGTGGGACGCCGACCGGCGATTGAGATGTACGCTGACTGGACCGATCGCATCCAAGCGGGCGAGTATCCGACGACACCTCCGCCACGGCCAGCCGGTATCGAGCGCAACGCGGTCGTCAGCTTGTGGGATTGGGCCGACCCCCGTGCGTACATGCACGACCTGATCTCGGCCGACAAGCGGAAGCCCACAGTCAACGCGAACGGCCCGGTGTATGGAGCGGCAGAGGATAGCGCGGACTATATGCCGGTTCTGGATCCGAGCACGCACACCGCAAGCCGGGTGCCCTTGCAGGTTCGCGACCCGCTCACACCCAGCACGGGATCGACACCGCCTTTGATGCCGTCGCCGTACTGGGACGACGAAGTCATCTGGGACAGTCAAAGCGTCCCACACAGCTTCGCCATGGACGCTCGGGCGCGGGTCTGGATCGCGGCGCGGGTGCGGCAGGCTGAGACCCCAGCCTTCTGTCAGGAAGGGTCGAGCCATCCATCAGCTCAAGCGTTTCCGCTCGCACGGAGCAACCGAGGCATCCAGGTGTGGGACCCGCAGACGAAGGCCATGACCACCGTTGACACGTGTTTCGGGACGCACCATCTGAATCTCGACGACAATGACACCCTGTGGTTCACCGGGAGCGGGCCGGTGGTCGCCTGGTTCGATACCAAGGTGTTCGACGAGACTGGCGACGAGGGGTTGGCGCAGGGATGGACGGTGCAGGTCCTCGACACCAACGGCAACGGTCGACGAGACGAGTATGTCGAGCCGGGTGAGCCGATGGATCCCACGAAGGACACGCGGATTGAGCGCGGCTTCTACGCGGTGGCCCCGAGTCCGTCCGACGGATCGATCTGGGGTGGGACAACAGGAATGCCCGGAGGGCTCGTCAGATTCGTGCCGGGCGCCGATCCACTGAATACGGGATTGGTGGAGTTCTACGAGGTCCCGTGGAAGGATCCGGACGTGCCCGTCCAGGGGTACTCGCCACGGGGCATGGACGTTGACAGCAGCGGCGTCGTGTGGACGGTGCTGTCGAGCGGTCACTTTGCGAGCTTCGACCGCAGCAGGTGCGAAGGTCCGCTTGTCGGGCCTTCGGCGACGGGTAAGCACTGCGGCGAAGGGTGGACGCTCTATTCCTTCCCGGGGCCCAACTACCAGGGTGCGGTCGATTCGGTGAGCGCCGACTCTGCGTACTACAACTTCGTTGATCGATTCAACCTGTTGGGCGTCGGCGATAACATTCCGTTGGCGACCGGGAACCTGTCCGAGGGGGTGCTCGCGCTGGTGGACGGCGAGTTCTTCAACCTCCGTGTGCCGTACCCGCTGGGGAGCTTCTACGCGAAAGGGCTAGACGGTCGGATCGACGATCCCAGCACTGGTTGGAAGGGCCGAGCGATCTGGACGACTTCGGGGAGCCGAGCCCCGTTCCACGCGGAAGGCGGCAAGGCAAGTGTGGCCCCGGTCTTCAAATTCCAGGTCCGGCCCGATCCGCTGGCGCACTAGCGGGCAGGGATCGTCCCGGCGCAGGTTGCATCTGGCGTTGACGATGCGAGATTCTTGTTCAGACGACTGATGCTATTTGCAGGTGGTTCGTCCTGTCGCGTGCGTGGGTCCGGCGGGGTGTGGATCGCTCTGTTGTGACGGGGCACGTTGCGTCGCTGCTCGTCGTCGCCTTTCTAGCCGCGTTTGGTGCTCAAAAGGGTGCTGCGTTAGGTCAGGGCCAGCTCGGCGATGCGACCGAGCCGACGGTTGCATCTGTACCTTCTCAGGAGAAGCCGGAGCCTGGAGCAGAGGGTGGGTCCGGTGCCGTCGTGTTCGGCGCCGCCCCAGCCCCGGGGCCCCAAGCTGACGTACCATCCTCCGGTACCGAGCGTTCCGGCACTGAGGGGAATGGGACCGGTGGGGCACCGGCCGCTGGCGTCACTGGTGGCATCACGCTCGGAGCGCCTCCATCCCAGTTCGCCGTGGAGCAGGTTGCCGGAGACGCCGGTGCGCTGGCCGGCCGGGTCACGGTGCGGCCGGGGCGGATCCAGACCGTGCCCAATGTCGATGGCCGACTCGATGACGCGGTCTGGCAGGACGCTGTTCGCATCACCGAGTTCGTCCAGCGACAGCCGCTGGACGGCGCGCCCGCGACCGAGAACACCGAAGTCTTTCTCGCCTACGACAGCTCGAACATTTACCTCGCCTTCCACGCGAAGTACCAGGACCCTGGGATGGTCCGCGCGAACCGCGTCGACCGTGATCGGGCGGGGTTCGGTGATGACACCATCTCGGTGTACTTCGACACCTTCCTCGACCAACAGCGCGCCTACGTCTTCTCGGTGAACGGCTACGGCGTGCAGGGCGACTCGATCGTCAGTGGCCGGGGTGGCGGCGGCGGATTCGGTGGCGGCGGTCCGGGCGGAGGCAGTGGGATTCCTCGCGGCGATTTGTCATGGGACGCGTTGTTCAGCACGGGAGGTCAGCTGGTCGAGGACGGCTTCACTGCCGAGATGGCCATTCCGTTCAAGAGTCTTCGCTACCCGTCGAGTGGGGGGGACGTGCCGCACACGTGGGGGTTCCAAATTGTCCGGGAGATCCGAGGCAAGGACGAGACGGTCGTTTGGTCGCCGGTGTCGCGCGACATTGCCGGCTTCCTTCCTCAGATGGGTGTCCTCGATGGCATGGCCGGGTTGTCGACGAGCCGCAACCTCGAGATCCAACCGACGTTTACTGCGTTCCGATTCGGCACGCTCGACGAGCAGATCGGCGAGGTCGTCGACGCTGATCCGCGGCCCGAGATCGGGGCGAATTTCAAATACGGCGTCACGTCGAACCTCACGGCCGACTTCACTCTCAACCCTGACTTCTCGCAGATCGAGTCGGACCGCCCACAGGTTGAGGTCAATCAACGATTCGCGTTGTTTTTCCCCGAGTTGCGGCCATTCTTTCTGGAGGGTGCCGAGATCTTCCAGATCCGGGCTCCGGTGACGGTCGTCCACACCCGGACAATCGTGGATCCGTTGTACGGTGCCAAGCTGACCGGAAAAGCGGGCAAGACCACGCTCGGTGTGCTCTACGCCAATGACGGAGGAGCGAGTCTTGGGATTGACGATCCGCGTGACCCGGCGTTCGAGTGGTCCGCGCAGACGTTTGTCGGGCGGGTGCGCTACGACCTGTACTCCGAGTCGTTCATTGGAGCGGTCTTCACCGACCGGGAGTTCGTCGACGGCTTCAGCCGCCTCGCCGGCATCGATAGCTCGTTCCGCTTGGGAAACACTCACTCGCTGGGGCTCCGCGCGCTCAGAACCGATCACCGAACCGCCGACGGGCTCTACGCGGGTGGGTATGTCTTCGATGCCGGGTTTCGGAAGCGGGGGCGCAATCTGAGTTATTCGCTGGACGCGTCGGCGGTTTCCCCGGAGTTCAAGACCGACGTCGGGTTCGTCCGCCGGACCGACATGCGACGCTACGACGGAAGTGTCGAGTATCAGTGGTGGCCCCAGCACTGGATCATCAGCTGGGGACCAGAGGTCCGCATCGGCCGAAACTACAACTTCGACCAGGTGCTAGAGGACAAGAACTTCAGTGCGCAGCTCAGCGCCAACTTCGCCAAGAACATCAGTTCCAACGTCGAAGTGAACCAGGATACGGAGCGCTACGCAGGCATCAACTTCGATAAGCGTCGCTACAGCATGTTCGGCAACATGGGTACGAGCCGCGTGATCTCGTTCCGCGGCGGGTTCGGTTTCGGTGATGAGATCTATTTTGACGCGGCCAACCCGTTCCTTGGGCGAGAGCGTAGTTTTCGGACATTCATCAACTTCAGACCGGTGTCTCGATTCGCCTCCCGAATCGAGATCACGACCAGTCGTTTCACCGACCCGAATGGGTTCTTCATCCCAGGCCTCAACAGCGGCGAGCGAGACGAGAACGGCGTGATCTTCAACGTCAACATCTTCCGTGCGCTCAACACGTATCAGTTCACCGACCGGCTGCTGTTCCGGAACATCACCGAGATCAATACGTACGACCAGACGCTGGGGCTGAACTTCCTGGTCACGTATCGCGTGAACTCGGGGACGGCGTTTCACGTCGGCTACGACGACCACTACCGGCAGCGCGAGCAGTTTGACGACCAGGTGAACTCGACCGCCACCGGGTATCAACAGACCAACCGCGCGATCTTCACGAAGTTCCAGTATCTGTTCCGATACTGAAGGAAGACGATCATCCTTCGCTGTAGTGCCGTCCCTTGGGACTAGGCGCGCATGAACTCTTCGGCTTTGGTCACCATTTGGGCCGAGCCGATGAAAAGCGGTGTGCGTTGGTGGAGAGACGTCGGCTCTAGTTCGAGGATTCTGCCCTGACCGTCAGATGCCTTGCCGCCGGCCTGCTCGATGACGAAAGACAGGGGATTGCATTCATAGAGGAGGCGGAGTTTTCCTTGTGGCGATTTGGCGGTGGAAGGGTAGATAAAGATGCCGCCTTTGAGGAGATTACGATGGAAGTCGGCAACCAGCGAGCCGATGTAGCGCGACGAATAGGGACGGCTGGTGGCCTGGTCATCGACTTGGCAGTATTTGATGTATTGCTTAACGCCCTCGGGAAACTGAACGTAGTTGCCCTCGTTGATCGAATAGATGGTGCCGGTGTCAGGGCATTTCATGTCCGGGTGGGAGAGGCAGAACTCGCCGATACTGGGGTCGAGTGTGAAGCCGTTCACCCCGCGCCCAGTGGTATACACGAGCATCGTCGATGAACCATAGATGACATACCCTGCTGCCATCTGCGTCGCACCCTGCTGGAGAAAGTCGATTTCCGCGATCGGCCTGTCCGAGTCGGCTCTGCGATAGATGGAAAAAATGGTCCCGATCGAAACGTTGACATCAATGTTTGACGAGCCATCGAGCGGGTCAACGCAGACAAGGTACTTCGCGTTCTTGGATACCTTCGTCGTAATGGGAACGAGTTCGTCGTTCTCTTCGCTGGCCACCGCGCAGGTTTCGCCACCTGAGCCAAGGGCGGAAATGAACTGCTGGTTGGCATAGATGTCCAGCTTCTCTACTTTTTCGCCCTGAACGTTCGTCGTGCCGTGCTCACCGAGGATGTCAACAAGCCCTGCCTTGTTTACTTCGCGGTTGACGATCTTGGACGCGATGCCTATGTCGCGCAACAAGCGGGAGAGTTCTCCCTTGGCATAAGGAAAATCAGCCTGACGTTCGATGATGAACTGACCGAGGGTCTTTACTTGTGTCATGGGAGCACCGCGGGCACATATTCTAACCGACATTGCCGTGTCGGCTTGGCCTTCGACCGGTAGAGCCAGTCTGGCTTGACTGCGTTCCCTCAGCTGGTGAGAATCAGCCTGAAATGCGCCACCGCCCCCGAGCGCGGGTGCCGACTAACCCTAATGCGTCAAAAACTCAGCCGCTCGCGAGGGCGTTGGCAATGCGGGTGAACGTCTGACGCGTCGGGAGATTGTCGGTCATCCGCAACCGCGTCTTGCCACCGGGGCGGACCAGCAGGGCGGCCCGATGAAACAGTTCGAAGCGGAGCGTCTGCACGCTCTGCAGCAGGGGCACGACGGTGTGCTTCCGGGTGCGGCGCCGCGGCGGGGCGCCCGTCTCGAGTTGGAAGTTCGTCAACAGGTTGTGGGCGAGCACCACGAGCTGCTGCCACGCACTGTTGGCGGCGTAGGTCTGGGTCGGGACGCTGTGGAAGGCCAGCCCGGTCTTGAGCTGCGCGATGGTCTTCTCGTGGTTGCCCCGCCCACAGGCGAAGTACCACAAGTTGCGGACCGTCAGCGCGAGGTTACTCGTGACCGCCGAGTATTCGTAGTGCCCATCGTTAGGATCAAACAGGTCGAGCTGATAGTTCTTGGTGGCCCGGTGGTGGACCTTCTTCCGATAGATGGTCACGGTCACGGGGATGTGCCAGGGCGTCTCCGCGCCCGGCACGGCGAAGCCGGTCACGCCGGGCGCCACCGGCACCCAGGTGGGACTGTCCCGGATGTAGCGCTGCAGATCCAGCCAGCGATAGAACGGGACTTTGATGGCATAGCCCACGCCGCGGCCCTGCAACCACCGCAGCACATCCTGGCGGAAAAACGCCCCATCCATGCGAAACCGCAGCCGGGCCCCGCCCGTGCGTAGCCCGACCAGCTGCGGCCACAGGGCCCGCAAGAACGGCAGGCCCGCCTTCCCATCGTGGACGTTGCCCGACCGATTCTTGACCCGCAGGATGTGGGTCGTTTCGGCCAGGTGCGCCATGATCGGGTAGTAGCTGGGCACCTTCCGCTGGTGCGGGTTGTAGCCCCGCGCCGCCCGTTCGACCTGCAACCCCGTCGACACGACGACGCCGTCCACATCGACCGTCCAGGTGCGCAGCCCCAGCGTGGGCAGCAGCTGGCGCACGACGGCCGCGTTGAGGGCTTGGAAGCGGGTGACCGTCCGCATCGTGAAGTGCCGCAGCCACCGACTCAACGTCCGCGCGGTGGGCACGACGCGCACGTTGCCGAACCGCTGGAAGATCGGGTCGTCGGCGACGTAGGCCAGATGCCGCAGGCGCCGGCCGCCAACGATCACCAACCCGACGAACACCCGCACCATCACCACCACCCCGAAGTCGCCCCAGCGCGGCAGGTCGGCAAACGCCTCGCGCACCAGCTGATTGAAGCGACGGGTGCGCAGGTAGCGCTCCAAGAGTTCCAGCCCGGCGTACGACGTGAGGCGAACGTCATCGAACTCCAGCGGCAGATTCCTATTGACACGGGCATGCAAATCGGATTTTCTTCGTCTCACGGTCAGTGGCCTTTCATGTGTGGAAGAAGGCGTTGGGTTGCACCACCTTTCAACCACACTGGAAGGCCTTTTTCAATCCCAAAGCGTCATTGCTCGCTCAGAAAAATGACGCATTAAGGCTAATTGATCCTCGCTCCTCCAAGAATGCTCGGCACCGAGGCGTGAAGTGTTTCCTCGCATCCTGAGTCGATTGGTCGTGGCGGCCGTGTTCTGTACAGCTTGGTTCGCGGTCGCGGGCCGGGTCGCGTGGCCCCAAGGATGGGCGCTTCTCGCTGTCTTTCTGATTCTTGTCGTCGCGCTGACGTGGCGGCTTGCCTTCACCGACCCCGCCTTGCTTCGAGAGCGTACCCAGTCGGCGGCCAAGGCCGAATCCTGGGACCGATTGGTCATGCGACTGTACGCCGTTCTGCTTCTCCTCCTCATGCTGGTCGCGGCCCTCGACAGCGGCCGTTTTCGTTGGTCGGTCGTTCCGCTCTGGGCACAGGTGATTGGGTGGAGTCTGTTCGCCATATGCGCGGCCGTGATCTGGCACGTGACGGTCACGAACACCTATCTCTCCCGCTACGCCCGCATCCAGAAGGACCGAGACCACGTGGTCGTTCGCGACGGCGCGTACGGTGTCGTGCGCCATCCGATGTACCTCGGCATCATTCTGCTGTTCTGTGGTCTCCCGCTCGTGCTCGCTTCGTGGTACTCGTACGGGCCGAGCGTGGTCATCATGGGGCTGTTCGTGTACCGCACGCGTCGGGAGGATCAGATGCTTCGGGAAGGACTGGCCGGCTATTCAGAATACGCACAGGACGTGCGATATCGGCTGGTTCCGGGGATCTGGTGAGGCCTGTCACTGCACGTAGCCGACGAACCGCTTCCCGACTCTCAACCTGGTGTGGACCGCTGAAGGAACGAGTGCCGGAGCACGAGCGGCTCACGCGCCTACCAAAAGAGAAACGCAACCGCAGCAATGCCGACCATCATGAAGATCAGCGCCAGCTTCGCTGCCGTGCCAATGAGGATGCCCAGCCAGGCTCCAAGCCCGGCGCGCGTCGCGTCGGACAGGCCACGATTCGTGAATTCCCCGATGACAGCGCCAATGAAAGGGCCAATGACAACACCTGGCAGCCCGAAGAACAGCCCCACCAGCGTCCCAACGAACGCTCCAACGACCGCCCGGCGGCTTGCCCCGAACCGTTTGGCCCCGACCGCTGTCGCCAAGAGGTCGATCGCATAGAACGCCAGCGTCAAGATGACAAGGAGGATGATTGTGCCGGCACCGAGCCGCTCGAATCCATCCAGCCAGGCCAGCCACAAGAGGCCTGCCAGCACGAGAACGGAGCCCGGTAGACCAGGAATGATCGTGCCAAGGACCCCGACGAGCACGAGAAGGACGGCGAGTGTAACGAAGAGTGCGGACACTGGATATTCAGAGCGTACCTGACTTCCTGGGCGGCCGGGTTGGGATATCCTTGACCCCGTCGTGAGTCGCCTTGTTCTCGACCGTTTCTCAGCGCTCCGCGCCAGCATCGTCGCCCTTCTGGCCCATGCCGACCGCCCCCCTTCTATGACGTGGTTTTGACGCTGGCGCCCCTCAATGCGACGTTCAACGTGCAGTATCAGAGCCGGCTGGAAAACGGCTCATGACCGAGAACCGGTGTTACAATTCTTCCGCTCAGCGTGCCGCTGAGCGTCCGTCAATCTGAGCGCCAGACGATGCCGATCCCATTGCGCGCCACGACCCCGCTGTTGCCGCTCGTGTTCGTCACGCTTCTCGCCATGCCGATAGCGGCGCAGGAGAGCTCTGAGCCCGACGCGCCGAAGCTCGCGGAGGTTTTCAGCGAGCCGATCCCTCTCTATTCGTCAGCGCTCGGCCCGTTTCATCGACCGATCTCGTCGACAGTCGGTGAGGCACAAGCGTACTTCGATCAAGGCTTCCAGATGATGTATGCCTTTGCCAAGATCGAAGCCGTTCGTTCGTTCCGAGAGTCCTGGAAGCGGGACCCCGAGTGTGCGATCTGTTATTGGGGTGAGGCGTGGGCCTGGGGCTCTTATCTCAACGGTCCGATTCGCGAGGAAGACTCACCGCATGCCTACGCCGCAATCCAGCAGGCGGTCCGGCGGGCGCCCACGCTGGCCACCCCCACGGAGCGTGCCTTCATCGGCGCCATGGCTGTGCGATACGTCGAGAACTACGACCCCGAGCACCGGGTCGACCAGGACCGCGCCTACGCCGACGCCATGAAGGTGGTGGCCGAGCAGTATCCCGACGACCTCGACGCCGTCAGTCTCTACGGTGAGGCGCTCTTCCTTCTGGAGCCGAGGCGCGGGACCCGCGACCTGAATGACCCCAACGTGCAACGTCTTCACTCGGTTCTCGAGAGCGTGCTGGCCAGGGACATCAGACATCCCGGTGCCTGCCATCTCTACATTCATGCCACCGAGTCCACGAGCGACCCGGGGAAGGCGGCGGGCTGCGCCGAGTATCTCGGCACCTCCATTCCGGGAGCGAGCCACATCAATCACATGCCCTCCCACACCTGGAACGAGATCGGCCGGTGGAATGACGGCGTGCGCGCCAACCTGCTCGCGTGGCACTCCGACCAAAAGGCGAAGATCGGCGAAGGGTTCGATATCTACCCCACTCACAACCTGCACATGCTGCTCTTCGCGGCATCGATGGACGGCCAGGGCGCGATTGCCATTCAGGCGGGAAAGGACTACGCGAAGCTGACGGGCGACAGCATGTTTTACGCGCTGACCCTGCTTCGGTTCGGACGGTTCGACGAGCTGCTGGGGTTACGTGCCACCGGTACGCCGGGCAGCAACGAGATCTCGGCGGGCATCTGGGACTTCGCCCAGGGATACGCGCACCTGCGAAACGGCGATGCCGACTTCGCGCGAGTGTATCTCGATCGTGTTCTCGAGAAGGCTCAGACCTCGAAGGCGCAGTTGCGATTTCACGACGCCGAACACCTGTTGGGTGTCGTCGGGGGTATCCTCGAGAGCGAGATCCACCGCGAGGCCGGCGAGGTCGGAGCGGCGATCGCCTCGATCGAACGGGCTGTCGAGCTCGAAGACGAGCTGATGTACGACGAGCCGGAGCCTCTCCCCTTCGCGGCCAGACACTGGCTCGGAGCCATTCTCCTCGAGGCGGGTCGCTACGACGAAGCGGAGAAGGTCTACCGCGAGGAGCTGGAGGACCACCCTCACAACGGATGGTCGCTCCTCGGGCTCAAGCAGGCGCTCGACGCCCAGGGGAAATCAGACCCCGCCGTGGACGACGACCTCGAGACGAGCTGGGCGAGGGTCGACCACTGGGTCCGTGCCTCGCGCTTCTGAGGCCGGGTGCAACGCCTCGCTGCGCTCAAACGGGGTGGGCCAGGTTACTCAGGCCACCGATACGATGGAGCACGTCTAGGGGATGGCAAGACACTCGGATCAAGCGGCTCGAACAGATGCTCGATGAGCTAGACACGGCAATGTGTACATGAAAAGATGCGTTGGTGCGCGCGTCGGTCGCAGAGGCACGCATGCCTGTGACCATAGGCTCCCTCCTTGGCTCGCACCGTCGTATTGTCAATTCCTGTCAATCTGAAGGTCGGAAACAGAATCGGAAACAGAAGATGACCAAGAGACTCTTACTGACTATTGGTTTGCTCGTAGCGATTTCGTCCGCCGCCGTCCCGCTGGCAAACGATCATCTTCCGATCGTCGAACCCGAGGAGGTTGGGTTCGCCACCCAACAGCTGGACCGAATCGGCGACCATTTTGCCGAAAGAGTCGAGAAAGGTGAGATTGCCGGTATCGTCACTCTTGTTGCCCGGCATGGGAAGATCGCGCACTTCAACGCGGTTGGCTATGCCGATGCTGCACGGGACCTTCCCATTGAGAGGGATACGATCTTCCGCGTCTATTCCATGACCAAGCCAATTGCATCCACCGCGCTGATGATGCTGTATCAGGACGGCTTGTTCCAGATGACGGATCCTGTGTCCAAGTACATTCCGGAATTTGCCAACCTGAGGGTACTGCGCACGCCTGACTCGCCATTGGACGAAACTGTCTCGATGGAACGCGAACCCACCGTGCAAGATGTGCTGCGTCACACCGCGGGCCTTTCTCACGGGCTGGGCGTGAGCGAGTATGACCGGCACTTCGTGGAATCTGGCATTTTCAGCCCTGAAACCTCTCTCGAGGAGATGATGACCGCGCTATCCAAGATCCCACTAGTGAATCAGCCTGGTGCGATGTATCGCTACAGTGTGGGTCCCGACGTCGCGCTTCGACTTGTCGAAGTCATGGCCGGTATGCCCATCGACGAGTACCTGGAGCAGCGAATGTTTGAGCCCCTCGGTATGGATGACACGGGGTATTGGGTTGACTCAGATGACGCACATCGCCTGGCGCCGGTGCACTGGCTCAAGGACGGCGAGCTGGTCCCGATCGACGACGAGTATGGTCATCCACAGGGAGGTGTGCTCGTTCAACCTTGGTCAGTGAACAGTTACACGTTCGACCAGGAATACAAGGGGGGGAGCATCGGGTTGCTCTCGACGGCGGAGGACTATTGGCGGTTTGCCCAGGCCATGTTGAATGGGGGTGAGTTGGATGGCGAACGCATCATCGGGTCAAGGGTCGTCGACTACATGCGCCGGAATCACCTGACAGGCCAACAGCGGCAGAGTCTCTCGCCCGCACTCGGTTTTGGGCTCGGCTTTGGCATCATCGAGGACCGGGCCGCAGTCGGATACGTGTCCAGCGAGGGGAGTTTCTACTGGGGGGGCGCCGCTGCCACGTCCTTTTGGATTGATCCGGTCGAAGACATCGTCGTTGTCGCGATGACTCAACACATGGGCGTTCGAGCCACGGGATCGATTCGAGGCGAGCTCGCTGCGCTCGTCTATGGTGCACTCATGGACTAACGCGACGTCGACAGCGTCGTTTCGTCCCACCTGGTTCCCGGCCGGTCACGGTGGGCGCAGCGGTTGTCGCCGAGGGCGTGGAGGCGTCATGGCACGTTCAACTCGACGGGTTTTTTTCGGTCAGCTAGGAGCGGCGGCTGTCGTCATGCCGGGCCTCGGTTTCCGCTCGTGGGGGGCAGGCGTCTCACCGGCGGTCGCCGCTGGGCAGGGCTTGGCGTCCGGGGTGCCCTACGACCTGCTGATTGCCGGCGGTCGGGTGGTCGACCCGACGCAAAGCCTCTCTGCCGTGCGTGACGTCGCCATCCTGCACGGGCGGATCGCCCGCATCGACGAGAGCATCCCGTGGGCTCAGGCTCGCCAGGTATTCGACGCTACGGGCAGGATCGTGACGCCCGGATTGATCGACCTGCATTCCCACGTGTACGAGTACGGGACGCCGCTCGGCGTCAACTCGGATCTCGTCGGCAACCAGGCAGGTGTCACGACGATCGTCGATGGTGGAACGCCCGGGGCGTCAATGTTTCCCGGTTTTCGGAAGTTCGTCATCGAGGGGGCCAGAACCCGAATCTACGCGCTTCTGAATATCTCGACGGCCGGCTGCTGCACTGACGAAATCTACCTCGATCCTCGGCTGATCAACACGAGATTCGCCCTCCGAGTCATCGAGGCGCATCGGGATCTGCTTGTCGGGATCAAAGTTCGCGTGAGGGGTAAGCACGAGGATCTCGCGCACGACATCTCCGTGATGAAGACGGCGCGGGAGATCGCCGACCAGACTGGCATGCCGATCATGATGCACTGGTCTACGGAGCCGGACCTGCTTGCCATCCTGAAGGCGGGCGACATCCTCACGCATCCCTTCAACCCCCCGACTGAGAACTCGTCCAACGTCTTCGGCAGCCAGTTGACCCAGGCCGACGAGGTTCTCCCGCAGATCCTGGAACTCAAGGATCGCGGCATCTTCACCGACGGCCAGCTTGGCACGACGCATCATCAGTGGGAAGTCTCCGAGAAGGCGACGGGCCAGGATTGGGTCCCGGATGCGATCTCGACCGACGTCTCGCGAAACCCGGATGGGACTCCGGCGAGCGTACTGTTGCCGATGTCGCAGTTCCTCCACCTGGGATTGAGCCTCGAGCAGGTGATCGAGCGGGTGACGGCGAATCCGGCAAAGATGTTCGACTACCCCGAGCAGGTGGGGTCGCTCGAGCCTGGGTCGCCCGCCGACGTGGCCGTCCTCGAGCTTGAGCAGGGAAGCTTCACGTTTGGCGACGGCTCCCGGCCGGAGCCTCATACCCGCGAGTTGCGTCAGCAGTTCGTCAACGTGGCCACGGTGAAGGGCGGCGTCTTCGTCAAGGGTGGCATCACCGCGTAGATCGACCGCGACGGGCTCCGCTCGATGCCGCTGATGCCGCTTGGCGACATCCATCCGCGTGTCGCTCGCTGTTTCTCCACCAGCACCTAGACGGAGTCTAGAGCGTTTTTCGAAAAGCTCTAGTACTCGATAGGCGGTTCATGGTACTCCTACGTGCAACGTCCTGTAGGAGGATCAATGCGCGCCTATTCGATGGATCTTCGCGAACGAGTGCTCCACGAGAGCGACGCGGGCATGCCGGCGGCCGCGGTCGCGAGCAAATACCGCGTCAGTGCCTCCTGGGTCCGGCGGCTCACACACCGGCGGCGGGAAACCGGCGAAGTCGCCCCGCGCCAGCAGCGTTACGGGCGGCATCCGGTGCTCGCGTCCCAGCTGCACACGCTCGCGGCCTTGATCCGCGAGCAACCGGACCGCACCCTCGCCGACCTACAGGTCGCCCTGGGTACGTCCGCCAGTCTGGCGACGATTTGGCGGGCCGTGAAACAGCTGGGCTTTACCGTAAAAAAAAACGGTACGCGCGTCCGAACACGATCGCCCCGACGTCGCGGCCGCCCGCGCGCAGTGGGCGACGACTGCCCCGACGCTCGACCCGACTCGCCTCGTCTTTCTGGATGAAAGCGGGGTCGCCACCAATCTCCTGCGGCGCTATGGGCGCAGCCTTCGCGGCCAGCGGGTCGCCGATCACGCGCCCCAGGGTCGGTGGGAGAGCAGTCCCTTCATCGCCGCGCTGCGGGTGACGGGGCTCACCGCGCCGGGGGTCCTCGATGGCCCGATGGACGGGGCCAGCTTCCTCGCCTACGTCGAACAGATCCTCGTACCGACGTTGCAGCCCGGTGACATGGTGATTGCCGACAACCTCGCCGCGCACAAAGTCGACGGCGTGCGCCACGCTATTGAAGCGGCCGGCGCGACGCTGCGCTTCCTGCCGCCCTACAGTCCCGACTTCAACCCCATCGAGCTGAGCTTCGCCAAACTCAAAGCTATCGTCCACCAAGCCCGCTGCCGCTCGCTCGACACGCTCTGGCCGCTCCTCGGTGCGTGTCTGTCGCGCTTCACCCCCACCGAATGCCGCAACTACGTCCATCATTGCGGCTACACGGCTGCCAAAGCGTCATGAAAAACGCTCTAGTCGAGCCGAACAAACGCGAGCGCGTAGTTGCTGTTCAATGGAATGACCAGCTGGTTCTGCGTCGAGTCGTAGCACATGGACGCCGCGCTTGGTATGCCCGAGGCGATGACCTCTGCCTCTTGACCGGGGCGGATACGGGACACGCTGCCAAAACGCACGCTGCTCGCGTACTTCGTCCCGTCGTTGGCTATCACGATGCCATCGTTCCCACCTTCGACGCTATGTTCTATCTGACTGACCGCTCCGTCCTGGTCGTAGGTGATGATGGCATTGTCACCGACGTTGACCACCACAATGTTGCCGTCCTGGTCGATCGCGACGCCGTTGGGGGCAGCGAGTGGAGCACCCTCTGCGAACACCGACACCTCACCGTCTGCGGTGACCTTCCAGATTTGCTCCGGGTTCCGGGTGTTGGAGGCGTACACGGTGCCATCATCCGCAACGGCGATGCCATTCAGTAGCGTTGACTCAGGAACGGGAATGGACCGCAGGGGTTGCCCTGTTCCCAGATCGAATAGACGGACGAATCCCACATCAACGGTATAGAGCACGCCATTGCTGACGGCGCTGCCCAAGGGATCATGGAGCTCCACACCGTCCCGAGTGGCGCCGATCCACTTGGGCGCATGAACACTGCCATCGGGATTGATGAGGGAGACAAAGCCATCATTCTCGCCAGAGGCTCCCCGGTTCATGGCCAGAATCAGGTTCTTGCTGGGATCAAACGTGCAGCTTTCAGAAAAATCAAAGCTGCCATAGACCGTGACGTTGTCCGACATCGGTTGCCACACTCCGGCCTCATTGAGCGCGCCAATGGGCTCACCAGCGACAAACTCCTGGGTGGCAGCTGGGACCGTCAAGACAACGGCGATGAGAACTGCGGGGACGATTCGCCGACTCGCCAAATGCAACATCACTGCGTACATGATCAATGAACTCCGTCTTCTGTAGAGCATCGTCGAGTCTTCGGACGCTCGACGACGCGGGTTCACCGCGCCCTCAAACCATGGAACCGTACGCCAGATCTCGAACGTAAGGCTCACCGGTGGCGCGGTATGTTGACGTCGTGCTGGCCATTGTATCCCGGAGAGGCTCTGTCCACTGAACCGGCGCGGACGAGAGCGAGGGTGGAGTGGAGTAGAGGGTGTTCGCCGAAGAGGGAGGATTGGGTAAAGGATCGCGTCCATTGTCACCAGTATGCGACTGGCGTTTGCTGAGGACATTGTCAGAAACCCAGGAGCCCTCGAGAAGTCACGGCTGGGTGTGACGAGGGCGCTGAGCCCCGCGGCGATGGTTGACGCGGCAGGTGTAGTATCGAGTTTCGAGCGTATGGTCCGCATCGCCGACGCCACGGGGGTTGAGCTCGATGCGTCAATGAAGGAACTGACCGCCGACGTGCGAACGGTCCTTCGTCTCGTACGCCGGTCGACGAAGTTCTAGACATGATCATCGGACGTGGGTATTCTCCATTCGATCTCTGACCCGAACCGGTGTCATCGAAGGCGTGAAGGAGCGGTGAGTATCATGAATCGTATCGTCATCGCGGCTCTCCTAGTCACCGCAGGTTGCGCTGAGCCACCGTCATCCGGGCCTGTGCGCCTCGTCGATCGATTCGCAGAGGCGAGGGTTGAAGGCACGCCCGCTGCCTCCATCGCCACCTACGCCCCCACGCAGTGGCGTTTTTCGGACGGGGCGACCATCTGGCGCGCGGCCCAGAATATTGAGGAGCTTCGTATCGAAGACGGAGCCATGCGCGGCCGATCGACATCGGATCAACCCGTTCTTGTCGCTGAACGCCTCGGCGACGTGCCCGCTTCCGAAATCCTTTATGGAGTCGAGGTGCGGGCACGAACCAGCGCGGGCACGCAGCTCAGCGTGCGCTTCGACGGCGGTCAGGAGCTCAACCTGCCGCGCGCGCTCGGGAGCCCTCTTGGGGCCCTTACGACGCCCATCGGAGCCGGTGACGATATGCAGACGTTTTTCATCCGCGCCACGTCGGCTCTCTCGCCTGCGGGACTGACCCACGTAATCTTGCTGCCGACGAACGAGGCTGGCGCTGATTTTGAGGTCGAGTCCGTTCGGCTCGTCTTCCGCGGTGAACACTTGCGCTCTGTTGACTCGGGCGTCGGATGGCATGGCATGTCGGAGGTCTACCGCGAAACGCTCGTGACACGGTCACCAGAGGTTGTCCACTACGAGCTGGAATTGCCCGCCGAACCTGCCCTTGAATTCGCCGTGGGCACAACGCAAGCGGGGCCCGTCACGTTTCGAGTTGAAGTCGGCGGCTACGTGCTCGAAGAGGTCGTGAGCGAGCCGGATGTGTGGCACGCCGCATCGCTCGACCTTGAGGGGCTAGGCGGCGAACAGGTAGAGATGACGCTCGCGATTGAGGCGGAAGAGCGAGGCGCGTTGGGCTTCTGGGGGGCACCCGTCGTGCGCTCGAACGTCGTGTCTCCCGCTGCACCGCAGGTGGTCGTGTTGATTATCACGGACACACTGCGTGCCGATCATCTCGATCTGTACGGCTACGATCGGGAGACGACTCCCACGCTGACTCGTCTCGCGGGTGAAGGCGCCTTCTTCGCCGACACCATCAGTCAGTCGACTTGGACAAAAGTCTCGGTGCCCGCCATCCAGACGTCGCTGTATCCAACGACCCACACCATCGCAGACATCCCCGACCGCCTTCCCGCGTCGGCCACGACGATCGCGGAGGTCTACCGCTCTGCCGGTTTTGCGACACTGGCGCTCACCTCGATCCCCTTCGTGGGCCAACTGACGAACCTACATCAGGGGTACGAAGAGTTGCATGAGTCAGGCTCAATCCCAGGGGGAGGCATGAAAACGGCGAGCCGCCTGGTCGACCGCCTGCTTCCCTGGCTCGAGGCGCACCGCCACTCGTGCGTGTTTGCATTGCTCCATGTGGCTGATCCGCATAGCCCGTACCGGCCGGAGGCCGCCTACGAAGAGGCGTTCGGAGAGGCTGGGGAGATGGACCGTCTCGACGAGCTGACGGAGCGTGTGATGCCGCACATCCGAAGCCCGCTCAGCAGGCTCTTCCGGTTGCCGGCGAGAGACGAGCTTGTTGCGGGAGGTATCGACCCGGAAGAGTTCACAGGGCTCGAGCGCAATGGCTACGACGGGTCCATTCTCGGGATGGACGATGCGCTCGCCCTCGTATTCGACAAGCTCGACGAGCTCGAACTGTCGGAGCGGGCGCTCGTGGCTGTCGTGAGCGACCACGGCACGGAATTCCTGGAGCACGACCAGCACTTTCATGGTCACACCGTATATGGCGAGGCCAACCGGGTCCCGATGCTGATATGGGGGCCGAGCTATGTACCCGCGGGGCAACGTATCGACGCGACTGTGCAGACCATCGATCTCATGCCCACGATGCTGGAGATGAGCGGTCTCCCGGTTCCCGCTGGCGCCCAGGGAGCGAGTCTCGTCTCGATTCTAGAAAGCGGGAGCGCTGTAAATTGGAATCGTCCGGCGATCACAGAGTTGCCGGCGAACATGCGCGGAATCCCGAGGCGGACGGCACTCATCGCAGATGGCTGGAAGCTCGTTCTTCTTGAAGATCTCGCTGGTGAGCCACGACTCGAGCTCTACGACCACAAAGAGGACCCGCTCAACATCAACGACGTGTCGGCCGAGCACCCAGACATCGTGGAGCGACTGTCTGCTTTGCACGACAACTGGCAGCGCCGGGCGCAAGTGGCGCAGCTCGATGACGCTGACGCAACTCTGCAGCTGGACGCCGAAGAACTCGAGCGCCTTCGAAGCCTGGGGTACATCCGATAGTCCTACCCGGACTCGGCGAGGTACAGGCTTTCAAGGATAAAGGCTGGGCCACCGACCAGCTCGATAGACTCGCCATCCGTTCGGTGGCTCGTCATCCATCACTAACTCGAACACCGTTTCCGCGGGAGATGCGTGCGTCACTTCGAGAATCCGTGCCCATGAGTGACTCAGAGGCTCGTCCGCGTCGTTCTGCACCTCCGTGACCCGTGCACCATCCGTAATGAGCACGTTGCCGGTGACCGGTAGCCAGTCGGCATCACTGAGGAACGACGAATAGAACCGTTCCCCCGGGGCCCCCTCGTAGGACCACACCTGCCGCACGTCCATGGCCGCAGGGTCTACTTCGAACTCGACCGCGCGACTGAAGGCCTCCGAATCCGGCGTTCGTTCTTCGAACGCGCTTGCTCGATAGTTGCCGTTGTCGTACATCAGGAGCGTGCGCTGCGGCGTGAGCTCCAGCCCGTGGCTATGGTATGCCCAATCGAGGTCGCCTCGCGGCTGCAAGAGATGCCCGTTCCACGGCGGATTCCAACCACTCGGGGGACCGAGCATCCACGCGATCTCACCGGTGGCGCGGCTGAACTTGACGATGGCATCCTGATGCCGAAGGGCCACGAGGTACGCGTCGTCCTCTTCGTCATAGAAGAGTGCGTTGGCGTGTGCCCAATCTGCGACATCAGGCTCATCGTCGCCTAGCAGCGCCTGATACGTCAGGCTCCAGAATCCCTTGTCGAAAGAGCCATACCCGACGCGATAGGGATCGACTAGATCGAGTAGGTGCCAACGGTTGACGACCGCGCCCTCGGGGGTGAACTCGACGACGATATCGCCGACGACATCCTGTGTGGCACGTGGCGCATCCGGGTCTTCGTCGCTCGTGGGGAAATCCTCGAAGGTGCGGAGCTCGGTGCTGAACGCCGCGAAATTCCCCGAGGGTAGTTCCAGCACGTCGTGGTGGATCGAATCGACATCGACGACGATCGCGTCGTCCATCGTCGTCGCCGGCACCGTTCTGGACCGCCAGCGCTGCTGAACGTCTCCGAGCAAATCGATTTCGACGAGCGCGCCGTTGATGCCGTCCGGGGTGACGCTGTACAGCACGTTGCCGTTCGCGAGACGGATCGCATTCAAGACCATATGATCGGTCCGATGGTACCACACCACTTCACCCGTGGCGTCCACGGCCAGCAGTAGTCCGAAACTCCGATCGGGCACTCCGCCGTCTGGCCACCGAAACAGCCCGAACACCGTGACCCCCGGCTCCATCTTCTCCGGTTCGCTCACTCTGAAATCGAGCGGCGGAACGTCATCTGGCAGTCGGTCCGTCGTAATCGTGACCGCAGGCGCCGACGTGACGTTGCCGGCCTGGTCTGACACAGTGACAACGACCTCGTGCGACCTATCCGGTCGAAGGCCAAGGGCTGGCACTCGATGGTCGGTTCGGTAGGATTCGTCAGGACGCACGCTCCAACTCCGAACCCCATCGTCGAACTCAAGCAGCACCCGACTCGGTTCGTCTGTCGAAAACGTCAGCAACGCGGCAAGAGGGGCGTGCTCAGTTGGCGGTGCGACGGTGACGTCACTCAGACGAGGGGGCGTGGCGTCGCCACAGGAAACTGTCACCCCGACGGCAAGGACAACGGCGAGTGGGGAGGGCCTATGGTCTCTGTATGGCATGAAGGTTCGCCTCGCTAGTTGTGACCGGCGATAGCGTGGGGCTCGTAGAACTCTTCCAGCCCCTTGATGTCGTCGTCAGAGAGCTCCACGTCGAGCGCACCAAGGGCCTCGTCGAGCTGCCTGAGCTGCGAGGTCCCGATGATGGGCGCCGTGACGCCGGGCTTCGAAAGCAACCAAGCCAGGGCCGTCTGGGCGGGCGCAACGCCGAGGCGGGCGGCTGTCTCAGCATTGCGCGCCACGACCTTCGCATCCGGGGTCGGGTACAGGGTCCGCGTCACCTCGTCGGACTTGGCGCGCACGGTATCGGGTTGGGTCTCTGGGGTGCGGGCGAGATAGCCGCGCGCCACCGGACTCCAGGGAATGAGCCCCACGCCCTGATCAGCGCAGAGCGGATTCATCTCGCGCTCTTCCTCCCGGTACAACAGGTTGTAGTGGTTTTGCATGCTGACGAATCGCCCCGCGGCGCGCTCCTTCTGCGTGTAGAGGTACTTCGCCATCTGCCAGGCAAACATGCTCGACGCGCCCAGGTAGCGCACCTTGCCGGCCACGACGAGCGAGTCCAAGGCGTCGATGGTTTCCTCGATGGGCGTGCCGGGATCGAAGCGGTGGATCTGATAGAGATCGATGAAATCGGTTCCTAGCCGTGCCAGCGACGCGTCGCAGGATTCGATCACATTCTTTCGGGATAAGCCGCAGCGGTTGCGTGCCTGGCTGTGTGTACCAAAGAAGCACTTGGTCGCGATCACCACGTCGTGGCGATCGACGCCGAACTCTTTCAGCGCTCGCCCAAGGATTTCCTCAGACTCTCCGTTCGAGTACATGTCCGCCGTGTCGAAGAAGTTGATTCCGGCGTCGAGCGCGCGTTGGACGAAGGGTTTCGATTCGTCGTAGTCGAGTGTCCAGTCGCGCCATTGCGTCGATCCGTAGGTCATCATGCCGAGGCAGAGGCGCGACACACTTAGGCCGGAATTGCCCAGATTTGTGTATTTCATATGGTCCGTCGAAATGGCTACCGTCTGTTTCGGTTCGTGACCCCAATGGTCGAAGTCGTTGTGGTCCAGGAGACCAGCGGTGACCGTTGACTATCCGAATAGCCACTATATCAACCCATGTGTCTCGTCGGTCGCACTGCTGCCTTGACTGACCTCACAGCGATGCGGTCGTGCCCTCGTAGAACTCGTCGAGCAGGTTGCTGTATCTGGCCTCGACGACCTTCCGCTTGACCTTCAGACTCGCCGTGAGCTCTCCGTCTTCGACGGTGAAGTCCTTGGGCAACATCGCAAACTTCTTGATCGATGCATAGCTCGCGAGGCCACTGTTGAGCTCGTCGACGGCTGTCTGGATCATGCTGACGACTTTCGGATGTTTCGCCAAGTCGGCGTACGACAGATCGTCGAGACTGCTTTCCGCGCGCCACCCGGCAATGGATTCTTCGTCGATGCTGACGAGAGCTGTGCAAAAGTTGCGATTGTTGCCGTGCACGAGCACTTGACTGATGTAGGGGCACAACGACTTGAGACGCCCCTCGAGTGCTTGCGGCGCTACGTACTTGCCGCCGGAGGTCTTGATCAAGTCTTTCTTGCGATCGGTAATGCGCAGGCGACCCGCGGCGTCCAGCTCTCCGATGTCGCCGGTGCGTAGCCACCCATCCTGGAGTGTCGCCGCAGTTTCCTCCGGCTTGTTGTGGTACCCGCGCATGATGCCACGGCCCTTCAACAAGATTTCTCCGTCCTCGTCCGCGATCTTGACCTCGACCCCCGGAAAGGCCGTACCGACCGTACCGAAGGCATAGGTCTCGAGTCGGTTGAGGAAGCTCGCGGCGCTCGACTCGGTGAGGCCGTAGCCCTCCAGAATCAGAATGTCCGCGGCGTGGAAGAACTCCGCCAACTCGCGCGACAGCGGAGCGGAACCCGACAGGAAGAAGCGGATGCGGCCGCCGAAGCGGTTCTTCAGCTTAGAGAAGACCAACCTCTTGGCTATCGTGTACTTGACCTTGAGGAACCCAGGGAGCTCGCGCCCGTGTTGTCGCAGCGCGGACACCTGCCGTCCGACTCCAACCGCCCAGGTGAAGATCTTCAGCTTCAGGCCGCCCGCCTCCTGGGTGCCGCCGACCACCTTGTTATAGACCTTTTCGAAGATTCGCGGCACCGCCGCCATGAACGTCGGCCGCACGACGCCCAGATTCTGGACGAGCTTGGGAACGCGACCGTCGATGGTTGTCGGAAAGCCGATCTGCAGCTGCGCCACTTCGAGGGCTTTGCCGAAGACGTGCGATAGCGGCAGCCACAGGTACTGATGATCGGTCGGTGACAGGATGCCGATATCCCTGATCGCTTGGGCCTCGAAGACCCAGCAGTCGTGGGTGAGCTCCACGCCCTTGGGTGGACCGGTCGTGCCGGAGGTGTAGATCAGCGTTGCCAACTGGTCCGGCGCAACGCTGGCGACCCTGTCGTCGAATGCACCAGGGTTGACCTGGTCCTGCTTTCGGCCCTCGGCCTCAAGCATGTCGAGGGTGATCACCCAGCCGTCGTGGCTGGCCGATCCGGCAAAAGTAATCACGTGCTTGACGCCGGGGATCTCGGCGCGGCATCTAACCAGTTTGGCGACCTGCTGGTCATCCTCGGCGAAGACGAATGTGGTCTCGGAGTCGGTGATGATGTAGGCGCACTCCGCCTGCGTGTTGCTTGCGTAAATCGTCGTCGTCGCACCACCCCCGCACATGACGCCGAGGTCGGCCAGCACCCACTCCATGCGCGTCGTCGACAGAATCGAGCACCGTTGTTCTACCTCCAGGCCGAGCTGCCTGAGGCCGAGCGCAATGGCGCGCACGCGCGCGCCTGCCTCGGCCCACGTCATCCACTGCCAGCCGTCCTCGCCCTTCGGGAACTGAAAGGCGCGTACATCGGGCGTCGACTTGACGCGCTCGTTGAACATCTCGGCGACGGAACGGACATCCTTCATAGCCACGGAACCCTCCCTGCCGTATCGTGACTGGCCAGACCCTCGGCCACTACTGGATCGATGGGCGTATCGGCGCGGTGAGTGAGCCGACCACGCCGACGCCGCAGACCTCGGCCCCTCCAAGCGTCAGGAGAACGGGGACAAGCCGCAATCCCAACGGCCCGGCACCTCCGATGCCGCCGGATGCCAGCAGGGCGAGCCCCACGACCATCAGGCCGCTGCCGACGGCCATCCTCCAGGGCGCGGGGCTGGGCGCCTGGCTCTTGGACGGCCGCTCGAAGCGGTTGAAGATGCCGACGAACGGGAGGAGCGAGACCGCAAAACCGGCCACCCAGGCTAGTCGCGTCCACCACCAGTCGCCGGTGCCTGGCACGACCTCCAAACCGATCCCGCCGAGCCATAGTGAGACTCCGAACAACAACATCATCACCGTGCTGTGCCAGAGGAAGACGGTCATGATCATGCCGTTGATCAGTACCGTCGCCGTCCATAGATGCCGCCCAGCCAACAGCCGTGCCAGCTGGCCCTGGAACAGCATGATGCCTCCGAACTGAAAGCCCGCGAGCGCCACCAGCGGAAGGTGCGGGGGTTCGCTGTTGCTGACGACCTCGCCCGGGACGCCGACCAGGCTGATTGGCCACGGGCCGACCTCGGTTAGCGCCACCAGCGAGCCGAGGCCGATGAGGCACCAGAGGGAGGATCGAAGGCGAGACGCGAATCGACCTTCCAGCCAGGCATAGCCCAACTGGTGAACCCCGACCCAGACGAAAAGGTAATTGACCCACCCCGCCTCCGTCCAGTCGAGTCCGAAGTAGGCGCCATCAACGAGACCGGCCAGGAGAAACGGGATTGCGATCGACCACATCCCCATCGATCTCCAGGCTGACCGGGTGAGCGGGACCAGCAAGACGACAAGCGCATAGACCGCCAGGAACCAGGTCGGCACGAGTGCGATCTGGGAACCGACGCGGATCGTCCCGGCCGACACGCCGGCGCTGTGGGCCACGCCGGCCGTCACGATCCAGAACAGAACCAGCACGAGCACCGGCCCCAGAAGGCGGGTGAGCCGGCTGCTCAGCCAATCTCGGTACGACGTGCCGTCCCGACAGGCGGCATCCCAGGAGATCCCGTTGGAATAGCCTCCGACAATAAAGAAGATCGGCATCACCTGCATGACCCAGGTCAGCCACTGAGCCCAAGGCGACACATCGAGCAGGTGGCTGATGTGGGCGCCGTCCGCATCGACCCAAGGCGCGGCCATCAACCAATGGCCCGTCACGACCACGAGGATCGAGACTGCCCTCAGGAAATCGACGCAGCGATTTCGCTTTGCTGGCGTCTTCTCGGCCAGTCGGGCGGCGGCACTCCAAAGGGAGTTCATGTCAACCGCCAGAATACTGCTTCTCCGGCAGCGCCGGATACTCCTACGGAATCCGGCTTGACGGTCTCACTCGACTGCCCCACAACCTCGGTCGACTTCTCGCGTCCCGAGTCCACTGCGTATACTCGCAGTCATGACATTGACATTGAGGGGAGATCGCATGCTCCACATTCGACTTCGTACCCTGGGGACAATCGTTACCGTGCTGTCGTTCGCGTTCCTGGGGGCCGCCACGACCTTTTCACTCGAGAGTGATGAGAACTGGCCGTCGTTCCGCGGTGCGGATGCCCTGTCCGTCGCCGAAGATGACCCGCGGCTTCCCCTCTCGTGGAGTGCGACCGAGAACGTCACGTGGAAGACGCCGGTCGATGGCCTCGGCTGGTCGTCACCGGTGATCTGGGGCGACCGAATCTTTCTCACCACGGTTGTCAGCGAGGGCGAGAGCCAGGAGCCGCGCATGGGTCTCTACTTCCCCTTCGGCTCACCTGAGCCGGGAGCCCCGGAGCTTGGTTTTCCCGAGCCGAAGGAAGGCGAGCTGATGGAGCGGGAGAAAGACGTTCATCGCTGGCTCGTCTACGCCGTCGATTTCGAGAGTGGCGACGTCGTCTGGACCTCCGAGGTTAACACCGAGGCGCCCAGGTTCGATCGCCACCTCAAGAACACCTACGCATCGTCTACGCCGGTGACCGATGGTGACCGGGTCTACGCCTACTTTGGAAACGTCGGTGTCTTTGCCCTCGACATGGAGGGCGGTCTGGTCTGGGAGCAGCGGTTCAATCCGGTGGCGACGCGCTACGGGTGGGGGCCTGCCGCTTCGCCAGTGCTCCATGACGATACGCTTTTCATCGTGAACGACAACGACGAGCAGTCCTTTGTCGTGGCACTCGACGCCGAGACCGGCGAAGAGCGCTGGCGGGTGGACCGCGACGAAGGCACGAACTGGTCGACGCCCTTCGTCTGGCAGCACGAGCAGCGCACAGAGTTGGTGACCGCGGGCAGTGACCAGGTGCGCTCCTACGACCTCCAGGGTGAGGAACTCTGGTCGTTCCGCGGCCTGAACTCGATTTCTGTTCCTCAGCCGTTCAGTGCGCACGGTCTGCTGTACGTCACGTCTGGGTATGTCGGCGACGCCGTCAGACCGGTGTATGCCATCCGTCCTGGTGCCAGCGGCGACATCACGCTCCGGGAGGGCCAGCAGAGCAACGACCACATCGTTTGGTATGCCGAGACCGCCGGGCCATACAACCCCACGCCTTTGGTTTACGGTGATTTCTACTTCACGCTCCTCGACCAGGGATTCTTCACGGTGCACGATGCCAAGACCGGGCGGGAGCTGTATTTTACCGAGCAGCAGATCGTCAACCAGGAAGTGCGCCGACGGATCGCTCGTGGTTCGGGAGGGTTCAGCGCGTCGCCGTGGGCCTACAACGACACGGTGTTCGTGCTCAGTGAGGATGGCGACACGTACGTGATTGACACCGCGAACGACTTCGACGTCGTCGGCACGAACTCGCTCGACGAAGTCGCTTTGTCAAGTCCTGCGATTGCTCGAGGCAGTCTGTTCATCCGTACCCGGTCGCACTTGTGGCGCTTGACCGACGAGTCGTCCGCCGATGCGGCGCGGCCGTCAGGGCGCTAGCGAGAGTGCATCGACAGTCCAAAGTGGGAGTGTCTTTTCAGGGAGAGTTCCAGTGTCTGATGTCAATCGCGTATGGAGGCTCCGCAAACGGCCCGTCGGTGAGATCGGTGACGACGATCTCACCCTGGAGCCGGAAGTGATTCCCGAGCCGGGCGCCAACGAGTTCCTGGTCCGCCTGAACTACTTGTCGCTTGACCCGACGAATCGCATTTGGATGAGCGACATGCACCAGTACATGCCGCCGGTCGATCTCGACGCACCGATGCGTGGCGTGGTCTGTGGCACCGTCCTCAAATCGAATCATCCGGATTACCCCGAAGGGTCAGTGGTCAGCGGACTCGGTACCTGGGCGGACTACCAGATCGGGACACCCGAGACCCTGAATCCGATGGGAGAGCTCGGAGGGGTCACCACGGTGGATGCGTTCAGCACGTTTGCGGTTGTTGGCCCTACCGCGTATTTCGGCCTACTGGACATCGGTCAACCCAACGCCGGAGAAACAGTGGTGGTTTCGGCGGCGGCCGGAGCCGTCGGGTCAATCGTCGGCCAGATCGCGAAGATCAAGGGCTGCCGCGCCGTTGGGCTCGCTGGATCGCCTGAAAAATGTACCTGGCTCACAGATGAGCTCGGTTTCGATGCGGCCATCAACTATCGAGCGGCAGATCTACGCCAGGCGCTCGCGGCTGCTTGTCCAGCCGGCATCGACGTGTACTTCGACAATGTGGGGGGTGACATCCTCGATGCCTGCCTCGAGCTCATGAATCTCGGTGGGCGGATACCGACCTGCGGTCTCATTTCTCGGTACAACGCGACTGAGCCGGTTGCCGGTCCCTACAACTATCCGATGATTCTGATGCAGCGTCTCCGGGTGGAGGGCTTCATCGTGCTTGACTATACCGACCGGTACTCGGAAGCCATCTCGGCCTTGGGGCAGTGGATGGCCGAAGGGAAACTCAAGGTTCGCACGGAGGTTGTGGACGGGTTGGAGAACGCCGTGCAGACAGTGAAGAAGCTCTACACCGGAGCCAACCTGGGCAAGCTGATGATTCGTGTTCATGCGGAGGACTAGCTCGTGGATTCTCGTCGCGCGGAGACCGAGGACGGGCAGCTGTACCTCGTCATGGCTCCTGGCTGTTGAGTGAAGGGGCACACGATGCGAACGAGGCGCCTCCTCTTGGGTGCTGGTCTCGTCTTGACAGGGTGGGCGGTCAATTTCCTCCCAGTCCACGGTTTGGCCAGTCAAGCGCCGCCAGAGATTGGGCGGCCGGGGAAGGACGTCATGTGGGTGCCGTCCCCAGACGAGCTCGTGGCCACGATGCTCGAGATCGCGGACGTGTCAGCGCGAGATGTCGTGATGGATCTGGGTTCAGGTGACGGACGGACGGTCATCGCAGCGGCCCAGTTGGGAGCGCGGGCGATCGGTATCGAATATGACTCGGAACTGGTCGAGCTGTCGCGGAACAACGCTGCCGCGGCTGGGGTCGCCGACCGGGCGACGTTCGTGACCGCCGATCTGTTCGAGGTCGACCTGTCGCCCGCGACTGTCATCACGATGTTTCTCCTTCCCGACCTTAACCTCAAGCTCCGTCCTCGACTCCTCGAGCTGAGAGCAGGAACACGGATCGTCTCGAACACCTGGACCTTGGACGAATGGGTTGCCGATCAGACGGTGGTCCTCGATCCATGTCCAGGCTTTTGCACGGCACTGCTCTGGATCGTGCCGGCTCGAGCCGAAGGGACGTGGGAGCTCCCAATGGGCACCCTGACCCTCGAGCAGCAGTTTCAGGTCGTCACGGGGACGCTCGGGACCGGATCCGGGACCGTCGAGATCGATGGCGGCCGGCTGCGTGGCGAGCAGATCAGCTTTCGCGTGGGCGAGACCCACTACGCCGGTCGCGTGAGCGGCGACGTGATCGACGGCGTGGCTGAGACTGGGACGCGCACGTTCGACTGGCGCGCAACGCGGGCCCTGTCCGTCAGATGACTCGGCTACCTACACGCCTCCGCTGCTGGCAGGTGGCGTCACGCCGTTGAGCCGCAGGTAGACTGCCATCTGACCGTAGATGTCCATGGCGTGGCTGAGCGTGAAGTACGCCATCCTGACCCTAGTGACATTCCCCAGATATCGCGGCCCAGCAATCGTCTCGAGTAACTGCTCGTCGGAAAACTCCTGCAGCACGGCAATGCCATAGTCGTACCCGGCGCCGAGCGCCGCGAGCACATCGGCCTTCGATGTGGCGGACAGCCCGAACACCCTGAAGTCAGTTGTGTCCACGTCCGGCGCCGCCGACGCGCCGCCCATGTGCTGCATGAGATACACGTTCGCGCCAGCGATGTGCAGAATCTGATCGGCGTAGGTCCGTTGCGCGTCGGTCGGCTTGAAGCTGAACGCCTCCTCCGGCATCGCCCCGGCGATCCCCATCATCATTCGCTTCTGCTGTTGCCAGTCGGCCAAAAGATCTCCCGAGAGGGTCGCCGTCTGGGCAACGGCGTTCCCGATGCCGAACAGGACGAGCACAACCGTCAGGCCAATCCGAGCAATGACTTTCATCAAGCACCTTTCTTCTAGGAGTGGGATGCCTTCCGCGAGTTGGATCATATCGTCAAGCAGTGCCCGACGGCCTGGTCAACTGAACGAGTCGCACCCGAGGAACGTGGTTTCCTCAGTTTGTCGAGCCGGATCTAGGACAATTGAGGCAGAATAGGCGGGTGGTCGGTTCGGCCATCGGAATCTAACTTCTGGGGGGGACTCGTGAAAGGTACGTTATCGACTCGGATCATGGCGTATTCGCTGTTGTGCGCTGCGCTCACGCTACTGCCGGCTCCGGCGAACGGGCAGTATGGTGCCGCCAACGGTGAGTGGCGTAACTACGGTGGCGACCTCGGAAGCACCAAGTACTCGGCGCTGGATCAGATCGACGCGAGCAACTTTGGGGACCTGACCGTCGCCTGGCGGTGGGAGTCAGTCGATGGAGAACTCGATCTCGACGAACTGAGACAGAGCAATCCGCGTGTTGGGGTGGGTAATCTCAAGGCGACACCATTAATGGTTGACGGTGTCGTCTACGTCTCCACACCTCTCCACCAGGCGGCGGCAATCGACGCCGCCACCGGCGAGACTTTGTGGGTGTACGACCCGGAGAGTTACCTGGGTAACCCCTATCCGCACGCGCACGCCCTGGGGTTCAATTCTCGTGGCGCGGCCTATTGGACGGACGGGGAGGAAGCACGAATCCTCTGGGGGACGAACGACGGATACCTGATCGCCGTCGATGCCCAAACCGGAGCTCCCTGCCAAGATTTCGGCGTGAACGGAAAGGTCGATCTGATGGAAGGGATTCCTCGAGCTGTGCGGGGCACAACCGACCATCGTGGCAACGCGTGGCTGGGCGTCGCCTCACCTCCCATTGTCGCACACGATGTCGTCGTCACCCCGGTCGTGATCTCCGATCTAGGAATCCGCAAGGAAGCACCTCCTGGAGATGTCAAAGGCATCGATGTGCGAACTGGCGAAACGAAGTGGACCTTCCGCACGGTGCCCCAGTCGGACGACTTCGGTGTCGAGACATGGCTGAACGATTCGTGGCGGTACTCGGGAAACAACAACGTCTGGTCGATGTTGAGCGTCGACGACGAGCTCGGCTATCTCTACCTTCCGATCGGGACGGCAACCAACGACTACTACGGTGGGCACAGGCTTGGCGACAATCTTTTTGCCGAGAGTCTCGTCGCCCTCGACATCGAGACCGGTGAGCGTATCTGGCACTTCCAGATGGTGCACCACGGCGTGTGGGACTATGACAACCCGGCCGCGCCCAACCTCGTGGACGTCATGCACGAAGGTCGAGTGGTCAAGGCGGTGGCCCAGGTGACCAAGCAGGGGTTCACCTATGTGTTCGACCGGGCCACCGGCGAGCCGCTGTGGCCGATCGAAGAGCGGCCGGTCCCGCCAGCCACGATGCCGGGCGACGTCGCGTCGCCCACCCAGCCATTCCCAACGAAACCACCGCCATTCGAGGGTCAGGGCGTGACGATCGACGACCTGGTCGATTTCACACCAGAGATTCGAGCCATGGCGGTCGACGTCGTCAAGGACTTCAAGCTCGGGCCGCTGTACACGCAGCCGTCCCTCGCGGTCGACGGGGGGACGCAAGGCACGCTTCAAAGACCCACGGTAACAGGTGGGGCGAATTGGCAGGGGGCGGCTGTGGATCCCGAAACCGGTTGGCTGTACGTCCCATCAGCCAACGGCGTTTCGGTGTCTCACTACTACACGCCAGACCCGGCAGAGGGTGGCAATCTCCGATACGCGATGGGTGGTGGCGGGTTGCAGCCCCGGATGCCCCAGGGGCTGCCGCTACTGAAACCGCCGTACACGCGCGTCACGGCAATCGATCTCAACCGCGGTGAGCATGCCTGGATGCAGCCGAACGGCAACGGCGATCGGATCCGCAACCATCCTCTTCTACGGGATTTGAACCTGCCGCCACTTGGCGGTGATGGCCGCGGGGGTCCGCTCTTGACGAAGACGCTTTTCATCAGTGCCTTGTCTGCGGGTGGGACCAACGATGGTCCACGGCTCGTGGCGCGCGACAAGACGACGGGGGAGGAAGTGGCGTCAGTCGATCTGCCGAGTGGTGCAATCGGGACACCGATGACCTATATGCACGAGGGGAAGCAGTACATCGCGGTGACTGTGGGAGATGCAGTCCCGGCGATCATCGCATTGAGTTTGCCCTGAGCACCGGTGCAACATGTACAATCGAAAGACAATGAGGGCGAGGATGCACCTCACGTCTGGAGCCAGCCGACGCTCGGATGGATACATCGTTTCGGTCATCGCATGCGTGTTGCTCGCGGTTGCGAGCCCTGCCTCGGGCGCCGATGATCTGTCGCTGATCGAAGCCGTCAAGAATCGAGATTCGCGTGCCGCCGCTGGGTTGGTCGCGAACGAAGTTGACGTCACTGCGCGGCAACCCGATGGCACCACGGCGCTCCACTGGGCGGCGCAGTGGGACGACGCGAGCACGGCAGACCTGCTCATTCGCGCGGGAGCGCACGCCGACGTGGCCAACGACTACGGTGCCACGCCGTTGTCAATGGCCGCGCTCAACGGAAGCGCGCCGATGGTCGAGCTCTTGCTCAAAGCCGGTGCGCCGCCGAACACCGCCCTCCCATCTGGCGAGACCGCGCTCATGACGGCTGCGCGGAGCGGGAGCGTGGAATCGGTCAGGGCACTGGCCGCGGCTGGCGCAGATGTCAACGCGACGGAGTTCGCGCAGGGCCAGACGGCACTGATGTGGGCCGTGGCCGAGCGTCATATGGACGTCGCGCAGACACTGGTCGAGAGCGGGGCCAACGCCGGCGCCCGGTCTGCGAGCGGATTCACACCGCTCTTGTTTGCAGCGCGGATGGGAGACCGCGATCTCGTGCGCTTCTTCCTGGAGCAAGGTGCAGACATCAACGAAGCAGCTGACGACGGTGCCACGCCCTTGGTTGTGGCCACCGTCCGTGGATACGCGGCGCTGGCCGAGTGGCTGCTGGATCGTGGGGCCGACCCGAACAAGGACACCATCGGGTATGCCGCGCTCCATTGGGCGGCTGGCACGTTCGACACGAGGTCGACGCACGAATACACCACCGAGGACGGCGAATGGCAAGCCCTGGCGGGTATTCCGAATCGTGACGCGAAGCTGAGCTTGATCGAGGATCTGCTAGCGCACGGCGGCGACGTCAATGCGCGCGTGACGGGCAGAATGCCGAGATTCGGCTACTCACTGGGAGGCGGGAGCATCACCGGCGGAGGGTCGTACGTGGGGGCCACCCCGTTCTTCCTGGCGGCCACCGTTGGCGATACGGAGATCATGAGGTTCCTCCTGGCCAACGGTGCCGACCCGCTCCTATCGACGAAGGATAGGACCACACCGCTCATGGCCGCCGCGGGCATCTCGTTTGTCGAGGAAGAGACCAGCGCTACCGAGAGCCAGTTGCTGGACGCGCTCAAGCTCACCATGCAACTCGGGAACGATCTCAATGCAGCCAACGCCGCGGGCGCCACGGCTCTGCATGCCACCGCGTACGTGGGGTTCAATGTCATCGCACAGTTCCTGGTGGACCAAGGCGCTGTCGTGAACGCCAGGGACAAGGGGGGGCGGACACCACTCACGATTGCCGCCGGGATTCCGAGGTTGGGGATGTTCTTCAGCCAGCCCGAGACCGAGGAACTGCTGCGCTCGCTCGGCGGCATCGAGTAGTTTCCCGCCACCGTTCGCAGATACTGACCGATTGCGTCGGGCCTGTGTTCTGGCCGGTCGGCTTCTCTACAGATCGGACAGCAAATTCAGCTCGCCCGTGCTGTCGCCGAACTGATCGACATGCACGCCCACCTTATCCAACAACGTGAGCTGGAGGTTCGCCAGCGGCGTGCCCTCGGGGTACCGAATATGTCGGCCGCCCGTGATCCCGAACGTCTTGTTGCCCACCACCATCGTCGGCACATCCCACATCAGATGGAGGTTGGAGTCGCTCATGCCCGAGCCGTAGAGCAGCAGCGTGTGATCCAGTAGTGATCCATCACCATCGGGGGTCGACTGGAGCTTGTGCAGGAATCGCACGAACAGTTGCATGTGCAGGGCGTTCACCTTGGCCTGCTTGGCGAGCTTTTCCGGATTGTTCTGATGATGCGACAGCGGGTGGTGCGGCTCGGCCACCCCGATCTCCGGGAACGCGCGATTGCTCTGCTCCTTGCCCACCATAAAGGTGCCGACTCTCGTCAAGTCCGTCTGGTAGGCGAGCGTCAAGAGGTCGAACAACAGCTGGGTGTGTTCTTCGTAACTTGCCGGGACCCCCACCGGCTGGTCCACCAGCGGCAGCTCCTGGTCGATCTGTTCCTCAGCCTTCTGGATGCGCCGTTCGACGTCGCGCACTGCGTCGAGGTACTGGTCGACCTTCGTGCGGTCGTCCGGCCCGAGCTGGACGTTGAGTGCGGCGGCGCGTTCCGTCATCGCATCCAGAATGCTCTTGCGCTTCGTGATGTACGCCATCCGGGCGGGCTGGTCGGTGCTGTCGGCCGTCCCGAACATCCGTTCGAACACCACGCGCGGATTGACCTCCATCGGGAGCGGGGTCGTGTCGTTCCGCCAGCAGAGGGTGTTGTTGTAGGCGCAGCTGTACCCGAAATTACACGCCCCGGCCAGCTCGAACGTCTCCGTTGCGATCTCGAGCGAGGCGAGCTGGGTCTGGCTGGCCAACTGGGCGGCGGCGATCTGATCCATGGAGATGCCGGCGCGGATGCCGACCCCTTCCGTGGGAAACGCCTTGGCGCCCGTGAGCCAGGCGGTCTGACACCGTGGATGCACACCGCCGTCGTGCGCGTCCGCTTCTTTCGAGTCGAGCCCGCTAAGGACCAGCACGCGATCCTGGAACGGGGCCAGTGGCTGCTGGATCACCGACAGCTCGAGCGGCCCCTCGGTGGCCGGCGTCCAGAGCGGCATGTTCATGCCCATCGGCACATACACAATGCCCAATCGACGAACGGGCTCGGGGGCGTACGCGAACGCCGGCACCATGCAGTCCAGGAACGGCAACGCAATCGCCGCCCCCATGCCGCGGAGGACGGTACGTCGGGGGAGTGACTTCTTGGTGACGATCATGACGCAGATCTCCTCATCTGAAAGGGTGCGCTCTTGACGATCCCGAGCACCAAAGAGGACCAGCGGTAGTCCTGCACCGCGCTGTCCTGCACGATGCGGCGAACCGTTGGCATGTCGTAGTATTCCGTGCCGCGGCCGACCGCGTAGGTGAGCAACTTCTTGGTGAGCGTCGACAACAACGCTTCGCGATGGGTGAGCAGCGCCGCGCGGAAGTCCACCGGGCCACTGAACGTCTCGCCGTCAGGCATGACCCCGGATGCGTCGATGGGCGCGTGCTCGTCGGTGGTGCGCCAGCGACCGATGCCGTTGAAGTTCTCAAGCGCGAACCCCAGCGGATCGAGTTGCGCGTGGCAGGCTGCGCACACCGGATTCCTTCGGTGCTGCTCCATGCGTTTCCGGAGACCGCCCTCGACCTTGGTGTTCTCGAGGGGCGGCACGTTGGGCGGAGGCGGCGGCGGCGGAGCGCCGAGGAGATTCTCGAGGATCCATTTCCCGCGCTGCACCACCGAGGTCCGGTTCGAATAGGACGTCACCATCAGCACGCTGCCCTGACCCAGCAGGCCCGCGCGCCGGTCGTCGGGATATGTGACGCGCCGGAAGTGCGATCCGTACACCTTGGGGATCCCGTAGTGCTTGGCGAGACGCTCGTTGAGGAACGTGTAGTCGGCGGTCATCAGTTCGAGGGCGCTCCGGTCCTCTCGCAGCTGCGTCTCGAGGAAGAGTGTCGTCTCTCGTTCGAGCGCCCTCCGGAGATTCTCGTCGAAATCGGGGAACGCCTTTGGGTCGGGTTGCACGGCCGATACGTTGCGGACCAGCAGCCACTGCCCGAAGAAATTGTTCAGCAGTGCATCGGAGCGTCGATCGTGCAGCATCCGCTCCACCTGCTGATCGATCACCGTCGGCTCCTTCAGGCGACCTCGGATCGCGAGATCCAGCAGTTCGTCATCCGGAAGAGAGCTCCAGAGGAAGAACGACAGTCGGGAGGCGAGCTCGACATCATTGAGACGATAGGGCGTTCCAGGGGCCACGCCCGCTGGATCCTGTTCGACGCGGAACAAGAAGTTGGGGTCGACCAGCATCACCTCGAGCGCTGACTGAATCCCGGCATCGAAGCTGGCCCCATCGCGACCTGCGTCGTAGAAACCCATCAGGAGCGTGAGGTCCTCGTCGGTCACCGGTCGCCGGAACGCGCGACGCGCCAGTCCGGAGAGAATGGTCTCCGCACAACGCGTCTCGTCGGCGGCATCGGTCGGGCGGCACGAGAAGATCCGACGTCGACTCGCAGACGCCTCGGGCACGCGGCCGTTGAAGGGCCCCTCGATCGTCAATTCGTCGATGCCCATCTGGATCCGACCGACGCCCAGGCCCGTCCTGAAGGCGTTGGAGTAGCCGAAGCTGGCGACCGGGGACCGATCCGGCCCAACGCCTTCCATGTACCAGTTCTTCTTGTCGAGCGAGACGGACACGAGTCGCGAGCCCGTCTTCACCGGCACGCGGAGGTTCCAGTCGGCATCGAACTCCTGCTTCTCGCTTGCCACGAGGTTGCTGATCTGCCTCTCCACGGGCTCCACGTTGAACAGCTTGACCCGCACGCCGTCGATGCGGAGATCCACGTGATTCAACACATCCAGCCCGCGAACATCGGACTGGGCGGAGCTGGCCTGCACGCGCACCTTGATGACGTACTCGCCGTCAAGGGGGAAGTAGTGACGAATGGCGAGACCTCCGCGCGAGCCCTGCGGTTGATCGTCGCTGGTGCGGTCTTCCTGGGTCAGCGTCAGGTAGGGAAGTCGGTACGTGTTGAATGTCGGGCGCATGTTTGGATCGCCAACCGCGATGCGACTGATTTGTTGGGCGGCAGAAAGGTAGCGCTCAAACAGTGCCGGGGAGACCGAGAGGACGTCGGCGATATTGTCGAAACCGTACCCGGAGTCGTCCGGGGGGAGCAGCGGCTTGGCATCGATGTCGAGAGCCAACAGGTCGCGAATCGCGTTGGAGTATTCCGTGCGGTTGAGGCGGTGGACGGCGGGACGCCCAGGGTTTGGCGTGCGTGAGGTCAGCTGCCTATCCAGGGATTGCTCGAGCCACGTGGCCAAGCCGTCGTAGGTCGCCTTGTCTGGCCGCGGTCGGCCGATCGGCGGCATCAGGCCAACACGGAGTTTGAGCACCACCTTTTCCCAGAGTTCGGGGTTGGTGTGGACCTGTGAGAGGTCTGCTTTGTCGAGCATGAGCCCGCCGCTCTTCGTCCGTTCGTTGTGACAGGGGACGCAGTAGCTGTCGAGGAGGGCGCGCTGGGCGGCGGCTGTGGCGGGAGAGGTGGATGCGCCGCGACTCGCGGACTGTTGGGGGCCGGCTGTCCGGACCGGCACAGAGGCCGACAGGACCAGTCCCAACACTGCCACGGCACCCAGAAAGAAGTACCTACGCTGCATCATGCTGCGCCCTCGCTCAGAGATCCACAGTTGGGCCCGGACGTGCTCGCAGCCGCTTTCGAGGCGGCGGGCAGACTATGGTCGAATTATATAGTGCCGACGGTGACCGGGCCGCACGAATCGTGCCCACCAACCCGGTAGCGATGGCTCGCCTTCGACCGCAACCAAGTGTGTGCGTGTGTCACATCGCTGCAAATAATGTGGTTGTCGATGCTGCGAATTCTAAGGTTATTCGCCTATAATGCTGCCTAGTTTCGTCTACCCAAGATTTCTTGAAGGAGTGACTATGTCGCGAACGAACATGTTGCACAACGGATCGATAGGGGCGGCGACGTTTGCCGCGATAGTCCTGCTCGTCGCCTGCGGGCAGGGGACGGCGACGGAGGAAGCCGAGACTCAGCCGAGCGTCCCGTCTGAAGAGGCTCAGTCGAGTGCGACGTTCGAAAAGGGCGGCAGCGAGGAAAACGGGCCCTATGATGCGGTTGCTGACTGGCCGAAGCCGCTCCACGAAGACTGGACCTGGGGACGGACCGGGGGCGTGTGGGCAGAGTCGCCCGATCGCATCTATATCATTCAGACGGGTGAGATTCCGGTGGCGACGCGCAATGCGGGGGGCAACCCGCCACAGATGCACGCCGTGGATCATCCGGATACGCGTAGGAGCGAGCACCGGTTCCTGGTGGTCGACGGGGAGGGCAACCTCATTGAATCCTGGGAGCAGGCGAACCCACTCTTCGTGCATCCGCACAGCGTGAAGCAGAGCCCGTATGACCCTGAGCAGCACGTGTGGGTCGTTGACGGACGGAGCCGATCCGGAGAGGCGGCCCATTCGATCTGGAAGTTCTCCCATGACGGTGAAGTCGTGATGACGCTCGGGGAACACATGGTGGAAGGCGACGACGAGTCGCATTTCGGCGGGCCGACGGATCTGGCGTTCCTTCCCAACGGCGACTTCCTGGTCGCTGACGGCTACCGGAATTCGCGCATCGTGCGGTTCGACGAGGACGGAAACTACCTGTCGCAGTTCGGGGAGCCTGGGACCGGCCCGGGTCAGTTCAATACGATCCATGGCGTTGCCGTGGACGCGGAGGGGCGTGTCTACACGGCCGATCGCGGAAACTCGCGGGTCCAGGTCTTCACTCAAGAAGGCGAACTGCTCGACATCTGGCCCAACATTCCGTTTCCTATGGATATCGCGGTGACTGACGACGGGGATGTCTGGGTGGCTGACGGCCAGGTCAACAAGTTCCTGAAGTTCAACCGCGAGGGCAGGCTCCTGTACGCCTGGGGCACATTCGGACAAGTCGCACCGGGGCGAGTCTGGGGCACCCATCGCATCAGCGTCGATAGCGACGGGAACTTCTACACGGCTGACGTCTGGGGTGGCCGGGCTCAGAAGTTCACCCCAAAGGCGAACGCCGATCCGACGCGTCTGGTGGGGACGTTCCTCGATTTCACGGATTAGTTTCCTTCGAGCCCGCGGCGATAGGGACGATACGCGACGGTCTTCTCCGTCGCTCGTCGACCCTATTGGGAGGGTGCGTGCCATCAGGGAGACGCCACGAGAGACCGTGATGCGAAGAACGATTCTCTTTCCGGTAGTGCTCCTGCTGTTTGCCGGTGCCGTGCTTTCGCCACGACTGGGGACCGTATCGAGCCCTCCGAGAGCTCGGGGAGTGCTGGCCCCAGGAACCGCGGCAACCGAGACCAGATATCCCGGCGCGGCTGCCCTTCTGGCAGCTCCTCGGCAGACGTCCGGCAGCGGGCTACCGCGGAACGCGTACTTTGGCGATCTCCACGTGCACAGCAGCTGGTCGCTGGATGCCTACGCGCTCGGCGGCAACCGCGACGACCCAACCGTCGCGTACCGGTACGGTCGAGGTGACACCATTACCCGGCCGGACGGGAGCGTGCTCGGCCCGCTGCGGGTGCCTCTGGACTTCATGGCCGTCACGGACCATGACGCCTGGCTCGGAGAAGTTCAGCTCTGTGAGGATGTTGACGATTCTGCGTACGACACGCCGACGTGTCGCAACGTGCGGGCCAACCAGGGGTTCGCTCAGCTCTACATAACGTACGGCAGAAGGGGACTTCGCCCCCCCCGATATTTGTGGAGAGAATGGCATTGGTTCGCAGAACAAGTGCTACGAGCGTTCCACGCATCTTTGGCACGAGGTCCAAAAGAATGCGGATGCGTTCTATCAGCCGGGGACGTTCACAACGTTTCCGGCGTATGAATGGACGGGAACGACGCTGAGTATGGGCCACCAGCATCGAAACGTAATTTTCCGGGGGGGAGCTGTGCCGGAGTGGGGCGGGTCGGCTGTGGAGATGCAAAACCAGCCGGAACGACTCTGGGAATGGCTCGAGTCTGCTTGCACAGGTGATTGCCAGGTCCTGGCAATCCCGCACAACACCAACTGGGGTCAGGGCGTGGCACTGGCGCCTCGCAACTCGGATGGGACGCCCTTCACCGAGGAGATTTTGACGCGGCGGGCGAACGCGGAGCCACTCGTCGAGATCTTTCAGATCAAAGGTAGCTCGGAGTGCTATGCCGGCCTCGGCACCGCGGATGAAGAATGTAACTTCGAGCTGTACTATCCGGTCTGCGCCCCGGGGCAGGAGGCGGGCTGTGCCTATGCATTCGACTATGTCCGCAACGCTCTAAAGACTGGCCTGATCGTGGAAGCGGAGCACGGCGTGAACCCATTCAAGTACGGCATTATTGCCAGTCCGGACGAGCACAAGAGCATGCCCGGTGCGACGGACGAGCAGGGTTTTTCCTACAAATTCAGTCTAGCGGGCGCGCTTGGCGCTCCGTTTGGCGAGCAGCCTGAGACGGGTGGGAACATTACCAATCCTGGCGGGTTGGCCGGGGTGTGGGCGGCAGAGAATACACGGGAGTCGATCTTTGATGCGCTCAAGCGACGTGAAACGTTTGGGACCAGTGGCACACGCGTCCGTGTTCGCTTCTTTGGCGGCTGGGCGTTTGCGGACAACCTCCACACGCGTCGCGACCTGATCGAAGAAGCGTACAGGACGGGCGTTCCGATGGGGGCGGACCTCCCGACACCACCTGCGGATGAGGAGGTGCCCCGGTTCGTCGTGTGGGCTACCAAGGACCCCGCCGCGGCGAATCTGCAGAAGATCCAGATCATCAAGGGCTGGGCCGATGATGGGCAAACCTTCGAAGAAGTGTACGACGTGGTCTGCGCGGATGGTCTGACGCCCGCCGCGGAAACGCATCGCTGCGCGGACAACGGAGCGACGGTGGATCTTGCCGATTGCAGCTACTCCAGTGACAAGGGCGCGGCGGAGCTGAGCACGACCTGGACCGATCCAGAGTTTGACCCATCGGATCGTGCCTTCTACTACGCTCGCGTGCTGGAGAATCCGACCTGTCGGTGGACCACCTATCGGGCGCTCGCCAGGCAAGCCCAGATTCCTGAGCCATCGGTGATCAAGGAGCGCGCGTGGAGTTTCCCCATTTGGTACACGCCGACCGGCCAGTAGCGGCGGTACAGCCCGACTCCCGGTGCGGAGCACACGGCGACGGGGATTGAGCCATCACTTCGGCCAGCGGAGGAGTCCGTTGTGAACCAGATGTCCAATCCGGAACGAGAGAGCGTGCTGGCGGCCCTATATGCCATCACGCAGGTCGACGAGGCCGGCCACTTGTTCATCGCGCCGGTGATTCATGACTGGGCAGTGGTCGAACGGTACGGCATCGATACCGTGATCGACCTCGAAGGCGGGTTAGACCTAGGCGTGCCCACCGAACCGGAGCAAATCCTTTACGTCTACTTCCATATCTATGACGGCGGACTCCCGAATCTTCACAAGCTTGACGGGTTGGCGGACCTGGGCGCCGATCTTGTGCGAAGCGGACACCGTGTGCTTGCGCACTGTGGGATGGGGCTCAACAGGTCGGCGCTCGTTGCCGGCGTGATCTTGCACAAGCTGGGAATGCCCGGGTCGCAGGCCGTCCGACGGTTGCGGGCCAAACGCCCTGGTGCGCTGTTCAACGAGACTTTCGCCACGTATCTTGCGTCGCTCTGACAGCGACCTCGAATCGCAACGGTTGGTCGCGCCGATCTCGGACCCTCGGAGTTTCTATCGGGCGAGAGAGTGGCCGGTGGTGTGTGATCGTTGGTGGCGCTAGACGGGACCGTTTACCATAGGGGCGTTGCAGGGGGGGCACGTGGAAACCCGGCCATACTTCATTGCGGGGGACATCGTCAGTAACCTGGCCGTCGGCGCGCTTGTCGGTGGAGCGTGTGCGCTGCTGCTCGGCACCGGCTGGAACATGTTCGTTTCCATGATCGCCGGGATGGTCCTCGGTATGGTGATCTCGCTGCCGCTGGCGTTGTTCTTCAGCGCGTTCTTCGGTGCGATGGAGACCATACTTCCCGTCATGACCACAGGGATGGTTGCCGGAATGGTGGTCTCGATGGAGACGAGCCTCGAGGCGACACGGGTGGCCAACGCAGCGTGGCTCGGCGGGTTGTCTGGACTTGGGGTGATTGTGGCCACCTATCTGGCCAACGGCGTGATCAAGCCGAGGGCGAAACGATGGACGACGTAACGCGTGCCAAGTGGGACGGGGCAGCGGCTACCTTCGATCTGATGGCCAGCTACGGCCCGGAGAAACGGTGGGAGCCGTCAAAACGCGAGCTGTTTTCCAACATGGGTGACGGGGAGATTCTGTTTCTCGCCGTGGGCACGGGTCTCGACGTCCCATTCTTTCCCGAGGGTAAGTCCATCACGGCGATCGACATCAGCCAAGAGATGCTCGATCGGGCGAAGCGTCGCACCGGCTCGTACCGGGGCAACTTGCGGGTACTGCAGGCGGACGTACACGACATGCCGTTCGAGGACGGGCAGTTCGATCAGGTGTTCACATCCTGCACGTTCTGCTCGGTGCCGAAACCGGTCGATGGATTGAGGGCACTCAAGCGTGTGCTGAAGCCAAACGGCGAGTTGTTCATGTTCGAGCATACCGGTAGCCGGTTCTTTCCGTTCAAGCCGATGATGGATCTGATGACTCTGCTAACGCGCAGGTTTGGGCCGGACATGAATCGCACGACTGTGGAGAACGTGCTCGCGGCCGGGTATCAGCTCAAGAAGGTCACGCACGTCTACATGGACGTCGTAAAGACCGTCCACGCGGTCTCGGTGTAGTCGCACCAAGGTATGGCACATCGGGCACAGTGTTGAAGTTGGCGCCAATGCGTGGGTGTGACGAGACTATGCTCGTCCACCACGTGTCAACATCCGGCTCCCATGGAGGGCCGGGTAGTCACTCAATAGGAGGCGGGATGCACAAGAAGCTCATCGGGTCCACGGTGATCGGTGTAGCAGCCCTCGTGATGGTCGCGTCGCAGCTGGTCGCGCGGACGGCACCGGTGCTGACGGCCTTGGACTATGCGGAGATCCAGCAACTCTATTCGCGGTACGCGTTCGGCCATGACACCACCGCCGATGACGGCGGCATGTACGCCCGGACGTTCACGGAAGACGGCGTGTTTGATTTCACCAATCCGACCAGCGATGAGTGGGTTCCCGTCGAGGGACACGAGCAGCTGAAGACGTTTGCCAAGGGCTTTGGCGCTGGTTTGGATGCACCCTATCATCACGCCATGAACATCCTGATCGAGCCGACAGCCGAGGGGGTGATGGGAGCGGCCTATGTAATCACCGTGGGCAAGGCTGAGGACGGAATTCGCGTAAAGGGTACCTTTCACGACGAACTCGTGAGAACGCCGGATGGTTGGCGTTTCAAGAAGCGAACGTTCACCTATGGAGGCATTGGGGACGAGTTGCTTCAGGCGTTGGCGCAGTAGGTATCTCTCTCGTAGCCCATTCTGGTCTCGGGCACCGTCGTGCCCGTAGCTCGTGTCCTGCGAGTCAAAGCGGAGCCATCCCTTCTGCCATAATGGCGGCGGCATGATGAACCGGGACGACCCCGAGGCCATGCGTCGATACATCGACGGCGCCGATCGCTACTTTCAAGACCTCGAGAATCCCCAGGCCCTCTTCGACAAACCTTACGTTCCGCTGCAGGTTGCCGGGTACAACGTCGCCCGCCTCGGATACCTGCTCAGCCATCTGAAACTCAGCCGTCTCACACATGACGCGCGACAGACCTATGTTGATTTCGGCGCCGGCATGTGCTGGCTTTCGATTCTGCTCGCACGGATGGGATACCACGTCGTCGCGCTGGATGTGTCGTCGACTGCGCTCAAGCTCGGAGAACAGGCATTCCGGCAGGCGCATCTTCCGGACTCCACGCCCAAGCCGAGATTTCTGGCCTACGACGGCTTCCAGTTTCCGCTGCCGGATGAGTCAGTCGACCGCATCGCTTGTTATGACGCCATGCACCACGTGCCCAACAAGAGCACCGTCCTGCGAGAAATGCACCGCGTCCTGAGACCTCGCGGCCGGGTCTGCATCGTCGAGCCAGGGCCTGGGCACGCGGGGTCGCCGGACTCGCTTCACGATATGGAGAAGTGGGGTGTTCTTGAGGACGAGGTCGACGCCGGGGAGCTGTGCAAGCTGGCAGCGGAGGTCGGGTTTGCTCAGTCGTTCGTTGTGCCACTTGTGAACCCAGTGGACCACAAGATGGACGCCGCGCGATTCGTAGAGATCAATGGTGACGCTCGCCGCGGTGCCCTCGATTGGCGTGGACACGATGCGCTTGTGGTGTTGTTCAAGACCGACGGCATGGCGGATTCGCGGTTTCCTGAGCGGCTACGGGCGCGGATCGAGGTCGTCGAGATTGATTCCAGTGTGGAGCCGATGGAGGAGTTCACCGCGACGCTCCGTGTCACCAATACCGGCGATACGCTCTGGTTCGCCCTGCCCACCGATCCGCGGCCGCTCCATGACGGAGCTGCCGAGCAAAAGGGCGGTCCGTCCCGGCGTCGCGCCCAGCCACTCGACTACGACCGAGCCTTCCTGCAGAAGACCATTGTGCCAGGGCGCTACCGTAACACGCGCCCGGTCGCGCGCTATCGACGGTATCTCGAACACAACGGGTTGCAGGGAATGGTCACCCTCGGCGTACAGATTTGGGACATCGAGTCGAGGGCCGTCATCGATCACGACTATGCGCGCGGGTTTCTTCCGAGCGATGTGGCGTTGGGTGAAACGTGCGACATCCACGTGCGGATGCGCGCACCGCGGCAACCTGGCATCTATGCCCTCAAGTTCGACATGGTCGATGAGTTATTGACGTGGTTTGGCGCAGAGGGGGCCCTCACCGAGCGAGAGTACGTGTCCGTCCAGGGGACCGGGACGCCTCGCGACAGTCGCTCACCAGGGTGGCTCGACGCCGAGATTCATGTCGTCGAGCGAAGGGCGCCGGGCGTGTTGGTGCTCTCGATCAAGAACCGTGGCGACACGGTCTGGCTTCAGGGGCCGCTCGCGCTCGGCGGACACGTTGAGGTGGGGGTTCAGCGGTTGGATGTGAGCGGTCGTGTCGAGGACAGGGACTGGGTGCGTGTGTCGCTCCCCGACACCGTTTTGCCCAACGAAACAGCTCGCGTACTGCTCGACCTGTCGCCGGCCACATGCCACCGCACGGTCGCGGCTGCGAAGATCGATATGGTGAACGAGAAGCGTTGCTGGTTTGAGGACGTCGGCTCGAAACCTCTGCAGGTGTCGCTGTTGTAAACGCTTCGGCGCCCCTCAGCACCGTCCGGATATTCGAGGCCACCGTGACATTGCGCGCCAATCGCCGCGCGCGATGGTCCCGTTTCGGTGCGCCGTTCGGTTCGGCTCAGTTGGATCCGGCCGGGCCCATCCCGGTGTACACGAACCGCTGGATCCGACGGCCGTCCACGCTCTCGCCGACGTACATGTTGCCCTTCGAGTCGAGGCCCAGCATGTGTGGTGCGATGAAACCACCCGCATGATGGCCGCCCTGGCCGAAGGACCCAAGGATCTGCAAGTCCGAGCGGCGGAGGATCCAGATCCGGTGATTGGCGCCGTCTGCGACGTAAAGGAACTGCTGCTCCGCATCTCGCGAGAACGCGATCCCGTGTGTTGACCCGCCGCCTCCGCGCGTGCGGGGTTGAATCTGGACTTCCGTGACGAACGTGCCGTCCCGCTGGAACACCTGGATCCGGTTGCTGCCGCGATCGCAGACGTACAGCAATCCGTCGGCGCTCTGATTGATGCAGTGGACCCCCTGCATTTGCCGCGGCAACGGCTGGTCCGGGTCGTATGCGTAGGGTCCGTCCTCAGGGGGCGCGCCGTAGGCGCCCCAGTGCCGCTTGTAGACACCCGTATCGGCGTCGAACACAATCACCCGCCGGTTGACGTAGCCGTCGGCGATGATGATCTCGTTGGTCTGCGGATCCACCACGATTCCGGCCGGGCCGCCGAGGCTGGTGGTGTCGTTGCTGCCGTCGCCCCGTGTCTTGGTCCCGATCTGCATCAGGAACTGTCCGTCGCGCGTAAACTTGAGCACCTGGCCCTCTGCGTTGTCGCTACTCGAGATCCAGACGTGGTCCTCGTGGTCGATGTAGAGCGCGTGTTCCGTGGAGGGCCAGTCGTAGCCCTGTCCGGGACCGCCCCACGATTGAACGACGTTTCCGTCTTGATCGAACTCGACAACGGGTGGCGCGGCCTTGCAGCAGAGAGTGCGCGGCGGGTCTGTGCCGGCGCCGTCCTCCCACTGCGAGAGCGAGCCGGGCACGTGCAGCAGCCAGATGTGATCGCGGGCGTCCACGAAAACCGCTGCGACCCAGCCGAATGTCCAGGCATTCGGGAGAGGTTTCGGAAAGTAGGGGTCGACCTGAAACGTCGGAACTGATGCTTGCTGCGTGGCGACCGGGGCGCCAGCTAGGACGGTGCTCGTGATGATTGCGAGCGCTACGATGATTCGCTGCCTCATGGGTGTCTCCTGGTTCGTGGTGCGATCGAACCGGCGCCGTTTGCGAACCAGTATATTGTCGACTGAACGCGCCGAATTGGACAGGAGATTCTCGACGTGGCTGGTGCCACGGTGCTTGGACACCGGTTGCGTTGCGCCCGCGAGACCCGTATCGTCCGTGACTGGAGGTTATCCATGAGAATGCTGTCGCTCTGCGTTGCCCTGTGCCTCTTCGCTCCGTCCGCGTTCGCCCAGCAGCCAGCCGAGGCACGTGCACCGGGTCCGGTCTTGTACGCGTCAGCGGCCGATGTCGCTGCTCTGGTTGAGAACGCCCGGAGCCGGCTCCAACCGGGGCAGCCGGCAGTCGGGGACTGGATCGTAAGAGTCGATTCGGCGACGTCCACGCTGGGCGCGGTGTTCCCCGAAGGGCATGTGCACCTAGACTACCTGGTCGACGTGATCCCGAACGCCGCGCTTGTCCACGAGCGCCGGGCGGAGCTGTTCTACGTGCTCGACGGGTCGGGCGTCTTCCTCACAGGTGGGACACTCACCGACGAGGTGCGTATGAATGAGGAAACACGACGGGGCTCTGGCGTTGCGGGCGGGTCGCCTCAGCGGCTGTCACAAGGCGACGTCTTCATCCTGCCGAAGGGCACGCCGCACTTCATCAGCGAGGTAGACGCACCGTTTGTGTTCATGTCGCTGATGCTCCCGCACGGAGAGGCGTCGCCCTGACGAAGACGCTGGCGGCAGCGCGAGAAGAGGGGCAGCGTGAAGAGATGGGCAGCGAGGCGCGCTGAGCGCACCCCGCTGTCCTTAGTCGTGTTAGCCTTGGTTCTGGGGCGTAACGGCCTCGACCGTCCGCATCTTGAACTTCCAGCCATCCGCTGTCTTGACGAGGTCGTCCTCGTAGATGGCGCTCAGCCCTGTCGTCGAGGTGCCCTCGGTCGGGGACGACACCATGACCAGATAGGCTCTTCCGTGGGCGCCTTCCGGCGTCGGTTCGATCATGATGTTGACGGCATGATGGGCCGCCTTGAGCACCGGAGGAGGTGAGCCGGCACCCTGGGCCACTTCAGCGAGTTCCTCGCGTCCATTGACGACTCGGGGATTCCCCAGGTTGATGTGAAACACGGCGTCCTCGGTCCACAGATCCGCATATGCGTACCCGTTGTCCTTGCCGCTGTCCACGTAGTGGTTGTACGTGGCGTACAGATTTCGAATCTCCACGTGATCCGCCGCCGTCAATGTCTGGAGCCCATCCTCAGCAAGGGTCTGCTGGACGTACGCGCCAACTCCCACTAGCAGTGACAGACCCACGAGAATGGCTAGCCCCTTCGGCTTCCTCATCAGCAATCTCCTTCGTCAACACGAGTTTCCGCCGCCCGCCTCCAAGTAAGATGCCACACGGCACCCGAATCCACTCCAGAATACACCCAAACGGGGGACCAGGGGTGCCTGGCACCCGACTGCCGCCCAGCGCCTTCACGTCTCACGGCCTACAGCGGCCAGCGTATCCGCCTGTGTCCTGCTTCAATGCCTACAGACTGGTGGCTGTCGCCCGCTATTCCACGCGGAACTGCCTATAATGCGAGCTGATCCTCGTAGAAAGATCCAGCAGCCTATGGCGCTTCAAGTTAGCTCCGACTCGGCCATGAAGATGGGGCCGCCCTCAGTGGCTAGGGCGGGCGAGTGCGGGCGAGTGCGGCGTCCGCGACATGGGCGAGGTGTATCGGTGACGTCTGAGATGGACTTGTAGCGTGGGACGCCTTCTCCTCCTCTTTGTCGTCGTGCCGATCGTCGAGCTCGTCCTGCTCATCGAGATCGGACAGCGGGTCGGCACTCTCGCGACCATCGGGCTGATCATGGGGACCGGAGTCGTCGGCGCGTCGCTGGCCCGGCAGCAGGGTCTCAGCACGCTGGCTCGCCTGCGGAAGGATCTCGACGAGGGCCGGTTGCCCACCGAGGCGATCGTCGACGGCGTGTTGATCCTCGTCGCCGGGGCGGTGCTGATCACCCCTGGCGTATTGACCGACCTCTTCGGCTTCCTCTGCCTTGTCCCGGCCTGCCGGCGGCTGCTGACACGCAACCTGAAGCGGCGGTTCGAACGCGCTGTGCGTGAGGGAACCGTCAACGTCGCTGGGGCGTCCTCTGGAACGTGGGCCGGGGCACCGCGACCACCGATGAAAAACGTGACCCCGCCTCGACCCGGCAGTCAGTCACCGGGACGCTGACCACGTGTGTGACCACGAAGACCACCTGCGAGAGGTTTAATCGTCTACTTGACAGTGTCTCCGGTCGCGCTTCACGATGCCGATCGTTCGCTCGCGTATACGAATCTACCCTCAGCCCGTTTAGCTCGGAGGTGAATGCCGTGGCTCAAAGGCACAGACATCCGTTGATCTTCGCACTCTGCGCTCTTCTGGCGCTCGGAACGGTCGTTCTGGCCAATGACAACTGGCCTCATTTCAGAGGGCCGGACATGAACGCCGTCGTGGCTGACAACCCGAACCTGCCGGAGACCTGGAGCGAAACCGAGAACGTGGAGTGGGTCACCGACATTCCCGGAATCGGCTGGTCGAGCCCGGTCGTCTGGGGCAACCGAATCTTTGTGACGACGGTCACTGCTGTCGGCGAGTTTGAGAAACCGAAGGCGGGGCTCTACGGTCCGGCCGGGCGTCCGGAGCCCCCCCCGGTGCAGCAGGAGTGGCTGGTCTATTGCCTCGACCTCGAGAGCGGCGATGTACTGTGGCGGCGGTCGGTGATGGCCGGAATGCCGACGTTTCCCCGCCACATGAAGAACAGCTACGCCTCGGAAACGCCGACCACGGATGGTGAGCGCGTCTATGCGCGGTTCGGCGACTTGGGGCTCTACACGTTCGACATGGACGGGAACGAGGTCTGGCGCCTCGAGATTCCAGCCAAGCGGACAATGACGGGATTTGGCTCGGCGTCATCCCCGGTGCTGCACGAGGACATCCTGATCATCGTGTACGACAACGATGAAGAGTCATGGATCGCTGCGCTCGACAAACGCACCGGCAGGGAAATCTGGCGCACACCCCGCGACGAGATCACGAGCTGGGCGACCCCCTACATCTGGGAGCACGACCAGCGCACCGAGATCGTCACGTCGGCGGTCAATCGCATTCGTTCGTATGACCTCGACGGCAATCTCCTTTGGGATATGGACGGACGGATGTCCTGGGCTGCCATCGCGACCCCGTTTTCGAGCCACGGTCTCGTCTACGTCAATTCCGGCTACTACCGTGATCAACATCGGCCGGTCTACGCGATCCGACCCGGGGCGACCGGCGATATCACCCTGGCCGAGGGCGAGCAGTCGAACGACTACGTCGCCTGGTATCAGCCGCAAGCGGGGAACTACAACACGTCGCCGTTGATCTATGGCGACATCTACTACAGCCTGCTCGACCGTGGGTTCTTCGAGGCGTACGAAGCGACGACCGGCGAGCCGATCTACGATCGGCAACGGGTTGAGGTCGGCGCCACCTTCACATCGTCACCCTGGGCGTACAACGGCAAGATCTTCGCCCTCAGCGAGGACGGCGACACGTTCGTCATACGGGCCGGACGCGAGTTCGAGATCATCCGGCGCAACCACCTCAACGGGATGGTACTGGCCTCTCCCGCCATCGTCGGCGACCGACTGCTTATCCGTACCCAGAAGAAGCTCTACAGCATCAGGAAGTAGACCGAGCGCCGCCGCCGCCGAGGGTCACAAAGGACGCGACACGCACGTACGCCGTTGCTACACTGTCTGGTAGATGTCCGGCCGCCGCGTCGACCGTCGAGATTTCATCGCGCTCACTGGCATCGCCTTCGGTGTTGCGCCGTTTCATGCCCTCGCCTGCCGAGCTGCCGACGCTGGGATCCGTCGGGTGGGTGGCTACGGTTCCCTGCAGCCAGTCAACGACGAGACAACGGGTCTGCCGCTTCTGCACCTCCCGACCGGTTTTCGCTGCGTCTCGTTCGGGTGGACCGGCGATCCGCTTCGCGGCGGATTGTCGACCCCTGGCGCTCATGACGGCATGGCCGCGTTTCCGGTAGCGGGGAGCAGCCGGATCCGGCTCGTCAGAAACCACGAGCTACGCAGCGGTACGGCCTTCGCGCGCGAGCCCGCATACGATCTGAACGCTGGCGGTGGCGCGACCACCATCGAGTTCGACACCACGACCGGTACGGTCGGAGAGGCCTGGGCCAGTCTTGCGGGGACCGCTGTCAACTGCGCGGGTGGGCCGACCCCTTGGGGTTCCTAGCTGAGTTGCGAGGAGACGATCCTCGGTCCGGGCGGCGACAGCAACTATGTCAGCCCGCACGGGTATGTGTTCGAGGTGCCGACCCACTCCACGTCTGATGCCAGACCGCTACGTTCGATGGGTCGGTTCGTGCACGAAGCGGTTGCCATCGACCCGGCGACCGGCATCGTCTATGAGACAGAGGACCGCCTCAGCGCCGGCTTCTATCGTTTTGTGCCAACCGAGAACGCGAATCTGGTCGCCGGTGGTCGACTCGAAATGCTGGCCATCGCCGACGCACCCCAAGCGGACCTGCGCAGCGGACAGACGGCCGGTGCGTGGCGCCGGGTGACGTGGGTTCCGATCGATGATCCTGACCCGGACGAAATCGGTGATGACGCTGTGTTCAGACAGGGTCTGGCCGGTGGCGGCGCGGTCTTTGCGCGACTCGAGGGGGCCTGGTTCGGCGACTTCCGGATCTACTTTGTCTCCACAAACGGCGGCGACGCAGAGATGGGACAGGTGTGGGAGCTCAATCCGGCGGCCGACCAGCTTCGGCTGCTGTTCGAGTCACCGAACGCTGACACGCTGGACATGCCCGACAACATTTGCGTGAGTCCGCGCGGCGGACTCGTGTTATGCGAGGATGGCGGCGGCGAGCAGTTCGTCCGTGGCCTAACAGTCGATGGCCACATCTTTCCGTTCGCGAAGAACAACGTCGTTCTTACTGAGGAGCGCAACGGCATTGCGGGCGACTTCCGTCATCGAGAGTTCGCCGGGGCCACCTACAGTCCGGATGGGCAGTGGCTGTTCTTCAACGCTCAGACGCCTGGTGTGACCTTCGGTGTGACGGGCCCCTGGGCGAACGGCGCGCTCTAGCCCCGCTGAGCGGCCCGCCTTCAGTCCGGTACTTCGACCCGGATGAGCTGCGCTATGTTCTTGTTGGGCAGCCATACCGTGGTGGTGTTGGTCGACGGGTCGGTCACGACCTTGCGGGCATCGTAGTAGACAGGCATCAGGTACTCGAGGAACTCTCCTGTCTCCGGATCGAGGCGAAGCACGCGATCCGACCCGTTGCTGGAGGCCCAGATGTCGCCGTTCTTGTCGGGCCGTGCGTAGTAGGGTGAACTGTACGGGTGCGGGGTGGGGAACTCCTTGAACTGCTCAGACCTCGTGTCGAACATCCCGATCCTGTCGCCGTAGAACTCCCCGAACCAAAAGCGGTCCTGCGGATCGATATAGCCGCGACGAGGAAACGCGTTCGAAGTCGGGGTGGGATAGAACGTCACCTCTCCCGTCTTACCGTCGATGCGGGAGATGTACGATCCTTGGTATCCGAACCGCCCGTAGTCGGTGAAAAAGGCGTTGTCCTGTGAGTCACGATCGACCATGTAGGGCGTGTGCGGATCTGTCGAGTCGCCCCGAGGATTGAAGTCGTCCACCGCTCCGGACGCCGCATCGATGCGGAGCCCTGAGTGCGTCCACACCGTGGTTGCCTTGGTGCCCCGAAATGGCGCCGTGAAGGCGCCTGGCGATCGTGGCAAGTCGTAGCGCTTCCACTCGAGGGTGCGGCTGTCGAACCGTGCCAGCCCACCCTGGATGTTCGCCCAGATGCCTCCCTCGGGGTCGGCCTGGACGTCCATCAGGCCCACCACGCCGCCTTGCTGCGTCGAGTAGTTCGGTGCCGGGTACTCCGAGAACGTCCCCGTCTTGGGATCCAGCTTTCCAAGAAAGTCGTAGCCGGTGTTGCCGTACCAGACGTTCCCATTGGTGTCGACGTCCAAATCGTGAATGACACTGGGTTGCCGCGGAATGTCATACACGGTGACAATCGCGCTGGTGGCGCGGCCCTCCGGACGCGGCAGTGTTTGAAGCGGATACGACCACGTCGCGCCGCGGCCTAGATTCATGGACGCTAGGGAATCGGCCAAATCCTTGACCGGGAGCGTCCACCAGTCGTCGGCCGATAGACCCATGCCCCCCCATGTCTGAACTCGGACGGATCCGGTGAAGTCAGGGTGGTATGTATTCATCCGCTGGATGACCGGAATCCACTCCTCAGATGTATACCGCGTCCGCACGACGCGCTCGAGTGTGTGACAGAAGTTGCAGTTGATCACCTGCCGCTGCATCGCATGCTTCTGCCCTGGCGTGAGCGGCGCGCTGATGATCCACTCCTGGCTGGTCAACTGGGCAGCCAGATCGACGGTCTCACGCAGCGTGAGATCCACAGTGGCCTGCCGGTCCGCCGCTACCACCGCCCGCGGAGAACCATCCAGGTCGTAGCCGGTGGCCCGGATCCTCAGCGCGTACTCACCCGGCGCCAGGTGGGTGCGAGGGAAACAGTAGCGCCCCCGTTCGTTCGTCGAGACAGTGACCGACATCGGCGCACCTGCCCGTCGGGCTGTCACGAGGACACCCTCCAGAGCCCCGCCCTCCGCCGCGCTGGCGGTGCCGCACAGAGCCAGATCGTCGGCCTGAGCCTGGACGGTGTGGGGGAGCGCGCCGATTGACACCGCGGCCACGAGCGTGGCCATCACAGCAAGTAGCATCCTTCTTCGCATCACCTGACCTCCGATGCAGACTTTGGCGGTTCGCGGACTGGGAGTGTCCCGAGTTACGGGGAGCATACCAAACTGCGTGCGGTCCGGTGCATCGCACCCCTGAAAACGAGACTCTGAAAAGACTTCGCTGAACCCCCGGGTCGGCCACATGGAACTTTCTTGTAGCAGATCCGTGTGCGTTGACATCAACAGGATTCCGGCCGCGGCGGTCGGGTCCTCTAGGAAAAGGACGCAACAATGATCCGCACCGCTATGACACTGACCGCAGTCGCTATGCTCGTCTTTGCCCCCATCGCCACGGCCCAAGAGGCGTCGGCACTCGACGTGTCGGAAGCCGACGCCTTCATGGGAGGCTGGACGCTCAATTTCGACTCTCCCCAGGGTCCCTTTGCGATGAATCTCGACGTGGCAGATGTTTCTGGCAAGGTTGCTGCGACGGTCGCCAATGATTTCATGGGTGAATCGCAGATCACCGACATCTCGAAGGCTGGTGATAATCTGTCGCTAAAATGGGACGCTGACGTCCAAGGACAGACAATGCCGCTGACGGTGGTCCTCACGCCGGATGGCGATGGACTGAAGGCTTCGCTTGATTTCGCGGGGATGGGCGCGATGGATGGGACCGGAACCCGGTAGCATCTGATTCCGCACACGGTACGTTTTCTCGGAGGTGCCATGGCACGCCATGAGCGCCTCTGCGTCGTTCGTTGGGTCGGCAGCTCGTCGCCTCCGACACGTCCTCACCGTCGTCGCCTGCAGCGATCCGTTCCACAACGCCTGTTGTGAACCCGTGGCTTTGGGGTGGTGCCTCCACAGCTCCGCCCGTAGTGTGCGTATGATTGGCTAGTTTTCCTGCCCACCAAGGAGGGCCGTGCGTCAGGGGATTGGGACGACATAGGCAGACATCATGGTCCACGGGAGGTGTCAGTGCTGAAAGATAGAGGAGAGCGCCGTCGGTATACGCAGCGAGTACACCGAGCGGTGTGGGGGTCGCTCCTGGCGATCGGCATCCTCACCACTGCGGGAGTGATCACTCCGTCGGCCAAAGATTGGCCGCAATGGCGTGGTGCCGAACGGGTCGGCATTTGGACCGAAACCGGAATCCTGGAGGAGTTCCCTAGCACGGGCCTCACGGTGAAGTGGCGCGTGCCGATCAACGGCGGATTCTCAGGCCCTGCGGTCGCCGATGGGCGTGTCTTCGTGCTGGACTACGTGGAAACAGAGCCCCGCACCATGGACGGCACCGAGCGCATCCTCGCGTTGAGCGAGGCGACGGGCGACGTCCTCTGGACCCATGAGTGGTCGACGACCTACCGGATGCTCATGTTCACCTATGCCACCGGGCCGCGTGCCACGCCAACGGTGGATGGTGACCGGGTCTACGTGACCGGCGCCACCGGCCGGATTTTTTGCTTCCACGTGGAAACGGGCGAGGTGATCTGGGAGAAGGACACGGTCGCGGAGTACGACACCAGTATTCCTACCTGGGGCACGTCGAGCGCACCCCTGATTGATGGGGATCGCATGATCATGCTCGTGGGTGGAGAGCCCGATGCTCTGGTGATGGCGTTCGACAAGCACACGGGCGAGGAGGTCTGGCGCGCCCTGGAAACCCGCACGGAGACCGGGTACACGCAGCCGCTGATCATCGAGGCGGGCGGCGCCCGCCAGCTGGTTGTCTGGCACCCACAGGGGCTCGTCTCGCTCAACCCCGAGACAGGTGAGGGGTACTTGGGAAGAGCCGTTCGTCGAACCCTTCAGCATGACCGTGGCGGACGCGGTCCAGAGCGGATCGTACCTCCTCGTGTCGGGATTTTATAGCGGGTCGATGATGATGCGGCTCGACCTGGACCGCCCGACCGCCACGGCACTCTGGAAGGGCGAAGCCAACCAGCTCCTGGAGGACGGTGTTGAGGTGGCCGAAGCGATAGGACTGCACTCGGTGATGACGACCCCGCTCGTCGTCGGGGACTACATCTACGGCATCGGGAGCCACGGCCAGGTGCGGGGCCTCCTCGCGGAGACCGGCGAACGGGTCTGGGAGGCCGAGGGTTTGACCACCCGGAACCGATGGGGGTCAGCCTTCTTCGTGAAGCACGAAGACCGCTATTTCGTCTACAACGAAAACGGGGATCTCATCATCGCGCAGTTCGGCCCGGAGGGCTACGTCGAACTCGACCGGACCCATCTCTTGGACCCGACGTCGCAATCCGGATACGGCGGCGCCCCGGCCGGGGCCCGGTTTCGTTTGGGTATTGGCGATAGCGACCGCCTGGTGGTCTGGTCGCACCCCGCGTTTGCAAACCGCCACGTGGTCCTGCGAAACGATGAGGAGATCATCAGGGTGTCGATGGACCAGAACGACTACTGAAACCGTCCATGTTTCTCACCGTCGGCTCGCGTGTCGCGTAGACCGTCTTCTGCAGCGTCAGGTGATGGCTCAGATCGTGCTGAAGGGCGGATAGCGGTCGGTGACGAGGAGCAAGGCGTACGCCTGCACCCGAAGCGCCCACCGGCCAAGGCCCACAACGAAGTCGAACAGCCCTCTCGGGTAGCGCCCGGTAAAGAGGATCGCAAACCAGGCGATGACCACCACGAAGAAGCCGATGATCCCCAGCACCGCCAAGACGATGACGTGCGGGATCGCCAGGAACCATTTTACGAGTGGTAGCCAGCGGTTTAGGTCGTGTTCTACGTCGGGGTAGTCGATTTCCAGATGCACCGACTGCTGGTCGACCGTCGACGGGTACTGGTCCGTCAGAAGTACGAAGTACGCACCGACGCGTGCGCCAAAACGTACCAATTCGAGCGCGAAGTCGAACCACCAACGCGGGTAACGCTGCCTGAACACGATCATCAGCGCCGTGGCGACCGCGAGTCCTCCGAGGATCCCGCCTCCTGAGGTGCTGACGGTCTCCCCGGTCTCGGCCACGGTCTCTGTGCCCCCGGTGGCCGTGAGCAGCGCAAGAATGATCCCAATCGGAATGATCCAGATCAGCCGGAAGAATGTGGTCACCCGGTCCAGTTTCTCCGGGTAGTCGATCTGTAGACGCGCGGCGTAAACCTCAGGCTCTGCTGTCACGAATCCTCCAAGTTGTTGGGTTGACCCGAGCTGCGCCCAAGCGTATCGGCATTTGGTGCACGGGGCCACCTTGTAAGGACGGGGAAGGGCAGATCGATGCTGACTGCGGTTGCGCGAATCGTGAGCCGGTCTTGGGGTCCGTTCCGGGCGCCAGGGACGATCGAGCGTGCAGGGTCTGGCGCAGGGCCCCGCGAGTCAGCGGAGTCTTTGGGTGAGCTCCGCCGGTGAAGTCTAGATCCGATGTGTCGATTACTGGAAAGTGTCTGGTGCCGGAACGCTTTTCATGATCGGAGTCGCCACGATGGTTCTCGGCCTGTGGGTGCTTCGGCGTCTCGCTCGCAGATAGGACGGACCGAGACTATGGAACTGTGGCTTCTTGGCCTTCTAGTCATTGAGATCCTCAGCGTCGTGATGCTCATCACAGGACGGGGCTCCTCGCACCATTCCCGCTCGATTGGTCACGCCGAACTGGTGAAACGCCTCGAGCGCCTTCCGTAGGGCGTCCTGACTCGTCTACCACTACGGAAACCGGAAAGACTTCCGCCTTCCGTTCCGTGCGCCGACGTTCTTCGCTCACAATGTCCTCCCTCTCGCGCGACACCGAATGACGGGTCTGTCACAGATGTTCACCCCAGGCAATCGGCTTTCAGTCACACGCAATAGCACAGTCCAGCGACGGCGCACAGAGCTTCCGATTGACGCTCGACAGGGTTTTCATCAAGATATGGATGCGCTGACCCTTCTCAGGAACGACATCCGGGGGAAGGGCGAGTTCTCTAGGCCGATACTAACGAGACGCGAGGAAAGCGACTGATGCGTGTCGACAGGGAATGCCGCCGCGGGTTGTGGGCACACGTTGCGCTGGCGGGCTACCTTTTCTCAGCCACCAGCGTTGCCGGAAGTAGCGATCTGCGTCTGGTCGAGGCGGTGAAGCACCGCGACGCGCAGGCAGTTTCGGCGCTGCTGACGGAGGCGGACGTCAACGCGCGTGAACCCGATGGCGCGACAGCGCTACTGTGGGCGGCCCAGTGGAATGACCTCGAGACCTCGGAGCTACTCATACGAGCCGGCGCGCTAGTCGACGCAGCCAACGACTATGGCGTGACCCCGCTCTGGATGGCGGCGACCAACGGGAGTGCCGAGATGCTCGAGAAGCTCCTGAATGCTGGAGCCGATCCGAATACCGCTTTGCCGAACGGGGAGACCGTGGTGATGACTGCCGCCCGTACGGGAAGAGTGGAGGCGGTGACTGCATTGCTCTCTCGAGGTGCAAGAGTGGACGGCGCCGAGCATGTAAAGGGGCAGACGGCGCTCATGTGGGCATTGTCTGAGCGACACCTCGACGTCGCGGAGGCGCTCATTGCCTCTGGAGCCGATGTGCGAGCACGCAGTGCGAGCGGATTCAGCCCGATCCTCTTCGCTGCGCGGCAGGGTGACCTCGATGCCGTCACGATGCTCCTTGACCGCGGCGCAGATGTAGACGCGACGGCGTTGGACGGCACGAGCGTGTTGCACATGGCCACTGTCCGTGGCCATGTTGAGCTCGTTGAATTCCTCTTGGACCAAGGCGTAGACGCGAACGCTGACGGCAATGGCTACACGCCATTGCACTGGGCAGCCGGTTGGTGGGAGACCGCCACGACCCGCGACTATTCGGTGCGTGAATGGAGTCGGTTGGCCGGATTACCTTCAGAAGAGAGGATGCGGCTACTCGAGGCTCTCTTGGCTGGCGGCGCGAACGTCAACGCGCGCACGACGAAGAATCCTCCCAGGTTTGGGTCCTCCGCGTGGAAGATTCACGGGGGTGGGTCGGCCGCGGGCGCCACGCCATTCTTCTTTGCGGCCATGACCGGGGACATCGAGGTCATAGGCCTGTTGTTGGACTACGGCGCCGACCCCTTGCTCCCCACGGTCAGCAACACGACCCCGCTGATGGGGGCCGCCGGACTCGCGGTCGAGGAGTCTGAGACCAAGGTGTCGGAACAGCGGCACCTCGACGCCGTCAAGATCTTGCATGAACTCGGCGGAGACATCCACGCTGCCAACGACCAGGGAAACACGGTCCTCCACGGTGCGGCCTTCCTGGGATACGACTCGATCGTCCAGTATCTGGTGGACGAAGGCGTTGAGCTAAACGCACGAAACAATATCGGCCAAACCCCGTATAAGATCGCGTCGGGCATCGAGGTGACAATGATGTTCTTCCAGCACCCGAGTACCGAAGCGCTCTTGCGCCAGTTGGGGGGCGTGGAATGAACCGACAGCGTCGTCTGACTGTCGCGGGCAAGAGATCATGAGGCAGAGAACTGCGCGAGTGGTCGCCTGGTCCATCGCGGCGATCCTGGCGTCACCAGCCGGGGCAGTCCACACTCGCGCGCAGGCCGTGAGAGCCGGCGGGACGAATACCGTCTCCCCATCGCCACAACCCGCTGTCGCTTCCGCGCGGCCGACCGCTGCTGCGCGCGCGCTGCTCGACCAGTACTGCGTCGCCTGCCACAACGAGCGACAGAAGACTGCGGACCTGATGCTCGACACGCTGGATCTCAGCGAGGTCGCGGCTCACACCGACGTCTGGGAGAAGGTGCTGCGCAAGCTGCAAACCGGACTGATGCCCCCTGTCGGCAGGCCGCGGCCTGATGCGGTCAACCAGGCTCGTTTCGTCTCGTGGCTCGAGACGACGATCGACAGCGCGGCGGCGGCGGCACCGAATCCCGGGCGACCGGCCGTGCATCGCCTCAACCGGTTCGAGTATGAGAATGCGATTCGCGACCTGCTAGCGCTGGAGGTCGACGGGCGTGTGCTGCTCCCGGCCGACGACGCGGGCTACGGCTTCGACAATATCGCGGACGTGCTATCCGTATCCCCGGCCCTCTTGGAGCGCTACCTCGTGGCGGCGGAGCAAATCAGCCGTTTAGCGATCGGCGATCCCGCGATCGAGCCGGAAACCGAGACCTACTCGCTACCGTATATGACGCTGCTGCAGGACGACCGCATGAGTGACGAGCTCCCGGCCGGGTCTCGGGGCGGCATTGCGATCCGCCACCACTTCCCGCTCGACGGGGAGTATGTGATCAGGGTCAAGCTGCAGACGGAGCCACAGTTCAGCGCCGTGCGAGGCCTCGATGTCTCTGAGCAGATCGACGTCAGGATCGACGGTGTCCGCACCAGGCTGTTTGAGATGGGCGCCCAGGCGGCGGCCGACCTCGCGCTGCTGGCGGAACAGCCGTCGGCAGATGCGGACCTGGAAGTCCGCCTGCCGGTGAAGGCAGGGCTGCGCGTGGTTGGTGTCACGCTGGTGCGGAACCACTGGTATATGGAGACGGTGGGGCCGGAGCGACTGCCGGCGGCAAGCTTTGGGTTCTCAGGTGGGACGAGGTCTGGCACCTCGCGGGGCAAGCAGTCGATGGGTGTCGACAAGGTCACGATCGACGGACCCTTCAACGGCCAGCGACCGGACGATACCGCGAGCCGTCGGCGGATCTTCATCTGCCAGCCCGCCGGCGTGGCGGATGAGATGCCGTGTGCGAGAACGATCCTGTCGACGCTGGCCCGACGTGCGTACCGGCGCTCATCGACGGATGCCGACGTCGCGAAACTCATGCGCTACTACACGGCGGGTCGGGCCGATGGCGACTTTCATGCCGGGATACAGCGCGCGCTCGAAGCGCTCCTGGTCGACCCTGAGTTTCTGTTTCGCATAGAGATCGATCCGCCCGGTGTGTTGAATGGCGATATCTATCAGCTTAGCGACCTGGAGTTGGCCTCCCGGCTGTCGTTCTTCCTATGGAGCAGCATCCCGGACGACGAGTTGCTCGACGTGGCGGTCGAGGGGCAGCTCAGGGACCCCGCGACCCTTGAAGAACAGGTCCACCGCATGCTACGCGACCCGCGCGGCGACGCGCTGCTCACCAATTTCTTCGGTCAGTGGCTGTGGCTGCGCAACCTGGCCACGGCGAACCCTGACGCGAAGGAGTTCCCAGAGTTCGATGACAGTTTGCGGGGTGCCTTCCAGCGCGAGACGGAATTGTTTCTCGACAGTCAGGTTCGTGAGGACCACAGTGTGTTGGAGTTGCTGACGGCGGACTATACGTTCGTCAACGAGCAGTTGGCTCGCCACTATGGGATACCGCATGTGTACGGCTCCCACTTCCGGCGGGTCGCCCTGCCCGACGATCGGCGAGCCGGGCTTCTGGGGCAAGGATCCATCCTGACCGTGACGTCGTATCCGAACCGCACTTCGCCGGTCGTGCGCGGCAAGTGGCTGCTCGAAACCCTTCTGGGGGCTCCACCGCCGGCGCCTCCGCCCGATGTGCCACCTTTTCCGGAAGGCGACGGTGTGAACCAGTCCAAGTCGGTTCGCGAACGGATGGAGCAGCATCGGAGGAACCCCGTCTGCGCCGCTTGCCATGCGCAGCTAGACCCACTCGGCTTTGCGCTCGAAAATTTCAACGCGGTTGGGCAATGGCGCGCGACCGAGGCCAATGCGCCCGTCGATGCCTCAGGTGTATTGCCCAGTGGCCACGCGTTCAACGGACCGGCTGAGTTCCGTCAGGCGATGTTGGCGCATCGGGACGCGTACCTCACGAACGTGACCGAGACGCTTCTGACATATGCGCTCGGCCGCGGTGTCGAGTTCTTCGACATGCCAGCGGTGCGGCAGATCATGCGGGAGTCTGAGTCAGGAGACTACCGCTGGTCATCGCTGATCATGGGCATTGTTAGGAGCGCGCCGTTTCAGATGAGGAGATCGGAGTCATGATCGTTACCAAGAAACATCTGCCTCGTCGGACGGTGCTCCGCGGCGTCGGCGCCGCGATCGCGCTGCCGCTGCTCGACGGCATGGTGCCGGCGTTCGCCGCGATTCGCAACACAGCCGCGCGGTCGGTGCGCCGCCTTGGCGTCGTCTATGCGGCGAACGGGATGGCCATGAAGTACTGGCGACCGGAGAAGGTGGGGGCTCTGGAGCTTGCGCCGATTCAGCTGTCGCTCACGCCGTTTCGGGACCGCTTGCTGGTCGTGAGCGGACTGGATAGCAAGGAGGCAGAGGCGAAGGACACTGCTGTCCACGCACGCATTCAGGCCACGTGGCTGACGGGTGTGCGGGCCAAGCGCACTGAAGGCCCCGACATTCGTCTTGGTATTTCGATGGATCAGATCGTCGCGAGGGAGTTTGGCGACGAGACACAGCTCGCTTCCCTCGAGCTCGCGATGGAGCCTGCGGACTTGGCTGGTGCGTGTCTTCCAGGCTATAGCTGCGCGTACAACAACACGGTCTCGTGGCGTGACGCCACGACTCCGTTGCCAATGGAGTTCAACCCACGGGCCGTGTTCGAGCGCCTCTTCGGGGCGACGCCTAGCACGAGCCCGGACGCGCGGCGGGCGCTCATCCAGCGACGACGCAGCATCCTCGACGGCGTGACCGACAAGGTTGCTGACCTGCAGCGACGCATCGGCACCGGCGACCGTCTCAAGCTCACCCAGTATCTGGAGGCGGTGCGCGACGTGGAGCGTCGCATGGAGCGAGCCGATGCTCAGGCGGATCAGGAGCTGCCGGAGGTCGATAGACCTGCGGGGGTGCCAGCGACCTTCGAAGAGCATGCCAGGCTGATGTTCGATCTCCTGGTGCTGGCGTACCAGACCGACCTGACCCGCGTGTCTACCTTCGCGCTCGGTCGTGAGCTGAGCATACGGACCTTCCCTGAGATCGGTGTGCCAGACCCGCATCACCCCTTGTCACATCATCAGAACGACCCTGTGAAGCTTGCCAAGCTGGCGAAGATCCAAACGTTCCACATGCAGCTGTTTGCCGAGTTTCTTGGGAAGCTGCAGGCAACGCCGGACGGCGACGGCACCCTGCTGGACCAGACGTTGCTCTTCTACGGTGCCGGAATGAGCGACTCCAACCTTCATTACATGTACGACCTGCCGGCGTTGGTCGTGGGAGGACCGAACTTCCGCATCAAGACCGGCCGGCATTTGGCGTACGGCGAAACGCCCCTGGCTAACCTGCAGCTGACGCTGTTGGACAAACTGGGTCTGCCGGTGGAGCGTTTCGGCGACAGCACTGGCCAGCTCAATCTGTTGTCTGATCTGTAGACATTGAAGCCAATGGCCCGCTTGTCGTCCTATCCGCGGTGGTTCGCTGGCTTCAATCTCTGACTTTCCTACCTCGACGAACGTGATCCTGGTCGAGAGCTGGTATGAGGAATTCATGCTCACCGTATTCTCAGCTAAGATCAGGAACTCGAAATCACTGTTAGGGAGGAAGACCATGCTGCGTGCATTAGTCGTTGCGGTTCTCATCACACTTTCCGGTGGCCTGCTTGCCATTGCGCAGACGGATGTCTCTGGCGCTTGGACCCTTACCATCGACGCCGGCCAAGGTGCCAACGATGCGCCGATGGTGCTCGAGCAAGACGGCGACATGCTCAAGGGGACCTTCGGAACGGCTGAAACGGAGACGCCCGTCGAGGGTACGATTACCGCCAATGACATCACCTTGACGGTCGACATTGACGCCCCGCAAGTGGGACCAATGTCACTGAGTTTCAGCGGTATGGTCGATGGCTCCAACATGAAAGGGACAGTCGACTTTGGCGGGTTTGCCACCGGCAACTGGACGGCCGTCAAGGACTAGCGCCGCCGCACCTCCGGTCGTGACGGTCAAGGCGATGTCAGTCTGGTGAGGCAGCGCTGAAGGTGATCCCGACGACACGTGCGTTGCTCCTGGTCAGCAACTCCACCAACCTCGGCGAGGTCTATCTCGACCACTGCATGGGCGAGATGATGGACATCCTTGGCGGGCGTCGGAGCCTGGCGTTCGTGCCGTTTGCGCTGTCAGACCGTGAGTCCTACTCAGCGGCCGCGAAGAAGCGGTTTGAGCGCGAGGGAGTCGTGGTGAGAGCCGTGACCTCCGATAGCCACGGCTTCGAGACGTTGGAGTGGGCGGAAGCCGTCTTCGTGGGCGGAGGCAACACGTTCCGTCTCCTCAAAGCGCTGAGGGACTCTGGTCTTCTGCCCGCCATCCGCCGTCACGTTGACGCGGGGACGGTCTACATGGGCGCGAGTGCTGGCTCCAACATCGCCTCGCCCACCATCCGAACCACCAACGACATGCCGATTGTTCAACCAGACTCCTTTGATGCGTTGGGGCTCGTGCCATTCCAGATCAACCCGCACTACCTTGACCCGCCGAACGACGCGACCCACGTGGGAGAAACGCGGGAGGAACGCCTCCGCGAGTATCTAGAGGAGAACGACACGTCGGTGGTGGGTATCCGGGAGGGGGTGTGGATTCGTGTCGAGGACGGGCGGGCACGGCTCGGTGGCATACGAAACGCGCGCATCTTTCGCAGAGCCGCGAGTCCTGAAGAGCGTGCTCCGGGGGAAGATCTCTCGGATCTTTTCGAGTAGAGGCTGCGGTGCGTACCACGTGGGCGTACGGACTCCCTCTTCGACCTTCTCAACCAACCAAGATGATCAGGACCGTGGAACCGGCTGCTGAATCCGGCTCAATCTTGATGGATGTGCGTCCCGTGGTGCGGCTGACAATGCGCGTCGGCCGATTCAGAATCGAAACAGGCGATTGATCTTGACGATGAACGTGCGGTTGATGAGATCGGAGATACCGCTGGTGCCGATGGTGTCGCGCTGCTCGTTGTAGACGACGAACAGTTCACTGCCCGGCGCATACTCCCAGCGCAGTCTGGCGTTGGTCGCCATCGTGCCTACCGAGGAGACGTACTGCACGAGCGTGCTGACGAACATCCGCGGGGTCATCGTATAGGTGACGCGCGCGCTGACCAGCTGGGTGGCGAACGAGCCTGCCGCCAGGTCGACCCAGTTCAACGAGACGCTTGGCTCCACCGAGAACTTGTCCGTCAGCTCCGTCCGACCCTGGCTGATGTTCACAACGGTGCGGTGGCCGTCGTAGAAGGCCCCGTGCTCCGCCGACAGTGTCGCCGACACGCGCCGGCGCGACGCCAGCGAGAGGCTCGCGCGCCCGGCGCCGAACTGGTAGCCGCCTACCGGAATCGTGACGCCCGGAGCGATGCGAAACGGCCGCTCGAGGAACTCATAGGTGTCGCGGTAGCCAACGCTGAGGCGGTCGGCGCTCTCGAATTCGACCCCGAACTCGCCGTCGAGCGCCCGCGTATCGAGCCGGCCGTCGAGATTCTCGAGATATTCGATCGACCCAACCCCCGAGAACTTGCGAACCGACGATAGCGAGGCTGGCCTCGGGCTGAACCGAGCCGACGCGAAGCTCTTGCGGATGTCGGTGCGCCTGGCAAACCCCACCCCGGGGTTGAAACGGGCGCCGACCATCAGGTGCTCGGCTTGGAACCCGTAGCGGTCGGCGTCATAGTTGAACCGGCCGAAGTAGCTCTCATCCTGGCTGGCGCCGCCCGCTGTGCGTGTGCCTGCCCAGAAACCGTCGATGGTGACGTTCTCGTAGAACGCAAACGTCGCATCGGCGCCGTAGGACTGGCCGGCGGGTCCGCCGAAGTCGTTGTGGGAACGATCGGTCAGGACCACGCCGATGGTGCTCCGCCGCAGCACGTTGGCCTTGAGTCGGAGTACCGAGAAGTTCGTCGCCGGAATGGTCTCTCGCGGGTCCACATCGGTCCGGATATACATGGCGCCGATGCTGTAGCGGTTGACCCGTCCGGTGAGTCGGCCGCCCCCCTGGATCGGGACGGCCAGACCCTGGCTGAGTCCGATCCGCCTGGTGTAGACCAGCGTGGGGGTGTCACCAAGCCCGGCGCCCCCGAACGAGAAGATGCCTTGGTTCTCGAGGAAGAACTCACGCTTCTCGGGAAAGAAGAGGCTGAATCGCGTCAGGTTGATTTGGCTTTCGTCAGCTTCGACCTGGGCGAAATCAGTGTTGTACGTGAAGTCGGCCGTCAGATTCTCTGTGACTCCATACTTCACGTCGACGCCGAAGTCTCCATTCGCCTCGTTTGAGACGGTGGGCACCGCTATGCGGTCGGTGCTCAGGTCACCGATCGCGTAGGGCTTCACCTCCAGGTTGATCCCTTGCTGCGGTGCCTGCAAGCCGACGAGCGTCGCCGCATCGGAGACGCGGCCGAGGCCCGACTGCGCAAGGGCTCGCGGCACCAGAGAGATGAACGTCATCTCGTTCTTCCATCGGATCTCGCGCCGCGCGTTGAAACCCCACACCTGTTCCCGACCGCTCCGGTACCGGAGCGACTTGAAGGGGATAGCGGTCTCCACGGTCCATCCCCCGTCGAACCGGCCCGCCTTGTACTCCCAGACAGGATTCCAGTCACGGTTGTACTGGGTCTCGTTGGTTATCTGTCCGTCCATCACGCCACCGTTCGGCGTGACGAAGAACATGACGCCGTTCCGTCGGTCCTGGAACGTGTCGAACACGAAGCCGACGAAGTCCTGCTGCCCGATGTTGTTGTTGTCGCGCCGCGTGTCGTCGGCGACGAGGCGGCTCAAGTCGCTCTCCCAGCAGCGAAAGGAGAGGTAGATCGCGTCGTCGTCGAACGTCAGCCACATCTCCGTCTTCTGGCTGGCCGGCGGTCCGTAGTTGGGTTCGGCCTGGAGGAAGTCGGTGACCGGCGGGACCTCTGTGTACACTGGCTCGTCCATCACGCCATCAACGCGAATGGGTGCGCTCAGGCGATGCGCACGGATCGTCGCTTCCCCGGTCGCTTCCCTAGACAGCATCGATGCCGGCGCGCGATCGCCGGCCGGAGCAGACGGAGATTGGGTTGCTGTGGCTTGCGCCGCGGCGTCGGCTGCAGGGCCGACGAGGATCAGGGCCCAGACGAGGGCTACCGGTTGAACGAGCTTGAACGGTGACGTTCGCAAGATTTGGATCCCGATGACGAATGACGAGCCGCGCCGGCAGTCGATTGTCCGGAGGCTGCCCGGGATGCCAAATCGCAGACTAGTGCCTAAGGAACCTTCTAATCAATGAACGTTCGTCAATGATAGGACAATCCTCGCCCGACGCCCAACCGGCAAGACCTTCTAGCGGTGTCTCGGGCACCTTGCGAGTCGACGGAAGCACATTCGGAGGGGTTGGCGCCGGGTCCCCCTAAAGTCCGACGGACCGACAGACAGGCTAGCTCGATTTCCGATAGACAAGTGTCATCGCGATGTCACCCCGCGGAGTGGTGCGCGTCGACTCGACTGTCATTGTCTGACCGTCCGTGCTCAGCGTCCGCCGTTCTCGGGTGTCGATTGTGAAATCGCCTTTGGGTGTCGACATCGTCTGCGCTCCCTCCGTTACCAGCGCGAGGGAACAGACGACTTGTCCAAGACTATAATGCGGGCTGAGCCGCGTCGATAGATCCAAGACAACCCATGGCCCTGGACAGCCGGCTCCCAACTCGGCCACTACGAGGTCACCGCATGAACCGAATTCTGTTCCAATCCCCGGTCGCGGCCGCCGCTTTCCTTGTGTTGACGCTGAGCGCATTGCCTGGCTCGGCTCAGGCGCCGGGAGCCACGCCCGGTCTGGGTCCGGTCACCGAAGACGGCCACCCGGACATTGAAGGTGTGTGGGTCAACTTCGACCGGACGCCGCTCGAAACACCGAGTGTCGAGGACACCGACCGCCTCGCGCCGTTACAGGAGTGGTTTCCCGGAATGCAGGTCACTCCGGAGGGAATACGCGGCATCGGCGGGGGCCTCGGTGGAGGAGGACTGTCCCGCTTGCTCGGGCCCGGTGATGGCGAGGGGGACTCGGCACAGCGAAACTCGCTCCGCCGGTCGCTGGTTGTCGATCCGCCATCGGGGCGCGTGCCCGTCAGACCTGCGGCGCTGGAGACTCGACGGGAGAACCTCGCCCGGCTGACCGAATCGTGGACGTATCACACTCCGTGGGAGCGATGCATCACGCGGGGCGTACCCGGCGGCATGTTCCCCGCGCTGTATAGCAACGGCTACCGCATCTTGCAGTCTCCCGGATACGTGGTGATTCTGTACGAGATGATCCACGAGCCCCGCATCATTCCGTTGGATGGCCGGCCTCAGCTCGACCCCAAGGTGCGACTATGGAACGGCGATTCCCGCGGTCGATGGGAGGACGACACCCTGGTGGTTGAAATAACCAACTTTCGGGAAGAGCGCGTCGGAACGATTGCCACCAGCGTGACGTCAACGGCGACCCTGAAGGCGATTCCCCAGAGCGCGGTGATGCGGGTCGAGGAGCGCTTCACCCGTGTGGATTCGACGACGCTCCACTACGAAGTCACGGTCGACGATTCCGAAGTCTACACGCGGCCCTGGACGGTCTCGATGCCCCTACGCAGGGACGACGAATACGCAATGTTCGAGTACGCGTGCCACGAGGGAAACTACGGTTTGGAGAATAGCCTCAGCGCGGGACGCGCCAAGGAGTAGCTGCCCTACAGCAGTCTGCAGGCCTCCTCGAAGTCAAGGCGCGGATTCCGAGGGAATAGCTTCGACCGGTCGCCGTAACCGAGATTGCAGAGGAAGTTCGATCGAACGTTGGCCCACCCGCTCTCTTCGCCTGAGGCCCGTGGCGCTTTTCCGGCCGCGAAGAATTCCGCATCCACTTTCTCGTTGTCGAAACCAGAGATCGGTCCGCAATCGAGGCCTAGCGCGCGCGGCGAGAATGAAGTAGCCACCCTGCAACGTGCCGTTTCGGAAGGCGTTTGCCTCGATGACCTCAGACGGCAGCTTGCCAAAATGTTCACCTATCTCGGGACGTGCCGGGAAGAGCTTGGGCGCTTGCCTGTAGAACTCGAGATCGAAACCGATGAGTGCCGTGACCGGTGCCTTGCGCGTCTTGTCTACGTTTCCAGGGGCAAGACACGGGACGAGACGCTCCTTGCTTTCCGCCGTACGTAGAAAAAGGATGCGGACCGGACAGAGGTTGCCGCTCGTGGGCCCCCACTTCATGACCTCGTAGAGAGTGCGCAGCACGTCATCGCCGACCGGCCTATCGAGCCATTCGTTGTGGGTTCGTGCTTTTCGAAACAGGATGTCGAGTACGTCGTTGTCTACGACACGAGGGGTGGCGTCTGGTTCTGGGCCGGTCGTCACGTTATCTCCTTGGTCGGGGGCACAGTACCCGCACGGGCTAGGGATCCTACAACGTGGCTCGACGACTGGCCTTGGGACACTCTCCGCTCAGATCCCGGGTGCATAGCGCTGCACACAAGGCCTTCATAGCCCGGTATCGTGGCGAATGTACCTCCGATGCGGGCACGTTGCCCCGAGAATCCTGGCGCAGGCGTTTTTCCTTGTTCCCGGTTGGTAGCGTGTGTAGGATGGCATGAGTAGAGCTGTAAGATCGGGATCTAGATAAATGCTGAAAACGACAGCGTCTCGGCGCCGGTGGCCTGCCGGCCTCCTGCTTGCACTGTGGTGCCTGGTCCTTGTGGTGAGCCTTGGGCGCCCGGCGCCGGCGGAAGCCCAATCGAGGCATGACCGCAACCAGAATATTCAGCCGGTGTACGAGGGGTGGGAGCGGAATCCCGATGGGTCGTACAGCATGCTCTTCGGCTATTTGAACCGGAACTGGGTAGAGGAGCCGGAGATTCCCGTTGGCGCAGACAACTCTTTTTCTCCAGGGCCGGCTGATCGCGGTCAGCCAACCCACTTCTATCCGCGCCGACAGCTGTATGTGTTCAAGGTCAGCGTACCGGCCGATTGGGGCGACCAGAAGCTCGTGTGGACGGTGACTCGCGGGGGGCGCACCGACCAGGCCGTGGGTAAGCTCCTCGGGTTCTATCAGCACGATGCGGGTGTGTACCTGGCCCAGCGAGTGAGCAGGCTTCGTGCAACGCCCGAAGAACGGGGGAACCAGGCACCGTCGATTAGCCTGGAAGGGCCCGATGCGGTGACAGCGTCCGTGGGCGCGCCACTCAACTTGGCCGTCACGGCGGGTGATGACGGCATTCCCGGTCCGGTGCAAAGCCGGTTTGTTCGGGCCATCACAGAGCGTCCGCCGAAGACCCCAGACGGGGCGCTACAGCAAGACATCGTGAGCGGGTACGTGGCCGCGGGCACCGGGCTCGCGGTGACCTGGCTCCACTATCGCGGTCCGGGGATGGTGACGTTCGACCCGATGCACGTGCCACTTGACAAGAACGGCGGGCGCGCGACGACCGCTGTGCGGTTCAGCGAGCCCGGCACGTACGTGATCCGCGGGGTCGCCAACGACCAGATCTTTACCACGCCGGTCAACGTGACGGTGGCGGTGACGGCAGGCGGGTCCCAACAATAGTAAGGCGAGCAACATCAAGCAGGCGCGAATCGACGTCTGAAAGAATGACGAGACCAGAGGAATGAGGAGATGAGCATGACACCCACAGTGTTTCGAACCGCACTCGCCGCGGCGTCGCTGCTAGTCCTGAGCGCTGGGTCGGCAACCGTTGGGGCCCAGACGCCGTCGAGCGAGGGGCACGTCACGTTTGCGAAGGACGTGGTTCCGATTCTTCAGCGGGCCTGTCAGGCATGCCACCGTCCGGGGCAGATGGGTCCAATGTCGCTGCTGACGTACGAGGAGGTCCGTCCCTGGGCTCGCTCAATCAAACAGAAAGTCTCCACTCGCGAGATGCCGCCCTGGTATCTTGACCGATCGATCGGCGTCCAGCAGTTCAAGAACGACAGGTCGCTGACGGACGGTGAGATTGATACGATCAGCGCCTGGGTTGATGCCGGAGCGCCACAAGGCAATCTCGCTGACCTTCCAGCCCCGCGCGAATTCGACGATTCGAACCGCTGGACGATGCCCGATGGTGAGCCCGATCTGGTCGTCCATGCGCCCGAGCACCTGGTCAAGGCCAATTCGCACGAGGAATGGTTGGATCTGTATGCGGATATCCCCTTGACGGAGGACCGCTGGGTCCGGGCCTACGAGGCGAAACCGGCGAAGGCCGGCGTCCCGGTAGTGCATCACCTCGTCGTGACGCTGGTGCAGCCCGATGGAACCATCGACGGGTACGGCCTGCAGTACGCACCGGGCAAGCCTGCGACGGTCTACCCTGAGGACTCCGGGTGGTTGCTCAAGGCGGGCACGTCGCTGCAGTTTGGCATGCACTACAGCTCCATCGACGAGCCGCGGACCGATCGGTCGGCCGTCGCCTTCCAGTTCTATCCGAAGGGGTATGTGCCAAAGAAAAAGGCCGTTCGACACAACTGGATGAGCCTCTCCGATCTCGATCTGCCCGCGGGAGAGAAAGACATTCGTCACGATAGCTATCGGCGGCTCAACGAGAACTTCCGCCTCATGACCTATCTGCCGCACATGCACACGCTTGGGCAACGGCAGTGTGTCGAGCTGATCTACCCAGACGGTGACGTGGAAATGATGAACTGCTTCGACTTCGACTTCAGCTGGCAGATCGTCTACCAGTACGAAGAACATGCGCAGCCGCTGATCCCCAAGGGCACCCTGATCCACGCCATCCACTACCATGACAATTCGGTTGCGAATCCCTTGAACCCGGACCCGGAAAACTGGACGGGCTACGGGATGCGCACGATTGACGACATGGCGATTACGATGGCCGAAGGCATCATCCTGAGCGATGAGGAGTTCGCGCAGGCGCAGCAGGAGCGTGCGGAGGCGCTTGCCGGTCAGACGCAGAACTGACGGGTGGTAGGCGGCGAGGGCGGGGGCTGGACGCGGTTATCTACACGGGATATGTGATTTTGCAGGGGCGACTCCTCAGGGGTCGCCCCTGTCGTGTACGGGTATCCTGTTGCTCTATGCCCCGAATACTTCCGGCGTAAAGTGCCCGTGAAATTGATGCGGCACGTGATGCTTTAGCTTCAGACTGCACACCTGATCGGTAATCCTGTCAGCCCTGTACACCTGCAACTCGCTGACATGTTGGAAGGCGTCGTACACCACTTCGAGCACGTAGCCGTCGTCTTCGCGTGTGGCGTTGACTGCCGGCGCGAATAGCGGCTCCGAGCCATAGTAGCCGGGAGGCAGCGTCACCAAGGTCGCATCGCCTTCATAGGTGACGCGCTGGATCGCGTTGAAGAAGCTGTTGGCCCCATTGTCAATAGAGCACGCTGTGTAGCAGGCTTCATGTCTTTGGCCGGCTCTCGCGGTATTAAAGGTTGGGAACTCGCATTCACGTTCACTCACCGGTTCCCCCGTCATCCGCCCCGTTTGCATGTTCAGGTGGTAGCGAAGGTAGGTGCCGCCGTTGAACCGCAGGGCGGGATTGAAGACGTCGGTCAATGTGCCGTTGGCCTCAAAATCGCCCGTGCACATGCCGTCGACAACGACTTCATCCCCATCTTCGAAGGCGTTGCCGAAGTGAATAATAGCGCCCGGGTCCGTTTCGAACCGCTTGACCTCGGCGAGTGTGTCCAAGTCGCATACCACTACCTGCATGGGAATAGCCGGGTCGAAAGTGACTTGGTCGGAGATCGTCTTGGTGCCAAGAAACACTTTGCCCATTGACCGAAATACGATGGACCCGACAAAGAAAATGGCGTAGTGGTCGGTCAAGGCGAAATCGTGGCAGAAGGGAAAGGCCTTGAGCGGTATCTGCCCCTTGGCAAAGAGCTCGCCCGCCGGGTTGATCCGGTAGAGATTGAGGCAAGGTTTCGGTCCCTTCCAGCCGAACCCCGACATGCCTGCGCCGAAGTTGATACAGTCGCCGGTGCTGGGGTGTACCTTACCGTGGGCACTGAAGACGTTTCCACCGGACAACATGCCGTCGTAGTTGAACTCGCCAATCGTCTCTAGCGAACCGGGTTCGAGCTCCCACGGACGTCCACCTTCGTTCAGCGCCAAGAGGTGGCCGCCATGATAGATCGTGTTGGTGTTCGCAGGGTTGGCCGGCGGTTTCAGAAAGTTCTTGCGAAAGCCGCCCGGAATCTGCGTGCCGAAGCCACGGTGCAGAATCCTTTGCGCGGCAGTCTCTTCCACGTATTTCGGAGTGCGCACGTAACGGTTCTTGAAATGCACACGTCCGTCATCGAAGGTAAAAGCGCACAGCATACCGTCGCCATCGAACCAGTGGCCGTATTTTTCCGCACCGATACGCTGGCGTCCGGGGCCGTTTCGGAAGAAGGTGCCCCGGAGATTTCTTGGCACCTCACCCTCGATCTTGTCGATCCAGTAGCTGTGTTCCTCGTCGAGGTTCTTCAGCCCGCCGTGGCAGGTAGGCGCTTCACTCGCTCCATGATGTTCTGGCTGTAGGTTTCCGTTCGTCTTCTTCAATTCGTTCATGTTGATGCCCAAGCTTCGTCCGGGCCGCGCCTACTAGCGGGACGCGGCATCGGTTGGGGCGATCTCCTGGACACGGGCACCAGAAAGAATCCCAGCCAATCCAATGTTGCCCTCGTGACAGGCGTATTCGAAGATAGGGTCGTCCGTTCTCGCCATCGGCACCATCGCGGTCCATGACGATGTCCAGACCGTCGGGTCGGTCAACGTGATTTCGTAGTGCAGCGAGTCTGGACCAACGCGCGTCAGCCGTTCGACGAGGTGCCGGCCATCGGTTGAGCCGAGGTAGGTCGCTTGCGAATCGAAGTTCGTTGTCTCGACAACCAGCGTGTCCCCCTCCCAGTGTGCCCGTGCGTCGCCGTGCCACTGACGGATGTCGTCGTCGATGTGGGACCGATCAGTGATCGGGATCACGCGGGCATCATGAATCATCTCGCCCAGCATGACGATGTGGTCCGAGGTCTGGAAGATCTGGTAGTAACTGTTGTAGCCGGCGCCCAGCCCGCTGACCCTGGGGATGCCGTACGTAATGCAGCGCACGTTGAGACTGAGGTCCTCGGGGCCAGCGTACTGGTTGGGGATTCGCTGTTCCCTTGCAGCCGCTCGACGCTGCTCAGCATCTGGCGTCAGTGGCGGAAGCTTCCCGTCCGGCGGGTCGGTGATCAACGAGGTTCGATTCTCGAACACCCGGTCGACCATCCACACGGAACTGTAGTTGCCCGTGCCCCCGTCTCGTGAGACGTTCTTCTCGACATCGGAGAGGACGGCCAAGAAGACCCCACCGCCGAAGGCGGCGTCGTCAGCTCCGCCAAACAGTCGCTCGGCGGTCTCCTGCAGCTCAGCCAGTTCCTCGTCCGTGAAAGCCGCCTTGTCGGCCAGCTGGCTGGGTCGTTCGAGTGGGGTGGCGGCGTTGTTCGCCCAGACGCCCGAGAGGTCCGGTCGGCCGTCTGCCGTCCGAGGAACCTCGGAGCTTCCCGCCGGCTGTCCGGCTGCATGACCCGACAACGCAAGGAGCGCAGCGGTGGCGAGCACACACGTCAAAGCAAAGGATTCTTGGCGCATCGATCAATGTCTCCCTGAACGCAAAGCGCGCCGTCGGGGGACGACGACCATGCGAGTAGTCCTAATCATGGCACGTGCCATGGACCATCTGCCAGTTCGGTCGGAGCCGCCAGCCTGGAGTCCTCGCCCGTTCTGAGGTTAGAATGCCTGTGATCTGCGTGGTGTGCCGGGGAGTGCCGTCGCGAGTGCGTGCCATGCCGATGCAGCCGACGGAAGGTAGGACCCGTTGCCGAGCACCGCGGTGAAGCGCAGATGGGAAAGGGAGATGAGCATGTGGACACGATTCCTTAGCGCATTGGTGCTGGGTGGTGTGGGACTCCTGGGCACAACCCAGATCGCAGCACTGGGGCAGAACGCAGAGCCGGAGCGCACATGCCCCATGGTCAGCGATTTCCCCGAGTTCCATAAGTGCGCCCTCGAGAAGATGGCGTCGTACCAGCCGAAGCTCACGGCGGACGGCAAGCCCGACCTGAACGGCATCTGGCGGCCGACGCGATTCGCGCAAGACATTGAAGAGCTTGTCGGCCGCTTCGGATCCCTGAAGACGCTGATCGTCGATCCGCCGAACGGCAAGATTCCGTACAAGCCGTGGGCGATGAGAGAACGATTCAGCAACGAGCAGGTGTACCTCTCGCCGACCGCGGTCTGCCTGCCGGTCGCCCAGCAACGCTGGAGCTACTCGCCGGTCTCGCCGACCGGCCATCGGATTATCCAGCAACCCGACCGAATCGTGTTTTCGATGGAGCGCCTCCACACATATCGCGTGATCCACACGGACGACACGCCGAGGCTGCCGGACGACATACACCTCTGGCAGGGTGACTCACGCGGTCATTGGGAGGGGAATACCCTCGTCATCCGGACGACGAACCTGATGGATCTCATGTGGATGGACCACATTGGCACGTTCATGAGTCCGGAAGTCACGACCGAAGAGCGCATCACGTTCGTCGACGAGAACACCATCCACTACCAGGAAACGCTCACCGACCCGAACACCTTCACCCAACCCTGGACCATTGCCGTGCCCTTCCTTCGTGCTACGCCGGACAACCCGGTGGACTTGATGGACCTGGAAGATACGACCGTGGAGAACTGCGAGGTCGAGCTGGTCCACATGATGAACGTGGGTCAGGTTCCATTCCCCGGGTTCTACGCGATCGCACCGAAGTGACCTCGACGCGAGCCATTCGGTAGACACCGGCTTGCTGCGCTCAGCTTCCAGACCAGACGTTCAGGGCCTGCCGCAGAGCGATGAGCTGTGCGGCGTGATAGCCGTTGTGGTCGAGCAAGATGAGTGCTGCCTGTAGCGTGTGATGGTGTGCCTTCTCGGCGGCGGGGACCTTCGCATGGAGATCGAGGTCGGGATCCTCGACGATCCGCGCCATCTTCTCGGTGGCATCGAGGAGGCGACGAGTGCTTGCTGACCACGCCTCAGACGAGGGCGGCTCCGTAGTACTCTCCGGCCAATAGCCGTCGGGCCAGTCGCGTGCCTCGTATTTCGGATTCTCGCAGTAGGCGATGAGATCCTCTGCCGCCAACCGCATGTGCTCCACCTGCTGCCAAGCCGTATGGCGGTGGCCCGCGACCTGTCGCCCCGCCAGCTCCGTGGGGAATCGCTCGAGGGCGGCAGAGAGTCCGGCGTGGGCTTGGCTACGACGAAGTTGACGGGTGAGTGTCTCTCTCAGTTCGGTAGTGTTCATGACCACAGCCTACCTGGTGGAGACTCTTCGTCTACGTCAAGAAGTAGTCGGTCCACTCGACGATCTTGCCGTTCTCAACGAAGAAGAGACCAGCCGCGATGCGAAACGTGCCGGCAGGAGGTGTGTCCGAAGCTTCGAAGATATCGTCCCGTTCGTTGAGCACGAGCGGGCCGAGCGCCACGGTGTTGAGTACCTTGAAGTCGACGACCCGTTGCATGAACCCTGCGATCGTCTCGCTGACCGCTTCCTTCCCCGTGATCGGGGGCTGGGTGTGTGTGACTCGATACACGCAGTCGTCTGCCAGCAGCGACACCGCGCCGTTCAGATCCTTCTGTGCAAAGGCAGCACAGAAGTCATTGACAACAGCAATGTTCGCTTGCTGAACATCGGACGGGACCATGCGACCCTGCGCCGCCGTCTGCGAGATCGCCAGACGGGGTATGCCGAGCCCAGCAAGTGCGCCGAGGCCGGCCGCTGTAAAGACTCGCCGAGAAACGTGCCGGTTCATTCCGCTCATATCGCTCTCCTCCCCATGAAACCTGAGTCGCCGCTGTCCTTTCAGCGCCCTCACGGCGACGAACCGCCGCCATTACTCAAGGTGAAAGGCCAAGAGGACGTTTCCCGGACCGCCCGAGCCACCGATCGCACCAAGGTAACCGTAACCCGACGTCATGAAGAGCATGCCGTCCACTACGGTCGCCCCGGGTCCGTTGAGCGCACCGCCCTTGGCGGCAACGCCATTGACGGCTGAGTACTCCAGGACGGTGTTCTGCTCCCAGATGATCTCTCCGTCGGTCGTCGAGTAGGCTCGCATGATCCCGTTGGACGACCCCGAAAAGACCACGCCGGGAATGACGGTGACTGCAGCGGACTGGCCCTGGACGCACTCCGAATCACCGCACATCACCGACGGTGGACGGGTGAACCACACGCGCTCGCCTGTGTCCATCCGCACGGCCGCCAGGCCTCCCGCGGCGGACGGACCGAGTACGATGTCACTGTTGGGAAAGTACACGAGCTCGTCGTCGGCGGCCGAACCCCACTGAATTCCGCCCACGATACTGCCCTGACCCACAGCATGTTCCCATAGCACCTCCCCCTCATTCTCGGGGTCGAGTGCCCAACCGATCCCTGACTTCTGCCCGATGACGATGATGTCGCGGCCGCTCGGCAGCGTCCGAAGAATCGGCGAGCTGCCGAAGTCGTAATCGGGGCCGAGCTCCTCGGGACAGTTTTCCGGCCGTGCATCAGGATCCTCAGGACACCCAGCCAACCACGCGTCGCCCGAGAGTACCTGTGTGACCCAGACGTGTCGGCCGATCTCCAGATCCAAGGCCATCACGGCATCAGAGGTTTCGGCGGCGGGAGAGGTGTAGGCATCGCCGGTCGCGACGTAGAGCAGGCCCCGCCTCACGTCGATGGTCGGCGCCGACCAGATCGCGGCGCCAGCGGGTGCCCACAACTGCGTGCCGGTGGAGTTCTTCCGTATTGGTCTTGGTTCCTCGGGTATCGTGAAAGTCTTCCAGATCACCTCACCGGTGCTGGCGTCGTACGCCACGACGCTGCCGCGGAACGTGCAGCATTCGTATGCCGGATTGGTCCCACTGGCTTCCTCCAGAGACGAGACCGGCACATAGAGACGTCCATCGTAGAGCGTCGGGGCGCCGGTGATACGCGCGATCGGATGGGAATCAGCTTTTGCCGTCCAGAGCTCTTCGCCCGTCTCCGCGTCGACCGCGTAGACATTGGCGCCGAGGTCGCCAAAGTAGACGGCGTAGCGCCCCGACCCCGGTCCGTTCACCGGACCGATGCTGGCGGCCGTCCGGACCTCCGCCTGCGCCTCAAAGCCCCAGTGCTCGCAGCCCGTTTCGGCGTCCAGGGCATAGACCACCCCGGCGTCAGATCCAATGTAGATGCGACCGCCTGCCACCGTGGGCTGTGCTGCCGGTGAGCTGGCGTTGGGGAACCCGAATGCCCACTTCAACGTGAGCCGTGGCACGTCGGCGGCGGTCAGCCCGGCAACCTCTGCCGGCTGGAGCCGCGAGTTGCCGAGGTCCACGCCCCACCCGTTCCACATTGGTCCTTGCAGCGGGTTTCCGATCGGCGTGCTGGGACAAGGATTCCTGAGCGTCACGACATCCTCGGATGTCGCCGACCCGAACGGCCGACCCGCCAGAAACTCTGCCAACACCTGACGTTGGTCAGTACTCAGTGACTGGGCGTTGACCGCCATCGTGCCGTTTGTCATCACGTCGAGAATGGTTTCGGGCGTGAGCTGCTGGAGTGCGGCGAGGTCTGGGGCACGGCTCAGGGCCACCGCGTCGTCGGCATGGCAAATCGCGCAGTAGTCGCTGAACAGTTCGTCCCCCTGCGCCCAAGAGGGTGCTGCTGACAGCAACGCCCAGGTCGTCATTCCGGCCACAGCCCACCTGGTGTGTGCTGCGCGTATTGTCTTCACTCTTGCCATGCCTTTGTCTCCGTCCGCGGCGACCATCCCCGCTGCTGGCTGTGTCACGGTGTTCACTCTCCAAGATGCCAGTCGATACCCGGTGGACTCGGCGGCGTCGCGACGGCAGCAATAGGATACACCCGAGTCTCCGCATCAAACACGAACCTTCACACATCCCACGATCGCCACATCCGTTCGCTGTGCCGCGACGACGGGCGGGCTCCCGGCCGCGTTCCCTTACGCTATGAGACAGGATGCTGATGTAGATCGCGTTGCGGCCCGACGGTGAGACGAGGGAACGTGCGCGGAGTCTGAGCCACGTATGATAGTGGCTGATGACTGCGCCCAACTTCTTCATCGTGGGGGCTCCCCGATGCGGCACGACCGGGCTATCTGATTACCTTCGATCTCACCTCGCCATCTATCATTCCGAACCGAAGGAGCCGCACTTTTTCGCGAGCGATTTGCCACGACATCGTGCAGTGGGCAGTCTGGACACTTACCTCGAACTGTTTTCCGGTGCCAGGCCTGAGCACAGGGCCATCGGCGAGAGCTCCGTGTTCTACCTCTACTCTCGCGAAGAGCTGTCGAATATTCGCGCATTCAATCCGGCCGCAAAGATCATCGTGATGCTCAGGAATCCGGTCGATCTCTGTTACTCGCTGCACACCCATCTCCTCGTAAGCTTCTATGAATCTGAGCCGGACTTCGGCACGGCGTGGCGTCTCATGGCGGCTCGGGCGTCCGGCCGGCACTGCCCCAGTACATGCCCTGAACCTGCACTCCTCCAATACGCGAAGCTGGCGAGTCTTGGAGAGCAGATGGAACGACTGCTCACTGTGTTCCCCGCTAACCAGGTTCACTCGATCGTATTCGATGATTTCCGTCGCTCTCCACGCGATGCCTACACCGGCGTGTTGTCATTTCTGGGAGTTGAGGACGATGGAAGAACCGACTTTCCAGTCGTGAACGACAGCCGACGACACCGCGCTCGTTTGATTGGCCGACTCAGTCGGCCGGCTGGTAAATTGAGCTGGGTCCTGGGTGCCGTGCGGCGAACTCTTGGTCTGAGTCGACTGGGCGTCCTCGACGGCATCTACAGATCCAACGTCGAACAGGTCTCCCGGATACCGTTGGCCGACACTCTTCGACGGGAACTGAACGATACGTTTCGAGAAGACGTCGAGAAGCTGTCACGCGCAATGGGCCGAGACCTCAGCCATTGGGTCAGCTGACCCTCTCGACGCCGGTCGCGCCGGCCCACGATCTACGGCGCAAGATCCGATTTCGCTATCATTGCGTGTGTTCGATAACGTCCGAAGAGTGTTTGGACAGCTCGTTGTCTATGGGTCTGCAGATGTGGCCATCCTGGTCGTCAACATCGCGCTGGTCCCCGTATACACGCGAGTGCTCTCGCCGACCGACTACGGCGTCCTTGCGTTGTTGCTCGTGCTCGGCGCCTTTCTGCGGCCCCTGAACGAGCTCGGATTCGAGCAAGCCTATCTGCGCTTCTATTACGACGGCGGGCAGGCGGAACGCCGACAGCTTACTGGAACGGTCGTCATTGTCCTCATCGTCAGCAACGCCATCCTCCTGGCGGTGTTCGCGATAGCGACGCCGTGGATGAGTCGCCAGCTGCTCGGCTCCGTGGAATACGTGTCGGCGGTAGCCTTTCTGTTGCTCACGCGGGTCGTGTCAGCCTTCTTATTCATACCGCTGAACCTACTCCGTGCTCAGAACAAGTCCAAGCAGTTCGCCGGTTGGATGCTTGGTCGCTCGGTCGCCACGCTGGCGATCCGCCTGTTCCTCGTTGTCGGGCTGCGGCTCGGCGTGCTGGGCATCATGCTCGCGGACTTCATCGTGTCGCTGGTGCTTCTCACGGGCTTGATACCCGTTATCCCCCCCGTCCTTGCCTGGAGCTTCTCGTGGACGACGGCCCGAACGACGCTACGGTATGGCTTGCCCCAAGTGCCATATGCGCTCTTACATCAAACGATGGGAATGTCAGACCGGCTCTTCTTGCGGATGTTCCTGCCGCTGTCCGAGGTTGGCGTCTACTCGATCGGGAACACGGCTGCGACGCTCGTGAAGTTCTACACGGTGTCGTTCAGTCGAGCCTGGTCACCGTTCGCCTTCGACATGATGGGTCGCGACAGCGCGCCGGTGTTGTTCGGTCGGATGGCGACCTACGGCTGCGCGATGCTGGTCTGGGTGACGATGGCCGTCGCCACGCTTGCAGGCCCCATCGTCAGGCTGTTGACTCCTCCGCCCTATCATCACGCGGCCGACATCGTCCCGGTGCTCGCCCTGGGGATCGCCTTGCAGTCGCTCGCTCTGTTCATGTCGACCTCGCTCAACATTGCCAAACAGTCTCGTTCTTTTCCCGTGACCGCGCTGCTCGCAGCGATCGTGACCGTCACTGGGCATCTTCTACTTATCCCAAACCTGGGCCTCCGTGGGGCGGCGTTCGCTGTCGCAGGAGGCCAGTTGGTGCTGTGCCTGTCGATGTTCGTGCTCGGGCAGCGCGCCTACCGGATTGACTACGAAGGCAAACGGCTGGGCACGCTCGCCCTGGTTGGAGCCGGGCTTTATGCGTGTGTGCGCATGGCTGCGCCGGCCACCGGACTTGTGGAGGTCCTGCTGGGCCTCTCTGCGGTAGCGAGCTTCCCGGTAATCGTCCTGGCGGTTGGGTTCCTGCACAGAAGAGAGTTGGACGAGCTGAGAGTGTTCCTTCGTGACGCCAAAGCTCGTGGCGCTCAAACAGGGACGGTGTCCGACTCGGATTCGACGGTGCCGTAGCCACATCCCAATGGGACAAAGGCAATCAGGACAACCAGCGGACTAACGGACATATCCCAGCGAGCGAAGCCTCTCCAGAAAGTCCTCGTCGGGCGCCGAGTCGTCGCGTCCGGATTCGACATAGGTCACTCGTGGCCAGAGGAGCGCCTTCATCGTTTCGGCCATCTCCGGTTCTTGCTGGGCGACATTGTTGTGCTCGCGAGGATCCTTCCGGAGGTCGTAAAGTTCCATCGTCCCATCGCTGCTCGCGATGAGCTTCCAGCCACCACGCTCGACCGACTGACTCTCCTTGTCAAAGAGCTGCGGTGCGATCCGAGCCTTGTCGCGGTCGACGAATGACCATGCACGAGCCTCCGTGCGGCCCCGCCCCCAGGCGAACCCGTCGAGACGGGACGGCACGGCGGCGCCCAGGTAGTCGAGCACGGTTGGAAAGATGTCGACTGGCTGAAAGAGCTGAATCGAGTCTGGCGGGCTGGCCGGGCCCCAGGTCGGATTGGCGTGGCGCTTCACGAAGAAGGGTATGTCGAGGACCTCGGAGTACAGGCTGGTCCCGTGCGTAATAAGACCATGTTCACCGAGACTTTCGCCGTGGTCCGACGTGATGATGACGAGCATCTCGTCCCACCCGGCACGACGGCTCAGCTCGGTGAGGAGACGGTCGAGATGAGTGTCGAGATACGTGAGCTCACTGTCGTAGTAGTCGATCAACTCGATACGCTCGTGCTCCTCTAGCGAACCCTCGCCCACCCAGACCGCTTCACGGAGCGCCCGGGTGTTCTCCCGACGCTCGGTAAACCGGCGCTCCCGTCGGTGATGCGGCTCATGTGCATCGAAGTAGTTCAAGAAGAGAAAGAGTGGGTCGTCACGACTTGCACTCACTACGTCGATGGCCCGGTCGGTGATTTCTTCTGCCGAGCGGTATCGGTCGGCGAGTCCGAAAAATCCGCAGTCGTTGAAGGGAGCGAAGCGGTCGAACATCGCCAGCGGCGCGATGTGATCGCTCGCGATCCGCCACGGAGTGCGTCGGCGCAGTTCGTAGCATGACCTGGGCATCGTTTCGTACAGATCAAAGCCACGCCCGAGACCGAGGGACTCCGTCAAGACGGCGTAGTTCGCCGAGACTCCAACTGTCCAATACCCCAGTGTCTGAAGGATCTCGGCGAGGGTTGGCACTTCGTCACGCACGCCATGCATCGACACCGATGCCGTTGCAGGTTCATCGAGATAGGCGTGATGGGCTCCATGCCGCACGGGAAACAATCCTGTGAACATCGACGCGTGGCTCGGCAACGACCAGCTTGACGTTGACACGGAACGTTCGGCCCGAACCGTGTGGGTCCTCACGAACCGCTCGAGCTGCGGCATCGTATTCTTGTCGTAGCCATACGACTCGAGATGGTCAGCCCGTACGGTGTCCAGCACGATGAGAACGACCGACGGACGTGACCCCTGATGTTCCCGATTCGGCGGCGTCGGGTGAGCCATGTTCAGAGTCCGCCCCGCAATCCAGACTGGGATCGTGACCAGAAGGGCTGCGAGTGCGGCCAATCTCACATGTGTCCGGTTGAGCCGCTGACCCAGCACCCCGGCGAACAGCGCCCACGCAATCAGACCGGCGGCGCCGGCACCGTACCGACTCAGCGTCGGGAATCCGGCACCAAGTCCTTCCAAGTGTTCGGCCCGAAACAGCATCAGTTCGGCCCCAAGCAGCGCGCCGCACAGGCTGGAGGTCAGAGGAGCACCGACACCAAGGCGTAGTCGAGACCACCACACACAACCCAGGACACCTCCCGCAAAGAGGGCCGCGCTCCCAAATCCGCCACCGACCCTTTCGGCCGTCGACCACAGGGAAAGGGTGACAGGTATGACGAGGGCTACCGCGGCCCACAATCGGTCGTGCTGTCTGCCGCCAAACATCAGGGCCGCAGCCGTGTGAATAACAAGGACGACGAGGGAATGACTGACCAGGAAGGAAAGCGGGATCGCCGAGCCGAAGGACAGGAAGAAGACCAGTTGGGCCACGTTCGCCAGCAGACCGGCGGCAATACCGCTGGCCAGATAGAACGTCATTTGGTGGCCGCTACGATCCTGCCCGAAAGCGTTCGGTCGCATGTTACTCCTGTAGTATATGGCCCATCGGCGGTGCTGGGCGGAGTTCCCGTGACTACAGGTGAGGCTTGTGACGTTGTCGTCGTTCCGGACTTCACGAATGAAAACCGTGCGATGTTCGAGGCCAGGACACTCTTCTTTCTTGCCTCATGGCTCGACCACGCTGGCACCGCCGCCGGCTGGCCGCTGCATGTAGCCTGTATCGGTGAACCACCGGGATCTGTCCGTCGCCTTGCCGAGCGATGCAGCGCGTCCGTGACCGTCCATGAGCCTCTGTTCGGGGGGCGAGTCCATACGAACAAGCTCCGGGGGCTGGAAATCGAGGGTCGCACCGACCGTGTGCTCTTGTTGGACGCCGACGTGCTGGTGTTGTCCGACATCAGCCGGCTGGCCGAATTGGGATGTTGTCTCGCGGCTGCCCCGTCGCTGAAGCCTCGTATTCCAACGTCGGCGTGGCGCGCGGTGTACCGAGAGCTTGGAATTGAGCTGCCAACTGAGCGGATCAAGAGCGTCAGAGGTACGGTGGCGGCAGCGGCGGCGGAACGCTGGTATCAGTCTGACGAGCTTGAAGCGATGGTGCCGTACTACAACGGAGGAATCATTCTGGCGCCCTGGCGATGCGACCTCAGGTCGCTTTGGGAAGAACACCTCCGACTGATTGCTGAGAAAGTTCACCAGGCAGGAGACGCGGCAGCGGCGCTTACCGTGAGTGACCAGGCCGCCTTGGCGACGGCCATTCAGGCACTACGGCAGCGTGGCTTTGCCTTCACGGATCTCCCGACGCCGTGCCACGCGCACTACCTGTATCTTTACAAGAGGACTGTGCCGTTCGGGCGCATCAAGTTGTTCCATGCGTTTGGCTTTGCGGGCGGGTTCCGGGGCAATGGCGAGCCCCTGTCCACCGTGATCTCGGGGTATCGTGCCCGTCTTCAGCGCGATTTCTTCCACGAGTGGAGGCTGGACCCCGGCGGTCGCGCCCTGGTGCGGTACGTGGCTCCGGCACTGAAGGACGCCGCCCGGCTCGCGAAGACGCTCTACAGACTCCACGATCGTCACATCAGGCAGGTGTGTGGCTGATGCCATTGCCCCTCGAGTCGATGTCGTGCTCAAACTGGCCGGAGGTGCTTAGGGGCCAGAGCGGCGGTGCTGGGCTGAGTTCCCGTGACTACAGGTGAGGCTTGTGACGTTGTCGTCGTTCCGGACTTCACGAAAGAAAACCGTGCGGTATTCGAGGCCAGGACACTCTTCTTTCTTGCCTCATGGTTCGACCACGCTGGCACCGCCGCCGGCTGGCCGCTGCATGTAGCCTGTATCGGTGAACCACCGGGATCTGTCCGTCGCCTTGCCGAGCGATGCAGCGCGTCCGTGACCGTCCATGAGCCTCTGTTCGGGGGGCGAGTCCATACGAACAAGCTCCGGGGGCTGGAAATCGAGGGTCGCACCGACCGTGTGCTCTTGTTGGACGCCGACGTGCTGGTGTTGTCCGACATCAGCCGGCTGGCCGAATTGGGATGTTGTCTCGCGGCTGCCCCGTCGCTGAAGCCTCGTATTCCAACGTCGGCGTGGCGCGCGGTGTACCGAGAGCTTGGAATTGAGCTGCCAACTGAGCGGATCAAGAGCGTCAGAGGTACGGTGGCGGCAGCGGCGGCGGAACGTTGGTATTAGTCTGACGAGCTTGAAGCGATGGTGCCGTACTACAACGGAGGAATCATTCTGGCGCCCTGGCGATGCGACCTCAGGTCGCTTTGGGAAGAACACCTCCGACTGATTGCTGAGAAAGTTCACCAGGCAGGAGACGCGGCAGCGGCGCTTACCGTGAGTGACCAGGCCGCCTTGGCGACGGCCATTCAGGCACTACGGCAGCGTGGCTTTGCCTTCACGGATCTCCCGACGCCGTGCCACGCGCACTACCTGTATCTTTACAAGAGGACCGTGCCGTTCGGGCGCATCAAGTTGTTCCATGCGTTTGGCTTTGCGGACGGGTTCCGGGGCAATGGCGAGCCCCTGTCCACCGTGATCTCGGGGTATCGTGCCCGTCTTCAGCGCGATTTCTTCCACGAGTGGAGGCTGGACCCCGGCGGTCGCGCCCTGGTGCGGTACGTGGCTCCGGCACTGAAGGACGTCGCCCGGCTCGCGAAGACGCTCTACAGACTCCACGATCGTCACATCAGGCAGGTGTGTGGCTGATGCCATTGCCCCTCGACTGGTAGCTCGTTTGGCTCGACCCAGCACCGGCGACGGTGTCAGTCGTGCGACGAAGGCTCACTGAGGTCTCGACGACACGCCATCTGTCGAGGTCGGATCGCTCTGACACCACCGACGTCGACTGGGTTGAGACACCAACGACCGTCGACTCGGCGCGGCGCAAGGGCGACCCGGCCAAGCTGTTGGCTAGCAGCCCGTGGTGAAAGTCCTTCGTCATAGGGATCGACACGATTGACCGCTCGTACTACACTTCGGGCATGGCGATGGGCAAACGACGGCGCCGGGCGCGCCAATCGACGATGTGGGTGGCCACCGCAGATTTGCCGAAGAGCGCAGGGCACCCGTTTTACGAGCGCCTGAATCGCACGCTCGACGAGGCGGGCTTCGATGCCTTCGTCGAAGCGCAGTGCGCGGCGTTCTACGCCGACGGGGTCGGCCGGCCGAGTCTGGCGCCGGGCCGCTATTTCCGGCTGCTGCTGCTCGGCTACTTCGAAGGCCTGGACTCGGAACGGGCGATCGCGTGGCGCGCCGCCGACTCGCTGAGCATCCGCGAGTTTCTGGACTTCGCGCTGCACGAGGCCCCGCCCGACCACTCGACGCTGTCGCGCACCCGGCGCCTGATCGACCTCGAGACGCACCAGGCCGTGTTCACGTGGGTGTTGCAGCGTCTGGCCGACGCCCACCTCGTCCAGGGGTACACGATCGGGATCGATGCGACGACGCTGGAAGCCAACGCGGCGATGCGAAGCATCGTGCGCCGGGACACGGGCGAGGGGTACGACGCGTGGCTGACCCGACTGGCCGAGGCCTCCGGCATCGCGACGCCGACGCGCGCCGAGCTGGCCCGCTTCGACCGGACACGCAAGAAGAAGGGGTCGAACGACGACTGGACGAACCCGCACGATCCCGACGCGAAGATCACGAAGATGAAGGACGGGCGGACGCATCTGGCCCATACTGCCGAGCACGCGGTCGACCTGGAGACGGGGGCCATTGTGGGCGTGACGGTGCAGGACGAGGGCGACACGACGACGATGGTCGAAACCCTCATCACCGCGGCGGAACAGGTCGAAGCGGTCGGCGCCGCCGGGATTGTCGAGTTCGTGGGCGACAAGGGGTATCACAGCAACGAGACGATGGTCGGGTGTGCCGCGATCGGGGTGCGGAGTTACGTGTCGGAGCCGGATCGCGGGCGGCGCACGTGGAAGGGCAAGGCGGGGGCGCGCGCGGCGGTGTATGCCAATCGGCGGCGGATTCGGGGCCGCGCGCGGGCGACGGCTGCTGCGACAGCGCGGCGAGCTGCTGGAACGGCCCAACGCGCATCTCTATGAGACCGGCCGGATGCGCCGGGTGCATCTGCGCGGGCATCCCAATATCCTCAAGCGCGTGCTCGTCCACGTCTCCGGGTTCAATCTGGGACTCCTCATGCGGCAGCTGACGGGCGTCGGTACGCCGCGGAGCCTCCAAGGCCGCGCGGCCGCCGTGTTCGGCGCTTTGATCGCCGGTCTCAGTTGCCTCTGGACCCTCGTATCGCGCCTCCTGGGCACCAGAGGCGCGCGATCGCCCGGATTGGTCGTGTAGCGACCCTGTGACACGGTGTCACGAACACCTACCCATCGATTTACGAAGAGCCCCTTCTACCACGGGCTGCTAGGCCTCTGTGAAAGTTGTCGATGACGAAGCCATGAGGAACACGCGGCGGTTCGATTTCGTTCGGACCATCACCGCGCGAAATTCGAGTCTTGGCGCCGCGCCAAGCTGATCACCCTTCTCGAGGGGAGCGGTGTCGGGCCGCGGTAATGAATCGGCGTCGACCAATCGTCATCGCTGGAGGTCCCCTCTCGGGTTGGTTCGGCGGCTCCGCAGGCCCGTATTAGAGGGTTGTGGGTAGGTCCGAGGCGGATGATCACGTCAAGGGCGACGGGCAGGGCTTACCAGCGAAAAAGGCGTCGAGATTGTCCAGGCAGCAGAACCCCATGGCGTCACGGGTCTCGCGCGTCGCGCTACCCAAGTGGGGCAGCAGGAAGACGTTGTCGAGGAGTCGGTAGCCGGGATGAATATTCGGCTCGCCGTCGAAGACATCAAGACCCGCCGCCGCCACTTTTCCCGATTTCAGTGCGGCGATGAGCGCGTCGTCATCCACCAAACTCCCTCGGGCCGTGTTCGCGACGACGGCGCCGTCGGGCAAGAGCGCGATGCGCTCGGCATTGAGACATTTCCGAGTTTCAGGCGAAGAGGGTGCGTTGATGGAAAGAAAATCGCTCACGGCCAACAGAGATTCCGAAGTTTCATGAAACGTCGCACCGTGTTCGAGATCCTCGCCCAACCGTGATCGGTTGTGGTAGTGAATGCTCATGCGAAAACCACGCGCACGTTGCGCGACGGCCTGTCCGATACGTCCCATTCCGAAGATGCCCAAACGCTTGCTGCTCATCTGAGTGCCGAGCATCATCGTGGTGTACCAGCCCTTCCACTGATTAGCCCGTACCAACCGATCTCCCTCGGAACCCCGCCGGGCGGCGGCCAGCAGGCAGAGCATCGCGATATCAGCGGTGGCGTCGGTGAGCACGTCGGGCGTGTTGGTGACCTTCAGTCCGCGCTTGCTCGATGCAGCGATGTCGATATGCTCGTAGCCAACGGAAAAAGTCGCGAGAATTCTTACGCTCTTGGGAAGGGCAGCAATGAGACCGGCCATGAACTGCTCGGTGGGAGTGCAGAGGATACCGTCGTGCCCCTCGGCCGCTGCCAGGATATCGCCCGACGAAGTGGTGCTGTCGTCGGCATTCAGCGTCGCCTGGTAGTCGCGCGACAATCGTGCCTCGACGTTCGGTGGCAGGCGGCGCGTGACGAGTATCTTCGGCAAGTTCGGCGGCCTTCCTTGCTCCATCCGGGGCATTCTCGGCTCCTGATTTGTTCTCTCAGATGCGCAGGGCGTTGGGTCAGCCAGAGCTTGCGCATAGAATGACAACGATTTCAAGTTGTACAACTTGTGACATGAGCCGTTCGCTCCAAACTATGCCGTTGCGGCGTCACCGCCTTGAGCCACTGCGTTTAGTCCCTGCGGATGTGACCACCGCCGTTCGGGCCCTGTTCTGTGGGTTGGCCGCAGCGGCGCTGCTGACCGGGACGGTCCGAGCCCAGCCATCTCCTGTCCCCGCACAAGCCGCCGTGCCAGAGGAGGTGTCGCTTCCGGCGTACGAGGGACCACCACCTCCAGCCTTGCCCGAGACCATGGCACGCGATGCGGACGGAAGGGTGACCGTGCGAGCCGTGCGTGTCGCAGAACCCGTGCGTATCGACGGCGCTCTCGACGAGCCGGTGTATCGTGACATCCTCCCGGCCGGAGGATTCATCCAAACAGAACCTACGGAGGGGATGCTGGCCACGGAGCAGACCGATGTCTGGGTACTCTTCGACGACGACAATCTGTACGTCACCGTCCGCTGCTGGGACTCCGCGCCCGAGTCCGAGCGAGTGGCCAACGAGATGCGCCGCGACAACTTCGCCATCTTCCAAGCGAACGACAGCATCGGCGTTCTGCTGGATACCTTCTACGACCGGAGGAACGGGATCATTTTCAACACCAACCCGATCAGCGGTCGCATAGACGCCCAGATGGTTGATGAGCGGAACTTCAACCCGGATTGGAACCCGATCTGGGAAACCCGATCAGGACGTTTCGACGGTGGCTGGGCGGCCGAGATGGCGATCCCGTTCAAGTCGATGCGATATCGACCGGGGCGGGCTCAGGTCTGGGGTCTCAACGTCCAGCGCAATGTGCCACGGTTGAACGAGCACTCCTTCCTGGCACCGCTGCCCGCCTCAGTTGGTCCACGGGGTCTCTTCATGGCCTCGCTTGCGGCCACTGTAGTCGGGCTGGAGGTACCGTCTAGCGGCCGAACACTCGAGATCAAGCCGTATGCGATTGCCGATCTGACAAGCGACCGGGCTCGCGACATCTCGAACGACCCCAGCGGGGATGTCGGCCTCGATGTGAAGTATGGGGTTACTGACGGGCTGGTGGCCGACGTGACGGTGAATACGGACTTTGCGCAGGTGGAAGCCGACGAACAGCAGGTCAACCTGACACGGTTCAGCTTATTCTTTCCCGAGAAGCGGGAGTTCTTCCTTGAGAACCAGGGGCTCTTCACCTTTGGCGGGGCTGGGGCCGGGCCGTTCGGGGGTGGCGGCAACACCCCGGTGCTCTTCTATAGTCGGCAGATCGGGTTGAGCCAGGGGCAGGAAGTCCCGATCATCGTGGGGGGACGCCTCACCGGACGCATGGGCAAGTTCAGCCTCGGGGTGCTCAACATTCAGACGGACGACGCACTGGAGGCCGGGGCGGTGGCAACGAATTTTTCGGTGGTCCGGGTGCGCCGCGACCTGCTGCGGCGTAGCAGCATCGGCGCGTTGTTCACCGGGCGCTCGGTCTCGACGGCCGGCACGGGGTCGGCCGAGACCTACGGGGTCGATGGGCTCTTTTCGTTCTATGACAGCCTGAACATCAACACCCACTGGGCCAAGACGACGACTCCAGGGTTGCGCGAGGATGACCTCAGCTACCGGGGTCAGCTTGATTTCAACGGCGACCGCCATGGCATCCAACTCGAGCACCTCGTGGTAGGGGACAATTTCAACCCGGAGGTTGGGTTTCTGAGACGCGATGACTTCGAGCGCAGCTTCGGGTCGTACCGGTTCAGCCCTCGGCCGGCGTCGATCGCAGCCATCCGCAAATTCTCGTGGGAGGGGAGTATCGACTACATCACCGACCGGGCGGGGCGGCTGGAGACCCGGGAGCAGCAGGGGCGGTTTGGCATCGAGTTCGAGACCAGCGACCAGTTCGACGCGACGTACACCCGGAGCTACGAGTTTCTGGAGCAGCCGTTCCGGATTGCCCCCGGGGTGGTCATTCCGGTGGGGGGCTACAATTTCCAGGATGTGCAGACCGGCTTCACGTTCGGGCAACACCGGCGGTTGTCGGGGCGGGTCTCGGTGCAGTATGGGGGCTTCTTCAGCGGGAACAAGACCACGGTCAGCATTGGCCAAGGCCGGGACCAAGTCCGGGTGGAGCTGACGCCGCAGTTTTCGCTGGAGCCGAGCTATTCGTACAACCGGGTGGACCTGCCCGAGGGCCTGTTTACGACGCACGTGGTGCGGACCCGGACGACATACACGATGACGCCGTTGATGTTCGTCAGTGCCCTGGTGCAGTACAACTCGAGTAGTGACTCGCTGAGCACGAATCTGCGGCTGCGGTGGGAGTATGCGCCCGGGAGCGAGCTGTTCATCGTCTACAACGAGGACCGAGACACCGACTCCTTGATGCCCGACCGGGTCTCAGCGATCCGCAATCGGGCCTTCGTCGTCAAGGTGAATCGGCTGTTTCGGTTCTGACGTCGAGGAGCAGATTCATCAAAGGGGGTAGTGTGTGATTCCTGAACATGCCCTGGGCGCCCGTCCGACGGTCGAAAGCCTTACGAGGTTTCTGAAAGAGGACCGTGTCGTTGATCGGACCTTGGGCGCTGCTGCGGCGACAGGCGGGTGTCGCCCGTGCATCCGACGACATGTTGATCGTTGAGGAAGAAGACGTCGAGCGGCTTTCCCGCCTGGGGCTGGACAGTCTGTCGAAACTCCGTGAAGCATGCGAAGACATGCGGCCGGTTGCCGCGAGATTCCTTGCCGAATGGCGGCAGGACAGTGACGACGCATTCACACTGCAGGAGCTGCTCTGGGCCCTAACCTACGTCCTCGCCGCACAGGTGGACGAACCGACGGAGGGGATACGGGCGCTCGTTGCCGATGAGCAATGGTGGCAGCGAGCCACGGCCTCGCACCGAAGTCGCTTTCTCCACCGTACCATGTCTCAGCTCGCGGTCGCGAGAGACGCAAAGTCCGTCGAGTGAACGAACGGCCGAAGGCCCCCTTGGCTGCACATCGAATAGCCGACCTGGACCGCAGCAGTTGCAGGTGGGAGTAGAATGCGGCAGTTCGCATTGAGATGAAGGAGAGGACCATGAGAACGCTGACCCACGTGGTCGCCTGCACGCTGACATGGCTGTGCGTGGCTGGCCAGGCCCATGCTCAGACCGGCGACTCGATCATTCCGGATGTGGTCTTTGGTCACAAGGACGGAATGGCGCTCACGATGGATGTGTTCGCGCCGTCCGGTGAGGCCAACGGTGCTGGGATTCTCTATATGGTGAGCGGAGGTTGGGTCTCTTGGTGGATGCCCCCGGAGCAAGCCCGGTCGAATTACGAGGCCCTCTTGTCCGAAGGATTTACGGTCTTCTCCATCCGCCACGGGAGCAGTCCACGGTTCAAAGTCCCGGAAGCCTACGCCGATGTTCGGCGAGCCGTCCGGTTCGTGCGTTTGAATGCCCATACCTATGGCGTTGATCCGGATCGCCTCGGGGTTTGGGGTGGGAGTGCGGGTGGCCATCTGTCACTGATGCTGGGCCTCGCTTCTGACAAGGGCAACCCCACGGCGACAGATGAAGTGCTGAGAGAGAGCAGTCGGGTCGCGGCCGTCGTCGCCTATTTTCCTCCGGTTGATCTCCGGACGAGGGTGGCTCCTCACGATCGTTTTCCGCCCACGTACCCGGATGACGCACTTTCCCTTGCTGGTGGCATCGTTCGGCCCGACTCACACACCCCCTTTCCCGCCCTCGATTTCGACGAACGGCTGATGTCATCGGTATCGCCCATTCTGCACGTGTCCTCGGACGACCCGCCCACTCTGTTGGTCCACGGAGACGCCGATTCTCTGGTCGACGTCAACAACAGCCGACTCATGCATACGACGCTGAGCGGCAAGGGCGTGGTCACCGATCTCGTCGTCGTTGAAGGGGCCGGTCACGGATTTCAGGGCGCAGATGCTACGCGGGTAACCTCTGCGCTGGTGGCGTGGTTCTCGACTCATCTTGCCGAAGGGAACTGACAACAAGATCAACCCCAGACCCATGGCCCCTACAGTCGGCTCCCGACTCGGCCACCACGACGTCACCGCCCTCATTGGCGAGGGGGGCATGCTGAAGATCCAGCCTGAAGCCCCTGCGGGCGCCTCTAGGTTCGGCGAGACATGAAACGCTTGCTGACGACCACGGCCGTCATCGTCACTGGCGCATGCATCGGCTTTGCCTGTGCGAGTGGGTCTGCGCCCGGGGAGTCTGAGCTCGCCGGGCCCGCCCCACGCTTGTGTGAGAGCCTGCTATCTGTCGTGCTGCCCAACACGACGGTCACTCGGGCCGAGTCGGTGGCTGTTGGAGGGTTCGTGCCACCCTCGGCGGCCGGTTCTTCGGGCCCGCGGGCTGAGGCGGTGGCACGCACATACGGCGGCTTGCCTTCATTCTGCCGCGTGGTCGCCACACTGGCTCCGTCCGACGATTCAGACATCTCCGTCGAGGTGTGGCTTCCCGAGGACTGGAACGGAAAATATCAGGGGGTAGGGAACGGTGCGTTCAGCGGGTCGATTCGTCATGGGTCGATGGCGGCCGCTCTGGCTCGGGGCTATGCCACGAGTTCCACTGATACAGGACATACCGGGAACACGGCGAGCTTTGGTCTAGGTTACCCTGAGAAGGTCATTGATTTTGGGTGGCGGTCCGTTCACGAAATGACCGTTGCGGCGAAAGCGATCATCGCGGCCCACTACGACGAGGGGCTTCGCTACTCCTACTGGAACGGATGTTCTGCCGGCGGACGTCAGGCGATGAAGTCGGCGCAGCGGTTCCCGGAGGACTTCGACGGGATCGTTGCCGGAGCACCTGGCCAGGATTGGACCGGGCGCGCGGCCGGCGCACTCAGGGTCGCGACCGTGCTAGAAGCGAACGAAGCCGCCCGCCTGTCTGAGGGGGACAGGCGGTTGGTCCACTCAGCTGCGCTCGAGGCGTGCGACAAGATGGATGGCGTCGAGGACGGCGTCATCGGGAGACCGCAGGCCTGCGAGTTCGATCCGGCGGTTCTCCGGTGCTCAGCGGGTAAGGACCCGTCCTGCCTGACCGCCATGCAGGTCGATACGGTCCGGATGTTGTACTCGTCTCCGGTCAACCTCAAGACGGGCCGGGCGATCACCGGCCTCGTTCCAGGGAGCGAGCTCTACTGGACCGATATGGGGTGGACACAGTCAGCGAGAGCCACTGGTTTGGAGCAGTATCGCTACCTGGTCTACGCCGACCAGGAGTGGACCGTCGACCGGTTCGACTTCGACATCGACATCGTCAAGGCGGAGGAGGCGGACAACGACACGCTGAATGCTCTGGACCCGAATCTGAAACCCTTCTTTGACCGTGGCGGAAAGTTGATTGCGTATCATGGCTGGAGCGATGCGCAGATCTCGCCGTTGAACGCCACGCAGTACTATCAGCGTGTGGTCGAAACAGTCGGGAGCGCAGCCGATGTCCACGACGCATATCGTCTCTTCATGGCGCCCGGGATGGGCCACTGTGGCGGCGGTGCGGGGCCAAGTGCCTTTGACAGGATGGCGCCGCTCGAACGATGGGTTGAACGGGGCGAGGCTCCCGACAGTATTATCGCGTCACGGCAGACTGACGGCGTCGTCGACCGGACGAGACCGCTTTGTCCGTATCCGCAAGTGGCTGTCCACAGGGGGAGCGGTAGCACGGATGATGCTGAGAACTTCGTCTGCGAGATGCCCTAGAGCGAACATGACAGACGTGCTGATTCTTGGATGAAAACGTTCGACAACGAGTGGATCTTTCAGGTCTTCGAGGACCACGCCAGCTTCTTCACCAAGAGAATGTTCGGTGGGCTGGCAGCATATCTGTTCGGTCGCCAGATGATGGTCCTGGTCGAACCGACCAAGACTGGGCGGTGGACGTGGCACGGCGTTCTGATCTGCACGGACCATTCACAGCACCCCTCGATCATCAAGGAATTCCCGCAACTAGCGCCCCACCACATCCTGAAGAAGTGGCTCTACATCGACTCGGGTCATGAGGACTTCGAGCCGACGATGGAACGAGTGGCGGCCGCCATCGCGCGGGACGACCTGAGATTCGGGATTCATCCTCGTCCCAGGAAGGAGAGGGTCGGGTCGCCGAGCCGCCGCGAGAAACCTCGACAGACAATGAGCCGATCGACGTGATCGCGCGGTGTTCGCTTCCATCAGAGCCCGTGGCTCCCAAGGTCAGCTCCCGACGAGGCAACCTCGGTGTCACCGTCCTGATCGGCGCAGATGGCACGACTGAGGTGTTTGGATCGACCGGCACGCGGGCGGATCGTCCCGTCCCCACCTTCATAGGCGTCGGTGTCAGGGTCAGCGTCCGCGACACCTGCCAAGGTCGTGTGCTGCGGGTTGGTCGTCGCAGCGCTGGTGACGATGACGGGAACGGTTGGGCTTGGGGCTCAGGTCCCCGCGCAAGCCGCCGTGCCGGAGAGGGAGTCGCTGCCGGCGTACGAGGGCCCCCCACCACTGTCACTCCCCGAGACGATCGCTCGCGCTGCGGATGGAGGAGTGACCGTGCGGGCCGTTCGGGTCAGCGAACCGGTACGCATTGACGGTGTCCTCGACGAGCGGGTGTATCAGGAGATCCTCCCGGCCGGAGGATTCGTTCAGGCAGAACCGACGGCGGGCATGCTGGCCACACAGCAGACCGACGTCTGGATCCTGTTCGACGACGACAACCTGTATGTCAGCGCGCGCTGCTGGGACTCCGCGCCGGAGTCCGAGTGGGTGGCCAACGAGATGCGCCGCGACAATACCAACATCTTTCAGAATGACAGTCTCGGCATCCTCCTCGACACGTTCTACGACCGCCGCAACGCGATCCTCTTCAACGTCTATAACGAGGACCGCGACACGGACGTCCTGATGCCGGACCGGGTCTCAGCGATCCGCAATCGGGCCTTTGTCGTTAAGGTGAATCGACTGTTTCGGTTTTGATACCCTGATGCATAACTATCGACGCACCCAACGCGGGACCCTGCTCGTGACTGTCTACGGGCTGATCGCGGCTGGTACTGCTGTGTTCTTCGCACGGTATGGAGCCTCTACTCCGCTGATTCCGAGTATGGCGATCTTCCTTCTGGCTGTGGCCGCCGGTATCTTCTGCTGTCTCACGGTGTCGGTATCCCCTGAGGCGATCACGCTGCGTTTCGGTATCAGCCCCATTCGAAAGAGATTCCTTGTTCGTGGCATAAGCAGTGTCGGCGTCGTGCGAAATCGCTGGTTCTACTTCTGGGGTGTCAGATACACGCCTCACGGCTGGCTCTACACTGTCTCGGGACTTGATGCCGTGGAGATCGTGCTGAAGAATGGCCGCAAGTACAGAATCGGGGCCGATGATCCAGCGGAATTGCGTGCCGCGATTCAAGAGGCGATCGAGCGAACGACTTGAGCGATTCGGGCAGACCCGGGCCGGGGAGCCCAACACGTGGCTTTCAACCTGACGACACCGTCACATCGCCCTCTTCTCTAAACCTCGGCTTGTGGCGGCCGTAGATGTGATCGCCGATTCGCTGCATGCGCTTGACGTCGTCTGGCGGCAGTGGGCCTTGCTCGAGTGCGCGCAGAGCCTCCTGCATCTGGCTCCGATCCGAGGGCCCGCAGAGGACGAGGTCCACTGTGGGTTGGCCGAGGACAAACCTGTAACAGTCGCCGGCGGTGGGCGGCGTCTCGCCGGTGGGCACCTTGCTCGAGTCCACGAGATCCCCCCACCGCGTCGCCGTGTACGCGATCATGCCCGGGTGCGGTTCGGTGGGGACGAAGGGGAAGACATCGCGTTCTGCCCCACGGTGAACGGCGTTGTAGCGCAACATGAAGACTTCGTACGGGCTCTTCCCTGCCCGGTACTCCGCGAACAGCGACGGCAGCAATGGCCGGTTGTGGGTGCTCAGAGACAGGAAGCGTACCTTCCCTTGTTCGCGAAGACGCTCGAAGGCATCGATGTACGCTTGCCCGGGCCGTTCATTACGCATGCCCAGCAGCAGGATGTCGAAGTAGTCGAGACCCGCTCGCCGCAGGGCGATCTCCACCGAGGGACCGATTAGCCTGGGAATCCGCGAGTACGACTGAACCGTGAGGACGATGCCTTCACGATTGCGCCGTGCCAGATTCCGCATCGCCCGGCCGAAGTCGGGTCGCCGAATGGTCCCCCAGTAGAGGTAATTGACGCCCTGTTCGACGGCCTCTTCGATCACGCTGGCGGACGCGCCATAGCTGGAGCCGATGCCGAGTTGGCTCACCATGAGGCCGGTTCCTCCGAGGGGAACCTTCTGCGTGAAACTGTTCATCACCGGCTACCCTGGCCGCCGACCAGGGCCTAGTTGGCGTTCCCTGCACGCCTGTGCGCTCGGTGTGAACACTATCGCGGTGACGCGACAGTGGTCACCTCTGGGCTATACCTTTAGTCCAACTTGGTCGTTGGCCGCGCAGGCCCATCGTACGTGTGGAGCATTTCGTACCAGCCCGAGCCGGGGCAGCTCAGCACGCTACCAACTCGTCTGCCTGTTTCCATGTGGTGTGCGCGACCCTCCCATGCGTCGGGGTCTCTTTGCCATGCGTTGAGCACCTCTTCGGCTTCCTCCCAACTCGTTGCATCAACCTCGTAGAAGGAGATGTAGTCCGTAAACGTCGCCCCTCCCAGGTGCTTCCCGCGGAGCCCGTAGACTCGGCTGCGGACGAAGTTCGGGGTCTTGGACACGTCTTCGACGTGCTGGTCGACGAAGAACTCCTGGAACCCCTCCAGCGTTTCGGGGCTATCGTCGGTCGGTTCACACAAACCAATGAGGATGAAACGCTTGAGCTCGCCATCCGACTCTTGCGCCGCCGCAGCGTTCGGCAGAGCCAGGCCGACGGCCAGGGCCGCCGCGGCCGCGCCGCAAATCGCACCCTTCGTCACGCGATCGAAGATCGAACGTCGGCCGATCTCGCCGTCAATCGCCTGGTCGCCCGTCTTGCTCGCCGTCAGCTGTTCCCTTGTTGGTTCCATTGCAGTTGCCTCCTGTCAGCATGTGGTAGAGGTCCGAAACCTCCGCTGGAGCCTACCACGACTAACTCGCCCGCGCAGCGGGAACTGCCTGCCTGCCTTCGCGCCAGAAGTTGCTGATCCTGATGAGGATTCGGCTGGCCGCAGGGTAGCCGGTCGTGGTCATTTCTTCGCAATCCGGTAGAGCTTCGACTGGGTCCTAAGAATCAGGCTGCCCCGCAGCACGGCTGGTGTTGCTAGCGACATTTCGTTGAGCGAATTCTTTCCGAGCAACTTGAATTCGGGTCCGGCCTGCACAACGTAGGTGTCACCGTCCTCGCTCAACAGGAAGACCTTTCCGTTATAGGCCCACGGCGACGCGGTGAAGGCACTGCCCGGCTCGATGCGCTGGCGGCCGTAGAACTCTGCGCCGGTTCGGGCGTTGTGAGACAGCAGGAAGCCGCGGTCGAGCAGTGTATAGAAGGCATCACGGTAGACCAGCGCTGATGTGTTGTAGCTGCCGAGGAGTGGCTGATACCAGACGACATAGTCGTTGTCCGCATCGCCCGGGTTAAGGGAGATATCGCCGGAGGCACCGGGACGAATGGCATAGACCGGGCGGGGGCTCGCCCCCGGGTACCCCGAGCTGATATAGACGAGCCCGTTGCTGGCGAACGGCGTCGGCACATTGTTGAGCGTCATGCCTTCGAGCTCCCACAGTAGGTGGCCGTCGAGGTCGTACGACCGGATCTTTCCCTGACCGGTCGTCACGATCTCGGTCCGCACTTCGTTTTCCCACACGAGGGGCGTCGACCAGTTTTCCACTTCCCCCCTCGCGACCCTCCACACCTCGTCGCCCGTCCTCGTGTCGATCGCGGCGATGAACGATTGAGTCGCGTTGTCGTTGACGATGTACAGGCGGTCGTCGTGCAGGACCGGCGAAGCAGCCGTGCCGTACAACTGAGGGCCGTTGTGCGCGCCCAGCTCTCTAGTCCACACGGTTTCGCCACGCATGTCGATGGCGGTGGCAAGGCCGATGCTGCCGAAGTACACATAGACACGTTCGCCGTCAGTGACCGGCGTCTCAGAGGCGTAACTATTCTTGATGTGTCTCGTCATCTGCGGGGCTGCGCTCGCCACGTCCCGTGCCCAGCGAATGCTGCCAGTGGCGAAGTCGACGTCGTACACAATCCAGCGGTGCATGGCAGACGACCCCTGCACGCCGGGAGCTCCTCGCCCGGAATAGAGCCCGCGTTGCGGGAGCGGTTCGGTACCGGCGCTGACCGCGGCAGTGATGAAGATGTGATCGTCCCAGACGACCGGAGAGCTCCAGCCGAGACCGGCGATATCGGTCTTCCAGATGACGTTCTCGGTCTCACTCCACGTGTCGGGCAGGGCGGGATCGTCGGCGACGGCACCCGCCATCACGCCACGGAACGTCGGCCATTGGTCCTGACCGGCTGCCGGTGCGCCGTCAAGCGCCAGCGTAGCCAACGCAAAGACGATCACCTTGCGCGTCATCGGCCGTTTATACCCCGAAGAGTGGTCCGGCGTCGAGCCTGGAATGGCGTGTTTCGGATCCTGTGCTTGCGTTCGTTGTTCCGCGGAGAATTTTCCAGCCAGATGGTCGATCGAGGTATTGTCTATGCGTGTGTGATGGGCGCGTCGCACACTTGTGGAAGCGGTCCAACGCTGAACTCTCGTGGAATGAGGAAACAGATGCGAAAAGTGTTCTGCTCAGTGGTCGGTCTCGTCCTCGCCTCTCTCCTCGTGGCTGCATCCGCATCGGGGCAATCAGACGCCGTCAACTATGAGCCAGTGACCGAGGAGATGCTGCTCGACCCGCCGCCCGGTGACTGGCCGATGTGGCGACGAACCTACAACCACTGGGGGCATAGCCCGCTAGACCAGATCGATTCCTCCAACGTGGGCGGCCTGCGTCTGGCGTGGGCTTGGACCATGGGTGAAGGTCGGCAGGAGACGACGCCTCTCGTGCACGACGGGATGATGTTTTTGGTGCAGGCGTGCGACTTCGTCGAGGCGCTCGACGTGCGCGATGGGTCGCGCCTGTGGGAGTATCGTCGGGAACAGGTTGAGCACGCCGCCCCTCTGGCCTGCGCCAATCGCAACGGCGCGCTCTTCGAGGACAAACTGTTCATCGCTACCCACGACGCTCATCTGGTGGCCTTGAACGCCCGGACGGGCGAGGTCGAATGGGACGTGCAGGTTGGCGACTGGGCCATCGGACAGCACTATTCTGGCGGCCCGATGGTGATCAAGGGGCGTGTCGTTGCGGGTATGTCGGGCTGCTACTACCTGAACACGCGTTGCTGGGTCTCGGCCCACGAAGTCGATACCGGTGACGAGGTGTGGCGCACCTACACCATTCCTGGCCCTGGCGAGTTCGGCTACGACACCTGGGGCGACGTGCCCGACGAGGATCGCCGGGGCGGGTCGCCCTGGAATTCACCCAGCTACGACCCGGAGCTGAACCTGATCTACACCGGGGTTGGGGTGCCGGTTCCGTGGGGGTCCGTGCAGCGCGGTACCGGCGACGGCGACGTCCTCTACACCAACTCCACGCTCGCCCTGGACGCCGATACCGGCGAGATCGTCTGGTATTTCCAGCATATTCCTAACGACGAGTGGGACCTCGATCATCCGTTCGCGCGGTTGATCGTAGAGACCGAGGTCTCGCCGGGCGCCGTCGAGTGGAAGAACAACGCGATCACGCCGGGCGGGCGGCGCAAGATCGTGACTGGCATACCAGGCAAGACCGGCATCGTGTGGGCGCTGGATGCCGCCACCGGTGCGTTCCTGTGGGCCCAGCCCACCAACCTGCAGAACGTCATCGTGGACATCGATGCGGAGAACCGAAGGGCCATCCTGAACTCGTCGCTCAAGTTCCCGAAGATCGATGAGCCGGTCTTTGTGTGCCCGAGCACGATGGGCGGCATCAACTGGCAGGCCACCGCCTACCACCCAGGGACGAACGTGCTGTACGCGCCGACGAACAACGTCTGCATGAACCTCACGCTCAATGAGTTCAATGACCGGCCGGGCGCCCACCACGGCTCGGCGCGGGTCGCCCAAGAGCCGGCCCCGGATATCGACGGACAGGTCGGCCAGTTCACGGCCATGGACCTGGCTACCGGTGAGCCGCTGTGGGTGTATCGGCAGCGCGCCGGGATCGGCGGCTCGGTCCTCACCACGGGCGGCGACCTCGTGTTCGTGACTGACGACGCCCGGCGGTTCCGTGCGTTCGACGCCCGGACCGGTAACGTCTTGTGGGAGCAGATTCTCAACTCCAGTGCCGGCGGGTTTCCGGTTTCCTACATGCACGACGGCGTGCAGTACATCGCCATCGCCGCCGGCGGGGGTATCAACTTCCGGGGACTGACCCCCGAGATCCAGCAGCCGGGCCGCGGCAATATGCTATTCGTCTTCAGGCTGCCCTGAGGCGCGCGGCGCGTCTTGGGCGATCCGCTCAGCCGACGTGCAATGGAAGGAGACTCGCAACCCGTGGCGCCGCCGCCGCCGACCTGCTTGGCGGCAGGGCTGCTAGAGGCAGGGCCCTGGAGGTGGGCTCCCGGCTCAGCTGCTCGTCGTGGGCCGTTACCTTGCCAGCGGATCCGGGCGGATCTGGAACTTCACCAGGTTTCCGGGCTCGACAGGCCCGCCTTCCACGTGCCAGGCAGCGTCGGCTCCATACGTTGCATAGACACCGCGTCCCTTCCACCCGCCGTCCGGATCGTCGATCCGGCCATCGAGACCGCGACTGTGAAAGCCCTGCGGATACGGCACGCGGAGGATGACCCATGTGCCTGTCTCTGGGTCCAGTGCCAGCAGGGAGTCGGAGCTCGATCCGTTCGCGATGGGGACGTTCTCACCGAGCCCGAGCGTGTCGAATTGGTCGACCCAGTTGTAATAGTGAAAGTCCGTCCCGATGTCCGTCCCGGCAAATGAGGGGCCCGGCGTCTTATGTAGTGTCCAGCCTTCGTCGCACTGCCGGCCGTCGCGCACCGTTGGACCCTTGAAGACCGCGCACCTGCTCCGGTCGAAGCTCGCGAAATGGCTGCTGCCGGCGAGCGCCGTCCAGAGGACGCCGTTGCGGTCGACATCGAGGCCGCGCGTTCGGTAGCCGAGCTCCACCGGCACAGCGTAGAGCTCGCTGCTGCAGGTCTCTGGGGGCGTGTCGCCCGGATCTAGTCTCAGGAGTCGGCCCGGGTAGTCGTCAGACGCTATCCAGATAGCGCCGTCCACCGGACTGGCGATGATGCCGTAGGCTCCGACGACAACGCGTGTGTCGAGCGACGGATCGAAAACAGCGGCGCTCGCGCTCCCGAGCCTGGGTGGTTCGTTCCAGGGCTTCGTGATCCTCCCGTCGCCGTTGGTGTCGAGCACCTGTGGGCACCAGCCTTGCGAGAAGCGTTCGTCGCCGGTCTCGTCGTAGATTTTCGTGTCGATCCAGCCGATCACCTGGCCGCCGCCGCTGAAATAGAGGGTGTCGTTCGCGTCCTCGGCGAACTGCAGGTGGTGCGTGCCAAAGCAGGTGTCGATCAGCACAAACGCCTCGGTCTCCGGGTCGTAGTAGCCCGCCTGACGAAACGAGCGCTCGACCGGGAAGTATTCCGCATAGGTGCTGTCCGAGCCTTCCCGGCACCAATCGGGGTTGTCAGGAGGGCGGATGCGCGTCGTCAGCCACAGACGGCCAGTTCCGTCGAGCATCGGATTGTGCGGGTTGGCCGGGTCGTTCCAAACCGCCCGCGCCCCGAAGTCGCGCCAGGGTTCGAATCCCTCCGTGGTGAACATCGACGGTACGGTCGACCGGTCTGCGCGCAGGGGAACCTTGACCATCGTCGAGTAGCGCTCGTTGGGGTCGGTCACCAGAAGATAGTCATTGCCGATGTCGACGCCGTAGATGGGCCCGTTCGCATTGACGCGTGGATTCCGTTTGTCGGTGGCAATCTGGTCGTGCACGAAGGCGACGTTGTTTCCCCAGTTCCACATCGTGATGACGACGTTGCGCTCGACGCCGGTGGGGCGAGGCGGTGCCTCGGGCACTGCGCCGGCTGCGATTCGGTCGGTCCAGTCAGCCATCATCTCCAGGCTGCGTGCGCGGCCCCAGCGCGTCATGAAGCTGTTCATCAGGGCTCCACGCTGACCCCTCTGCACGCGGTGGTCCCAGGCGGCGATCGTTGAGTCGAAGTCCTCGGGGTTGGGAACCTCCCGCGTGCGCTTGCTGCCGACCTGATGGCAGCGCTGGCATCCCTTCAGGTTGTTGATCCACTCGTCCTGCGTCGCCATGTTCGGGTTGATGCCGTTGCCCGTGGGACCCGTACCGGGAAACTCGCTCGCACTCGGCAGGTCTATCAGCGAAAGCCAATAGTTGGACGGATAGACTTGCGCGGCGTCTTGTGGCGTCCGTGCCACGTTCCCGGTGAGGTGGAGCTCCTGGTCGGGTGTGACGCGCACCGGGTCTGAGTCGACCAGACCGTAGCCCCGCACCCAGACGTTGTAGGTGGCAGAGGGAAGTTCCGGAAGGAGGTATCGGCCCTCGTCGTCCGTCACGACGATCTTGCGAAACTTTGTCTGGAGATCGTCCGTCTCGGCGATCACCCAGACCCCGGCCTCGGGGCCGTTGTCGCTTCGGACGATGCCCTTGATGACCCCCGTGTCGTCAGCCGCTGAGAGTCTGGTCTGGCTGTCGGACAGCCACGCCACCCCAACCGCTAGCATCACGGCGACCACGAACAACCTTGGTCCCATTCCCGCCTATTCTAAACCCTCGACGTATAGTCGCGGGACGGCCGAGGCGCGACGTCTGCAGTTGCTCTTGTCCCCACCGCCAGGGTCATTCGTCCCGATGGGGCTATTGACCGGCCGCTGCCTCGCCCCCGGCGAAGATGCCTGCGAGTCGTAGTGAGAGCGAGGGTAAGCTCTCGGCTAGGAAGCGATGCGGGACGCGGTCTGGGGCCAAGGAGACGTTCGTGGTCACCCCAACGACGATGCCGTGCTCCGGCAGCGTCATGAGCGAAGTGAAACCACCAACCGAGGTTCCACTGTGCCCAAATATCGCCGTCGTGTTCGCCGTCGGACCCAAGGGGGCGGACCGGACAAACCAGCCGAGGCCGTACCCGGTCGATTCGCCGGACTCGAGCTCAAGCGGCGTTCGCAACATGTCGAGCGTTTCGGAGCGGAGCAGGCGTCCCGACAGGATCGCGAGGCCGAAGCGGACGACGTCTGACGGCGTCGACAGGAGACCGCCTGCTCCCTGGATGCACGAGTTGTCGCCGTCGGCGGCGTCCTCGACGCCGTTTCTCGTATTACGAGCGGCGAACGGCCAGTAGAAGCTCGTGCGACGGGCGGCGGGCCGAAGGACGTCGTCCAGCGCCGTATCCGGCATGTCCGATGGGTCGAAGACCTCGCGCTGCATGAAATCGAGAAACGGCTCGCCCGCAGCTGCCTCGACGACGGCGCCGACTAAGGTCCAACCGTAGCTCGAGTGCCGGTACCGGGTTCCGGGTGGGAAGAGCAAGGGATCGTCAGCGAAGAGCTCCAGCCCGTCGAGCGGGCTCTCGCAGTGTTCGCGCATATAGAGGAGTTCTTTGTCGAATGGGGGGTTGCGCACGCCGGCGACGTGACCCATCAGCTGGCGCGTCGTGATGGGCCACTCCTTTTCGGGGAAGCTGGGCACGTAGTTGCGCACCGGTGCGTCGAGATCGAGGAGACCGCGCTCGTGGAGCAAGCCTACGGCCGTGGCGGTCATCGGCTTTGTCACGCCCCCGACCCGAAACAACGTCTGCGGCGTCACCGGGCGACGCGCGTCGATATCCGCCCAGCCGAAACCCTCGGCCCACACGACCTCTCCGGCTAGCCCCACGGCGAGCGACAGGCCGGGAAGGTTTTCCTCGACAACCAAGGCGCGGACGAATGGGCGAGCCCGGTCGACGGCGTCGGCGTACTCTGCTGCTGGGGGCTCTTCGATCTCGGAGCGCACCGGAGAGGAGTCGTCGCCGTGTATGTCGTAGTAACAAGGACTCCACCAGTTGAACGACCCGCATATCTGAGCGCAGGCGGCGAGCAGCGGCGTGGCCAGTATGAGGATCGCGATTGGCGAGAGCCGAAGGAGTTGGCCGAAACGACTCGTTGCATCATTCATATCGTTCATGTGGTTGCCGCTACCTGGCCATCAGCCGGCCTCTCGGTTGGTCCGCCCTCGCCGGGGACTCCGTGGGTCACCATCCGCTCAAGGACCCGCTGCACCTCGGCGATTGTTTCATCGAGCGTCGACGTGCCGGCCGTTAGGCCGACGGTACCAACGTCGACAAACCACTCGGGTTTCAGATCATCCGCGCTTTCAACATGCAGGGCCGGCGTCCGATGCTCGACGCACAGTTGAACGAGTCGACGAGTGTTGTTGGAGTTTCGTCCGCCCACGACGACGACCGCGTTCACACGGCGCACAAGGTCGAGCAGTGCGCGCTGCCGAAGCTTCGTCGGCTGGCAGACCGTATCGATCAGGCGGATGTCGGCCAGTGGATTGTGTAGCTGGACGCGTGCGCAGACGTCGTCGACGAGATCGGGCGGCATGGTGGTCTGGCAGACAACCCCCAACCGCGGACGCTCATAGCACCGGACCTCGTTCGCACGGCCGATCACGTCGTAGCTGTGCAGATCCTCGACGATGCCCCTTACCTCGACGTGGTTGGGCTTGCCGATCAGCAGGACGTGCCGGTCCTCGGCCTGTAACTCCAGTGCGGCGTCATGAGCTCGCCGGACGAGCGGACAGGTCGTGTCAATAATGTGCTTGTTGGTGGCTGCCAGTCGCTGCCGTTCCGCGTTGCTCACGCCGTGCGCTGTGATCAGGACCAGCGGAGTCCGGGAGGCAGGACCGCGACGGTCCTCGGGCGATTGCCTAAAGCCAACCGCGCGCAGCCGTCTCGCAACGCTCGGGTTGTGAACCAGCTCGCCGTGGATCGTGACCTGGCTGGGGTCGTGCACCGCATCGACGACCCCCAGTGCGTCCCTGACGCCGAAGCACATCCCCAGCTCGTCGGCTCGAATGACTCTCATGATTGGTCGGCCCAGCCCAACAGACTTTGCAACATAAAGTTACTAGAAAAAAAAAGGGGCGGCGTCACGCTGGTGACCAGCCTCGGGACACCCGCTGCTGGGTGGCTCCCCCCGTGCGTCGACCTGGGCGTCAGCAACGACCTTTTCAAGCACGCTGATGTACTCGGAAAACCGCTGCCGACCTCCGGCAGTGAGCCGATACATCGTTTGTGGCCGTGGCCCGGTCGTCCCCCTCCACGTTTCGATCAGACCCGCTTCGTCCAGTACGGCCAGGTGCCGGCTGAGATTTCCGTCGGTCAGCGAGCAGAGCTGCTTCAGGTCGTTGAAGAGCAGCCCCCCAGGGCTGCCGGCGAGCGAAGCTAGAATGCCCAGTCTCGCCTTCTCGTGTAAGACCCGGTCGAGGCCGTCGTAGGAGAACCGTCCCGCGACGGCCGAGGCCTTCCGGGCGGTTCGCTTATTCGTTGTGGGTCGAGACATCGGTTCGCTCTAGTGTCCAGTACAGGATCGCCGCGCCCAGCAGCTGGCCGCCACCAAAACTGATCCCCATCTGCCGGGGATCGAAGGCATTCTCCGCCTGTCCCCACAGCAGACAGCCACATCCACACAGCACGTAGTACGACCCGACCGCCAACACGGGCCGGGGCAGCAGCCGAGCGGAGGCGAACACGCCGAGACCAAAGACGAGCGCCCACAGCCCCGGTAGCATCCAAGCCACCTGTGGCGCGCCCCGAACGATGGTCACCGTCACGAGTGCACCAACCACCATGCTGGGTACGAACTGCTCGATCGCCAACAGTGTGTGTTGACGTGCCATCCCCGATCCGGTACGCCGGGCCCGCCAGTACATCTCGGTCGCGGCGACGATCATGCTGGCTGCGGCGACACCCAACCACAGACCGAGATAACGTCCAAGCTGGGCGTCGGGTGAGGCGACCCACTGTTGTTGAACGGCGGCGGCAAGCACGCCTGCGACGCCGGAGAATCCGACGGTCACCGAACGATAGCCGCGAAACACCTCGCTCCGCACCATCTTTTGGCGGATGTCGGAAATCTGGCGCAGCGCCTCATCGAGTTGCATATGACCGACTCAACTGAAAGAGCGGTTTAACTTTGCGATACAAAGTATCGCCGACTCGTGACGATCAAGTCAAGGGCCGAGTTACGGGCAATGACACTGGATGCTCTGTGGATCGACGTTCCGCAGGATGCGCCCAGGTCGCAGATACTCCGATGCCGCCCCCACATGGGAACCTCGCACTCCTTGTAGAATGGTCCCGCACTGCGCGCGTGGACCCGGCGAGCGTCTCTCGGACCGAGAGCCAGGCGGGTGACAATTTGGCCATGCGAAGGAGGAGAGATTGAAGATTCTGATTATCGGAGCTACGGGGACGATCGGTCGAGCAGTCGCAGACGAGCTGTCCGGACGACATGACGTCGTACGCGTGGGGCACAGCTCCGGCGATCTCCGCGCTGACATCACCGACCCGGCATCGCTGGAGCAACTGTTTTCGAACGTAGGGCCGGTGGATGCGGTCGTGAGCGCGGCCGGCGTGATGTATGTCGGCCCGCTGGAGAAGATGACCGAAGACGAAATGAAGCTCGGTGTGATGGACAAGCTGATGGGCCAGATTCGTGTGGCGCGACTTGCGCTGCCCGCTCTCGCCGACGGCGGCTCGATCACGTTGTCGTCGGGCCTGGCGAGCCGGATCTATCGCCCAGGGTTTTCCGTGCTGGCGGCCGTCAACGCAGGACTCGAAGCGTTCGGCAAGGCGACGGCGCTGGACCTCCCCCGCGGCATCAGAATCAACATCGTGAGTCCGGGAGGTGTCACTGAGACAATGAAGGCCTTGGGCTGGGATTCGAGCATTGGCACACCGGCGGCCGAGGTGGCATTGGCATACGCAGGTCTCGTCGAAGGAAAGGAAACCGGCACCGTGGTCGATGTCGGACGCGTGTAAGATGGTCGGTGGTTCGGTGGTTCAATGACGCGACTGGAACGCGTGGTGGATCGCAAGGATATGGTGGCCAAGTGTCTGGTCTCGCAATGGAGGGCGGCGGAATGAGGGTCTACACGAGAGTCTGTGTCGGAGTGATCGCGCTCCTGGCGATGGTGGCCGTCGGTCGGGGAGTTCGAGGGCAGAGCCCGCCACAGATCGGCACGGGGCCGGTGTCACATATTTCCGTCGCCGTGCGTGACACGGAAACAACGGCTCAGGCCTTTGCGGAGGTGTTCGACATCCCTGTCCCAGCCATCAACAACACGCTCGCGCTCGCCGCCCCAGACGGTTCGGAAGCGGCGGTTGCGAAAGCGGCGACGATGCTCCTGTCGAACTTCCTGATCGAGATTCAGGAGCCGGTCACCGGGTGGGGGCCGATCCACGACACCGTGGAGACGTACGGGCCCACGGTCCACCATATTTCGTTTGGCGTCGCCGACAACTACCGTGAGATGCGTGACCTGCTCGTGCAGAAGGGCGGTCAGTGGCGTGGGGGTACGGATCAGTCGCCATGGGCCTACGTCGACTTCCGAGATCAACTGGGTACGACGTTCGAGCCGATCTCGATCCAAGTGTTCAACATGCTCGACCAGCAGACGACGAAAGCGACGCCGGGCGAGACGCTGGGCAGCCACCCAGTGACTCATGTGGGGATCGTGGTGGAAGACGCCGACGAGGCGGTGAGGGCCTACGCCGATATTCTTGGCGTCACGATCCCTCCAGCGAGCGTCGTGACATCGATGGAGTATCCCGAAGGGTCAATGGCGAATCAGGATGCTCACGTCAAGGTGGCGACCTGGACACATGAGAACGGCATTGCCATCGAGTTGATCGAGCCAGTGGGGGGACCAAGTCCCTGGTCAGAGGCGTTGGAGAAGGAGCAGGGCAACGCCGTGCACCACCTAGCGTTCGACGTGGGGAATAGACTGGACGAGATGATTCGTCTGTTGCAAGCGAAGGGCGGCAAGTTGACCTACGGCCGTCCTGGTGGGACCAGCAAGTACCTCGACTTTACCGACACGCTCGGGATCGTCATCGAAGTCACCGGAACCGCGGGATGATCCTGGGCCGCGCCGGCCAGGGCGGTAGAGGCTAGACGGCCTTGGCGCGACGACGAGCCGCCTGCGCTCGCCGTCTGCACCCGTACCACCGCGTAGCGGGCCGGACTACTCCGGCAGAACGCCGGCCGGCAGCAGGAATATGGTGAACCCGAGTTGTTCCTGCATGTCCATGTAGGCGACGGTCCCCCCGTCAGTGCCGAGGGTCCTCGTACCGCCGTGTTCCTCCAGCATCTGGGCAACCGCAGCGGCGTCGTCCACGGCGAAGAACAGATAGTGCTGGTGGTTCTCAACCATGTTCCTCCAGGGGCTCTCCCCGCCGAGCGGCTGAATCACGTTGATCCAGAGATTGTCGAACGGGACGAAGATGTGACGCATGCCGGATTGAGGATCGCCGGTGAATCCCTCGGGGAACGTGAGACCGCGCTCGTCGACCGGCTCAGGCACCGAGGTTCCGAAGATGGTATTGAACGTGGTCCGACGGCTATCGGTATCGAGTCCCAGCAGGCCGAGTCTGGCCACCACCGTCAGGCCGCCACTGGCGCGAGCGTCGGGCCTACGCTCGACGATGTAGCCGGGGGTTTCCTGCCCCTCGTGCAGCGCGAAGCTGATGCCAATCTGCTCTGTGAGATCGACAATCGCCGCGTTGCTACCCGGCTGGCCGACGACCCGCTTTCCGCCCATCGACTCGAGAAAGCGAACGTGCGACTCGACTCCTGGCACGTTGAAGGCTATGTGGTGAATGCCCTGGCCGCGGGTCTCGAGGTGGTTGCGCCACGGGCTCGCTCCGCCCATCGGTTGGGCAAGCTCGATGATCATGTTGTCGAATTGCGCCTCGGCCACACGCGTGTAGGCCGAGCGATCGCCTGTGTAGTCAGCCGGGAAGCCTGTGGGCTTGACGTCCTTGGCGGGTGATACTGGCACGCCGAAGACATCCGTCAATGCTTTCGCGGCCTTCGCAACGTCGGGAACCACGACGCCAATGCGCGTGATGGTCTTGCTACCGAACACTTCGAGCTCACCCTGCGCCTGGCTCGACACGACGAAGGTGGTCGAGAGCGCAACGGCGATGACGCCAATCACACATGCACGCATAGTCTTCTCCAATCAAGCGGCGGGACCGCGGCTGCTCGAAGCCGAAATGGCTCTGATGCACGGCCCCTCGGATTTGGCCGGAATCGTAGCACGACTCGCCCGATGAACCCACTGAGAACCGCCTCGGGGACCGACCGGTTTCAGGACCCTCACAGCGGGCGCGGGTGTGGTCCAGACCCCGGCAAGCCGCACTGGATAGTTGCAGACCTGGGCTGTGCGATGATCGGCAGATTCGGGGGTCGGTGGGTTCTTTTGGTGTCGATTCGACGCTATAATTCCTGTCTGACCTAGGACGTTTGCGGCCGGCGCGGAGCGCCCGGTCGCCTGAAATCGAAAGCGAAGGAGGCTTTGATGCGAGCGAAACAACTGGCGATGGTGACCACGGTCGTGGCTCTCGCCCTGTGGGGTGCGCGAGCGATCGACTTGGACGCCCACAGCTCAGAGGCACTGACCGGATTCGTTAGCTCTCAAGAAGAGGGCGCGATGGAAGGGGTCCTTGTGACGGCGCGGGGCGAAGGCGCGAACCATACGGTGACAGTGGTTAGCAGCGCGCAGGGCCGCTACAGCTTCCCGCGTACGCACCTCGATGCCGGCACGTACGCCATCACGACGCGTGCCAGCGGGTACGATCCGGCAGATCCCGGCCCCGTAGAGGTGGTAGCGAGCACCACCAGGAGTCAGAACTTGACTCTCCGCAGTGCCAGCGATCCGCTTGCGGGTGCTTCCTCCGTCGAGATCGTCAACAGCATGCCTGGTACGAAGGACCAGAAGGATCGACTCGTCTACACCGCCCTCAGCTGCGCATACTGCCACACGTTCAAGCGAACCGTACGTTCGAGGCACGCTCCCGCGGAGTGGCCGAATGTCATCCGGCGGATGCAGCACTACTACCCTGACGGGACCGCGCATAGCGATGACAGCCGCGCAGGCCGGCAGATCGAGGCGGCGTATGGCGATTCGTTCGGTCTTCCGAGAGACTCACCGAGACCGGAGAGAGTTGTTGAGAAGCCGGAGGAGGCTCCCTGGGGCCGCTTCCAGGGCAACGACCTAGGCGAGTATCTCTCTACAGTCAACATGAGCGGTGGTAGGACGGAACTCCCGTTCGACATGGAGTACATGCCGCGGCCAACAGGCAAGGCGACGCGCGTTATCGTCACGCAGTGGGACCAGCCGCGCAGGACCACGATGACCCACGATGGGGTCGTCGGTCCCAACGGTAACTTCTGGTACGGGGACGAAAGCAACATGATGGTCGGGATGCTGAATCCGAAGACCAACGAGTTCAGGGAGTATGAGCTGCCAGGGGTCCGGGAAGGCAGCCTCAAGGGTACGCGTGACATTCTTGTCGACGATCAAGGCTTTGCCTGGTTCCCGATGCGCATCGACAACGGCGCGTCGGTCGTCACCAGGCTCGATCCGGAGACGGGGGAGATTGAGTCGGTGGACGGCGCCAACGGCCAGTTCGTCGCGCAGGGCGGCGACGGGAACATCTGGACCGGAATGGCCACCTTCTTTCGGGTGAACCAAGAGACGATGCAGCACGACCGCACGTGGGCGTGGCCAGAGGATCCCGACGTGCCAAACAATGGGTTTGTCGCCTGCTATCAGCTCACGGCAGACTCGATGGGCAACCCGTGGTGCACCGGTTACTTTGGCGACGTCATGATCACCGCTGACAAGGACACCGGCAAGGCGAGGTTCTTCCCCACGCCGACCCGGAGTGCGATGCCGCGGCGTAACTCGATGGATTCCCAAGACCGTCTCTGGTTCGCGGAGTACACAGGGGACAAAGTAGGGATGTTCGACACGAAGACAGAGGCGTTCAAGGAGTGGCAGCTGCCGATCAGGTACACGACGCCGTACGCAGCCTCCCCGCCCGACAGTAGCGGCCATGTCTACGCGTCCAGCAACATGACGGAGCGCGTGTCTCGCCTGGACACTGCCACCGGTGAAGTCATCGAGTACCTCATGCCGACCGACTTCGATTCGAAGAAGATCACCATCGACCCGACGACGGATCGGCCCGTGGTCTGGATGGCGAACACGCGCAATGCGCGTATCATCCGAGTGGAGCCGCTGGAGTAGCGCGTCAATCTGTATCGATTCGCAAAGGGTCCTGGGGGAAGACTCCCAGGACCCCTTTTTGGTTCCACTACACTGAGGTCGCACGCGCGTCGGCCAGCGAGATAAACTTTCTCTCGAAAGGGTATGGCAATGAAATCAATTCTCCTTGGGTTGAGCATGACGGTCGGCCTGATGGTGGCGACCGGCTACGCACAGAATCCTGCCGAGAGGGGGGTGATCGCCGGCAGTGTGACCGCCGACGAGGGCGACGTCCGGTCGTTTCGTGTCAAGGCACGCGACACCACGCGCCGTATCAGCTACACAGTGTTCACCGTGAATGGGCGTTACGAGATCTTCAATCTGCCGCCCGGCGGCTATGACGTCTGGGTGGTGGAGGAGGCGTACGAATCGCCCGTCGGTCATGCGGAGGTCAGGGCAGGTCAGACAAGCGCCGTCGACCTCGCGATCGCGGCTCGGCGAGAGACGTCGGACGTGGAGCTGGTGGACTTTGACACGCTGTATCCGCCGTCACCGGCGCGCGACGTCATGGTCAACTCGTGCTTTCCCTGTCACTCGTCAGCGGGAGAGGGACACCTCGGCCGGGCCACGAGCGCGTGGCACCGCAAGGGTGGGAGGACGGAGGCTGAGTGGCGCTCGTCGGTCGAGCGCATGTTCAGCCGGCCCGGCGGCTATCCACTGGTGAACGACGTCATGGTGCCTCCCGATGAGAAGGAGGCGATCATCGACTATCTGACCCGGTTGTTCCCGCCAGGGCACCCGGAGCGCGAGCTTGAGCTCGACCCGATCGTCCGCGACGAGGCAGCCCTCGCCGAGGCTATCTACGTGCAGTATGAGCTGCAGCCGGGTCACAACATCCACGACCCCTTTCCGAGTCAGACGACGCCCGGCAGGGTCTGGCTGTCCGGCACGCTCGGCGCGGTCGTGGCCGTTGACACACTGACGCTGGACCCAGACGCGCGCGAGAAGGCGTGGCAGATTCCTTCGCCGGACGACCGCGTCTTCGTGCACGGCATCATCGAGGACCGTGGGCGGGTCTACTGGACCGAGATCGCCGGCAACCATATCGGCGTGCTCGACCCGGCCACGGACGACCTCCGGCGCTATCCGGTCGAGACGAACGGTGCATGGCAGCACACGCTCCGAGCCGACACGAGGGGCAATGTGTGGTTTTCCAACTTCACGAGTGCGAGCCTGCTAGGCAAGTTCGACCCGGCGACCAACGCGGTGACTGAGTACGACGTCCTGGAGAAGTGGAACGTGCGTGGGTGGAACGGCTACGGTCTCACGGTCGACGCGCAAGACCGTGTTTGGTCCGTTGGCCTGACGACATCGGCAATCGGGATGTACGACTCGAGGGCCAACCGCTGGGCTGCCTATCCTATCGCCTCGCCGGCGCGCCGTCTCGCGGTGGACGCGAAGGGGCAGGTATGGGCCTGCCAGTTCTTCGGTAACGCGTTGTCTCGGATCGACCCGGCGACCGGCCGTGTCACCGAGTTCCCGCTGCCGTTGAAGTACGGCAGCCCGTACGAGGTGTGGCCCGACGCCGACGACAACCTTTGGGTTACGAACGACGTCTACAACGCGCTCGTGAAGTTCGACCAGGCGACGAGCCAGTACACCTACGTTCCCTATCCAGACCTCGAGGCACACACGCCGAAGCTCGAGACCGACGAAGACGGGACGATCTGGTTCGGGATGCGGGTCCCCGAGGATTCAGGTCCACCGCGCTGGAAGCTCACAGGTTTTCGTGAGCACTGGAACGTGAGGCGCTGACCCAGCCGACCAAAAAGAAGAAGGGGCGAAGAACACCGGCCCGCGTGGCCCGTGTTCTCCGCCCCTTGAGTTGAGCAGTGGCGCGACTGCTACTGCGAAGGCCGCGGCGCGAAGAACCGGATGACCTCGTGGTCGCCCTCGTCCGGCACCCGCAGGTCGCGATACACCATGATCGGCGGGCTGCCATTGGCGTTCCGCCCTGGATTCTCCCAGTGCACTGTCGAGCCCTCGAACCCTTCGGCCACCTCCGCGTCCGGTGAGCCTGTCATCGTGAACGACAGCTCTACGCGCTCACCGGCGTCCAGTCGGTCTAGCTTCCAGACCATCACGTCACGGGTGAGGTCGGGGGTCGGTCGCTCCACGTGACCGGTGTCATCGTGTGAGTGCGGTGCCAGCGAAAGACCCGGTAGGAGACCGAGTGTCGCCAGCGGTTGGATGCCCTCGTAGCCGGGTCCCGTCGCAGACACGATTTCCCTGCCCTCAGGTATCCGGATGAACACGGTGAGTCCCTCGGCATCCAACCCGATGTCCTCCACTCCGGCGTTGCTGAGCGGCAGGTTGTAGGTCGTGTTTCCCCCCGCTTGCTCGCCGGCCGACATGAAGGCGTTGATCGAGACGCGCATCCCGATATCGACCACCATCCACTGGTAGATCTCGCGGAGCACGCTCTCGGGCAAACGAAGCTTCGAGTAGTTGCCCATGGAGCCACGTGGGTACTTGTCCGTGTGGGTGTAGATCTGCTTGGCGAAGTATTCGTAGTCCACTTCCTTCGCGTGCTCGCCTAGCCACTTCCGGCCGAACTTGTTCTCGGGCTCGTGACACTGTCCGCAGCCGGCGGCGATGTAGAGCTGCTGGCCTAACGCCGCCGTCTCAGGAGCCTTCCGCCAGTGCCATTCGCCCGGCTCGTCCACCGGCTCCAGGCTGTTCACCCAGGCGTAGGCGTCGAGGATCTGCTGCTCCGGCATCTGATTCTCGTTGTACGGAGGCATCACGCCCCAGGGCTGGCGAATAGCACGTGTGAACTGCTTAAGGGTCAGGCCTCGGCCACCGGCCAGGTCGGGCCCGAATCCGCCCTCGGCGTTGTCACCGTGACACATGCGACAGAGCTTGCCAGCGAAGACACCGGGCCCGTTTGCCGGGTCACCGGTCTGCGCCGACGCGCCCTGGACCTGGACGAATGGCACCACCAACAGCGCCACGAGAAGTTTCTTCATCACAGTTTTCCTCCCTGAGTGCTCTCGCGATCCCCTGGATCGGCCCCGTCACTTGAGACGGGGCACACACCGCCAGGCGTAGACGGTATCTTCCACCCACTCGCCGGATACGTCAAGTAGTTGGGCGGCCGCCAGCCGGCCCCGCGGTCCGGCTCAAGCGTTTTCGCATGTCGGTGACGGCCCTCGACTCAACGTGCAGGCGGTTGGAGAGTCGGTGTGATTGGAGGGTTGGGGGTCCAGCCGGAATGCGGCCTGGAGTAGGTGACACGAAGCCACCTACCCCAGGGTCTATCTAGTTTCCGCTAACCTGATCACGCAGTGCCCGCACGTCGGCTTCGCTGCGTATGACCATCCGTCCGACGCGGTGCGACGCACCCGAGGCCGACGCGAACTGCAGGACCCCTTCACGCTCGAGCATGTGGTTATGGCGTTGCGCCATGCCCTTGGTGGGATAGCTGTACATCGTCCACGTCTCGGTATCCGGATCGAACCGACCCATTTCATCCGAGTTCTGGAATGTCACCCAGAGGCGGCTCTCACTATCGACCATCGCTTCGTACGGGTTCATCCCCGCGAAGGGAAGCGAAAAGTACTTCAGCTCCTTGGTATTGATGTCGATGCGCACCAGTGTGTTGCCGAAGAAGTTCGGCACCCACAGGTAGTCGCCGTTGAGATCGGCGAACGGCCGGCGCGGCGACTGATCGCCGCCAAGGCCTGGATGCCCAAAGTGCTCGCCGTCAGCCAGGTCACCCGGCTGCAGATACTCGGTCAGGGGCTTCTCCGGCAGCGGGATCTCGGTGATTTCACCGGTTTCTGGGTTGCCGTGCACGATGATGTCGTCGTTCACAGCCATCCACCAGCCGTTGCCCAACCGATCCCCGGCAATGCCGTAGGTTAGCCCTCCGGTGGGCGATTCGAAATGCATGAACTCGCCGGTCTCTGGGTCAAATCGGAGCGCGCCCCCCTTCTGCATGGTGCCGCTCGCCGCCCAAATCTTGCCCTTCCCGTCGGTGCCGAGCCATCCGCTGACACCCGCTGGGGCCGGGATAGTCTCGAGAACCGGCTTGTCGACCAGGTCTACCGCCTGGGGATCGATGATTCCGAGCGTGCCGTCGAGCCACGCAATCCTCGGCGAGGCGTTGAAGTAGATCTTGCCGTCGCCTGCAGGGAAGATGCCGTGGGCGCGCGCCATTTCCCCGTTTCCTAGCGGCACTCCGTAACTCGTGGTCTCACCGGTCACGGCGTCCACCCTGGCGACCGTCCGTTCCGTGCTCCTCCGGGTCGACGTAAACCAGACGTTGCCGTCGAAATCGATTGCCGAGTCGTGCATGGCGCCGGTGCCGCCCGCGGAGCTCGCCGCGCCGAATCTCCAGTCGCTGCCGTTGTGCGCCGAATAGCCGCCGCCGTCGTACTCGACGTCGTATTCGTAGACAACCGGTAATGTGGCTTCTCCCATCGGACGGAACACCTGCGGATTCATCGGTGACGGACCCGGCCCCCGCATCTCGGTGAGATAGTTGGCGAGCTCCTGCTGCACCGGCGAGAGCGGTGCGTCGTTGTTCGGCGAGAACCCGTTAAGCATCACGCTGACGATCATGTTCCAGCCGTGCTGGTCGAAGCGATCGCGCAGTGCCGTGCTGGTCTGGTGGCAGTAGGTGCAGTTCTTCTGAAAGAGCGCCTTCCCTCGACGGTGCTCGACCGTATCCTCGGGCAGCGCCGCCAACACCTGGTAGCCTGACAGCTGCGCGACGATGTCTGTCGTCTCCGCCATCTGGAAGTCCAAACGAGCGGTTCCGGTTCCAAGATCGGCCGTCGTTTCGGCGCGTTCCAGGCCCACCGCCTGCGCCCACACCCTGTACTCATTGCTATTCATGGGCGGGAAGAAGTAGCGGCCGTCGGCACCGGTGTAGACCGATGTCGTAAGTGCATGGCCGGCCACCTGCGCTGAGACAGCCACGCCTTCGATGGGCGCGCCGCTTGCTGACGTGATGGTGCCGGTCAGCAGGCCTTCCTGCCCCGCGCTCTGCGCCGGCAGCGCAAGCACGAGCATTCCGGCGGCAGCGATAGCGAACCCGATGTGATGTCGTATTCGTCGTTGTCTTGTCATGTGTACTCCTTACTCGCCTGGAAGATCATTGGCGAGTTTGGTGAGGGGCTCCTCGATAGTTTTCATGAACGCAATCACCTGATCGATCTGTTCGTTAGTCAACGCTAAGCTATAGCCAGGCATCTTGGGACCGCCGTTCTTGATCTTCTCACTCAGCGTTGTCTCGTTGGCCGCGTGCGTCTTGCTCAACAGGGGGCCGAATGTCCACTGCTGTCCCGACGTCCCGTCCGCGAGCTCAGTGGCCGGAGCTTGCCCAACGTGGCACATGGAACATCGCGTCTGAAATATCTTGCGACCAGATTTCACGGTCGTAGATGACATCTCTTGGGCGCTGATCGATCCGCTCAGCACGAAAATCTGAGCGAGTACAAGGCAAGTTCGGAGCACGGCTAATCCTCTCATGTAAATAGGTGTTTGGCTAGCTTACTACGAGTGACGCAGCGCGGCAACGAGGTCGACCCCTGAGCCCCGAGCGACGGCGAGGCCCGCGTCCGGGTGCCAAGGGCAGCCAGACGCGGGCGTCAGGAAACGGGTCGACCTACATTTCCGAACGTGTGGCCCGGAACTCGATCTCAAGATTGATCGTGTCCTCCGCGCTCGCCAGAATCGGGATCTGCGGCTTCGTGAGGCCGAAGGTTTCCCAGGTCACGGAGGCCGTGGCTCGGCCCGCCGCGGTGTCGGGGAGAAGCGTGGCGACGACGCTCCAGGTAACCTCTGACGTCACCCCGTGCATCGTCACGTTGCCGATCAGGTCGAACCCGACGGCACTGGGAATGGTGATCGCGGGGTTCGCCTCGTACGGGGTGCCCACAGGCAGCGGATGCGGCAGCCCCTCGGCCCGGGAAGGCTCGAACTCCAGCATCGGAAAGTCCTGGGTCTGGAGCACGGCGCCTCCCACATACTGGTCACGCAGCGCCTGGTCGCTCCTGAACGTGCGCATGTCGACCGTGATGTTCGACTGGGCAGCGTCGACCGAACCGTCTGAATTCAGCACGATCTTGCCGGTGATGGCCTCGGTGGTCCCGACCGCTTCGTTGCCGAAATTGACACCGACCAGTCGCTCTTCCACCCGGTACCGGGCCACCGTGCCTTCGGCGAGTTCGAGCGTCACCGGCCCGTCCTGTCCCGCTTCCACCCTCGGCGTCCCGCCGGCGCCATACACCAAGAGCCCTACTATCGTGGCTACTACTCCTGTCGTCGATCTCATGTGCTCTCCTCAAGTAGATTCATGCGTTGAGCGGCCAAGCTCCCCTTGGACCCTGTTCTTCTTCGCTGGCGTGCAAGCAGTCACAGCCGGGAGCGAAGCCGACCGCGGACATCATGCCCGACACGGCGCCGATTGTCACGGCGTCCTACCGTCCAGCTGCATGTAGTACACGCTTCTGGCGCTCGTGATGTAGAGGCCCCTACCGTCGGGATCGCCGAAGGCGACGTTCGTCCCCGGTTCCGGTGTGGGGATCTTTCCGAGCAGTTTCCCCTGGGGCGACACGATCCACACGCCACCCAGGCCCGCCGTTAAGAAAAGATTGCCGTTCGGGTCGACCTTGAACCCGTCGGCGTAGCCAAACGTCTCGTCGGTGCTCGTGTCGACGAACGCCTGAGGATTGGCAATGGTGCCGTCCGGCAGCACGTCGAAGCGCCGGATGCGCCGGCCACCGCCTACGTAGAGGTAGCGCTCGTCTGGCGAGAAAGCCAGACCGTTCACCTGGGGATCCTTGTCGAGTGGCTGGAGCGTCCCGTCGTGCCACCGGAAGAGTGCGGTGTACGGGAGTTCGCGCTCGCTGCTGTTTCCCGGCATGGCGCTGCCGCGATCACTGAAGTAGATGGACCCGTCCGATTTCACGGCGACGTCGTTGGGTCCGTTGATCCGCTTGCCCTCGTACCGATCCGCGAGAACCGTGCGCGTGCCGTCCTTCTCGAGGCGCACGAGAGCACGGTCGCCGTGGGCGGACAGAATCAGACGCCCTTCCGTGTCGAGCGCCAGTCCGTTCGCGCCGAGAATCACGACCTGTAGTCGCCGATTGCTGAGTATGCGCGGGTTCGGAAAGTTCCTACCGGTGAACCCGGCGCGCTCGAGGAAGACGGAGAACTGGTCCTCCCGCGTCCACTTGTAGATCCGGTTGGCCGCCATGTCGCTGAAGAGGAGGAATCCCGACTGGCCCTCGGCAACCCAGACGGGCCCCTCCGTGTACCCGAAGTAGTCGTCCTTCAGCGTCTCGAGCCGGGCGTTCGGGGAGACGATTTCCCCGAGGGCGGGATCGAGCGTGACGACGTCCGAGGCCGGCTGGCTCCAGGCGGTCACACCGACCCATCCAACCAGGCAGGCAACGACGAGGAAGTGGTTCAGTAGTCGCATCCACCGATCCTTACCGTTTCGGCCGCGTCGCGCAAGGGTCCGCTGGGTTCGGTGTTAACTACCGACCGCGGCCGGTTCCGATGGTCTGATGTTCTGGTTGTGGCGCAGCAGGTTCGTGGGGTCGTACTTGTTCTTCAGCGCAACGAGTCTGTCCCAGTTGTCCCCGTACGCCGCCTGAATGCGGCTGGCGCCTTCCTCTGACTCCAACCCCACCTGGTTGACGTAGTGGCCGTGCGTATACGGCTGCACGAGGTCTGAAACCTCGCGCGCCCATTGCTTGTTCTCTTCGTCCTTTTCTGGATCCTCCCAGGCGGAGAACGTCATCTGTTCCGTCTTCTCGCCTCGGTGCCCGTAGGCCGTGGCGTCCTTTGGGACGCGGCCGATGGCATTGCCAAACTGCTGAAAGGCCATCATCGAGAGGGGGGACGGTACCTTCTTGTAGGCATCTACGATGATCTCTATTGCTTCGTCGGAAATCCCGCGCATCAGGTTCGACTTGACGTAGTAGCGCCGATGCGGTGCCGTCTGTTCGTCGATGAGCTGTTGCACCTTGCAGTATCGCATCGGGCCCGTCAGGTCGGCCATCGGCGTCGCGAACTTGCTGAACGGCTCGATGGCCTGCTGACCCTGTGCGTTGTCTCCGTTGTAGGCCACGATGGCGCCCGCGACGACCGTCGCGTCTGGCAGGGTAAACAGGCCGGCAAAGGTGGTCAGCTCGTCAGGGCAGCTCGGAACCCAGGCTGCGTATCCCCGCATGAACGCCGTCGCACTGTCGAAGGGATAGAGGATCATCCCGGCCAGTATGGTTCCGACCGGGTGAAGCTGATACTCGAACTGCGTGACGATGCCAAAGTTGCCGCCGCCGCCTCGCAGGCCCCAGTAGAGGTCTGGATTCTCCTGCGCGTTGGCCCGACGAAGCTTGCCGTCAGGCGTCACGACGTCGAACGACACGACGTTGTCGCATGTCAGGCCGTGCTTGCCGCTCAGCCATCCGACGCCGCCGCCCAAGGTGAGGCCGGCGATGCCGGTGTGTGACACCGCGCCGCCCGGTGTGGCCAGGCCGAACGACTGACACTCGTAATCGAAGTCGACCCAACATGCACCCGGTTCGGCGTACGCACGTCGCGCCACAGGGTCGACGCGGGTGTTTCTGAGAGCGTGGAGGTCGAGCATCAGACCGCCATCCGACACCGCGAGGCCAGGCATGTTGTGGCCGCCGCCGCGGACGGACACCAGCAGCTCATTGTCGCGGGCGAAGTTCACGGTGGCGACGACGTCCTCGGCGCCCGCTACGCGGGCGATCAGTCCCGGTCGCCGATCGATCTGGCCATTCCAGACTTCGCGGAGCTGGTCGTAACCTTGCTCGCCTGGCAGGACAACTGCACCAGTCAGGTGCTTCCGCAATCCGTCGACCGCGGACGTTGAAAGAGCCTTCGGGGTTCCGTCGGAGCTGACGACGCGCACTTCAGTTTCGGTACTCATGATGACCTCTCACATGTGAATCTCGCGAGCCACGAACGGTCCGGCGTGGATCCCGACGGTCTCAGCTCGCGAGTCGTGACCAACGTAGACGATAGGAGATTCTAGAGCCTCGTCGTCGCCAAGCCAAATTCGGCTGCAGTGCCTCGGCAAGGCAAGAATCTGATTCGGCGTGACATCGCTTGTGAAGTGTCGCGCCGATCGCGTCTATACTCCGGCGGCAGAGGGTTGCGTTCAACAGGAGAATCTCGTGCTCAGGGCTAGCATTGCTGCCATCGTCATCGCCATTGCCGCTACCGGATTCGCTGGACCTCAGGCCCCCGACGGTTCCGCTCATCCCGTGGCGCCGGGTCAGGGTGACGCACCGCCACCCGCGGACATCGAGCGAACCGACTGGCTCACATTTGCGCAAGGGGCGCTCTTCGTCCGGCAGTCCGGGATGGCCGTGGGCAGCAGCGGCAGGGTCCTCGGCATGATTGACGGAAATCCTCGGAAGTTGACACTGTCTACCGACGCTGGCGACCCAATCGAGCTCGTCTACAGCTTGCCGGCCGACACGACCTTTGACCGATTCGCGATTCCGAACGTGTTGGAGACCCCGGGCAACGCCACGTTCTTCAGAACCGTGGTCATCTCTGGCTCCCTGGAAGGAAGCGATACCGGCTACCGGGTTCTGGCTTCCGCCGAGCTCGTGACCCATGGACCGGATCAGCAGATGACCGTTTTGGTGCCCGACCTTACGGCGCCGGTGCGGTGGGTGAAGATCGATCTCGCCAACGGTATCAATATCGAGCCGGGCCACGAGGGTCGCACGAATCTGGAGTTCACCGAAGTCATCGGCAACGGCGTGCAAGAGGTTCACCCGCTCTCGACGGCCTTCTCCGGCGTTTGGGATTTTCGATTGGCGGAGCGACCTGACATGCGCGGAACTCCGTTCGCTCTTCGACAGAGCGGGTCGACCATCAGCGGCTGTCTGGGGACGGCGACGTTCAGCGGAACCATCAACGGGTCGATTGCGCGGGCCACCGGCGTGGACGCGGCGACGGGGCGGCCCGTCGCCGTGATCCTCGTCGCCGCCGACGATGGCGCCATTCACGGCGCGTGGTCGCAGAACAATCGCGTGTTTGGTGCCCGGACGGCCGTGGTGGATCCGGCGGTCGAGTCGCCGTGTGCAGAGGACCTGCCTCCACCGGCAGCCTGCGGATCGATGGTCTATCTGAACTTTGATATCGATTCGGCGGTGATCCGTCCCGAGTCCTACCAAGTGCTGTCGGATCTCTACGACAGACTGCTCGCCGCGTGGAGGGTGAACGTGTCGATCGTAGGGCACACGTCTACCGAAGGAGCCGAAGACTACAACCTGGCGCTCTCGGGACACCGTGCGCAAGCTGTGGTCGACGACCTGGTAGGCAGGGGCTATGACGCGTCCACGATCTCCGCAACAGGTCGGGGAGAGTCCGAACCCCTGATCCCGCGCGACGACACTGAGTCGGCACGATCGATCAATCGTCGTGTCGAGATCGATTGCCAGAGATAGTGTGGGCCACGCAATCGAGTGTGCCGCTAGCGCGCTACTGGGAGGTGAGCCTCTTGCTGGCCCCCAGCGGAATCGCCTCGGTGGTCGAGTTGGCCGCGAACAGCCACTGGCCGTTCCGCTTCACGAACACTTGCATCGCCATCAGGTTGGCATCGACCGGGGCGGCGTTCTTTCCCTTGTATTTGAAGTCGCCCACGAGAATAGCCGTGTCGCCGAGAATGCGGACGTCGTTGATGTCGACCTGGAGCACGTCCCAGCCACATCCTTCGGGCTCCAGTGATTTCAGGAACTCTTCCTTGCCTCTGTGCATGAAGCCGACAGAGAACACATAAAGGAGGTCATCGGTCACGAGCTTCGCCATCTCCTGCTCGTCGCACGTCCGGTACGCTTCGTAGAAGTGCTTCTGGGCCGCAAGCACCCCGCGCTCATCAGCTCCCACCGCACCGCCGCCCGACTGGGCGCCGGCCACCGCCGTCATGCCCGCGACGAGTGCGCCGATTGTCATCAGTTTCGTGAGTGTCATATTCACATTCATGTCCAAGCCTCCCTCTGGCCGCAGCATTGTGCGCTGCCGCCCGTGTCACCTACCTTCTGCGTTGGGACCGAACGCCTCGCTGCTGGCCGCTCAGCGGGTCGGTACGTCGGAGCATGACACAAGCTGAGTGTCGAGGACCACTTCCGTCGGCGGAATAGAGACCCTCATCCGCATGGGTCGGCTGCTTCCGTTGATCTTTCACGCGCAACCTCTCGGGGTCCCCTTCGGTCCGTTTGGACGCCGACAAACGCGCTAGACTGTCGGCGACCTCGGCGTGGGACCAGCGCCTTCCAGGCGCGAATCTTGGCGGCCGCGCCGTCTCTGGCTATCGAAAGGAAATCTTGTGCGAGCTATCGTCCGGTGCGTTCCGCTCTTCGCTCTGTTTGGTCTGTTGTCGGCTTGTGCGTCGCAGTCCGTGTCCGATGCCGGTTCCGCCGGGAGCACGACCGGCGTTCCGGACACGGAAGACCAGAAGATTCTCAACGCGCTGGGCCAGGCGCTTGCCCAGCGCGTCGGCGATGCCGGTCTTTCGGCGGAAGAACTTGTGTTCGTCCAGCGCGGTCTGAGCGACGCGGTCCTGGGCCAAGACGCCCTGGTCGAGTTGCCCGAGTATGGTCCCAAGATCCAGGACTTCATGAATGCACGGGCAGCGGACGTGGCGGAGGACGAGTTGGCCCTGGCGAACGTGTTCGTGGAAGAACAGGCGCGCCTCGAGGGCGCGGAGCGCACGGAGTCAGGGATCATTATTCAGGAGGTCGCCGCCGGTACTGGGCCCAGGCCGACCGCCGAGGACACCGTGCAGGTGCACTATCACGGGACGCTCCGTGACGGCACCGTCTTCGACAGCTCGGTGGACCGGAACGAGCCGGCCACCTTCGCGCTGGCCGGCGTGATTCCCTGCTGGACAGAAGGTTTGCAGCAGATCAGCGTGGGTGGCAAGAGTCGGCTCGTCTGTCCGCCGGATCTCGCCTATGGCCCGCAGGGACCACCGGGAATTCCGGGCAACTCCGCGCTGGTGTTCGAGGTTGAGCTGTTGGACATTGTCCAAGAGTGAGGGGCGGGGAAAAAGGGGGCCCGAGCCTCCGAATCTATGGGATAATATAGAGGCGTCCGCAATGACGCTGACATCGGCTCCCGTTCCAGGAGGACTGCTGTGAGAACTGCTCTGAGAACTGCCACGTCCCTGGTTGCCCTGCTGTTGTGCTCCGCCGTCCTGATGCTACCGAGTAGCGCCTCGGCGGAGGTGCCGGAAGAGCCGACGTTCGCCACCGACGTTGCCCCGATTCTCTACAAGTCGTGTGTGAACTGCCATCGACCAGGCCAGATCGCGCCGATGTCGTTGATCAGCTACCAGGAAGTGCGGCCGTGGGCGCGGTCGATCAAGAACAAGGTCGAGAGTCGTGCGATGCCGCCCTGGCACCTCGACCGGCGCCTCGGCGTCCAGGGCTTCAAGAATGATCCATCGCTCACAGACTCAGAGATTGCCACCATCACCAAATGGGTCGACAGCGGCGCACCGCAAGGCAACCCGGCCGAGACACCGGATCCGCCTCAGTTCGCGGCGGCCGACTCTTGGCAGATCGGCGACCCCGACCTCGTCGTGAAGTTCCCGACCTACACAGTGCCTGCGGCGGGCCCCGACGTGTTCGGTAACATGTTCACTGACATGGGCATCGACGAAGACCGCTACATCAGTGCCATCCAGACGAGACCTCTCGGCGACAAGGCCCGACAAGTTGTGCACCACGCCCTCTCGTATGCCGTCGAGCAGAACGACGAGGGTGAGTCGATGGGCGCAGGTATGTTCCTCGTCGAGTACGCGTCTGGCAAACAGGCGGAGATCTATCCTCCCGGTTCTGGTCTATTGCTCCCAGGGAACTCACAGGCGCGGTTGAGCTATCACCTCCACTCGATTGGTGAGGAGATCGACGCCAAGGTGGAGCTCGGAATCAACTTCCTCCCGAAGGGCACCGAGCCGAAACACATACGGTATTCGAAGCAGCTCGGGGGCTCGCAAGGGCAGGTGATTGGCGTGCTCGACATTCCCGCGGGTGAGAGTATTCGCTCGGATGGCTACGCGCGCTTCAACAAGGCGGCACGCATCACCATGTTCCAGCCTCACATGCACATGCTGGGTACGTATCAGTGCATCGAGTTCATTTATCCGACACAGCCGGTCAAGGCCGAGACGGTGAACTGCGCCGGTTTCGACTACAACTGGCACATGAACTACAACTACGAGGACGATACGGCGCCCCTGATTCCAGCCGGGACGATTCTCCACGTCAGCAGCTGGCTCGACAACTCGGCAACCAACCGGGGAAACATTGACCCGAGCAACTGGGTCGGCCAAGGACAGCGCACCATCGACGAGATGGCCTTTGCCTGGATCGGTTGGTACGACATGACGGACGAGGAGTACGAGGCCGAGCTGGCGGCGCGGGACGCAGCGCGCCGACGAGCAGACCAGGACTGACACCCTGTCGAGATTTGTAGGACCACGAAGAGAAGCACCATGTCGACTTGGTTGAGACGGTTTGCTGCGTCACTGTGTCTTGCATTCCTCCTGCTCCCGGCCGGTGAGGCTGGTGCTCAGGCCGACCCACACAACTTCCTCTTCAACTCGGGCCAAACGATTCAGCCGTTCTTCGAGGGCTGGGCTCACAACCCCGATGGCAGTTTCGAGATGCACTTCGGCTATCTCAATCGAAACTATGTCGAGGAGCTGCACGTGCCGGTCGGTGCGGACAACCGGATCACACCAGAGGGACCGGACCGTGGTCAGCCGACGTACTTTTATCCTCGTACGAACCATCGTGTGTTCAGCGTGACGGTGCCGGCCGACTTTGGCGACACACGGCTGGTGTGGCAGATCACCATCCGCGACGAGACCTATCGGGCCGAGGGATGGTTGCAGGCCGAGTGGGAGATCGCCGCGGATCAGACGAGTGCCTTCTTCGCGGCCAGCGAAGGGCAGGCAGAAAACCAGCCTCCCACGTTGGCCGTTGACGCCCCGAGGGAAACGACTGTGGGCGAGACGCTGACGATGACTGCGAGTGTCAGCGATGACGGTCTGCCTGAGCCCCGCCCGCGGGTCGGTGGCGGCCAGGGGCCGTTGCCCACATTCGAGCCCACGACCGATGGATTCACCGTGCCGGTGAACGTGCCGCAGATTCAGACGTCCGTTCGCAAGCGTCCGACGCGTACCCGGGTGGAGCGGGTGAACGTGACTTGGACGCAGCTACGGGGGCCGACCGGAGTCTCAGTCGTGTCTCCGGATGAGTCGGAGGGGGATACCGCCACCGCGACTGTCGATTTTGCGTCGGCCGGCGAGTACCTGTTTCGCGTTGTGGCGTCAGACGGACCCGAGCAAGTGACCGAGAACGTTTCGATCACGGTCCGGTAGGCTTGCCCTCAGCACCGACGCCGCCAGATGGCACTGTGACAACGGCTAGTGTGAATTACCGTCACCGGCCGGAATCCTCCCACTGTCAGCGAGCTGATTCAGAGAACGATGGCACGGCCACTTTCGGGAGTTACCTGCTAGCGTGCGCCTACGATTCAGGTCGGCTCGCACGTACCGCTGAACCATCCGGGCATCGCGGGATGCTTGAACCAGAATAGAGACCCGTTTCCTCAGGAGAAGACTATGTCCGACGAACATACTCAAGAGGATGTCGACGACATCCTTCACGGTCCGGGCGTCACCCGACGCCAGTTTGGGAAACTGTCAGCCGCGGCTGGCGTTGGCATGATGTGGCCTCCGGTCGCGAACGCCCAGGATGTGACGGTCAAGCCGGATGCGGCAGAAATCGAAGCGCTGGTTGGTCACGAATTTCCAGGTGGCACCTATACCGTTGCCCATTGGGAGAATTTCTTGCTGACGGAGTGCACCGGGGCGGAGCTGCTGCCCGATGGCATGGTCCACCCGGTGGTCATGTTTCACATGCCGATCATCGGCGCGAATACCAGCATCGCTGAGATGTTTGCGCTTGGCCAGGCAGAGTCAGATTTCTCGATCGGGATCGAAAGCTACGACTGGGAGTTCTTTCAGCCCATTCTGGAGGAAGTTCCCTACGCAATCTCTGCTCGGGTCACCCAGGCTGATCGCCGCGGTGGCGGCAGCCGGGTCTTCGACAGAATCCAGTTCCAGTTTGACGTGGCGAGCCCCCAGGGAGCGCCAGTCGCCCGCAGCACCATCACCTGGATCTATGGGAGAACAGCCGATGCAAGTTAACGTGGATGACTCGATCCCCGAGTGGGATATGCCGAGCGTGTTGCCGGAGCGCATGCGAACAATGGCGGCTATCTTGCGCGATCCGAATCCAGTGCACTGGGACCGCAAGATGGTGGCACGGATGGGCCTTGGCGAGCGCACCATAAATCAGGGGCCGTTGGGGTTGAGCTACATGGTCAACATGCTGCACGAATGGACCGGCCCGTATTCCATTCGCCGTCTGGTGATGCGATTTCCCCACGCGGTGCTCGATGGGGACCACGTGATTGCTCAGGGGGTGGTGACCGGAGTGCGAGAGGAGAATGGTGAGCGGTTGGCGGACTGCGATGTCTGGTTGCACCGCGAGGGCATCGACAAGCCTCTAGAAGGCACCGCGACGGTTGTAGTGCCGGCCTGACTAGGAGAGCAAGAGAGACCCGTTTTCGAGGAGAAGACCATGTGCGATGAACATACCCAACAGGATGTCGAGGACTACCTTCACCGCTCCGGTGTCACCCGACGCCAGTTTGGGAAACTGTCAGCGGCGGCAGGCGTAGTCATGATGTGGCCGCCAGTGGCGAATGCCCAGGATGTGACGGAGACGGATGTAGACGTGACGACCCCTGATGGCGTGGCTGATTGCTATCTCGTGCACCCCTCCACTGGACAACACCCTGCCGTCCTCGTCTGGCCCGATATCCTCGGATTGCGGCCGGCCTTCAGGGCGATGGGCAAACGTCTGGCCCAGTCCGGCTATTCGGTCTTGGTTGTCAACCCGTTCTATCGCGACGCCAGGTCACCCGTCGTCGGTGAGGGTGCCAGCTTTGGTCAGACTGAAACCCGCAACATTGTGCTGCCCATGGCGGGCAATCTGAATGCTGACACGCACTTCACCGATGCCAGGGCCTTCGTCAGTTTCCTTGATCGGCAGGCGGCCGTGGATACCGGTCGGAAGATCGGCACGACCGGCTACTGCATGGGCGGCCCGATGGTCATGCGGACCGTGGCGGCTGTGCCCGACCGATTGGGCGCAGGTGCGACATTCCATGGCGGCGGACTGGCAACCGACGCCGACGATAGCCCACATCTGCTGATCCCGAACACGACTGCTCAGATGTTGCATTGTGTGGCCGCCAATGATGACGAGAGTGATCCCGAGGCGAAGAATACGTTGCGAGAGGCGTATGCGGCCGCGGGCATCGCTGCGGAGATCGAGGTCTACGAGGGGACCATGCATGGTTGGTGCCCTCCGGATTCCCAGGTCTATCATGAGGCTCAGGCAGAGCGGGCGTGGAGCCGACTGCTGGCCCTGTTTGAATCGGCGTTGGCGTAAGACACGAAGCTGTCACGCGAAAAAGGGAAGGGTTCATTGCACCTCTCTCGCGCGGGGTGCGTTCGTGCTGGTGATGGGCTGGCTCGCGGTGAGTCAGCGGTTTTCGTTGGGTAATTCCTTGACGTGCAGTCTCTTGGCAACCGTGTTGCGCGCGCCAGGCTGTGACAGTAGTATGCTCCCGATCACTTCATGAGGGGATGCTGAAAATGGCCGACAATCGATGGTTCGTGGAGCGCCGCTGGTTGCTGTTTGCGTCGTCGCTGTTGCTCGTTCTTGCTGCCTGCGGAGGTGCGCAGACGGCTCCCCCGGCGTCGGAAGTAGAAGGAGTAGAAGCGGAGGTGACGACCGCTGGGCTGACGAGCGACTTTGTATCACGGCCGCTTCCCAATCCAACGTCAGAAGTCATCTTGAATTGGGCCCCGCTTCCAGATGGCCGCGAATGGGGGTCGACGGCCGGCATCGACATCGGTCCCGATGGCCACGTCTGGGCCTATGACCGGTGCGGCGGCGGACTGGACGGCGGGTGCGAGACCAATCCTGAGCTTGACCCAATCTTCAAGTTTGACCGCAACACGGGCGAGGTGCTGACGAGTTTCGGCGCCGGTTTGACCGTGACGCCGCACGGCTTCCATGTCGACAGCGACGGGAACGTCTGGGTCACCGACTTCGCCGGGAATGAGGCTGGCACCAAAGGGCACCAGGTGATCAAGTTCAGCCCGGAAGGCGAGGTTCTCATGCGTCTGGGCGAGGCAGGCGTCGCCGGAACCGGTCCGGGCCAGCTCAACCAGCCGTGCGACGTGATTACCGCGCCCAACGGCGACATCTTTGTCTCGGACGGGCACAGCGGCCAGAGTCCCGATCCACCGCCTGGGTCGACCGGACGCATCCTCAAGTTCGACAAGGACGGCAACTTCATCAAGGAGTGGGGCGAGATCGGTTTTCGACCGGGGCAGTTCCGCACGCCGCACGCCATGGAGTTCGACTCGCTGGGTCGCCTCTACGTGGCTGACCGCGGCAACCACCGCATCCAGGTCTTCGATCAGGACGGCAACTTGCTCGAGATCTACACGAACTACAGTCGGATCAGCGGGTTGTTCATCACCGACGACGATATGCTCTATGCGATCGATTCGGAATCGGGTGTGAGTAACCATCCCGGCTGGCGGACCGGCGTGAGGATCGGTCCTGCGGCCGAAGACCGAGTGACAGCATTCGTTCCACCTCATGCGCACGAGCGTGTCCAGGGCGTTGCAGGTGAGGGTGTGGCTGTCGACGGAGACGGCAACGTGTATGCAGCGGAAGGTCCGGGGTCGCGTCTTACGGCCGGCGGCGGTGTGACGAAGTATGTAGTGGCTGGGAACGAGCCGTGATTGTCGAGACGGCCCAACCATCCCGAGGGAGGTGTTCTGTGCGGAATTCAAACTGCGTCGTGTCGCGCGTGATGGCGATAGGTGCTGTCCTCGTATTCCTGGCGCCAGCGGTTGCGATGGGACAGACGGCTCCCGCGGATTGGACGGTGCCACGGACGCCAGACGGTCACGCGGATCTACAGGGCGTCTGGGCCAACAACAGCGCCACGCCGATGCAGCGGCCTGAGGCGTGGGCCGGCAAGGATCGACTGAACGACGAGGAGTTGGCCGAGCTGGTGGCCGCAGCCGCCGAGGCGACCGACCCAGGCCAGGACGCGCTGTTCGGTGACCAGCTTGTACTGGCCGCGATCCAGCGGACGCAGGCGAAGTCCTACGATCCGACCACCGGTAACTACAACGGGTTCTGGATTGCGGATCGCGTCATTACCAACCGGACCTCGCTGGTGGTCGATCCGCCCGATGGGCGTATTCCCGCGATGACGCCGGAGGCGCAGGCGCGGACCGCGGAGCAGTTTGCCAATGTCAGCGGGGGTGCGTTCGACTCCCACGCAAGTCGGCCGCTGCCCGAGCGCTGTATCAGTTATGGCATGCCGAACCTCCAGGCCGGGTACAACAGCTACTACCAGATCGCGCAGGCCGACGACTATGCAGTGATCGTCCAGGAGATGATTCACGATGCGCGGGCCGTCCCGATCGACGGGCGGCCGCATCCGCCCGAGTCCATTCGGCTGCTGCACGGCGATTCCGTGGGGCACTGGGAGGGCGATACTCTGGTTGTCGAGACGACGAACTACAAGGCGAGGGGAGGCTTCTTTCCAACCACCGAGCGTCTGGTCGTGACTGAGCGGTTTACGCGCGTCGGGCCCGAGTCGTCTCCAGCACCAGATCACGTTCGACGATCCGAGCACCTGGACGCAACCCTGGACCCTCGAGGTGCCGCTACAACTCAGCCCAGAGGCAATCTTCGAGTACGCCTGCCACGAGGGAAACTACGGTATGGAGGGGATGCTCGCCGGGGCCCGGGTCAAGGAGAGCGAGGCAGTCGCCACGACGGAGGGGTCCGAGTAGGGCGTAGGCATATCTGCCCAACAGAAACGACTGCCGAGCGGATTCGGCTGGACCAACAGCTAGGCAAGCTAGGCTTCGCCCAGACGCCGGACCCGAGCCGAATCAGGGCAGGATGAACGCGCCTGCCTAGGCCGCCGAGCCGAACGGCCGGGCCGGACGCACCGCAGTCGACCGTTAGCGTATTTTTCGATGGGGCTAGCGCCCCAAACCCCTCGCCGTCGCTCGCGGGGGCCCGGTGCCCCGCGCCGCTCCGGCGGGGGGCGCCGGGCGCGCCCTCGCGATACGCATGTGAAAAACGCGCTAGCCCAACGGGAGCAGCTCGACACGCCGGAAGTATATCTCGCCACCCTCGGACTGAAAGCCGATAGCGCCTTGCGTGAACGGTGACTCCGTCGTCCCGTCACTGCTGCTCCTCAGGTTCGCGGCCTGGTTCACGACCTTCCCGTTGACACTGCAGGTGAGGGTATCCGCCTCCGCGATCACCTCCATCGTGTTCCACTCGCCGTGCGGGTTCGTCGCGTCGTTCGGACTTTGGAATCCCGTGACGTTCTGCCATTCGGGATCCTTCTCGAAGTGAGTCGTGATATTGAACGGAATGTTACCGCCCGCCGTTCGTAGCTCCGCAGCAGCGCCTGGCACATGTTGAAAACCACCTGGGCGCTCTTCCCCTTCGACCATCACGCTCAGATGCTCGTTGCCCGGCAGCAGGACCATGTCGCCGACCGCACCCTGGTAGATCTGAAACTGAATGCTGCGAGGGAACTGCCCAAAATTAACCCCGTCCTCCTTGCCGCAGTGGAGGAGCAGACCGTTGTCCAAGGCTTGCCCTTCCCGTGGCGGCCACATCCGTTCGCCAAACTTGTACTCCACGACCAGGCGGTAGTTCTCGTAGTCCGCCTCCGAGACGATCGCGCCGTTGTCCTGGCCGGTGATGTGCAGCATGCCGTCGTCGACACTGAACACCCGATTGGGGTCGTTGTTCCTCCCGTGCTCAGTGAGATACGTGTAGAAGCCGGAGAGATCCCTGCCGTTGAACAGCGGGATACCCTGTGCCCCCGGCGTCTGCTGCAGCAAAGCTGCGGTGGTCTCGGCGGGCAATAGTGCCGCGCCAGCGACGGTGGCGCCGATGCCCGAGAGGACCTGACGTCGTGATAGGTGACCTGCCTCGAGTTCACGAGATGTCATCACACTGTTGCTCTTCACCATGACTGCTGCCTCCGCATCTCCGGTAGCTTGAGGCTTTGCGGGAGATTCCCACCTGCCCCTGCTGCACTAGCTCAGTAAATCAGAAAGTCAAGGGCCCGTCACCGGCTCAGATCCGGCACGGGTAACTCTCATGCGGCTACTGGTTCAGTTCGGCGTAAATCGCCTCGACGTTCGCGCGGGTGTTGTCCAGACCGTAGTCCATGTACTTCTCGGACAGGAGGCCGGTCGCCGTCGCCGTCGCGTCGTCAATGCTCTCACCCGCGGCGATTGACGCCTTCACGGACTCGAGCAGGTCACTGTTGAACGTTGCGTACTCGGCCAGGTCCCCCATCGTGATCCACCGGAGAATTGCCTTTGGCGGCCACTGCCCGCGTCCCGGGATGATGGTGTCGATTCCCTTGTCCTGCAGCCCCTCGACGGTTCTGGCCAGCGTGTCGACGATCGCGACTGGACTCCCGCCGTTCTCGATGTCGATGGCCGGCACCTGCTTCCCCGGGAAGAGGTCGCCAAAGACGGCGACACCGTAGCTCGGGAAGACGACGATCGTATCGCCGTCGCTGTGACCGGCGCCGAAGTGGTACATGTCAATGGTGTTTCCTTCGGCCTCGCCGGGTACCCTGAAGGGTATCGAGAGTGTGTCTGTGAAGGTCGTGTTCGGAAGCCCTTTGGCTCTCTCCCCGGCGAAGGGCGCCGTGCCTTCCAGCCGTGCCCTGGTGTTCTCATGGGCAACGATCTGCTTTGCATCCGGAAACTCGGCGTTGGCGCCGGCGGCCTGCGGGCTCGTGTTGACAATGAGCTCGACCGGGACATCTGTGGTCAACCCCGCCTTGACGCGAAGCGCCTCACCCCAGCCAGGTCCCTTGGTGTCGACCAGCGCAATGGCGTCGTGGCCCGCGATGGCCACCGAGTGGCTGCCGGGCCCGCCCAGCAGATAGAGGCTGCTGAACGTCGTGTCGCGCCTGAGCGGGTCATCTGCGGCGAACTTGGCGCCGGCGATGTAGATGATTCGCAACTCGCTGGCGGTTTGCTCCTCCTGGACGGCCTGCGGCCGCGCTCCGGTGGGTAGCACCGACACCAGAATCAGCCACAATCCGCCGACAAGAAGTCTTCTCATGAACGCTCTCCTCGAAACGGTTTCCGCGGCCTAGTAGTCGTTCGCATCCAGTGACGCCGCAATAATCTCATTATCATTTCGCGCGTAGATGTGCTTGTTGGCATACGCCGGGTGGGACCAGTTAACGACCTTCAGCTCGCGGCGATTGCCAGGGGGTGTCGTCGGTTCGATCAGGAACGTCCGACTGATTTCTTCGTACCCCTCGGGCGAGAGCTTCCCAATGACCAGGTCGCCCCGGTCGGTGTTTATGAACACCCGGTCGTCGTTGAGGACCATGAACCCCGTCGACCAGCGCGCGAACTCCTGCGTGACTTCGAGCGACTCCCATATGCGCTCACCCGTACTGGCACGGAGACAGCGCATCTGACCGTAGCTGCAGAGCCCGTAGACGTAGCCGTCGATCACCATTGGGGTCATGAGGACGGCGTTCAACGTGTCGGTGTCGATCTCGCTGTCGATCTGGGACTGCCAGAGAACCTTCGAGTCAGCCTTCGTGTCATCCAACTCGAGCATGAACGACCCGTTGTAGAAGGTCGACACCATCAAGAAATTGTCACCCACGGCCGGCGTCGCCGCGATCATCCCGTCCTGACTATGGAACCGCTGTGTCCAGTAGACCTCGCCGGTGGCCGGATTGAGAGACACCACCGCCTCCGGGTGCCAGTAGATGAGCTGACGCGTGTCGCCGCGACTGATGATGATGGGAGGTGAGACACCCCGCTGCTCGTTGTTGGGGAGAGCCCGCCACGCTTCTTTGCCGGTGTATTTGTTGAATGCGACGAGCTTGGCGTCCGGCTCACCACCGACAACCGCTATGACCAGGTCGCCGTCCACCAGAGGCGCCGCAGAGGCGCCGTACCCGCCGTCGCTTGCGTTGTAGTCCTCTTTGTAGTCGACCTGCCAGAGGATTTCGCCGCTGTGCACGTCCAGCGCCACCAGTACTCCCTGCGACCCTTGGACGTAGACGCGGTCGCCGTCGATGGTTGGCGTCGCGCGCGGACCGTTGGGCCATGAGACGCCAATGTAGTTCTCCTCCCACTCCGTCGTCCAGAGGATCTTGCCGGTCTCCTCGTCCAGGCAGACCACACGCTCATTGCCAAAAAGGCCGTCTTCCTCTTCTGTGGGGAAGTCCATCACAATGATGCGCCCGTCGGCGACTGCCGGGCCGGTGTAGCCACGGTTGAGCGGCGTCCGCCATTTGATCTTGAGACCGCTCTCCGGGAACTTCTCGACGATGCCGGTCTCGTTCCAGACACCCATGCGGCCCTTGCCCCGGTATTCGGGCCAATCCTCGGCATGGAGCGCCAGCGTGCCGGCACCCACCAGCAGTGCCAGGACTCCGACAATTCTTAGTTGCATAGATCGTAACTATAGCGTGCGAGTGATCCGGCGGCAACCGTTTCAAGGCGCCACCGGGGAAGGCTCCAGCGCGTGGCCGAATGCCGTGAGCGCGCGGGCCGGACACGCGCCCCGGTGGACGTCCCGACAAACTAGCCGGAAGGGAGCGGACGGACACCAACGCAGTGGGTTCTGGTCGGGTCTTGACCAACCAGACGGCCTTTGACCGCTATTCCGGCGCCGACTACCATATGCAGATGTCACCAAACCGTGGCCTGTCTTGTATGGCCACCCGGTGTTCGGGGACCCGGAGAGTGCTCACGAGCGCATGTGTTTGACCACGTAAACAGGAGGCGTCCATGATTCAGCTCAAGTCACTTTGCTGCGCGCTATTGCTGCTCTCGATCACGGGCGTGGCCTATGGCCAGTCTTACGACAAGGAGGTGGCCAGTACCATTCGATTGACAATACTGCCGGACAAAGTTGAGGAGTTTGAAGGACTGGTGTCGCAGCTGGTGCGTGACGTCCATGCCCATGTACCCGGTGTCAAGGTCTACGAAGTGCGGCGCGTAAAGGACGACCCGCTGACCTACGTGTATTTCCTCTCCTTCGAGGATCAAGCGGCCTCTGACCGCTATTCCGGCGCCGACTGGCACACCCAGATGTCTCCCAAAGCCGTGGCGTGTCTGGATGGGGCTCCGATATTCGAGGACCTGGAGAGTTTCTATTAGAGCTAGAGACCGTTCTTGGCGAGGAAGTCCTTGATCTTGAGATAGATCGACGTCCGTTGTTCAGCGTTGAAGTTGCCGTGACCAGCTCCCGGTACGGTGAACAGCTCGTTCGTCGCGCCGGCCTTGGCGAGAGCATCGTGTAGGCGAACGTTCTGGGAGTAGGGCACGATCGGATCGGCGTCACCCTGAATGCTGAGGATGGGTGGGAGCCCATCTCGGACGTAGGTTAGCGGCGACACACTTCGTGCGATCTCAACGGCGTTGTTCTGGGCGCCGACCCACTGAGCCGCGTACGAGCGGGCGTCGGCCTTTCCAGCGAGCATGCTCTCCACATCAGTGATGCCGTACCAGTTGATGATGGCTGCGACCTCCGGAGCCGCCGTCTCGAGCCCTGCGAAACCCCCACCAGCGCAGCGCTGCGTGAACCCCGCGCTTTCGGGCGTCATGCCCACCGCCAAGGCGAGATGGCCTCCCGCTGACTCGCCGCTGACCACGATCCGGTCGGTGTCGACACCGTAGTCGTCAGCCCGATCGATCACGAAGCGCAACGCGCACGTGGCGTCCACCACGGCAGCGGGCGCCGGCGCGACGCTGGCCAGCCGATATCCCACGTTCACGACGGTCCAACCCATCTCGAGCCAAGGCATGATCGACATGGTCGCCGAGTCCTTACTGCCGAGCACCCATCCGCCGCCGTGAAAGAAGACGAGGGTCGGCTGCGGATCGTTGGTGTCGCGTCGCGTGTAGACGTCGAGCTTGGACTCGTGGCCGGTGGCCGTCAGGTACGTGACGTTGGCGAGCACGCGGTAACGGTTGTGCACCGTTACGGCCCAGTCGGCCGGCGCCGACAATTGTGCGAACGAATCGAAGGGAACGGCCGAGATCATCAGCAGACTCATGGTGACGAACAGAACTCTCTTGAGCATTGCTTCTCCTTCGGAAGTTGTCGTCGGGTGCAACACGATAGCACGTGCCGTCGAGAGTCGTCGTGCCTGTGTGGAGCAAGCCGTCCACACGGTAGCTTGGTGAGCGAAATAGCGCTTGTTGGGAGTGTACGACGTCCGAGGAGATGGCGCTATGACGCATGACCATGATCCTGCGCCCTAGGGTTTTCTTGGACACTTGATTGCGAGAGAGTTCTCGCAGGAGGAGTGTCGAGATGAGGAAGCACGTTGAGGAATCGGTGGCGACCGGCGTGGCCGCCGGGCGCGGCCGTGGGGGTCGGTTCTCGGCCGGGCGCAAGCGTGAGGTAGTGATGCGTCTGTTGCGCGGGGAGGACCTCGAGTCCGTGTCGCGGGCGGTGGGGATCACGGCGGCGCGGGCGTCGCACTGGCGGGCTCAGTTTCTGGCTGCGGGGCAGGCGGGCCGAAAGAGCCGCGCACCGGATGCTCGGGACGACGACCATCGTCGGCTGCAGGCCAAGATCGGCGAGCTGCTGATGGAGACCGAGTTACTGTACGCGAAGGTGGACCAGCTGGAGGCCGGCGGCCCTTTGGCCCGGCGGAGGTCGACGCGATGAGTGGCGCCCAGTCGATCTCCACCCGTCGGGCGTCTGGCGTGCAGCGGGTCTGCCGCGTGTGGCACCGCGCCCGCTCCAGTGTGTATGCGCGGCGGCAGGCGACACGGTCTCCTGCACTGTGTCGTCGCCGCGGGCCGATCAGCGCTGCCCCGGACGACGTCCTGGTGGCCCACATTCGCCGGGTGCTCGAAGCCGCGCCGTTTCATGGCGAGGGCTACCGAAAAGCCTGGGCGAAGCTGCGGGTCGCGGGGATGCGCACCTCGAAGGAGCGGGTGCGCCGGTTGATGCGCGAGCACGACCTCCAAGCCCCGCCGCGCGCGGGCCACGCGCATGGGCCGACGGCGCACGACGGGACCATCACCACCGAGGCGCCCGACGTGATGTGGGGCACAGACATGACGGCCACCGTGACGGTCGCCGAGGGGGCGGCCTGCGTCTTCGTGGCCGTCGATCACTGCGCGACCGCATGCATCGGGCTCCATGCCGCCAAGCGCGGGACCCGCTTCGAGGCCCTGGAGCCGATCCGCCAGGGCATCCGCGAACGCTTCGGGGGCATCGGCGAAGGCGTGGCCCGTGGGCTGCGGCTGCGTCACGACCACGGGTCGAACTACTTGGCCGACGATTTTCAACAGGAGGTCGCGTTCTTCGGCATCGAAAGCTCCCCGAGCTTCGTGCGGGAGCCCGAAGGCAACGGCGTCGCGGAGCGCTTCATCCGCACGCTGAAGGAGAATCTGTTGTGGGTGCGGAGCTTCGAGACGATCGAGGAGCTCCGCCTGGCCTTGCTCGAGTTCAAGCGGACGTACAACGAGCAGTGGATGCTGGAGAAGTACGACGACCGAAGCCCGGCCCAGGTGCGACGCGACCTCCTCGGGCTGGACGCGGCGGCGTAGAAGCGAATACCGTCAAACCACTGTCCAAGAACCCTGGGGCAGTACAATGACGAGGACATTCGGGTGTGCCTATAATGCATCTGTTCTACGCTTGTCTCTCCATCACAGCCTATGGCTCTCAACGTCGGCTCTCGACTCAGCCCCCACGTTGTCACCGCCCTGATCGGCGAAGGTGGCATGACTGAAGTGTCCGGATCGACCGGCACGTGGGTGGATCGCGCCGTCACCATCAGCGTCCGAGTGAGGGCCAGGGCCGGCGACATCTGCCAGGCCGTGTGCTGGGGGTTGGTTGCCGCGGCGCTGGTGACGGTGACCGGAACGGTCCGACTTGAGGCCCAGGGTGTATCCGATGGGGCCGAGCCTGCGCGCCAAGCCCAGGCGCCTGCCGCTCCTGTCCCGACGCAGCCTGCCGAGTCAGAGGGGGTATCGCTGCCGGTGTACGACGGGCCGCGACCACCGTCGTTGCCCGAGACGATCGCTCGCGATGCTGACACGGGGGTGACCGTGCGGGCCGTTCGTGTCAGCGAGCCGATGAGCATCGACGGTGTCCTCGACGAGTCGGTGTATCACGAGATCCTCCCGGCCGGAGATTTCATCCAGGCCGAACCGACCGCGGGGATGCTGGCCACGCAACAGACCGACGTCTGGATTCTGTTCGATGACGACAACCTGTATATCAGTGCCCGCTGTTGGGACTCGGCGCCGGAGTCGGAGTGGGTGGCCAACGAGATGCGCCGTGACAACCTCGGCATCTTTCGGAACGACAACCTCGGCATCCTCCTCGACACGTTCTACGATCGCCGCAACGGGATCATTTTCAACATCAACCCGATCAGCGGCCGGTTGGACGGCCAGATGTTTGATGAGCGGAACTTCAACACAGATTGGAATCCGATCTTTGAGACCCGGGCGGGACGTTTCGAGGGCGGCTGGACCGTTGAAGTGGCGCTCCCGTTCAAGTCGATGCGGTACCGACCAGGTCGGGCCCAAGTCTGGGGTCTCCAGGTCCGCCGGAGCGTGCCACGGTTGAACGAGCACTCGTATCTGGCCCCGCTACCCGCCGAGCAGGGTGCACAAGGTCTCTTCATGTCTTCACTCGCCGCAGCTGTGGTGGGACTCGAGGCACCTGATAGTGGCCGCACGCTCGAGGTGAAGCCGTACGCGATCGCCGACCTGACGAGCGACCGGGCCCGCGACATCTCCAATGATCCGAGTGGCGATGTCGGTCTCGATGTGAAGTATGGCGTCACCGAGGGTCTGGTGGCCGACCTCACAGTGAACACCGATTTCGCACAGGTCGAAGCCGACGAGCAACAGGTCAACCTCACGCGGTTCAGTCTGTTCTTTCCCGAGAAGCGCGAGTTCTTCTTGGAGAACCAGGGGGTCTTTACCTTCGGTGGTTCCGGCGCGGGGGCGTTCGGGGGAGGGGGTGCCCCGGTGCTGTTCTACAGCCGGCAGATTGGGTTGAGCCGGGGCCAAGAGGTCCCGATTGACGTAGGCGGGCGCCTCACCGGACGGATGGGGCCGTTCAGTCTCGGGGTGCTGAACATCCAGACAGACGACTTGCCGGAGGCGGGGGCGGTGTCGACCAACTTTACGGTGGTCCGGGTGCGCCGCGACTTGCTGCGGCGCAGCAGCATCGGGGCCTTGTTCACGGGGCGGTCGGTCTCGATCGCGGGCATGGGGTCGGCTGAGACCTACGGCGTCGATGGCCTCTTCTCGTTCTACGACAACCTGAATATCAATACGTACTGGGCCAAGACGACGACCCCGGGGTTGACGGAGGACGACCTCAGCTACCGCGGGCAGCTGGACTACGGCGGCGACCGCTACGGGGTGCAGCTCGAACGGCTCGTGGTGGGGGACCACTTCAACCCGGAGGTTGGGTTTCTGCGCCGGAATGATTTCGAGCGCAGCTTTGGGTCGTTCCGGTTCAGCCCGCGGCCGCAGTCGATTGACTCCATTCGCAAGCTGACGTGGGAAGGGCGGCTCGACTACATCACGAACCGGGCGGGGATGCTGGAGACCCGGGAGGCCCAGGGGCGGTTTGGCATCGAGTTCGAGAACAGCGACCAGTTCAACACGACGTTTACTCGGAGCTACGAGTTTCTGGAGCGGCCGTTCCGGATTGCCCCCGGGGTGATCATTCCGGTGGGGGGCTATGGCTTTCAGGATGTCCAGACCGGCTTCACGTTTGGGCAACATCGGCGGCTGTCTGGACGGGTCTCGGTGCAGCATGGCGGCTTCTTCAGTGGGGACAGGACGACGGTGGGTGTCAACCAGGGCCGGGTGGAGCTGACGCCACAGTTTTCGCTGGAGCCGAGCTATTCGTACAACCGGGTGGACCTGCCCGAGGGTCTGTTTACGACGCACTTGGTGCGGACCCGGACGACCTACACAATGACGCCGTTGATGTTCGTCAGTGCGCTGGTGCAGTACAACTCGAGCACCGACTCGTTGAGCACCAACCTGCGCCTGCGGTGGGAGTACACGCCAGGAAGCGAGCTGTTTATCGTCTACAACGAGGACCGCGACACGGACGTCCTGATGCCCGACCGGTTCTCAGCGATCCGGAATCGAGCCTTTGTCGTCAAGGTGAATCGACTGTTTCGGTTCTGACTGTTTCGTTCTAGCTAGGGGAGGCGTCATGAAAACTTGCACGCACGTCGCGGCGGCGTTGGCGGCAGTCCTGACGGTTGCTTCCGTGACTGCACAGGCGGAGATCGTGGGAGACGTGATCTACGGTCACAAGGACGGGATGGCATTGGTCTACGACGTCTTCACGCCTGCGTCACCCAACGGCGCCGGCGTCGTTCGAATGATCTCAGGCGGCTGGTTTTCCCGCTGGGTCGACCCGGCGCGTCGGATGTCCGGCTTCGAACCTCTACTGGCCGAAGGGTTCACAGTGTTTGCCGTCCACCACGGCAGTGCCCCCCGATTCAGGGTACCGGATGCGGTGTCTGACGTACGTGCGGCGTTGCGTCACATCCGCGTCCACGCGGCTGACTACGGCGTCGACGCAGAGCGCCTTGGGGTGTGGGGGGGGAGTGCCGGCGGTCACCTGTCGCTGATGTTGGGGCACAACTCCGAAGGGCTGCCCGCTGGTCCGCCGGATGACCGACCTTTTCAAGTTCAAGGCCCGCACTATCGAGTGACCGCCGACGACGCCGACGTGGCGGCTGTCGTTGCCTACTACCCGCCCGTGGATCTAAGAGAGATCGTTGGTCCCAGTGAGCGGTTCCCAGCCCTCGACTTCGCAGAAGACCAGGCACCTGCCGTCTCGCCGATCTTGTTCGTGACGGCGGACGACCCGCCGACACTGTTGATTCATGGTGATGCCGACGAGCTTGTCCCATTGGCTAACCTTAATGCGTCATTTTTCTGAGCGAGCAATGACGCTTTGGGATTGAAAAAGGCCTTCCAGTGTGGTTGAAAGGTGGTGCAACCCAACGCCTTCTTCCACACATGAAAGGCCACTGACCGTGAGACGAAGAAAATCCGATTTGCATGCCCGTGTCAATAGGAATCTGCCGCTGGAGTTCGATGACGTTCGCCTCACGTCGTACGCCGGGCTGGAACTCTTGGAGCGCTACCTGCGCACCCGTCGCTTCAATCAGCTGGTGCGCGAGGCGTTTGCCGACCTGCCGCGCTGGGGCGACTTCGGGGTGGTGGTGATGGTGCGGGTGTTCGTCGGGTTGGTGATCGTTGGCGGCCGGCGCCTGCGGCATCTGGCCTACGTCGCCGACGACCCGATCTTCCAGCGGTTCGGCAACGTGCGCGTCGTGCCCACCGCGCGGACGTTGAGTCGGTGGCTGCGGCACTTCACGATGCGGACGGTCACCCGCTTCCAAGCCCTCAACGCGGCCGTCGTGCGCCAGCTGCTGCCCACGCTGGGGCTGCGCACCTGGACGGTCGATGTGGACGGCGTCGTCGTGTCGACGGGGTTGCAGGTCGAACGGGCGGCGCGGGGCTACAACCCGCACCAGCGGAAGGTGCCCAGCTACTACCCGATCATGGCGCACCTGGCCGAAACGACCCACATCCTGCGGGTCAAGAATCGGTCGGGCAACGTCCACGATGGGAAGGCGGGCCTGCCGTTCTTGCGGGCCCTGTGGCCGCAGCTGGTCGGGCTACGCACGGGCGGGGCCCGGCTGCGGTTTCGCATGGATGGGGCGTTTTTCCGCCAGGATGTGCTGCGGTGGTTGCAGGGCCGCGGCGTGGGCTATGCCATCAAAGTCCCGTTCTATCGCTGGCTGGATCTGCAGCGCTACATCCGGGACAGTCCCACCTGGGTGCCGGTGGCGCCCGGCGTGACCGGCTTCGCCGTGCCGGGCGCGGAGACGCCCTGGCACATCCCCGTGACCGTGACCATCTATCGGAAGAAGGTCCACCACCGGGCCACCAAGAACTATCAGCTCGACCTGTTTGATCCTAACGATGGGCACTACGAATACTCGGCGGTCACGAGTAACCTCGCGCTGACGGTCCGCAACTTGTGGTACTTCGCCTGTGGGCGGGGCAACCACGAGAAGACCATCGCGCAGCTCAAGACCGGGCTGGCCTTCCACAGCGTCCCGACCCAGACCTACGCCGCCAACAGTGCGTGGCAGCAGCTCGTGGTGCTCGCCCACAACCTGTTGACGAACTTCCAACTCGAGACGGGCGCCCCGCCGCGGCGCCGCACCCGGAAGCACACCGTCGTGCCCCTGCTGCAGAGCGTGCAGACGCTCCGCTTCGAACTGTTTCATCGGGCCGCCCTGCTGGTCCGCCCCGGTGGCAAGACGCGGTTGCGGATGACCGACAATCTCCCGACGCGTCAGACGTTCACCCGCATTGCCAACGCCCTCGCGAGCGGCTGAGTTTTTGACGCATTAGGGCTAACAGCGAGATCCTGACAGCCGCCCTCCAGGAGACTGGCGTGACCCACGAGCTTCTTGTGATTGAGGGAGGTGACCACGGCTTTCGAAATCCCGATCACCGCGCCGAGGCCACGGCGGCGATGGTCGCCTGGTTCAAACAGCATCTTCGGGTCAGAGCGACGAACTGACGTCTGCGTCGATCGTGGCTCCGGCCCCTCGCTATTTCTGCATATCTGCCTATAATGCGGCTGATCCGGCGAACGGATCCAACGCGGCTCATGGCCCCAACGTCGGTTCCCGACTCGGCAGGCGACACACACCACGTTGAACTGAGTTGAACTGATAGGTGGCGCTCACGATCACCCATCGAAATTGAAGGGGGGACGCCAATGCGACGGACGCACCTGATCGTTGCTGCACTTGTTCTCGGGATAGTGCTTGCGGCCACCGGTGCCGCCGTCAGCCAGCACTACACCTCGGGCATGTCGCCGGAGCAGCTCGAGCGGGTGACCGGTGTGCTGGACAAGCACGTTGCCGCCGGAAATCTCTCAGGAGCGGTCTCGCTCATCTACCGCCACGGCGAGATTGCGCATCTCAGCGCGCGAGGCTCTCAGGACATCGACGCCAAGACGCCGATGCAGCGCGACACGATCTTCGGATTGGCGTCGATGACAAAGCCGATCACAGCGGTCGCGACGATGATCTTGGTCGAAGAGGGCAAGATGCGGCTCGACGAGCCGATCGACCGCTGGATTCCGGAATTGGCCAATCGTCAGGTGCTCAACGATCCCACCGGGCCGCTCGACGAGGTCCATGATTCGCCGCGGCCGATCACGGTGCGCGATCTGCTCAGATACACGATGGGCATGGGGGCAGCCGGTTTTTCGGGCATCCCGCCCGACGCGCCGATCGCCGCCGCCCTCGCAGCACAGCGTGGCGGTGGCGAGGTCACGGTGGACGAATACCTGAAGCGTCTTGGGGCGCTGCCCCTGATGTACCCGCCAGGTGAGCATTTCGTCTACAACACCGCGTCAGATGTCGCCGGTGCGCTCATCGCGCGAGTATCGGGCATGGGGCTGGATCGGTTCTTCGAGACGAGAATCTTCGAGCCCCTTGGAATGACCGATACCGGCTTTTGGGTCCCCGCGGCCAAACGCGCACGCCTGGCCACCTCTTACCGCGGCGGGTCGGGAACGCTGGTCCCTATGGCGCGCAACACTCGTTATACGGAACCGCCCGCCTTCCCGTCTGGTGCTGCCGGCCTCGTCTCCACAGTGGACGACTACCTGGCGTTCGCGCGCATGCTGTTGAACAAGGGCGAGGCAGACGGCGTGCGCATGCTGTCACGCAAGTCTGTTGAGCTGATGACGACCGACCAGCTGACCAAGGACCCGGCCAAGCGTCTCTTGGGCGGCCCAGCCTTTTGGCGCGGGTCGGGGTTTGGCCTTGGTTTCATGGTGACGACCGAGAGACTCGATTTGGGCCCATCGGTCGGATCATTTTGGTGGAACGGCGCCACCGGCGTCACGTGGACCGTTGATCCGCACGAAGACCTGATCTACCTCAACTTCATTCAACACAGCGGCACCCCGCCCGCGTACGCCGGCGACTACATACAGGCCGTCTATCAGGCAATCGTCGATTGAGATGCGTACGGAGTGACGAGCATGCACGAGTGGGCGTGTCGACGGGCGGGTGTCTGGGGATTGGCGCTGGTGCCTCTCGTGGCGATCGGCGTCGTCGCGCCGTTACCGTCCGGCGCCCAGACGACGGAGTGGCGCGCCTACGGTGGGGATGTCGAGGGGACCAAGTACTCACCGCTGGATCAGATCGACGCCGGCAATTTTAACGATCTCGAGATCGTGTGGCGGCAATCGGTGCTCCCAGACGAGGTGCGCGGTGACCGAGAGCTGAGCGCCTCGGTCGCCGCCCAGAACACTCCATTGATGGCCGACGGGCGGCTCTATATCAGCACTGGCCTCGGGACCATCGCTGCGTTGGATGCCACAACCGGCGAGGTGGTGTGGCACGACCTGCCGCCCGACCGCGACGGCGAGCCGTTCGAACGTGTACGCCAGACGCGGGGAGTGGCTTATTGGGACGACCCCCAGGGCCCCGACGCTCGTGTCATCGCGGTGGTTGGATCCTATCTCGTGGCAGTGAACGCCGAGACTGGTGCGCGTTACGCTGACTTCGGCGATGGGGGCGAGGTTGATCTGACCCAGGGCTACGACGATCGCGTTGTCGACACGTTCGGCTGGGGGTCGCCGCCCATCGTTGTGAACGATGTGGTCATCATCGGCTCGGCCATCGCCGACGTCACGAACCCGAGAATGGCGGCCATGAAAGAGATGCCCCCGGGCGACGTTCGTGGCTTCGACGTACGAACGGGCGAGCAGCTCTGGAGTTTTCACACAATCCCGCGGGAGGGGGAGTTGGGCAACGAGACGTGGCTCACGGCGCTGGACCAGGACCGCGCTTCCTGGGAGTACAGCGGCAACACCAACATGTGGGCCTGGGCTTCCGCGGACGAAGAGCTGGGCTATGTCTACGTGCCGTTGTCGACGCCGACCAACGACTACTACGGGGGCTACCGCCCTGGCGACAATCTCTTTGCCGAGTGCATCGTCTGTCTCGACGCACGCACCGGCCGGCGGGTGTGGCACTTTCAAGCCGTGCACCACGGTATCTGGGACTACGACTTTCCGGCGGCACCGAATGTCGTCGACATCGAGGTCGACGGGCGGACGATTCAGGCGGTCGCGGTGGTGAGCAAGCAGGCGTTCACCTACGTTTTCGATCGAGCGACCGGCGAGCCGGTCTGGCCGATCGAGGAGCGGCAGGTGCCGGCCGGCGACATTCCGGGTGAATGGTACGCTGCGACCCAGCCGTTTCCGACGAAGCCGCCGCCGTTCGACCAGCAGGGTACCAGTGTTGGCGATCTGATCGACTTCACGCCGGCCTTGCGACGTGAGGCGCTCGAGATCTTCAACCGGCATGTAAGCGGTCCGCTCTTCACGCCGCCAGCCCTCATCGAGGAGGGTGGGACGCAGGGCACGCTCCAGATGCCGGGCGTGGTCGGTGGTGCCGACTGGGGTGGCGCCGCGGTCGACCCGGAGACCGGTGTGCTCTATGTGCCGTCGGTGCACAGCGAGTCGGTCAGCGGTATCGTGGAGTCGGAGAACCCTCGGTCTGACATGAACCTCGTCATGAACTCGCTGACCGCGGTGGAAGGGCCGCAGGAGCTTCCGCTGTTCAAGCCACCTTACGGAAGTCTGGTGGCTATCGACCTCAACGCCGGTGAGATTCTGTGGTCGGTACCCAACGGCGGTGGTCCGCGGAATCATCCTGCGTTGCGCGACATCGAGCTGCCCTGGCTCGGGCAGCCTGGTCGCGTCTCACCGCTGGTGACCAAGTCGCTCGTGCTGCTCGGCGAGGGCGGCAATGCGGGGGTCATCGTGATGCGTTCGATCTGGGGTGGGGCCGGAGGGAAGAAGCTGCGGGCCTACGAGAAGATGACAGGTGAGATCGTCGGTGAGGTGGAGCTGCCGGGCGGGACGACCGCCGCGCCGATGACATACATGATCGACGGGCGCCAGTACATCGTGGTGACCGTCGGCTGGGAGGACCTGCCCAGCGAGTACGTCGCGCTGGCGCTACCTGAGTAGTGGCGTGACCGCTCAGGATCGGCGAAGGCGGCATGGGCGATGGGCTGACGCTGTCAAGGCATCGTTGCTCTTGATGTGAGGGGTACTGTCCGTCGAGTCTGTAAACGAGCGTCTGGAGAGGGTGGGATCAATGTCTAGACCAAGCCTACGGATACAGCTGAACGTGCTGAGTGTGGTGGGAGTCGCGCTGTTAGCAGTGCCGGTGTCCGCGTCAGGCGGGCAGACTAACGACACGGTCACCTTCACGAGGGAGATCGCACCGATTCTTCAGCGGAGTTGCCAGAGCTGTCACCGCCCGAACTCGGTTGCGCCGATGTCGTTGATCACCTACGAGGACGTCCGGCCCTGGGCGCGAAGCATCAAGAACCGCACCGGGCTCCGGGATCGTATGGGAGTCATGCCGCCCTGGTTCATCGAGAAGGACGTCGGCATTCAGGACTACAAGGACGACATCTCGTTGAGCGACGCCGAAATCGGGGCTATCGCTGCATGGGTCGATAGCGGGGCTCCCCGCGGAAACCCGACGGACATGCCGCCGCCACGCGTTTTTGCTGCAGCCGACGAGTGGGCGATCGGCGAGCCTGATCTAATCGTCGACACCCCATCGATCAGCCTCGGCGCGCAGGCGCCTGACTGGTGGGGGTCGCTCGAACCGGCGCCCTCGGGGATGACTGAGGACCGCTATGTCGCAGCGCTCCAGATTAAGGAGGTCAGCGACGTCGTGGGGGCACTCGGCGGGCGGTTTGTCTTCCATCATGCGGTCTGGGCAACGGTCGACTCCGAGGGTAACCCGTCACGGTACGCCTCGTGGCCGATACACGAGGTCGGGCGGAACGCTGACTTCTTCGACCCGCTGGCGGGACCCCTGCTCAGGGCGGGCGACCAGCTGTTCTTCAACTCGGTGCACATGCACGCAAACGGCCAGGACACGACGGCGAATCTCCGGGTGGGCTTCAAGTTCCACCCGAAGGATTACGAGCCGCAGCGGCAGAACCTCCCGCTCATATTCGGGACGAGCGATATCGACCTGCGAGGCATGGAAGCCGGGCAGGAGGTCCACTTCTACCACACCCTTCGGCAACACACGAAGCTCTCGACGTTCGAGCCCCACATGCATGCGGCGGGAGTCCGGATGTGTCTCGAGTCGATCTGGGGGGGATTCGCCCAGACCCTCAGCTGCGCCGGGTACGATCACAACTGGGTGAAGGTGTACAAGTATGAAGACGACGCCGTGCCGCTGTTGCCGAAGGGAACGCTGCTGCACGTCACCGCGTACTTCGACAACACGCCGAGCAACCGCAACGTCATCGATCCCCGAAACTGGAGCGGGCTCGGTCATCGGTCGATCGACAACATGGCGGTTCTGATTGCCCCCGCAATAGCGCTCACCGAAGAGGAGTTCCAAGAGGAAATCAGGCTGCGTCGTGAGCGGCTCCACCTGGCCAAGGGGGAGGCTGTGCTTGGGTGCCCCCTGTGTGGCTTTGAGGAGTTGCCAGGGACGAGCAGGGTGCAGGCCGGCGGACAGGACTAGGACTTGTCTTGAGAGCGGGAAGGGCAGGACGATGAGAGGGATAGAAGTCAGGGTCGGCTGCACGGGATGTATCGCTGCGGTGTCGTTGGCTATTGCCGCCGGCTTGCCGCCGGCTAGCGCCCAGGTTCCTGCGCGCGGTGACAACATCACGCCTGTGTACGAGGGGTTCTGGGTCAATGAGGACGGGTCGTTGGACCTGCTGTTCGGCTACTACAATCGGAATTGGGCGGAGGAGTTCGACGTGCCGGTGGGCCAGGATAACTTCCTCGAGCCAGGCTCTCCGGATCGGGGACAGCCGACGCATTTCTTTCCTCAGCGGAATCAGTTCGTCTTTCGGGTGAGAGTGCCGGCTGACTTTGGCGACCAGGAGGTCGTCTGGTCTTTGACGACCAACGGTGTGACCGAGAAAGCCTACGCCACGTTGCGGCCACAGTACGCTGTCGATGCCACCGTCATGGCAGCTAACTTTGGCGGAGGTGGCGCCTCTGGCGGACGCCCGGACCTGATCGGAAACGTTGGACCGAAGCTGACGTTGGAGATCCCGACAACACTGGCTGTCAGTGCCGGTGAGCCGGTCACCCTGAGGGTGGTGGCCATCGACGATGACAAACCGACGCGGCGCGCGCTCCCGCCCTTCCTCGGCGGAAGCCGCTACGTGCCAGACTCGGCCGCCGGACTTCGATTCTCATGGTTCCGATACCGAGGCCCCGGGCCGATCATCTTCGACCCGCCACAGACCAAGGTCTGGCAGGACGTCCGCGACGGCGGCAACTCACCGTGGTCAGTAGGGTGGCAGCCGCCGCCGATTCCTCCAGACAACCGGTGGGTGGCCACCGCAACGTTCAGCGCACCGGGCACGTACGTGCTCCGGGCCCTCGCCCATGACGGCGCTCTTGTCGACTACGAGGACGTCATCGTCACCGTGACTCGGTAGGGTACGCGCGCAGTCGAGGCTGACTGGCCTCCGCCACAGCGCCATGAACCGGCGGCCGTCGCTCGCGCGGCGACCGCTTGCGGGCGCGTCGAGCCACATCAACCTCACGGTACCCCGGCGGTGTTCGGACCTCCATGAGCATGCCCTGCACCCGAGTTCTGGCTGTCGGGAGTAGAATGCGGGAGTTCCGTTTCAGCCCAAGGAGAGCCATGCCTAGCTCACAGCGTCGTCGTGCTCGTTTGAGTCTTGCATTCCCGATTTCACTCTTAGCGGTCGTTTGTCTTCCGGGGTTGACCAGCCCGGCCGCGGCGCAGTGCGAACCGGACGGTGCTGTCCAGTTTGTCTGCGGTCCGGTGAGTCCTGAGGACTTGATTGCGATCCCTCAATCGCCGTGGGTGATCGTGTCGAGTATGGAAGACGAGGGCTACCTCTCGGCAACCGATTCCCGCGACTACAGTTCAACGGTGGCGTTCCCGACCGCAACGTCGCGCTCGCGGCATGACACGTCGACCTACGGTTCGTGCCCCGGCATGGTGACGGACCAATTCACGCCGCACGGCATCAACGTTAGGCCAGGCAGCGACAGCGTCCATACACTGTACGTCGTCCGCCACGGGGCGCGGGAGTCGGTTGAGGTCTTCGAAGTCGATGTCGGTGGTGAAACGCCAACGCTTACGTGGATTGGATGCGCGGTTGCGCCCGACGCCCTCGGGTTGAATGCCGTGGTCCCGCTCCCGGACGGAGGCTTCGCCGCGACGAGCCCTCGGACCGGCGACATTTGGGAATGGCATACGGCGGCGGGGTGGACCAGGGTGCCGGGCAGTGAAGACATCGGCCCCAATGGACTCGAGATCTCGGTCGACGGCCGATGGTTCCTTGTCGCCGGGTACGGAATCCAATCAGTGATTCGCCTGTCGCGTGGTCAGACCCCGGTCCAGAAGCAGACCGTCGAGGTTGGTTTCAACATCGACAACGTCCACTGGGCGCTTGACGGCTCGCTGCTGGCAGCCGGACACAGCACTCCCTCGGGGGCTCGAGTCGGGGAATGCATGCAGCGGCAGATGTGCGATGGGATCACGTCACGGGTGGCAAGAGTCGATCTCCAGGCTCTCACAGCGGAGGAGATCTTCACCTACCCCACCAACGACTACTTGCTCCTTGGCACGGGCGCGATTCAGGTCGCGGACGAGATCTGGGTGAGTGGTATCGCTGGCGGTGATCGCATTGCTCGGGTTCCGGTTCGCTAGTCCGGTTGACCCACGATTCCCCAAAGGAGAGTTGCCATGAAGAAATCGATTGTCACCGCAGCCATCGGTGCGCTCGCGTGTGTTCCCACATTGGCCCAGCGGCAAGTTGTCTCGTCGCTCGCCAGTTTCCACAACATTCCCGCGGACGCCGTCACGGCGACTGCCGACCTTGTCTCGGAAGATCTGTACAGCTTCCGCCCCACGGACGACGTGAGGACGCTGGGCCAGATTCTGGCGCACCTCGCGGATACCAACTACTCGTTTTGCTCGATCGCAGCCGGAGAGGACAATCCCAATGCCGAGAGCTTCGAGGAGACGAAGACGACCAAGGCTGAGATCACGATGGCGTTGGCTGATGGGGCGGCGTCGCAGAGTTCTGTAGTCCCATCTATCGAGCGTTGCTCGATAGCCTGAAGGCACATTTTTCTTGAGTGACGGATTGCCCAAAAGGGTCAAGCAAACGTGAGCATCAAGGATGAGTTGGACGTTGAGTTGAAGGACGCGATGCGAACGCACGACCGCAATCGCTCTGACGTTATTCGCCAGATCAGTACCGAGATCGCACGCGCCGTCACGGCGCCAGGATTTACAGGAGAGGCTGACGACGAGCTTTACCGCCGGACCATCTCGAGTTACGCGAAGAAAATGGGAAAGGCGCTTGCCGAGTATGAGAGCTACGGGGACAGGGGCGCCCAGGCGGCAGCCAAGTTGCGGTTTGAGGTCGAGTATCTCGGGCGATGGCTACCGAGGGCCCCATCCGCAGAGGAGGTTGCGGCATTCGTCGACGCAGCAGTTCAAGAGCTCGGTGCGTCCGACATGGCGGCAATGGGTCAGGTGATGGGGCACGTGATGAAGCAGCATCCTGGACTCGACGGGTCGCTCGTGAATCGTCTGGTTCGCGCCCGTCTGAGTCAGAAGGAACTGTGATGCCGCCCAGAATGAAGGGAGGCCGAGAGCCAATGAGCATAGCAAGTAGGGTCAGACGGGTCGGTGGGCTGATCGTTCACCTCGTATTGGTCGGGTTTGCCGTATCTGCCTTCGCACAGGATGATGATGAGCGCGAGCGTCTGACCGACATCCGGGAGATCAACGTCATCGTCGAGGAGTTAGCCGACGACGTACAGGCCGCGGGGCTTACGCGCCGCATGCTCGAGAACACGATCGAGGAGCAGCTGGAGGATCGTGGCGTACCGTTGGGCAACTCACGGCAGGCGGCTGACCTGTACGTCAACGTCGCGACGTTCAAGGGATCAACCGGCCTTTACGCTTTCTGCGTCCGGGTATCGGTCCAGCAGCTTGTGACGATCGAAGGTAATCAGCTTCGAGCGTTCGTTGACACCTGGGATCGCGCCAGTGTCGGCACCGTCGGGGTCGGCAACTTTGCTCAGGTTGAACAAGTCGTCCTGCAGATTGTCGCGACGTTCAGTGATGACTTTCTCGAGGTGAACGACCCAGTCTAGAGAGGGTCGACGAGACGACGGGGGGCTGCCATCTGGTGAGGCCGCCACGCTGGCGTGTGCGGCTTGCCTCTAGGGCGTGCGACGGTGTCCTCGGAGGTATACAATCGGGCCACCTCTCATACAGGCAGATACTGGTGGACCGCATTGCAACGCAACGAGGGCGTTAAGCAGCCCATTGAGTCAGGAGGAGCCGGCGTGGGGGCACTGAGATTGCTATTGACGGTTGCCGTTGGTCTGTCGGTCCTGTCGCTGACGGGGACCGCACAGGTCGAGCAGTGGACGAAGTTCCGTGGTCCGAACGCGGGAGCCATCTCCGACGACCCAAGGCTGCCGGATACCTGGAGCGAGACCGAGAACGTTGTCTGGAAGACTGCGGTTCCCGGCATGGGATGGAGCTCACCGGTCGTGTGGGACGATCACATCCTCGTCACCTCTGCGATCAGCGACGCCGAGGAAGAGCAGCCGGTTACCGGACTCTACGATGAGCACGACCACATCCCCGCTGCCGGCATCCACCGTTTCGTCGTGTACGACGTCGACTTTCGCACCGGCGCCCTCCGCTGGGAGCGGGAGCTCTATCGCGAGCTTCCCTCGTTGCGAAGGCACATCAAGAATAGCTATGCGTCGGAAACAGTCGTCACCGATGGCGAGCGAATATATGTGTATTTCGGCAGCATCGGGTTGGTGGCCGCACTCGACATGGACGGCGAGACCGTCTGGACTCAGGAATTGGGCGCGTTCAATACGCAGGTCGAGCTCGGAACCGGTTCCTCTCCCGTGCTCCACGAGGACCGGCTATACGTAGTCAACGACAACACAACTCGGTCGTTCATGGTGGCGTTCGACACACAGACCGGAGAGAAGGTCTGGGAGGTCGACCGGGTCGAGCGCGGCAACTGGTCTACGCCGGTGGTGTGGGAGAACCGGGTGCGCACCGAGATCGTCACCGCTGGAACTGGCAAGGTGCGGTCCTACGACCTTGACGGCAATCTCCTCTGGGAGCTTGGCGGGATGTCGAGCCTCACCATCCCGACGCCGGTCGTGCAAAACGGTCTGGTCTACATCAGTTCGGGGTATCCGGGCGGGTCGCTGCGTCCGGTGTACGCTATCCACCCTGGCGCATCGGGCGATATCTCCGTCTGGTCGCCACAGGAGCGCAACTGGGACACCCGGTTTCCTGGCAATCGCGCATCCTCCGAATACGTCGCCTGGTCCTATCCACTGCTTGGCACCTACAACACGTCACCGCTGGTCTATCGCGGCATCTACTACACGCTGTTGGACAGGGGCCTCCTGGTGAGTCACGACGCCCAAACCGGCCGGGAGGTGTACAGTCGGCAACGGATCCGTCCTGGTACCACCTTCACCGCGTCGCCGTGGGCCTACAACGGGCAGGTCTTCCTGCTCAGTGAGGACGGTGAGACCTTTGTCGTAAGTGCCGGCGAAGAGTTCGAAATCCTCCACACGAACATGCTGGACGAGATGGTCCTTGCCACACCGGCCGTGCTGCGTGGCAGCCTGATCATCCGGACACAGCACTCCCTCTATCGGATCGCGAAGGGGGAGCAATGACCACGACCCGCTTCCTGGCTTTGGCTCTGCTTCCGCTTGCGATGTGCGTGGCGTGGATAGGGGGGCTTGGTACAGCCTCTACGCTGAGCGGCGCTGAGCAATCTCTGGATCTGACGTTGGTCAGCACGATCCACGGTGCGGCAGATCTCATCGAGGTGTCGGATGGTCGCGCCTACGTGACATCGGAACGGACGCTCACGGTCTATGATGTGGCCGACCCTGCGAGTCCGACACGGGCCGGCTCCTACACGTTCCCCGAGAAGATTTGGGGGTTCGAGGTGGTCGGCTCGGTGGTATATGCAGCCGTCGACTTTTTTGGGCTCGCGATTCTCGATGTCTCGGACATCGGGGAACCGACGTTGCGTGGTGCCATCAAGACACCGGGACAAGCAAAGGGTGTCGGTGTCTACCGGAACAGGGCGCTGGTCGCGGATCATGTGGAGGGCGTCGACCTCATCGATATCTCGGACCCGAGCGACCCCGTTGCGCTCGGCTCGTTCTACCTCGACGGCTATCCGCGCGATGTCGCGGCCGCTGGTCCATTGGCCTTCGCCGTCGACGCGCCAACTGGGGTGTATGTGTTCGACCTCTCGAGGCCGGGCCCGCCCGAACCGATCGGGATGGTGCAGTCCGCGAGGTCGCCGAGCTCCGTCGAGGCCCCTGCGGCATCCGGTGGAGACGCCCCGGACGTGGTCTGCATGGTCGGCGGCGGCTTGCTTCAGGTCTACGACGTGTCGAATCCCTCAGCACCGGTCAACACGGCAGACTTCCCGACGCCGGGTGGACGACCCCTGCGCGTCACCGTGCGGGGGTCTCTCGCGTACGTCGCTGACGGTCCGGCGGGGCTGCAGGTGGTCGACCTTTCGACGCCGTCGGCTCCGGCAATCGTCGCCACCTATGCGACGCCGAAACCGGCTCGCGACATTGCCGTGTCCGACTCGTATGTCTTCGTTGCCGTCGGTGAGCGCGAAGGCGACGAGGAGGGCGAGGTGTTGGTTCTTCAGCAGTCGTAGAGACGGGGCGAAAAACCAGAGCGCTCGCGTTTGAGATCTAGGCTACGTACCTTCTGTCGCCGATGGGTCAGCGATCTTGAGAACCTGCTTGCCGAGGTTGGCACCCTGGAAGAGACGTAGGAACGTCGAGGGGATGTTCTCGAAGCCTTCCTGGACATCCTCGAGGGCCTTCAATTGTCCCGACGCGAGCCACTCGGACAGCTCTCGGCGTCCAACCTCGAAACGGTCGAAGTAATCCGGGATGAGGAAGCCCTCCATGCGAATCCGTTTCGCGATGAGCTGGAACAAGTTGTGTGGGCCGGGCGGCGACTGCGTCGCGTTGTAGCCGGAGATCATCCCGCACAAGGGGATGCGGCCATGAAGAGCCATGTGGTCGATGGCTGCCTCGAGGGTCGGGCCGCCGACGTTGTCGAAATAGACGTTGATCCCGTCGGGGCACAGCTCTCCCAGCCTGGCGGCGACGTTCTCGGCCTTGTAGTCGATCGCCGCGTCGAGTCCTAGATCCTCGGTCAGGCATCGGCACTTCGCCGGACCTCCTGCGATCCCGATGACGCGGCATTGCTTGATCTTGGCAATCTGAGCGGCCACGGACCCGGTCGCGCCGGCGGCTCCTGAGACCACGACCGTCTCGCCAGCTGTCGGCTGTCCCACCTCCAGCAAGCCGAAGTAGGCCGTCAGCCCTGTGCCGCCCAAGACTCCGAGATAGGAGGGCAGCGGATGCTCCGGATCTATCCGCTGCGCTGCGAACGGCCCACCTCCGCCGATCAGCGCGTACTCCTGCCAGCCGAGCATTCCGATGACAATGTCGCCGACGGGGTAGTCCTTGTGACGGGACTCGATGACCTCCCCGACACCGGAGGCGCCCATGACCGAGCCCAGCGCGATCGGCGGCATGTAACCCGGGTCTTCGTTCATCCAGCCACGCATCGCCGGGTCGAACGAGACGTAGAGTGTGCGAACCGCGAACTCGCCGTTCTTTGGAGAGGGGAGGGGGGTTTCCCGGAACTCAAAATGTGCTTCGGTCACCTGCCCCTGTGGTCGCGACTTCAAGAGCCACTGGCGGTTCGTCACGGTGCGTGACGATACCACACGCAAGGGAGACCCACAGGTTAGATGTTCGCGTGACCGCTTGCATCATGTCCGCGCATGGGCTGGTCTGGAGGGTGGGGTCGACGGCTCCCTGACTCCAAACCTCGGTCGGTGCGCGAACACCGCGCCGTCTTCCTCAATAGAACGCGAGCAGGTCTGTCAGGCGACCCGATCTGTGCCGACGCCGCGCCCGCGGTACAATCCCCAGGCCGATGCCGTCCACGGATGATCCTGAACGTCCAGACTCTGTATCGCCGCCTGGTGGCGGCGCTATCCCGTCGCCGTACGTCTCTTCCAGCGAGACGCTCGCGGAAGCGACACTCAAAGCCATGCTGGTGGGGATCCTGTTCGGGATCTTGTTTGGTGCGGCCAATGCCTATTTGGGCCTTCGGGCCGGGCTGACCATTTCGACGTCGATACCGGTCGCGGTGATGACTGTGGCCTTCTTCCGTGCGCTGCAGGCAGCCGGGGTTCAAGGGAGCATCCTGGAGGCAAACCTGTCGCAGACGGTCGGATCGGCCTCGAGCTCGGTCGCCAGCGGGGTGATCTTCACGCTTCCGGCACTCTTCCTCTGGGGCTTCGACACGACGCTCCTGCAGATCGCGGTGCTCGCCATGAGCGGTGGGCTTCTCGGCGTCCTGTTCATGATCCCACTCCGGTCGTATCTGATCGTGAGGGAGCACCCGAACCTGCCGTACCCGGAAGGGACTGCGTGCGCAGAGGTGCTGAAGGCGAGCCAGGTCGGAGGAGGCCGCGCAAGGAACGTCTTCGTCGGTCTGGGGGTGGGTGCGGTGCTCAAAGGGCTTACCGGGTGGATTCGCGCCGTTCCTGACGAGGTCCAAATCTCCATCCCGTTCTTGAGAAAGGGAGAGCTGGCGTGCGCCGTCAGCCCCGCGCTGCTGGGTGTTGGCTACATCCTGGGTCCTCGGATTGCCACGGTCATGGTGGGGGGTGGGCTCCTCTCGTCGTTGGCGGTCATCCCGTTCATCGCGTGGTGGGGAGAGGGCCGCTCGGAGCCCCTATACCCGGAGACGACGCTCACCATAGCTCGGATGTCGGCAAGCCTGATCTGGACGCGCTATGTCCGCTACATTGGTGCGGGCGCCGTGGCCGCCGCTGGGCTGATCACGCTGATTCGAAGCGTTCCCACGATGATCGAGAGCTTCAGGATCGGCTCGCGTCAGATCCGAGAGCGTCTCGGATCTGGCAGCGGCCATGTGGTGGTCCGCCGCACCGACCGGGATCTGTCGCTCCTGACCGTCGCGGCTGGCATATGCATCGTCTTCGGGGTGCTGGCCTTTGTGCCACTCGCCTTCAGTAGTCTCGAGGTTCCGGCGTGGCGTGCCCTCGCGGCGCTGCTCGTGGTGGTGTTTGCCTTCTTCTTCGTGACGGTGAGCTCCCGAATCGTGGGCCTCGTCGGGGTGACATCGAACCCGACCAGCGGGATGACCATTGCGACATTGCTCGGCACCTCCACCGTGTTCTTCTTGCTCGGATGGACGGACGATGCCGGCAAGGTGGCTGCGCTCACGGTCGGTGCCGTCGTTGCCATTGCCGCGTCGATCGCGGGCGACACGTCACAGGATCTCAAGACGGGCTTCTTGCTGGGTGCGACGCCCAGGCGGCAGCAGGTGGGTGAGCTGGTTGGCGTGATGACGTCGGCGGTGTTCGTGGCGCTCACCGTACTTCTGTTGGCGCAGGCGTATGGCTTCGGTGGCGCCGAGCTCCCGGCGCCCCAAGCGATGCTCATGAGGCTTGTCATTGACGGCGTTCTCTCACAGTCGCTGCCTTGGACGTTGGTCGCGGTCGGCGCAGCCATTGCCGTGATCGCCGAATTGTTCCGAATTCCATCGCTGCCGTTCGCCGTCGGCGTGTATCTTCCGGTCGCGACCATGCTTCCAGTCTTCCTTGGGGGGCTACTGCGGATGATTCTGGAGCGTCGCGCGGTGACGAGCACGGAGCGCGCCGCACGGCGTGACGCTGGCATTCTGTTCGGCTCGGGCCTCGTCGGGGGCGAAGGTCTCGTTGGGGTGGTGATCGCCGGGGCGGCCGGTTATGCCGTCTCTCGAGGCCAGGTTCCCTGGAGCCTGCGCCACGAGTGGGCGGGCGGGGCGGCCGAGTGGTTGGCCTTCGGGCTGCTTGTGGCGTTGGTCGGATTCTTCTGGCGACTTGCCTCCTCTCGGGCCGCCTGACAGCTGCGGCTGGAAGACCGAGTTCTGTGCGAAGGCCGCCCACTGGCGGTGCACAGTCTCGTCTTGCGTCGCGCGGCATGAAAGGGTCTCCCGCAATGTCTACCCGCCTGGGGTTGATCGGAGGGGACTGGAAGTGAGAGAAGGGGAGTTGATAACGCCAAGATACGGCAATACACTTGGCCCTGCCTGTTTTGGCGTGAAGCTACGAGAACGTGTTGCCAATGACGTGGACGATACTTTCCCGGAGGGAGACAGTTTATGGAAAAAGCAATTACGAACCTGGTGACGAGCTATGAGAAGGGCGGCCTGACGCGTCGGGATCTGATTCGCGGCCTGACGATGATAGCGGCGGGGACAGCGACAGCGACAGCGACGGCCTCCGCGGCGGCGCAATCACCCGAACCGATCCCATGGTTGCCACTCTGCGACCACATTCAGATCAACACGGCCGACCCTCAGAGAGGCGCGGAGTTCTATCAGGAGGTTATGGGTTTGAAGCTCCTGCGGCAGGGTCCCCCAAACGATCGGGAGTGTTGCCCGGAAGACAGCGCGTTCCTCGGTGTCGGCGATCGCCTAGTCCTGGCCCTCCGCAACAACGAGCCGTACGGGGTCATCGACCATTGGTCGATGATGGCACCTGGCTATACCCCGGATCGGTTTAGGGCTGCAATCGAAGAGCGCGGCGGCTCGTTGTCCCAGCATGGACTCGGTGGCCAGTACGTCGCGGATCCCGACGGCGTCCTGTGTCAGCTCATGGGGAACTTCGGACCGGCCTAACCTAGGAGGTGAAGCTGGCCGGGGTGGGCGGCCGTCTCGATGGACGAACCTCCCGAAACCGAGATCGACGTCGAGGGCGTCGCCGTCAGGTAAGGTCGTCCGCGTGCCCGCGGTCGACCGCTCCTGACGGTCGGAGACGTACGGCCAAATTGAGCTGTTGCCTCGGCGGCGGACCACCCCAACATCTGCATTTCAATCGATAGCTACAGGGGAGCGATCTCATGAGTTGCGCGAAGTATGTTCTTACAGCAGCCGGTGGGTTTCTTCTCGCGTTGGCCCTGTTCGAGGGCGGATGGATTGAGGTCGGTGCGCAGACGACCGAGCCCTCCCGTTTCCCATCGGGTATTCGGGGGCTCCCGGACGGACAGGACGAGCCGCCGAGCCGCCGTTGGCTTCTTGATGCCAGGGACGACGAGGAGCGGTTCCGCCGCCTTCAAGTCTACGCCGGTGGGACGGATCAGCAGATGTGGCAGATGGGCTATCGCTATGAGCAGGTCTACCAAGCGATCGCCGACGAAAACTGGGAGCTGGCGACGTATCACTGGGGGAAACTGCGAAGCGTCTTCAACGTAGCACTGATGAAACGGCCGAATCGGACGCCGAACGCCGAGGCCTTGTTCCTGGACGAAGACTGGCAACCCTTGGCCTCAGCATTGGCAGCCGGAGATACCGAGGCGGCACACGAAACGTTCTTTCAGGGGCGGCAGGCCTGCCTGGATTGTCATGTTGCCGAAGGTTTCGCATTCATCAATGGTACGCCGATGTTCGAGGAGACTGCGGCCTTCCCCGAGCAGTAGACCAACGAGAGAAAAGTCGCCCATGCCCTGCCAGGAAAGGAGCCGTCCATGAATTGGCGTATTCCCCGGTTCGTGTGTCGAATTGTCTGGGTGCTGGCCGTTGCCGCGATAGGGTTGGCCCCGGTCGAGATGCGAGCCCAGACCGAAGAGGGGCAGACCTGGAGGCCGTCCCGCACATCGGACGGTCAGCCCGATCTGCAGGGCGTATGGAGCTACGCCACGATCACGCCGCTGCAGCGACCGAGCGAGTTTGCTGAGCAGGCCTTTCTCACCGAAGAGGAAGCCGCGGCCTACGAACAACGTGTGCTCGAGGACCGAGACGAAGATCGCCGCGATCGTCCGGCGATACTGGATGTCGAGCTCGCCTACAATGCGTTCTGGTGGGACAGGGGCACCCAGATCGTCGAGACCCGCCGGACATCGCTGATCGTCGATCCTCCCGACGGGCGACTGCCAGCGCTGATGCCCGACGCGCAACAGCGCATGATGCTCAAGGCAGGCGCGTGGCGTGGCCGGGCTTCCGGACCCGAGGATCGTCTTTTTTCAGAGCGGTGCATGTTCTGGGAATCAACCGGACCCCCGATGCTGCCCAGCACCTACAACAACAACGTTCAGATTCTGCAGACGCCTGACCATGTGGTGATCCTCAACGAAATGATTCATGACGCACGAATCGTCCCGTTGGACGGACGGCGCCACCTCGGCTCGCGCAATCGTCAATGGATGGGCGACTCCCGTGGCCGATGGGATGGCGAGACGCTCGTCGTCGATACAACCACATTTTCAGACAGGCTTGACAGCGGGCTGGGTTTCCGAGGGTCTGGCGAGCATCTGCACCTCGTCGAGCGCTTCACGCGCGTCGGCCCGGAGATGCTGCTCTATGAGTTCACGCTCGAGGATGCCACGACCTGGACGTCCCCGTGGACGGCGGTGGTGCCGATGAGGAAGACGTCGGATCTCATGTATGAATACGCATGTCATGAAGGAAACTACGGCATGACGAACCTGCTTGCCGGCGCACGCAAGGAGGATCGTGCCGAAGACGGACCTCCAGGTCGGTGATTCATGGCGAGTATGGAAACGGCCGCCGTTCGTGATCTAGCCGCGTTTTTTCACATGCGTGTCGCAAGGGCGCCACGGCGCGCCCCGCCGGAGCGGCGCGGGGCAGTGGGCCCCCCGCGAGCGACGACGGCGAGGGGTTTGGGGCTCTAGCCCCATCTGAAAAACGCTCTAGCGCCAGGCGCCGAGAATGGTACCGACGATGGCGAGCCCGAGAGCCATGTGGCCGGCGTCGATCGCGGTGAGAGTTCCGGCTCGTCGTTGATAGAGATTGTTGATCGCGACTACCGGCAGAGCGATGACGAGCCCCGAGATCAAACCGACATGAAGACCGCCGCGCCAGCCATCGAAACCGCTGTCGCGAATGAGGATCGCGATCGTCGTTGCGGCGAGGAGTTCAAGTACGAAGGTCAGGCCGAAGATCAATCCCATGTTTCCGCCCGGATTCTCCCAGTCGATCTTGACAAGTTGCGCCCATTTCTTGCCAAAAAGCAACGAGTGCCAGACTGCGCCGAGGCCGAAGAAGGCGCCGCCGGCGACCAAGACCGCGAGCCAGTTGATTTCTGCGAACATCAGATGTCCTCCTCGGAAGAAACGACGATTGCTCCTGAGCCTCCAGTGATCTGCTTCCGAGCTCAGGCAGGCTTCGTCTCGATCCAACAGCCTATCCAAGGTCGCGAAGAGCCACCGTACACGGTGTTCTGCGATCCGGGCAATGGGTTGAGGCGACACAATCGTGACGAACGCCAGGCGCCGGCGTGACGTGAGACGTATAGACTGGATCGTCGGACAGCCCGGAGTTATCCCCGTAGCCACCCCCACAGGAGGTCCGGATGAGCCTGCTTGACACGTTGTCAGCCTTCTTTTCGCGTCCCGCCGAGGAAAGCACCGACGATACGCCCGAGGGGGCCTGCCCCAACTGCTGGGGTCGGTATGAGTACGACGGCGAGATTCGGAAGGTTGCTCGGGACCGACAGATCGACGTCAACAACGGGCTCGAGCGCCACGCATTTATCCAGGACTTCGTGGTGACTCACGTCGACGGGATTCGCCTCCGCAACGACGACCGCGGGTACGTGTGCCCGAAGTGCGGGGCACACTACCCCTGAGCGATCATGCGGTCAGCCGCCGAGATCGGCCAGAGGCACAGTCTCCCGTTTAGTCGCTGAGGTCCAGCGCCACGATTGTCCGTCGATCGCGAACATAAAGTGTTCCATCCACCAATGTTGGCGGTGTCCAGGCATTGCTCGTCAAGACCGAATGCCGTGCATGGACGTCGAGTCCCGCGTCGCTAACCGAGGCGATCGCGACCTCCCCATCCTCGTCGACGAACACGACCTTGCCGTCCGCGTAGAGCATGTGTGACCTGGCGAAGCTCCGTTCACGCCACCGTTCCTCGCCAGTCGTGATATCCATCGCGGTGAGGAATGTCGGCCCGAAGTCCCCGCTACTGCCGAGTATCAGATTCCCCACCCGCAACGCGTTGCTGAAGTGCACCCGCATCCGGTTGGTGGACCACACTTCCTCGACCGTCGTGTGCCCGTCGAGTTGCCGCAATCGGAGCGCCACACTCCCGCCATCGTAGGCCGCCGATACGAACAGCATGTTGTCGGGGCCCCAGACGGGCGTCGCGATGTTGAGTGGAGTCTCAGACTCGAGCACGTGACGCCACAGATGGTTCCCATCGGTTGGATCGAGTCCGACCAGCACTTGCTGGCCAAACACAACCAGTTGCTCTTCGCCGTCGACGGAGATAAGGACCGCCGAGCTGGGCGCCACTCCAAAGTTCTCACTCTGCCAAACAAACGCGCCGGTCTCCTGATCGAACGCCACAACTCCGTGACCGCTGCTCCCGAGCGGTAGAATCACGGTCTCACCGAACACCAACGGACTCGACGTGAAAGCGACGAAATCTGACAATGCGAACAGGTCAACCAGGTTGTGTGACCACTGGAGTGCCCCGGTCTGAAGGTCGAGGACGTGAAGCTGGCCGTTCGTGCCGAGCGCGAACACCTGGTCGCCGGCAATCAGCGGTGTTGCATATGGTCCAGGTCCCGCGCTGTTCAGCCAGATATCGAAGTAGCCATCGTGCAGCAGCGGCGCATCGTAGGAAAACTGCCATTGTGTCGAGCCGGAACCAGCAGCAAGCGCCACGACGACCTCCTTCTCTCCCTCCCGGTACATCGTGACGAGCAGATCCTGCTGAGCGACAATCGCAGAGTATCCCTCGCCCAGGTCCCGGCTCCACAGATGTGGGGGGCCGTCCGCGGGCCAGGAGTCGGCGAGCGGGGCCGCCGCCACATGGAAGTTCCGGGTCGGTCCGCCCCACTGATGCCAACCATCAGTGGCTTCCTGTCCTTGACCGACCACAGCGACTGCCAGGACTATGATCGCGGCCATCGGATATGTCTTCGTCACCTGCCGATTCTGAGCCATTGTCTTGATCCTACGCCATAGGTTGCCAACAACCCGCACGGACCGTGCCGCGTGATCGATCGTCACGTGCGGCCGACGGTCTCCGTCGTCGCTGGGACTGGTCGGCCGCAATGCCCCGCTCTCAAGCACGCGAGCCTGCTGTGAGCCTATAATCTGCGCTAGTTCGTTCGCCCCTAACGCCGGAGGGTCGACACCACAGCCTAGAGTTGTCACTGGTTCCGGGATTTCGCTGAGCGGGTGCCGATGAGCGAGAACATTGCGGACGAGTTGACCCCGTGACGTGAGGAGAGCCACACAATGAATAGACGAGAGTTTCTCGCCACATCGAGCATCACCCTCGCTGCCGCCGCGCTCAGAGGCGTCCCGCTGTCTGGCCAGCTCACCACCTCGTTTGAGGAACTGCGGCGTAACGTGGGCATCTTCAACGGGCAGGGGGGCACGATCGGCTGGCTCGTCAACGGGGATGGAATTCTCGTGATCGACAGTCAAAACGCCGCGGCCGCACAAGCGTGTATCGACGGGCTCGGTGAGAGGTCGAGCCGCTCGATCGACCTACTGGTCAACACTCATCATCATGGTGACCATACGGGCGGGAACCAGACGTTCCGGCCCGTCGTGGAGTCGATCGTGGCCCACGAGAACAGCGCAAGTTGGCAGCGGCGAACGGCCGAGGAGCAGGGCGCTCAAGCCGACCAAGCCTTTCCCGACACCACGTTCGCCGATGAGTGGAGGACGACGATTGGGGACGAAACGATTGTGGCCAGATACCACGGCGCCGGTCACACCAGCGGCGACGTTGTGGTGACGTTTGAGCAGGCCAACGTTGTGCACATGGGGGATCTCATGTTCAACCGGCTGCACCCCTTCGTCGACCGGCCGTCGGGTGCCCGCATCCGGAGCTGGATTGCCACGTTGGAACAAGTTCCTGCTGCGCATGCGGCTGACACGATCTACATCTTCGGACACGGGAGCCCCGGTGCGGGCCCGACTGGTGACCGGAGTGACCTGTTGCACCTGCGTGACTACTTCAGCGCCGCGCTGGAGTTGGCGCAACGCGAGATGCGGGCCGGGCGGTCCAAGGAGGAGATTACGGGCACCGAGACATTGCCTGGGTTCGAGGACCATCTGTCGCCGGCAGCGTTGCTGAGTCTGGGTGGTGTGCTCAACGTGGCGTATGACGAGCTAAGCGCGGAGTAGCAATCGCACCGAACACAATACGAAGCTCGACCGAGACCTCGCGCTCCCCGGATCCTGCCCGTAGGATGAGGCTGTGGGTGTCAAGCTTTTCGATCGGAAGTTCGGTGAGGACCTCGCCGATGGCCCGCCGGCAACACCGGGCGTGTATCTGTTTCGCGACGAAGAGGGCAGGGTGCTGTACGTCGGCAAGGCCAAGAGCTTGCGGAAGCGTCTTGCCGACTACCGCAACGCGACTCGCCGCAAAGTTCACCGAAAGATGCGACTGCTGGTCAGGCGTGCTGCGTCGCTCGAAATACAGCCGCTGGCGTCAGAACGCGAGGCGCTCCTCAAGGAAAACGAGATCATCCGGTCGCTGCGCCCTCCCTTCAACGTCGATGGTGCGTTTTCGTTCCTCTACCCGGCGATCGGAACCTCTACCCGCGCCGAACACCAGCTCTTCTGTTTCACCACCAACCCCGGAGCATGGGATATGTTCGACTTCCAATGGTATGGCACCTTTCGCTCGCGACCGCGAGCAAAGGAAGCCTTCGACGTCCTCGTTGAGCTTCTCAGCCACATCGCGCACCGAGAACCGACATCGCGGCTACCGGAACATCGCCCGATTCGTGGTTCTCGCCTCGTCGCTTTTCGTCGGCTGAATCCAGAAGTGAGTGGGATGCTGACGGCATTTCTTGCGGGAGAAACCGCCGAACCGCTCGCCTTTATGGCCGAGGCGCTTCTTGAGAAACCACGCGCCAGACGAGAGGCGGCACGAGTTCAGCAGTGCCTGGAGTGTCTGTCCTCTTTCTACGACACCGACCTGTACAAACTCCGCGCCGCGTTGCATACGGCAGGGATCCACGGAACCTTCATCGCCCAGGACGACCGAGACTCACTGTTCATCTCTACGGCGTAGTCAGTGACGCCCTGCAATGTTTGAAGGCCCCTGGTGCTGGATGTTCTTCCCAAGTAACATCACGTCATGCGCGACGCGCGGAGACCGGGATTCTCCGTAGGCGCGCTGCGGCCGTCCGTCGTCTATGACGGCGTCCGAAACCGTGGTGTCCAAGACGGGCCTCGCGGCTCCGGCCCGCGGGTTGGTTTGTTGACAGTGGTTTAGTCTCTTTCGCCATGGAGGTCACCCAATGAAGCGTATGGTTTTCATCGTCCTTGGATTCGGTGCGGTCGCGCTCTCGTCCCACGTGTATGCGCAGACCGACGCCCAGCTCATTGAACAGTCGCTGGCTGCGGCGCCGCAGCGGGGTCGCGATGGCGCAAGCGTCGTCAAGTGGGCTGCGGACCACACGCACACGACGATTAAGGAAGGTACGAACCAGATCGTCTGCTACAGCCGGGCGGACGAGCGCGACCGGCCGCCGTTTGCCGTGCAGTGCACGAGTCTGGCGAACCTCGAACGAGTCGCACAGAACCGGCGGTTTCATGCGGAGAGTACCGACCCGGCGGGGGAGCGGGCGCTGGTGGCTGCCGCAGCCCAGAGCGGCACGCGCGTCGAGGCAGAGTATGGTTCATGGTTCAGGTCGATGAATGGTCCAGACCAGGCGAGCGCCGGCATTCATACGACGATCGCGATGCCGGGAGCCACCTCTGCGTCGTCTGGCTTCCCTGAGAACCCCGGACAGGGTGGTGCGTTCATCATGGCAGCCGGCAGCACCGAGGCCCACTTGATGGTCCCGTGAGGGTTCCGGCCCCCCGCCCGTCGCTAGGACCTGAGTGCAAGACACTACGCAGCCGAAGGTGCAGGTTCGGCTTGTCTCGCTCCAGCCGGGCAGGTCGATCCGTGCCTCCCCGGAGGCTGCTGACGCCTCCGGTCGATGCGTGCGTGCGCTTCGTCGAAGCGTTTCCGAGACCGTGAAGTACTTTGCCTACGGCTCCAACCTCTGTTCTGCACGGCTTCGTGAACGAGCGCCGTCAGCAGCGATCGTCGCCGTTGCCACGCTACGGGCGCACGTCTTGCGGTTTCACAAGATCGGCTTTCGAGACGGATCCGGCAAGTGCGATGCGTTTGCGACTGGGATTGCGGCAGATGTCGTCTGGGGTGCCGTCTATGAGATCGAGCCCGCCGACAAGTCTCGGTTGGACCGCGCAGAAGGTCTAGGGCTGGGCTACGTGGAGAGAGTCGTCGAGGTCGACGCCCCGGTTGGGCCGATCTCAGCGACAACCTACGTGGCGAGTCCTGACGCGATCAGGTCCGATCTCCATCCGTTCTCCTGGTACAAGGACTACGTCGTCGCAGGCGCGATCGAACATGAGCTCCCGCTCGAGTATGTTGGTGCCATTAGAGCGGCAAGAGTCGTCCAGGATCCGAACGAGGATCGTGCAGCGGAGAACGCTCGGGTCTTGTCCGGCACCAAACGAATCGCCCGCCACCGAGGAACTCACCCGCTTGGCGCTACCGACTGGTAGCGACGCTCGTAGCGAATGCTCGGTCCGATGTCGGCGTGGCCAACTACTTTGGTAGCAGGTCTGCGTCTGGCTCGATCAGGTGGGACGGGCTGGCGCCGTCCTTCGGCACGAACTTGAGCGTGCGGCCCAGAACGCTATCAGCGCCATACCAGTTCCCGTCCGAGTCGACAGAGAACTGGTGGAGCTCACGAAACTGTCCGGGACCATCGCCCTCGAGCTCCCACGTGACGAATTCATTGCCGTTCGAGTCGAGCTTGACCATCCTCGGCGGCATGTTGTCGGCGACCCAGAGGTCGTAGCCGCTGATGACGATGTCGCTGGGGGACTCGAAACCAGGCCACACCGCGATCGGCGCGATGTTCGGGTGATACCAGGCCGCCGCCCGGGTCGTCTCGTTGAATACCTGGACCCGCTTGTTGTTCTGGTCGGCCACGTAGATCCGCCCGATGCTGTCGGTCGTCACCGCGTGAACCCCGTCGAACTCGCCGCGGCCAGTGCCCTTCTCACCGAAGTGTGTGATGTAGTTTCCCTCGGGGTCGAACATGACGACACGTGAATTGTCCAGACCGTCGGCGACCAAGAGCCGCCCATCGGCCAAGAAGCCCACATCCTGCGGCCGCCCAAAATGGCTTTCGTCGTCCCCACTCACCCCGAATTCGCCGAGTGTCATGAGCAACTCGGAGCCGTCGTTTGAGAAGACGTGGACGGCGTGGCCCGTCTCATGCACGACGAAGACGCGCTTCTCGGAGTCGTAGGGGCTTATCCGGTATCTTGTGCGGGCCGTTCGACCCTTCGCAGAGGTGATCCCACTGGTCCCACGCGTCGATCAGGTTGCCCTCGCCGTCGACGACAAAGATGCAGTTTCGCGAGACCCGGGTACTTTCGTCAGGGCGTAGAGCGTCGATGCCGATTGAGCCGACGAACCCGGCCCATCCTGATGGTAGCGGGTCGGGTAACTGAATCTCACCACTCTGGCTCACGAAGACCCGGTCAGGCGACTCGGCGAAGACGCCGACATGCGAACCCCAGGCGTAGCCATCATCGGCGAAGGGTGTCATCCACCCGTCTACCACGTCGTAGGGACTGGTAACGATTCCTTGAAGAAACGCGGGAGCTGCCGTGAGACCCACCGCGACAATGACTGCTAGTCCGAAAACGAGCCTCCGCATGATCACCCTCCGACTGCGGTCGATCATCTACTGGCGATCGATCTGACGTCCCTATGGCCGAAGCGGGATGCCCTTGGCTTCCTGGACGCGCGCACCGGCCAAAATGCCGTACATTCCGATGTTGCCCTCGTGGCATGCGTACTCATAGAGTGGGCCGTCGATTCGCCTGAGCGGCATCATTGCGGTCCACGGCCTCGTATAAACCGTCTCGTCGATGATGGTGAACTCGTAGGCAAGCGTGTCTGGGTCGATCCGCGTGAGGCGCTCGACGAGATCCATGTTGGGACCGGAGCCCCGGCTTTGGCCACCCCGGAAGTTGGTGGTTTCGATCACCAGCGTGTCGCCCTCCCAGTGCCCGCGTGAGCTTCCGGAGAATTGCGGAAGATCCACGTGGTCGCGTCCGTCCAAAGGGATGATGCGCGCGTTGTGCACCATCTCGTTCAGGATGGTCACGTAGCCAGGTGTTTGAAAGATCTGGACGTTGTTGTTGTACGCGCCGGATGTCATCGGCGGGCCTGCGTTGAACCCCATGATGCAGCGGTCGAACAGGCTCCGGTTCTCGTGCGAATCGTAGCGGTGCGCTGCGCGATCGGCCTGCGCCTCGCGGCTGGCCTGCTGCGCCCCCGGCGTCTGCGGAGGAAGCCTCCCATTAGGGGGATCCACGATCAACGACGTCCGTTTGTCCGATGTCAGTTCGACGCCGCGTTCGTACCAGAACTCGTTGTAGGAAAGGACACCGCCCTCGGATCGCGGCTGATATCCGGCAGTCGGCGCGCCCGCCTCAGGGTCGAACAGGTCACGGTTTAGCCGGATTCTCTCGGCTTGCTCGAACTCCGCCGCCTCTTCTTCGCTGAGGGTCTCGTTGTCAGCGAGTGCCGAGGGGCGTTGAAGCGGAGTCAGGGTCCGAAAGGTAAAGGTGCCAGAGATGTCTGGCTGGCCGTCCGGTGTCTGCATAGGCATCGAGTTGGTCTGCGCAACGGCTGGTAGTGTCATCACGAAGACTGCCATTGCCAGGAATCCCACCGCAAGACATCTCTTGATCATCTGAACGTCCTCCTGTACCCGACGAAAATAGCCTCCTAACGGCTCCTGATGCAAGTCGGAAAGCCTCTCGCCTTGGACTTGATTGCCCGCGAAGGTGCTGAAGCGTCTGATCAGCGAACGTTTTGCCGCGACGAGACCGTCCGACGACCCCGTCACGTGCGTGTCTGAGCGGGTCTGCGAGAGCAAGAGTACACTGGACATTGTGCGTTTCCGCTCCGCAGTGTGTGCGCTCGTCACGGTCTGCCTGGTTCCGACGCTTGGGTGGGCACAGGACGGTGCCCTCATTGCTAACGATGGCGAGCTGTTCTCGACACGTTTTCTTGCCGCGTTTCAGGAGATGAACGACACCTTCGCTGATTACGGGTTCGAGATCGAGGTTGCCGAGGGCGAACAGCCGGTCCTCAGCGCAATCACGGCGAAGTACGGTGACCCTGACCGGTCAGATGAGGTTGACGTGGTGCTCGGGTTTGGAGCGAACGAGCGGCCCGTGACACTGGTTTTCTTCTACTACGGCGACGTGGGGTTTGGGGTGCGACCGGACGATTCCCAACAGCTTGTCGTGAGGGTCAAGCGCCGCGAGGGGTAGCCTCGCGCCGCCACTATCTGTCGGGCCTCGTGTCATCGTGTTGTCGACGGCAAGGCCCTCAGCAGCGTGCGTCTGCGGAGGCGGTTCGTTGCAAGCGGTCGACGCTCCGATTGTGCATACAATGATCTCGAAAGGTGAATTCCGCGCAGAGCCGGCCCAGGATTCGGTCCACCCGCCGCTGATCGCGGTGTCCACGAACGGCGGGTCGTGGCCTACCATCTCGTCAATATGACAACCTACCGGTGCGCGGCACCTTCGGTGATGCTGGCCGTGGCCGTAGTCCTGTTGCCGCGCGTTGCTGAGGCGCAAGAGCCAGCGGCGAGCCCGCGCCTCGCGGCTGTGAGAGTGGAGCAGCCTGTGACGATCGACGGGCGAGTCGACGACCCCACCTGGCTGCGGGCGAGTCGCGTCAGCGAATTCACCCAGCTGCGTCCGGTAGAGGGGGCGCCGGCCACCGAACAAACAGAGGTGTGGGTTGCGTACGATAGCGAGAGAATCTACGTAGCGATCCACGCGCACTACACCGATCCTGCCCTCATCCGGGCCAACCGCGTCGATCGAGACCAAACGGCCAATGACGATACCGTATCCGTGATCTTTGATCCGTTCCTGGATCAACAACGCGGCTATTCGTTCTCTGTGAACGGATTCGGAGTTCAGGCCGACGCAATCGTGGGTAGCGGTGCCGGCGGTGGAACTGACAGAACGTGGGACGCGCTCTACGACTCAGCCGGCATGCTCGTCGACGATGGCTGGACCGCGGAGCTGTCTATTCCGATCCGCAGCTTGCGCTACCCGAGTCGCGCCCCAGACGAGCCTCACCGGTGGGGCTTTCAGATCCAGCGCGAGATCCGAAGCAAGGACGAGACGGTGACGTGGTCCCCGGTCTCAAGCGACATCATGGGCGAGCTGGCGCAGATGGGCACGCTGGAGGGCATGCGTGACCTGTCGACGCAACGCAACCTCGAGATCCTGCCCACCGTGACCGCCGTGCGGACGGGCCGGCTGGCAAGCTCCGGGCAACTCGTGAGCGACGATATCGCGGAAGCCGGTCTCAATGTGAAGTACGGTCTTACGCCAAACGTCACGCTCGACGTGACGTTCAATCCGGACTTTTCGCAGATCGAATCAGACCGGGCACAGATCGAAGTCAACCAGCGTTTCCCGCTCTTCTTTCCCGAGTTACGGCCGTTCTTTCTCGAAGGGCAGGAGATCTTCCAAGTACTTGGTCCTTTCAACCTTCTTCACACGCGGACGATTGTCGACCCAGAGTACGGGGTGAAGCTGACAGGTAAAACGGGTAAGACGAGTTTTGGCCTGCTCGCGGCTAACGATCGTGCCGCCGGACGCGCGGTGGATCCGGGTGCGCCTGGCGCCGGCGGTGCTGCCCAGGTGGTCTCCGCGCGCGTGCGGTACGACGTTGGCCGGGAGTCGTTTGTCGGCGTGTTGTTCAACGATCGGGAATTCGCGGGCCAGCACAGCCGGCTCGCCGTGTTGGATGGCAGCTACCGGATCGGGATGAACCACCGCATCCAGACGACCGCGGCTATTTCTGATCACGTTGATGCGAGCGGAGCGAGGAGAACGGGACACGTGGTCGACATCGGGATGGTCAAGCAGAGCCGCTCACTTGGGTACATCGTCGCCCAGAACCTGGTCTCACCTGGATATAGAAACGACCTGGGTTTCATCCCGAGAGTGAACTACGCCAAGACGTGGACGAACGTCTCCTACCGGTGGTGGCCGGAAAGCTGGATCATCAACTGGGGCCCGAGACTCGAGTACAACTGGCTCTACGACTACGACGGCGAGCTGCAGGAGGCGAATCTCGGACTCAACTTCCAGGCGACGTTTACGGAGAACATCAGAGCGAGCGCCACGGTGAACCGAGTGATGGAACGGTTTCTCGAGCAGGACTTTTACAAGACGCGACTCTCGCTGTCAGCGGACGTCAATACAAGCCGACGCGTGTCGTTCAGCGTGCGCATGAATCAGGGCGACGAGATTCGCTTTGTGGAGAGTCCTTTTCTGGGCCGCGCGGTCGGGTATAGCCTGTCGTCGACACTGCGGCCATTTTCCCGGCTCCAGTCACAGCTAAACTTCAACACAACCCGCTTCACTGAGTTTGGTACCGGTGCGGAAGTATTCGATATCAAGATTTTCGATGCCCGAACCACGTACCAATTCACCGAACGGCTGCTGATACGAAATATCCTCGAGCAGAATACCCTCGACAAGACCTTGGGCGTCAATCTCCTCATCACGTATCGTATCAACGCCGGTACGGTGTTCTTCGTTGGATACGACGACCGGTTTCGGCAAGGGGATCAGATTGACCCAGAACGCTACGGTACGGAGATTTATCAGCGAACGAACCGGGCGGTCTTTTCAAAGGTCCAATACCTCTTCCGAAACTGAATGGGTGAAAAGGATTTCTAGCTCTGGCCAGACGCAGGAGCCTGCGGCATTCACCAGTACTGCATCGTCGGAACGGTGGGATCTGAGACGTGGTTGCCCGCTCGCCACGCGGCGCGTTTCGGCAGGGGGCCACGTCGGCGCCCGGCGCTGGCATAGGCCAGGCTCAGGCGCCGACATCCAGATCGTCTAGTCGAGAAACTCCAGTTCGGCTTTGGCCTCGCTGACCGTCTTCAGCTCGTTTGTGACGGAGAATGCGCCCAACTGCGAGGTCAGCGAGCGTGCCAGGGCTTTGTCCATCTCGTTGTTCACGACACCTTCCAGCGTGACGTGACCTCTCTCAACCACGATGTGCACGGGCGGGTAGAGTCGCGAGTAGTGCCGGAATCCATAGTGCCCATAGATGGCCCGCGCGAACCGGTAGCGCAGTTGGTCGTCGTGGCGAGACACAGGTAGCACAGAGATTGCGTCTTCGACGTGTGTCACGCCGTCGACCCGCGCGACGCGCTTCAGGAGCTCTCTCTTCTTGAACGGATTCGTGACGCTGCCGCCCAGGATCACGAAACCATCGTCCTGGAGCTCTGCTTCCACGTTGTCAAAGATCGTGAAGTACGCGTAGCGGTTTACCTGTTGCTGAACGTCTTTGACGATCTGCAGTTTGACGTCACTCGTGTCGGCCAGCGATGACACGGCACCCGACAACACTACGGCGGTAATGGCTGCTATACGGAACAACATTGTCCCACCTCCTTGACTGGCGAGGCTCGGCGACTGAGAGTGTCCCACCGGTAGTAGAAAGTCAGCGGCAACGGTGAACACAAGTTATCCGACCTTCTGCATCTCTGCAATGTTGTCGTCGTCGCGATCCAGGTGTGCCTTCAGCATCCAGAGATGCTCGTAACCTGTGATGCGTCGGTAGTTCTTCTCCGTCTCCACGAAGGCCACGGCCGACCAGCGCAGCGCCATCTCTCCGTTCTTCCAGTTGGTGACGCGACGTGTGCGCTGCCGGATTCCCGAGTGCGTCGAATCGATGATGTTCGTCGTCGTGAGGCACGTGCGCAGTGATGCGGGCAGGCCGAGCCGATTCACGGTGAAGATCTCATCGAGGCCTTCTCGAACGCTCGCTGCTGCATCGGGCCAGTCGCGTTGGAGCCACGAGGCGTACTGGTCAAGCTTGCGCAGGCCCTCCTTAGCCTCGAGCTTCCAGGCGGCGCGCAGGGTGGCCCGTGCCTGGTCGTGCTGCGCGTTCGGCAGGTGGCCGACGACATTCCGCAGCTTGTGGTTGCGACAGCGCTGTACCTCGTTGCCGGCGCCGAACACCTGGGCGATCGCGCTGCGTAGCGCCTTCGCTCCATCGACGACGAACAGCCGACGTCGGTCGGGGCGGATCCCGCGAGCGACGAGATCCTCGAGCAGGGCGGTCGTCACGGTCGCGTTCTCAGAGGCACCGCTGCGCACGCCGAGCACGTACTTCTTCCCGTCTTCGTCGACCCCCACGGCCGCCAGAACATGGTGGTTCCCGAACTGGATCCCGTCGAGGTAGATAATCAACACGTCGACCTTGCTGAAGTCTCGCTCAGCCAAGTCCTGGAGGACTCGCGTCCCGGCCTCGATGGTCTCACGGGAGACCTCCGACTTGCCGATGCCGACCTGCTCGGCCATCGCCGGCAGGACCGTCTCGTAGCGCCGGGTCGAGACGCCGTTCAGCATGATCGCCAACATGCGGTCGGCAAGGCGCTGATCGCGCTGCATCGCGTCGTACGCCGGGATCGCGACCTCGCCGCGCTCCCCCTGCCGCGCCGTCTTCTTGCGCAGACGCGGCTTTTCCACGCGCAGCTGACGTTCGCTCAACGTGACGCGCCCCGGCTGGCTGCCGTGCCAGTACAGCGCCCGATCGTCGGCGCGGCGGCCCTGCCGCTTGGGCCCGGCGAGCCGCTCAGCGCTCATCCGAAGGACCGCCTCGACGGTCGCCCGACCCATGACGTCGATCACCTCGTCGATGGCCTTCTCGCCCCGCTCCAAGAGCTCGACGAGCGGCAGCAGGAGCTGACCGTCCTTCGAGAGAAACTCCGCGAGCTCGCGGCTGCTGAGCGTGGACGGCTTCGTGACAACCTGGTACGTTCTCTTCATCGGTGGTTCTCCTTTCCGACAAGCACCCGATCGACCTTACGATCGGGCAGGAGTTACCACCGACCTTCCACTACGCCTGGGTCATCCTCCGGCGACTATCGCCGGGCGTCTACACGACACGTCTTGGTGGAGAGCAAGACGTGTGCCACACGCGGGTTGTTGCGATCCCATTGAGGCGCATGGGATTGTTGAGCCGAGCCGCGGCGCCAGGCCGCGATCTGTCATACGTCGGGGACGATGCGCCGAGGACACTGCGGCCTGCAGGAGGTACTCCCGAGTGCAGACGGAGGCCGGCGAGATGATACGCGTCCTGGGTTGGGGGATCGTTTTTCGGGCCGTGCTAGACCTGTTTGATTCTATACTCGGCTCGACTGCCTTCCGTCGCGGGTGAACGCGAGCATGATCGGGCGCAAACGAGGTCATTGATAGCGGTCCGTTGATACAAAGGAGATCCACGATGAGAGGAATGGGCGCTTCTGTGGTTGGAGTGATGTGTCTGCTGGGAGCGGTCCTGACGGGCCAGCAGGTCACGGTCGAGGGAGAGTTGGTGAGCGCGAAGTGCTACCTCAGGGACGGCCTGACCGGGAACGATCACCTCGGGATGGAGCACTGTGGCACGGTCTGCGTCGAATCAGGCAATCCGGTTGGTCTGCTGACGACGGAGGGCGCCTACCACACGCTCGTCATACCCGCGCCGGAGATCGCTGACCACATTGGGCTCAGGCTGCGCGTGAGCGGCACGATGAAGGCGGGTTCTCTGGTTCCCGACCGGCTGGAGGTGCACGCGGGCGATTCCTGGGAGGACGTCGAGATTGATCTGACGTAGCCAGCCGTTTCGATCGCATGGTTGGCATCGTCTGGCATCCTCGCCACGAGGCAACGCCCTATAATTCCCTACCGGTTGGGAAAGGAGCCGCAGATGCGCACACAGGCCAGACCCTTCGTTTCTGCTCTCTTCGCGCTCTTCGTCTCGGGTCTTGCGTGGTCGGCAGGCGCCCAGCGGAGCGCGGCGGATGCCGAGTGGCACAGCTACTCGGCCAACCTCGGGTCGACGAAATATTCTTCCCTCGATCAGATCGACGCCGACAACGTTGCGGCCCTCGAGGTCGCGTGGACCCGCCAAGCTGTGGACCAGTCGATCCTCGATCAGGCACCCGAACTGAGCTACGCCCACAATTTTCGAGTGACACCGCTGATGGTCGGCGGTGTTCTCTATAGCCAAAATGGCGTGGGGTTGGTCGAAGCCTTCGATGCCGGCACGGGCGAGACGATCTGGGTCGAGGAGCCGGCGGGCGAGAAACCGGAGGCCTATCTGCGGGCGCCCAATCCTATTCGCGGGGTCGCGTACTGGAGTGATGGGACGGACCAGCGCATCATCACCCACCGTGGACAGTCTCTGACTGCGCTGAATGCTACGACCGGTCAGCCCTATCCCGATTTCGGCGACGGCGGGTCTGTCGATCTGGCGATTGGCCCTGGTCCCGAGGGTCGCTACTCTTGGACCGGAGCGCCGACCGTGGTGCGTGATGTCATCGTTGTGGGTCAGTCGATGAGCGACACGTTCGTGACGAAGGAGGCGTTGCGAGGCGATGTCCGAGCCTTCGACGTGCGGACCGGTGAGCTGCGGTGGCAGTTTCACACAATCCCGCAGGCAGGTGAATTCGGAACCGACACTTGGGAGGACGACTCGTGGGAGTACACCGGGCATGCACCTGTGTGGGCGTTGTTCAGTGCCGACGCCGAGCTCGGGTATGTCTACATGCCGGTCTCGTCCGCGACCAGCGACATGTACGGCGGCCATCGCGGTGGCAACAACCTGTTCAGCCAGAGCCTGGTATGTGTCGACGCCACCACCGGTGAGCGCGTGTGGCACTACCAACTCGTGCATCACGGCCTGTGGGACTACGATCCACCGACCGCGCCGATTCTGATGGACATCACTGTCGACGGAGTCGAGATCTCGGCTGTCACGCAGCTGACCAAGCAGGCGTTCGCGTTCGTGTTCGATCGGGTGACCGGAGAACCGGTCTGGCCGATCGAGGAGCGCCCAGTCTCGCAGTCGACCACCACTGGCGAACGCACCTCGCCGACTCAGCCCTTTCCGACGAAGCCTCCGGCATTCGACCGCCAGGGAGCGACTGTCGACAACCTGATCAACTTCACGGCCGAGCTGCGAGAAGAGGCGTTGGAGATCGTGAGCCGTTACACGATGGGTCCGATGTACACACCACCCACGATCGTGTCGGACGACCCAAACGGAAATCAGGGGACGATTCAGTTGCCGGGTTCGCAAGGGGGTGCTGACGTGCAGGGGGGCGCATTCGACCCTGAGACTGGCTATCTCTACATCCCGTCGATCACGGCGCCGTTCGTTGCCGACATCCTCGAGGGTAACCCCGACCGTACGAATCTCCGGTACGTGAAGGGTCAGCGTCGATGGATCGCCGGCCCGCGGGGGCTCCCGTTGTTCAAACCGCCCTATGGCCGAATCACTGCCATTGACATGAATCGTGGCGAGATCGTGTGGCAGGTAGCGAACGGTGATGGCCCTCGCGACCATCCGGCCATTCGCCATCTCAACCTCGGGCCGCTTGGTTATCAGGGCCGACCGTCACCGCTCGTGACGAAGACCTTGTTGTTCGTTGGCGAAAGCGGTGGGTTTACGCCCGGCGGCGGTCGGGTTCCGGACGATATGCCAATCGAGTACTCCCCGAATTACGGCCGACCGTGGTTCAGAGCGTACGACAAGGCGACGGGCGATATCGTCTGGGAAACTGAGCTGCCGGCGGGCACGACCGGTAACCCGATCAGCTACGCTCACGAAGGGAAGCAGTACATCGTCGTCGCGATAGGGTCGCCAGAAGTCGGCGCCCAGTTCATCGCGTTCGCGCTGCCATGAGGTCTGGATGCTGCCTGTCGGAGTGCGCGCATCCGATAGGCCAGTCTAGGCCCCAACCGAAGTACCCTAGGTGGACAGACCCTGGGTCTTGCCGTGTTGACATCGATTGACTCATCAATCTCGAGAAGGGCGCTGAGACCCGCGATCCTGTGGAGTCTCGTCGTACTTAATACCGCCGGAATACTGCTCGTCGGTCTGAGTGCCCGAGGATTCGGATTCGACAACGACGTTGAGTGGTCCTCAAGCGGATCCGGCATCGAATTCGGAGAGCACGGATTGGCATACACCGACCCTTTCGCCACTCGGCGAGACCCGGCTCGACCTGCCGGTCCGGGCTTTACGCTGGAGGTCGCACTTCGTCCCGACGAGAGCGCGGAACGTGGCTTTCAGTTCATTGCTGTGGTCCACAGCGGTGAGGACGATTCGCAGTTTCTGATCGCCCAATGGCGTCAAACGATCATCGTCATGAACGGAGACGACTACGACCATCGACGAAGGCTACCGAGGTTGAGCACCACGATTTCCGATCTCGGGGCTGACCCTTTCTTCTTGGCCGTCAGGTCAGATGCTCGCGGCAGCGCTCTCTATGTCGACGGCAGGCGTGTGGCCTTGCGAGAGGATGTCACCTTTCGGCTCCCGACCGACGACACACCAGGACGCCTGGTCCTCGGCAACAGCGTCTACGGTGATAGCTCGTGGAGTGGCCGCATTCTCGGTGTCGCTCTCCATGGTGCCGCATTGGATGAACCAACGATCCAGGGTCATCTCGAACTGTGGCGCGACAACCGCGGCTTCACGGGAAGCGAGTACGAGTCCGCTCATTTGTCGTATCCGTTGTCGGAGCTCACCGGCCGTGAGGCTCTGGACCAGTCGTCGCGTGGGAATGATCTGCATTTTCCAAGGGAGCAGTCCTTCGTGACCCCCAAACTGTTCGCCGATGACATCAATCCGTTTGCAGCGACGCGTCTCATGACGTTCGACGTCGTCATCAATGTGGTCGGATTCATTCCCCTTGGGTTTCTCCTCTTCGCGCTCGTTACACGGGTGACATCGGTCTCGCGACGCTCGGCGCTCGCGACCACGATCGTGACCGGATTCGTATTGAGTCTCGGTATTGAAGCGGCGCAAGCCTGGATTCCATCGCGCAGCTCGAGCGTCCTCGATCTCCTGCTCAACACCATGGGCACTGGTCTTGGAAGCGTCGCGTTCTTGGTTGGGGCAGCGCGTGTCCCTGCGAGAGATGCCTGACCCAACCGTACACGCGAAGGGCGACCCTTGCGGATCGCCCTTGGTTCCACGGAACGAAAGCGGTCGACGACGCTAACCCGCAGCCTCCACTGACGCGACTGCCACGGTGTCGCCTGTCACGTCACCTGTGATCGTAGCCGCCTTACCGACCAACCGGTTAATCCGAACTGGCATCAGCATGTTCGTGCACGAGCCGATAGACATCGGTCCATGAATCCGCGCGGGGGGACGGGACGTGCCTATTCGAGCTATTTCCGAAGCAAATTGTGTGGAATCCTTCACTTCTGAGCCGTGCAATGTTCGCTGGGTTGTCTTCTACGTAGATGTCCGCTCCAACCTGCTCCTTGGCTTTCATGAAACACAGATCCCAGTACGGGATCCCATTATGGTCAAGCCAGTCAATCGTCTGACCCACCGCCATCTTATGGAAGTAGTGGATAAAGAGGCGGTGCGTCACGATTCGAATGCGAGCGCCTTCATCAGAGAGCTTTCGGAGGTAGAGCCGAGTTCCCGGGATCATCGGTGAGGTCTCGAATAGCTGCCGCTGTGTGACGGCAAACCTATGCAGGCTCTCGTATTGATCTGGCTTTTCGATACCCCACTCCCGAAGCTCGTAAGACACGTCGGTCGTGAGATCATCCAGGGGTCGCTCCAGCCATTCGGCCGCGATCTCTCGCATTCGGCCGTAGAAGTCTGAACAGACGCCGTCTAGATCTACACCGATGATAGTGCCGTCGAGACTCACGGCACTCGTCCCTCGACTAGGAGCGCGCAATAGGTTGATCCTGCCACGAGCTATTCCGATTCGCCCTCACGGCGGACGGGGAATCGTCCTTCCAGTGCGTTTCGCACGATCGCCTTGACCTCGTCTGAGAAGTCCTTGCGCAGCACCCATTCGAGGAAGCTGCGGTCGTTGGCCGCCAAGTCTGCGAGGGATGTTCCCGCTTGCTCCCCGAATGTGACCGCCGCGACGCCGTCGCGCCAGATGAGTCTCCCGTCGGCATCGATTCGGTTCGGATCCCTCGGATTGAGCAAGTCGTGGATCGCTTCGACCGTCCGAGGCAGGTCGGAGTACTTTTGCACTTGTGCCGCCAGTACGGCAACCGTAGCTTCGACGTCGCTGCGGGCGTCATGCGCCTGTCGAGCGGTCTGCCCCTCGGGAACGTCGTAGAACTGTAGCGCAGCGTCCAGACTCCGTGGTTCCCGGCGAACAAACAGGGTGTAGGCGTCGATGACGTGCGCACCGACGGTCGGGTCCTCGATTCCGAGGCGTCCGAACTCGGCAGCGAGCAACCTCTGGTCGAACCGCGCGACGTTGTAACCAGTGAGGTCACAATCTGACAGAAGTGTCACGACGGTCGAGGCCAGTTGTTTGAAGGTCGGCGCCGACGCCGCCATCGTGTCGGTAATGCCATGGATCGCTGTCACGGCCGGAGGAATCGGCTGCTGAGGATTCACGAGCGACGACCACATCGACACGCGGCCGTCCGGGAAGATGCTGGCAGCCGCAATCTGGACGATGCGGTCGCGTCCCGGCCAGACGCCGGTGGCTTCAAGGTCGACGCACACGAGCGGACGAGACAGGACCAGGTGGGTGGCGAGAACGCGTGCCAAGTGCTCTAGGTTCATTTGTGCTGTCTTGGACGACATCGGCAAGAATAGCGGACGGCACGACGCTTTGGGAGGCGAAACGGCCGGTTCTAGCCGATCCGATGAGTAGGAAACTGCACGCGATCCCTGGTGCTGGCTGCGTTTCGCACCGATACATCATGCGGTTCCAGACCGAGAGGAGGCACGGTATTTAGTTTGGCGTCAACTTCGCGATCTACGGCGCGATTGTCGTGGGTCTCGTCTTGCTCTATCTCCTTGGGCGCAGGATGCGGACCCTCAGAAACCAGCGTAACCTCGGTGCCAGGCTCGAGCGCGTCCAGCAGCGTCATGGCGGTTGAGGCGCCGGTATCCTGCGGCACGTGCCAATGGTAGCAGTCCGTTTCGTGCGTCCTCTCGTCCGCCAATGAGCCTATTTCTCCTTGGAGCCTTTGTCCTGATCGCGATCTGTGCCCTCGCCTTCATGGGGAGGTCGTCTCGACGGGACTCAGAGCCGATTAGCCATTCCGAGTTCGTGAAACGGATGAAGCGGCTGCCGTAGCGGAGTGGTCGACCCCGCCTGCACCTCTCCCGTTCGTTGCCTAAACAGAGACCTACCATGTTCCTCGAGCTTCGGGTAGGTCGTTGTGCGCGAGCCCATTGGGGCATTGGCCTACCCATGATTGAGATACCGCCGACTGACTAGCACCAGCCCGTGTGTCGTCTCGTGCGTCTGGAGCGCAGCCGGCCGTGGCGGGCTCAGGGTCGGCCATCGCGAGGGTGGGTACCGCCCGATCTTCTTAGTACAATCAAGAGGATGTTGTGGGACGTGGACAGTAATCAGCAAACGTGTGGCAGGGGAGAACGAGAGTGACAGACGTGGCGACCAAAGAAACGTTCGGGTTCCAGGCCGAAGCGAATCAGGTCCTGAAGTTGATGATTCACTCGGTGTACTCGAACAAAGAGATCTTCTTGCGAGAGCTCGTGTCCAACGCCTCGGACGCATGCGACAAGCTCCGTTTCGAGGCCCTGACCGACAGCGCACTCTTTGAAGATGACCAGGAGCTCGCCATTCGGATCAGGTTCGACGCCGAGGCTCGAACTGTCACGGTGAGTGACAACGGCATTGGGATGTCGCGTCAGGAGACGATCGACCAGATCGGCACGATCGCCAAGTCTGGCACTCAGGAGTTTCTGCAGCGGCTCACCGGCGACCAGGCGAAAGACGCTCAGATGATCGGACAGTTTGGCGTCGGATTCTATTCGGCGTTCGTCGTTGCCGAACGTGTGACGGTGGTGACGCGGCGCGCCGGCTTGACGCCGGAACATGGCGTCCGATGGGAGAGCACAGGGGAGGGTGAATACTCCGTCGAGACGGCGTCGAAACCGACGCGCGGCACCGATGTCATCCTCCACCTGCGCGAGGGTGAGGACGATCTCTTGTCGGGTAGCCGGCTACGTCAGCTGCTCCGCACGTACTCCGACCACATCGCATTGCCAGTCCGCATGAAGAAGGAAGGTTCTGACGCTGACTCGGCCGAAGACGAGACGGTCAACCAGGCCTCGGCGCTCTGGGCACGACCCAAGTCGGAAATCACGGCGGAGCAGTACGAGGAGTTCTACAAGCACGTGGCGCACGATATCGAGCCGCCACTTGTGCACACCCACGTGAAGGTGGAGGGTCGGCAGGAGTACACGCTGCTCCTGTTCATTCCCCAGCGAGCGCCCTTCGACCTGTGGGATCGAGAGCATCGTCACGGGATCAAGTTGTACGTCCGACGCGTGTTCATCATGGACGACGCCGACCAGCTCCTGCCGGCGTACTTGCGTTTCGTGCGCGGCGTAGTCGATTCGAACGATCTGCCGCTCAACATCTCACGGGAGACCTTGCAGCGTTCGACCGACGTCCAGGCGATTCGTGTCGCGGCTGTGAAGCGGGTGCTGGGTGTGCTCGAAGATCTGGCGGAGAACCAGAAGGACAAGTACACGGCGTTCTGGCGGGAGTTCGGTCGGGTGCTCAAGGAAGGAGTTGGCGAGGATCTTGCTAACCGGGACCGACTCAGCAAGCTGATCCGGTTTCCGTCGACTGAGACGAGAGAACCCGACGACGAGCACGTCAGTTTGGCCGACTACGTCGGTCGCATGCAGGCGGGCCAGGACAAGATCTTCTACATTACCGCCGAAAGTCTTGCCGCAGCTCGAAACAGTCCGCACCTGGAGATTTTCCGCAAGAAGGGGATAGAAGTGCTCTTGCTGCACGATAGGGTCGATGAATGGGTTGTTTCCAACCTGGCCGAGTTTGACGGGAAACCCCTGACGTCGGTGGCGCAGGGCGATCTCGATCTTGGCACGCTAGCCGATGTCACGGAGTCTGGGTCCAGCTCGGAGAGCGATCTCGAGTCCCTGACGGAACGGATGCAGAAAGTATTGGGGTCGAAAACCCAGCAGGTGCGAGTCACGACCCGGCTGACAGATTCACCAGCCTGTCTGGTCAGTGATCACGCGATGAGCCGGAATCTGGAGCGCATGCTGAGGGAAGCTGGCCAGTCGGTTCCGGCGGCTCAGCCGGTGATGGAAATCAACCCAGGTCACCCGATCGTGGAGCGGCTGAAGGACGAGACGGACGACGAACGGTTCTCCGAGTGGACGCAGATCCTGTTCGACCAGGCACTCTTGGCGGAGGGCGGACAGCTTGACGATCCCGCCGGCTTCGTCAAAAGGATGAACGCTCTGCTGCTGGCGCTGTCGGGGACCCGGTCCCGTATCTGGACGCCTGGGAGCTAGTCCAGACGGGGCCTGCGGCCCCGAACTCTGCCGCCGTCGCTTCCTGATGTTCGACGCGCAGCACGGGACCGAAACGGGTTGCTGTTCCAGGCGTTTACGTCAGGCTGCCCTCGAACAGCGCCAGTAGCCGGCTCCACGCCCTTTCGGCTTGCGCTTCGTTGTAGACCTCGGCGTCTGGCGGACACCATCCGTGCATCGCGCCCTGATACACCTCGATCTCGGCCGGTAGTCCTGCCGCCGCGAACGCATCCCGCAGCACGTCCTTCGTTTCTGGCTGGTTCTCGTCGTCGTTTTCAGCGATAGCAAATAAGTAGCTGGCCTTCATCTTCGGCACAAGCAGATGGGGGCTGTCTGGCGCGTCAGTCACGAGCCCGCCGCCGTGGAACGATGCGGCGGCACCGATGCGATCGGGTAGCGCCGCCGCCGTACGCATAGTGAACGGGCCGCCCATGCAGTAGCCCATCGTGCCGACCTTTCGGCTTGCGTCGACTGAGGCTTGCTCGTCGAGAAATCCGACAAACGCCGTCGCGTCGGCGACCTGGGTGTCGGCCGTGAGCGAGCCCATCAGCGGCATCAGGACATTGCGCGTCTCCTCGTCAGCGAAACTCGCCCCGTCCGGCACGAGTGGGGCCTTGGCGTCCCGGTAGTAGGGGTTGACCACCAAGACCGAGTAGCCGGATTCGGCCAGTCGCTTGCCCATCTGCTTGAAGGTGGGACGGAGGCCGTACGCATCTGGCCAGATCAGCACGCCCGGGTGCGTCCCACTCGACGGGTGCACGAAGTGACAATCGGCGACGCCGTCAGGCGTCGCGACATCGATGTCGGCTTCTGACACATCCTGGGCACCGACGGTCCGAGGCAGGAACACGCTCAATCCAGCCCCGGCCGAGACCACTCCGAATTCTCGCCGTGTCAGCCGTCCCGAGCGGCGCAGGTATTCCTTCGCATCAGCAACTGTCTTTTCGTCGCACATGTTCGCCTCCTTGCTGGCGTGACCTCACTCGAGGGCGTCGGATGAATCCGACCGTACGCCGTGATTCTATGTCGTCGTTCAGGCGAACGGTCCTATCCGGCGGGGTGGGTGAGCCCGCCGCTGGCTTCGCGTCGCAAGATGCCCCCGACGCGGTCTCGTAGGATCTGGCCCACCGCCCGTCGTCCAAACTGTGACTTGATGTCGGCGGACGCCTGTTTCCCGAGCCGCCTGCCCAGGTCCCGGTCCTCATAGACTCGGCGCATCTGGTGCGCCGCCTGTTCTAGGTCAGGTTCGGCCCAGCGCGTACCGCGTGAATAGGGGCCGGAGTCTTGCTCGAGCGTGGTCAGCCGATATCCGACCGGCAGGGAGTTCGCTGGGTTCATGAAGTCCGTATTGCCGGAGTAGTGTGTCGCGATCACCGGTTTGCCCAGGCACATCGCCTCTGCCAGCGTCAGCCCGAAGCCTTCCGAACGGTGGAGCGAAATGTAGGCATCCGAGATTGCCATCAGGTCGATGACCTGTTCCCTCTGCAGATACCGGTCGATCATCTGTATCTGCGGTCGGTTTGCCGCTTCACGCCGAAGTGCCGCGTGCGTCTCAGGATCGAAATCCGAGTTCGCGCACTTGAGAATCAAGGTCACCGGTTCGTCGGCTGCGAAGGCCCGCGTGAACGCTTGAACAGTGCCCAAGGGGTTCTTCCGGGCCGAGTAGCTGAGATAGTCGAAGACGAAGAGAAACACGAACCGATCGGGGGGCACCTCGAATGCCTGGCGCGAGGCGTCTGGATTCGTGACGACGTCGACCAGATGAGGCATACGTCGAACCGGTATCGGTGACACGGTCGACAAAGCCTCTACGGCGAATCGGCTTGGGGTCCAGATCTCGTCGAAGTAGTCAAATGCGCTGAGCCAGGCGGAGGGGAAGTGGTCTTGCTCCCATACCCAGACGCCAACGTTGTAGTGCGCACGGAATCGGGCCTCGCCGATGTTCTGGGCCACAGCCGACACCTGATCGGCGTTCACGACGAAGAGGTTGATGCCGTAGTCTGGCGCGTCCGGCCGATCGCCGACGGTCCGATCCTCCATCCTCGAAACCACGTTGAACGAGACATTCGACACCGAGTGACTCAATCCAATCGTCTCTGCGCCACGCACGATCGAGCGGGCCCCCTCGCCCATGCCGCTTTCGGTGCGGATGTAGCCAATCACGTTGATGCCGGCTCGCGAGAGGTCGGTTTCCTTCGCGTACGGTCCGGCGATGGCGCTTGCAGCCGGATGGCCTGCGGAAAGCGGCGTCGCGATCCGCTTGATCGCCCGGATACGGTCAGCGCCGAGGTGTCGCTTGATCCACTCCTTGACCATGCGCGCCGGCGGGGATTCATAGGTCCGCTTGATAGCACGCTTGGTTGTTTGCCGAGCGGTTGCTACCAGATTCCCACTCTGCTGTAGCGGCGCGAGCGCGGTCAGCGTCTCTTCGGGTAGCTGATATGTTTGGCTGCCGTACACGTTGATCCACTCGGCCAGGCGGTCGAGGTCAGCTCCGTGGGGGTCGGGATAGGAGATCTGAAGCTCGCGCTGCGTTTCCCACAAGTAGAACAGGAGGCGCGACAGATACGGGGGCGAGCGTCGGCGAGCGGACCCGGTCATCCACCGCCAATAACTGCCCTCGCCATCGGTGGCAAAAGGGTCACCAAATTGACGACGACCCTCGCCCAGCGCCAGATACTGGGCACGCGCCACGTTCGGGACGACAACGCCGTTGTCGAATCTGGCAAAGGCATAGGGCCAGTTTCGTGTCGCCTCCAACCCCGCGTCGCGGAGCAGCGCGACGTAATGCTCGAACAGTTGCCGCAGGTCCCCGAGATTATCGAGGGTGAACCGGTTCTGGTGCCGCGAGACGATCTCCGGCAGATCGGGCTGCACACCGCTGAAATGGAAAAAGGCAAGGGGCTCACCGTTTACGCGGACCCCGTCGCTCTCCGCGAGCATCTCACCCACCTCCACCCGGCGGCAGTGGAGGTTCCAGTAGGCGACGTTGTAGCCCGGATGGTGGATGATACCGACGCCGGCGTAGAAGCCCGGGACCAAGTCGATCCACTTCTGATCGACGAAGAGTCCCTCCTCCACGCGTACCACGCACCGGTCGAGAACCCGACCCTGCCACCACTTCAGAAACTTGTCTACCGGGTCTCGCTTCGCGAGGCCAATGAATCCCAGGTTGTAGGTGCCCGACCGAAGGATCGCCAGTTCGTCTGGGAACGCGTCGTCTTCGATCGGTGCCGTCAGGTGCGGCGTCAGTGCGATCGCGTTCTGCTCGAGGACGTTACGCAGGTGGTCGAGCGGACGCACGACCAAGATGTCAGGGTCCAGGTAGATCAGCCGCTCGAGCCCTTCCTTGGAGAACAACTGCTCGAGGAAGAAGGGCTTGACGGCAGTGTTGGCCTCGAGAACTGTGTACTTGAACAGCAGCGTCTTGACGTCGGCGACGTTCTCGAGCGCTTCCACCTCAATCAACTCGAACGGCTCCGCGGCGGCGTCGAAGTGCCCGTCGATACGGTCCACCAGAAGCACGAAGAATCGTCCACCGGGGTGATGGTCGAGAAAGGAACGTGCCAGTACGCGCGCGTACGAAAGGTAATTCTTGGAGACGATCGTGCACGCATTCAGTGGCGGCAGATCGTCGGTCATTTCCCAGCCACCCGTCGATACAGATCGAATGTCTGCGCTGCGGTTCGCGTCCACGAAAACTCCTGGGCGCGAGCCAGGCTTCGGGCGCGGAGATCCTCGCGCGTCGTCGCGTCGCCGACCACACGCGCGATCGCGTCGCCGATCGCCTCCGGGTCGGCTGGGTCCACCAGCAGCGCCGCGGTACCTGCAACTTCCGGGAGCGAAGAGCAGTTCGATGTCACGACCGGTGCGCCGCAGGCCATCGCCTCCACGACCGGAAGACCGAACCCTTCGCTGAGCGAGGGATAGACGAACACCTCAGCGAAACTGTAGAGAACATTGAGGTCGTCCCGACTGACGCAACCGACCTGACAGATCGAAAGCTCCCCTTCTGCGCGTCGCAGATAGTCGTGAATCTCTTCGTTTCGCCACCCTGGTGGTCCAGCCACGACCAGAGACAACCGGTCCCGCTCGTCGGCCGGTAGGTGCCGCATGCCGTCGATCAGCCCAATCAGGTTCTTTCGTGGCTCGAGGCTGCCGACAGCAAGGACGTACGGACGGTCGATTCCCAGCCGCTTGGTAACAGCCTGCCGAAGATCCGTACGCTCGGTGCGGTGAAAGTACGGATCCGGAGCCGAGTGGATGACCTCGATCAGCTCATCTGGTAGCCCCAGGTGTTCGACTGCCTGTGCCTTGGTGTGGTGTGACACGGCGATAATTCGTGCGGAGCGACATGCGGCCAGCGCAGCCGATGTGACCGCCGACACGCGGTTGTCGAGGGTGTGGCATTCTGGGTGAGAGATGAACGTGACATCGTGCAGGGTGAACACGAGCGGACGGCACTCCGCCGGCGGGAGTGTCGGCGCGGGGCTATGGAAGAGGTCAACGTCGAGTCGGTTCGTGGCCCAGTTCGAGACGATGTTGAGTCGGGCTCGATGAGCACCGAAGAGATCGTCCACCCGCGCCTCATCCACGGCATCGGAGGCGAGGTCGCACAACGTGAACTGGCTGTGATCGTCGCGTGCGAGCAACCCCCCCAGCAACAGCTCGCTGTAGCGGGCGATGCCGTCAGGTACGCCCATGATCTTGCTGACGTCGTAACCGACCCTGAATTGTCCCGTTTCCGCCACCGTCATGCTCGCGGCTCCGACGCCGAGAGCTCATCCCGTACATCTTGAAGGTGCCGAAGGATCTTCTTTCTAGATTCCGCTGGTAGCTGGCCTTCTGATGCGGCGTGATGCACGGCACTCGTTGCGCGGTCTATTCTCGCGAGCTTCTCGAGGCGGGCCAGGTCGTCGAGTCGGGTATTGGCCTCGTGAATACGGTCGTGGAGCTCGCGATTGAGCTCGACGATCTGTGCGTTGATCTCGCGCGATCGCTGCCGTGCGCGCCGGAGCACAAGCCAGGCGGAGGTGACGGCCCCGAGAAACACGACGGCGACCAGTCCCAACAGGGCCACCATCGCCGGACTCATGACGCTTCCCGCAAGGTGACTGTGGGCTGCCGCTGTGAGGTAGTCGTTCGACCGGGCATCGCGCGGAATTATAGCCCGCCGCCCGGCCAATGGTCCCACTGGGCGTAGTCCGGGGGGGAGGATGGCCGCTCAACGCAGTCCGGAAATGGTGTTCATGCTCAGGGATTCACGTTTGATCACCATGGAGCCGATTGGCAGACTGATGGATACCCTGAGCATCGCCGCCTCGGGTCTAGACAGTGCCGAGTTGCGATTGTCTGCGGCGGCCCACAACGTGGCGAATCTGGGCACCGAGCCCTTCCACCCCGTCCGGGTCGTTCAGCAAGCGGCGTTGGCCGGAGGGTCTACGGCTCGGATCGAGAAAGCGGTGAATCCGGCTCCTGTCGACCTCGTATACCAGACGCTCGAGCAGTCTCGAGCGACCATCCAGTACACCGCATCGCTCCGCCTGATTGCCGTTGAAGACGACCTTCGCGGACAGCTCGCCAACCTGCTCGCCTAGTGGAGTGTCCCGAGTGCGAAAGACCTGGCCCTTCGGCCGGCGTTGCCTCCTGCCGGGTCTTGTCTTACCTCCGGGGAGTAGAATCGGGTCGAGATCCAGATGCCGAGAATCTACCTGGACTTCAACGCAAGCACTCCCATCGCATCCGAGGTTGCCGAGGTCCTCGGGCCGTTCCTGACCTCGGAGTACGTCGGCTACGGGAATCCGTCGAGTGCGCACTGGGCCGGAGAGCCTGCCAAGCGCGCCGTTGAACAAGCTCGCGCTGAGGTGGCCGCGCTGATCGAGGCGTCACCTGAGGAGGTCGTCTTCACGAGCGGTGGTGCCGAGGCGAACAACGCCGCCTTGAAGGGCGTCTTTTTCAAGAGCGCCGCTCGCACCCACTCGCCGCACATCATTACGACCGCTATCGAACACCCGGCTGTTCTGGAGCCGTGTCGGTTCCTGCAGACGCTCGGAGCGCGGGTGACGCTGCTTCCGGTCGATTCCACCGGCCTGGTCGAACCGGAGCACGTCCGCCATGCGATCACGCCCGACACCGTCCTCGTCAGCGTGATGCACGCGAACAACGAGGTGGGTACGGTCGAGCCGATTGCCGAGATCGCCGCGATCACGCGAGACCGTGGGATACCGCTGCACTGTGATGCGGCGCAGTCGGTCGGAAAGATTCCGGCCTGCGTCCCGGAGCTCGGCGTGGATCTCCTTAGTATCGCGGGTCACAAGCTCTACGCCCCAAAGGGGGTCGGAGCGCTCTACGTCAGGTCCGGGCTCGAGCTCGAGCCGTTCATGCACGGGGCAGGCCACGAGCGAGGGCGTCGCGCCGGCACCGAGAGTGCCGTGCTGGCGGTCGGTCTCGGCGCGGCGTGCCGGCTGGCCAAGGAGAGACCCCGCGCTGACCGCGTGGCGAAGCTCACGACGTACTTTCGCGACCAGCTCAAGCTGCTCTTCGGGTCCCGGGCCGTCTTCAACGGCCACACGGTGCGTTGTCTGCCCAATACGGTGAACGTGAGCTTTCCCGGTCACCTCGGCCGGGATGTCTTGACCGAGCTGAACGGCGTTGCCGCATCGACCGGGTCGGCGTGCCACACCGGATCTCCTTCGATGTCGCCTGTGCTGGAGGCCATGGGGGTGGATGAGGCCGTTGGACTCGGAGCCGTCCGATTCAGTCTCGGCCGCCAGACGGAGAGAGCCGAGATTGATACGGTCATCGAGCAGCTAGGGGCGTTGAAACTTTTTCCTGAGGAGTAAATGTCCGCCTGCGAGGTTGTCAGCGTCTGCCCCCGGTGTCTCCGTTCTTGAGTCTGAGCTCCTGACCGAGTACGACGCGTACTACTACTCCCGCGACGATCAGAATCCCCACCAGTATTGGGCGTCAAGTTCGCGGACCCCGCGAACACCTGGTTCTACGTTGATCCGGAGATGAGCCGGGTCGAGCGGTGGCTCTTCAACGGCCTGCACAGTCTGGATTGCAGCTTCTGGTATTCGCGACGACCCCTTTGGGATATCGGAATGATCGGGTTGAGTCTCGGTTGTCGACTACGGGGTGCCGTCGACCAACTGAGTGTTCTGGTTGCGAGCGCCTGCCAGGATTCCGTAGAGACCGACGTTACCCTCGTGACAGGCGTACTCGTACAGCGGCCCATCGGTTTGCCGGAACGGCACCATCGCGGTCCATGGCCGGATGTACGAGTTGGGATCCTCCACCGTGAATTCGTACATCACCGTTTGGGCGTCCATTCGCCAAAACCGCTCGGTCAGGCGAGTATCGGCTGACGATCCGCCGAGGCTCGTCTCCCGTTGGAAGTTGACAGTTTCGACAACCAGTGTGTCACCTTCCCAGCGTCCACGGGAGTCGCCGGACCATTGGCGCAGATCGCCGTGCGGCCGCCCATCGAGCGGAATGATTCGCGCGTTGTGGACCATCTCATTCACGATCGCCACATAACCTGGAATCTGTAGGATCTGGACGTTGTTGTTGTATGACCCGGGAACCATTGGAGGACCGGCGTTGAATCCCATGAGACAGCGGTCTGCCAAGCTGCGGTCGGCATGCGAGTCGGCAAACCCATTCCGTATGTTCAAGCGACGTACGCGCGACTGCTCCAGGTACCTAGCCGTATAGGGGACCCGTCCGTCGGGGGGGTCAACGACGAGCGATGTCCTCCTATCTGAGGTAAGTTCGACACCCCGCTCGTACCAGAACTCGTTGTAGGACAGCACGCCACCGTCAGATCGCGGCTGGTACCCTGCGCTGGGTTGTCCTGTCTCCGGGTCGAAGAGGTCACGGTTGAGTCTGGCGCGCTCAGACGCCTCGAATGCCGCAGCGTCCTCCTCCGAAAGGGCTTCTTTGCCTTCGAGAGTTGCGGGACGGCTGAGCGGTGTGAGCGTACGAAACGTGAAGATGCCAGAAATGTCAGGCTGACCGTCATCAGTACGAGGCGGCGTCCAGTTGCCCTTCCCATCCTGTGCAGTTGGCGCGAGGGGAACCAACAAGACGAGTGCGACAACCACTGCGAGAGAACGGACGCAAGCGTAGTGAGACATCCGACACCTCTATTATTTGTACGGCCGACTGCGCGAGCCTGAGTGACCTCGGTGGAATATTCAAGCATCCTACCCTGTGAGCCTACGCCGGTCCAGCAGGCTGCAAGCGCTGCGGTTGCTCCTCCGTCACTCGCAGCCTTTTCGAAGACATCACCGGCCAGCAGGCCGGGCTACTGATGGTAGCGAACATGGGCATAGGGCCTCGACGCGGTAGACTGGTCCATGCTCTGTGGCCTCCGCGCGCGTCTCGGGCCTTGCACGGTGGTGGCGGTTCTGGGAGGGTCTTGGCTGGTCCATGGGTTCGGAGCTGCGACTCCCCAGGCTACCCTCGAGCAAGGCTTTCGCGCCTGGGTCGGTCTCTACGACCCAGCACACTTGGGGTGGCTAGAAAACGAGAATCGCCTTGGCGAGCTTTGCCCCAATCCATTGCGTTTGGCGGACTGCTACGAGGAGATGCTCCGTCCCGCAGTGTCTGTCCACGGGTTGCATCGCGCGCCGGATTCGACATCTACTCATGTCGGTGATTTGATCGTGGTGGCCGTCCCCGGACGTGGCCTCAGCGCAGCATTTCTCCCTGCGGCCTCATCTCATACGCTGCCGTTCTTCCCCGACCTCTACCTCCAGGATTGGGGCTATGGGCCCTATTTCCATCACACGTTTCTCGGCCAGCGGGGCAACTGGTTCCAGCTCCCTGCCGACCCCTGGGAAGGTGATGTCTGGATCGATCGGGGGAACGAGAGGTCTTCCGTTATCGCCGTGCAGTCCGGAGATCTGATTGCCACGGGTAACTCCGACTTGTTCGTGGTCGCTGCTGAATCAGAATCCCTCCTGGTCCGAGCGGAGCAGCCTGGCGATCTGTGGTGCACCGGTGGCGATCCGCCCCCAACGATTCCAATGGAGCCTGCGCGGATCTCCCGCGCGGAGCTTTCTGACTCGCGCGGCCACCTCATGTTTCAGCTGAAGAACCTCAAGGGCTGCTGAGCGGCGTCGAACGGCTTTGCTGACCGCTCGTACACGAATCGAGTCGGCCCGGACTCACTAGCGCTGTCTATGGGACTGTCGCGATTGTTGCCACTGCGTTCGTCACGTTCTGGGGGGATGCTAATGATGACCGAATTTCGACGTGTGCTTGTTGTCCCGAGCCTGATGCTCTATCTGTTGTCTGCGACGGCGTGCTCAGCGCCAGAGCCGGAGGCGCCGACCGATACCGAGATCACCGTGTTCGAGGGGGCGCGCGTGATTGTTGGTGACGGGAGCGACCCCATCGAGAATGCCACCTTCGTTGTGGAGGACGATCGCTTCGTCCAGGTGGGAGAAAGTGGGACTGTCGAGATCCCGGACGGTTCCGCACACGTCGATCTGACAGGACGAACGGTTATTCCTGCGCTCGTCGACACGCACACTCATCTCAGCCGAACGCGAGACGAGCTCGTCGACGATCTGCATCGGCGTGCGTACTGGGGCGTCGGTGTGGCCATGAGCCTGGGGCAGGACACTGGCGATGTCCCATTCGATGTGAGAGGAGAGACGATCCCCGATGCCGCTCGCTACCATACGGCGGGTCGCGGGATCACGATGCCAGAGCCCGGGAGGTCGGATATCCCATTTTGGATCACGACCGAGGAGGAGGCGCGGGCCGCCGTACGGGAGCTCGCCGCACTCAATGTCGATCTGGTCAAGATCTGGGTCGACGACCGTGGTGGCCAGTACGAGAAGCTGACCCCCGAGCTGTATGGCGCGGTGATTGACGAGGCTCACCAGCACGGACTCCGAGTGACGGCCCATGTTTTCACTCTCGAGGACGCCAAGGGCCTTCTTCGGGCGGGCGTCGACGCCTTTGCGCATGGCGTTCGGGACATGGATGTTGATGATGAGGTCGTTGCGCTGTTTGGAGAGCGGCCCGACGTCATTTTGGTTCCGAACCTTCCGAACCGCGGCGTAGCAGAAGACCTCGGCTGGCTCAGCGATGATCTTCCTGCCGACGAGCTGGCTGCCCTGCAGGAGACGTATGCGGATCGGCCGGAGGCGCAGGAGAGTTTCGGCATTCAGGCCCGAAACTTGGCTCGCCTGAGCGCCGAGGGTGTGCTGATCGGGTTTGGCACAGACGGAAACGTGGCATGGAGTGCGCACATGGAGCTGGCAGACATGGTGGCGTCGGGTATGACGCCGCACGACGTGCTTGTCGCCGCAACCCGCAACTCGGCCGAGCTCCTTGGGGCGTCGGACGGCGGGACGATCGCAGCCGGCCAGAGCGCCGATTTTGTGGTGCTAGCGGCCAATCCACTGGACGACATCACCAACACTCGCCAGATCGACGCGGTGTACCTTCGAGGGACTGCGGTGGACCGTGACGCCCTCAAGGGACGCTGAAAGTGAGGCGGATCGTCCTGGCGTTTCAGACGCTCACGACATCCAGGCGTCGTTGGAGTCTGCAACTCCTCGGACTGGTCTAGGCGACGACGGCGCGTGGAGCAATTCTCCACGTGCTTGGTGAGCGCCAAGTGCGCCTGTTCCCGGACGAGATTCGATTGAATCAGGCGTATACTCAGTCTACTTTTCGTCTCGATATCCGAACGAGGGTCGCGCCGCCAGGGCGCTGAGCTTGGATGGCACCGCGGATCACCGCGCGCGTATGAACCGAGAGGCCATGGAACTCAAGGAACAGGCTCAGCTCGAGTTCACGAGCCCATCCGGGCAGCAACAAACGGTCCAAATCGACGAGAGCCCGCTCCGGATCGGCCGCAGTCGTGCCAATCACCTGTCGTTGTCGGGCACTGAAGTGTCCCGAGAACATGCGGAGATCACGTGGGATGGCCGGCAGTTTGTCTTTCACGATCGAAGCTCGAGAGCCGGGACGTTCCTCAACGGTGACTCGGTTGATACGCATCCGCTCGTGACGGGGGACCGGCTTCGTGTCGGTAGCGTCGATCTCGGCTTCTCGTTCGGAGCACTCACGGAGGCCGACGGAAGTGGGTCGGCGACGTCGACCGCAATCAGCGATCTCCGCCAGACGGCTGCGCTGCTCGCGGGTCTCCGCGCGGTCGGAGGCGCGCGCGTGCTCGATCATGTCCTCGATCTCGTGCTCGACTCGGCACTGGAGGTTTCTGGGGCGGAGCGTGGTTTCATCATGCTGGTGGACCAAGACGGCGACCTGGAGTTCAGACGAGGCCGCGGTCGCGGACAGGTTTCCTTGGCGGGGAGCCACTTCCAGACGAGCCACAAGATCCCGGAGGAGGTCTTCAGAACAGGCCAGACGCGGCTCGTGAAGGACCTGTTGGACGCGCCTGTCGCATCCGACCATGCTGGCACGATTGCCCTCGGTATTCGCCACGTTCTCTGCGCACCCCTTCAGATGTTTCGCTACGTTGAGACCGATGAGGCGAGTGGGGAGGACGGTCGCATCGGAGTTCTCTATCTCGACAGCCGGGAGCGACAGACGCTGCGCTCGGGCTCGATGCAGGCAGCTCTGGAAACGCTCGCCAAGGAAGCCGCCGTCGCGATCGAGAACGCGCGCCTGTACCGGGAAGCGCAGGAGCGCGCGCACCTGGAGAACGATCTGCGAACGGCCCAGGAGTTTCAGCAGGCGCTGCTCCCCAAGGCAGCGCCCGCGCTCGGACACTTCGAGGCTGCGGCCTCGATGCTTCCATGTCGGATGATCGGCGGAGATTTCTTCGAGTATGTCGCCCTGTCCGAAAATGCGCTGGGGTTCACGCTTGGAGATGTGGCGGGCAAGGGTGCACCTGCGGGACTACTCGGAGCACGGATTCAGGAAATATTCTCGGCCCATGCCCCAACGCTGATCGAGCCCGCCATGACCATGACCAAGATCAACACGACCTTGCTCAGTCGGTCGCTCGAGGCCCGCTTCGTCACCATGGTGTATGGGATCCTCTCTGCGGATGGACGCCTGCGCTACTGCAACGCCGGCCACAATCACCCGGTGTTGGTCACGGCCGACGGGGTGCGGCGGCTTGAGACCGGTGGACTGATCGTGGGGTTGTTTGACGACGCGGAGTATGAACAAGAAACCCTGTATCTGTCGCCTGTGGATCTCCTGGTGGTCTTCAGCGATGGCATCTCGGAAGCCATGGACGCGCAGGGCGAGGAGTTCGGGGACGCACGGATCATCGAGTGCGTGCGTGGCGCGGTTCGAGAACCAGAGGCGGTGCTCACCCGGCTCTTCGAGCAACTCCAGGTATTCACAGGCGACGAGCCGCAAGGCGACGACATGACGGTGCTGGTGCTCCGCTATCAAGGGGACGGGTCGCGTGTCGCCCCCGACTAATGGGGAGGTGTTGTGATGATGACTGACGAGATTCGTACGTTCGTTCAACGCCACGTCGAGAACATGAGCACCCACGATGCCGTCCTCACGGCTTGCGACCACGCGGAGGACGGGATTCTCGAGAGTCCGAGTACCGGCACACACCGGGGCCGAGGAGAGATCACGCAGAACTACGAACGATGGAACACGGCGTTCCCAGATTTCGAGGTCGCGTTGGACAACATTGTCGGAGGACGACCAGGCCGCCGTGTTCTTCCGCCTCGCTGCGACACACCGGGGAGATTTTCTCGGGCTCCCAGCAACCGGCAAGCGGATCGAGTTTCGGGGAGTGATGCTCTTACGGTTCGAGAATGATCTGATCGCGCACGAGTGTCGTCTCTATGATTTCAGCGGCCTGTTGATCAAGCTCGGCATCCTCAGGGTGAAGCCGGGATAACTCCGTCCACCGCCCGAGGAGAACATGGTAGAGTCGGGCGCAACCATGAAGAAGATCCGGTGGGAAACGGTAGAGACGGAGGAGGTCACACCCACCATGCATCGCAAGATCATCGCTGGCGAGAAGCTGATGATCGCTCGGATGCAGTTCGGGGATGGGTTCCTGGTACCGCTGCACAGCCACGAGAACGAGCAGATCACGCACTGCCTGTCAGGCACGATGCGGTTCTGGTTCGGCGCGAACAAGGAGGACACGGTCGAGCTGAATCCAGGGGATATCGTGGTTATTCCGCCCAATCTTCCGCACGAAGCACTTATGGTTGGCGACGTCGATGAGATCGATACATGGGCTCCGCCGCGGCAGGACTGGCTGGACGGGACCGATGACTACCTGAGAAAGGGATAGCGAGATGAGGCGCGAGGGAATGCGAGGGGCAATGAAGTATCTGGTGATCGTTGGCATCGGTTTGTGTGCCGGCCTTGTGGCGCACTCGGCACGTGCGCAAGGTATGGCGGGACCTTCGCTGTCGCAGGCGCAGGCAGGCCTGGCGGCGGCAGAGGCAGCGGCGGTTGAGATGGGAATCGGTCTGACGTGTGCAGTCGTCGATGGCGGCGGAACGCTGGTTGCGCTGGCGCGCATGGACAACGCCCGGTACTTCACGTCGGATATCGCAGTCGGGAAGGCACGTGCGTCAGCGGCGTTTGGTTCTCCGTCTGGCGCCCTGTCCAACATCGCCGCCATGGGCCTCGCGGATGTCATGGAGGGTGGAGAAAACATGCTGTTCCTCCAGGGTGCCGTGCCGATCAGCGTAAATGGTCAGCCGGTCGGCGCCATGGGCTGCAGCGGTGCAGCGTCGGAGCAGGATGAGAACGCCGCGACGGCGGGTGTGGCGGCGATGGAGTAGGCCGGCCGAGGTCACTCAGTACGAGCCAGTCGTGACCGGAGTTGGCTCAGACCCTCCACACGATATCGTCATGAGGTCGAGTCTGGCCGATCGGCCCTCTCCGGCTCACCGGTGTCGTCGTCGGTCCGAACGAGGGGCTTTCACATGCGGGTCGCGAGGGCGCGCACGGCGCGCCCAGCCGGCGCGGCGCGGGGCAGTGGGCCCCCGCGAGCGACGGCGAGGGGTTTGGGGCGCTAGCCCCATCTGAAAAACCCGCTAGAACTCGTCCAGGCCCTCCGTGAGCTCGATGTACGTGCCGAACGGGTCGGTGAAGAACGCGATCGCAAGGCCGAGTTGCTCGATCTCCAAGTAGGGTTGGGTGAATGTCACCCCTTCCGCCTCGAGCTTCCTACAGAACTCCTCAAGATTCTCCACCTCAAACCCGATGTGATCCAGGCTACGACCTTGCGTACCCTCGAGCGGGTCGTCCGACGGCGAGAACGTGAGGCTGACGCCCGGAAGGGTGGCATGCTGAAACGAACCCCGCATCCCGGCAATCGCACCAAACGTCTTGGCGTACCAGGCTTGCATCGCGTCGACGTCCTGGGCGGCGAAATGAATGTGATGCAGGGCGATCGGCTCGGTCTGCTCCGGATTCTCGAATAACTCGACCTTGACGTCGTCAGGTCCCATGACGAACGCGACGAATGTGTCCTGGTCGGCGATATGCGCCATGTCGTTCTCTACAGTGAGCGAGGGCGGGAGTTCTTCACGGGTCACGATCGGATAGCCAGCTGCGCGAACTTTCGCAAGCAGTGCCTCGACGCTCGGCATCGAGAATCCGATGTGGTTGACCGATGATCCCTTCGTTCCCCCCGTCGGCGCCTGCTCGGTTGTGGCAAGGAAGACGTTCGGGAACTTGATGAGCTCGAGAAGGGCCGTTGGTGTAGGCACGCCGCCGAGGGTATCGACCCAGAAACGTTTGTGCTCCTCAACGCTCGTCACGTTCAAGTGGTGGTGTCCGTACACGATCGGTCCCTCGCTCGCGGCGGTGAGCTGCGCGGAAGCCGTGGCGGCACCGGTGAGTACAAGGACGGCTGAGAGCAGCAACGCAGTGGCTTTCATGTTCGAGTTCCTTTCGCTAGCGGCACAGTGGTCTCCACATCAAACGTGAGCGGCGCCTCGGTCGGGCACCCCACGTGGCCCAGTCACTCGCCGCGAGCCTTGAGGTCGTCACGTCGGGTCGCCTAGTTTACCCTTAATGAGAGGCCCAATGGGGCGGCTGTTCCCAAACAACATGTTAATCCTTTTGATTCTTCGTCCCGTTGCCCTGCAGGCCGGGGGCGAGTTCCGGCTTGGCGGTATCGGCGGTGCGGATCGGATCGTCAGGTTTCCCCGGCCTCGATGATGGGCCGACTCGTCTTGCTGATGCTGTGGTTCGCTCCCGTGCTGGCCGCGGTGCAAGAGCCCGTTCTGGTGACCGGTCGGGTCATCGACGGCATGACAGACGAGCCAATCGCCGACGTTCGGATCGAGACTGACGAAGACTCGACCAACACGAACGCGAACGGACAGTTCTCGCTCGCGGTCACCACGTATGGTGTGACTCTCCGGTTCGTCGCACCTGGGTATCTGGACACGACCGTGTCGGTCGAGTCCACCGAGCTCGAGGTCCGTCTGTTCCGCAATACCTTCGCGGAGACCGTTGAAGTCGTATCGGAGGTCAGTCCCACCCTTGAGCGGCCGTCGGCCACTCCGATCGCGTCGACCGAAATATTCGCTGTGGCGGGCGCGATCGACAATGTGTTCCGCACGCTCGATACTCTGCCGGGCGTGGCGGCGACCGATGACTTCGGGAGCCGTCTATCAGTTCGCGGTGGGACGCCCGACCAGAACTTGACGGTCATGGATGGCATCGAGGTTCACAATCCGTACCGCCTGTTTGGAATCGCGAGTGCATTCAATCCTGAAACTATTGAGAGCTTCGAGCTCACGGCCGGAGGCTTCGGTGTCCAATACGGGGATCGCCTCTCCTCTCTCTTGGTCGTCAACAACAGAGTCGGCGAGCGGCAGTTCCAAGGGGCCGCGGCCGTCAGCGTGACGGACGGCAATGTCGTCGTCGAAGGCTCAACACCCGGTCCGGGCGAGGGTACATGGCTCTTGAGCGCGCGGCGTACGTACTACGACCTTGTCGCCGGGCGACTTCAGGACCAGAACTTCCCGTCGTTCGCCGATGTCCAGTTGCAGGCCGGGTGGGAGGTTGGGCGGGGACACCGGCTTTCGTTCCTGGGTCTCCGGAGCCGGGAAGATGCTGACCTCGACATCGATGGCAACCGGACTGGCGAGCGTGCCACTCTCGGTTCCGATGCACGGAATGACCTCATCTCGGCGAGGTTCGATGCCGTCCTCGGGGCTCGGGGTACGTCAAGGACGATTGTATCGTCCTACCGCAACGTCGAATCCCTCGACTTCGACGGTAGTTTTCGCGCCGAGGCGAGGCGATCGAATGCCCCGAACGACGATGGCGCGTTTGGACTCTCAGACGTGGCGTTCGAGCGTGCGGTCACCGTCCGAGACATCTCGGTCCGTCAAGAGCTCAACCTCCAGGTTGCACCGACACATCTCCTCAGTGCGGGCGCTGAACTTCACAGGCTCGAGACGGGGGTGCGGTTGTCGATCACAGGTGACAGGAATGACACGGCCGCGAACGGTTCCAGCGTCCAGGGAGGTGCCGGTCTACCTGATCTACTCGATTCATCTCTGGCCGGAACCCGGGGCGCCGTGTGGATCCAAGACACCTATGTGCCCGCATCCGACATCTCTCTGGAGCCCGGGCTGCGCCTGGACTGGAGTACTGCCAACGGCCGGACGACTCTGTCGCCGCGTGTAGCCGCGAGTGCGCCTCTTGCGTGGGGCGCACGGCTTCGTGTGGCCGCTGGTCTTTTTACTCAAAGCCCGGGCTACGAAAAGCTTGTGCAATCCGACTACTTCATTGATCTATCCGACGCCCGGACACTCGGGCTTCGCCACGAGCGTGCCACGCATCTGGTTCTTGGCATTGAGCGAGCCCTTGCCAGCGCCATCATGCTGCGAGTCGAGGGCTACTACAAATGGTTCAACGATTCGCTGGTCGGCCGTCTCGAAACGGAAACAGAGCGACTCGAACGGGTGGCCCAATACGATTTTCCTGACGACCTGAAGGATAGCGTCCCGACCGCGCCGCTGATCACGAGCAATCCGACGAATGACGCGAGTGGGCTCGCCTACGGATTCGACGCGTACGCGACTCATACGAATGCAGCGGCACCGCTCACCGGGTGGCTCTCCTACGCCTGGGGACGGGCGGAACGGGAAAGCTATGGGCGTCGGTTTGCATTCGAGTACGACCGTCGACACGCGTTCAACGCAGTAGGCCGGTATCGTCTCACGGACCGCTGGGATCTCGCAGCCACCGCCCGGGTCGCGAGCGGCTTTCCCTACACATCCCCGATCGGCCTTCGAGTTGCGGCAGTCGAGGACGACCGCGGCCGGCTGGTGCCTGAAACCGACCAAATCGCCAACCTCGTCTATACCGTCGACTACGGCGATATCGAGAATCTGAACTCAGGACGACTGCCGATCTATGCTCGGGTCGATCTGCGTGCCACATACCAGCCAGGCGGGCCGACGGGACGCTGGTCGCTGTACATCGAGGTGATCAATCTGCTCGGACGGGACAATCCGATCGAACTGGAGCCGCGTCTGAAGCATGATCCTGATGGGGATCTGCCACGACTGACAGAGGTGCCATCCCAAGGGTTGCCGAGGATTCCCACGTTCGGATTCCGTATCCGGTTTTGAACGCTGGGAGGAGCCACGGCTCTTTGAGGTGGTCGCCTGTCCCCGGGCAGTACCTCTTGAGAACTGGTTCTGCCGAACGATCTGGCCGTACACTGTTGGTTGATGATCAACGCCGTAAGACCTAGGGAGGCAACCGCGCAATGAGAACGTTTGTATTGACGGCGTTGGCGCTATTCCTGTCGTGTGCGCCGGCATTGGCGCAGGCAGGCAAGACGACAATAGGACTCGGTGTCGGAACCGGCATCGGTCTCACGGAGTCGCTGAAGGACACCACCGACTCGGATCTCGCCTTGCAAGGGCACCTGACCCTCGGACTCGCTGGAGCGCTGGCGGTGCGTGGCGAGCTCGGGCAGACCAGGTTCAAACCGACGGGCGAGTTCGATATCCTCTGCGCCGACTGTGCACTGAAGATTAATCACCTCAGCCTTGGGCTGCAGTACGGGGGGTATGGGAGGAATCTGGGTGGGCTTCTGACTTGCGTCTCGCCTGCTTCCAGTTTGCCATGACGATGACGCCACGCCGGGGAGTGCGGTTCCAGCCGTGAAGACGCGAACGGAATACCTCACGTTCAACCTCCCGTCCCGCATGGCCTTCGAGAACATCACGCAGAAGGTCGAGGCGATTGTTCGGGAGAGCGGGGTTCGCGAAGGTCTCGTCTTGTGCAACGCGATGCACATCACCGCCTCCGTCTTCATCAACGACGACGAGTCGGGACTGCACGCCGACTACCAGGCGTGGCTGGAGGGTCTCGCGCCCTTTGATTCGTCTCCTCAGCGGTACGCGCACAACCGAACGGGCGAGGACAACGCCGATGCCCACATGAAGCGTCAGATCATGGGACGCGAAGTGGTGGTGGCCGTGACGGATGGGAAACTCGATTTCGGTCCGTGGGAGCAGATCTTTTACGGCGAGTTTGACGGGCGGAGGTCCAAGAGGGTCCTCGTCAAGGTCATTGGGGAATAGGAGCCGCCAGCCTGAAACGGGCGGTGGGAGGTGTCCAGACCGGTGACCCTCATGGCGATTGGTTCGACACCAACACAACCTGCGGTAGTGCCGTGTCATCGAGAAGGTGGTTCAGCCGAGCGTCGAGCATAGGACGGGTGTCCAACACGCGCGCATTTGCCGGCAGGGTGTCACGGATTGCCTGGTAGTTGTCATCGGACATCAGCGCGTAGACTTCGCTGCTCGACGAAAAGGCGTCGCGAACCTGTTGTGGATCATTCCACTCCACCACGGAGCGATGAAGGTAGAAAACCATGCTCGGCACGCCGAGGCGATAGGTGCCGATCACGGCAACCGCGCTCGCGCGGGCCGAAATCGTCTCCGCCAGGGGGCGCACCGGCTTGTAGCGCTCGAAGTCCGGTAGGGTCACCAGCACGAAACACCACGAGACCAGGACAAACGCGGCGGCGACGGCCGTGGTGGCGGCAAGTGGCCTGCGGCGCACCGCGAACCCCACTGCCAGCAGCCCGCCAAGGGTGAGACAGGTGATGACGGTGCCCACGCCGGCCAGCGGATACTTTCCCGGAGCCACAAGAAGCGCAAACAGACCAGCGCCGACGATTGGCAAGACGGCACCGGTCGCAAGGAGGAGCTGCGGAGCGACCGGACGGGTGCCCGCGCTGGAGCCATCAAGGCCGCTGGCGAGCAATCGACCGATGAGCGCAGCAAGGGCTGGAACGACTGGGAGTATGTACAGATCCTGTTTCGTGCTGGACAGCGAGAAGAACAGCACGAAGACGGCAACCCACAGAACGAGCAACCAGGCGAGCCGATGTTCGACGGACCCCTGGGGAGCGGTACGTGAGTCCCCCCACACACGTGCCCGACGAGCCCCGATCCAGAGCGCGAATGGAACGAAGAGTGACCAAGGAAAGAGGAAGTCGAGCATGACCGAGAGATAGAAGAAGGGTCCGCGGCCCCCGCCTCCGACTGTCTGTGCGTACCTGAGGAGGTTCTCGTCGACAATGAAGGAACGGATGTATTCCCATCCGTGCTGCTGGTACACGAGGACGTACCAAGGCAAAACGACCACGACGCCGATCACGATCCCAACCGGCACCAGCATTCGCCGTATCTCGGTGAGCCGGTGTTCCAGCACGAAGTAGAGGAGGAACACCAAACCTGGCAATGCGACGGCGACCGGTCCCTTCGTCAGTACGCCGCAAGCGGCCGCCAGGTACATCAGCACCAAATAGAGTTTCCGCCGGTGGGGCTGCGCTTCCGCCAACGCAAAGCAGAGAAGGGTAAGCCCCGCGAACATCGCCAGATGCACGTCGATGATGATCCGTCGCGAGAACATGAGAAATCGGGGGGCTGTTGCCAGCACGATTGCCGCCAGCAGCCCGGCATCCGCTGAGCCAAGGAGTCTCCCGAGGCCGAAGGCCGTAGCCACCAAGACTAGACCGCCGAGGGCAATTGGCAGTCGTTCGGTGAGTTCGGAAATGCCAAAAATGTTGTAGGAGGCTGCGACGATCCAGTACGGTAGAACGGGCTTGTTGAAGCGCGGACGCGCGTTGAAGCTCGGGTTGATGTAGTCACCCGACTCCACCATGTTCCTGGCCGTCTCGGCGTAGAACGACTCGTTCGCATCCCACAGAGACGATGTCCCGAGGCCGACGAAATAGGGAATGATCGCTGCGATAAGAATGACGAGCAGGACGACGCGTGTGCGGATGTGCGGTACCGACATCGAGCGTGTATAGAGTAGCAGTTGGATAAAGGTCGGAGGTCCGGGCGACGTGTCTACCCCGCGACATCGGTAGGATCGACGAGGTCGTGGGGTACCGTAGCGGTATCTGTGGCGCTGGCTGTCGCATCCAGGGCGCGCCACCGACGGTGCATCCACAGCCACAGTTCCGGGAAGTGCCGGACGTGGCGTTCGAGCGCATCGGTGCAGCGCTGCGTGTAGGTGCGTACGGGGTCGGGATCGTCAGCTGCGGGCGCTTGGATCGGCGCCTCATAGATCATGCGGTAGCGGCCCCCGGGTCGTGGGAGGGCGAAGACAGGGATCAGGGCCGCGCCGGTCTTCAAGGCGAGCGCTGCCGCGGCGGACGTGGTTGCAGCGGGACGACCGAAAAAATCGACCACGACGGCGCGTCGACCGTGAATGTGCTGGTCGATCATGATCGCCGTTGAGTGATTCTCGCGAAGAGCCTTCAAGAGGCCGCGCACGGCTCCGTGTCTGGGGATGGCCTCCGTACCCAGTCGGGCTCGTATCCGGCCGATAAGCCGGTCGAGCAAGGGATTGTCGAGCGTGCGTGCCACGACCACGAGAGGTTCGAACCAGATGGCGTGCGCCATGATCTGGAGCTCCCAGTAGCCGTAGTGTCCCGAACAGAACATCACGCCATGGCCCCGTCCCATCGCTTCTATGACGTGCTCCTCACCTTCAACCTCGATGAGGCTCCGCATCTGGTCGACGCTCATGCCATCGAAGTTGAGGAATTCGACGATGTGGCGGCCGAAGTGTGCGAACGTCGAGCGAAGGATCACACGGCACTCCCGGTCTGACTTCGACGGGAACGCACGGCGCAGGTTGGCCACCGCAAGTGTTCGTCGGCGACCGTGCAGCAGGTAGAACGCTCGCCCGAGTGTGGCACCAACCCGAAGACTCGCGGCCCTCGGCAGCACGCGCAAGAGCGCTCGAATGATGAGCACCGCCACGTGCTCGATCCGGTGACGAAGCGCGATCCGCTTGGTTGGTGTGACGACGGAGGGTGCCATGGCCTATCGGAATGAATCTCGCTCGCGTGCTCGCCAGGGGGCACGTGATCGATTCACCGTGTCCCCGAACAATGTCCATGCCGATCCTACGTCATACAGCGTGCAACCGAACTGAACAACGTCAACGGCGGACGGCTATCCCTTATCTTGCTAAGTGAGCGGGTTGCGGTGACACTTCCAGATCGGCGGCCATGCCTTTCTCGAACAGGAAATCGATGGGTCGGGTCGCCAGAGATCCCCGTCGGACGACTCACAATCGGAGGCAGCGCGCCGGTTTCGTGTCGGCTTTCCCGGTTGTGCCGGTCTGGCCTGGGGTATGATGCCGACCGGGCGTGAGGCGGTTGATGTCCAGCGCCCACTTTCGAAGGAGACGCACTCGATGGCTCTTGTCGTTCCTAGATTCTCGCGGTCAGCCCGTCGTCTCGGCCAGGGCGTGCTGCTGGCGGTTGCGGCCTTCGTGACGCTTTCCCTCCCAGCCCACATGGAGCCGGTGACGACACTCGGACAGGGACGCCACCTGAACCCTGAGGAACGCTGACGTGGCCTCACACACTCACTCTGAACTGACCGCCATCGCTTTTGCGCTTCTCGCCGAAAAGGTCAAGGTTGAGCCGTCGGGACGGCTCACGATCAGTGGACTCATCCATGGCGTCGAACGCGATCCCGGTCTGAGCGGCGGGGCCGAGGGCCGGTCGGTTCAATTCGGGCTGTGTCTAGGCTTCTTGGTCGGGAGTGAGACGCACACATATCGGCTTCGTGTCGACATACGAGATCCCGACGGTACCGTCGTTCCGTATCTCGACGGCGCTGACGTCAAGGCCCGCGAGGCAACGGGCGGCGGCCTTCTCCAGATCATTCAGCGGGTCGAGTTCACACCGGAACGGGCCGGGCTCTACTGGTTTCAGGTCTATCTCGACGGAGAGATCCGAGCACGCATCCCCTTGCGCGTGTCTGACATCGGCTCGGAACCGACCCTACCGCCAGAGTGACGCTGTGCGGGCGTCTCACGCGCGATGCTCAAGGTAATTGGGGCCGGGTTCGGTCGTACCGGGACGCTGTCACTCAAGCAGGCCCTAGAGACCTTGGGGTTCGCGAAGTGCTACCACATGTCCGAGGTGGTCGCGAATCCGCATCACGTGGACCTGTGGCGTGCAGCTTGGCGGGGCGAGGGACCATGGGACGAAATCTTCAGCGGCTACGCGGCGGCTGTGGACTGGCCGGCCGTAGCCTTTTGGACTCGCCTCGTGCAGTGCTATCCGTCGGCGAAGGTCGTACTGACGGTGCGTGACGCCGACAGCTGGTTTCGGAGCGCACGCGACACGATTTTCCGTTCGATGACGGAGGGCCTCTCATCGGACGATCCGACGCGTCGCCATCGCATGGTGATGCTGAAGGAGATCATCGTTGACGGTACGTTCAAAGGCGATCTCGAGGACAAGCAGAATGCTGTCGCGGTCTATACAAGCCATGTTGAGAGGGTGATCGCCGACGTCCCGCCTGAACGGCTCGTGCTGTTCGACCCTCGAGAGGGGTGGCCGCCACTGTGTGATGCTCTCGACGTTCCGGTGCCGAACGTACCGTTTCCCCGAGTCAATACGTCCAAGGAGTTTGTCGAGCGATGGCGAGGCGGAGACCCGAATCGGGCAATCCAGACGGCCACGAGACGCAGCTGACGGCGCGGTAGCGCCCGGTGTTCCGAGGTGTTCAACGCTTTCTGCTGCCATGATGCAGCGGCTGGGCGGGCCCTGATACGGTGCGTTTCCTGTTACCGCACCCGGTTTTTGTTGGCCGACCGGTCTCCCGGGTATCATGGTCAGGGAAGAGTTGCTGATATTGGCGTAGGTCTCTAGGAGGTGTGATGTGAGGACTTTGCCGTTCGCCCTGGTCATGTTTGTGGTCGCGAGTCTCGTCTTGGTGGGTCTGCCGATCTCCGCAGCGGCTCAGGGAAATGGCTGGACGGCACCTCGGACATCCGAAGGCCAGCCGAGTCTCGAGGGCGTGTGGGGCAATAACAACGCGACGCCTCTCGAGCGACCGGAGGCATGGGCCGGCAAGGAGCGGCTAACCGACGAAGAACTGAGCCAGGTCATGGCTGCCGCCGCCGAAGCGACCGATCCTGGACAGGATGCCCTGTTCGGTGACCAGTTGATCCTGGCCGCTATTGAACGGACTCAAGGCAAGTCGTATGACCCAACGACTGGCAACTACAACCAGTTCTGGATCGCCGACCGAGTGTTTAACACCAATCGCACCTCGCTCGTGATCGACCCGCCGGATGGTCGGATACCCGACACGACGCCGGAGGCCAAAGCCGCTGCAAGCGCGCGCGCCGAAACGCGTCGTGAACACCCGGCCGACAGCTACACCGACCGACCGCTGCCTGAACGATGTGTCAGCTTCGGAGCGCCGATGATTGGCGCTGGCTACAACAGCTATGTTCGAATCATGCAGGGCAAAGACCACGTGGTCATCTACCAGGAAATGATTCATGATGCCCGTGTCATCCCGATCGGCGACCGACCTCACGTGCCTGAGTCGATCAGACAGTTGCACGGTGACTCGCGTGGTCACTGGGACGGCGACACCCTCGTGATTGAAACGACGAACTACTCAGGCGAGGGGGGGCTTAGAGGCGGCTCGAGTGACCGCACTGTGACCGAGCGGCTGACACGTGTGAGCGATGACATTCTCGACTATGAAGTGACCTTCGATGACTCCACGACGTGGGTGAGGCCGTGGACAGTATCGATTCCCCTGAAGCATACCGAGGATGACGTGTTCGAGTACGCCTGCCACGAGGGCAACATCGGGATGGAGGGCATCCTCTCTGGGCACCGTGCCGAAGAGCGGACCACGTTCGACGACTCCGACTAACTCGTGGAACGTCACTCTCGGCCGGAGCGCTCCGCCGGCGAGGGGTTTGGGGCGCTCGCCCCATCTTTAGATGATGTGTCCCGTCCAGCGGCCAGCGAGGACAATGGCCGCCCACAGCATCAACGACGCGGCACCTGCGAGCTTGGCCGAAATCGGTGTGACGGCGGCCGTATCCCAGCTCTCGATGTGCCGAAACGTCCGAAACTGAAACAGCACCATATTGCCGCAGGCGAGTAGCAGGAGCACCATCTTCGCCTGTAGCGCCGGGTTGTAGGCGTAGGCGCCGGCTCGGGTCATGAACAAGCCAGTCCCGGTTACCGCGGCGACAAGGAAAGCGCACCAGGTCCAGGGGATGAGCTCGCGAATCATGCGGCTGACCGGGTAGCGGAGCGCTGCCACTCCGAGTAGTCGGAGGTCGACCATCAAGATCGACCCGAAGACCAAGCCGACGGCGAGCACGTGGATCGACTCGAGAAACGGAAACCACGCAGTGAACCCGATGTACTCCGAAAGCGGTAGGGCCTGCACCGATTCCCAGAATTCACGTGATGGCATGGGGTATCTCTTGTTAGTAGAACAGATACTCTGAGTAGGCGATCCATCGTCCAGCGAGCACGACTCCAACCCACAGCGCCAGCGAGAGCACCGCGACGACCTTGCCAGTGAGTCGGCGCGATAGCGACTGCTCCCAGTCACCCGCCTGCTTGGCGTTGAGCCTATACACAACGAATGTGAGGATGACCGCGGGGAGGAGTAGCGAGAACTTGATCTGGAAGACGGGATTGTAGAAGTACCGTCCAGGTCGAGCGATCACAAACAGAAGACCTGTGGTGGCGTTCAGGATCAAAGCTCCCCACGTCCAGGGCATCAGCCGCCGGATCATTTCGCCAACGTTCTGAGTTGGCACCGCGAGTCCGAGCAATCTCAGATCGATCATCACGGCGGACCCCATGACCGCGCCTATGCCCAGAATATGGAGTGCCTGGGCGATCGGCGGAAGTCCCGGGATGTTGCCGAGCAGATAGATGGCGAGATCGGGCGCCTGACTCTGTGAGAGCGCATCCACGAGGGTGTCCACGGCGCCCATGTTTTTCTCACGGGTAGGTGTACGTGGCCGACAACCCGAGCGGGATCCCAAGACCCCAGTACACCAGGAGGAATACCGTCCACGTCGTGAGTAACGCGAGCGAATACGGAAGCATCAACGACGTGATTGTCCCAATGCCGGTTGACTTGACCCATCGTTGCGAGAATGCGACGACGAGCGGGAAATACGGCATCAGTGGCGTGACGATGTTCGTACTCGAATCGCCGATCCGATAGGCCGCCTGCGTCAACTCGGGAGAGAGTCCGACCTGCATCAGGACCGGCACAAAGATCGGAGCCAGTAGTGCCCACTTGCCCGACGCGGAGCCCACGACCAAATTCACTGCGGTGGCCAGCATGATGATACCGACGACCGTGATCCCTCCCGGGAGACCGAGAAACTGAAGGAAGTCAGCTCCCAAGACGGCGAGAAGCGCGCCGAGGTTGGAGCGTCCGAACGCCGCTGTGAACTGCGCGCAGAAGAAGATCATCACGAGGTAGTAACTCATCGTCTCCATCGACTTGGTCATGCCTTTGATCAAATCGCGATGAGATCTGACCGTCCCGGCCACATACCCGAAGACCGTGCCAGGAATAAGAAAGAGGAGAAAGATGAGCGGGACGATCGACTGCATCAACGGTGCGCTGAACGCCGTGATCTGACCGTCCTCGGACCGTAGTGGAGAGGCGGCTGGCATGACGGCAAGAACCAGGGCTGCCAGCCCGAGAACCATGACGGCGACGCCAGCCCAGAGGCCTCTGACCTCCGTGGGGGTGTTTGGTTCCATGGTTGTGGTGGCCGCCTCGTCTCCGTCGACGGCCGTATTCTGCAGCCGCGGTTCGATCACACGGTCGGTGATGTACCAGCCGACCAGGATGACGAGTAGACTCGACGCGCTTGTAAACGCCCAGTTTCCCAGCGGGTTCACCTCGCGGCTCGAGTCGATGATCTGTGCCGCTGACTGAGTGAATCCCTGAAGCAGTGGGTCGATTCCCGACGGTATGAAGTTGGCGCTGAATCCTCCAGACACGCCAGCGAATGCACACGCAATCCCTGCCAAGGGATGCCGGCCCGCGGCGTAGAAGATGACGCCGCCGAGCGGGATGACGAGGACATACCCTGCGTCTGCTGCTGTGTGGCTGACAATCGCCACGAGAAGGAGCATTGGTGAGAGAAGACTCTTCTTCGTGACACCCAGCAACGCCTTGAGGACGGCGTTGATGAACCCGGTGTGCTCAGCCACGCCGACACCGAGGAGGGCCACGAGCACGACGCCGAGGGGGGCAAACCCGGTGAAGGTGGTGACCATACTCGCCAAGAAGCTCGCAAGGCTTTGCCCTGACAGCTGATTCTGGATGGCGAGTGAGCGTTGGCCTTCTGTCGATGGCACGCTAAACTCGTACCCTGCAAGTAGGGCAGAGGCGAGCCAGACCACCGCCAGTGCAAGAACGAAGAGCGCCGCGGGGTCAGGCAAGCGGTTCCCGACCCGTTCGACCCAGGCGAGGAATCGATAGACGATGCTTCTTGACGGCTCCTCACCCGGTGGGGAGGAGTCAGTATCGCTCATGGTCACCTCCGAGTGCAGTAGGGTACTCTGGTTTTGGGGCGCGGATGAGGCTCTGGGCAAAATTGGCCCCAGCGTCCCAATCAACGCTCCCCGGAAGAGCATGTTTCAGCACGTGACACTCCTCCCGGCGTCGCGAGGTCCAGCTCTCCCATATCGGCCGAGCAGGTCGACCGTCACCCGGTGGTGGCAGACGGCTACGGGGTGTCTCGGTTTGCCGCGCGCATCTTGGATACGCGCGCCCTCTGGCCACCGTTGTACATTTGACCGATGCGATACGGTCTTCCGGTGGTGCTCGTCGTGCTCTTGACCAGCTCGGTGACCGGGTGCCGAGGAGAGCCCATCGCAGATAATGAGCCGTTGCGTGTAGAGATCGGTCCTGGAGTGTCTCGCGAGTTGGCGATGGAGCGCGCCGCTCGCATCTCTGACATCCGCTACGACCTGAGCCTCGCTATCCCAGACGATCGCACCACGCCGATTCGAGGCCGCTCAGTGGTGGACTTCGCCGTCTCGAAGTCAGGCGTCATCGTGTTCGATTTCGCGCAGTCCGCAGAGCGCGTTCTCGCCGTGTTGGTTGATGGCATACCGGCGCGGCACGAGGTCCGCGACGAGCACATCATCCTGGTTGACGGTGTACAGGCGGGCGCTGTCACGGTCGACATCGAGTTCCTTGCTGGCGACGGATCTCTTAACCGGCAGGACGATTTCCTCTATACGCTGTTCGTCCCGGATAGGGCGCGGGTCGCGTTGCCTGTGTTCGACCAACCTGACTTGAAGGCGAGGTTCAAACTCTCCCTGGAGGTTCCGACCGACTGGCAAGCCGTGTCCAACGCTCCGTTGAGCTCCCGCGTCGCTGCCGCCGACCGAGCCACATACACCTTCGTGGAGACTCAGCCCATCAGTAGCTATCTGTTTGCGTTCGCGGCAGGGTTGTTCGAAGCGGAAGAGGCTGAGCGGTTCGGTCGCCGAATGACGATGTATCACCGTGAGACTGACGACGCTCGTCTCCGACGCAACCGCGACGTGATCTTCGATCTTCACGCGGCCGCACTGGCCTGGATGGAGGACTATACCGGTATCCCGTATCCGTTCAAGAAGTTCGATTTTGTCCTGATTCCCTCGTTTCAGTACGGTGGGATGGAGCATCCAGGAGCGGTGCTATACCGCGCCGAGAATCTCTTGCTCGACGAAAGCGCCACCCAGAACCAGCTCCTCGGGCGTGCCAGCGTCATCTCCCACGAGACGGCGCACATGTGGTTTGGCGACCTCGTCACGATGGAGTGGTTCAACGATGTCTGGATGAAGGAGGTGTTCGCCAACTTCATGGCGGCGAAGATCGTAAACCCGTCGTTCCCCGACGTCGACCACGATCTCCGGTTTCTGTTGGCACACTATCCCGCGGCCTACGATGTTGATAGGACCCTCGGTGCGAACCCGATCAGGCAGGAGCTTGGCAATCTAGACGAGGCCGGGACGTTGTATGGTCCGATCATCTACCAGAAGGCGCCGATCGTCATGAAGCACCTCGAGCGGTTGATTGGCGAAGTGGCGTTCCGGGATGGTCTGCGCGACTACCTCCATGCCCATTCCTTTGCGAACGCCACGTGGACCGATCTTGTCGATGTCTTCGACAGCCGTAGCCAGGAAGATCTGCGCGCCTGGAGTCAGGTATGGGTCGAAGAAAGCGGGCGGCCGACGGTCGAGGTAGTGATGGAGGTAGATGGTCAGGCAGTCAGGACCTTGTCGTTGCAGCAGTCCGATCCGGCTCGGCGCAGTCGGCTCTGGAACCAGCGGCTGGATGTCGTGCTGGGATACCGCGATCGGGAACCCTATTCAATTCAGACACAGTTGAGGGAAGCCATCGAAGGTGTGACTGAGGCTCAAGGGCGACCGGTTCCGGACTTTGTCCTGGTGAATGGGTCAGGTGTCGGATACGGCTTCATGGCGCTCGACAAGCGCTCGCTGGACTTCCTTCTCGCCGACCTTCCGGCGATCGATAGCGCGATGACGCGGGCGATTGCGTGGGTGTCGCTCTGGGACGCGCTACTGGAAGAACGCGTGGAGCCAGAAGCACTGATCACCCTTGCCTTTCGAGCGCTGCCGGTCGAATCGGACGAGCTGAACGTCCAGCGTATTCTCGGCTACTTGACGGCCACGTACTGGCGTCATCTCGTACCTGACCGCCGGCTGGAGTTGGCGGGGAAATTTGAAGACGCCCTGTGGCAGCGGGCGGCATCCGTCGATCGGCCGAGTCTGGCCGCCGCCTACTTTGGCGCCTACAGAAGCGTTGTCCTGACTGCTGAGGGAGTGGCGCGGCTGGAGCGGATCTGGCGAGAGGAAGAGACCCTTCCCGGACTGCCGTTGGCCGAGCGTGATTTCACTGCGATGGCCCAGGCGCTTGCGGTCAGGGAGGTGGCCGGCAGTGAAGCGATCTTGGCCGCCCAGCGAGATCGGATCGAGAATGTGGACCGCAGGGATGCGTTTGCGTTCGTGATACCTGCGCTGTCTGCCGAACCTCAGGTGCGTGATGACTTCTTCTTGTCGCTTGCGGATGTCCAGAATCGTGCCCGAGAGCCGTGGGTGCTGACGGCCCTTGGCTTCCTACATCATCCCCTCCGTGCGCGCCGGGCGGAACAGTACGTTCGGCCGAGTTTGGATCTACTGGAGGAGATTCACCGAACCGGTGACATCTTCTTCCCGGAGCGATGGCTGGGCGCCACGCTGAGCGGCCACCAGACAGCCAGCGCCGCCGAGATTGTGGCCGGCTACCTCGCGGACAACGCAGACTTGGCGCCGCGGCTCCGCGCCAAGGTCCTGCAGTCGTCAGATGGTCTCTTCCGGGCGGCTCGAATTACCGAACCACACACACCCGAATAGGGACCCCGTTCTTGGGTCTGAGCTGTGCATCGCTCACCGCTCACCGGTCCTTCGGAAGAGTCATCGTGAGTCCCTATCTCGATGCCGCAACGGCATAGCCAAGCCACACGAAGGTCAGTCCAAGAATGACATGCGCGCCAACGTTGGTGATGGCCTTGAGGTAGTCGCTGTCCCTCAGCATGGCGAAGGTTTCGTATCCGAGTGTCGAAAACGTGGTGAAGCCGCCGAGGACACCGATGAGGACGAACGCTCTCGCCTCCGGACCAAGCACCTGGCGAGATTCTGCGAGTCCGCCAGCCACGCCGATTGCGATGCAGCCGAGAAGGTTGACAACCAAGGTCCCGAACGGGAAGGTCGGGAGCGGTGCGTATCGCTGGACCAGTCCACTGAGCCCATACCGGGCGAGTGCGCTCAGGAATCCTCCGGAGCCGACGGCCACTGCGCTGATCAGAGCCGCTCTCACCTGGGCACTCCCGTTGGCTGGGGCGGGCGTTCGGCAGGGTGGTTCCGGTGTCTCCTCGGGACCAGATCGCGCAGGGAGCTGCGTCCGTCGGGGTGGCCCTCGTTGGGATGCTTGGCGAAGCAGCCCCGAAACTGCGAGAACCTGGGGCGATCTAGAATCCGCGTTTCCGACCGCGGATGCCGCGGCGGCTCCCCTTCGGTTTTCCAGGCTTGAATCGAGGAGCGTCGTCGAACTCTCGCGAGAAGCCGCCCCCGGCTGGCCGTGGTGCTCGTTCGCGAGCTTCGTTGACCTTCAGCATTCGGCCCTGAAGCTCTGTGCCGTCGAATTTGGATATCGCTTCTTGAATAACCGACGCGTCACTGAACTCGACGAACGCGAATCCGCGTGGCTGGCCGGTCGCGCGGTCGATGGGAAGAAAGACTTCGTTCACGTCGCCGACCTGAGCAAAGAGTGTTTCGAGTTCTGACTGGGTCGTGCTGAAGTTGAGGTTGCCGACAAAGACCTTGGCTGAAATGATGTCCCCCTATGGTTTCAGTGACGATGTTGTGAGATGCGCTTGGTGTCGCGTGATCGCCCGACGACTGGCGCCGATTCCCTGTCACTATAGCCCACCAGGGCCGAAAAAGCCCTTCTATCGCATGCCAGTGAGCTGGGGATGACCGCAATGCCGGCTACCTGAACCGAATGGGAAACAGACACCGTTTGTGGAGTCGCCACAGCCGCGGCGGACGGACTGGACATTTGCGGAACCTCTTCGTACGCAGGGTTCGCCGCCCATTCCAGCGGTGAGAGGAGTCCTGGGGCGAGCCCTTGGCTGTTCAACTCGAACTCGATGCTGACCTTCGTGCCGGCTGGGACAGGGTCAAGAGTGAAAACGGTGTCGATACGAACGCCGCCCTCGTGGTGGGGCACCGTATAGGTGCGGTTGTGTTCGAAGGACGTAATCTCCATCTGCGCATCATCGAGCCGGCCGAAGACCTCACGGGTCTCGACCCATCGCGTGCCCAGTTGCCGTGGACGCACACTTTCCGGATGTCGACCAGCATAGGGTGAGGGTGCTGGCGTTCACGTGGCTCTCTCGAAGATTCCCGCAGCGATGATCCTGAGAACGGCACGAGACCCCGTGTTGGCGGTCACGTGGGGCGGACGGGATACCTGCCAAGGCTAGGGTCGTCGAGTCAGGGTGACGTCTCTCACTTCAACAGCCCGTTCTCGGGTTGACGCGTACGTGCCGTCCTCCCCGGCGAGGACGTTCAGAAAAGCCTGGTTCAGTCCTGTGTCCGCAACCGTAGAGGGCAGTTCCCACTCGTAGCGGTCCCATCTCCCCCTGACGGGGTGTCGACCCAGTGCCTGGCCGTTCAGTTCCAGTTCGAGCAGGACAGGCGCCCCGTTCATGCTCAAGGGCGACGGTTCGGTGCTCGGTCTGGCCGTGATGGACAGGCGCAGAGAGTCAGTGCGCCAGAGGGGCAGCAGAAGCTCCGCCCTGGTCGAAGCCCAGCGAGTCGGATTCGAGTAGCGGCCGTACCACCCGGCACCGAGCAGTTCGTCGTCGCCCGCGCGCGTCCAGTCGATCTGTTCGACGCGTCGGCTCGGGTCACCGAACAATCCGTCATAGCCCAGTGTCGCCGTGCAGACGCGCGCACCGCCATCGCCAGCAGAATCCCGACGTGCGACCGCGAAATCTGGAATGCCTCCGAACACCAGCGTTGCGCTCGCACCTGTCTCGTTGAGGACCGGGCTGTTGACGGTCATTCGATAGACGACCGATGCATCACCGATATCCGAGATGTCCCGAATATCATCGCGGGCTAGCTCGCGCCGAAGCGTCGCTTCAGACGCGTCCTCCAACGCGAACAGCTGCGTTTCCAGGGCAAGTTCACTGCCCGCCGACACAAAGGTCAATCGTGGGTCGAGCGGCGAGTGACGGCCAGCGTAGATGGTCATTGCCGTACCAACTGCGAGTGACAGCGAGAGCTTGCCGGTCTGCGCGAGGGCGCCGATGTCGATCCACTCACGGGATGACACCTCTTCACATCGACCCGCGTCGAGGAGACGAAAGAGGCTCAGATCGGGAATGTGCAAGAGCCCGTAGCCCCGCCGACGTTGATCCAGCGCCACCCCGTTTCTCGTGTCGGGGTCTATCACGTGCGCTTCCCTCAGCGTGCCATCCGGGTTGAGCTCAACCAGGACAGCGCCATCCGCCCCCTCCAGGCTTCGTCCATCTCCCCATGCAATCCTATTCACCGTCGAGTCGGTTCTGATTGCGAGGCGAGTGGGGAGTGCGGCGCCGGTGGTCCCGATCTGATCGCCCGCTTCAAGTTCCATCCGAAGCCCCTCCGCGCGCCAATCCTCCAGCGGCACGCCGTCGGCATTCACGACGCCGACGACACCGCCATGTGTGCGCTGGGATAGCAAGGGACCTCCTCCAGCAATAGGGTTGAGCACCGTCCCACTCAGCAGATGACTCGTAGCAGGTGACGAGGCTATTGCGATCACCGTGCCGTCCGGCGCGAAATTCAGATGTTGCGCGACAGACTCGAAGAGGGGGGCCTCTGCGAAGCGGAAACCATTCAAGCGGAGCTGCACGGCTTGTTGAGCGAACGCAAAGACGGCGACGCCGGCCCGATGAAGCTGCCGGAGTGCCTCCGGGTCGGGCGGCACGGGCCCCAGGATGTTGCGTTGTCCAGCGGCTTCCTCGCCCAAGAGCTTGTAGCGCAACATTGAGTCGATCACGTAGTCGTTTGACACGATCACGCTTTGCGGGGGAAGGCCTCGGAATAGCGCGTCGAATCGGCGAATCTCCTGAAACTCACGACTGCGATCGCTTGCGACGAGCCCGCGGTTCACGTGCCATCCGGTCCAGCCCACGAGGGCCACAGCGACGAGGGTCATGCCGACCCGGCCGAGACGCAGTCCGGGAAGCAGACGGGCATGGCCCACAAGTATCGTCGCGAAAAGCCATCCGGTCAGCGCGGTTGGAAGTAGGAAGACCGCGATCTCCTCGATGTCGTACACCAGGACGAAAAGCAGATTGGAGGGTGTGCCAAACTTAGTTAAAAATTGAAACGGCTCCAAGCCCTGTGGTGTGATGACGTTGCGAAGAGCTCATCAACCCGCAAGAGAAAGGAGCCGAGATGCGCAGTGTCCTACGATCGGTCAGGAAACGCAAGAAGTCCCGTCGTCTGGGGGAGGTGGACATCATCAGGCGCGAGGAGTACGCCGGGTTCGATGTGGACGCCAAGGTGGAAATGATTCGGGCCTTGGTGCCGCTGGGCCTGATGCACGTCCAGGAGCTGCTCGATGACGAGGTCACGGAGTTGGCCGGTGCTCGTCATGCGCGCAAAGAGTCGTTGGTGCGGGGACGACGTCACGGAAGCAACCCCGGGACGGTGCGCCTCGCTGGCCAACGCGTACCGCTGCGAGTGCCGCGCGTGCGCAGCGTTGCGGGCGGCGAGATTCCCCTGCGTTCCTACGAGGCGGCGCGGGAGGACAGCCAGGTAAATGACGTCCTGCTGAAGCGGGTGCTCTACGGCATCTCTTGCCGCAACTACGAGGCGGCGGCTGAGTCGGTCCCGGGGGCGATCGGATTGTCGAGCTCCACGGTGTCTCGGAATTTCATCCAAGCCAGTGCGGCGACGCTGCGGGAGTTTCAGGAGCGGGACCTGTCCGGTGAGGACGTCGTGGCCCTGTTCCTGGACGGCAAGGCCTTCGCCGATTCGACGATGGTCATCGCTCTCGGCATCACGATTTCAGGGAAGAAACGCTTCCTTGGCTTCGTGGAGACGGACACGGAGACCGCGCAGATCCTGGCGCCCTTCCTTCGTTCGCTGGTCGACCGCGGTCTTGATGCGTCGCAAGGTCTGCTCGTGATTCTCGACGGTGGCAAGGGCCTGCGATCTGCGGTCAAGAAGGTGTTCCGCGACACGGCGTTGGTGCACCGTTGCCAGTGGCACAAGCGCGAGAACGTGGTGAGCTACCTACCCAAGAGCGAGCAGGGGGACTGGCGCCGGCGCCTCCAGCGAGCCTACAACCGCCCGACGTACCCCGAGGCCCTGGCGGCCCTCGAGCAGCTCCACGGCGAGTTGGACGACCGGAACCAGTCGGCCGCCGGCAGTCTGGCGGAGGGCCTGGACGAGACCCTGACCTTGCACCGACTCGGCGTCTCTGCCGTGCTGGGACGCTCGTTCAAGACAACCAACTGTCTCGAGTCCGTCAATGCGCTGGTCGAGGAACGCTGCGCCAAAGTCGACCAGTGGACGAACTCGAGCCAGCGCCAGCGGTGGCTGGCGACGGCGCTCGTCGACATCGAACCGCGCCTCCGCAAGGTGGTGGGCTACCGCCACCTTCCGAAGCTTCGCGAAGCATTGCAGCGGGAACTGAAGATCGAAAGGAAGACCCCGAACACGAAGGCAGCGTAATGATCAGGAGCCGTGGAGAGTTTCAACTAACCCTAATGCGTCAAAAACTCAGCCGCTCGCGAGGGCGTTGGCAATGCGGGTGAACGTCTGACGCGTCGGGAGATTGTCGGTCATCCGCAACCGCGTCTTGCCACCGGGGCGGACCAGCAGGGCGGCCCGATGAAACAGTTCGAAGCGGAGCGTCTGCACGCTCTGCAGCAGGGGCACGACGGTGTGCTTCCGGGTGCGGCGCCGCGGCGGGGCGCCCGTCTCGAGTTGGAAGTTCGTCAACAGGTTGTGGGCGAGCACCACGAGCTGCTGCCACGCACTGTTGGCGGCGTAGGTCTGGGTCGGGACGCTGTGGAAGGCCAGCCCGGTCTTGAGCTGCGCGATGGTCTTCTCGTGGTTGCCCCGCCCACAGGCGAAGTACCACAAGTTGCGGACCGTCAGCGCGAGGTTACTCGTGACCGCCGAGTATTCGTAGTGCCCATCGTTAGGATCAAACAGGTCGAGCTGATAGTTCTTGGTGGCCCGGTGGTGGACCTTCTTCCGATAGATGGTCACGGTCACGGGGATGTGCCAGGGCGTCTCCGCGCCCGGCACGGCGAAGCCGGTCACGCCGGGCGCCACCGGCACCCAGGTGGGACTGTCCCGGATGTAGCGCTGCAGATCCAGCCAGCGATAGAACGGGACTTTGATGGCATAGCCCACGCCGCGGCCCTGCAACCACCGCAGCACATCCTGGCGGAAAAACGCCCCATCCATGCGAAACCGCAGCCGGGCCCCGCCCGTGCGTAGCCCGACCAGCTGCGGCCACAGGGCCCGCAAGAACGGCAGGCCCGCCTTCCCATCGTGGACGTTGCCCGACCGATTCTTGACCCGCAGGATGTGGGTCGTTTCGGCCAGGTGCGCCATGATCGGGTAGTAGCTGGGCACCTTCCGCTGGTGCGGGTTGTAGCCCCGCGCCGCCCGTTCGACCTGCAACCCCGTCGACACGACGACGCCGTCCACATCGACCGTCCAGGTGCGCAGCCCCAGCGTGGGCAGCAGCTGGCGCACGACGGCCGCGTTGAGGGCTTGGAAGCGGGTGACCGTCCGCATCGTGAAGTGCCGCAGCCACCGACTCAACGTCCGCGCGGTGGGCACGACGCGCACGTTGCCGAACCGCTGGAAGATCGGGTCGTCGGCGACGTAGGCCAGATGCCGCAGGCGCCGGCCGCCAACGATCACCAACCCGACGAACACCCGCACCATCACCACCACCCCGAAGTCGCCCCAGCGCGGCAGGTCGGCAAACGCCTCGCGCACCAGCTGATTGAAGCGACGGGTGCGCAGGTAGCGCTCCAAGAGTTCCAGCCCGGCGTACGACGTGAGGCGAACGTCATCGAACTCCAGCGGCAGATTCCTATTGACACGGGCATGCAAATCGGATTTTCTTCGTCTCACGGTCAGTGGCCTTTCATGTGTGGAAGAAGGCGTTGGGTTGCACCACCTTTCAACCACACTGGAAGGCCTTTTTCAATCCCAAAGCGTCATTGCTCGCTCAGAAAAATGACGCATTAAGGCTAAGAATGGGCTTGACTCGCAGATTGAGCAGGCCTGCACCTCCGAGGAGGACGGCCAACGGACGGCTGACCTTGAGGAGATAGACGCCGCCGCCACCGGCAACGATCAGACCGACCCACGAGAGCTCTCGAGCAAGCGTCATCACGACGAAGGGGATCCGCTCTCGCAGGAGTGTCTGCACGTCGAATGCAAACACTGAGGACTGCCAGCGACGGCTAAGCACCGCGGATGCGCCATCGGCGACACTCGCGATCGGCGTTTCGACGAAGGGCGCTCCTTGAAGCGTTCTGACCGCGATGAACGCGTACGGGACAAGCCCGAGCGTGAGCACTGCGAATACGAGCGCAAGTCGCCGAGGCCGTAGAGCGTAGCGTGCGTCTACAAGAAGGACATAGGCGGCGAAGGCCGGGGCAAGGAGGACCATCGTTGTGTGATGACCGACGCTCACCGCGACGCATGCAACGGCTGTGTAGTATGCCGTCGCTGATCGCGTCGTCGCCCAGCGCATCAGCGAGAGGAGAATCGCCGCAAGCAGCGCCGTATGAAGCGTGTAGACCTCGGCAACCACCGATGCGCCCCAGAAGAGCTGGCCGGATCCCAGCCCGACCGCTCCAATCGCGCTGATGGGCCGGCTACACCTTGCTTGCCGTCCGCAGAGGTAGATGAGTGCGACCGTGAGGGCGCCGAAGACGGCCGACATGAAGTTGATGCGATATGCCAGGTTTCCGAACGGTAGATGGGAGAACCCATAGGACAGAAGGACGTATACGGGGTAGCCCGGTGCATGGGGCACGCCAAGGACCGATCCGACGAACTGGAACTTCGGCGTGTCAATCAGCCCGAGCAACCCGGGAGCAAGGGTGGCCCAGTAGAGTCCCAAGGTGGCGAGAAACACTGCCACGACCCAGGGGCTGTCGTTTATCACCGCCCGCGTAGAAGCGCCGCCAGTGCGCACAGTCTGAGCTCCGTTCGAGAAAGAATCCATCCCTGAACAGCCAGGGTGTTCGCATCCGAGAAGTCGCTGGCAATTCTTGCCCTGGATCTCTGTCTCAGCTCGTCGTCGCTCACTCCGTACGCGAAGAGACTCAGGTCTCTGGCAAGCAATCGCGTCAGGGTGTCGCGGTGAGCCTCCTCCGGTTGCCCAGCGAGATATGCTTGTCCGATCGTCGCGACATCTTCCGACGTGGCGACCCAACCTGCGAGGCGAAGCACGAGACGGTTCTCCATGCTGGCATGGTGCCACCAGCTGCCACCGACTCCGAAAATACCACCGGCTGCAAGCCCCATCTTCAAGAGCGCCCGCCTGTCGAAGGACCTATCCATCTCTCAGCCCGTCCCTCAGGTGGTCGGCCAGCTTGAGCGCGAGTGCAACGATCGTGAGTGTCGGATTCGCGAACCCAGCAGTCGGGAACACCGAGCTTCCGGCGACGTAGAGGTTTGCAACACCGTGGACCTGGCAGTCAGAGTTAACGACCCCCTCGGTGGGCGAGTCGCTCATGCGGGTCGTTCCCATGTGGTGATCGCCCCCCCCGACACCTTCCCACGGGCTGAGCGCCTTGATGCCCTGGCGGGCTCTGCCCCGTCCGGAGCTGCCCAGCTCGATCCCGAGCAGCTCCATCGTACGCCGTATGCTTTCGATATCAGTCGGCGTCATCTTCCATTCGAGGTGACTGCGCCTGATTCCCATCGCATCGCGCTCAGACGCAAGCGTCACTCGACTTTCGCGGCTCGGACCCTGTTCAGCACGGACGTAGCATCCGGACCAGGCCGACCCGGTATCGCGTCGCTGGTTCCGACCGAGGATGTCGAGATCAAGGAGCATGTTCGAGATGCGCCGAACTGCGGGTGGGGGCGGTGGCATGTCGAACTCAAGCATGATGCTGCCGTTGAGCAGACCGTGCTTCCGCTGCAGTGCCTCGGAGGGGCAGAGAACCGCTCTGCGACGCCCCCGCCGAGAATAGGTAGAGCGATCGGCAAGTCCTCGCGGCACCACGACCTCCCCGGCAGTTCGCACGTGAGGATGCTCCATGAAGTAACGCCCCACGAGGTCCCGGTCGTTGCCGAGCCCGGCACGATGAACACCGTCAGAGATCAGTAGCAGCCTCGCGTTCTCGATTCCGCCGGTCGCAAGGACGTAGTGTCGCGACTCGACGTCGAAGCGCCGACCAGACAGCGTCGCGACGCGCACACGGTCAACCCTGGTCCCGGCCTCATTCGCCTCGATACCCACGACGTTGGCGCCAAGGTAAACGCGGATGTCGGCGGCGTCCGTCAGCGCCTGTCCATACCGCTCCGCGAACCGGGTCGGAGGGCTCAGGTGAAACTGTTTGGTGACGAACGCGCCACTGGCGCCGGCTATTGGCTAGGTGTCCTGCGCCTGAGCGTCCTCACCCTCATCGAAACGCGGAATCTGGACGATCGCGGCAGCTCCGTCGTAGTACCTGCCGAGGGTTGCCTTCCGATACGGCCAGCCGCTGTTCGGCACCCAGGGGCGCGTGCGGAAGTCGAGCTCATCCAAGGGCCGGCAAAAGCCGGTCCAGTGGTTGGTCGATCCTCCAAAGTAGCGTAGACGAGATTGCGAGAGGTACGGGCTGTCGGTTGGTAGCACGGTTCCCTCAGCGGCACCCTCATACAGCTGCTGGACCTCCGGTTCGTAGCCGAGATCTCCGCTTTCCAGCAGGCAGATGCGCAGAGGTGAACCGCGGAGCGTGTGAGCGACCGTGAGGCCGGCAGCCCCAGCCCCGATGATGCACAGGTCGGAACGAATAATATCCGTGTCGACATCATTCGCCCGAATCAGCATCTCGAGAACCGTGGACACCGGCCGCCAGGCATGCGGTTGCCTCGTTCCGCGGCCTTGGTGATCTTACAGCGGCCGTGACGGCGTTTCACGTTTCAACGCCTTGTCGGGCGGCGCTGAGAAACGCCTCGGCCGCATGCGTCATCTCGCCCGATGCCCGGTACACGAGTCGGACGTCCCGGGGGAGCTGGAGCTGGGGGATGTCCAGCGCGGCGAGTTGACCTCGGCCGATCTCGGCGAGGGCGCAGCGGCGTGGCAGCAGGGCGACACCTAGCCCCATCTCTATCGCATGCTTGATTCCATCAAGGCTCGGCAACGCGATCTGGATGTTGATCGCCGCATGGCGTTGCTCGTACAGATTGAGAACTCGCTCTCGCGCCGGCGACGGATCGTTGTGGGCGATGACGGTCTGCTGTCCGAACTGCTCCATCGTGATTTGCCGGTGTTTGGCGAGCGGATGGTCCGGGCGCGTGAGCATGACAAGGTCGTCTTCCCCGAGGGCCACACTGGCGAGGCCTCCATCACGCGGTGCAAAGGTGACAACCCCAAAGTCGAGTGACCGGTTCAGTACTTCGCCGGCGATCAGCCGCGCAGGGGTCCGAACAACTTCAACCTGGGCCTGGGGATGTTCCTGGCGAAACCGCTCGATGACCGGCAGCAGGATGTGCACTGCGGCTTCGTTGGCCCCAACCAAGACGCGCCCGCGTCGCAGGTCTTGCAGCTCGCGAACGGCGCTCTCGGCTTCTTCCTTCAAGCGGACCAGTTGTCGTGCGTAGTCGAGCAGGATTGACCCAGCTTCTGTCAGGTGGCCGCCCTTTGACGACCGATCGAACAAACGCTCGCCAAGCTCCCCCTCGAGGCGTTTTACGGACTGGCTAACCGCTGGCTGGGTGCGATGGAGCTTGGCGGCGGCACGGGAGAAGCTACGTTCCGACGCCACTGCGAGAAACACCTGGAGCTCGGAGAGGTCCATGGCTCAAGATATTAGCAGTATTTATCTAATGATTATAATTATGAGTTATAAAATTGTAATGTTTATAACTTTGACTTCTCTGGCGGGATGAGTGTTAACTACATTCGAAGGAGTGCGATAGAGCCGTGCAAGAGACAACGAAGAGGCGTTCCGAGAAGTTAATCGTCTTTGACACAACCCTTCGTGACGGCGAACAGTCCCCTGGGTTCTCGATGAATACCACGGAAAAGCTTCAGCTTGCCCGTCAGCTCGAGTCGCTTGGCGTTGATGTCATCGAAGCCGGTTTCCCGATCGCCTCTGAAGACGACGCCCACGCCGTCAAGCTTATCGCAGCCGAGATCCGACGACCCGTCGTTGCGGGTCTCTCGCGATGCATCCCGGCCGACATTGAAAGGGCAGGCGAATCGCTCAAATCCGCCGAGCGATCGCGGATCCACACCTTTATCGCGACTTCTGACCTGCACCTCGAGCGAAAGCTGCATATCAGCCGCGAACAATGTATGGACGCACTGTCGTCCGCGTGCAAACAGGCGCGCGAGTATACCGACGACGTTGAGTTTTCGGCCGAGGACGCGACACGGACCGACATGGAGTTCATGTGTCGTGTCGTCGAGCGAGCGATCGACATGGGGGCGACCACGATCAACCTGCCTGACACGGTCGGCTGCTGTACGCCGGAGGAGATCGAAGAGTTCTTTACGGAAATCAGAACGCGTGTGCCGAATGCCGACAAGGCGATATTCAGCACGCACTGTCACGACGATCTTGGGCTGGCGGTGGCGAATTCGCTCGCAGCGGTTCGGGCTGGCGTGCGACAGGTGGAGTGCACGATCAACGGCATTGGCGAGCGAGCTGGAAACGCGGCGCTAGAAGAGGTCGTCATGGCAACTCGCGTCCGTCCTGACCGGTTGCCCTACGAGACGGGCATTCAGACACGGGAGCTGTTTCGTACCAGTCAGTTGCTCTCGTCACTCACCCACGAGGCGGTCCAGGCGAACAAGGCCATCGTCGGTCGAAACGCCTTCGCGCACGAGGCCGGGATTCACCAGGACGGTGTGATCAAGGACCGACGCACGTACGAGATCATGAAGCCGGAGGATATTGGTGTTGAGTCAACGCTCGTGCTCGGCAAGCACTCGGGCCGGCACGCCGTGAAGCAGCGATGCGAGTCGATGGGACACCAGCTCACGCGCTTCGAGCTCGACCGTGTGTACCGCGAGGTCATTCAGCTTGCAGATCAGCAAAAGAGTGTGAGTGACGACGAGGTGACGTCGATTCTTGACCGTGTTCGCGCCGGCGACGACCAGTATTCGACTGGGGTTGCTAGCCGGTCGGCGTAGACAGATCGCGGCGTGGCCCGCAATGGCCAGCGCCGCGTCCACGTGTTGCCCGCTGCCTCACCGTGCGATATCAGTGCAGGCCGCATCCTTCGTCGAGGGACTTCTCAGACCTACGGGCAGTAGAGCTATACTTGGGCCTGGCTTGGAAAGTCCGAGCACACGCCTCGACGTGCGAAAGGGAGTTTCATGGCAATTACCCTCACTGTTAACGGCGCTCCCCGTGAAGTTCACGCGGAGCCTGATACGCCGCTGCTCTATGTGCTACGAAATGATCTCGAGCTGACAGGGCCTCAGTTCGGCTGCGGCCTGTCTCAGTGCGGAGCGTGCTCGGTTCTGCTCGATGGGCAGGAGATTCGGGCGTGCACGACGCCGATCGCGCGCGTGGCGGGCAAAGAAGTCACGACGCTTGAGGGGCTCCCCGCGCGATGGTCAGCGCAGGTGAACGGGACCTCTCGTGGCGGCGATGAGCTGCATCCGGTTCAGCAGGCGTGGATCGACGAACAGGTACCACAGTGCGGCTTCTGTCAGAACGGGATGATGATCAAGGCGACAGAACTGCTCGAACAGACCGACGCACCCAGCGTGGAGCAGATCAAGGAGGCGTTTACGGCGGACGGGCCGTCTCCGCATCTCTGCCGATGCGGGAGCTATTCGGCAATAGTTGAGGCGGTGCAGCGTGCGGCCACGACGATGGCGAAAGCGAGGTGAGCGATGGTGATGCCGAACGAAAAGACCAGCGACGACAACCGTGTCACCCTGACCCGCCGACAGTTCGTCAGGACCGGAGGAACCCTGTTCGTCGGATTCAGCTTGGTAGGCGCTGATGCCTGGAAGAACCCCGTTCGAGCGGCGGGCGACACCAACACGCTCGACCCGACGCTGCCCGCGTCGTGGGTGGAGGTCCACGCCGACAATACGGTCCTCGTCCGTACCGGCAAGCCAGATTTTGGCCAAAGCTCGGTTACGACAGCCTACCGCCAGGTTGTCGCAGAGGAGCTGCGGACGTCGTTCGATGCCGTCACCACGGTGATCATGGGCGATACCGATCGGACTCCGGACGGTGGCGGTGCATTTGCGTATCTGGCGGGTGGCGCGATGAATCTGCGCAAGGTCGCTGCCTACACGTATCAGGCTCTGCTCGACATGGCTGCGACGCGCCTCGGCGTGCCGAAGGATCAGCTGTCGGTCGCTGACGGGGTTGTGACCGGCCGGGGACAGAGCGTCACGTACGGACAGCTCGTTGACGGGCAGGAGCTATCTCTGAGTATTCCGGTCAGCGGTACGCTGACTGACATGTTCGGGCTGACGGTTCTTGGCGACCCGCCGCTGAAGCCTACGAGCGAGTACACGATTATCGGCAAGTCGTTCAACAACTTCGTCACGGAATCGAAAGTGGCCGCGAAAGAAACATGGGCGACCGACGTCCGACTGCCCAACATGCTCCACGGACGTGTCGTGCATCCGAAGACACTTGGCTCGACGCTCGTGTCGGCTGGTGAGGTCGATGTCGGACGTTTCCCGAACGCGAAGGTTGTGGTGACGGGCAATCTCGTGGGTGTAGTGGCGCCGGCAGAATGGGAAGCGATCGGTGCCTCGCAGCAGGTCGCAGCCGATACGGAATGGACTGACTGGAGCGGACTACCCGGAAGCGACAAGTTGTTCACCTGGATGCGCGAGGAGGCCGACTGGAGTACGACGCCGGTTTCCACGAGCGAGTCGAGCAAAGGCTCTGTGCCCACCGCCCTCGCTGCGGCGGCCACCAAGCTGGCGGCGACGTACGAGCTTCCCTTCAAGAAGCATGCGCCGATCGGACCAACGGTAGCGGTGGCCGATGTCCGATCAGACGGGGTTGTGTATGTCTACACGCACAACCAGAATCCGCAGGCGCTTCGGGGGCAAATCGCCCTCATGCTGGGCACGTCGGTAGACAACGTCGTGGTGCGCTCGTTTGCTGGCCCTGGTCACTACGGCCGGTCGAATGGTGGGAACGCCGGCGCGGAGGACGAGGCCGTCATTCTGTCGCGGGCGGTCGGCCGCCCGGTGCGCGTACAGTGGATGAGGCCGGACGACATCCAGTGGTCAACATCGTCGCCGCCCGGATTCTCCAATGTTCAGGTCGCCCTCGACGGACATGGCAAGATCAGCGGGTTCGAGATCGACCACCACATGCCGGCAATGCAGGACGACCGGCTCATCGGCGCGCTAATTGCGGGACTCCCGACCATGCCTGCGCCAGATGTGAACCCAGCACCGGGTACCATCGGCTCGACGGTGAACAGGTTGATGGACCCCTGGGTGTACGGACGCGTGCCGAACCTGGCGGAGCGCGGGCATGGAACGTTTCAGATCGGGCAGAAGGCATCACCGCTTGCTATCGGTCTGCGCGACCACAGCATGCGAACCCCGGGGCAGTTCCAGCAGAACTTTCCGCGCGAGATGGCCATGAGCGAGGCGGCGTCGCTTGCTGGCATCGATCCCATCCAGTTCCGGATCGACAATACTGACGATGAGCGGCTGATCAATGTACTCGAGACGGTTCGCCGGGAGTCGGGGTGGACAAATCGCCCTTCGCCGAGCCCGACCGCCGTACCTGCCGGCTCAACGCCTACCCGGGGGCAAGGTGTATCGGCGATGCTTCGGCAAGAGACCTACTGGGCCTGTGTCTGTCGAGTGTCGGTGGCTCCGGATACCGGTCAGGTAACGGTCGACGAGTATACGATTGCTGTCGAGCCCGGTATCGTCGTCAACCCCGCCCAGCTGAAGCGGCAGGTCGAAGGTGGCGCGGTGATGGGGATGAGTCACGCGTTGCACGAAGAGATGACGTTCGATGAGAGTAGCGTGACATCACGAAACTGGCGGGACTACCCGATCATGACGATGGCAGAGGTCCCGCCAATCAAGGTCATCATCATCGATCGGCCGGACGTTGGGAGTTACGGCGGAGGTTCAGAGGCCGCAAACGCCGTCGCCGCCTCGGCAATCGCCGCGGCGTTCTTCGATGCCACTGGGAGAGCCGTGCGTCGATTGCCGCTCAAGCCTGCCTATGTGAAGACGCTTCTCCAGGCCTAGGTATTTCATATTCGGGACACGAGGTGATGTATGCTTGGCAGGCGTGAACAATGGGTCTACGATTCGCAGGGTCCGACGAGAAAAGGAGCGACCGATGAGATGGATGCATACGCTGTGGGCGTTCTGGGTGGTCGCATCGCTGGCCGCCTTCGGCGTGCCAGGGGCGCAGGCACAGTCCCTGAGTGTTGGTGATCAGGCACCACCGTTCGAACTGCCCGGCAGCGACGGCCAGACCCATAGTCTTGCGGACTATGCGGGCAAGACCGTTGTGTTGGCTTGGTTCCCCAAGGCCTTCACCGGCGGTTGAACGGCACAATGCAACTCGCTCCGTGAGAGCGGGGACACACTCCGGTCGTTCGACATGGCGTACTTCATGATCAGCGTTGATACGCTCGAGGACAACACTGCATTTGCCGAGCAGGAGGGGGGAAACTTCCCGATCCTGGCTGATCCAACCAAGGAAACTGCCACCGCGTACGGCGTGCTCCGGGACTTCGGTGGGGACATCGGGTCTCTCCCGCAGCGGTGGACCTTCTATATCGGCGGGGACGGCCGTATCCTCAAGATTGATCGCGAGGTTAACCCCGCGAGTGCCGGGGAAGACCAGATCGCGTCCCTCCAGGAATTGAACGTCCCAAGTCGATAACAGAGCTTCGACAGGGGCGAGAGTCTTTTCATCGGGCGGGGTGTGCCGGGAGGCGCACCTCGCCCATTGTGTGTCTGCACTCAGTGGAGCGCGAGTCTTCTTGCTCGCAGGCAGAGCGCCTACGGACGACTGGCTGGGGGCACGATGCCGTTGAGGCGAAGATAGACGACCATCTGCCCGTAGATGTCCTCGGTGTGCATCATCGCGCGGTACACGAATCTGGCTCGCGTACCCTCGCCCATGAAAGCCGGCCCCTGGATCCTTTCCTGTAGTTCGGCGTCACTCATTGTCTCCAGCACAGCCGCGCCGTAGTCGAACGAGTCGTTCAACGCCTCGAGGATAGCTGCCTTGCCGGTAGCCTCCTGATTGATGGTTGGCGCAGTCACCCCGGGGCCGAGAATCCCCATGAGGCCGACGTTTGCACCGGCAACATGCAAGATCTGCTGACCGAAGTCGCGCTGCGCATCTGTCGGTTTGAACGCGAATGTGTCCCCTGGCATCGCATCGGCGGTCGCCATCATCGTGGCCATCTGCGATGTCCAGTCTCTCGCGAGGTCGCCACGAAGCGAGCCTGACTGCGCGGTGGATTGGGTTGCGAAGGCGACGAAGATTGCTGCGGTGAGTCCGGCTACTCTCGATGCGTTCATGGATACCTCCATGGGTGGGCCTAAGGCCAGTGGTGGCTACAGAGTGTCTCGTTGCTCGCTGTAGACAATAAAGCCTACCGCTCTGATTCGAGGGTCAGACGAATCGGGTGAGGGTTACGTTCACGATACGGTCGCGTTGCGTCGTGCCACGCCAGTGGATGAGAATCGGGCTTTGGTAGGTGCCCTCGACCGTGGCGAGGCGCCGACTCGAGTTTTCGTCCGAGACCAGCAGTGCGATGGAACGTTTTACCCCGAAAAGACGCTCGGCGGGTGTTGCGAGCGCCCTCGCAACAAGTCGTTCGATGCGCGAGGTGGGGATTCCAAGAACGTCCACGAGCTGGTTCACCGCCTGAACAAGGTCGTACTTCGCATACGCACGTGCCTTCAAGGGCACTGCGCGCGGGTCACTCCACACGTGGCGCGCCTTCTCGGCGGCGAAGCGAAACGGCTCGCGAAGTACATCTGTCAGGTCGTGTCGCATCAGTAGGGTCTCGTACTCGTTGACCGTGAGGCAGGCGTGTTGCTCGCCCGGCGCCAGTTCGACCTTCAGGCGCCCCTTACCGTGCCCGTGGCGCGTGATGAAATCAGCGAGTTGTTCATCGAGGCCATACCGCGGATCCTTCAGGTTGATCGCGTCGATCGGATGACCGGAAACTGGGATTCGCAGGGTCGTACGGGCCACTTCGATTTCATCGTCGTATCCGACGAGCACCGTCGTCCGGCTTCTCGGCGTGCCCTCGCACATACCGTCAAGATCGACGAAGTAGACCGGCTCCGTCTGGGCGCGATACGAGACGCAGGCGCGCAACCTGCCAAGAATGAACATGAGATGCGAGTCGCCATTGAGTGGCTCGCTCAGCCGCTGTTCGTCCGTGAGCTCCGCGCGTTCATTCAGCTGGTCGTGTCGGTAGCCGCCTTGTTCCGGAAAGAGGGCACGATACACGTCGAGATACGAGGTGATGCCGCGTCGTCCTCCAACCAGCCGGGTCTGAAGGCTCTGCGGCAGGTACCCGGCGGTCGTATGGAGGGAGCTGTAGAAACAACGGGCGTACCGATCAAGCGTGTCGCCAACTGTGTCCGCGGCATGCGCGCGGACATCGGTGAGTGCAAATCGACTCTGGGGCGTTATGTCGAGCGCAAACTGAAGCGGTGCCATCTGCGATTCACGAAAGGGTCTCGAGCGGCACCCCTTCACACTCAGGATACTAGACTACCAAAAGGTGACCTCCGGCGTCCAAGAGGGGTTGTCGATCTCGCGTCTGATGGCACGTCGTTCAGCACTACCGACGCCTCGTCAAAGTTAGCGACCACGGGCCCCCCGGCGTTGACCGGGCGAGAGTGTCCGGGCAATTGACCCCAGACTTGCTCGAGGTCACGCCCGGTCTCGGCGCTCGCGATGACGACCTGTGCGATTTCGGTCGAGGCTACACTATGCATGGCGCATGGCTTGCCGCGTGGTCGCGTAGCCAGGCTTGGCTCGGAGACTCTATCCAGAGGCGACGGAACGCGGACGTTGTCGGCTCACGAAGCACCAGCGAGGTATTCGATGCGAGAAGGCACAGTGTTGGTAGTAGCAGTCGCGTTTCTCACCGGGACCATGTCGGCCGAGGCGCAGCGCCGGCAATCGGTTGCGCTTCCAGACGGCGCCGGGAAGGCGGCGGTGCAGACCAACTGTGCACAGTGCCATCAGCTTGGTCTGATCACTCGGTCTCGCGGGTACACCGAGGAGGGGTGGAGAGATCTGTTTAGTTCGATGATCGATCTGCCTCTGGACGAAGCGGCGACGGTTGCCCGATACCTGGGCACACACTTTCCGGTCACGCCTGGACCGGAGGCTGTCTTGATTCCGGGGGACGAGAGTGTTTCCATCCAGGAATGGCTGCTCCCCACGCTTGGTTCCAGACCGCACGATCCTCTTGCGGCTTCGGATGGTTCGGTGTGGTGGACCGGGCAGTGGTCTAGCGTCCTCGGACGCCTCGATCCGGTGACCGGCACATTGAAGGAGTATCCACTCCCACAGAACTCTGGACCTCACGGCCTTGCGGAGGATGCGCAGGGCGCCGTCTGGTTCACCGGGATCAGCCGTAACTACATCGGCAAGCTCGATCCTTCGACCGGAGAAGTGATGCAGTACCCGATCTCCTGGGAAGGAGCCCGCGGACCACACACTCCGATCTTCGACCAAGACGGGACGCTGTGGTTTACGCTTCAGTCCGGAATGGTGGGGCGGCTTGTTCCGGAGACAGGCGAGATGAAGATCGTCAAGACCCCCAGCGACAACACCTATCCCTACGGCATCGTCGTGAATTCAGCCGGTGTTCCTTGGTACGTAGACTTTCGCGGTCCTAGGCTTGGACAGGTCGATCCGGAGACGATGGAGATTCGCGAGTACAACCTACCAAACCCCGAGGCACGCCCCCGGCGAATTGCCGTGACGCCCGATGATGTCCTGTGGTACACCGACTACGCGCGTGGTTATCTGGGTCGGTTCGATCCGACGACCGCTCAGGCCCGGGAGTGGCCGTCTCCAGGGGGACCAGAATCCAGGCCCTACGGGATCGCGGCGGTTGGCGATGTCGTGTGGTACAGCGAATCGTCAGTGCGACCGAACACTCTGGTCCGCTTCGACTCCCAGACCGAGACGTTTCAGACCTGGGAGATTCCGTCGGGTGGAGGAGTTGTTCGCAACATGATGCCTACGGCGGACGGAAACCTCGTACTGGCGTGTAGTGGCGTGAACCGAGTGGCGCTCGCCGAGGTGGGCAGTCAATAGCGGGCTCCAGGACCCGTTGCCGATTGGTGCCGTGCAGGCCCGCGAATAGTTGAGGCGCCGCGGGTCAGACCGTTTGGGCCCGTTGCGAGAGATCCTGATTCTTGATTGGGAGGTTCCGTACCCGGATCCCCGTGGCGGCGAAAATGGCGTTGGTGACGGCGGCCGCGATTGGCGGGACGCAGGGCTCACCGAGACCTCCCAGGTGCGCATCAGACCTGATGAACTCGACGCTGATCCGGGGCGCATCGATCAGGTGAATCATCCGATGATCACCGAAGTTGCTTTCGACGACCCGGCCGCGAGCGATCGAAATCTCGCCGACCATCGCGGCGGAAAGCCCGAAGATGATACCGCCCTCAACCTGTGCGGCGGCCGTATCGGTGTTGACCACATCGCCACAGTCGACGGCCGCTGCGACGTGGAGGACCCTGAGTTCGCCAGCTGGCGATACGGCTACGTGCGCGGCCTGGGCGACGATCGTCCCGAAGCTTTCGGCAATCGCAATACCTCGTCCCTCGCCCTCCGGCAACGGGCTCTCCCAGTTTGCCAGGTCGGCGGCCCGCTCGAGCGCGGCGCGAAAACGCGGCGCGTCGTCCAGAAGGTCGTGACGGAAGTGGTACGGGTCCTTCCCGGCCGCGTGGGCCATCTCATCGATGAAGGATTCCTTGAAGAATCCATGCTGGGAGTTCAAGACTGAACGCCACGCGCCCTCTCGGATAGGGTGGGACACGTTGCGGCCGTCGGCGCGTTTGTCGGCGATGGCGTAGGGCATGTATTCCGATTCCCCATCGCCGCCGCCGGCATAGTGCGAGGCCACGGCAAGTGGTGCACCCTCGCTGTCAAGCGCCCCGGCAAATCGCGCCATGCCTGCGGGGCGATAGTAGTCGTGTTGGATGTCATTCTCCCGGCTCCATACCAGTTTCACCGGAGTCGGCGACATCACTTTCGCGATACGCGCACCAAGATCGACGTAGTCGAAGTTGAATGGCAGGCGCCGCCCGAAACCACCGCCGAGCTGGAGATTGGTGAAGTGGACCTGCTCCACATCCAGGTCGAGCGCGCCGGCAGCGGTAGCGCGTGCGTTGAGCGGATCCTGTACTCCGGCCCACACGTCGGCGCGGTCGCCGTCCACACGAGCCGTACAGACCATCGGTTCCATCGTCGCGTGAGCGAGGAACGGGACGCGATAGTCGGCGGTTATTGTGGTTGCTGCGCCTTCGGGCATGTCCGGCGCGGTGCCGAGTGCCTCGTCGAATGCTGAAAAGATTGACTCACTCGAGACATCACCATGTCCGGCGTCATCGAATTCGGGCTGAAGGGCGGCGAGCGCCTGGCGCGCGTGCCAATAGCTATCCGCGACGACGGCAACGGCTTCGTCCAGTTGTACAACGCGCTTCACGCCCGGCATCGTCTCCGCTGGGCCGCTATCGACGGCCAATAACTTGCCACCAAAGACGGGCGCAATATCGACCGCGGCATAGAGCATTCCGGGCAGTGTGAAGTCAATCCCGTAGACGGCGCTCCCGTTGACCTTTGACGGAATGTCAAATCGGTGGCGTGCCGTTCGGCGGAGCGTGTACGAATCGGGATCTTTCAGCTGCGGATTCGAAGGTACCGGAAACCCTGCGGCTGCGTTCGCGAGCTCGCCGAAGGTGGCACTCTGTCCCGAGGCGGCGTGCGTGACGAGTGAACCATTCGCCTGACAGTCTGAAGTCGATACTCCAAAGCGCTCAGCCGCCGCCGAGATCAGCATCTCTCTCGCCGCAGCGCCGGCAACGGACATGCCATATCGCCCGGTGCCTCGCACGGCGGTTGAGCCTCCGGTGACTTGAAGCCCAAACCAGCGAGCGAGACGATACGTTCCGTAGTCAATAGCCCGTCCGACGGGTGCCGGGATCGAGTCACCTGTGAAGGCGCGGACAATGTAGGCGTTCGCGTAGGCCCCGAGAGCCGGCGCCTCCTTGACTCTGACGAGGTCCCATTCGGCTTCCATCTCCTCAGCCGCCATCATGGCAAGGGCGGTCTGTGCACCCTGACCCATTTCGCAATGGGGTACAAGCACCGTGACCAGGTTGTCCGGGGTGACGGTGATCCACGTCGTGAGCTCGCCTTTCTCGACGGCATCATCGGACACGAGCCCATGCCGACTCGGTGCGAGTGCGACACCCGCGACCCCCAGGACGAAACCGCCCCCTACGAGTGTGCCGGTGCCGATGAAGGCGCGTCTCGTCCATTTCCCCATACCGACCTCGGCTAGTCCTCGACGATGGAGTGGATGGCGCGACGTACGCGCGCGAAGGTGCCACAGCGACAGATGTTCGTAATCGTGGCGTCGATCTGGTCGTCACTTGGGTTAGGGCGCTGCGCCAGAAGAGCCGATACAGCCATGATCATGCCCGACTGGCAATAGCCGCACTGTGGGACCTGATTGGCGATCCATGCTTGCTGGACCTTGTGCAGCGTGCCTTCGTCGGCGAGTCCTTCGATCGTTGTGATGTCTGCGCCGACGGCTGCCGAGACCGGAAGGGTGCACGTGCGCACGGCCCGGCCGTTGAGGTGAACGGTGCACGCGCCACACGCGGCGACGCCACACCCAAACTTGGTACCGGTCAAACCGAGCGTGTCTCGAATCGCCCACAGCAGGGGCGTGTCCGGTTCGACATCGAGAGAATGAACCTTGCCGTTGACCGTCAGTGTGATCGCCATGCCTTGACGTGTCCAGTGGCCCTAGGTATTGGTCAGAATCCTATTGGCATTGCCGGCGCACTCCACCTAGACCAGCGATAGAAGCTATGACGTTCCCACAATTATCGGCGAGAGTCCAGGCGAATTGTCGAGCCACTCGACCTGAGCTCACGCGGCCGGGGATACTGGGTCTCCGTCGACCCTCCCACGCCGATGCCATCCCCCTTCGAACAAACTGTAGACGGTTGGGACAACGATGAGCGTGATCAAGGTGGACGTGGCAAGACCGCCGATTACGACCCGCGCCAGAGGGGCTTGCATCTCGGAGCCCTCGCCGAAGCCGAGAGCCATCGGGACCAGGCCCAGGATTGTCGTGACAGACGTCATCAAGATCGGGCGGAGCCGGGTGCGCCCCGCAGTCTCAATGGCATCGAACAGAGGTAGACCGTCGCGCCGGCGAAGAGTGTTCGTGTAGTCGACCAGCAAGATCGCGTTGTTGACAACGAGGCCAGCCAGCAACACGATGCCGATGCCGGCCGGCAGGCTGAACGGCGTGCCAGTGACGAGTAGGGCTCCAACGACCCCGATGACTGCGAGAGGGATGGAGAACATGATGATGAAGGGATCCTTGAGAGACTCGAACTGCGACGCCATCACGGCGTAGACGAGTACCACCGCGAGTAGCAGCACCAGAAGTATCTGGATGAGTGTTTCGTTCTGCTGCTCGACCTCTTGCCCAAAGCCGACTGAGAAATCTGCCGGGACATCCAGATTCGCCAACTGAGCGCCGACCAGCTGAATGGCCTCGCTCACGACTGTCTCGACCTCCGCGGTGACGCGAGTGACCCGCTCTTGGTCACGCCGGCGTATCTCGACCGGGCCGGTCTGCGGCGTCACTTTGATGAGGTCCTTCACCGGCAAGAGCTGTCCTTCACCCGCGTAGACGAGGAGTTCACCCACCTGGGCAAGCGAGAGGCGGTCGCTCTCCTGCATCCGCACGACGATGGGGTACTCTTCGCCGCGCTCTCTGTAGAAGGCCGCCTGGGTACCACCGATGCTGGTGCGGAGAGCGTTGGCGACGTCGGTGACTGACAGCCCCCAAAGCGCCGCTCGGCGGACGTCCGTTGTAATGCCGATCTCCGGTCTTCCACGCTCTGCCTCGAGCGTCACGTCGATCAGCCCCGGTATTGCCTCCATCAGGGTGCGGACCTCGTTGGCGATACGTGCCTGGTCGGCCAGGTCGTGTCCTCGGATCTCGACCGAGATCTGGTTTTGGGACGCCCGATCGCCCGGTTGATGTTGAATTGATCGCCCGCCGCACGGGCTTGAGCAATCACGCCCGGGATGCCAACGAGGTCCCGGCGCAAGGCCCGGGTGATCTCCTCGCTCGAACGCGACCGCGCGTCGCGGCTGCCGAGGTCGATGGTGACGTTGAGTTGGTCGGCCGTTCCGCCACCGGGCCCAAATGCCCTGAGCGAACCGGTTTGCGCCATGACGCTCTGGGCCTCCGGTACCGACCGCTCGACAAGTTGCTCGATTCGTTGCAAGGCGTCAGCCGAGCGTTCGATCCGAGTCCCGACAGGTAGTTCCGCCGTGACCCGAACCTGTCCCTCGTCCGCGGCGGGTGCAAGCTCGAAGCCGACGAGCGGAAGGGCGGCGAGTGAGGCGACGAACAGGGCGCCGGCGACCACGACGACGACGGCGCGATGCCCCAGGGCACGGTGGAGCAACCGTCGATACCCGTCGTCGAGCGCCTCGAGAGCTCGGCCACTCGTGGTGACAAACCGACCTATCGCACCAGGATGTCCGTTGGGCTGCGGCACGCGAAGGAGGCGCGAGCAGAGTACGGGTACGAGAGTCACCGCCACGAAGAGTGAGACACTCAGGGAGAAGATCACCACGATGGCGAGCGACCCGAACATGATGCTTGCGATGCCCGTCAAGAAGAGGAGGGGCACAAACACCGCCACCTGCGTCAAGCTCGACGCAACGATCGCTGACCACACCTCCTCGCTCCCGCTCACTGCGGCGGTGACGCGGTCCTGGCCTTTTTCCATGTGACGATAGGTGTTCTCGAGGACGACAATTGCCGAGTCGACGATCATACCGACGCCAAGGGCGAGTCCGCCGAAGGTCAGTGTGTTCAAGGTGTAGCCGAGGTAGTAGAGCAGCGCAAATGTCCCGATGATCGAAATGGGGATCGACGAGCAGATAACAAGAGTCGACCGAAGGTTGCGGAGAAACGTGAAGATGACGACCACGACGAGGACGGCGCCGAACAGCACCATTTGCTGGACACTCGCGATAGACGATTGGATGAACTCCGACGTGTCGGTCAAGACGGAGACTTCGATGCCGCTCATCTCACGGTTGACGCGGACCAGCTCTTCACGGACGAGCCGCGCGACGGCGATTGTGTTTTCACCTGATTGCTTCGTGACGGACATCTGCATCCCTGGCCGTCCGTCGATCCGCACAATCGACCGGAGGTCCTCGGTGGTATCACGGACCTCAGCGATGTCCCGCACGTAGATAGGCACGCCGTCGCGCGTCGTGACGACGAGCCCGCGAATGTCTTCGAGACTGGCGAATTGACCTTGGCTGCGGACCAGATAGGTCGTGTCACCCTCGTCGATCTCGCCGACCGGGATGTTCTGATTCGCCGTCCGCAACACATTCGTCACGTCGGCCGGGGCGATGTTTAGCGCCGCGATCTTCTCCCGTGCGAGCTCGACCCTGATCTCACGCCGCTGCCCACCGGTCACGGCCACCGCTGCCACGCCGGGAACACGTTCCAGCCGTGGGGCAACGTCGTTTTCGGCGATTTCCCTGAGCGTGACCGGATCGAAATCGCCGTCGACGGCGAGAAACACAACCGGGAGTGCATCAGCATTGAACTTGAAAATTGTTGGCGCGCTGGCATCGTCCGGCAAGCGATCGCTCACGGCATCAAGGGCGGTGCGTACATCTTCGGCCGCCACCGTCAGATCGGTATCCCAGACGAAGCTCAACTGCACCGAGCTCTGGCCATCCGATGACGTTGACGTGACCTGGTCGAGACCCGACACGGCTCCCACCGCTTGCTCGATTGGTCGTGTCACCAGTTCCTCGATCTCGAGTGGTCCGACGCCGTCGTACGTGACGCTGATCGAAAGAGACGGGAAGTTGATCTCTGGCATCAGATCGACTGGAAGCCGCACGAGCGATACGATGCCAATCAACACGACCACGATGCTAATCATGAACATCGTGACGGGACGTGACACTGCGATGCGGGGGAGGCTCACGACGTTGGCTCCGCTGGGATGTTCGCGAGTACCGTCACGATGTCGCCGTCAGACAGGCCTGCCGCTCCCGTGGACACCACCTGCTGCCCTTCGGACAAACCTGACACGATCTCGACGCGTTCTGCGTCCTGCAGGCCGGTCTCAACTGCGGCGAAGCGCGCGCGCGTGCCGGTTGAGCCTCGTTCTACGGTGAAGACGCCGCGCGTACCGGCGACGTCAACCAGCGCGTTCCGTGGTACGACCAGCGAGTCGTTCCTTACATCCGCCGTTAGCGCCACCCGAGCGTACATTCCAGGTTTCAGGCGGAAGTCTTCGTTCGGAATCTCCACCTCCACCTCGGCCGTCCGCGTGACCGGGTCGAGCACCGGAGCGCGGCGGGCAACCTGGCCCGTGAAGATCTGCAACGGGTAGGCATCGACCGTGATCTCCGTCGGAGCCCCTACCCGCACCCGGCGAAAGTCCCGTTCAACGATGCGCGCCACCAGCTTGACGCGCCGAATGTCGACCACGGAGACAATGGTCGTGTTCGTCGACGCGAAGGCGCCAGGATCGAGATTGCGTTGAGCCACGAATCCGTCAACGGGAGAGCGGATCGTTGCGTCGGCGAGAACGATCTTGAGTTCATCCAAGCGGGCCCCGCTCTGGGAGAATTGGGCCTTCGTGAGGGCAACTTGGGCTTCCTGGACCGCGGCCCTCGCCACAGCATCGTCCAGCTCCTCCCGTGCAATGAGTCCCTGTTCGAACAACTGCCGGGATCGGTCACCTGCCGTTTTCGCCAGCGCGAGGTCGACCTCTCGCTGTTGAAGTGTGGCCCGGGCGACCTCGTACGCGTGTTCGGCCTGTGTGACCTGAGAGAGGATATCGTCGCTCCGGATCTGCGCCACCGGCTGTCCAATTCGGACCCGGTCGCCGAGGGCAACGTGCACAGCTTCAAGACGCCCTGCTACGTCCGGAACGACATCGACCTCCGTCAGGCCTTCCAGTGATCCCACGACCTCGAGTCTCGACTCGAGGTTTGCGCGTGTAACCGGAGCGAGTTCCACGGTGTACCGCGGAGCGTAGACGGCCTCTATCGGCGCACTACCGGCCGTGTCCAGTGCAATCTCCGACACGACCTCGCAGCCGGCGACCAGGGCAAGGGTCACCGCCAGAACGCATCCCCGCAGACACAATCTCATCCGTTGTTCATTCATTACGTCCTCGTTCTGACAGCTGGCTCCAGTACGGTCATGCCATATCCCACGGCCAGCCCGGCGAGTGCGGCGTCGATGACGTTTGCTGCCAGGGCATCGGCATGGTCGGATAGAGGCGCAGGCCATGTCAGGCCAATGACCGCCGGTCCATGAATCGTGGCCCACAACATGCTGTTGGCCACCTCGACATTGGTTGTCTTCGGAAACGCGCCGGTGTCGATACAGCGCTGCACAAGACGGAACGACCCCTCACGGAGGCTGCCCAGAAAGGCGAAGCGATCTCGGTTTTCGATGACCGGGAGTACGCTCTCAAGAAACATCAGGGAGAAGTATTCGGGGTGCGCCTTGCTGAACTCGTAATAGCGAAGACAGCCGTCGCGAAGGTCAGCGAGCGGGTCGTCCGTCTCTCGCGGCGTCGTGAATTCAACGAGCTTCCGGAGCCCTTCTTCGGCCAACTGCAGAAAAATCTCATCCTTGCTCGCGAAGTATCCGTAGATTGCCGACGGGCTGTAATCGATGCGATCGGCAATTTTTCGGACCGAAACGTTACCAAAGCCGTCCGCCACGAAGAGGGCCCGGGCTGCGTCGAGGATCTTCCGACGCATTTCTAAAGCGCTTTTCATGACCGTGTGGCGGCCGAGTACCCGCAGTGCCGAACATAGGTGCGGCATTCGTCAGGGCTGAAGTGCGCCAAGCACTCGCCGAGGAACGGCCAGAGCGTCTCGGTGCTGCGACAGCGAGCGGTGCGAACGAGGGCTTTGAGCTTCGCGAAGCAGAGCTCGATGGGATTGAGGTCCGGGCTGTAGGGTGGCAAGTACCAGAGGGTGGCCCCGGCGGCCTGGATGGCGCGTTGGATGCCGGCGACCTTGTGGGCCCCGAGATTGTCGGCAATGACGATGTCGCCGGGCTGCAGGGTCGGCACCAGGATCTGTTCGATGTAGGCGCGGAAGCTCTCGCCATCGATCGCGCCGTCGAAGACCCCCGGTGCGGTCAGCCCCGTGACCCGCAACGCGGCGAGAAACGTGCTGGTCTGCCAGCGCCCGCAGGGGGCGTGGTCGTGGACGCGCGCGCCGCGCGGTGCCCGGCCGTACCGCCGAAGCAGATTGGTGGTGCTGCCGGTTTCGTCCAGACACACGAGGTGGGCGACATCCCAGGTCGGCGCCGCCGCGTGCCACGCGACCCGCGCGGCCGCGACGTCAGGCCGATCGTGTTCGGACGGGCGGACCGTTTTTTTTAACGGTCAGGCCGAGGGCCCGCACGGCGCGCCAGACCGTCGGCACACTCGCGGGCGTGGCGAGGGCGTCCTTCAGCTCAGCCAGCGTGCGATCCGGGTGCGCCGCAATCAGCGCGGCCAAGGTGTGTAGGTGCGGCTCAAGCATGCCGCGCCGTCCCTGTCGCTGGACGCGAGGCGCCACCTCGCCCGTTTCGCGCCGCCGCTGTTTCAGTAGCCGCACCCACGACCCGCTCACGCGGTACTTCGCCGCCACATCGGCCGCCTTCATCCCGGCATCGCTGTCGAGGAGCGCCCGCTCTCGCAGATCCATCGAATAGGCACGCATCGGTCCTCCTGCATCGGTATGCGCAGAAGTACCACGACCGCCCCAGGTAGTACAAGGCCTATTTGAAAAGCGCTTTAGGCGCTCCCGCTCGTGTCTCTCCTCAATACTCATCCCAATCTACGTTCCCTGTAGACTCCTCGGCTCTGCAGTAATGTGAACGGTGTTCTGAATAGAGAACACCGTTCTTCCTTAGGTTGGACGAACTCTTGGCACGAGACGTTCCCACTTTCTCCTATCGGCTCTCCCAACCCTCAGCTTGCCCTCCTACTCATGGTGGTCGGCCAATTGCCTGCCGGACCAGGCCAGGCGGGATCCGGATAACGCGGACAACTGCGGATAACTATGGATGCCGGGGCAGGGAGATACGGATGGTGGGACAACGGCCGGGCGTACGCGCCAAGGCGGCCGTGCGGAAGATTCTGGAGATCGGAGGGGGAGCGATCTTCCGCTAATTGCTCATGAGCGTGCGGTTAGCGCTCCACCCGAGCCTGGAGTGGCTCGCGCTGCCGACGCATGACGTAGTCGACGATATGCTGCTGCTGGGCGATGAAGTCGGATGAGCTGGTGCGGTCCAGCTCCAGGCCGTAGTAGATGCCGTCCCTTCCCTTCATTTGCGCGCGATTGCGAATGACGGCTCTAAAGACAAGGGCCTCGTCGTCGCCGGGCAGCTGAAAGGCGACGCTCACCGAGACCACCTGTGACAGCTGGGCCTCGACTTGGGGATCGACCAGAACCGCGACGCCAGCTGCCGACACGTTGAGCAGCTGGCCGAGCGCCTCAGGTCCGTCGGTGCGAATTCGTACATCGGTTTGACTGCCGCTTCCGATCTCGACCCGAAACGCTTTGCGCTGGTTGAATAGTCGCAGGAGTCCGCCGTTTAGTCTCTTTCGGAGAGCGCCAGGATCCTCGAACACAAGCCCAAAACGGCGCGAATCATCTAGCTCAGACCGCGCCTGAACTTTCGCTTGAACTTCCACCGGGCCGGCTGGTGTCGAGAGAAAGTGCACCGTCATCGGTTCGCCCACGGAAAACGTCGGGTTCTCTGTGACTGCGATCCGTACGGCGGCTCCATTCAAGCTCAGGTCAAGCACGTCACCAATGGCCTTTCCACTCTGACCCGAAATCTCGGCCCGAATGGCATCGTCACATTCTGCAGGAACTCTGTAGACGCTGCGTCTCTCGGCTTGCATGAGTCGATTCCTCGCTCGAGGGCTGTTGCCCGGTATCCCACAACGGTACCTGTGGCGGCTTATTGCCAGAAGTCAGGAAACCGGAAATCAGGAAAGATGTGCAGTTGACGGTCAGAACGTTGAGATCTTGCAGCAAACCCAGCGGTCAGTCTTCCCAATTCGGGTACCAGAACGCCCGCGTTGGGTACCGCTTCGGTCAGGCCATGGGCTCCCGGACGCAGCCGGCCGGCCACTTCGAGACACGGGCGCGGGTGGAAAAGGTGGTCGGAATAGCGGCTGAAGCGGCAAGGTCGCACGGCGTCCCGCGCTGCGACCTTGCGTAGCTCAATTCCGCGCGATCAACCGCGCGCAGATGTGCTCAGCGATCGCCAGCGATGACGTCGCTGCCGGTGACGGCGCGTTGCGAATAGCGATGACCGAGCCGTGTCGGGTCACAGAGAAGTCGTCCAGAAGTGCGCCTTGCCGATCGATTGCTTGAGCGCGAACACCGGCGGGTGCCGGGATGACGTCTCGCACCGCGAGGTCCGGAAGGTAGGCTCGCGCGCGGCGGACGAACTCCTGCTTGCTGAGAGATCCGATCATCTCAGACACACCCGACCGCCAGTAGTGACGAGCCGCCCGCCAGAACCCCGGCCACCTGATCAGCTCGGCGATGTCCCCGAGGCTGACATCGCGGCGGCGGTACCCTTCGCGAGCCAGCGCCAGGACGGCGTTTGGTCCGACGTCAACCGTACCGTCGACGCGCCGGGTGAAATGGATGCCGAGGAACGGCAAGTGAGGATCAGGCACCGGATAGACCAGGCCGCGTACAAGATGCGACCGGTCATCCACGAGCCGGTAGTACTCTCCTCGAAAAGGGACGATCTGGGGGTCGCCGCCGGCTCCGACCAGCTTCGCAACGCGGTCGGTTTGCAGGCCGGCGCAGAGGACGACGCGGTCGAAGTGAAGGTCGCCACCCTCGGACCCGATGACGACGTCGGTCGCCTCGCGGATCGAGCGGACCAGGAATCCGCAATGCACGGTCGCGCCCGCGTCGACGATCTCGTCTGCCATCGCACGCGCGACGGCACCGAAGTCAACGATCGCCGTCGTCGGTGAATGGACGGCGAGACGGCCTTCGACGTGGGGCTCGATCTCACCCATGGCCTCCGGCTCGAGGAGCCGCAGGCCAGGAACCCGATTGGCCGACGCGCGATCGCAGATGGCGCGTAGCCTCGCGGCTTCATCGTCGTCCCGCGCGACCACCAGCTTGCCGCACTCGTCGTAGATCAGCTCGTGCTGCGCGCAAAAATCCTTCAGCAGACCGACGCCCCGGCGGCAGAGTGTCGCCTTCAACGACCCTGGCGCGTAGTAGAGCCCCGCGTGAACCACACCGCTGTTGTGCCCGGTCTGGTGCTGTCCGAGCGCTGCTTCCTTTTCGAGGACTTTGACCGTCCAGGTGGGGCGTACACGCAGCAGTTCACGCGCCACCGCGAGTCCGATGATACCGCCGCCAACGATGCCGACACGGTCACTCAAGAGGCGAGCCACCCCATCTCCTCCGCCGTCCTTGTCGATGCCCCGCCTGAGCCACTAGCTGACGAGATTGGCGCCCTCCGGCGAATGAGAGAGCCCTGAACTGGCATACCTCCCGCGTCAGCATCTGGGCCGGACCAGCGTGTCGCCTACGACGGAGCATCCATGTAGGGCATTGGAGGGACCTTGTTCCTCAGCCGCGCGTATATGGTCAGCGCACCTCGATGGTGGGCGGTGTGATCGGTGATCGCACCAAAGATGGCCGACCGTGGTGACCCACCCATAACCGGACCCTCCGCGATCGGCTGGGTCCACTCTTCGGTCGAAGTGGTGTTGATGACGGAGCGCGCGTTCTCCACCGCTCGTGTGAACCAGGCACGTGCGTCCGTCAAGGACGTGACCCCACGCACCGCGCGCTCGTGAGCGTCAAAGTCCAGATCGAATCCGGCGGGGCGGAAGGCCCCGTCCATGAACCAGTCGATGGTCTGCGCCGCGTGGGCTACCTGCTGTGCGGTTGTGAAGAGACCTTCGACCGGTGCATAGTCAGAGTCGTCCTCAGTGAGGTTGCTGGTACTGCGCTCGAAGAATTCGACCGCCGAGTTCAGGTCGGCCACTAACTGTTGCCTCATCGATTCGTCCATTGTTTCGCCCTCCCGATGTGTTTGGATAGCAGGGTAGCTCGCGCCGACTAAGGGCGAATCTAGAGCGAATCTCAGTGAGAGGTCAACCCTTTCTGTCTGGCCCGCACCGGGGCTTCGACATCACGCTCTGACGGGGAACGAGATTCTTGAGTATGCCAGCGCAGGAGGAGAGACGGATGTCGCTCTTGTGGCTAGAGTCCCAGCGGGACTTGGTCCTTGAGCCGTGGTCGGGACGACCGGCGCGATGCCCGATAGTGATCCTTCTGAATCAATAGGGTATATTACACATCAGTGTCTGACTCGAACGTGAGTTGGGCAGAAAACGGAGGAGCGGATGAGAGCACCCTACGTCGGTGTGATTGCGGGACTAATATTGACGCTTTTGGCTGGAGCGACGTACGCGCACCATGCATTCTCGGCGGAATTCGATGCCAGCCAGCCCGTGACGCTGGAGGGTACGATCGCGAAGATGGAGTGGGTGAACCCTCATGCGTGGATGTGGATCGATGTCGCGGATGACGACGGAACGGTCGTCGAGTGGGCGTTGGAGTTTGGGCCGCCGAACGCCCTCTTTCGACGGGGCTGGACCAAGAGTTCAGTGCCGATCGGGGAGAGCGTCAAGGTATCCGGGTTCCTGGCCAAGGACGGCCGAAAGGTGGCCAACGCAAATCAGGTGACGCTACCAGATGGTCGTTCGCTGTTCGCCGGTAGCTCCGGAACCGGGGCGCCCTACGATCCCAACGCAGCCGGTCGGTAGCAACGCCCGCCGTAGTTTTCAAGCGCTAGATTGACCTAACTCGGCTGTCGGGAGGATCGCCAAGTGATGCTTCGTTCTTTTCTGGGCGCAACGTGTGCGGTGGCGCTAATGGCACAGTTCGCATGTGGGCCGGCTCCTTCCGATAGCGGTGAAGCCGAAACGCAGGCGTACGTGCCACCCCGCACCCCAGACGGTGTTCCTGATCTCCAAGGCGTCTGGCAGGTCCTCAACTCAGCCGACGTAAACATCCTCGACCATTCTGCTGGATCTGACGGTCCGGCCGGGCATGGCGTCGTCGAAGGAAACGAGATTCCCTATCAAGATTGGGCGGTGGCTCAGCAGCAGGAGAACTACGCCAACCGCGAGGCGTCAGATCCAGTCCGGCAGTGTTTCCTTCCGGGCGTGCCTCGCGCGACCTACATACCTCTACCGTTCCAGATCATCCAGGCCGAGGGTCACGTCCTCCTTCTCTACGAGTTTGTACATGCGCAGCGTCGCGTCTACACGAACGATACGCCACATGTGCAGGATATCGACGCGTGGATGGGTGATTCGCGAGGTCACTGGGAGGGCGATACGCTGGTGGTTGACGTGACGAACTTCAACGGCCTGACCTGGCTGGATAGAGCCGGGAATTTTCACAGCGAGGCGTTACACGTGGTCGAGCGATACACGCCGGTGGGTCCCGATCACATCCAGTACGAAGCCACAATTGAAGACCCCAACGTCTATACCCGGCCATGGACGATGAGCATGATGCTCTATCGGCACAAGGAACCGAACGCCCAGGTGTTCGACTATCAGTGCTACGCCTTCGACCATGGCGAAGAGGGGTTGACGGTTCCGCTGTTCAGGTACAGCACACTCGAGTAACCGCTAACCACGGGGATCATTCCGACACGCGTTCGTCGACTTCAAACCTGAGCCCGTTGGCTTTCGATCGAGCTGAACGGTCACTAGCTCAGGCGCCGGTTGCGCCTGCCACCTGCTTGGCACACGAGATCTACGGCATCGCCAAGATCGGAACGATTTCGATCGTCCCGTCCATCATGGTCAGGTGAGGACATGTCTTCGAGAGAGTCTGGATGGCCTTCATGTTCTTACCCTCCAGGATGCTGTATCCGCCCACGAAGCTGCCGGCATTGCCTGCACGTTTCTCTTTGAGGCTGCGGGCCTTTCCTACTAGTTGAGTCGCCGCGGAGCTCTGAACCGGACCTCCGTCCTGCAGCGCACCAGATTTGGCCAGCTTTTCCATGTACTTTTGCCACTTCTTGAACAGCACGTCGTTTTCCTTGGGCGATAGCCCCTTGGCATCTCCACCACGATACAGAACGAGAAATTTCGGCACGATGATCTCCTTGTTGAGAATGAGGCTGCCTAGCATACCGACGAATTGTGACGTTGTGCCATCACGACGCAGCTGATTCGCTGGCTGACGACTTCGGCGACTCTACTGACCTGACCGAACGAATTGTGGCGGGCGACTGGTAGGGGCATCGCCTTCGGCCAGCGGTTTTCCTGATCGACGGCGAACCGGGCACCGGCGCAAGTCGTTCAGGACAGTGCAGGAGCACCGTCCGCTACGAGGTCATTTGGTGCCGTCTGTGCCACCGTTGCGGTCGATCGAGCGCCTACCGCTCGCGGTAGGTAATGAGTCCCTTGGTCGGGTCGTATGGCGAGACGCCGACCTTGACGTAATCGCCCGGAACGACTTTGATTCGAAATCTCCGCATCCGACCACTGAGTTGTGCCAGGAGCTCGTGGGTCTCGCACTGTACGCGATACAACCCCCCGCTGTGTACCGCTGTGATCTTGCCCTGCAAGCTTATGAGATCGTCTTTGGACATATGTCCTCCTCTCGAGAGCTATGCGCTACCTTGTGGTTTTTCGCGGTGACCAGCCAACCGGGCCCCGCCACGCGGGTGGTGCCCGGTTCCAGTGCGTGTGCGTCGCGGGCGGCTGGAGGGTCGCGGTCGAAGGGTCCGGGGTGTGGGCCGATTCTCCTCGGTGTCGGAGCTGGTGAAGCCAGGAACGTGCTCGCGGTGGATCGGCTTTCCGATGAGACGTTCGATCGCGGCAAGTTGGCTGCGCTCCTCGGGTGCAGCGAGTGCAATTGCGTCTCCGGCCCGGCCGGCCCGGGCGGTACGGCCGATCCGGTGGACGTAGTCTTCGGGTACGTGGGGCAGGTCGAAGTTGATCACATGGCTGATATCGTCGACGTCAAGCCCTCGCGCGGCGATGTCAGTCGCGACGAGCGTATCGATATCGCCCCTGCGAAAACTCGCGAGAGCCCGGGTACGAGCCGACTGGCTCTTGTTGGCATGGATTGCGGCCACTCGGCGTCCGGATTTCTCGAGGTGCCGGACCAGCTGATTAGCTCGTGCCTTGGTTCGAGTGAAGACCAATGTCTGACCGATGTCCCCGCGCTGAAGCAGGGACTTGAGCAGGTCTCGCTTCCGCCTCATGGCCACCGGGTGAACGACCTGACGGACCGCGCTCACCGGCATCGCCCGCGGGGCGACCTCAATGAGCACCGGTTTTTTCGTCGTTCGTCGGATGAGGTCCTCTATCTCGCTTGGCATGGTCGCCGAAAAGAAGAGGTTCTGGCGCCTGTCTGGCAACGCTTTGAGGATGCGGCGGACGTCAGGCAGGAAGCCCATGTCGAGCATGCGGTCAGCTTCGTCGAGGATGACCATCTCAACGTGGCCAAGGTTGACCTGCCTGCGACCCAGATGATCGAGAAGCCGACCAGGCGTCGCAACGAGGAGGTCGAGACCGGTTGCCAAACGGCGCGTTTGCGGCACCATTCCGGTGCCGCCGAAAATGACGGTGCTGCGCACGTGTAGGTGCTTGCCGTAACGCTGCGCCATCTCGCCGATCTGGGCGGCCAACTCACGGGTCGGCGTGACGACGAGCGCCCGCGGGTGGCGTGACGCCTTCCCGGATGCGAGGCGATCCAGGAGTGGCAGCAGGAAGGCTGCGGTCTTACCCGTACCGGTTTGGGCGCAGGCGATGAGGTCTCGCCGTTCAAGAACAATAGGGATGGCGCGCGCCTGGATCGGCGTCGGATGGGAATAGCCGGCGTTGTCGACGGCTCGAACGAGCTCCGGGCGTAAGCCCAGCTCAGCGAATGTCATGCGTACTCATTTCTCCTATTCCCGCTCACCCAGGCGCGAATTGCTTGGTTCAGCCCACAGCGCGGGCGTTCAAAGGAACGAATCTGGAAAGCGAATGGATCCGGGTCATTCCCGGACAGTGCCCACGGCTCTGAGCGGGGCGTCTGGGTAGGAGAGCACCTGCTCGCGATTCACACTGATAGTAGCACGAATTCGTGTGGGGACTGCGTTCGCGTGACTTGACCACACCTGCGCTCCGCCCTCATTCCATGCAGCACGGGATCGCGTGTTCCTTTCATCGGTCCAGAATCAGTAGCAGCGACTGTCACACCAAGGAGGTAGAACGGTGATGGGGATGTTGCCGATGATCGGTAGGCATGGTCGGTCTCCCATCGGCCTAGGCTGGCTTCGTCGTTCATGTGGGTCTCAGCGCGGTCATCGGCGGTGGGTTTGGCTTTCTCACCGATCTCTTCCGTTCGGAGGGAGGTATCGCGAGCGGTGCCGCCTATGGCATCCTGTGGTGGTTGTTGGGTCCGCTCACCGTCATGCCGCTGGCTATGGGGATGGGCATGGGAGTGAACTGGAACGTGGCCGCCATGACTGAAGCGCTCCCGAGTCTCCTGGGTCATGTTGTCTTTGGAGTCGTTCTTGGAATGACCTATCACTGGTTCGGGCAGCGCGCCCGATGGGGGGCAGTTTCTCACCAGCACCATCCAGTATCATCGTGAGACGTTTCCTCGCGTCTCGCTCGGTATTCGCGGCGGCTCTACTCACCGGGCTGTTGGTGCCAACCTCCGCGAATGTTGCGGTCGGTTTGTTCTCCGACATGGAGCCTGGGGATGTTCCGGCCGGATGGGAGCCGCTGCGCTTCCCGAGTATCGACGAGGACACAGACTACATTCTCTCGGAGGAAGAGGGCCGCGTCGTTCTGAGAGCAGACAGCCGTGGGTCGGCCTCCGCGCTCGTGCGGAGAATGGAGGTCGACCTCACCCGTTATCCGTATCTCAGCTGGTCATGGAAGACCGGTGAAGACTGCTTCGCTGGCAACTGGCGACGACCCGAGGACGACGACTTCCCGCTGCGGCTGTTCGTGCTCTTCGAGGGACCCGGCAGATTCCTATCGTTCTTCAGGAAGTTCGGATCGACTTTCCCGGGAGACGCGATTCTCTACCTCACCGAATCGTCGCCTGTTGAGGGCGAAGCATCCTCCTCTCACCTCAGTGACCGCATCAAGGTCGTGCCTCTTTCGTGGCACCGTGAGCCTGGCTTCACGTGGGACCGAAGGGTGCGCAACGTACGTGCCGACTACGTCACGGTCTTCGGAAAGGATCCTGGGCGCGTGGCCGCGGTGGCGGTGATGACGGACACTGACAACAGTGGCACTGAGTGTGTCTCGCACTTCGGAGATATCTACTTTTCCGAATTGATGCCCGAAAGAGCGGCCCGCTAGGCTCACGTCTGACAAGCCGGCGTGACCGGTACCCGAACACAGCTCCGATCGAGGTTCGAACACGGCCCGACTTGTCAGACGTGAGCGGGTGGGGCAAGCGAACGGTGTTCCAAGGTGGCGGCTGTCGTATGCTACCAGCTTGCCTACCGGAGATGTGCATTGACCCACGAGACAGCACAGAACGCAGAGAGCGTCCCCCGTGCCGCGATTCCAACGAGCATGGGACAGTGGGCAGAGGGGGTCCGCAGGCTTCGCCTCGAGGAGTTCCTGTTCCTCCTCTTGTTCATTCCCTCGATGGTCGTGACGATTTGGGCGAATATCGATCTGTACGTGGGCGGCGTGCGATCGCGGAGGATTCGCGGTGGGGTCTTGCGCCTTGCCATTGTCGCCGCAATTGGGGTGATGCTTCCCGTCCTCGACCGCTGGCGGCACCGACTATCCGCTGGTCTGGGGCGTAGTACGGTCGAGTTCTTCCGTACCTTCTTGCCGTTTGCTCTGTGTTCGGCCGTCTACACCAATCTGCATGATACGGTTCGGTGGATCAACCCGAACGACATCCACGATACGCTCATGGCTATTGAGGGCTGGATGTTCGGAGGTCAGCCGGTTGTATGGGCCGAGCAGTTCATCACCCCGGCGCGTACGGAGTTCTTCAGTTTCCTCTACGCGAACTTCTTTCTGCTCACAATCATTGTCTCGTGCGTGCTGTGGGCCGTTGGGCGACGTCAGGAAGCCCGAGAGACGATGCTGGGGATCATTGTCTGCTTCTACTCGGGCTATGTCCTGTACGTGATCTTTCCCGCCGCGCCTCCGCGGCTGTACTTCGAGTCTCTCGGAATGTTTGCGGTCGATCTTCGGGGCGGCCCGATTACCAACTTCCAGAACGCGCTGATCGCGATGATGCCAAACGAAGCGTCGCGCGCGGCGTTTCCGAGCCTGCACACCGCTGTGAGTCTTGTCGTTGTCTGCTACGCCTGGAAGTTCTGTTGCTGGCTCGTACCGATTCTCGTCGTTTTCGTCGTTGGACTCCTGGCGTCAACGATCTACCTCCGTCACCACTACGTCATCGACTTGCTTGCGGGTGCGGCCTTGGTGCCGTGGGCCCTCTGGGTTACGCCGCGGATCGACCGTTGGTGGAAGGGATCCGACCAGCCGTACGACCTCGGAGAAAAGCCACGTTGACTGTGTTCCCAGCAGGCGCAACCGTAGCCCTGGCATGACTAGGCGTCACGACGAATCGCAGTGAGGAAGGTCTCGCCAAGGTCCTGTGCCTTTCGCTCCCCGACGCCCTTCACGGCGAGCAACGCGTCGAGCGATGTGGGCCGCAGTCGGGCCATCTCACGAAGCGTGGCATCGTGGAAGATGACGTAGGGTGGCACGCCGCGGGACCTCGCGATCTCGAGTCGCACCGCCCGGAGGCGGTCGAAAAGAGAGCGGTCGACGTCTAGCCACGATTCCGCCTCGGCACGCGACCGCCGACGGGATGCCGCCTTCCGGGGGGGGCGCTGTCGCGCGAGCGTCAGGTCTGCGCACGTCTCGTCTTTCAGTAGCTCGAGACCGGCGGGTGTGAGTCCGAGGACGGGGTATGTGTCTCCGCTTTGCTGCACGAAGCCGAGGCCGATGAGCTGCTCGATGTAGCCCCGGACCTCGGTGACTGAAGCGCCCGGCAGTAGACCGAACGTGCTCAAACGCTCGTGCCCTCTCGCGAGCACCTGCGTGGAGGCATGTCCGCGCAGAACGTTGGCCACATGCGTCGCACCAAAGCGTTGTTCGACCCTGGCGACGCACGAGAGAATCTTTCGGGCGAGTGCGATCGGTTCAGCCGCCGTCTCGAGTTCATCAAGGCAGAAATCGCAGGCCGTACACCCCTGCGTGTCGCCGGCCGCCTTGGCTGGGTAGGTGTCCCCAAAATACTCCGCGAGATGCCGATGACGACAACCCACACCGGTCGCGTAGCGTTCCATCTGCCGGAGGAGGACCTCGCTGGCTGAGGAGAGCTCGCCGCTGCGTTCGAGCATCAGGCGCCACTTCATGAAGTCGGCCGCTGAGGAGATCAATACACACTCCGCCTCGAGACCGTCTCGTCCCGCTCGCCCAGATTCCTGCTGGTAATGCTCGAGCGATCGAGGGGAACCGGCGTGCACGACGAACCGTACGTTCGACCGATCGATTCCCATGCCGAACGCAACGGTAGCCACGACAACGTCGACTTCCTCGTTTAGGAAGGAGTCCTGGTTCCGATGTCGTTCGGCGTCCGAGAGGCCAGCGTGGTAGGGCAGGGCCGGCACGCCGAGTCCCGTCAGCCACTCGGACAGCGAATCGACCTCGCGGCGTGACGTGCAGTAGATGATTCCTGGCTCGCGACGATGTCGCTCGACGACGTCGAGCAGCTGGCGCTTAAGCGCAGCTCTCGGCAGCACGCGATAGAGGAGATTTGGTCGGTCGAATGAGCCGACGAGCTCGATCGGATCGTGCAGAGCGAGGGTGGAGGTGATATCTCTCCGGACGCGTGACGTGGCCGTTGCGGTGTAGGCGTGGAGGCTGACGTCAGGCAGGAGCTCGCGGAGGCGCCCAAGGCGCCGATATTCTGGCCTGAAATCGTGTCCCCATTGGCTCACACAGTGGGCCTCGTCGATGGCGACGAAGCTGATCTGGCACTCGGAGAGGAGCGCCAAGAAGTTACCCCCGCCTTCGCCAACGAGCCGTTCGGGGGAGACATAGAGAAGGCGATATCGCCCCGCGCGCAATCCTGCGGCTACCGTTGACTTCTCGTCGGCTGAAAGCGAGCTGTTGTAGAGTCCGGCTGGCACGCCGTTGCCGACAAGCGTGTCGACCTGATCCTTCATCAAGGAGATCAGAGGAGAAACCACGAGAGCGAGGCCTGGGCGCACAACCGCCGGCGCCTGGAAGCACAGCGACTTTCCGCCGCCGGTCGGCAGTACGACCAGCGAGTCGCGCCCCGCGAGGACCGTGTCCATGGCCTCACGTTGTAGCGGTCGGAACGTTGTGTATCCCCAATACCGCGCGACGGCGTCTTCAAGCGCGGTCACGAGTACCTGCCGAGAGCGCCAGCGACCTGGAACACCAGTCCAACGGGGACAGTCTGTCTAGCGACGTCAGTCAAGAGGGTCATGCGACGCTGTAAGTCTACCTCTGCCGGTGGTGAGTTCTAGAGCTCGGATTGCGCGTCCGTCTCGAGAGATGTTGCACAGTGGCAACGCCTACGTTCCCTCTCGGATCACCGCTGCCATGTCATCCATGACGCTGCGCAGGTAGAAGTACGAGCTGTAGTGTCCACTTCGCATGTCAAACCGCTCAGGTTTTCCGTAGAGGGTCCAGAGGTCGTCTTGATACCGAGTTGGAATGACTGCGTCGTAGAGGGCGACGTATTGTTTGATTCTCTTGGCCTTCGTGTGTCTGCCCACGGCGTGGAGGTCGGTGATGCTCCATACGCTGTTGAGTGCGGCCTCGTCGATGCCCTTCTGCTCGAGGTCTTGCTTGATGTACCGCGTGATGAGGCCCCGCCACGTGATGCTGCCGAGGCGACAACCGGTCACGAGAGGGAACAGGAAGTCGACCTCTTCGCACACTGCGGCGAGGCCAGTCTGAAATCCTCCACTGCTCATGCCGAGTAGTCCGATGTATCGGTAGCGCTCGCGCATCAACTGAACCAGTGTTCTGATCTCAGACACCAGCTGTCGGAAGTTGGCGATAGTCCAAAAGATGTTCGCGCTGATGAAGTATTCGCCGCTGTAGGACTCTTCGGGAGTTCGTGCGAGATGGTAGGGTGGCGTCATGAGGCCGACGTCGACGCCATGGGACATGAGGCGAAGGCACATCTCATCCTCAACCCGCTGATTCTCGCGACCCCAGCCAGGGACGAACAACACGAGAACGTCGGATCGCGCGTCCGGACTCCGAAACAGCTTGAAGGGAACGATGTCGTTTGTCGTATCCCCAGATGGGAGCGGCGAATCGAATAGCATCATCCGCCCCGAATCGGGGATGGGAAGCGTGTGACGCGGATGGAGCCCGTCTCGCAAGCGTACGGACTTCGGCTTTGCCGCCGTGGTAAAGAACTCGTGCGGGCGCGCGAAGTAGGGCCTGACGTGGTCTACAAAGCTGTCGATGTGATAGGCGTGACCATCGAACAGGTCGTGCTCGAGCAGCTTCCGACAGATCTTCTTGCGATGCGTCCGGTAGTAAAACTGTTCGAACGCGGTGGAAAAGATCCTGCCCTGAAGGAATCGAGAGACACCGTCCGACGTGTGGAGCGGTCCGGGCACGTCGCGACCGCCGTCAGTACCGATGCGTGCAGGCTAGGTCGTCGCCCAGCCGCCCACCTTCACTCTGTCTCATTCACGATCTCGTCGTAGAAGGACAAGAAGTCATCGGGATTGTCCCCAGCCCGAAACTCGATGGCGGCGCGCGGATGGAGGTTCAGCTGACCCGTGATGTTGTAGGGAACAAGCGGACCCCACTCGACGGTCCTTCGAACCTCTGGAATCTGTTCTTGGACCAGTCGAATCACTGGCCGCAGGCTGAACTTGGGGTTGCGAAGGAAACCGAGCAAGAGCTCCATCGGACAGTTGCCGGCACCGCGCCCAAGTCCCGCCATGGTGGCGTCCGCACGATTCGAGCCGAGGACAATGGCTTCTATGGTGTTCGCGAAGGCAAGCTGCATGTTGTTGTGTGCATGAATGCCGATCTCTTTCCCGGTGCCCGCCATGGCCTCTTCGTACTTGCGATACAGCCGCTCGACCTTTTCGGGATACAGATGACCGAAGCTGTCCACGATGACCATCGTGCCCGCCGGGGTGGGTGCGATGGCTTCGAGAACCGTTCCGATCTCTTCCTCCGTGATGTTCGATACGGCCATGAGATTGGCCATGGTCTCGTACCCCAGCTCGCTGGCGTGGGTGATCATGTCCACTGCCTCGCTCACCTGGTGGGCGTAGAAGGCGACGCGAATCATTCCCAACACGCTTTCGGATGCTGGTAGGAGAGCGGTCTTCCAATCGCTCTTGCTGGCGTCGGCCATTGCCGACAGCGTCAAGCCGGTGCTCTCGGCATCGTGGTCGCCGACAACCCGCCGCATATCCTCTTCGTTACAGTGACGCCAGGCGCCGAACCGGTCTTTTGGAAACAGCCGCTCGGAGTTCTTGTAGCCAATTTCCATCGTATCGATACCTGCCGCGATGCAGGTGTCGTAGACCGCGCGCACGAATTCGTCGCTGAACTGATGGTCGTTGATCAAGCCGCCGTCTCGGACGGTACAATCCAACACTTTCAACCCGGGGCGGTGCGTGATCCACGGAGCCTTCTCACGCGAACTCTGGTTCTCGTCCATGATGTCCTTTTGCTCGTTGTCGTCGGCGAAACGGATCCGTCAACAGGCGCTGTATCGACTGTTCACGCAAGAAACAGACCCCCCACAGTATCCCACGCGGAAGGGAGGCGTCGTAGACCCGCGCCGTGGCCGGCCGTCAAGAACGGAGAGATGGGCCTTGGGCAACCCTGTTCGGGCCCGTCAAATCCATGCTCCCAGACCCGTCAGATACACAGGATTGCACAGGCCGAACGGACCTTCCAGTTCTCTCGGAGGCCCTGGCTCAGACTGGTCAGACACTCGTCGAGACTACGACCGATTCTGGTCTGATCGAGCCAACCCACCTGAGAGCAGCCTGGCGAAGTCTCGCACAGGACGGAACGCGAGCCCCCAACCGGCCTTTTCTGGTAGGGCGTGGGCATCGGCACTCAGAATACCAGCGCGTCCAAACATCAGCGGGGGAGTTGCCACGTCCGTTTCGAGTAGGTGGGTGCCGAACGCCCCTTCCTGCGCGAGGAGGTCGCTGCCCGCTGCGCGAGAGACGATGAGTCCGGCACGAGTGAGAACGCTCGTCTCGCCGACCTGAGCGCCGACGATGATCGCAATGCCCGCGTCGCGTGCGTCCTTGACGAGCGCCAGCGAACGCAAGAGACCCCCCATTTTAGAAACGCGTACGTTGATGATCCAGTGTTCGGGGTCTCCGGCGATCGTCGCCAGTTGCGCTGACCGAAGGAAGCTTTCGTCCAGGATGATCGGAGCACCGGTGCGCTCAGACACGCGTCGCATACCTTCGAAGTCGTTCGCTGAAAGCGGCTCCTCGATGCCGACGAAGGAGCAATCAAGGCCTTTGAGGTACCGCGACGCCACGTCTGCGTCGTCCCACAGGTTGTTGGCGTCGACACGAATACGAAACGCCGCCATGTCCTTGAGGTCTCGGAAGGAGCCGATCTTGGTGCGATCCCGAGTCGGGTCGCCCGACAGCTTCAGCTTGAAGTCGACGAAGCCGATCTCGCGATAGCGGGCGACGGTGGCTCGGAACGCATCCGTTCCGCCATCGCCCACGACTGCGGAGTAGCGGAAGTTTCCTGTCGTAGGCGGTACTTCGACCAACTGCTCGACCGGAATGTCCTCGCGCCGCGCGAACAGTTCGAGTAGAGCCAGCTCAACGGCGCACCAGGCTGCGGGGTTTGCATCGATCAGCGCAGAATGGGTGCCTACCCAGGCCACCAGTGTATCGACTGAATTGACTGCCTTTTCGAGACCCTGCCTGTTGGTATCGAAGAACGCGTGAGCCGACTCGAGGCTTTCTCCCGTGACGTACTTCCGGGGACAGCCCTCTCCGACTCCGACGTCAAGACCGGAGCGTGCCTCGACCCATACACTTTGGGTGGCCGTGCGCACGGCAGAACTGTGCGCGAAGGCCGTGGTGAAGGGGATGTCCACGCGATAGAGGTCGAGTCGCATGGTTACGTTGCCCCTTCATCGAGCACATCAGAGCGGAAGTCCTCGAATGGGAACGTGCAATCAGACTGATACTGGAGGGCGATAAGCTTGAACTGCCCCTCACGCTGTCCCTGTTTGAGGCAGTGCTGCTTGTAGGCCTCTCCGGTCCCGGACCGAACAGGCACAACCTCGAGGCCCTGCAAACGTCCACTGGCTCGCTTCGCGTCATACTCCACGTTCGAGCCCCTCAGCATGCGTTCGATCGCCAGACGCGTCGCAAGCTTCCATGACTCGGTCGGAGAGGCACACTCAACGATCAGGCGGTATACGCTCCGGTCTGCATCAGCCACCATCAGAAAGAACCCCGACGTGGTCCCGGCCTCTTCTTCGGCTGCGCGAACGGCGTCGATGACCTGACTCTCGTACACTTTCTCACCCGTGATGTTCGTCACGCCTTTGCCCTTTTGGACGAACTCGATCGAGGGCGTAGCGTGAAACACGCCGGTGACCCGAACGATGTCGTTCATGAAGTAGCGGTACAACCCGGTCTCGGTCGTCGGGATGACGTAGTACTCCTTCCCGGATTCGATCTGCTCGATGGTGTGGAACATCATGCGGCCGGCGTCCCAGTCGTCCCGCTCGACGAACTCGAAGAAATTGTCTTGGAGCGTTGGCGGCCCGAGATTTCGGTCGATGTCGGCGATGAGCGTGCCTCGCAGCTCGCTCGCTAGATACCCCAGCTCGGCAACCTGTGCGCCGCGCGGGAGCGCCGGCCGCAAGCCAGCCAGTGGAATCCGGCAGCTCCCGCCGGTCCACGTCGACACCAGACGAAGCTCAGGCCAGAGTTGGGCGAACGTTGGCCGCGGTGACGCGAGAATCGTGCGAAGCTCAGCGACGCGGTTTGGTGGGCACGACAGAAGCGGGGTAATCGCACGCTGCACGTCGTCCGAGAGATCGGAAGCCCGGGAAAACGTGCCCTGGGTGACATCGTCCATCAGTGTCAAACGAGTGGTATCGAGGACGGCAAGCAACTTGATCAGCGTCGACGGATTGGCGCACGCAATGTGGGTCACGTCTCTCTGTGTCACGGAGAGCCTGAGGATGAGGAGGTACTTGAGGTCGTAGTCGGTGATCCCGAAGACGTGATGGGGAAGCACATACTTCGTTTTGGCGACGGCAGGCATGTTCTCGTACATGAATCCAGACGTCGATCCGTACGGCACGCCCGACTCCAAGGTTCCCTCCCTAGCCGGGCTCACGATAGCGAGGAGGCGACCGTAGTATGCACGTGCGTCGGCTGAGAACTGAACATAGGACTGGATGGCCTGGCTCCGTTGGTATGCACGTATCGTCTCGCGGAGGACGGGGATCAGCTTGGCCTGGCCAGTCGTGCCGCTGGTCCGCGCGTACATGACGGGCTGCTCGGCGTTAAGCGCCGGTTCGCCGGTTCGCTCCTGGTCCTCAATGTAGGGGCGGAGGGTCTCGTATGTTTGCACCGGAACTGCCTCCGCGAACTCTTCGTAGCTGTTGATACTGGCGAAGTCGTGCTCGCGCCCGAATCTCGTGTTGCGGTTGCGGTCTAGCACGCGTTGCAAGAGCCGCGACTGTGTTCGCGCTGGATGTTTGCACGCGTTCACGAAGGGCCTCCAGTGTGTCCACCGGAGCAGCTGCATCCGCGCCCAGAGGGCTCGGTTGAGGAGAGCGTCAACGAGCATCGGGCGGGGACTTCTTGTCGAGACCAGGCGTCAGCGGTGCTGTCATTTGTCTCAGAAACCCTGGTGGGTAGCTGCGGTTCAGCAGACCCAGGTCACCGACTCGAGCGTGCCTGGGGAGAAACCAGGTACCAAAGACGATGTCCCACACGATGAGGTTGTTCCCGTAGTTCCGATTCGATTCGTCGATCACCTTCGAGTGGTGCCAGCGATGAAGCTCAGGACCACTCGCGACGTAGTTGAGCAACCCGTAGCGGACGTCGACATTCGAGTGCTGGAAGAAGCCGTTGGTTGCGTAGAACACAAAGTAGAGCGCAACGACTTCCGCCCCGACGCCGACAAGAATGAACGGGAGCGTATCGAGCGTGTAGTGCAGCGCCTTTTCGACTGGATGGAATCGTCCAACATTGAGCCAGTAGAGCTTCTTTGAAGAATGATGGACGGCGTGGAGCCGCCAGAGGGTCTTGGTGTTGTGAGCCGCGACGTGCAGCGGGTAGCGCAGCAGCTCGGCGACAAGAAGCATGAGGGCAACCTGCAACGGGACCGGGAGCGTGTGCGGCCACAATCCCAACATCGGTAGGGCGAGCGGCGTGAGGGAGTTGAGCAACGTAAGCGCCGCCAACAACCCGAGGAGTTGCGGGAGCACGATCTGGACGGCGACCATGAACAAAAGGTCGTTCTTGACGTCGTTCCAGCGCGGTTGCCACGCTCTGTCGTAGGGGATGGCGAACTCGAAGCAGGTGACAGCGCCGGCCGCAAGTGTGACGGACACGTACGCGCCGGCGAGGATCGGAAGGCCGGCTGACAGCATCGCTGCGTCCACCCAGAAGGCGCCGGCTATGGTGGCCGGATAGGCGATCCACCCGAGAACTCTGCGGGTCACGACGTGGTGGATTCCTCCGCCGTCGGGCGGCCAACCAAGGTGTGTCCACGGAGGTGTCGCGACAGAATCCATAGATATGCCGCCAGTACCCAATGAAACACGATTGGAATCGTGTCGCCAAACGAGCCCGTCTCGGGCAGGATGACGTGCGTGACCAGATAGCGCGCAACCATTGCCGTGAAGTAGACAAGACTGACCCAGGCGACCAGCCGGCCGAGGGCGGGCCTTGGGACGGTCACGGCGCCAGCTCCGACCCAGAGCTCCCGTGAGATCTCGATCTGGATGGCCAGGATGCCGAACTGAATGAAGAGCAGCGCGGGATAGGGAATGAGTCCGGAGTACCACGCGTCCATGGGTGGCAGGAATGCGACGTTGAAGACGCTGACGAGCAGCTGGCCGAATACACGAGCTGCGAACGCCAGCGACAGCACACCGAGTAGGGAGGCGTAGGCACGCACAATATCCAGAGCAGCTCTGGAGCGGCCGATCGAACTCCGACCGGGGCGCAGGCTCTACTAGAGTCTATCGTGCCGATCCGACGTGATCTTTGATCGTCAACCTCCAGAAACGTCGGGCGCACCTGTCTAGATGTTTCTTGAGGATAGGCTGAACCAGTCATCGGCGGTTCTGCTCAGAATTGCAGGGTTGAGTCCAGGCGCAGCGAGGCAGGCAGTGGTGGATGGGGTACATTCAAGAAAGCGTTGTCGATGGCCTTAGGCCCCTCAGGCTGACTGTCTTGACTGCTTGACGTGCCAAGAGCGAGACTTCCAGCGAGATCACTATTGACCAGTCATGACGGTTCGGACGTCGCCCAGCCTCAGGCGCCCGTTTCGGATGCCCTATTCAGGGACGCGGAGCGCCTAGCATTCGACTTTTCGCTGTTTCCACGCTCATCGAATCCGTCGGTGCCCCAGAACATCGAGGGGATCGTGCCGGAGTGGCAGGTTCGGCAGCATCTACGGAGGCTCCGCGAGCTGGGTGTCGACGAGTACGTACGGGAAACCGTTGCGCCTGCTGAAGATCCCTCGCGACCTGGGATCCGTAAGGCAATCGAACAGTTAGGCTGGCGCACCCTGCGGGAGCTCGAACGCGGACCGCTCTATGCTGCGGAAGTTGTCCTCGAAATTGGCGGCGAGAAGCGTAAGGTCGGGATTCTTGCCCAGGACCGGAGCCGGAACAACGGCGCCTGGATGCCAGAACACCATCTACGCGCGGTGCGCGTTGTGCGCGAGTTCGCGGTACAGCTGACGCCGATCGTCACCTTCATGGACACGCCCGGCGCGGTTGCAGACGCCGAGGCCAATCGATCGAATCAAGCTCATTCGATCTCTCGGCTCATTGCCGAGATGGCCCAACTGCACGTGCCGACCGTGGGCATCATCTACGGCAACGGGTATTCGGGGGGCGCGATTCCACTGGCGACGACGAACATTCTTCTGTCGGTCGTAGACGGCGTCTTCAATACGATCCAGCCGAAGGGTCTCTCCAACATCGCCCGCAAGTACAACCTGTCGTGGCAAGAGTGCGCGAAGGCCGTGGGCGTCTCCGCCTACGAGCTTCACGATCAGGGATATCTCGACGGGGTCGTCAATTACACTCCCCGACAAGGAGCTCAAGACGTCGAGAACCTCGAGCGCGCGATCTGCTCGAGCATTGTCGCGATCGAAGAGCTCGCGAGTCATTTCGCTGCCACCAACCAGGCTCTCCTTACCCATTACAGGGCCACGGTGCAGCGCTTCGTGGCACCCGGGAAGGCCCGTTCGCTGAGCTCGCTCGAAGGGCTCTCGACCATCAGCAACCCGACACAGCAACCGAACGTCTACGGGGTTGCCTATCGCTATCTCCGCTATCTTGGTCTGCGCAAGCGCGTTCGCTTCACGACTGTTGAAACCTACGCTCGATTGTCCACCGTAGAGATTCCGGCCGGCGACCTTGACGAACGGATGGAGCGCGAGAGCCACCAGGCATTCGTGCGATGGATCGAGAGTCCTCTCAAGCTCAGGTATGACGACGTCCTCAGTGACGCGTGGACGAGTTTTCAGAAACAACGCGCTGCGCTTACGCGGGACCGGGGCGCTGTAGCCGCGTTCTTTCTCGGCACCCGGGAGCGAAACTTTGAGACCGCGCGCGACCATCTCGTGCTCGAGCTCGGTTTCCACGTCTACGGCGTGTGGAAGGGCGGCGCTTCGGTCGGACTACCTCTTCTCATTGACCACCTTGACCGAAAAGGGGACGTGCCGGTCGGGGAAGAGGGTGACCTGGATGTTCTCGACATTGTCTCGGACCCCGATCTGCGCACGAGGTTCGAGCAGGTGTGTCGTCTCCTGATTCTCTTTGATTCAGTCTACGACCGCTTGGTCGCGGAGCTCAGGTTGGTGGCGTTTGAGGCGATGGAGACCAGCCGAATCTCCTACGAGTCGGTGGGTCGACTGATGGACGCGTCGTTCGAGCAGGTTCTGCCAGACACCGCGCGTTCCGGAGCTCGGGAGTCCGGTGAGGGTGGGGAGAAGGAGCTTGTCGCAGCGTTTTCTCAGTGGCTCCGGCAGTTGGTGGCGTATCGCCGACGTGGTGCGTTGCTGAAGTCAGTTGCCGATTGGAAGAAGGCAGCGTTTCCGACCGTATCGGAACCGCTGTTCGGACTGATCACGTTCTTCTTCGACCACCTCTTGCCCGGTTACTACGCCGCCGATAGCGCGGCGCGATATGACGGGCGAATTCGGCCACGGAACATTGGCATCAAGGACTTCTGGGGGCGTCTCGACCGCGCCTACAAGGACCTTCTGATTCACGAAGTCCTCATCGACGTGAAGCGTCGAGAGACCATCACGCCAACGCGAATCCAGGACGCATTCTTCACGAACGTCGATGAGCTTGACCACGAACTGATGACGGCGGACCCGGTCGCGTTTCCAGGATTCCGAATTGCTATCGAGCGGGCGCTGGCGCAACAGATTGTTCCGTGTGGAACCGTGACGGCCGTGGCGAGCGTTCAGACGGACGGAGAACAGCATCGCGTCGGTGTGCTCGTGTCGAACCTCATGTTCCAGGCGGGCTCCTTTGACATGGCGAGCGGTGTCAAGTTGTGTCGGTTGCTTGTCCGCTGCGCCGAGCAGCATCTCCCGGCGGTCTGCTTCGTGTCGTCGGGTGGGATGCAGACGAAGGAGGGTGCCGGCGCGCTGTTTTCGATGGCTATCGTGAACGACCGCATCACGCGGTTCGTGCGCGACACCGGGTTGCCCGTGCTGGTGTTCGGTTTTGGCGACTGCACGGGTGGCGCACAGGCGAGTCTCGTGACCCACCCGCTGGTCAGCGTGTTTTATTTTTCCGGCACATCGATGCCGTTCGCTGGCCAGATTGTCGTGCCGTCTCATCTCCCGACGACGTCGACGCTCTCGAACTACCTGTCCGAAGTCGAAGGGGCGATGGTCGGGCTGGTGACGCACCCGTTTGCGGCGGACCTCGACGACCGCCTTCGTGACATCGACCCGGACATGCCGATGCCACAATCGACAGTCGTTGATGTTATCGCCAGAGCGGTGGAGGGGAAGATCCCTCGGAGTATTCCGCCAAAGCGCTCGACCCAGCGCAGCGCCCGCAAGATCTTTCTCCCGGTGAAGACGGTTCTCGTGCATGCCCGCGGATGTACGGCGGTCAAGCTGATCGACGCGGCGCACGCGCACGGTCTTCGCATCGTGTTGGTGCAGTCAGACCCCGACATGGAATCTGTCGCGGCCGCGCACCTTTCGGAATCGGACACGCTCGTCTGTCTCGGGGGTTCGACGCCCGATGAGAGTTACCTCAACGCACACTCGGTGATACGGATCGCCGAGGCGGAGGGCTGCGACACACTGCATCCTGGGATCGGCTTCCTGTCTGAGAGCCCGGCCTTTGCTGATTTGTGCACGCGGCACGGGTTGAACTTCGTCGGGCCTGGCGTCTCGAGCTTGGAACAGACCGGCAACAAGTCGAATGCGGTTCTGGCCGCACGACGTCTCGGCATACCGGTTGTTCCGGGGAGCCACGGCGTCGTGACGGGACAAGAGGCCGCGGTGGGAGTCGCGAACGAAATCGGGTACCCCGTACTCTTGAAGGCGGTACACGGTGGTGGCGGGCGAGGCATCTCGTTGGTTCGCTCCCTTGATGACTTGCCGGACACCTTTCTTCGGATGGGCGCCGAAGCGCAGGCAGCGTTTGGGAGTCGTGACCTCTATATCGAGAAGCTGATTACGCGCTTCCGTCACGTGGAGGTGCAGATCCTTCGCGATCGAGCTGGTTGCTGCCACGTGTTGGGTCTCCGCGACTGCAGCGTTCAGCGCAATCAGCAGAAGGTCGTTGAGGAATCCGGATCGACTTTGCTCTCGGACGAACTGCGAGACGCTGCCTTCACCTACGCCCGCGAGCTGGCCGACGACATTGACTACGTAGGGGCCGGCACCGTGGAGTTTATCTTCGACCTCGATGCAGCCCAGATCTATTTCATGGAAATGAATGCTCGGTTGCAGGTGGAGCATCCGGTCACGGAAGCGACGACGGGCGTTGATATTGTCCGACAGCAGTTTCGGATCGCGTCGGGAGACTCTCTGGATGACCTGACTGTCGCCGAGGGGGGCTACGCGATCGAGCTCAGGATCAACGCGGAGCGTCTCGTTCTCGATTCCGAGACTGGAATCCGGATCGTGCCGGACCCAGGTCGTGTCTCTGGGTGCGTTCTTCCCGATAGGCCCCACGTTCGTGTGATTTCAGCGGTTGAGGATGGCAGTGTCATTTCTCCCTTCTACGACAATCTCCTTGCGCAAGTCATCGGATACGGCGAGACGCGCGGGGACGTTGTCGCGATGCTCCTTGAGTGGCTTGGCGACGCCCGGATCGAAGGCATTGGCACGAACATTCCGCTCTTGAGGCGAATCCTTCAGGACGACGAGTTCGTCGAGGGCCGGCACGACACCGGCTTCGTCGCTCGCTTGCTTTCCAGAGTGGATGGCGCGGCATTAGCCAGCGAGGTGACCAAGCTCCGCGGGAGTCGAGCGACGCGCGATCGGTCGTCGATCGAGATCGAGGGCAGCGACGAACTCAAGGTCGTTGCTGCTGGACCCTGTGTCTTCTACCCCGCCCCCGGTCCCGGACGGGAACCCTTCGTGTCCGTCGGCGACCACATCGACACCGAGACGACGCTGTGTCTCACGGAAGCCATGAAGCTGTTCGAGGAGTTGTCGCTCGAGACGTTCAATGGCGACGAAGAGATCTATGTGCGTCACCACAAGTACGAGGTCGTCCGTGTAAACGCGCACCAGGGTGAGCTCTTGAGCGAGGGCGACCTGCTCTTCATCGTGCGGCCGTGCTGATCGGGTATGGCGCGAAAGAAGCGGCTTCGCCGCGCTGAGCTCGAAAAGATGCCCAACGTCGTTGACGCGCGACGTCGTGGATCGGTCTGGTTCGAACAGATTGCCGGTCGGAGGGAGCCGATCGTCCTCGAGTTGGGGTGCGGCCGCGCGGAATACACGATTGCGTTGGCCAGGACTCGGCCGGACAGATGCGTTCTCGGGGTGGACCGAAACGGAGCCCGCCTGTGGAAAGGCGCAGCCAAAGCGCTCGACGAGGGCCTCGCCAATGCGTTCTTTCTCCACTCTCCGGTCGAGCATCTGGAAGACCATGTACCGCCCGGAAGGGTCGGCGAGATATGGCTCCCGTTTCCGGATCCTCTGCCCAAGAATCGGCAGGCGAGGCACCGGCTGGTATCGCCCGTATTTCTGGCCCGCTACCGCCGGCTGTTGTGCCCGGGTGGAGCCATCCATCTGAAGTCAGATGATTGGGATCTGGTGACCTTCGCCGAGCGCGCCGTACGCTCAGTGGGAGGCCGTGCTCTCGAGACACTCGAAAGCCTCACCGGTGCTGGCATTGGAATGACGGGGGTCCAAACGACCTACGAGCGGAGGTATAGGGACGAGGGGCGGACGATCTACAACCGAACGTTTTGCCTGGAGTGAGTGTAAGGACACGTCGTTTTGTCAGGGGGTATTGGGTGCGGCTGGGTTGCTCGACATTTTCCGTCGGCGTAGACTGACTGGGAGTGGAGCGAAGATGAGCGATCAGACGACGATCAAGGCGAGAGAAGACGGCCCGTACCTGGTCAGTAACTGCGAAACCATGAAGGGTCTTGATGGGACGGTCTACGCCTCGGAGGGAACCGTTGCGCTGTGCAGGTGTGGGGGGTCGAAGAACAAGCCGTACTGCGATGGCACGCACGCGAGGAACGGGTTCAGCGGTGCCAAAGATCCGAACCGGGTTCTCGACAAGCGGCACAACTACGGTGGCGCGGGGGTCACGATTCACGACAACCGGGGCGTTTGTGCGCACTCAGCGCGATGCACCGATAGTCTGAAGACCGTCTTCAAGCTGGGCGAGGAACCCTGGATCGATCCGAACGGCGACACCGCGGAAAATGTCGCAGCCACTATTCAGAAGTGCCCGTCCGGTGCGCTCAGCTACTCTGTCGACGGTGTCGAGCATCGCGACCGTGAAGGCGAACCGGTGATCATGATTGCTCCGAACGGTCCGTACGCGATCTTTGGAGGTGCGGATCTGCAGGACGTGGAATGGGGCGAGGGCGCCTCTCGTGAGCACTTCGACCTGTGCCGGTGCGGGCACAGCCAGAACAAGCCCTTCTGCAGCGGTGCCCATTGGCACCACCAGTTCGACGAACACGCCGCCCCAAAGAAGTAACCTCCGCCCGACGGTTCTGCTCGCGTTCGTACAACCGTGGCATCACGGATGCACGGTCACGCGGCGGGCTCAAATGGTCCGAACGTGCGGACACTGATCTCACGCTGGAGTTTCGGATGAACGTCGCTGAGCACATCCAGTGCAGGTGGGGGCTACCGTGAAGTCGTCCGATCTCTTTGTTCGCGCCTTGGAAGCCGAGGGAGTGGAGTACATCTTCGGGATTCCAGGTGAGGAGAATCTTGATCTGCTCGATTCACTCTCTCGGTCGGAGCAGATCAGACTCATTCTGACACGCCACGAGCAGGCGGCCGGGTTCATGGCCGCAACCTACGGCCGACTGACGGGGAGGGCAGGTGTCTGCCTGTCGACTCTGGGACCAGGTGCGACAAATTTCGTGACGGCGGCGGCGTATGCCCAGCTCGGCGGGATGCCGATGCTGATGATTACGGGGCAAAAGCCGATCAAGTCGAGCAAGCAGGGACAGTTCCAGATCGTCGACATCGTCGACATGATGCGACCGCTCACGAAGTACACCAAGCAATTGGTGAGCGGTACGAACATCCCCTCGCGAGTGCGCGAGGCGTTTCGGCTGGCCCAGGAAGAGCGACCCGGGGCCGTGCACCTCGAATTGCCCGAAGACATCGCTCGCGAGGAGGTCGATGAGCCGCTACAGCCCGCCAGCCTGGTGCGGCGGCCGATCGCCGAGACGAAATCGATTACTGCGGCGGTGAATCGCCTGGAGCGCGCCAACCACCCGTTGCTCGTCGTAGGGGCCGGTGCGAATCGGAAAGCCACATGCCGCATGCTCAGACGCCTCGTCGCGAAGTTTGGCATTCCGTTCGTCACGACACAGATGGGGAAGGGCGTACTCGATGAGCGCGATCCCCTCTGTCTCGGGAACGCAGCGCTTTCGGCTGGAGACTTTGTCCATCGCGCGGTCGAGGCGGCGGACCTTATCGTCAACGTCGGTCACGATGTCGTCGAGAAGCCCCCGTTCTTGATGCAGCCGGGAGGGGTGGAGGTTGTCCACGTCAACTTCTCCACGGCTGAGGTTGACCCTGTCTACTTTCCTCAAGTCGAGGTTGTTGGCGATATCGCGAACAGTATCTGGCAGATCTGCGGGCAGCTGCAGGCGCAGCCTCACTGGGATTTCGCGCGGATGCTCAAACTGCGTGATGCCGGCGAGGCGCACGTGCGGGAAGGGGCGGACGATGACCGGTTCCCGATCTACCCTCAGCGATTGGTGGCCGACGTACGTGCTGTCATAGGCGACGCTGGCGTGATCGCTTTGGACAACGGCGTCTACAAGATCTGGTTTGCTCGAAATTACAAGGCCGTCGCACCCAATACCGTGTTGCTGGACAACGCGCTCGCAACGATGGGTGCCGGGTTGCCGTCGGCCATCGCCGCAAAGCTGGTTTATCCCGACAGACAGGTCATGGCGATCTGTGGGGACGGTGGCTTCATGATGAACTCTCAAGAGATCGAGACTGCGGTCCGGCTGGGACTTCACGTGGTCGCTCTCGTTCTACGCGACGATGCGTACGGCATGATCAAATGGAAGCAATCCACGATGGGGTTGAGTAACTTCGGCCTCGACTACGGCAATCCCGACTTCGTGAAATATGCCGAGAGCTACGGTGCGGTTGGCCACCGGGTCACCAGCGCCAGCAGCGTTCGAAGTACGCTGCAGAGAGCGCACGACGACCCCGGTGTGCATGTCGTTGAGGTTCAGGTGGACTACTCCGACAACGACCGAATCTTGAACCGGGAGATTCAGGCGCGGAGCGCGTTGGTCTGACGACCTCTTTTCCGTGCGACGACGGATCTCGGACGACTCGATGACCTCATACCCGTACTACCTCGCCAACGTTGCTGAAACACCAAATACGGACCTTGCCGTCACCGACAAGTACACAGGCGACGTGGCCTATCGCGTCGCGTTGGCCGATGCGCACGCGATCGACCGGGCGATAGGTGCTGCCGTTGAGGCCGCCGAGCCGATGCGGCACGTGCCGCCCTATGAGCGACAGTCGGTACTCATGCACTGTGTCGGGGCATTCGAGGAGCGCACGGACGAGCTGGCGCTGTCGCTGTGTGTCGAAGCCGGAAAGCCGATCAAGGACGCGAGAGGGGAAGTCACGCGACTCATCGATACGTTTCGTATCGCGGCTGAGGAATCGGTGCGAATGAATGGCGAAGTGATGAATCTGGAAATCTCTCCGCGGGCCCGGGGCTACCGTGGGATGTTCATGCGGGTCCCGATTGGCGCTTGCTCGTTCATATCTCCGTTCAACTTCCCCCTCAATCTCGCGGCTCACAAGGTAGCGCCCGCCATTGCGGCCGGCTGCCCGTTCGTCCTGAAGCCTGCGAGCCGAACCCCGGTCGGCGCGCTGATCATCGGGGAAGTCCTCGCCGAAACCAACCTGCCACGCGGTGCGTTTTCGATTCTTCCGTGCCATCGGGATGGTGCGGATTTGTTTACGACCGATGAACGGCTGAAGCTGCTGAGTTTTACCGGTTCGCCAGAAGTCGGATGGAAGCTGAAGGCGAGGGCTGGGAAGAAGAAGGTCGTACTCGAACTCGGCGGCAATGCGGCCTGTATTGTCGACAAAGACGCTGACCTCGACGACGCGGTCGAGCGGTTGGTCTTCGGTGCGTTCTATCAGTCGGGGCAGAGTTGTATCGGGGTCCAACGCGTCCTCATTCATGACGCCATCTACGACGAGACGAAGGACCGATTGGTGGCGGCGACGCGACAGCTCGTGTCGGGCGATCCGAAGGACGAGTCCACGTTCATCGGACCCATGATCTCGGCGAGCGAGGCCGAGCGGCTGGCCTCGTGGATCGCGGCTGCGGTTGTGGCCGGAGGCGTGCTGCTCTGTGGCGGGACGCGTGACGGCGCGATGCTCGAGGCGACGCTGCTCGAAGACGTGCCGAAAGACCAGAGTCTCTGCACACGAGAAGCGTTCGGTCCTGTCGCCGTCTTGAGTCGATTCGAGTCGTTCGATGACGCACTCCGCGAGGTCAACGCCAGCGTATTCGGGCTCCAGGCCGGTGTCTTTACGCGAGATCTCTATCATGCGCACAAAGCGTGGGACGAGCTTGAGGTGGGTGGTGTCATCGTCGGAGACGTTCCCTCATGGCGAGTGGACAACATGCCGTACGGCGGCGTGAAAGACAGCGGCCTGGGGCGCGAGGGCGTCCGGTTCGCCATGGAAGACATGACGGAGATTCGGAATCTCGTGATTCGCGAACGCATCCAAGGTTCCTGACCGACGTCTGAGCACCCACCAGGATCGTTCCAGGGAAGGACACTGCAGGCGTACGTCGCTACCCGGTTGTAAGCATTCCGGCCGCGATTCCGGTTGCCGTTTCTCGGAATAGACTCTCCTGCGCGGCGCTGAGACGGGGACGGGAAAGGACGTCGATCTGTATCAGATTTAAGGGGTGGATCATCGGCGCGCGATAGCGGATGCTTTCGTCAAGCCACGGCTTGTGGGCGAGGAGCCTGTCATCGGCCGCCGTCTGCAGCGCCAAGTCGACGGCGTCGTCCCACTCCCTTCGGAGACGTCTGATGAGCGCTGGTGGCTGGCCCGGCATGAGAGTCCTCACGTACTGGCGCCAGATCGATGGCTCGGTCTTGGCAAGGGTGAAGCGGAGGAGGCCTAGGTAGCTGCGGAGCAGAGGATCGCGCTCGAGCGCTCGCAGCAAGGCCGCGCGCGCCTGGCTGTCAGCACGCACGTGGCGCCATGCGGTGCCGATCCCGATCCAGGCATGCAGGAGGTAACGCGTCTGTGTCCAGCACAGTACCCACGGAATGGCCCGAAGCTGCTCGAACCCGGCTTGCCCCGCGGCTGACCGGCGCTTCACGGGGCGGCTTCCAAGGTTCAGCATCCCCAACCGAGTGTACGGCGTCGCACGACGGAGTACATCCAGGAACGGAGCAGTGTTGACCAGCTCGACATAGGCTTCCTGACTCCGTTTCGCGAGGTCGCGCGCTGCGGAGCTCGCCGCATGAAACCGTGGTGGTGCTGCCTGGACTGCGGCGATCTGGAGAACTTGGCTATGGAAGATCTCCGGCGTTGCCAATGTGCGTTCGACCATTTCGCCCTGGAGGGTTTGCTTGACGACTTCCATCGCGCCGGCTGGCCAGGACGCTGCCTGTTCGGCGATCGATCCTCCCCCACGCCCAACGCTGCCGCCGGAGCCGTGGAAGAACAGCACTGACAGGTCACGCTTGGTGGCCCACCCACCGATCGCCCGCATCGTTTCGTGAATCGCCACGCGGCTGGCTAGCACACCCATGCGCTTGCTCGTGTCTGAATAGCCGAGCATGACTTCCAACGTACCGGCGTGCTGCTGTACTGCGCCGGCGATCCCTGCGTTCGTGAAGGTACGTTCAAGAATCTCTGTTGCCCGCTCCAGGACGGCCGGTGTTTCGAACAGCGGCACAATCGGAACGGCCGAGTCGTGCAGCACCTCACGTACGAGTTCGTGGGCCTCCCAGAGGTCCTCGGCTCGCTCGGTCATGCTGACGACGACGCCCTTGACGTACCACTCGACAGCGCCCCCTCGTGCCACATTGCCGACAAACCTGAGCATGTCCGCGATCGCGCTGCGGGTCTGAAAACGACCTCGTTCCTCACGCAGCTCGAGCGGGACAACCAACCCTGGAAACTGCTCCAGCAGAAGGTGGAGGTCGGTAAGCCGGGGGTGCTCTCGGCCGCCGCCGCGTTTGTAGGATGCGGCCAGGTCGTCGAGCTCGCGGCGCAGCAACGTGATTCGACGTCCGTCGCCGATCGTCACGTTCCGGAGACTCTCAATCCGCCCACGCAACGTCGTCCAGGCAGCCCGAACCTCGTCGCCAGGAATCATGCCGACATCTTCTCCGACCTCAGGCAGCAGGCAAACCTCAACGAAGTCGAGAAGCCGGTCGCGCGACAGGTTAAGGCTCCGGTCAGTTTCTTCGGGGCCGACTCCGGGGTGGCCGTCTTTGTCGCCACCGACCCACGTACGCAGTCTCACTCTGTGACCACCCCGCCGCAGACCTAGCAACTCTTCCAGAATCGGATCGTCAAGCAGGCTAAAAAGATGGAACGCTTCGTCCGCGACGGTCGGTTTGTGGGCCGGGTGCGTTCCGGTCGACCAGACCAGGTGCAGCAAGTGGGCGAGGCGGGCATCGTCTGGAGGGTGACGTTGCTCCAGCCCCTCGATCAGCAGTGCCTGTAGCCGGCGCATCAGGCGGATATTCGTTGGTGAGCGAGACTCGGTCGGGTGCGCGGTCAGGACGAACACGACGTTGGCTTTGATACCGGACGGAGCGTTTGATGCGCCGGTGCGTGTGTGCTCTCGAAGCCGGTGCGTCCGATAGGCATTTTCGCAGGTGTTCACGAGCTCGAGGTAGACCGTAAAGGCGCGGGCAAGCGCAGTCCGGTCGGAGACCGACAGGCGCCGTATGCGGCGCTGGGCGCGGGTCAATGCGCGGGGCTGTCCCTCTCGCACGGCCACCATGTCGTGTCGCACGGCCTCGACGGTCGCGTATAGATCGGGGCCCTCAGCCTCAGCGACGACTGTACCGAGAGTAGCTTAGACGGCGCTCACGAGCTGCTTGAGCGGGCGAGCTAGGCCCTGGTCCCGCTTACTCCGCGTTGACATAGGTGGGTGCGTCTCGAGTCGAACGTTGGACCATTCTACTGGAGGGTTGTGTTCGCGGTGAATCAGCGGGCGTCGACCTAGCCGAACACCCGGCCGGTTTGGCCGACTGGGGACTCCTGCTAGGGGCCAACCGCCTGGGGGACAAACGCGACGATCCTGAGTGGGCCACCGCTGCCACCTTGAATCTTCATCGGAAGCGCGACGACGTAGCTTCCAGTGGCGGGCAGCGCAGCGAGGTTCGCGACGTTCTCGAACCCTGCGATGTTCTTCGCGTAAAAGATCACGTGCGCGCGAAAATCTGAAGATTGACCGCGATCGATACTCGGCGTATCGATTCCGACGGCGACGATGCTGCGGTTCTCGACGAGCCATTCCGCGGCGTTGGCGCTGATACCGGGGAAGTGAAGCTCGGCGACCGCAGCCTCGCCAGACAGGTCGGTGCCGAGATAGGCCCTGCGGTCGTGCCATAGGTCTGACCAGCCGGTTCGAATCAGCAGTATGGCCCCGTCCGGAATCGCTCCGTTCACCGCTTCCCAGGCAGTCAGATCGTCGACCGACACGAGATAGTCCGGAGTCACCTTCGCGGTTACGTCGATCACGACTGCCGGCCCGATGAGATCCGAGAGCGGGATCTCGTCACTCGTTCGTCGACCCTCCGCGAAGTGGATCGGGGCATCTAGATGAGTGCCGCCGTGCTCGGCAGACGCGAACCGATACGACGCGTAGAACCAGCCGCCCTCCGTGGGGCCGAACGCGAGCTCCTCGAGCTGAAATCCCTCGGTGTCGGTTGGCCAGTAGATCGTCGACTCAGAAAACGCGTGCGTGAGGTCGATCCATTGCCCGCCAGTGCCGTCGAAGACGCTGCTCTTGTCACCGGAGGGCGAAGTGCAGGCGGTGAGCGCAATCATGAGAATCAGAGGCACGATGCGGCCCATGATGATGACCTCCCGATAACGGATGGAGACGGATGGGCCCCTTTTGCCTCAGCTGTTCTTGACGTCCCGAGAGCCTTCGACATGGCCCCGTTGCGGAGGATCAGCCAATGCTGCGCTGCCTCTCCACCGACCTGCTCGAATCCCAGCTTTTCGTAGAAGGCGCGCCCCCCGTCGCTGCCTCCAACCACGACAGGTGCGTCGCAGAACGCTCCGAACCAACTTCCCGGAGTACTCACGGGGTCAATCCTCGAGTCCGTGCCCAACGTGGCGAGCTCTCGTGGGTAGGTTGGGCGCCGGTCGATGTTCGCTGGGTGAGTGTTCTCGGCTCTTTGACACGAGCGCGCCGTAACGCCGCGCTGCGGGGTATGCGGTGACGCCGTGCGCGACCGTACTGAGCAGAACCGTCAACATCACAATCGACTCGAGCAGTGCACCGGTCTGCAGCCGCCCTTCTTCGACCACGACCATGGTGTAGAGAATGGAGGCGAGCCCTCGCGGACCAAACCAGCCTACGAACGCAACGGTAGCCGGTCGCAGCCCAGACCCAACAAGGCTGATCGCGACGGGGACCATCCGAACTGCTGTGAGGCTGAGCACCGCGTACAGCCACACTCGACCGTCCCAGTACGCTGCCGCTTCTGGCACCATGACGCCGCCGAAGAAGAGGAAGACGACTAGCGTCAGCAGCTGCGCCTCGGCTTCACCAAACTCGTACAAACACTGGCAGACGGCACGGGTCGTGTTCCCCAGGGTCACGCCGGCCACGAACGCTGCGATAAACCCATTTCCTCCGACGAGCTCGGCACCGGCGAAGGCGAGTCCGGCAAGCCCGAGAACCGAGAGCCGCTGGAACGGGTCACTCATCCAGCCTTCTCGAGTTGACCACTCGACCGCACGTCCTCCCAGCAGACCGACGGCGACTCCTACAAGAGGTCCCAGTACCAGCTGCAGGCTGGCGAACTGCAGCCAGTACGTGAGACTCCCACCCTCGCGTGTAGCTCCGGCGAAGGATGCTGCCACGAGGACCAGCGGCAGGACGATGCCGTCGTTCAGACCGCTCTCGACGTTGAGGCTCTGACGAACCCGGACGGGCACCAGCGGACTGCTGACCACGGCCTGGCCGAGAGCCGCGTCTGTTGGCGACAAGATCGCGCCAAGCAGAACCGCCTGCCACAGCCCGAGTCCGGGGAATACGAACCACGCGGCGGCGACTCCCGCTGCTATCGTAAGCGGCAGTCCAATGCCGAGAAGACGCGCGGGCAGACTCTCCTCGCGTCTGAGGCAGTCAAGGTCGATACGCGCGGCGTCCGTGAAGAGCACGAGCGCCAGCGTTAGCTCGGCCAGCCCGTCGATGGTCTCTCTCGTGACAGAGAGCCATCCGACTTCCCCAAGAAGAAGCCCAAGGAGAACGAACACCATCGGAGGTGTCACGATCCCCCGCTCCAGCTTCCGGGAAACAAAGCCGAACGCGATGAGAACAGCCGTGAACGATGCGACGATTTCAGCCGACACGCAAACTGCTCCCACTCAGATCGATACACCAACCATCTCGGCAACACGATGCCATGCTCGGCTCTCTTGGCGTCATTGCGCGCCGATACTGCCAGGCAGAAACCTGAGCATACACAGGATACAATCACGCCGATCGGACAGCGGATGATGCAGGTACGATCACTCGGTGTTCAGACCGTAGTCGCAGCGGCTCGAAACACGTGCAGACGCCACCCGTTTCTGACTCACGCCGATCTTTAGGACGGATCGACCTCGTCAGCTTAACGGTCGGAGATGTGCGTCGCCGCGGGATATCATGAAGTAGTGTCTGCGCCGGTACATATCGCGTTTCTTGGGTGTGGCTTCATCACTGGGGTTCACAGCCGACATCTGAAACAGCTCGGCGACGACGTGGCCTGCAGCTATGCCAGTCGTGATGGTGAGAAGGCTGAGAGCTATCGTCGGCGGTATCTGGGTCGTGCCCACTACGCCGGGTACACCTCCGCGCTCGAAGACCCGGGCGTCGACGCCGTGGTCATTGCGGTGCCGCCTCGGTTTCACCTCGAGCTCACGCTCCAGGCGCTGGCTGCCGGCAAGCATGTCCTGGTCGAGAAGCCGGCCTTCCCGAAAATCGGCGACTTCCAGGTCGCGCAGGCGGCTCGCGACGCAGCCGATCGGGTGGTGCTCGTGGGCGAAAACGATCACTACAAGCCGCTGGTGGTCTGTCTACGACGGTTGCTGCGCGAGGGCGCGATCGGCGATCTACTGATGGTGCACTTCACGACGCTTCTGCGGCGGTTCAAAGCGGCCGATGATTGGCGGAACGACGAGACGCTGGCCGGCGGTGATGCATTCTTCGAGGAGGGGATTCACTGGCTGCACATCGCCAATAGTCTGGGTCCGGTGATAACCGAGATCCACGGTTTTCGTCCTCCGGCCAGACCCCAGGGCCCCGATACCCGAGCAAAGAGCATGATGGTGGCGTTCAGATACGACACCGGCGCGACTGGGGCGTTGTACTACTCCCGTGAGGTGCCGTCACTCTTTCGAGGGGCACGGCTGTCGAAGTTGTTCGGGCGTGACGGCATCGTTTCCTTCGAATCCAACGGCGCCTGCGTGCTCGCGCGGGGACCGGGGGGAACGCGACTGCTCTTTCCCGGCTTCCGCGACATGCGAGGGTATCAGGCCATGTATCGCGACTTCGTTGGGGCGATTCGGGAGCACCGCGCTCCCAAGATGAGTCTCGAGACGGCGATGGCGGACCACAAACTCATGGACCAGATCTATTCGACCGCCGATGCCGCGGCCTCCTTGGCTGTGTAAGGTCGCATGCTGAACGGGCGCTACGACGTCATTATCATCGGTAGCGGCGCCGGCGGCGGCACGCTGGCGCACGCATTGGCCGGTACCGGCGCCGAGATCCTGTTGCTCGAGCGCGGAGACTACGTACCGCAGGAGCCCGAGAACTGGGATCCGGAGGCCGTATGGAAGCACCGACGCTACCGCGCGGACGAGACCTGGCTGGGTCCCGACGGTAAACCGTTCACTCCCTATATCCATTACTGTGTGGGCGGCAACACGAAATTCTGGGGCAGTGTGCTTTTTCGGCTGCGCCGCGAGGACTTCGGCGAGCTCGAACATGCGGACGGCGTATCGCCTGCCTGGCCGATCGACTATGACGTGCTGGCACCGTTCTACGAACGTGCAGAGCGCCTCTATCATGTGCACGGCGAGGCCGGATGCGATCCCACTGAAGCGCCGCGTGGACCCTTCCCGCATCCTCCGGTCCCTCACGCGGACGGGATGGCCCGGTATGTGGAGGCACTCCGACATCAAGGGCTGCACCCCTCGCCGCTACCACTCGGTGTTCGCAATCCAGGCGATGTAGATGGCTGCATCCTCTGCGACACGTGCAACTCGTTTCCCTGCCAGCGGCACGCCAAGAGTGACGCCGATGTGTGCTGCGTACGTCCTCTCGCGGACTATCCGAACGTCACGCTGTGGACCAATGCCTTGGCCCGGCGGCTGGTTGCCGACACGGCAGGTCGTCGAATCGAGGCGGTCGAGGTCGAGCGTGACGGCGGAACGCACCGAGTGGAGGCGCCGTTGGTGGCCGTGTCCTGCGGCGCGGTCAATTCGGCGGCGCTCCTGTTGCGCTCAGCGACGGACCGACACCCGAACGGGCTGGCCAATTCGTCAGGCCTGGTGGGCCGGCGCTACATGGCACATTTGGCGACCATGATGGAGGGGTTTCATCCGTTCAGAAAGAACGAAGACGTCTTTCAGAAGACGGTGGCGATCAATGATTTCTATCTTCGAGGTCCGGACGACGAGTTTCCGCTCGGACAAATCCAGTCGCAAGGACGGACGCACGGGGTCATGGCGCAAACGGCGTATCCGTGGGTGCCGATGCCGTTGTGGGCCTACAACGCGTGGGTGGCGCGCGGCGTCGATTGGTTGGCGATGACCGAAGACCTTCCCCGCCATGACAACCGCGTTGTCGTCGGCAGCGATGGCCGCATCCAGCTACAGTATGCATTGAACAACGTGGGCGCCCACCGTCGACTCGTTCGCGAGGTGAAGCGGATGCTACGGCGACTCGGCTTCTGGCTGGTGTACGCGCACGCGAACCACAACACCACACATCAGTGTGGTACCGCCTGTTTCGGGACGGACCCGACCCGTTCGGTGCTGGATCCGTATTGCCGGTCTCACGACATCGAGAACCTCTTCGTGATCGACGCCTCGTTTTTTCCCTCATCGTCCGCCGTCAATCCTGGGCTGACAATAGCCGCGCAGGCGCTTCGGGTGGCCGATCACATCAAGGAGACGGAGCTGGCTGCGACCACGGCTACTGTTGCAGAGTAGAAAGAGGCCCCCGTGAAAGTACGCTCATTCAGCCACACCGGTATCACCGTTTCCGACTTCAACCGCGCGGTTCGGTTCTACTGGGACATCTTCGGCTGTCCCCTGGTGGGTGTGTCTGATGTACCTCCGGAGCGGCTTCGGTCCTTTTTTGGTGTCGACGCAAGCCAGCCAACCTGCAAGATTGGCTGGCTGCGCGCGCCGGGTGGTGCAGTAATCGAGATTTTCGAATTCCGGCCCGACCAACCGCCGGTCGAGGTCCCCTGGAACCGTGCCGGCCTGACTCATCTGTGTTTCAACATTCGCGATGCCCAGAAGTGGCACGACTACCTGGAGGCGAAAGGCGTCGAGATCGTCAGTGCCCCTGAGCAATCGCCCAACGGCGGCCAGTGGTTCTTTTTCGCGAAGGATTGCGACGGCAACCTGATCGAGCTAACCCAACTGGGGGCCACGAATGACTTCCTGCTTCGGTGGCTGGGACCATTCGGCGGATGGCTGGCCCGGCGTGGGATGGTCCGGGACTACCGCCGGCACTACGAACCGAAGGGGAGCGACGGGTCATGAGTGAGGTCCTCTGCCACACTCGGGTCGTTGATACCGAATGCGGGGTTGGATGATGATGCCGACCAATCCAGAGTGACACTGGCCGACCTGCCCTCCAGCCGTCGAACATGTCCATTCCCCAGCCCGTCATTCGCGTTTCCGGCATCCGGAAGAGCTACAGCCGACATGTCGCAGTCGACGACGTCTCCTTCGAGGTCAACCAGGGCGAGATCTTTGGGTTGATCGGCCCCAATGGCGCTGTCAAGACCACGACGATGGAGTGCGTCGAGGGGCTGCGCACACCCGAACGGGGAACGATTTCGGTCTTGGCACTAGATCCCTTCAGAAACGCCTACCAGCTGCAAGACAGAATCGGTGTTCAGCTTCAGGAATCCCAGCTGCAGAAGCGCATCAAGGTGTGGGAGGCCATTCATCTCTGGGCGTCGCTCTACCCCAGGGCCGTTGACGGAGATCAGTTGCTCGAACAGTTGGGGCTCGCCGAGAAGCGGAACTCCTGGTTCATGACGCTGTCAGGTGGGCAGAAGCAACGTCTGTTCATCGCCCTTGCCCTGATCAACGATCCGGAGCTCGTGTTTCTTGACGAGTTGACAACTGGTCTCGATCCACAGGCCCGACGCGCCATTTGGGGCCTCGTAGGTGGTATTCGGGAGCGCGGAAAGACGGTGTTCCTGACGACCCATCTCATGGAGGAGGCGGAAAGACTCTGCGACCGCGTCGCGATCATCGAACATGGCCGGATCATCGATATCGACTCGCCCGCAGCGCTCATCGCGCGACATTGCCCCGAGCGAACGGTCGTGCTCGCGACCGACGATGTGCTGGCTGAAGAGCGATTCCTGGCGCTCCGCCAGGTTCAGGCCGTCACCCAGCAGGATGGGAGGATGTCTATTCGCGGGCGCGGAGATGATCTGGTCACGGAGATCATCCACTGTTTGGCGGACAATCGCATGAGAGTCACGGAGTTTCGTGCCGTGGTGCCGACTCTTGAGGATGTGTTTCTCAAGCTGACTGGCCACTCGATTCGTGACTAGTGTCCTGAGTATGAAATACCTAGACATTCGGCCGTCGCTGCATCCCGCCTGGCGGCGTTGCGAATCGTTTCCATCTTCCCGATATTCTCGCTCTTCGTGCCTGGCCCGTCGGGCGCATTGCCGTCCTCGGTGGCAAGGTATTTCATACTGAGGACGCTAGCGATGCTACGAGGACTCTGGACGCTCGCGTGGATCGAAATCAAGATCTTCCTTCGGGAACCGCTCGGAGTCGTCGGGACGGTGGCGGTCCCGGTCGTGATCTTCGTGGTGCTCGGACTAACGATAGGGGGGAGTCTCGAGAACGCGTCGCCTGAGAACACATTCGTCGCCGTCGAGGTGCCTGTGTTTGCGGCGCTCTTGATGATCCTGAGTGCTGTCGTGTCGATCGTGGCGATCATTTCGATCTACCGAGAAGGAGGGATCCTCAAGAGGCTCCGCGCCACCCCGCTACGACCGCAGACGATTCTCACGGCGCATGTCGTCGTCAAGCTTCTGTTCACGCTCCTGACTCTGGCGCTCATGCTCCTGGCCGACCGACGCTTCTACCCGATCAATGTTGACGTGCCCTTCGCGAGCTTCGCGCTTGCCTTGCTCTTCAGCACATGGAGCATCCTCTCGGTTGGTTTCCTGATCGCGAGCCTTGTCCCAACTGCTCGATTCGCCCAACCACTCGCCAGCATCATCCTGTAACCCATGATCGCCATCTCTGGACTCTTCGTGCCCGTTGAAGAACTGCCGACGGCCGTGCAACTGGCGGCGCGCCTTATCCCGCTGACCTACGCGGTGTCTCTCTTGGAGGGAATCTGGACCGGGCAGGCATGGTCATCTCATCTGGGAGACATCATTGCGCTCGTTTTGGTTTTTGCAGTGTGTACCGGGTTGTCGGCGAAGGTGTTCCGGTGGGAATAGTGTTTCGAGAGGTCACGCCATGCTTGGTCACGGCGTTCGACGCCTGTTTCAACAGTGCGTCTCGCTATCCGCTACGTGACGTGGCCAAGGCATGTGAACGACGATGACGTACAACCTCTGCGTCGACTCGTCTGATTTCAAGCACTGCGACAAGTCCGGACGCTGATTGTCCGAGGGTCTCCTTCTGTGAGATGCTTGGGCCCGCCCGTTGCCAGCCTGCCGGGATCAACTAGATGGCTCCTTCGCCTGACCCAGCGCCTTCCACACATCGCTTCGGTTTTGGGTTTCTGAGAAGGCACCCGTCTGACGTCGCGTTCACGTTGTTGACGGTGAACGTCCTGTCTCACGTGATCGCAGGGGGCTGGCAGATCAGCAGCCTCGGGATTCGAGCACCGTCGTTTCCTGTTTCAGTGGCAATCTTGGCCGCGTTTATTGGGTGGCGCGCGCTGCGACGGCATTCTCTGTCGGCAGGTTTTCTCGAGCTCCGTACTCGGCTCTGGCAATGGCGATTCGAACTTGCCCTCGCCGGGCTGTTTGTCGTGAGCCTGTGGCTTCGGCTTTGGGGCAATTCCTTCGGACTGCCGGTCATGACGCACCCCGACGAGCCAGACGTCATGGCAGCCACAACCCGGATGCTGAGAACGGGATCATTGAATCCGAACTGGTTTCTCTATCCGTCCCTCTACTTGTATCTCCTGCTGCCATTCTTGGGCCTCCGCTCTATTTCGCTTCGCGGAAGTCAAGCTATCACCTCACTTGACGACGTGCACTACCTAGAACCAGCCTTCTATGAGGTTGGCCGTACCCTCAGCGGTGTGATGGGCGCCGCCACGGTTGTGCTCATCTATGTGTTGGCGACCCGGCTCTTTCCAGGGCGGACGGGCCGCCGCGGGGGATTGGTTGCCTCCTCGATTCTGAGCTTCTCTTTTTTGCACGTTCGAGAGAGCCATCATGCCGTCACCGATGCCACGCTGACGTTCATTGTGACGCTGGCGCTCTTTGCCATTGCACGTCTCATGAGCCTGGGTCGCGACCGTGACTACCTTATCGCGGGTGCTGTCGTTGGACTCGCGGGGGCGACCAAGTACAGTGCCATCGGCCTGCTCGTGGTGCTCGGCGCGGCGCACCTGATGGGGCGGAAGCCTGGCGACTGGTTCAGTCGAAAACCCGTACTCGCTGTCGCCGGTCTGGCCGGAGGATTCTTGGCGGGCACGCCGTACGCTGTTTTCAACTGGCCTCTGTTTCTCGACCATATGGACTTCTTGACCACGATCTCAAGCCCGTTGACTGAGTCAGCCGCTCGTTTCGCAATCATGTTCGTCTACTCCTTCGAGAGCGGTTTCGGGCCCTGGCTGGCCGCCGCACTGTGGACGAGCCTCGTGGTCGCTATCCACCGCCGTAGGCCACAGGAAATCCTGCTGGCGGTCCACGCGCTTGCGTTTGTCGCACTGGTGACAAACGCTGAGATTCGGGTGATGCCTCGCTATTGGCTGCCAGCGATTCCGGCGATCGCGATTCTGATTGGCATCTACGCAGCGTTGCTGACTGACCGTCTGCAGAGGATGACACCGAGGACTCCTTTCGTCGGCCCCATCGTCTTGTGCGTTGTCGTGTCGATTGCCCTGTGGCCGCAGGCAAGCGAGGTTGTCCGCTTCGATCGAATGTACGCAAAGCCGGATTCGCGCGCGTTGGCCTATGTGTGGATCTCGGAGAATTTCGAGGAGGGGACGGTCGTTGGCTCGGAGGCCTTCATCAGGGGGGTTCCGCGCGGCGTTACCTTCGATCGCACCGAACCGATCCTGCTACGGTCGATGTCGGAGTGGCGCGACCGAGGGGTGCGGGTGTTCCTGCTGTCGGATGAGCATCAGCAGGTGGCCGAACGCGATGAGAAGAGTCTTGAGATGCGTGAGCGATTCAAGTCGCAACTACTGCCGCTTCGGAGGTTTTCTGGCTATGCGGAGGGCTTCCAGGGCCCAGAGTTGACAGCATATCGGCTGGCGCCGCAGGCCCCCTAGCGGCGCTTGGCGACCCAACATTGATTGATCATCACGCCCCGCAGTGCCTGCCCAGTTCGGTTCAGCCAGGCGATCAGCGGCCACAGCGGTCGCATCTGAAAGGGCAGGAGATAGAGCCCTTCGTCGACGACGACGTCGGCGCCGACGTTCGTCAAGGCCAGGCGCACATCGTGTCGTCCTGGCCAATTCTCCAGTCCCGTGAAGCGGCGCACGCCGAGCTTCGTGGCCCACGGCACGGTCCATCTCCAGGCCCGGTTCGGGCAGCTCAGGATCAACACGCCGCCTGGTCGGAGGACCCGTACCATTTCCCGCACGGCCGCGATCGGGTCTGGCGTGTGCTCGACGCATTCAGAGGAGACCACCATCGGCAGCGAGCTATCGGCAAACGGCAGCCGGAGCGCACTGGCCCGGATTCGCCGCTCATTGTCGGTCCGAGCAAGCAACCGGGCGGATATGTCGAGAGAGACCGCCCGCCCGCCTTGACGCGCGATGAGCCGTGAGAACTGGCCCAGCCCGCTTCCGACGTCGAGTGCCAGACCATCAGACGAATGTTGGCGGATCTGTTTCTCGAACCACTCGAGGCGGGTGCGTAGGTCGAACTCGTTCATCCACGACGCGAGGTCGTTGGCGATCGAATCGTAGTAGAGCTCCGAACTCAATGCTCGTCGTCGTTGCCTGGAGAGCCCCGTCCTGTACCGGCGTCCAAGCTTTCGCTGATCAGGAATGCTGGTCGGTTCTGCACCGTCTCGAAGATACGGCCGACGTACTCGCCGATGACCCCGAGCACCACGAACAGTACTCCGATCAACAGAGACACGATTCCGATCATCGAAGCCCAGCCAGGAACCGTCGCCTTATAGACGAGCGCCGTCACGAGGACGTACGTCAGCTCGGCAAAAGCAAAGGCTGAGGTGATGAAGCCGATAAGAATCGAGATGCGGAGCGGCACAACCGAGAATGACGTCATCCCCGTGATCGCAAACCGGAACATCCGACGCCAGGAGCACTTCGTTACCCCGCTCGACCGCGGGGCACCGTGGAATTGCACGACGGCGGCAGGATAGCCCATCCATTGGACGAGGCCACGCAAGAACAGATGCGGTTCGCGGAACCGCTTTAGCTCGTTGACGACCGCGCGGTCCAGCAGGCGGTAGTCGGCCATCCCAGGTCCGAGATCCGACCCCGTCAGAGCGGAGAAGAGTTTGTAGAAGGCTCGCGATGCCAGCCGCTTTCGCCTTCTGACGTCTGCGCTGTCGATGCGTACCGTGTTGACGACTCGGAACCCCTGTTGCCACTTGGCGACCAGTTCCGAGATCAACTCGGGCGGATGTTGTAGGTCGGCATCGAGTGAGATGATGGCGTCGCCCCTGGCCACTCCGATTCCTGCGAACAGGGCGTTTTGATGGCCGAAGTTGCGTGTGAAACGAAGGGCACGCACGCGCGAATTCGCGTGGTGGAGTCTCTCGATCGTGGCCCAACTCGCGTCGCTACTTCCGTCGTCGATGAACAGAATCTCGTATTCGAGGCCAACCTTTTCCGCCGAGGCTACGAGACGCTCGTACAGAGTCTCGATTGAGCCGGCCTCGTCGAGGATGGGGAGGACGATCGAAATCTCCGGCTCGTTCATGGCACCGATTGGCGATCTTTGCGTGCCCTGAACAGTTAGCTGGGGGCCGTCACCACGTGCTTCAACTCACTCAGATCGTAGGGCTCGCAACACGTTGATTGAACGCGTCGCTGTACACTCTATCCCGTAGCATGCCACGAAGCGTAGTCTGTCCCTGAGCTACCGGAGGGAAACGCCATTCGCACGGGTGACGGCCGCCGTCTGACGAAACAGATTCGCTGCTGGAACAGGGAGAAGTGAAATGAAGAAGGGGACAACTGCACGGCTCCGTCAACGGATTCTGGTGGGTGGGTTGACCGTCGTCTTCGTGTGTGTCGCGGCGCTCGCGGGCGCCCAGACGGGCGACATCGACATTCCCTACACGAAGTATGTGCTCGACAACGGCCTGACGCTGATCATCCATGAGGACCACAAGGCGCCGATGGTCGCGATCAACGTCTGGTATCACGTCGGGTCGAAGAACGAGCGGCTCGGGAAGACTGGCTTTGCGCATCTGTTCGAGCACCTGATGTTCAACGGGAGTGAGCACTACGACGACGACTACTTCAAGCCGTTCGACCGGGTTGGCGCGACCGGGATGAACGGCACGACCAACGCCGACCGGACCAACTATTTCGAGGTTGTCCCGACGACCGCCGTCGACATGGCGCTGTGGATGGAGTCGGATCGGATGGGCCATCTGCTGGGCGCCATCGATCAAACGAAGCTCGACGAGCAGCGGGGCGTGGTGCAGAACGAGAAACGGCAGGGCGAGAACGGGCCGTACGGCGTCACCCGTCAGCTAATTACCGAAAACACCTATCCGGTCGGCCACCCGTACTCTTGGACCACGATCGGATCGATGGAAGATCTCGACGCCGCCTCACTCGAGGACGTTCGCGAGTGGTTCCGGACCTACTACGGCGCAGCCAATGCCGTTGTCGTCGTCGCGGGTGACATCGACCCGGAAACGACCAAGCAGAAGGTCGAGACCTACTTCGGCGACATCCCGGCCGGTCCTCCGATTGCGCGTGACCGCGAGTGGATCGCGAAGCGGAGCGGCAGCCATCGCGGCGACGTGCACGACCGCGTGCCGCAGGCGCGGATCTACATGGTCTGGAACATGCCGAGGTGGCGGAGCGAAGACGCGAAGTACCTCGACCTAGTCAGCGATGTCTTGGCGGTCGGAAAGACGTCACGTCTCTACAGGCGTCTGGTGTATGACGATCAGATTGCGACGAATGCCAGCGCGTACGTCACTCTCCGTGAGATCGGGGGGCAGTTCTCACTCGACGCCACGGTGCAGCCGGACCAGGATGTGGCGGTCGTCGAGGCGGCGCTCACCGAGGAGCTCGATCGCTTCCTGCGCGACGGCCCGACCCCAACTGAGCTCGCGCGCGTGAAGACCAACTACCGGGCGAACTTCATCCGACAGCTTGAACGAGTTGGCGGCTTCGGCGGCAAGTCGGACGTACTCGCGCAAGGTGAGATCTATGCGGGCCGGCCTGACTTCTACAAGCAGCAGCTCGAGTGGGTTAACCGGGCGACCGTCGACGACCTGCGGGACGCCGCCCGACGGTGGCTCTCCGACGGGTCCTATGTGTTGACGGTCCTCCCATACGACGAGGGCGCGACGAGGCCGACGACCGTTGACCGCTCGACCGGCGTCCCCGAGGTCGGCGAACCGCCGACGGCGCACTTTCCGGACGTGGAGACCGCGACGCTCTCGAACGGGCTCACGGTGATGCTCGCCGAACGCTCAGCGGTGCCAGTGGTCAGCTTGAACCTGCAGATCGACGCCGGGTATGCGGCCGACCAATTCGGCGCGCCGGGCACGGCGAGCCTTGCGATGGCGATGCTCGATGAGGGAACGACGAGCCGCGACGCACTCCAGATCAGTGATGAGCTTCTCGAGCTCGGCGCTCGGGTTGGTACCGGATCCAACCTCGACATGAGCAGTGTCACGCTTTCAACGCTGAGCGAAAACATGGACCGCGCGCTCGAGCTCTACGCTGACATCATCCTGAAACCATCGTTCCCTGCGGACGAGTTCGCTCGGCTCAAGGCCCAGCAGCTCGCGCTTATCCAGCGCGAAAAGGTCAGCCCGACGCAGATGGCCCTACGCGTCTTTCCACTTATCCTGTACGGCGATGACCACGCTTACGGGATTCCGCTGACCGGTAGCGGCACCGAGGCGGCGGTATCGGGTCTTGTCCGTCAGGATCTGTCGGACTTCCACTCGACGTGGGTGCGTCCGAACAACGCGACCCTCGTCGTCGTCGGTGACATTACGATGGCGGAGCTGATCCCGAAACTGGAGCAGGTCTTCGCGAGCTGGGAGGTCGCGGACGTCCCGGCGAAAAGTATCGGGACGGTGCCCCCAAGGACCGGCAGCGAGGTGTATCTGATCGACCGGCCCGGTTCCCAGCAGTCGGTCATCTTCGCCGGTCATCTCGCCCCGCCCAGGTCCAACCCGAACGAGACGGCCATCGAGGCGGTCAATACCGTTCTTGGCGGCTCGTTTAGCTCCCGCGTCAACATGAATCTGCGCGAGGACAAGCACTGGTCGTACGGCGCCCGGACCCAGGTGATCGACGCACGAGGACAGCGGCCCTTTGTCGTCAACGCACCAGTCCAGACCGACAAGACGAAGGAGTCGATGCGGGAGATCCTCATGGAGCTAACCGGCATTCGGGAGAGTCGGTCGGTCACCTCCGATGAGCTCGGCAAGGCGAAGGATTTGCGTACCCTGACGCTGCCCGGGCGATGGGAGACCAACGCTGCGGTAAGTCAGGATATCGTCTCGATGGTCCGCTACGACCTCCCCGACGACTACTACGACACCTACGCCGCGAACGTCAGAGCGCTCGACATGCTGAACGTCTCCGAGGTAGCCCAGGCGCTGATCAGTCCCAACCGGATGGTGTGGGTTGTTGTCGGCGACCGAGCCGTCATCGAGGATGGGATCGCGGATCTCGGCCTCGGCGAGATCCACCACGTGGATGCCGACGGCAACGTGCTGGACCAGTAGCTGTCTCTGAGCGTGTGTACACGGCTCGTCACGGCGAAGGGGAGCGATGTGTTCGAGAGGAGGCATTGTCAAGCCCTTGCCGTCGAGCAGAAGACGATGCGGCAAGGCGCTGCACTGGTTCACGCATCATGACCGACTCTAGTGGCACGCGGTCCCCCGCGATCACGACGGGAAGACAACACTCGGCGCCCAAGATTGACGGACGTGTGGTCTCGATCTCACTCGTGGCGTTCGTCGCCGGCAGCATGTATCTGCAGCAGACTGTGCACGTGTGGCAGGCCGCGCTCTTCGTGGTCGGTGTCCGGACGCTCGCTCGTGGCGGCAGTCGGCGGTGGGCTGTTGCTCGGGTACGGTGCTCGGCTCGCCTATGGCTGCAACATCGGCGCATACTTCAGTGGGGTCGCGTCCGGGAGCCTCCACGGGTGGCTCTGGTTGGTGGCGGCCTTTGCCGGTAGCGTGATGGGGACGCATCTGAGACCCACGTTCGCTATGAAGGTCGAACGAACACAGCCATCCGCTCGGTGAGCGGCCGCGGTGGCGGTGTCCGGGGAGAAGCCCGGCCTGGAGGAGAGATTAATCAAACTGTTGGATCCAATAGTTTGGTTAATCCGACCTCATCTACGCCCTACCATTCCGATAGCACCAGTTGCGACTGCCGATACAGGGCTGTTCCAGGACGTGTCCGCAGGCATGTCTCTTGCACAAATTTGAGCGGTTGTACGAGCCGGAATTGCTCGGTGGCTTCCATACTGTATAGAGAGTGCCGTTCGGGGCGAGATGAGAGAGTGTCCCACCGGTAGTAGAAAGTCAGCGGCAACGGTGAACACAAGTTATCCGACCTTCTGCATCTCTGCAATGTTGTCGTCGTCGCGATCCAGGTGTGCCTTCAGCATCCAGAGATGCTCGTAACCTGTGATGCGTCGGTAGTTCTTCTCCGTCTCCACGAAGGCCACGGCCGACCAGCGCAGCGCCATCTCTCCGTTCTTCCAGTTGGTGACGCGACGTGTGCGCTGCCGGATTCCCGAGTGCGTCGAATCGATGATGTTCGTCGTCGTGAGGCACGTGCGCAGTGATGCGGGCAGGCCGAGCCGATTCACGGTGAAGATCTCATCGAGGCCTTCTCGAACGCTCGCTGCTGCATCGGGCCAGTCGCGTTGGAGCCACGAGGCGTACTGGTCAAGCTTGCGCAGGCCCTCCTTAGCCTCGAGCTTCCAGGCGGCGCGCAGGGTGGCCCGTGCCTGGTCGTGCTGCGCGTTCGGCAGGTGGCCGACGACATTCCGCAGCTTGTGGTTGCGACAGCGCTGTACCTCGTTGCCGGCGCCGAACACCTGGGCGATCGCGCTGCGTAGCGCCTTCGCTCCATCGACGACGAACAGCCGACGTCGGTCGGGGCGGATCCCGCGAGCGACGAGATCCTCGAGCAGGGCGGTCGTCACGGTCGCGTTCTCAGAGGCACCGCTGCGCACGCCGAGCACGTACTTCTTCCCGTCTTCGTCGACCCCCACGGCCGCCAGAACATGGTGGTTCCCGAACTGGATCCCGTCGAGGTAGATAATCAACACGTCGACCTTGCTGAAGTCTCGCTCAGCCAAGTCCTGGAGGACTCGCGTCCCGGCCTCGATGGTCTCACGGGAGACCTCCGACTTGCCGATGCCGACCTGCTCGGCCATCGCCGGCAGGACCGTCTCGTAGCGCCGGGTCGAGACGCCGTTCAGCATGATCGCCAACATGCGGTCGGCAAGGCGCTGATCGCGCTGCATCGCGTCGTACGCCGGGATCGCGACCTCGCCGCGCTCCCCCTGCCGCGCCGTCTTCTTGCGCAGACGCGGCTTTTCCACGCGCAGCTGACGTTCGCTCAACGTGACGCGCCCCGGCTGGCTGCCGTGCCAGTACAGCGCCCGATCGTCGGCGCGGCGGCCCTGCCGCTTGGGCCCGGCGAGCCGCTCAGCGCTCATCCGAAGGACCGCCTCGACGGTCGCCCGACCCATGACGTCGATCACCTCGTCGATGGCCTTCTCGCCCCGCTCCAAGAGCTCGACGAGCGGCAGCAGGAGCTGACCGTCCTTCGAGAGAAACTCCGCGAGCTCGCGGCTGCTGAGCGTGGACGGCTTCGTGACAACCTGGTACGTTCTCTTCATCGGTGGTTCTCCTTTCCGACAAGCACCCGATCGACCTTACGATCGGGCAGGAGTTACCACCGACCTTCCACTACGCCTGGGTCATCCTCCGAGATGAACACCCTGGTCAATCTTCGATCTTCGATCTTCAATGTATAGGTTCAATGCGCTCAATGCTGGCGTTCATCGGAATCGAGAGGATGGATTCATGAGAAGGCAAGATTTTTTGGTAGCAATGGCGTTAGCGGGGGCTCTTGTTGTGCCCGCGACGGCGCTGGCACAGACCGGCGCGATCGCCGGAGAAGTGACCGACGAGACGAGTGGTGTGCTACCCGGCGTGACAGTCAACGCGACGAGGCCGGAGGCAACCGAGGTCCGGACGACGGTGACAGACGGCCAAGGTCTCTACACTCTGACAGCGCTCGTGCCTGGCACCTACGTGGTGGAACACAGCCTGGCTGGCTTCAGCACCGTACGGCGCGAAGGCGTTGATCTCAGCGCCGGGTTCACGGCGAATATTGACGCCCAGCTGGCGGTGGGTGGCGTCGAAGAAACAGTCACGGTCACAGGTGCCACCCCGACGGTGGACATCCAGAACGTGAACACCCAGAACGTCCTGGACGACGAAGAGCTGAATCTCTTGCCACAGGCCGGGTCACTCTCCGCCTTTACCGCGCTCACCTTGGGGCTGCGTGTCGGCGGAGCGGGACAACAGGATGTCGGCGGCAGTTCCGGAGAGATGGGGTCGGTGTCGGTGCACAACAATCGCTCGACCGATCAGCGAATCTCGATGGAGGGCATGAACACCAACAACGCGATGGGAAGCAACGGCGGTGCGTTCCACGCGGGACAGCACTACAACATGGAGGCCGTCCAGGAAGTCACGCTGGCCCACAGCGGTATGTCAGCCGAGACCGAGACGGCGGGCCTCAACATGAACTACATTCCCAAAGAGGGCGGGAACGTGTTCGCCGCGACTGGGCGGGCCACCTTCACCAATTCCGACTTTCAGTCGGACAATCTCAACACCGAGCTGGAAAACCGTGGTGTGAGGATAGCCCCCTCGATCAGGAAAATCTGGGACTACGGCGCGTCGCTTGGCGGCCCGATCGTCAGAGACCAGTTGTGGTTCTTCACGGCCCACCGGTGGTGGGGGAACCAGACCAACGTGGCAGGGGCGTTCCAGAATGCCCTCCAAGGCCAAATCGGGCCAACCGGGGCCCCGCTCCATGCGGATGACCTCGACAATCCGGCCTTTGCGGAGAACTTCAATCAAGACAACAGCGTCCGTCTTACGTGGCAAGCCTCGTCGCTGAACAAGATCACCTAATTATGGGAATCACGGCGATCAATGCGTCTGCAATCTGGGGACAGGTGCCTTCTTCTCTCCGGAAGCGACGGTTGATAATGGGTTGTTCAACAACCATTTGTCCCAGTTCACCTTCACGCGCGCCCACAGCAACTCGATATTGATCGAGGGTGGCTTTTCGTATCTCAGGAATCCGTTTACCTTTCCTCATGGGGACGGCGTGTCAGAGAGTGACATTCCGGCGTTCGAGTTGGTCCCCGTGAAGTTTTACAACGCGTCCACGGGATTTGGTGGCATCCTCCCGTACAACGACATCGTGGGGGGGGCCAGCCCCGCCGACCAGCTGAACGCGCGGGCGGCGATCTCCTACGTCACGGGGTCGCACAACCTCAAGGTCGGGATGAACTGGTCACACGGCTATGTCGAGCAGAACGGTGCCCTCAACGAGATTCCAGGCTTTGGTCCGGCACAGATCACGACGATCTTCGGCAACCCCTTTAGCCTCACGTTGTACAACACGCCCAAGTTCAATCGGGTGGACTTCCAGAACATGGGGCTGTACGCACAGGACCAGTGGACCTTGGACCGGCTGACCCTGAATCTGGGAGTGCGGGGCGATTTCTTTAACGGGTGGAGCCCGCAGCAAGAATCGCCTGCCACCGCGTATCTTCCGGCATTGTCATTCAATCGTATCGAGGACACGCCGAACTGGAAGAATGTCTCGCCGCGTCTCGGCCTGGCGTGGGACATCGCGGGAGACGGCAAGACGGCGGTCAAGGCGTCGGCGGGCCGGTATATGGCCGCGGCCGGAGCCGGCATCGTGCAGCAGAACAACCCGGCGACCGTCATCGCGAGGAGCACAGGCCGGGGTTGGTTTGACGCTAACGGGGACTTTTTCCCGGATGGGGATCCCAGAAACCCGGCGGCCAACGGTGAGCTGGGGCCGAGCACGAACCCCGCCTTTGCGTCGCCGGTCGTCACGACGTTCTTTAATCCCAACGTGATCGATGAGAACCGCCAGTACACCTGGCAGTTCACCGCGGGTGTCGACCGGGAGCTGGCTGACAATATGGGGGTGTCGGTCACCTACTTCCGGACCCAGCATTTCAATCAGACGGTCACGGACAACGAAAACCGGGACCCCTCCCAGTACGACCCGTTCTGCGTGACGGCGCCGGGGCAGCTTCCTGGCGTCGGCGGTAACGAGATCTATGGGTTCCACAACGTCACCTTTGCGGCGCAACCGATCCCGGCCAGTTCCGTCGTGAATAATGACGAGGCTTTCGGGGTGGACCAGACCGAAGTCTACGACGGCGTGGACTTCGAGATGAACGCACGGTTCTCAAATGGTGCGCTGCTCCAGGGCGGGTACAACCTCGGGCGCACGGTGAACGACGAGTGCTACGTGGTGGACTCGCCGCAGGATCTGTACCAGTGCCGCGTGGTGGTGGGGATCGCGGGGAATCAGCAGATCAAGCTGAGCGGCTCCTACCCGTTGCCGTGGGGGGGTGGCGTGAGCTTCGTGCTCCAGAACCTTCCTGGGCAACCGATTCAGGCGAACACCACGTTTACCAATGATCAGATTGCTCCGTCGCTGGGGCGGAACCTTTCGGCCTGCCCAGCGCCCACTGGGGCGTGCAACGCGACGGTTTCTCTTCCACTCCTCGAGCCGAACGGGGCCTACGAAGAGCGGCTCACGCAGCTGGACTTCCGTCTGTTGAAGGATTTCACTGGGGGCTTCGGAAGGATGCGGGTCACGTTTGACCTTTACAACATGCTCAACTCCTCTGCGATTCTCAGCCGAAACAACACCTACGGGATCGGCGGGGTTGGCTGGGGCCAGCCGACGAATATCTTGAACGGGCGCTTGATCAAGATCGGCGGCCAGTACAGCTGGAACTAGACCGACCAGCACGCGCGATACTTTTCAGCCGACCCCGGTTTCACGGGGTCGGCTTTTTTATTGCGTGACCGCATGAAACCTCGCTCGGGTCGGCTCATCTCGTAGGATGGGGCACGCTAGTGCTCGACGGTGACGCCGCCTGCCATACCAAGCCGGTCACACGAGGACGTTGCGGTGTCTTGTAAGGGGAGGAAGTGTCGTGGCTCAGTCGCCCATTCCATCGCCAATCGATGTCGACGTCGCGGTTCTCCGCGGCGCGATCCAGGACGAGTACGCATCGGTCGCCACCGATCCGACGGCTGGGTTTCATTTTCACACCGGCCGCGCGCTGACCGGCATCGTCGGCTACGAGTCAGACTGGCTTGTCGGTATTCCCGAGACGGCGGTGGCGTCATTTGCAGGTACCGGGAACCCGTTCAGTCTGGGTCTCCTCCAGGCAGGTGAGTGTGTCGTCGACGTGGGGTGTGGTGCCGGGATCGATAGCCTGATCGCAGCGCAGATGGTCGGTGCGGATGGGCAGGTGGTTGGCGTCGATATGACGCCGGCGATGCTCGATCGAGCACGTCGGGCCGCTGCCGAGATACGGACGACCACGGTCGAGTTCCGGGAGGGATACATGGAGGCTCTCCCGGTGCCCGATGGATGGGCCGACGTCGTCGTTTCCAACGGGGTGCTCAACCTCACGCCCGACAAGGCACAGGCGCTTGGTGAGATGGCGCGTGTCCTCAAACCGACCGGCCGCTTGCAGATCGGCGACATCACGATCGACAAGGCAGTGCCGGAAGCAGCGAAGCAAGACATCGCACTGTGGACCGGCTGAATCGCCGGTGCTCTGCTGGAGGCAGAGCTCGCTGCGGTAGTCGAGGCCGCCGGCTTCGTTGATTTTGAGATCACCTGGCGCGCCGAGGTGTACGAAGGAGCACCGCAGGCGTCGTCAGCTGCGAGCTTCGGGACCAAGGGCGTCAACTTCCGCGCCCGCAAGGGCTAGCGACACCGGCCCTCGACTACCTCATGCCGTCACGCGCTGTCGATCGGGCACGGTTGCGTCACTAGACGCGGTTCGCCGGCCGAGCGTTCCCATGACGGCTTCCGGTGGCGCCCCGTCTGGGCGTGCCCTTCCTTGGAGTCTTACACAACAGCGTCGATTCGAGATCCGGTGAGGCTCAGCCTCGGAGCAACCGTCGATGACCCCATTTGACCGGCGACGGAATACGCGCTACGCTCAGCCCCTCGTTGCGTCGGTGCTCCGGATTGGCCGGAGCGGAAAGAGGGAACCCGGTGAGATGCCGGGGCTGCCCCGCAGCGGTAAACGGGAACGACCGCCGTCATCAAGCACTGGCTCATACGAGCTGGGAAGCGACGGCCAGTAGGTAGGCGTGACACGCCGATTCGCCCGTGAGCCCGAAGACCTGCCGACGCGTGATCAGCTGACCTGAACCTCCGCGGGGAGGGAAGGGCGACGCCGCCGTTCGGCTTCTCTCCTTCCCGATTAGCAGGCGTTCAGGTCGTGGCCGAGGGGCCACGTGCTGTGCGCACATCTGCGGATCGGCAGCCGTCCACGACGCCACCCCTTCTGGGTGGACCCGTGGCCACAACGCTGCTCAGGCTTCACGGTCTTCTCTGGATGGTGCCTCAGAACCGTCATGAGGTCGCCGGCTGTGTCGGCACAGGCTCCCTCGGGCTCTTCGGAAGGAGGAGCTCCTGATGATCTACTCACTACGACAGACTGTTTTCACCCTCGCGCTGACCGCGCTTCTCGTGTGCCCTGCGTCTGCACAAGCGCCGCACGCCCTGACCGGTACTGTTGCCGACCGGTCCGGCGGCGTGTGGCGGAGGCCACGGTGGTGGCCGCACGCGAGGAGCAGTTCATGACGACGACGACTGAGCGCAATGGCCGGTACCGGCTGGACTTGCCGTCCGAGGGTTCGTATCGCATCACTGTGCGCCGCGAAGGGTTTGCACCGCGGTCGGAGGTTGTCGTGGTGTCCGCTAGCATGACCCGAGACTTTCAACTCTCCATTGCGCCCCTCGACGACACGGTCGTGGTCACCGCATCGGGAATACCCGAGCAGCGCGCCACGACGACCGACTCGCTAACGCTGTTCACCGCGCAAGACATCCAGCGCGCCGGCGCTTCTTCCCTGGCCGACATCGTACGAGATCTGCCCGGTTCACACGTTGAAGGCAACGGGCGGGAGGGGGCCCTCACGTCGCTGTTTGCACGAGGGGGCGAATCCGACTACAACCACGTACTCGTCGACGGCGTGCGCGTCAATATCAGTGGTGGGCAGTTCGACTTCAGTCGGGTCTCTGCTGGTGATATCGACCGCGTGGAGGTCGTCCAGGGCGCCCAATCGGCGTTGTACGGCTCGGATGCGATCGGCTCAGTCGTCCAGGTCTTTACGAAACGCGGGCAGCCGACGGATCGACCTCAGCTGTCCGGATCGTTCGAAGGAGGCTCGTTCGGCACGGCACGCAGCGACGTGTCGCTGTTGGGTGGCGCGGGCCGGCGTCTCGACTATCAACTGGGTCTCGCCTACCGCGGAACGGACGGTGCCTTTGCTGACGAGCTCGCGGAGTCCGACCGGTTCGACCAGACCTCGGTGACCGGGGGATTGGGCCTGGTCCTCGGCGACCAGGCGGGGTTGCGCACGGGCCTACGATATGGCGCTGCGCGCGGTCGGGCCGTTGGCCAGATCGCGTACGGACCAGGGAACCGGGGTACGCGGCAGGACACCGAGGACCTGTCGTGGTATCTCCGATTCGACCACACACCGTCCGCCACGGTTCACCAGGCGGCGACCCTTTCGTACTTTCGCTGGGACCGCCTGTCGGCAAACGAGGTGGCTGATCCCCCCTACAACGTTCACGCGATCCTGAGCGGTCAACCAGGCGCGCTCTTCCCAGACAGCCCACGGCTGGTGCGGCTCCTCGACGACCGCTCGTTCGAGGACCTTGTTGCTGATCCGTCATCACTCCCGGCCGGGCAATTCCTGGCGACTACACCGTTCGGTGTCGCCGACTTCCCAGGAAGGTTCGAGTCGGCGTTTCGGCGACCCTCACTGCACTACCAGGTGGATGTGACGTGGTTCCGTGATCAGGTATTCAGCGCCGGATATGCGTACCATCGCGAGTCCGATCCGCTCCAGGACTTCCGCGTCGACGACCATGCCTACTTCGCCCAGCAGCGGTTCGCCGTCGCCGACCGCTGGTACGTGACGCTCGGAGGACGCTTCGATGACCACTCCCACTACGGGACGGAATTCAGCCCGAAGCTCTCGGCCGGAGGATATCCGCTGCCGTTTCGACCGGGAATGTTCTCGTCGCTGAAGGTATTCACCAGCGTCGGGAAGGGTATCAAGAACCCGGTCTTCGGCGAGCTATTCGGATCGGCGTTCGTGGATGGAAACCCGGACCTCCGGCCAGAGCGGGCCCGGACGGTCGATGTGGGCCTCGAGGTGACGATGGACAGTCAGCGGTGGGTGGGCCGCGCCACGTATTTTGACAACGCCTATACCGATCAGGTGGCGTTCCGGTTTTCGCCTGGGTTCGGCGGGGATGGCGTCGCGGATTTCCTGAATGTCGCGGGGTCTGACGCCAGAGGTATCGAACTCGGAGCCGGCCTGCAGCGGCCGGCAGCGGGATTCACCGCGAACCTCAGCTACGCCTGGGTCGATACGGAAGTCGTCTCGACGGTCAGTCGCAGCGACGAGTTCCAGCCGGGCCAGTCGTTGCTCCGCCGCCCCAAGCATTCGGGGATGCTGCAGCTGACCTACGTGCGGGGCCGAGGTAGTGTTCACGCCCACGTCAGAATGATCGGCCAGCGTCACGACTCGTCGTTCATCGGCCTCGCGCGCGTGTCCGACGGACGGCCGGTGGAGATTACGGTGAACCCCGGCTACACGGTCATCGGTCTTGGCGGGCAGGTCCGGCTGAGTGACGGTATCACCGTGTTTACGCGCATCGACAATCTGACAGACACGACCTATGAGAGTGCCCTCGGCTATCCGGGGCTACCGCGAGCGCTTGTGCTAGGCGGTCGTTTCAGACTCGGTCGTTGAGCGTTGCCGGAGCACCGACAGGTGGACGCCGCTGTCGACGACAGGCCGTGACACGCTTCGCCACGGTGGTTGTCATGAGATCGGTTTCGGCTGGCAGTTGGTTGCGCGACTCAGGCGCCAACGCCGAGCATGCCTGCCAGGCAGGGCCTGGCGAGCTCCTGTGCGAAACTCAGAGACAGGCCGGCACCGGCCTCTACAGCGGAAGGCTTGTTTGGTGGAAGACTGCCGTCAAGACGTTCTGTGACGGTCGCGTGACCGAGAACCGCTGAGGTTGTCAGTGCGCGATGCGCTTCCAAGAATGACACCGGGGGTGTCACGTTCGCTAGGTTGGTGTGCACACGTCTCCACTCGACAGCCATTCGTTCAAGATGACTCACGGTATCCGGTCCGTCGAGGAAGGAAAGGGCTCGCTGCTCTAGCAGCCGTGCAATGGTCCCCGTCACCTCGGTGAACCAATCTGAGTAGTCGTTAACCGTCGTGCTGGATGCGACGTCTGCACTGTCAACGACGATCCGGAGCATGCGATCGGTCTCGCCTCGCTCCAGGAAATACGTGGCCGTCCGCTCCAGATCCAGGACGACTCTCGTGACTGGCGGTGTTGATTGGTTGAGGGCGACACGCACTCGCTGTACTGCCCCGCGATGTACGTCCACTACCCGGTCGACCTCGGGGACAATCTTGGGCAGGTCGACATAGATTCGAACCGGCGGGACGATGATGGCCTCGAGTTGACCCTCGAGAGCCTGATCGGCAGCGAGGACGATCACAACCCGACAACCGGCCTCGGTGACCGTCAGCTCCTGAAGCGCCCCGATTGGTCTATCAGCTGGCTGAGCAGCTGCCATCGTCCTGCGCCCTAGGGTTTTCTTGGACACTTGATTGCGAGAGAGTACTCGCAGGAGGCGTGTCGAGATGGGGAAACCAGATCAAGAATCGGCGGCGGCGGAGGAAGCCCGAAGGGCGACCGGAGACGCCGCCGGGCGCGGCCGTGGGGGACGGTTGTCAGCCCGGCGCAAGCGCGAGACGGTGCTGCGTCTGCTGCGCGGAGAGGATCTCGAGTCCGTGTCGCGGGAGCTGGGGATCACGGCGGCGCGGGCCGCGCAGTGGCGGGATCAGTTTCTGGCCGCGGGCCAGGCCAGCCTGAAGAGCCGGGCGCCGGACGCCTGGGACGAGGCGAATCGTCGGCTGCAAGCCAAGATCGGTGAACTACTGATGGAGAACGAACTGCTCTACGCGAAGGTGGACCAGTTGGAGGTGGGCGGCCCTTTGGCCCGACGGAGGTCGAGGCGATGAAGGACGCCCACTCGATCTCCACGCGGCGGGCGTATGGCGTGCAGCGGGTCTGCCGCGTGTGGCACCGCGCCCGCTCTAGCGTGTATGCGCGGCGGCAGGCGACAACGTCCCGGGCGCCGTGTCGGCGGCGTGGGCCGGTGGGCGCCGCCCCGGACGACGTGCTGGCCGGCCACATCCGCCGACTGCTCGAAGCCTCGCCCTTTCACGGCGAAGGGTACCGGAAAGCCTGGGCGAAGCTCCGGGTCGCGGGGATCCGCACCTCGCTGGAACGGGTGCGTCGGTTGATGCGGGAGCACGACCTCCAGGCCCCGCACCGCGTGGGCCACGCGCACGGCCCGAAGGCGCACGACGGCACGATCACCACCGCGGCCCCCGATGTGATGTGGGGCACGGACATGACGGCCACAGTGACCGTGGGCGAGGGCGCGGCCTTCGTCTTCGTGGCCGTCGATCACTGCACGACCGAGTGCATCGGCCTGCATGCGGCCAAGCGCGGGACCCGATTTGAGGCCCTGGAGCCGATCCGCCAGGGCGTCCGCGCCCGCTTCGGCACGATTGGCGAGGGCGTCGCCCGCGGGCTGCGTCTTCGGCACGACCACGGGTCGAACTATCTGGCTGACGACTTTCAACAGGAGGTGGCGTTCTTCGGCATCGAGAGCTCGCCGAGTTTCGTGCGGGAGCCCGAAGGCAACGGCGTCGCGGAACGCTTCATCCGCACGCTGAAGGAGAATTTGTTGTGGGTGCGGAGTTTCGACACCATCGAGGAGCTCCGCCTGGCCTTACTCGAGTTTAAGCGGACGTACAACGAGCAGTGGATGCTAGAGAAGTACCACTATCAAAGCCCCGCTCAGGTGCGACGTGACTTCGTCGGGCTGGACGCGGCAGCATAGATGCGAATACCGTCAAACCACTGTCCAAGAACCCTGGGGCGCTACAGTCGCCGGCAGGGCACATGTGACCCACACCGCAATTCCCGCACCGGCGACGGCGGCCGTCGCGCCGCGTCCTAGGGACCGTATCAAAGCCGCACTCTTCATAACCAAGCGTATCGGTTCAGCCTGCTTTCGACTGCAGCCAGGAGCGCGCGGAGCGATGTCACCGGTCAGTTCTTGCCGAGCTGTTGGCTGATCACGGCGCCGACCTCAGACACTGAGGATTTCCGAGTCCAGAGATAACGCTGCCGTCGGGCGATGTCGCCACCGACCCCAGCTGTGCGTTCAGCGACCGGTACAGGCGATGCGATCCGCAACCCCACCACCGTCCGCGAGACGCCGAAGACTGAACACGAACTTTGCGAGATCTGCCTGGGTTGTCCTATGCTTCTCGCCCGGAGCCCCGTGTCTGGCTCGATAAACCTGAGGGACGCAAGATGCGGATCGCCATCGCACTCTCAGCTCTGTTCGCCATTGCGTGCAATGGCGGCGCTCCACCGCCTTCCGCTCCACCGCCCGACCAGGTCGTCCAGGTCCTGAACGAAAAGGCTGACGGGTACAAGGGAAGGGGCTCTGGTACAGGCTCGGTCTGGACTATGAGTACGGAGACAGGTACTCGGGTGGCCTGGGCACCTATTCCGCTAACCACGTACCCAAGGCGGTCTACGCGGAAGAAGTCAATAAGACGTTTTTCGTGTACGGCGGCACGTCGAGCGCTGATGAGCGGCACCTGCTCATCATGGCCTCCTACTACGACCACGGTCGCCATCGTGTCCCCAGGCCGACGATCGTGCTCGACAAGAACGGTGTCGACGACATTCACGACAATCCCGCGATCGCCCTCGACGACGAAGGCTTTGTCTGGGTGTTCGCAAGCGGGTACGGTCTTCCTTCCGAGCAGAGACCCGGCTACAAGTTTCGCAGCACGGAACCGTATGCCGTCGATGCCTTCGAGCTCGTGACAGAGAGGGAGATGACGTATGTTCAGCCGTGGTTCATTCCGGGCCGTGGCTTTCTTCATCTCTTCACCAGATACACCGATGGTCGGGAGCTCTACTGGGAGACCAGCTCGGACGGGAGGACGTGGCTGCCAGATCAGAAGCTGGCCGGCATCGAGGGACATTTCCAGGTCAGTGGTCGCCTTGGCTCCAAGGTCGGCACGTTTTTCAACCGACACCCGGGCGGGAGAACAAACCGAAGGACCGACGTCTACTACGCGCAGACTGAGGATGTCGGTGCGACGTGGACGACGGTCGACGGGCAACCCCTTGCGATTCCGCTCACAACGCCTGTCAACCCGGCCCGTGTCCTCGACTACGACTCTCAGGACCGGCTGCAATACACCCTTGACTTGAATTGGGATGGTGACGGCAATCCTATGCTGCTCTACATCACCAGTTCGTCTGTCGAGCCCGGGCCCGGCGGGAATCCACGCGAGTGGACGCTGACACGCTGGAACGGGGCGGAGTGGGTGTCCACGGTCATCACGACGTCGAATCACAACATGGACATGGGCGGTCTCTACGTAGACGCAGACGTGTGGCGAGTGATCGGTACGACAGAACCCGGACCGCAGCCATGGGGGGTCGGCGGGGAGGTCGCGGTATGGGAGAGCCGTGACGAGGGGAGGGCCTGGGCGCGAACCGCGCTCGCAACCGCCAACAGCGTCTTCAACCATAGTTACGTCAGGCGGCCTGTGGACGCGCGAGACCCGTTCTACGCGTTCTGGGCGGACGGTAACCCGGACCAGCTCAGCGAATCTCGACTCTACTTCACGACCTCGACCGGCGACCAGTTGTGGATGCTTCCGTACGAGATGGGTGATGGGCTGCTCGGTGAGCCGATCGAAGTGACACCTGCCCCTGTTTCGTAGATCCGTAGAGAGCCACGACCGCAAGATCGAGACTTGGTATCTCGGAGGGGGCGCGGTATGGTACGGCGGAATGCGCCATGGTGCGCACACAGTAGTCCACTTGCCCGAGGAGGCCTCCATGCCACGTGTCCCGCTCGCTCGCGATTTACACGGCTTCGGCCGGCGAGAGTTCCTCGATCGTGCCCGTCGATACGCCGTTGGCGGAGTTGCCGCCGGCGCCGCCTTTGAGGTGATGGGCGTGCCTGGATTCGGCGCTCTCCGCGCCGCCGCGGCGGGCCAGGTGCCGTCCGAGCAGCCCACCGACATCACGCCACCGACCATCACGGAGCTCAGGGAAAATCTGTACTCCATAGGTGGCGCCGATGCGGCGCACCGTGAGAGCTGGACCGGTGGCAGCAACCTGGTGTTTGTGACCGAGAACCATGGCGTCGTGCTCGTTGACACCAAGAACCCCGGCTGGGGTCGGCACATGCAGAACCTGATCAAGTCGGTCACCGACAAGCCGGTGACGACGATCATCTGCACGCACACCCATTTCGATCACACGGCGAGCAACATCGAGTTTCCGGACACGGTTGACATCGTCGCGCACGCGAACTGCGCTCGCAGCCTATCGCAGTCGTCTTGCAATCACGTGACCGGTTGCGAGTATTTCCAGGGCGAAAATAAGAAATACCTTCCAGGAACCACGTTCGAGGATCGCCTGACGCTGTTCGAGGGTAACGACCGTATCGAGCTGTACTACTTCGGGGTCGCGCACACCGACGGCGACGCCGTCATTCACATCCCGTCCCTCAATGCGCTGCACCCCGGCGACGTGTACCCGGGCCGGTATTCGCCGTTCATCGATACGATCAACGGCGGCAGCGGCCTGGGGTACGACAACGTGCTCGGCAAGATGGTGCAGACCTTCAAGGACATCGACGTCATGCTGCCCGCTCATCGCGACAATCCGGAGCCATGGCAGAAGCTCGTGGAGTACTCGGCCTGGTGGACGGACTTCGTGGAGACGGTGCGCACGGGCCGGAACGCGGGGAAGACCGCCGAGGAGATCGCCGATGCCTACACGCTACCCGCGCAGCATCCGGGCTTCGGGCTGAACACGCTCGGCGCACCGACGCGGCTCCACATCAACACGGGGATCATCCACGACGAGTTGGGTAAGCGAGGCTAGGTGCCGCAAAACGTTTCGTGGACGACTTCTTCTGGCCTCGGTGGCTCCTCGAGGTCGGCGTATTCGACCTGCTCGGTGTACGGCGCAGCGAGCGCATCGACGAGACGGTGGAAGGGTGCACAGTCGCCACCATAGGCACTCTGGATGGCCCTCTCGACGCGGTGGTTGCGTGGGATCAGTATCGGGTTAGCCGAGCGCATGTCGGCAAGTTGCGTAGCGGAGCCCGCCTCGCCCCGCCATCGAGAGAGCCATTGCATCATAGGCTCCCTGCTAGAGAACATCGCCGTAAGTGTTTGAGCGTCCTCTCCACCGGCGACACGTGTGAGATGACGAAAGAAGAGCGTGAAATCAACCGCGTGAGCGTCCAGTAGGTCGACACACTCCGCGATGAGATCGGCCGGTGCAGAAGGTTGGAGGCCGAGTTTGGCGCGGAAGCGGGCGAGGTATCGCTCGCGGAATCGCTCAGAATATCCAGAGAGAGCAGTCTTGGCGATCTCGATCGCCTTGCGAGAATCCTCAGACAGCAAAGGCAGCAGCGTTTCCGCGAAGCGGGTCAGGTTCCAGAGCCCAATGTCGGCCTGGTTGCCCCAGGCATAGCGCGCGCCAGAGTCGATGGAGCTGAAGACGCGTTGCGAGTGGAAAGCGTCCATGAACGCGCACGGGCCATAGTCGATCGTCTCTCCAGACACGGCAGTATTGTCCGTGTTCATCACGCCGTGTATGAAGCCGAGAGACATCCAGTGGGCGATCAGATCAGCTTGAGCCGCTGTGACTGACTCTAACAATGCCAGATACGGATTTGGGGCGTCGGCGGCGTGGGCGTGGTGCCGGGCAATGGCATGATCGGCGAGCCGGCGTAGCGCATCGATGTCTTTGCGTGCGAGAAAGTACTGAAACGTACCGACGCGAATGTGACTTGCTGCAACGCGGGTGAACACAGCGCCGAGGAGTGGTCCCTCTTGTCGCATGACACGTTCGCCAGTGGTCACCGCGGCCAGCGCCCGGGTCGTGGGCACGCCGAGAGCGGCCATCGCTTCGCTGACGATGTATTCTCGAATCACGGGGCCCAGCGCAGATTTCCCATCGCCGCCGCGCGAGAATGGCGTGCGTCCTGAGCCCTTCAACTGCAGATCGCGACGTCTGCCCTCGGTGTCGATGACTTCACCCAGCAGGATGGCGCGGCCGTCGCCGAGTTGTGGCACGAATCGACCGAACTGGTGGCCAGCGTAGGCTTGGGCAATCGGCTCGGCACCCTCCGGAATCGCGTTACCCGCGAGCATCGCGATGCCTTTGGATGATTCCAGCCAGTCGGCGTCGATCGAAAGCTTCACTGCGAGTGTGTGGTTGAGACGGACGAGCCTCGGTTCCGGCACATGGGCGGGTGCCTGCTTGGCGAAAAAATGTCCCGGTAACTGGGCGTAGGTGTTGTCGAATGGAATGTTCATTGCCACGCAAACAACGGGATTCGTGGAGGCCGGTCTGTCGCGCATGGAGTGTCGGGGAGGCTTCTCAGGAGACCCCACTACAGTCGGTCAACCATGGCGTCTCCCCTGCGGCCTAGCTCCACTCTGGCGGTGGAGTGATGGTCTCCTCGGGCGTGGGGCCAGGATCCGGACGACCCGTTCCCTCCAGCCGACTGATCGCTCGAACGGCCATGTCGTGTTCACAGAGTATCTGGCACGACAGCCTGATCCCTACCAGGCTGCCGGTCGCGAGACGTTCTTTCTCGGCCGCCGTCATCTTCGACGGCTCGCCCTCGATGAATTCGACGCGACAGGTTGTGCAACGCGCGTTGCCGCCGCACGCGTGCATGACATCGACGCCGGCGTCTTGCTCGATCGCCAGCACCAGTCGCTTGCCGGCCTGGACGTCGACCGTTTCGAATCCCTCTACTGTCAACTTTGGCATGCGGGCATTGTACGCCATGTGGAGCCAGCGTCCTTGAGTGGCGTCACCGTCACACTCAGTAGTAGCGTGCTGGTAGGTCGAGAAGGATCCGTCGGCGTCGCAACTCCATGCCGTTGGCCTCGAGGGTGTCGGCTCGTACCGCTGTGGTTAGATCCCCCTTCACGGTAACGGTGCTCGGAAGATACTGTCGACACGCGCGAAACTCGGCTTCGTAGTCGGTTGACGGGAAGACCAGGGTCAGCACCGAGCGGCCGTCTCGATACACGACCCGGTACAGCGGGTTGACCCTGAGCTCGCCTGTCACATCCTGGACGTCCGGCACCTCGTACCGGCGGAAGATGTCAGCGTCCCGGCTGGCAATGAGGGCCACCGCCGGCTCTGAGCCGAGCTCTTCGGGCGAGGCCTCCTGCGAGAGGTCAAGAATCCGATGATCGACCACGTCGGCGAGCAGTCGTGTGTCACTGAACAGCCGGGGGTTCAGCCGTGAGAAGAGACTCCGGTAGGCCTCAGGTGTGAGTGGGTCTCCGGCCGAGACGTTCTCCCCGAGAGCACTGTGTAGGTGTGGCATCACGACGACGCCCTCGGGTCCGCTGATCCGGGTCATCTCGTCGGCGAGCAGGCGCTTGTGCCAGATGTACGGAAAGGCATCCGAGAGGACGACCATTTGAAACGTGTCCCGAACGAAGGGTAAAGGGTGATTTGCGTCACAGCAGACTGGCGAGCATCGCGGAGCGGTGAATCGTGCGGCAAGCCAGAGCTTCCAGAACGCCACGTCAGCCAGTACCATCGACGCTGTTGCGTCTCGTCCCGAGCCGACCGAGTCCAGGACCCGAGTCAAGTGGCCTGACCCACCACAGAGATCGAGACGGCGTCCCGTCGTTGACGATTGGTGGCGACCCAGCACGCGCACCAGTGTCTCCGCCGTGACGTAGGTCGGGTCAGAGAAACGATAGACGAAGTACGTGCCCTCGGCATCCTGGCTCAGGATCTCGAGCGCGTCGCGGTATGTTGATTCCGCGCTGTGGGCGAGGAGCCGTCGAAAGGCGCTCGCTCGGGCCACGTCGGTGAGGCCAAGGAGCGCCAAGAGGGCAGATTCCGTGTCTCCCGCTTCAAGGGCGGCGACAGCCTCTCGCCCCGTATCGTTGGCGATGAGCACGGGGATACCCTCGACGACCGGAAAGGCGCAGCATTCGCAGCCGAGCACGCCGGTGTCGATCGTTGAGCCTCGGCGTTTCAACGCGGTGTTGTTGACCGGAGACAGCCGGGTCCCACAGAACGGGCACCGGAGCAGCTCGAGAAGATGCTGGTCCATCGCGGTCAGCTATCCGGACGTTGCGTCGTATGCCAATTGCTCGATGAAGGTGTCGCCCTGCCACCCAACGGTCGCCCGACGGTACAGCTCGAGACCAAGCAATCTGGCGGCGTCCTCGTCTGGGACGTACGCCAACGCGTTATGCGGGAGTTGCGACGAGTGACACCGGATTGCGGCCAGCTTGCAGGTCGCGTAGCTGCCGCTATCGACCACGAGCGTGGGGGGTCGGGCCAACGAGCCGAATGCATCGACATCTGCGACACCAAAGATTTGGCACGGGGGATCATCGGACGGGCCGCTCACATCCGCGACATGCTCCACGACCTTGCGCATGCGGCCGGCCGGAAGCGTGACGTAGTACAACGCGGGAGCCTCTGCAGCGAGTGAGGTCACGGCCGCCGTCGTCCGCTCATGGACCGCCACGTGGTCGGGATGCCAGTAGAGGCCGTCTTCGCCAAACGTGACGACGACGCTTGGGCGAACGGTCTGGATAACATCCCGGATGTCCGATTCGAGCTGACTGGCGTCGGCCCACGGCAGCATGCCGTCCTCGTAGCCGAGGATCACGACAGGTTCGACGCCAAGAGTCCGTGCGGCCGCGCGGAGCTCCGTCTTGCGGGTGGCGACCAGACCCGGTGACTGTCCGGGACCATGCTGGCCCGGTGTGATGCATAGGAGCGCGACGTCGGCGCCGAGGTCTGCGCACCACGCCAGGAGTCCGCCGCTTGCCAGAGACTCGTCGTCGGGATGTGCAAACACAGCGAGAAGAGAACATCCCGTGAAATCAAGCCTGTTGGCTGGTGCGTGCATCTCACGCCGTCCGTTCCGAGCGAAAACCGTCTTTGGCTTCCGATGGTGCGTGGTCCAGACTGCGTCCGACCGAGAGCCGCGCCCACATGCGTTGGTACAGATCGTTCGAAGCCATCAATTCCTCGTGCGTCCCTCGCGCGACCAGTCGGCCGTCGTCCAGTACGAGAATTCGGGTGGCATGGCGAATCGTCGCGAGCCGGTGCGCAATCACCAGGATGGTGCGGTTGGCTCTCAGCGACTCGAGGGTGTCGAAGAGTTCCGATTCGGAGATAGCATCCATTGATGACGTCGGCTCGTCCAGGATGAGAATCGGCGCGTTCTTCAGCAACGCTCGTGCGATTCCCAGCCGTTGGCGTTCTCCACCCGAGAGTGTGGCCCCACCCTCGGCGACCGCTGTCTGGTAGCCCTGTGGCAGCCGCCGGACGAGCTCGTGCACCTGCGCCGCGCGGGCGGCGGCTTCGACCTCCGTCATCGATGCGTCCAGCCGACCATATCTGATGTTGTCGGCGATAGAACCGACGAAGAGGACCGGCTGCTGGGGAACGAGGGCCACCCGCTCCCGGAGCGTGCGGAGCGCGTAGCGCGACACGTCGACTTCGTCGACGAGCACGTGGCCGGTGGCCGGCTCGAACAGTCGGGGAACGAGGTTGGCGATCGTGGTCTTTCCGGCGCCGGTGAGCCCGACGAGCGCGATCATCTCGCCGGGGTGCGCCTCGAAGCTCACGTCATCGAGCACACGGCGATGGGCTTCGTATGAGAAGCTCACGTTCTCGAACCGAACATGCCCGGAGATTGGTGCGGCGTCAATCGCGTCTGGCGCGTCCAGTGGTTCTGGGGTGAGCGCAAAGATGTCGCGGACGCGACGAGCGCTCACCATCGCTTGCCTCAGTGACCCGGTGGTGTGGGCGATCTCGGAGATCGGGTTGTAGACTGCGGCGAGGTAGGCGATGACGACGAGAAGGCCGCCGAGTGTCAGTGTACCGCCCAGGACATGCAGACCACCGACGACGAGCACGAGCGCCGTGCCCGCGAGGGTGATTGCTGTGACGGTCAGCGAGAACAGCGACTCCTGCCACGTAAGCCCGAGCCGAGCCCGCATTGTTTCATCCCCTTTTTGAGAGAACCGCTCTACTTCGTGTCGCTCCCGCGCGAAGCTCTTGACGGCTGCAATCGAGGACAAGACCTCGAAGGCGCGTTCGACGACCGACGACTCGAGCGCCTTCACCCGTTCGGCTCGGTCGGTCATCGTGCTCGCGTAGTATCGGAGCGACAGGTAGAGGAACGGCACGACCGCGAGTGAGAGCAGCGCGAGGGTCACGTCGAGATAGAGCAGCACGCCGAACATGACACTCAGATTCAGCCCGGCCAGGGCGAGCGGGAACAGTCCCCCGATAATCAAGTCATCGACACAGTAGGTGTCGGCGTCGAGTCGATACACCGAGTCGGCCGTCTTCGTCGCGATGTGGTGGCGCAACGGCAGCGCCTGCAAATGATGTAGTAGCTCTGCCCGCAGCTTGTAGACGATCCGTTGGGCCATGTCGACCTGGAGTTGAGTATGCGTGATTCGGATTAGCTCGTTCACGATCTGTATGAGGAGCCCTCCGATCACAACCACGACAAGAAGTGTGGCGACACTCTCACCGATGACTGAGCGCGTCAGTACGCGAACCGTCTCCGGGAGCGGATGTCCCCCGAGTACGTTGTCGACGATCACTTTTAGGGGCCACGGCGCCAGCGCAGCCAGTCCGATCTCGGCGAACGAGAGGGCCGCGATTACGGCCACGCGGAATCGATAGGGCTCGAGAAACGAGATGGTCCAGCGCGCCAGTGTCATGGTGCCCCTACGATCGAGAGATAGATGCAGGTCATTCTATGCCTAGGCGGTCACCGGCTGGGGCGGGTGCAGGGAAAACAGCCTGGAAAGGCGCACGGATGAACCGACGGCAGCCGGTGTCGACTCACACGAAATGGTATTGTCACGGTAGGCAGGATTGCGCGGACCGATCCGCGACATGCCCCGTTCACGACAAGGCTCGAGCCTATCATCTTGGTGGGCGGCGGTCCCACACACGAAGGAGTTCACGATGAATGCGCTAGTCAGAACCATCGCCGTCGTCGCAGTCGCGGTGCCGTTGGCGCTGGTCTGTGTGGACGTGACTGTCGAAGCCCAGCAAACCGTGCAGCAGGTTGAGCGAGACGTCAGCAACACGTTGCGTGGCGAGCGCGACCTGCGTGACATCGAGGTGTCAGTGGAGGGGAACGAGGTGACCCTGGCTGGGAGGGTGCCGACCTTCTGGGCCAAGGACCAGGCCATCAAGCGGACGCTCGACGTGGAGGGAGCAGAGACCGTCGTCAGCGAACTGGAGATCCCGGTCGTGGAGGACGACGCCGACATTGTCGAGGACGTGGGTAAGGCCGTGATGGGCTATGCCCACTACACGATGTGGGATCAGCTCGCTGGTCGGGTCGACAAGGGCGCCGTGTGGCTATCGGGTCTGGTCACGCCAGATCGCGACAAAGCGGGCGAGATCTTCGAGCGTGTCGCGAAGGTCCGGGGCGTGCAGGACGTGCAAAACGACATCGAGACGCTTCCGTTTTCACAACTCGATGCAGTCCTCCGGCGTGCAATCGGAATTCGAGTGTTCAGGTCTCAGCATTTCGAGCGATTCGGATCGATGTCCAACCCGCCGTTTCATATCATCGTGAAAAATAGCTACGTGACGCTGGTGGGGTACGTCCAGACGCAGATCGACATGATCGAGCTGCAGCGGATCGTCGCGCAGACCCAGGGTGTGATTCGTGTCGACAACCAGCTCGAGGTCCTACGGTAGGGCGTTGTTGGTGCGAGGGGCATTGCCAGGCTAGCTATCTGCGCGCCGCCAATGAGTGCCACCACGGCGTCTGCGTGCCGGCCGAGAAAGCTGGGCTCACAAAAGTCTCGACCCGCGGGACGGTGGTCGGCGGTGGGCCGTCGAGGACGTTCGCGCAAACAAGTAATGTGGAGCTGTCTCGCTTGCGGGTCTGCTCTACGCCCATCGTGCCAGTCCGGCTCGCGCGGCGGGCACGTTGGCACCTGCCGCATCGTCGCAATCAGTCGAGAACCTCGACTCGCAGGATCCGCGCGGTCCGCATGTTCGCCATCAAGAGCGAGATGTGGTCGCTTGTCGGGTCGAACGCGATCTTCTTCGCGTCGAGTTCGGTCGGCATCAGATACTCAATGATCTCACCGGTCGTCGGGTCGAGTCGCGCCAGCCGGTCGCTCGTGTTGCTGGGCGCCCAGACGTAGCCTTGTTTGTCCGGCGCGCTGGCCGCATACGGCGTGAAGTACTGCCGCAGCGGCCACTCCTTCAGCTCGCCAGTGTTCGTGTCCAGCATCCCGATGCGATCCGCCGCGTACATGGCGAACCAGTACCGGTCCTGCTCGTCCATACGGCCGCGGCGGCCCCAGGTGGTCTCGGTGATGTACGGGAAGCTCAGCGGTTCGTCTGCCGCGACGTCGTAGCCCTGCACCGCGCCGAAGCCGGCGATGTACGGATTGCCCTTCGAGTTCACGACCATCTGGTACCCCTGACCCGGGTAGGTCGCCTCCTTCGTCATGGTCTCCATGTCGATCCTATGAAATGGGTTGACTGCGCCCCCCATCCACATCTTGCCATTCGGCCCGAGCGCGATGAACTGTCCCGTCGCATCCGCGACCGTCGTGACCTCCTGAGTCGCTGGCTCGAACTTCGTTAGGAGTGACGCGCCGCCGGCCACGCGCATCGGGAACCAGACGTTGTCGTCGTGGTCCACCTCGACGTCGCGTGTGCCGGGGAGGTGTCCCTCGGGAACCGGCGGGAGGTCGTACTCGGTGAAGGTGTTGGTCTTCGGGTCGAGCTTGCCGATGATCTGGTTGCTCTCGTCGCCGTACCAGACGTTGCCCTTGGAGTCGACGTCCATGTCGTGAGACACGGTCCGAATCCTGGGCTGGTCCCATTGCGTGATGATGACCCGTGTGGCCTTGCCTGTTGGCCGCGGCAGCGTCGGCTTCGGCTCGTACGTCCAGGTCGTCCGGCCGCCGCTGAGGTTGATCGACGATAGGAACGGCGCGAGGCTTGCGATCGGGGTGCCGAACCACAGCTCCGGATTGTTGCCCTCGTCGGGCCCGTCTGGCGTCGGGCGGCCGAAGGAGTCCCCAAAATTTACCAGCCTGCGACCCCAGCCGCGTCCGTCGTTGCTGTGAGCCGAGCCGTCCGGGTAGTACGACGACATCCGGTTGATCACCCTGGTCCACTGTTCCTCGGTGTGCTTGGACCGAATGACGCGGTGCAGCGAGTGACAATAGTTGCAGCTTGCCCCCTGGTAGGTGAACATGTCCTTCATCTCCGGCGTGCCCGGCATCGCCATCGTCAATTCCAGGGACGTGAGCTGGTCGATGATGTCCTCCGCGGGCTGCAGCGCCAAGTTGAGTGTGGCGGCCGTTTGCGCCGCCACGTCGACGGATGTGGCACCCGGGAGGTCGAATCCGGTTGCCCGGATGGTCACCGCGTACGTGCCGGGCTCTACGTGGCTGCGAGGGAAGCTGTACAGGCCCTGCGCGTCGGTGACCACCGTCACCGTGAAGTTCGCGCTCTCACGGCGAACCGAGACGAGCACGCCCTCCATCGCGCCCTCTGCCGCCGACCTCACAACGCCGCTGAGCGCCGTGGATGCGGTCTGTGCCGTCAGACCAGCGGTGGTGCCGGCGACGGCCGTAAGCAGGACGGCTCCCAAAATGAATAGATGTTTCGGTCGCATTGGTTCCTCCGTGGGTGGTCCCGGGAATGATTTGGCTGATTCTGCCACGAACGGCGTCCGGAGGCCAATGGGATGGTCCCTGATACTCAGCAGGGTTCCCATCGGCGTGGATGACCGTCGACCAGCTAGCGCTCGACCGGCACCCTCACCAACTCTCCGTTCTCGAGCGCGAACCTCGCGGTGATGCTGGCAGGGTCGGGACGTGTCAGCCCGGCCAACTGCCAGTCGATGGGGGGGGGCTCGACCCAGACGTCGACGTGCCGTCCGGTGCGAACGAGGACGGCGGTCTCGATCAAGGTCCCGAACGCACTGTCCAGATTGGCTCGTTCACCACGGTCGTCATTGATCTGAATGACGTCGCTCGACGAGAGCGTGTCGGCGACCGGCGCGATTTCGTCCAGGACGTGCGTCGACAGCTCGGCCCACTGGACCCACTCGCCGTACCTTGACCAATGAATTGGCACCGCCAGAATCGTGAGCAGGACTCCGACGACCACCATCCGGCTCCGCAAGCGCGGCGTCGTTCGTTCCCAGACCGCGGTCAGCAGCGCCGCGCCGGCGAGCGCAGCACCGGCCGACGGAGCGACGGCATAAAGGCTCGAGCGAACCGGCAACAGGACCGCGAGTCCGTATCCAACGACCATCCAGACGGCGCCGAGTATCAACCACTGTTGCTGACGCCGGTTCAGCTGGGGAGTCGCGCACCCCACGAGCGACATGATCAACACCGTGGCCACTGAGAGGGTTGCGGCTCGGTCGACGTACTCGAGCGCGTTACGGCTCAGCGACCCGATGCTCAGGACGAACCGATAGTACTCAGGTGCCGACATCGGCGTCATCGCGCCTGCCGCGGTTCTGACCGCCATGTAGACGGCAAGCGTCACAAAAAGCGGCCAAGTCCGCGCAACTCCCTTTCGAAGGTTGAACCGGAAACTGCGCGCCTCGCGGTCGTCGGATGCAGTCAACCCACTCCACACCAGTAGCAAGAACGGCAGCAGAACGGCCTCCTCCTTTGAGAGCATGGCAAGGAACATCAGGCCGGCCGCCCGGCGACCTTTACCGGTCACGAACGCCTGGGCAGCCAAGAGCGAGAACAAGGCCAGGAGCAACGAGGTGCGGCCGCTAATCCACAAGAGTGCCATGTCGATTCCGTGGAAGTTCAGGCTCCACAGCGCAGCCGCGACGAGCGCGCCTCCCCACGACATCCCCAGGGCCACTGCAAGACTGGCAAGCGCGGCGGCGGCGCACAGGAGCAGCACGAAGTTTGTGAGGCCGTATCCGAACGGGTCGATGCCGAAGAGCCACCGATCAAGGGTGAAACTGAGGGCGACGATCGGCCGATAGAAGTCGGGTGCATGTGTGAAGAGGGCGACCAGGTTGTCCGCGCTCGTCACCTCACTCGACGCAATCCAGACGAAGTCGTCCTTGATGAAGCCGTGACCTAGCCCTGGCAGGTAGATAGCGAGCAGTGCCAGCAGCAGCAGACCGGAACAAACTATCGCCGACCACCTTTGCTCGAGCACCTTCATGCGCCCACTCTGCCACCTGCAGGCTCAGGTTGACAATGCCTAAGAGGCTTTCCAGGAACTCCTACGCCGATACGTCCCACGACGCAGAGCACTGAAAGAGATGATTGAGGGCGGAAAGATTCGTTCGATCGTCGACAGGGTGTTTCCAATGGAGCAGGCGGCCGACGCGCATCGCCCGGGTGTATGGTGATCGCGATTGGTGGCGAGGATGACGCTCGCAACGAATGGTCAGCGCGGCTGCAGCGGACACCGTTGGATCGGTCGGTTGAATCGGCCACGTTGGGTGGGTGTCACCAGGCGCGCCAAGAATCTGTTTCGGCGGTCTGCCCAGAAGGCGTAGGATAAATGGAGAAGGAGCGGGTAACCGATCATGAATGCCAAGCTTCGACCTTTCAGCATGTGCACTCTCCAGCTGGGCCTCACAGCTGCCTTCGTACTGTCATCGTCCGCGGCCATCTTCGCGCAGGGCCTGCCCGGGACGGAGAACGGTGAGTGGCGGTATCTCGGCGGCGACGCCGGGCACACCCGCTCCTCACCCCTCGACCAGGTCAACGGGAACAACTTCGTGTACCTCGAGACAGCCTGGACGTGGCGGGGTGACAATTTCGGCCCCAATCTCGACTACTTTTCCCGGTCCACGCCGATTTACGTTGACGGGTTGCTCTACACGGTCGTGTCGCCTCGTCGGCAGGTGGTCGCCATCGATCCGGCGACGGGCGAAACAATCTGGACCTTTCGCGAACCGGAGACGATCAGACACCTGCGCTCTCCAAGGCAGGCCTACGGTAAGGGAGTCGCCTATGGCGAAGTCGACGGCCGCGGAGTGATCTACATCACGACGCCGGCCTTCTTTCTCTGGGCTCTCGACGCGAAGACCGGGCGTCCATTGGATGACTGGGGAGCGCGAGTTCCGCTGGACGACTTCGGCGACACCGGGGTGAATGACCTGATCCCGCCTCTCGTAGCTGATTGGGGCCGATGGCAAGATCGTGGTGGAAGCTACGACCCTAGCTACGGGATCCCCAGAGAGCTCGGTATGGTGACCGCTTCGGCGCCGCCGATCGTGGTGAATGGGGTGGTCGTGGTGCTCGTCGGTCACCAACCCAGCTACGGCCAGACTCGGATCGAGAACGTCCCTGGCGATATCATGGGGTTCGACGCGGCGACGGGTGACTTCCTCTGGAAGTTCCACGTGATCCCGCGACCCGGAGAAGTCGGACACGAAACATGGCACAACGACGCCTGGCAGTGGTCCGGGGATATGTCGTCTTGGGCTCCCGCGTCGGCCGACCCGGAGCTGGGCCTCGTGTATATCGTGACGAACGCGTCGACCGTCCAATCCTACGCGGGCCATCGGCCTGGCGACAACCTCTTCGGTGGCTGTGTCCTCGCGCTGGATGTCCAGACCGGTGAGCGCAAGTGGCACTTCCAGATCCACCACAGCGACCAGTGGAACTACGACCTGCCGACCGCACCGATTCTCATGGACCTTACGGTCGACGGTCAGCGCATTCCAGCGCTCATTCAGAACACGAAGCAGGGGCTCATCTTCGCGTTCAATCGAGAGACCGGCGAGCCGATCTGGCCGATCGAAGACCGCCCGGTCATCCAAACGGAGGTTCCGGGTAACTACACGTCACCCACGCAGCCGTACCCGACCCGGCCTGAACCGGTCGATCCGATCGTGCTGAACGGTCTGACGGAGGAATTCGTCATCGACTACACCCCCGAGCTGAAGCAGCAGGCGCTGGAGATCTTGGGTCACTATCGGGTCGGTGGGCTCTATGTTCCGCCTCTTCCAGAGAACCATACCAACGACTTCTACAACAACGTCGGCTGTCTCGGGGGTGGGAACGTGATCCCCCATCCACCGGTTGCGGATCCGAGCACCGGCATCTTGTACGCCTCGCATCACCGGACCTGCACTGCTCCCGGCTTCATGGTCCCAACGGGCGGTGTCGACGAGGACGACCCGAACTATGCGGTGCCTGGTGAGACCGGTGCTACCCCCAATAGCACTCCGACGACGGGTACAACCGTAGCGGCCTGGTTACCAGGTGGCTTCCGCCGGCCGACAGACGCCCAGGAGCCGTTCGTCTCGGTCGCTGGATTGCCACGAATCGACGGCCTCCGGCTCTTCAAGCCGATGGACAACCAGCTCTCCGCCTTCCAGATGAACACCGGTGAGCGGTCCTGGTCGTTGCCAATCGGCGAGACGCCAGACGTGATCACGAACAATCCTCGCTTGCGTGGCATAGAGCTACCCAATACCGGCGGAGCGGGCTTCTCGATCCAGATGGTCACGGGGGATCTCTTGGTGCAGACCCGATCACTCAGCGAGGGCGGACGGCAGATCATCCCCGATGCCCCGTTGGAGCTCCATGGCCGCGATAAGTCGACGGGTGAGATTCTGGGCAGCGTCGAACTTCCAGCCCCAGGTCAATACGGCCTGATGACCTACATGCACCAAGGGAAGCAGTACATCGTCGTGCAGATCGGGAGCGTCCACACCAACTTCCCGACCTCGCTGGTGGCGCTGGCACTGCCGTGAGAAGCAGCGGTCGAACCAGGTAGCCCCGGTCTACATATGTATCATCGTGTCGTATGAGACCGTCAGTTGTGCGGAAAGTTTCGGCACGAGGGCCCGCTTTCGCGCTCAGGGAGCGCCATCATCGCCCACGTACCGCCGCGTGTTGCAAATAGTTAACACAGCAGAAACTTCCCAGAAACCTCTGTGTCGTACACATAGAGACATATGAGACACGTCACTCTTACCCTTGTGATTCTCATGATGTGCACGGCGCTCCCGCAGGCGCAGACCGCTGCCCATCGGGACTCGGCGGCCGGCGCCGTGGCGAGTGGAAGTACCGCCGGTGCGCCGCAGTTGGGCTCCCAGGTCGTGCCCGGAGGCGAGCTGGCGGCGTCGGTGACCGCCGCCGCTGCTGCCATGCAATCCGATGCGGGCGCCAGGGACGAGCAGGAATCCGTCTACGACAAGATCTGGCAGTTCGCGAAGTGGTACGAGAACGACTCCAATCCGGTCGTGCAGGAAGTGCTCTTCAGCGGCCGCTACCAACACGAATACAACGCCCTGACGGCAGACCAGGGTGACAACGGCGAGTGGAACGTCCGGCGGATGCGGCTCGGCCCGAAGGTGACCCTGTTCCGCAATTGGCTGGTGCACGGCGAGGTCGAGCTGAACCCCCAGGAGGCCGCACCCCTCTACGTGCGAATCACCGACCTGTACGTGAAGTGGACGCAGAGCCAGGCCTTCGCTGTGACGGTGGGCAAGCACGGCGTGGCCTTCACGATGGACGGGTCGACCTCGTCCAAGGAACTCCTCACCATCGACCGCAGCAACCTGAGCAACAACATCTGGTTCCCGCAGGAGTACATCCCGGGGATCAGCGTGTCGGGCGAGGTGGACCAATGGGTCTACCACGGCGGTGTCTACACCGGCGGCACTGCCAATCCTGAGTTCGGCGAGTTCGACGCAGGGGTTTTCACCCTCGCTGCGGTGGGTTACGACTTCGGCGAAACGATCGGCGCCAAGGAAGCGCTGCTGATGGGCAACTACGTCTACGAGCAGGAGGATCCGGACAACACATTCACGCGCCAGCTGGAGCACGTGGTCTCAGTCAACTTCAAGTTCGAGGCAGAGCGCTGGGGTGTCCGCGGAGATCTGTCGCGCGCCATCGGGTATCTCGAGCAGAGCGACCTGTTCGGCCTCATCGCGATGCCGCTCTTCAACCTGACCGACAAGCTGCAGGCGGTCGGGCGCTACACGCTCATCACGAGCGACCTGTCCAACGGTGTGCGCCTCGCGACCTACGAGAAACGCGTGGTCCCGGGTCGAGGCGACCGCTACAACGAGGTCTACCTGGGCCTCAACTACTTCTTCTACGGCCACAAGCTGAAACTGCAGAGCGGCCTGCAGTTCGCCGACCTGCGGGACCGCGCGAACGACGGCGGCGAGTACAGCGGCGTGTCGTGGACCAACGGGCTCCGTGTCAGCTGGTAAGGCATCGTCGTTTGCCAGATACGTTCAGGACAAGAATTCGACGACGCGCTCCCGAGGCCGGCCAATGATTGCCCGTTTCCCCTTCACGAGTACTGGTCGCTGTAGCAGCGCTGGGTGCGCCTCTAGCACGTCGACGACCGCATCGGCGTTTCCGACATAGTCGTTGGGATTGAGCCCTAGCTTCTTGAACCTGGAGTCCTTGCGGACCAGGTCCTCCACGGGGTCCTCAAGGCGGGAGACGAGCCCCCGCAACGTGGCCCGGTCCGGTCGCTGTTTCAGATACAGCACCGGATCGTGACTCACCCGTTTCTCCTCGGCGACCGCCAAGGCGTAATTTGAGGTGCTTCAATTCGGGTTGTGATAGATGGTCACTGTCGCGGCAGACACGGGGCTCCTACTCTCCTCGCTCAATCTGTCCGAACATGTGTCCACCTCCGGCATCGCCGGCCTTCCATGTTCCAGCGTACCAGTTGCCGTCGAAGACGACGTGGGCGCTGAACCGTCCCAGCCCTGGGATGTCGTAGTCCGACATGGAGATGAGCGGCAGCTCGCCGACGAACTGCAACGGAACGATCACCGGCACCGTGATGTCGACGGTCGCGTGGCGCATGCGCACATTGAAGCGCCAGCGCTCGTCGTCCAGCTTCTCCACGCTGGAGATGTCGTAGCGATCGGGCTCCGGATCCGGGCTTCGGCCAAGTGACGTGAAGCTGCCGACCAGCGACGCGTCGGTCAACTGTTCCACGAAGGCCCGCTCACGATCGGGAAGCGTCGCAGGATCGATGACTGGCGACCCGACGCCCGCCCGTCCGGCAACCCACCCCCCGACGGTCGCAAGCGCCAACACGCCGACCACCAGCAGCCACTTGAAGATGCGCATGGGTGGTAATGATGCAACGTCTGCGTACGTGGCGCAAGGGCCAGCAGGATCAAGGCGACAGGAAGGCGATTGTCTATGGTCCACCAGCTGGCCTACCATGAGGGTCGCGCCCTCTCAGCCCTGCTGCTCCTGATCGCCTGTATCACCTTGAGTCATTCGTACTCGGCAGAGCGCCTTTCACAATGAGGTCGCGGCGAGGGCCACCACCGCTATGAGCAGGAGGGTCGCCCGATAACCGATCTGATCGAATAACTAACCGGAGGTCGGAACGTTCCTGCCGTCAGATGTAGGACTCGACCGGCTCGAAGGTCCGCGGATCGAAGGCGTCCACCTTGACGACTTCGGCGCGCAGCTCGTCGGCGGCTAGCACGGTCTGGCGATCCTCGGCGGTAATGATCCCGGCGGCCAGTGCGTTCTCGAGGAGCTCGTCGCCGGGTACGCGGTCTAGGCGTCCGCTGCGGACGGCATCACGGATCCTGGCTTCGACCGCCAGCGCGTCGACCGCGCGATTCAGTGCCGCCTCGAGCCGACCAAGGCCGGGTTCTTCGGGTGGCGGAATGTAGATGTCGCGCGTGAGCGCCAGCCGCGCCTCTCGGTTCTCGAGAAGGCCTCGAGCGACTTCGGCTCCCAGTCGATCGTCGGGTGCTCGCCGCCGCTGGCCGAGCGGAAATACGATCGGCTTCAGCAGGACTCCAACCAACCGATTCGGCAGGTTGTCGAGAACGCCAGCCAAGGCACTCTGCACTCGAAACAGTGCCAGGTCGCACGCGTAGCGTAGGAACGGCTCGTCGGATGCGGGTCTATCGTCGTCGGCGAATCGCTTGACAGCGGACGCGCCGAGGTACGTCCAGGCTAGGGCATCCGCCAGCCGTCCGCTGATCTTCTCGCGCCGCTTGAGCGTGCCACCAAGGGTCGCCATCGCCACGTCAGAGACGACGGCGAAGGCCGCGCTCGCGTGACTCAGGTGCTGAAGGTAGCGGCCCGCAAGTCCCCCACCTGGCGCGGGTGCGAGCCTCGCGTTTGTCAGACCCAGCAGCAACGTTCGCACGACCGTAGTCGCGACGTGGCCGACGTGGCCGAAGAACGCCCGGTCGAAGGCTTTCACGTCGCTGGCGGCGACAGCGTCCAACTCACGCTGCACGTACGGGTGGCAGCGAATCGCGCCTTGACCGTAGATGATCATCGAGCGCGTCAGGATATTGGCGCCCTCGACCGTGATGCCGACCGGTACGGCCTGGTAGGCATGCGCCAGAATGTTGCGCGGGCCTCTGCATATTGCCGCACCGGCCCTGATGTCCATGGCATCGTTGATGACTTGCCGCATGCTCTCAGTGAGATAGGCCTTGGCGATGGCGGAGAGTACGGCCGGCTTCTCGCCAGCGTCGACTGCGCCTGCTGTCAGCCTGCGCGCTGCATCCATCATGTAGGTAAGGCCTCCGATTCGGGCCAGAGGCTCCTCGATTCCCTCGAAGCGCCCGATTGGGGTGTCGAACTGCTCGCGGACGGTCGCGTAGGCTCCGGTGACCCGCGTGGCGAGCTGAGCGGATGAGGTGGCCAGTGCGGGCAGCGAGATTGATCGGCCAGCCGCCAGACTGTCCATCAGCATCCGCCAACCCTGCCCAGCCATTGCCCGACCACCAATGATGAATTCGATCGGGACGAACACGTCAGTGCCCCAGTTGGGTCCGTTTTGGAACGGCACGCCCATAGGGTCGTGGCGGGCGCCGATGTTGACACCGGGCAAGTGGGCGGGCACGAGAGCGCAGGTGATGCCGCGATCCTCCTGATCGCCGATGAGGTGGTCGGGGTCGCGGAGTCGAAACGCCAACCCGATGACGGTAGCGATGGGCCCAAGCGTGATGTACCGCTTGCGCCAGCTCAAGCGCAGGCCTAGCACCTCTTCGCCCTGGTACTCTCCCCGGCAGACGATGCCCACGCTCTGAGTTGCGGCCGCGTCACTGCCGGCCTCAGGTCCGGTGAGAGCGAAGCACGGAATCTCTTCGCCGCGAGCCAGTCGCGGCAGGTAGTGCGAGCGCTGCTCCTCGGTCCCGTAGTGCAACAGCAGCTCCGCCGGACCCAGCGAATTGGGTACCATCACCGTGACAGCTGCCGTGATGCTACGGCTCGCGATCTTCATGATCACCGCGGAGTGCCCGGCAGCCGAGAAGCCGAGGCCTCCGTGCTCCTCGGGAATGATCATGCCGAAGTATCCGTGGTGTTTGAGGTGCGCCCACACGTCCGCGGGCAGATCACGCATCTGCGTGACCCTCCACTCGTCGAGCATCGCGCACAGCTCATCGACGGGGCCGGCGAGGAAGGCACGTTCCTTCGCGGAGAGTGTCCGGATCTTGAAATCGAGCAGCTTGCGCCAGTCTGGCGCACCGGAGAACAGGTCTCCGTCTAACCAGACGGTACCGGCTTCGAGGGCGATGCGCTCGGTCTCCCCAATGCGCGGAAGCACCAGGCGCATCACTCGCATCACGAGTCGGCTGGCAACCGCGGCTCGCACCGCCGGTACGCCAAAGACAATGGCGAAGACGACGAATATCCCAATCGCGGCGATATGGGCGGTGCCTACGGGTTGCGTGCCTATTCCCCTCGTCCACCATGCCAGCCCTATTGTCCCGGCGGCCACCCAGGCCCAGTAGGGGCGGCCCACGTGCAGGAGTACGATGGCGAGTGTCGCGAGCGCCAAGAGAACGATCAACGTCATGATGTCGCTGCCTGAGGATATCTGAAGGGCTCCGTCATCCGGTCTGATCCTCGCGGAAGACGCTGTTCGGAGCGAATGATTCGGTCGCTATCGTATCAGCTCCCAGAATAGCGATAGCTGCCGGGGCGGGATCGTTCAAGGGCACGACTGTAGAGCGATCCAGTCTGAGCTGTCCCTCAAGATCTCGTTCGCCAACCTACCAGACACTTGGCTCGTGTCTGCCCATTGGAGCGGTGTGGGCCGCGTGCCGACCTCCTCAGTAGGGCTGAGCCCATGCTGATGAACGAGACAGAGGAGCTGCTCTACCGGCGGATCCGTGCGTATTCCTTTGATGGTGGCGACACGCGGCCTTCGTCCAGAAGCTCGCCAGGGACTGCGGACACCCGGGCAACGACGACGGTCGTCCCGTGGCGGGGGTAGCGGCTCTGACGCCGCTGGAAGGCTATGGCGGTGGCTGCGGGGGTGACTGATACGGCGACGCCAGCCGGCGGAATGAGTCGTCCCAGGCGCCGGACGACACGCACGTATCACTGGGCTTCCGACTGGGCGGAGTACCAGCGACGGGCCGACGGTGAGATTGCAGCGGCGATCGTGATTGAGCGGAACCATCTCGAATGGCGCCTCCATCCAAAGAGCGAGGGGCGCATCCCGGAAGCGCGGGATCTTGACGTCAAGTGGGTAGTGGCCTGTAACGAAGGGTACGCGTCCTCTTTCGCAGCGGCCACGCTTCGGCTGATCGGATTCCGGCGAGCGACGGACATCATCGGTGGCTTCCAAGCATGGCGGACGGCGGGATTGCCCGTCGTCAGCGACGGAGCGCCGTCGGACCCTCGGTTCGATCGAGAAGGCTGAGAGTAGGCGACTGATCATAGACCCCGTCCGGCCAGGATCTCTGCAGTCTGGTCCGAAGTTGCGAGAAACTCTAGATATTCTGCCTAGGGTATTTCACATGCCTTCAGCGAGGGGCCCGGGGCTTCCTGACGCGCCCTACGCTGTTCAGTCCTACCGGCCCGGCGCCGCCGTCAAGTCACCCTCGTAGGTGGTCGTCTGGTCCGGCAGAATCCAGACCTTGATCTGCAGCGACTCGTAGCCATCAGACCTGACCTCGATGCTCTGTGGCCCGCTCTCCAGCGGTAGTCCCTTGCCGCTATCGAAATCGTCGACCGTGCCGACGAAGTAGCTATCGACGAACACCTGGGCGTGGCGTGGCTCGACCCGGAGACGGACGCCGCCGAACGCTGGAGGCTGTCCATCGTATCCGGCCGGCGACCCGGGCTCGGTGTCGCGGTCTGGTCGAACCGGCTGATCGTCGGCGACGCCTCGGTCAGGACCGCCTGCAGGCGGGCGAGGGGCGGGCGTTGGTGCTTGGCCGGGATCCCCCGCCCTCATGTTCTCCTCATACGTGATCTTGCGGCCGGCCAGGACCATGACGTCGAGCCTGAGGGCCTCAAAGCCCGCGGCGCGGACCTCGATGCTCACCGGTCCCGGCTCTAGCTTCAGACTCTGGAAGGTCCCATCGAAGTCGTCAATACTTCCGACGTAATAGCCATCGACCAAGACCTCCGCGTGCCGCGGCTTGACCTTCAGCCTGACGGATCCCGTGGAGGAGTAGCCCCCGCCGTAGTAGCCGTAGTATCCAGCCCCGTAGTATGGGTATCCATAGCCGTAGCCGTAGGGGTAGCCGTAGTAGTACGGCGAATAGTAGCCTCGTCCGCGGACGACGGTCCGACCGCCTCGGGCTCTCGGCGGGACGACCCGTGCCCCTCCACGTCTGGGCTGAGCAACTCGGCGAGCGCCGTCTCGTCGGCGACGCTGCTGGAGCGTCGGTCGCAGCGTGGTCGGGATCGCGGCTCCGAGGACCGAGTGCGCCCGCTCGATGTGGCCGAACCCGTCGGCGATTGCTCCCTGAGTATCGACGACCGGTGAGATGCCGGCCGCTCCTTCTGCGCTCGTGGCCCACCCTCCGGTCACCAGGAGGAGGGCACCCGTGACCCTCAGGGTTGCCCCAAGTTTCTTGACATAAGTCATGGCCCGACCTTTCCGTTCGAGACAGGCATCCTGACGTAGACGGGCTCGCAAAGCGCGTGCCACGAACGGCCGGGGAGATCTCCCTGTTTACGTCTGTTCCGTGGGGCCGCGTCACACGCTGGCGACACCGCGTGTGCCCGCAGGGTGACGATTCGAAGTGCGACAGCGTCCACCGCGTCCCCCAACATGCCCGGTTCACAACTGGACTCGAAACCTGTATCTCGGGGGTCGGAAAGCCGAGGTTGACTCGACAGTGCCGCGGGGAGAGCAGCCAGGGAACTCGCGGGGGCTAGATCAGGTCGGCATCGGTGACGACCTCGACCAGCGCAGGCCCGCGGTAGTCCAAGGCCTCCTCGAAGGCCGGGCCCAGCTGGCCCGGGGTCGTGACTCGCGTACCATGTCCGCCGCACAGCTTGGCGTAGGCCGAAAAACTTGGGTTGTGAAGGCCCGTCTGCCACACCGGCCATTCCCCTGCCCGTTGTTCCTTGGAGATCTTCCCGAGCTGCGAGTTGTTGAGCAGCACGTGAGTGATGTCCATCTCGTACTTCACCGCTGTCGTGAAATCGGCGAGATACTGTCCGAACCCGCCGTCGCCGCTCACCGAGACCACCTTACGGCCCCGATACGTTTCCTGGTCCTGAGTTGCCGCCCACGCTCCTAAAGCGCTTTTCATGACCGTGTGGCGGCCGAGTACCCGCAGTGCCGAACATAGGTGCGGCATTCGTCAGGGCTGAAGTGCGCCAAGCACTCGCCGAGGAACGGCCAGAGCGTCTCGGTGCTGCGACAGCGAGCGGTGCGAACGAGGGCTTTGAGCTTCGCGAAGCAGAGCTCGATGGGATTGAGGTCCGGGCTGTAGGGTGGCAAGTACCAGAGGGTGGCCCCGGCGGCCTGGATGGCGCGTTGGATGCCGGCGACCTTGTGGGCCCCGAGATTGTCGGCAATGACGATGTCGCCGGGCTGCAGGGTCGGCACCAGGATCTGTTCGATGTAGGCGCGGAAGCTCTCGCCATCGATCGCGCCGTCGAAGACCCCCGGTGCGGTCAGCCCCGTGACCCGCAACGCGGCGAGAAACGTGCTGGTCTGCCAGCGCCCGCAGGGGGCGTGGTCGTGGACGCGCGCGCCGCGCGGTGCCCGGCCGTACCGCCGAAGCAGATTGGTGGTGCTGCCGGTTTCGTCCAGACACACGAGGTGGGCGACATCCCAGGTCGGCGCCGCCGCGTGCCACGCGACCCGCGCGGCCGCGACGTCAGGCCGATCGTGTTCGGACGGGCGGACCGTTTTTTTTAACGGTCAGGCCGAGGGCCCGCACGGCGCGCCAGACCGTCGGCACACTCGCGGGCGTGGCGAGGGCGTCCTTCAGCTCAGCCAGCGTGCGATCCGGGTGCGCCGCAATCAGCGCGGCCAAGGTGTGGAGGTGCGGCTCAAGCATGCAGCGCCGTCCATGTCGCTGGACGCGAGGCGCCACCTCGCCCGTTTCGCGCCGCCGCTGTTTCAGTAGCCGCACCCACGACCCGCTCACGCGGTACTTCGCCGCCACATCGGCCGCCTTCATCCCGGCATCGCTGTCGAGGAGCGCCCGCTCTCGCAGATCCATCGAATAGGCACGCATCGGTCCTCCTGCATCGGTATGCGCAGAAGTACCACGACCGCCCCAGGTAGTACAAGGCCTATTTGAAAAGCGCTTTAACGCCGCCGGAAACGCGAATCCAATGGAGCCCAGATAGCCGGACATCAGGATCCGCTGTCCCCGACACTCGAAATACCGCCCGAACGAGTAGGTGTTGTTGCCGACGTCGACGGCGATGATGGCGTCAGGGGGCACGGCGTCACCGAGGGCTGCGAAAACGGCCGCCGAGTTCAGCCCATCGCCACGGTCGTCGGCAAGCCGGCTCTTCTTCTCGGCCCGCCAGACATCCCAGCGCGTGGCCAGCTCCGCTCGTTGGTCGGTCGTCGTGGCCTCCGCCAGCTCGGTGGCGAGGGCTCGGGCCGCGACGCCGATCTCCGCTCATACCGGCACGGCGACGCTGTGGAACTTGCCCAGCATCATTCGGTCGAAGTCCACCTGGACGATCGGCCGCTCGGGGGTGATCCCGGTGTGGTTGGAAAACGAGGACCCGAACGCGACGATGAGATCACACTCATTCATCATCCAGCTCGCAACCGGTGTTCCGGAGCGACCCAGAACTCCTGCCGCCAGGGGATGGTCGTCGGCGATCTGACCCTTGGCTTTGAACGTCGTCAGGATGGGCGCATGCAAGAGTTCGGCGAGCGCGATGACGTCGTGCATCGCGTCCCGTGCTCCATACCCGACCACAATGATCGGGCGGCTTGACCGTTTGACCAGCGATACTGCCTCGGCCAGTGCCTCCGGGGGAGGCGCAATGCTCGTCGCCGCCACCCGCCCTTGCGGGCCCGACGCCGGGACGGCACCCAGGGCAGGGAGAGTCTGCACATCGTCCGGAAAGATCAGATGGGCGACATCCCGTTCTACGACCGCGTTCTTGCACGCCAGGGTCATTAACTCGGCGTGTCTCGAGGTGTGCAACACTGTCTGGCTGAATCGGGCGACAGGCGCGAATGCGGCAGCCAAGTCGATCTCCTGAAACGCCCCCGGGCCCAGGACCTGGGCGTCAACCTGACCGGTCAGAGCCAGCACCGGCGCTCGATCGACCTTGGCATCCCAAAGTCCCGTCATCAGGTTTGTGGCTCCCGGTCCCGCGATGGTGAGACAGGCGGCCGGCTTGCCGGTTAGCTTGGCGTAACCTGAACAGGCGAAGGCGGCCGCTCCTTCGTGACGGATCCCGTAGTAGCGAAGCCGACCATGCGACTCCTGTACGCGAAGCGCATCAGCGAGACCGAGATTGGAGTGGCCGACCATACCGAAGACGGTCCGCACTCCCCAGTTTGTCATCGTCTCCGCCATGACATCGGTGACCGTGGTTTCACGATGGGCCTCGGCCTCCAGCCCCACGTAGATGCCGTCTTCCCTCATCTCGACCGGAAAGAGGCGCTGTCCCGCGTCCTCGTGCCCACCCGGGGGAAGGCCGGTCTTCGGATCGAAGTCCCAGCCGTGCCAGGGACAGCGGAGCCAGCATTGTCCGTCTGCCCCGATCTCCACGGACCCTTCCCCGAGCGGTCCACCCTGATGCGGGCAGCGGTTATCCATGGCGGTGAACACCCCGTCGATGTTCGTCAGCGCCATTGAGTGTGAGCCGGCAGTTACCGTCTTTGCCCGACCAGCCGGGAGCTCATCGACGTCTGCCACGCGATGCCAATTCAGCGATGTGTCGTGTGTCGTCATGGGCTGTCCTCGTGCTCTCACGCCTGCAGGTGACCCCGGCCGGCCGACAGCAGATCCCTCCAGAGATGGAGCAGGAAGTTCTGCGGGTCACCGGTCGCCATTAGTCGCCGATACCTTAACGTCGCCCCGGTGAACCCTTCGGTCTGCCAGATGGCGCCCTCCGGCAGCGGACGCTCGGGCGGAGCGTCTGGCGGTGGGTACGCGGTGATGTAAAAGTATGGCTCGGCGATTGTGTCATCGCCCAAGGTGAACCCGAAATTCATCTGCTTGTCTGCGGCTTCGGCTTTCTCGAGACTGAGCGGGTCGGGGCCGGGAAGCTTGTCGCCTGGCAACCAGACCATCGACAGGTCGAAGTGGTGAGGCCACAGGTGTATCGCGCTCGTCTCTTCCCTAATGCCGGCGCGGAGTTCCTCGAGCGTGCTCGCAATCGAGCCCCAGGCGTGGGCCACGGTGCGGGCGCACGCAGCTGAGTAGGTTCCGGTGTGCGACTGCGTATCCGCGTAGGCATCGCCGCTCGGTGTGCGCTGCGCGTCAATCCCGTTCGAAGTCAAGAAGCTGGAGATTCGTCGGGCCAGCTCGGCCGCGGCCTGGCCCCGTAGTGGCTCGACCAGCTCCGCCCCTTCTGAGGTCCGAACGCGCAAGCGACCGAGCGACAGATCCAGCTCGATCTCGTAGTCGACCACGCCATACAACACACCGGTCGTCAGCCCACCCACCGAGGGGAGGAGGCTTCCTTGCCACCAGTGCTTTCGTGGCGAACGGTAAGCCGTCAGCCATTTGCCGAGCACAGAAGCGTAGGCGTGTAGTGCGTCCCGAGTCCCCGGCAGCGCGGGGTCGTCCAGGGGCGGAAACAAACGAGTGGTCACGTCGCTCTCCTTGGTGGTGTCTGGTACCGCGCTCACTCGTGGCCGCCCACGCCGCCGTAGGCGACACCGGTGAGCTCAGCCATTTCCGTCTTGTAGGTCGTCAGGTCGTCAATCGATAGCTCATTGAGATGTTGGTGTCCGGCCGCGCGAGCCAGCACTGTCATCAGCTCCACGGTTGCCGCGAAGAATCTAGCGAGCCGGGTGGCGGCGTCGTCCACCGGCAGCCGCGCGCGAAGATGTGGTTTCTGGGTGGCGATACCCACCGGACAGTTGTTGGTGTGACAGGCCCGCATGCCGATGCACCCGATCGCCTGAATAGCCGCATTGGAAACCGCGACACCGTCGGCGCCCAGTGCCAGTGCCTTGGCGAAGTCCGCTGGCTTGCGCAAGCCGCCAGTGATGATCAACGTGACGCCGGATGCGTCAGAGCGGTCCAGATGGCGCCGGGCCCTGGCCAGGGCGGGGATCGTTGGGACCGAGATGTTGTCGCGGAAGATCAGCGGAGCCGCACCGGTACCTCCGCCGCGGCCATCCAGAATGATGTAGTCGACGCCGACCTCGAGCGCGGCGTCGATGTCCTTTTCGATGTGCTGGGCGGATAGCTTGAAGCCGACCGGAATGCCTCCGGTCTTGGCACGTACCTCCGCGGCGAAATCACGGAACTGCGCAAGCTCGGTCCACTCCGGAAAGCGTGCCGGCGAGATCGCCGGCACGCCTTCTGGCAACCCTCGTACCTTGGCAATCTTCCCTTTGACCTTGTCGCCGGGTAAATGCCCGCCCGTGCCGGTCTTGGCGCCTTGCCCCCCCTTGAAGTGGAACGCCTGGGTCCGCTGCACTTTGTCCCACGAAAACCCGAACCGCGCCGAGGCGAGCTCGTAGAAATATCGCGAGTTGGCCGCCTGCTCTTCGTGGAGCATCCCTCCCTCACCCGAGCAGATCCCGGTCCCCGCTAGTTCCGCCCCCTTCGCTAGCGCGACCTTGGCTTCCTAGGACAGGGCACCGAAACTCATATCGGAAACGAAGATCGGGATATCGAGCTGAAGCGGCCTTTTCACGTTCGGGCCGATCACGAGGCCGGTGCCTACCGGCTCATCGTCGAGGAGGGGGAGCTTGTGTAGTTGTCCGACCACGAACTGCAGGTCATCCCAGGTTGGGAGGCTCTCCCGCGGCACACCCATGGCCGCCGCCGGACCGTGATGCCCCACCTTGCTCAGCCCGTCGGTCGCCAGGGAACGGATGAGTTTCACATGCGGCTCGTCGGCGGTGCCGTGCGGATCTTGATACGCGCCTTGATACGCGTCACGGTCGTAGGGCTGAGGATGTTCAGTCGCCCACGCCGCGATCTCGTCCTCGTCGACCCAGACCTGCCCGTCTTCCACCCAGGTGTGGAACTTTGGCAAGGCCTCGCTGTTGTTGTATTCGCTAACTCCGCTGTCGATACGATAGTCCTAGTAGTGGACGCCACAAACGAGGCTGTCGTCCTCGACGTATCCGTCTGCCATCAGTGCCCCCCGATGTGCGCATCGGCCGTAGAGCACGGAGACCCCATCGTCGACCCGAACGACCACTAGATCGACGCCGGCGACCAGCGCGTGGGCCGGCTTCCGGTCTTCCAACTCGTTCCACTCCGTAATCGAAACTCTCGTCATCTGGCGACTATCCTCGTTGGGTTTTCCTCGAGGAACAGATGTCCCTCGCGAAGGGGTCATTCGACCGCAGCGCTATCGGGAGCATGCGGACCATTGTCAGACTTGGTAGAGCGTACACGACCATGGAAGGTCCCGCTTGAGCCAGACCCTCCGCGAGCAAGGCCGCGCCCGACCGAACACGAAGAATGAGATCAACATGAGCAACTGAGTTGTCGCCCGCGACCTCATTTCAGAAATGAGGTTGGTTGTGAGGCGACCTCGGAAGGCTGCCCGTGCATGAGCCACCCACGCGAGCCGCCGCCTTCGGTAGGCGCCACCTCATCTCGTCACGAACGCCGACGACGGTTGCACCTTGGGCAGTTGCTGCCGTTGCAGTGCGCACATGCGAACCGTCGGCCCGTTGGCGTCGGGCTGAGCTCGTGAGCGATAGACAGGCCTCGCAGAAAGCGCATGTCTGCGGTCGTGAGGGATTCCCACCACGCATGCACAGGCGATTCTGACTGGTTCTTCTTGGCACGCTGTTTCGGCAACTTCACGGTGCACCTCCAACGTCGGGCATCTCTCTCCGAGGCCCGGGCGGGATCCAGTAGCCCGCTCGATAGGACGACGATAGGTCGCACGGAGGTTCCAGTTCATGGACGGTGTCTATCACAAGACCCGGGTCCTATCTGCGAATACGCGTGCCACAAAGGGGACGGCTTTTTCAGATTAACTCAGACGACACGGCCGACTGGGCGATAAGAGAGGCTTCAGGTCAGTCGCTCTATGTACTCCTTGAGCGCCACCGCGTTGTTGAAGCGCAACTCTCGCGACGCGAAAACGAACGTCACCGGTCCCGATCCAACGCTCTCGAGGATCGGGTTCAGCGAGTTCTCGCGGGAGCGCAGTTCGTTGAAGTACCTGCGCTTGAATTCTGGCCACTTCCCCGGGTCATGGTTGAACCACCGTCGCAGTTCAGTTGAGGGGGCGGCTTCCTTGGGCCAGAAGTCGATCTTCGCATCCTGCTTCGACAGGCCTCGGGGCCATAGCCGTTCGACGAGAATGCGGCAGCCATCTGATCGAGTCGGAGTTTCATACGCACGCTTCAGCGAGATCTGCACGATGTCTCAGGGAAGAATACTGGCACTGTCAAGTTAATGAGTCCAGGTCAGGATGAGGCGAGTTGAGCCTGGTCTCTTATCAGCTTGCCCTCGTATGCCCCGGGCCGCCGAGGTGCGGCCGTTCAGTCTTCCTTTGGCCTCTGGGCGTCGTTCGTGGCAGAATCGTCGAAGTCACTCCCGTATCCACCGACGGAGAACCAATGCGACCGAGACATCTACTGAGTCTCGCCCAACAGGCTGTCGCTCAGCGTCCGTATCGTCTACAGCGAGGTCTGACGATTGAGCCGACGAGAGGCCGGAGGAGGAGCACCATGCAGGTACGTATCGCGTTCGCCGCAGCGGCCGCCGCCGCACTCACGTTGGTTGGCTGCACTAACACGGCCGGCGAGTCGACCGAAGCGGCCGAGACGGTGGCGGCCGAGGACGCCGCCCGCATTACTACCGACGACTACGTGGCCATCCAGCAGCTCTACGCACGATACGCTCACGCCATCGACGGTCTCGGGATGGTGGGCGAAAACGCCGCCCCGGATGCCAGCGCGGAAGCCTACGCGGATCTCTTTACCGAGGACGGCCAGATCTACGTGACCGGCGTGCACGAGGAGCCCGTCAAGGGTCGCCAGGCGCTGACTGAGTTCGCCATGGGGCACTTGGAGAGCGGACCGGCCAATAACCGGCACGTCATCACCAACCCGGTGCTGACGCTCAATGCCGATGGCACCATCACCGGGGAGACGCAGCTCATGTTGGTGAACATGACGACGAATCCGCCGACGCTGGTCAGCAACCGGGCGACCAAGGATACCTTCGTGAAGACCAACGACGGCTGGCGGCTCCAGTGGCGGAACAACAGCGGCATCTCGAACAATACTCCGTTCAGCCGAAACCAGGTGCGGGAGACAGCCTGCCTGACCTTGCCCCGTAAGTTCGGCTAGAGAAACCTCGCGGAACGTCGGTGTGGGTGTTCATGGGCGTAGCCAATCGCAAGATAGGGAGGCGGCTAACGAGGTTTTGCGGTCGTGACGGGTGACTCGGCCAACAGCACCACGTCGGGATGGTGGCGTTCGAAGTACCGCAGTCCCCACTCAGAGTCGAACAGGATCACGCGTCGGTCGTGCCGATCGAGTGCCATTACGTTCGACCTGCCAGGTGACGGGCTATCGGCACTTCCGAGCCATCGCGCCGCCGCATACCCCACCGGCTCAATCTCAGCCGTGACACCGTACTCGCTCTTGAGGCGGCCGGCGATCACGTCGTATTGCAGTGCCCCGACAACGCCAATGATCGGTTCGCGGCGGCCCGCCGCGAGGAAGAAGACCTGCATCAGCCCTTCTTCTTCGAGCTGCTTCACTCCCTCGTCGAACTGCTTGTAGCGTGTGTCCTTCAGTCGAACGCGGCCGAAGTACTCGGCAGGGAATCGCGGCAAGTCGGCGAACCGTAGCGCCGGGCCGGAGTGGAGGGTGTCGCCGATCCGGAAGCGTCCAGGATTCACGAGGCCGATGATGTCGCCAGCATAGGCGACCTTGATCGTTTCGCGGTCTCGGCCGAAGAACCGGTACGCGCGCGAGGCCCTGAGTGACTTGCCCAGGCGCGGATTGGACAGCGTCATGTCCTTCGTGAAACGCCCCGAGCAGACGCGGACGAACGCGACACGATCGCGATGACCCGGGTCCATGTTCGCCTGAATCTTGAACACAAACCCGGTGAAACGCTCGTCGGTCGCGCTCACCACGCCCGTATCGCTCAAACGAGGTTGGGGCGGCGGTGCGAACTCGACAAGCGCCTGGAGAAACGGCTCGATGCCGAAGTTCGTCAACGCGCTGCCGAAGAACAAGGGGGTCTGCAGACCGGCCCGATACTCCTCGAGGTCGAAGGACGTACCCGCTTCGCGGACCACGTCCAGCGACTCGCGGAAGTGCGCATACAGAGTGTCGCCGATCATCGCGCGCGCGTCCGGGCTGTCCAGCGACGAGAGACCGACCGGTGTCCTGTACTGTCCTTGCGCTTCTCGCTCGTAGCGAAGGAGCGTCTGGCTCTGCAGGTCGTAGACACCACGAAAGCGTTCTGCACTCCCGATCGGCCAGTTCACCGGGGCCGCGGCAATCCCGAGCGTCCGCTCGACATCGTCGAGCAGTTCCAGCGGGTCTTTCGACGGTCGGTCGAACTTGTTGACGAAGGTGAGGATCGGTAGCCGGTGGCGCCGACACACCTCGAACAGCTTTCGTGTCTGATCTTCGACGCCGTTGGCTGCATCGATCACCATCACGACTCCGTCGGCGGCGATGAGCGCCCGATAGGTGTCCTCGCTGAAGTCGTTGTGCCCGGGCGTGTCGATGAGCGACATGCGGCGGCCTTTCAGCTCGAATTCGAGGGCAGCGGACGTGATGGAGATGCCGCGCTTCTGCTCGAGCTCCATCCAGTCCGATGTGGCATGGCGACGGGTGCGGCGTCCACGCACGGCACCGGCAAGTTCGACCGCGCCGGCGTAGAGCAGGAGCTTCTCCGTCAGCGTGGTCTTGCCCGCGTCGGGGTGCGAGATGATCGCAAAGGTTCGCCGCCTCGCAACCTCTCTCTCGATTTCGGCGGTCAACGGAGGCGCAGGGGGGTCCTGTGACGCGTCCGGGATGGAGTCTGAAACGGGGCTCACGTCTCTACACTCTATCCTGTTCGCCACATGCGGTCTGGTCGACGAGGTGAACTCAGGCCTTGTCGGCGTGACAGTGCGACCGGCAGACGTGACGCGGACTACATCCAGCCCAACGTCCGGAGCTGGGTGTGGTGCGAGACCTTGCGTTGCACGAGAACCCGACCAAGGTCATGGAAGGTTAGGAGAAGAGAGTTCGCGGAGGCGTGGCGCCTGAAGACGTTGTCCACGAAGGCTTCCTCGTTGGGCCATGGGTACGCGAAGACCACGTCGCAGTCTTCGGGCGTCAGCTCCATTTCATCCCAGGCATGTGTGTTGAACTCGAGCCGGGTGTGGGGATCGGCCCCGGCGGCCAGCTCCTCGTCGCCGGGGAGCAGGAAGGTCCCCTCCGCAAAGATCATGGCGTAGTTCAGGTCGCGTGCGAGCGAACGTGCGGAAGTGACCAATTCCCGCTGGATCTCGATGCCATAGGGCGTAAAGCCATTGATGGCGGCCACTCCACAGACTCCCCCCAGGCCGCTGCCCCACTCGCAGAACACGGGTCCCCGCGCGAGACCCGCGTTCTGAATTCGAGACAACGCGCGATCTATCGCCGGGAGCTCGCTGCCCACGTAGGCGGGATGCTCGCCGTCAGTCAGCATGAGTAGACGCTGACTCACTTCCTCCACAAGCTTCGCAAAGGAATCGTCCGAAACTGGCGTCTCAGCGGTCGGCATGGGTCTCAATGTCGCGGTCCGGCATGGTGTATGTGGCTGCCCAGCTCATGGGCACGAATGGCCCTCGCGGTGTGCTCGGCGCCGCGGTGCGTGTGGCCCTCGCCGGTGGTGTAGACGATCTGTATTGGTTTCATCGCAGTCCCCAATAATACCGCCCATGACCGGTCGGCGTCTCTGCCCATAGCAGTAAGACTGGCGCGGTCTATGTGAAGCGGCAGATCGCGTAGCGGTGCTCAGCTTCCACTCCGAGCTCCACCCGAATCCGCGTCGTCCCGGCGTCCTAACAACCCTAGACTACAAGTCCACCCAACGAAAGTCGGCCTCTGAGTTACCATTACTAGCACGATTCCTTTGTGCAACTGGAGAGAGGCCAAGTCTTACCTCGAAGTAGACGAAGACTAAGCTTGATGCAACGATTGCCCGTTCCTCTCCGGTGGTCGGCGGTGCGAAGGGTATGCCCAACGGAAAGCATCGCCATCAGACAACCATGGCTTTGGCATCGCCATCCTGAAGGCGCGATTGTTGCGGACGTTGCAGGAGTGCGTCGCATACGTTTATCCTCACGCCGCCAATTACGCGGTAGCGGCTGAGTGAACGCTATGACTGCGATCCTAGGTGTCTCGGCCTTCTATCACGATTCGGCAGCGGCGCTCGTCGTTGACGGCGAGATCGTTGCCGCGGCTCAGGAAGAGCGGTTCACGCGAAAGAAACACGACCCCGGTTTTCCCGCGCGGGCCATCACGTACTGCTTGCAGGAAGCGGAGCTCGACGTGTCTCGGCTTGACTATGTAGCGTTCTATGAGAAGCCGTTCACGAAGTTCGACCGTCTCCTGGAAACCTATCTCGCCTATGCGCCGGCAGGTCTCCGAAGCTTCAGCCACGCGATGAAAGAGAAGCTGCACCTCAGAAGGACGCTTCGTCGGAACCTGGACGGCTGCAGCGCGCCGCTGCTGTTCATGGACCACCACGAAAGCCATGCAGCAAGCGCCTTCTTTCCGAGCCCGTTTGACGAGGCCGCGATCCTCACGCTGGACGGCGTTGGCGAGTGGAGCACAACGACATATGGCACGGGAACGGGGAACAGGCTTCAGCTGACCCACCAGGTGTCGTTTCCACACTCGCTGGGCTTGCTCTACTCGGCCTTCACCTACTACTGCGGGTTCAAGGTCAACAGCGGCGAATACAAGTTGATGGGGCTAGCCCCATATGGCCAACCGGTCTATGCCGAGGCGATTCGCACACATCTCATCGACATCAAACCTGACGGCAGCTTCTGGTTGAACATGGACTACTTCAACTATTGCCAGGGGCTGACGATGACCAGTCGGCGATTTCACGCCTTGTTCGACGGCCCGCCACGGGATCCTGAGTCTCCGATCGAGCAGCGCCACATGGATCTGGCGGCGAGCATTCAGCACGTCACTGAAGATGTGATCCTGCGTATCGCTCGGCATGTCCATGACCAGACCAAGATGCAGTATCTCGTCTTGGCCGGAGGCGTGGCGCTCAACTGCGTCGCGAACGGGCGGGTACTTCGAGAAGGCCTGTTCGATGACGTCTGGATCCAGCCGGCGGCCGGAGATGCCGGGGGGGCGCTCGGCGCGGCGCTCTTCGCTTGGCATCAATTGCTGGAGCAGCCTCGGGTCGTCACAGGGCGCGACCGTCAGCATGGCAGCCTGCTGGGCCCCCGGTTTTCCTCGGAGCACATCACCGAGTTTCTTGCGGACCGTGGGCAGCCCAACCGTCGGAGAGCGGATGAATCCGACCTGCTCAACCATGTGGTTGACCAGTTGGAAGCGGGGCGGATCGTCGGTTGGTTTCAGGACCGGATGGAATTTGGTCCCCGAGCCCTTGGGGCCAGGAGCATCCTTGGCGACCCCCGTTCTCCGCGAACCCAGGCCACGATGAACATCAAAGTCAAGTTTCGGGAGAGCTTCCGTCCGTTCGCGCCGTCGGTCCTCAAAGAGCGGGCGAGCGATTGGTTTGACCTCGACCCTGAACACGAGAGCCCGTACATGCTTCTGGTGACCCCGGTGGCGGAGGCCCGACGCGTCCCACTCAGCGAAGCTGACGAGCAGACGATGTTGACCGATCCCGACTTGCGGCGACGGGTCAATATCGCGCGGTCGACAGTGCCGGCCACTACGCACCTAGACTACAGCGCGCGCGTCCAAACGGTGGACGAGGAACGGAACCCGCGATTCCACGCACTGCTCGAAGTGTTCTATCGTCGGACGGGGTGCCCGCTGGTGGTGAACACGAGCTTCAACGTTCGGGGTGAACCGATCGTGTGCTCGTTGGACGACGCCTATCGATGCTTTCTGGCAACCGAGATGGATGTCTTGGTCCTGGGCGACCACGTCCTCGACAAGAAGGATGTGGGGCAGCCAGCGGACGCCGCGCGACACGAGGAGTATCTGGCGCAGTTCCAGCTTGACTGATGGCGGGAGGCTAGCATGCAGTGGTCTGACATCTCGTTCACGCCGTCATCGCGAGTGTTACGCCAGTTCGCCGCTCTGGTTCTGATCGTGTTCGGCGGGTTGGCTGTCTGGTACGGCGTTGTCCGCGGTCAGGTTGGGCTAGCCACCGCCTTCGCGCTCGTCGCCGCGGTGATTGGCCCCCTCGGACTCATCGCTCCCCGAGCCATCCGGCCGATCTTCGTGGCGTGGATCGTTGTGGCTTTTCCTATCGGATGGACCGTATCCCGTGTGCTGCTCGCTGTCGTCTTCTACGGGCTGTTCACGCCTCTGGGGTTGGCATTCAGGTTGATAGGACGTGATCGCCTTCAGCGCGTGCACCGTTCTGAGCGAGCGACCTACTGGACGTCAAAGGCTAAACCAACAGGAACAGGCGACTATTTCAGACAGATCTAAAGTGTAAAGGGATCATGTCATGCCGCACGAAAACAATCAGCTCGAGCAAGCCGCTGTCGACCAATCACACATGAGTCTCGTGCGGGAGATGTGGGGCTTTCTCAGCGTCACCAAGAAATGGTGGCTGTTGCCGATCATCGTCGTCTTCGGACTACTGGGCGCGCTGATGATGCTTTCCGGAACAGCTGCCGCGCCATTCATCTACACCTTGTTCTAACCACATGAGGCGGCGGACGGGCATCGTCTCCAAGGGCGGAGTCCGCTCCGCTCCCCGGGCGACATGTCGAGGAGTGCCGCTGCAGCACTTTTCTAGCACGAACTTGTCGGACACATTGCACAGTCCACGGACGGGGTGAACGCCCGGCGCACGAGCAAGGCCACCTCCTACGTGTCGCTGTCACGCACGTGATCTGCCACCCGACCGGCAACGAATCGCGGCAGGTCGGTGGTCCGGGCTCACGATTTCGGGGGCCGCAGCGGTCACGCGTGTATGCCGTGTGCGATGAGCTGTTCGCTAGGGAGTGAGGCACCGATAATCAGAATGTGGGACCTCGATGGACACGAATGCCACGCGCGTTGTGTGCGGGTGGGTTACTGATTGCCCTGGCCGGTTTCGCCTGGTCGCTGATCCAGTACGCCGTTGCGCCGCAGGTCCTGCTCTCTCTCAACGATGCCGTCGCGCGCCAGCAAAGACGCGGTGGCTTGGGGCAGGGCGTCGAGAACTTGGCCGGCGAGCCGCGGGTCGCCATTCTTCAGCATCCTCCCGGGCGGCTGGAGTGGACGCTGACGCTACCTCGCGGGCGGCACCGCTTTTCGGTCGGTCTGGGTGTGAAGGAAGAGGCCTGGACCGGCTCCGACGGGGTGACCTTCCAGTCGTCTGTCATCGAGCAAGGCGAGACCCGGACGCTGATCGACAAGACCATTGTTCCTCGGGCTCACGGCGAGCATCGCAGATGGGTCTCCGTGCAGACGGAGTTCTCGACCATCGGACGGGAGATCGTTCTTGTATTCGAAACCGGTGCCGGTCCGGCGGGCAACGACAACTACGACTGGGCGCTCTGGAGTGATCCTCAGATCGAGACCATCGCCTCTCCTCTGCAATGGTCCCTCGTCGGACCGGGTTGGATTCTCGTCGTGGTTGGTTGGCTTCTCGGACGGACACTACGAGTACCATTGCCGCTCCTTGGCACTCGGATGCTTCGGCTCTCGGTCCTGCTGGCAAGCATCGCTCTGGGTTGTGTGGCGGCAGAGCTGGCCCTGCGAGCCCTTCCTCGTGTCCAGCCGACGTCAGTGGCGCGCGACCTTCGCGCGTCCGTCAGCCGCGGCACGATGTCGGGCGGTGCGATACCTGACGATAGCGTCGGCTTCCTCGGCATTCCGAGTGAGTGCGTCCGATACCCCCGTCAGGAGATGTTCAACGTTGTCTACCCGCAGGTCTCAACGGGTGGCGACAGGTCACCGAACCTCTGGACACGGTGGCGCCGATACTGGTGGGACTTCGAAAGCCTTCCGTCCGCGGCCCATATGGCCAGCGACCGGACCGAAGTCGAGGTCTGTCACGATTCAGACGGATTTCGGAATCCGCCAGGCCTCGAGAACGCGCGCGTCGTCGTTCTTGGAGATTCCTTCGTGCACTCGGGTCTTGTGCAGGCCGACGAGATGTGGACCGCTGTGCTTGCGGATACTGCGAACGTCGATGCGCGGAATCTCGGCGTGCCCGGCTTCGCCCCGCAGCAGTCGGCCGGTGTCCTCGAGCAGTTTGGAGTCGAGGACGCACCAAAGGTCGTTTTGTTCGGGTACTACGAGGGCAACGACATCGCTGAGGCGGAATCGTACGAGCGTTTCAAAGCCAACCGCATGAACTGGTACTCGTATCAGGTGCTCATCCAGCGGGCCAACGCGAAATCGTTCATCCTGCCTCGCTACTCCAATTCGCTGTTTCTTGAGGCCCTTCAACTCTCTCCGCTGAAGGTTCCGTGGAATGGACACGCGAGCGTTCGCCCGATACGTGACGGTGTGAATCCTGTTTGTGGCGCTATCGCAGCAGTGGACCTGTGCATGTCCTTCGAGCGCTGGGCGACGTTCCACCTGAGTCTGTCGATCGATGATTGGAGGATGCAGTCCGGATGGAAGCCGACCCAACAGGCGATTCGATCGATGCGCGCCGTCAGCGATCGGCACGGCGCGGCGCTTGCGGTCGTCCTGCTGCCCACGAAGGCGTCCATCTATCTGCCCTTGCTTGCGGAGTCGGTACCACGAGAGGCGCTCGGCCGGTTTGTCCGCGAGGTTGCGCCGGATGAGCAACTTCCCATTCTTGAATATGCGCAGCAGATCAAGACACGCTCGAGGAGTCAGAGCGTCCTGCTGCGGGCCTTCCTCGAATCCGAAGATATTCCTGTCGTCGACCTGTACGACGTGTTCGCCGCGGAGGCCGCACAGGGAAAGCTGCTCTACTATCCGTTCGATACACACTGGAATGATGCCGGCAACCGCCTGGCAGGTGAGACGGTGGCTGCCGATCTACGCGCCCGCGGATGGCTCGACTAGACTGCGGGCGACTGCTCCGAATGCCAGTCGTGGTCATACCGACGTACACGACGCCGTAGTTGTTCTTCCCGTTTTTCGGATACCTACGGTACAGGACGTAGAGCCCGCGCTGCGAGGCACTGACTTGACCGGCACTGTCAAGTTAACGAGCCGGACCAGGATGAGGCGAGTCGGTCCGAGGACTAGGCTGCTGTCACCTCAGCCCACACGGTGAACGATCGTGCTCGCAACATCCGATGATGAGCGACATCAGCAGGTGCCGGCCCAGCGAAACAGATTCTGAATGACGCCGTGGACGTGCAACTGCGCGTGGTCGGATGACGTGAAGCCGCGCATCTGACGCGCCCGTTGCCGCGTGGGGAGTTAGCCTGACAGGGCCGCTAGTAAGCCGGGTCCAATCAGGACCTTCTCCTCATGTCGACTTTTCTTCGGCCCAGCTCACGATTTTCTCGGCGAGGGCTGTTGCAAGTGTGTGGGCGACGTCCTCCGGAGAGATGCCCTCGCGTCCATCCAGGACGAAGATGAGCGACGAACCCTGCCTCCGCAGATGTAGATCGATCCGGTCGCCATAGCTCGTATGAACCTTCAACGTTTCAAAGGCGCGGCTGAGCTTTAGGGTCAGCGAAGCGCGAGGCGTCGGTGCCTTGAGGGTGATCTTGTCTGGAGACACGTCGTAATTCAGCTGCTGTGTCTCGAAGTGACCGTTGTAGTGATCGCAGAATTCCTTCAGCTCCTGGCCGAGCGAATTCCACAGTTCGGTGACGAGCTGATTGAAATTCTCTTTGGCGGTCTGGGTGGCCGCGTCACGTTCAGCTTTCGAGGCCACGATCCTGTCAAGCGCCGCTCTATGCTTCTCGGCGACCGGCCGCACTCGCTTGGTGTCCATTCTAAGTCACCCTCTGCTGGGATCTGTCGTGACGGCATTGTTAGGTTGAGCGGGCGCGCGGCAGCTACGCCGATGAACGCCCCAGACCTTCTGCTACACAGGATGCCGATTCCCGCCTGATATCATAGGCTAGGCCGTGTGGCTCCACCAGCGGGCGCCGCAGCAGTCAACCGGCCGAGCAGTAGTTCTTGCGGGATCGTGATCGGTGATGCCGGCTTCGACGTCCCTCCCGAATTGAGTAGCACGTGAGTTTAGAGTTCGACCGTTCTGCTTGAGTTTCCGAGATGCCCGAGGACCGTTCTCTGTCTCCAATGCCGTTGACATCCCGACCCGATCCTCAAGTTGCCCTGGAGCCGTTCTGATGCCCGAGGTCGAAAAGCCCGCCCCCGTCGAACCGACCGGATTCGCGGCGCTCGGGCTCCGACCCGAGATTCTCAACGTGCTCACCTCACTTGGGTACGAAGAGCCCACACCCATTCAACGCGAGACCATACCGCGGCTGCTCACCGGACGCGACCTTCTCGGTCAAGCGGCCACCGGAACGGGCAAGACCGCGGCGTTCGCGCTGCCGGTCCTGAACGATATCGAATCCGGCCGAGCCGCCATCACCACCGCGCTCGTGCTCGTGCCGACCCGCGAGCTCGCGATGCAGGTCAGTGAAGCCGTGTTCAAGTACGGCAGCGAGCTCGGCGTGAAGACGCTTCCCATCTACGGGGGACAGCCCATCCGGCGCCAGCTCCGGGCCCTCCAGCGTGGCGTGCATGTGGTGGTTGCGACCCCCGGTCGGGCGATCGACCACATACGGCGCGGGTCACTCGTTCTCGACACCATCCGCACCGTGATTCTCGACGAGGCCGACGAGATGCTCGACATGGGCTTCGCTGAGGACATCGAGGAGATTCTCGAGGCCACCCCCTCCACGCGTCAGACGGTCCTGTTTTCGGCCACCCTTCCTCCCCGTATTCACACGCTCGCGAAGCGGTATCAGCGCGATCCCGAACGGGTGCAGATCGGCGGCGGAGGCACTGTCCTTGAGCCCTCCCTGACCCGCCAGACCGTCTACTTCGTCGAGCGGCGTCACAAACCATCGACTCTCGGCCGGGTCCTCGACATCGAGGCGCCGAACTCGGCGTTGGTCTTCTGTCGGACCCGGACCGAAGTGGACGAACTGACCGAAAAAATGACGGCCCGGGGCTACCGAGCGGAGGCTCTGCACGGCGGTATGGACCAGGCCCAGCGCGATCGCGTCATGGCGAGGCTCCGCGACGGGACCGCCGAATTGCTGATCGCCACCGACGTGGCCGCGCGTGGACTCGACATCGACACCCTGAGCCACGTCTTCAACTACGAGGTTCCGTCCGCCCCCGAAAGCTACGTCCACCGCATCGGGCGCGTGGGTCGAGCTGGGCGGGAGGGCATCGCCATCACCCTGGCCGAGCCCCGGCAACGGCGCCTCCTCAAGAACATCGAGAAGCTGACCAGGCAGACGATCGACGTGCGGACGGTGCCGAGCGTCACCGACCTCAGGGCCCGGCAGGTCGAGTCGACCGTCGCCGCGATTCGAGAGGCTCTGGCGGCTGACGACCTCGAGGACTTCAGCGCGGTGATGCACGACCTGGCGGACGAGGCCAGCGACCGCGCGGTCGCGCTCGCCGCCATCAAGCTGGTGCACGAGGGGCGCGGAGGGGTCCTCGACGAAGTTGAGATACCGGCCGCCTCCGTACCGGTCGCCCGCCTCGGGAAGAGCCGCCGCCGAGACCGCGACGGTCCGGGTGGCCGACGGCCCGGACGCCCGGGGCACGGACCCGCCGGAGGACCCGGGGCACGGACCCGCCGGAGTGGTTCAGGGCCCGGCTTCGTCCACGTCGGACTCGGTCGAAAGGCCGGTGTGTGCCCCGGCGACCTGGTCGGCGTCATCGCCCACGAGGCCGGGCTCTCGGGAAAGGACATCGGCCCCATCCGGATCTCGGACAACTACTCGGTGGTCGGGATCCCCGCTGGTTCCGTCGATGAGGTCATCCTGGCCATCGGCTCGGCGAAACTTCGAGGCAAGCGGATCAGTGTCCGCCGCTACATCGCCTGAGGGGTGCGGAACCGCAAGTTCACGAGTCCGGGGCAGGATAGGCGGCCTGATCCGCGGATCAGGCGGCTGTCACCGCAGTCCACACGGTGAATGATCGTGCCCGTAGCATTCGGTGGTGAACCGACCTGAACCGGTGTCGACCCACTCGCAACAGATTGTAAGTGTAGCGGGATCGACCGTGCACGAACGCCGATAAGAGCAGATGCCCCTCGTTACCCTCGACCGTGTTTCCCTGACGTTCGGACACCAGCCGTTGCTCACTGAAGCCACGCTGCGGATTGGGCGCAGCGAGCGGGTGTGCGTCGTCGGCAGGAATGGCACCGGCAAATCGACGCTGCTTCGGCTGATGAGCGGTGAACAGTCACCTGACGCCGGATCGGTGTGGGCGGAGCCGGGCGTTCGCATGGCCAGACTCGATCAGGATGTGCCGTTCTCGACCGATCGGACGGTCTTCGACGTCGTCGCCGATGGGTTTGGCGATGTGAGCGATTTGGTCGCGAGCTATCACCGCACGGCGGTCACAGTCGCCGAGGACGGCACGCCGGCCTTGCTCGAGAAGTTGGGTCGCCTGCACGACGAGCTCGACGAACACGACGGGTGGCGCATCGAACGGCGCGTCGAGCTCGTGCTGTCGCATCTTGCGTTACCGCCAGATGCGGCGGTCGACACCCTCTCGGGCGGATGGCGACGCCGGGTGCTGCTTGCGAAAGTACTGGTGGCCGAGCCAGACGTACTGCTGCTCGACGAGCCGACGAATCACCTCGATCTCGAGGCCATCATCTGGCTGGAGTCTTTCCTCTCCGAGTATCCGGGCGCCGTCGTGTTCGTCACCCACGACCGTGCGTTTCTCCAGCGGGTCGCAACGCGAATCGTCGACATCGATCGCGGTCGGCTGACCTCGTGGTCAGGAGACTACCCGACCTTCCTCCGCAAAAAGGATGAGTGGCTGGCAAACGACGCAGCCAGGCGGGACAAGTTCGACAAGCGCCTGGCTGACGAGGAAACGTGGCTGCGTCAAGGCGTGAAGGCCCGGCGAACGCGTAACGAGGGGCGCGTCCGCGCGCTGACGGCCATGCGTCAGGAGCGGGCGGCGCGGCGCGACGAGCTGGGTGCGGTCCATCTTCAGATCGAACGAGCCCAATCGTCCGGCCAGGTCGTGTTCGAAGTCGACGAGGTGAGCAAGGCGTTCGGATCGACACAGGTGATTCGCCGATTCTCAACGCGTATCATGCGCGGCGACCGGGTCGGTCTCATTGGGCCGAATGGCTCTGGAAAGACGACGCTGCTCCGGCTGCTGCTGGGGGAGCTGGCGCCGGACGCAGGAGACGTAAGCCGTGGCGTAAACGTCGAGGTGGCCTACTACGATCAGCACCGTGGGCAGCTCGATCCCGAACGAACGGTCTTCGAGACGGTCGGCGAAGGCAGCGACACCGTGACCGTCAACGGCCGATCGCGTCACGTCAATGCGTACTTACGTGATTTTCTGTTTCCGCCTGCACGGGCGCACTCGCCAGTGAAGTCGCTGTCAGGCGGCGAGCGAAACCGGCTGTTGTTGGCCCGGTTGTTCACGCGCCCGGCCAACATTCTGGTACTTGACGAGCCGACCAACGATCTCGACCTCAGCACCCTCGAGTTGCTCGAAGCGCAGCTCGTCGAATGGCCTGGCACGCTGCTGCTTGTCAGCCATGACCGCGCGTTCCTCGATAACGTCGTGACGAGCACGATCGTGTTCGAGGGCGACGGGAAGCTGGAAGAATACGTAGGCGGGTACGAGGACTGGAGGCGCCAGTATGTGCCAGCGGTCTCGTCTTCACGGCCGCCGTCCACACCGAGGTCAACGCAGCGCCGGACGGAGGACGTGGGTCCCGCACGGAAACTCACATACAGGGAACAACACGAACTCGCCGAACTGCCCGCCCGGATCGAGGTGCTCGAGGCTGAACAGCGCGCGCTCGGCGGGACGATCGAGGCGCCGACGTTCTACACGCGGCCGGCCAACGAGATTACCGCCGCCCTCGAGCGAGCGGAAGGGATCGAGCATGACCTTGGTGAATTGTACACACGGTGGGACGCGCTCGATTCGCGATCGACCTGACGACAACAGCGGCGCCAGATGGATGCGATGAAAGCAGACCCGACACGCGTGTCCTTCGATCTGTCCAGGACGGTCACCGCGATCGCATCCGAGCTCGGGATCGCACCGAAACGGGTCCGTGGGGCGGTCGACCTCCTGTCAGACGGCTGTACGATTCCCTTTATCGCCCGATACCGCAAAGAGAGCACCGGCGGGCTCAACGAGGTCCAGATCGGGGCCGTCGAGGACGCCCTGGCGGCCGCCACGGAGCTCATCGATCGCAAGAATCGAGTATTGAAGTCGATCTTCCAGCAGGGCGTTCGCGATCGTGAACTGGAGCACGCGATCGTCGGTGCCCGCGACGCGCGCGAAGTGGACGACCTCTATCTGCCATACAAGAGCACGCGCAAGACCAGGGCGACAGTCGCTCGTGAACGCGGCCTCGATCCGCTCGCGAGCATCCTTGTGGCCCAGGTCGATCTCGACACGACCCGGGCCTCGGTCCTCAAGGCGTTCGTCGATCCCGCTCACGAAGTGGAAGACGCGGAAGCCGCACTGAAAGATGCCGCCGATATCATCGCCGAACGCTGGTCTGAGGATCCTGCGACGCGCGCCTGGTTGCGCAATCGACTCGGCCGCGGCTGCGTCAAGACGAAGAAGAAGCGCGGGTATGACGGCGAGGACCATCGGTTCGAGACCTTCTACGACTTTCGCGAGCCGATCGCGCGGCTCGTGCCCCACCGTTTTCTCGCCATGCGACGCGGCGAATCTGAACACGCGCTCTCGCTGGCGATCGACGTCGACGACGCCAAGCTCACCGCGGCCCTCGGCCGTCGCCTGCTGACGAATCCCGGTTTCGTGTTCCGCCGCGAGCTCGAAGCGACGGTGACCGACTGCTACGCGCGCCTGCTGAAGCCGTCGATATCGACCGAAGTGCTGTCCTCGCTGCGAGAAGTCGCCGAGAAGCAAGCGATTAGCGTGTTTGCAACGAATCTCGGCGAGCTCCTTCTCGCCCCACCCGCCTCTCGGAAGACGATCCTTGGAATCGATCCGGGCTTTCGAACCGGATGCAAAGTCGTCGTCATCGATTCCACGAGTAAGCTCGTGGCTCATTCCACTGTCTATCCCACCGCCCCGAGAAACGACGTCGAGGGCGCGGAGCGAGAGCTCCTCCGGCTGATCGACGCTCACGACGTCGAATTGATCGCCATCGGCAACGGCACGGCCTCGCGTGAGACCGCAGCGTTCTGCGCACGACTCGAAAAGGCCCGGCCCCGCGTCTGGAAGGTCGTCGTCAACGAATCTGGCGCTTCAATCTACTCGGCGGGCGCGATGGCCCGCGAGGAGTTCCCCGACCTCGACCTCACCGTTCGCGGCGCAATCAGCATTGCTCGTCGGCTCCAAGATCCTCTCGCCGAGCTCGTCAAGATCGACCCCAAGTCGATCGGGGTCGGGCAGTATCAGCACGACGTCAACCAGGCTCAACTCAAGAAAGCCCTCGACCGAGTCGTCCGCTCATCGGTGAACCGGGTCGGCGCCGATGTGAATTCGGCTTCGGCAACGCTGCTGTCGTACGTATCGGGGATCGGTCCAACGCTGGCACGGGCAATCGTGGCCCATCGGGACGCCGCCGGCCCGTTCGCGACCCGCCAGGACCTCTTGCAGGTCCCTCGCTTCGGCGCGAAAGCGTTCGAGCAGAGTGCTGGCTTCCTGCGAGTACGCGACGGAGCCGAGGCGCTCGACGCGACGGCGGTGCACCCCGAGAGCTACTACATCGTGGAGACGATCTCTAGACGGCTCGGTTGTCGATCCTGCGATCTGCTCGGCAATGACGACGCCTTGAAAGGCGTCGATCTCGAGAGCCTGGTCGACGACAACCTCGGACTGCCAACCATTCGCGATATTCTCGCGGAGCTCTCACGACCAGGCCGAGATCCACGGCGAGAGTATGAGCCGGTGCGATTTGCCGACGGCGTCGAGACGATTGCCGATGTCGAAACCGGGATGCGGCTGGAAGGGATCGTCACCAATGTGACGCACTTCGGCGCATTCATAGACATTGGCGTTCACCAAGACGGCCTCGTTCACATCTCCGAGCTCGACAATCGTTTCGTCAAGGATCCGACCGAGGTCGTCAAGGTCGGCGATCATCTGCGGGTCGAGGTGCTCGAGGTCGATCGGCGTCGACAACGGATCGCCTTGTCGCGGAAGCGTGCCCTGGAATAGAAACACGGAGAGCCAATCTGACCATGCGGCGCCGCGAACTGTTGGCCTCGACGACCACGCCCGACGGGATGCGGATGACCCTGTCGCTCCACGCCGGAGACTACCGAATCGAGGTCGATGGTCAGGGGTTGATGTCGACCCGGGCCCCGGGATCGGAGAAGGCCCTCGCCGACCTCGCCGTACGGGAGCTGGCGGACAACAGCCATCCGAGAGTGTTGATCGGTGGCTTGGGGCTTGGTTTCACCCTGGGAGCGGCGCTCGACGTGCTGCCCGTTGGGGCCTCGGTGGTGGTCGTCGAGTTCTTCGAGACAGTTGTCGACTGGAATCGCAAATTCGGTTTTGAGTCGGCGACCGATCGACTCGCCGACCCGCGAGTGGTCGTCGAGGTCACCGACGTGGTCGACTATCTGCGGAAGGTGAAGCAGCCTTTCGATGCGATCGTGCTCGACGTGGATAACGGCCCAGATGCCTGGTGCCTGGAATCAAACGAGTGGCTCTACGATCGTCCCGGGTTGATACGAATGTGGCGCGCGTTGAAGCCGGCCGGTCTGCTTGCCGTCTGGTCAGCGAGAGGATCATCGGTGTTTGAAAACCGGCTCGCCGAGGTCGGTTTCGCTGTGCGCAGCGAGACCGTGCGTTCGCGCGAGAGCAAGGGTGAACGGCATACGATCTTCCTGGGGACACGCGGTTAGCAGGGCACTCAGCGCGGTGTCTCGACTGGAGCGTCGCGCCACTCAGTTCCGTGGGGACGAATGCGTGCACCGAATCTAGCCGCAGCGGCGGCGTGTGCGATCTCGTGGCACAGCACTTCTTCGAGCAGGTCGGGCGGCCCGCTGAGCAAGAACTGCGCGATCCGGATCTCGCCCTGGCTAGCCAGACACCGCCCCAAAGAGACACGCATCCGCGAACTCGCTTTGATCTGAATTCAATCGGGAAGGTGAGGCAGATCCAATGTCTCACTCCAGCGAGCGACGAGCGGGCGCCACAATCGCTCGAAGGATTGCGCGCTTTCGGTCATCCGGGATCAGACTCTAGGGCGGTGGGTGATTCGTGGGCGTCGCGGTCCTCTCGAAGGAGTTCGCCCAGCCCGCCCCAGACCTCGGGGTCGAGCGCCAAGAGGCTAGCCAGGTAAATCTCGACCTCGGCTCCGTCGAACTGGTCGCGGAGCCTGCGGACGGCCGGCTCGAGGGCAGCGGCCGCGACGGGGCCCAACTCGTGGTCTTCAGCGATCAAACCATCCTGGCTGGGAATCTGGAGTTCGTCGAGAAAACTGACGAGCAGCTTCTTGCGGCGGCCGAGATGCAGGGCCATCAGCAACGACGAGGCCAGTGCATGGTCAGGGCGCACGACGCGCGCGAGGTAGTCGACCCGTCGATCCACCGAGAGTTTGCGAACACCGGCGTCCCGAAATCTGAGCGCGAGCGCGATGGCGTGGTTGGCTTGGTTGCGCGTCGTCAGGTCGCCGTCGAATAGGGCTCGGGCTGCAAGCGCGCGGGTAGGCCGGTCCAGCGTTGCCCACAGTCGGGCGGGAGTCAGCTCGTCCAGGGGTAGGTCGTGCAGCGGGTGCATGTGTCACTCCGTTGGCGGGTTTCGTGCGAGAATCAACATCCCTTGGGCGACGACACTACCGCAGACGAGCCCCCGCCGATTCGTCAACTGTCAGCTCCTGAGCTGAAGGCACTGATTGAGGGCGGCACGGCGTTCCAACTGGTCGACGTCCGCACGGACGCGGAGCGCGCAGTGGCGAAGATCGACGGCTCTCGTCTGCTTGACCAGTCGCATCACGACGCGTTGCTCAGCCTGGATCCGAATACGCTCATTGTATTCCAGTGCCACCATGGCATACGCAGTCAGCTCGCGGCGGAGTACTTCCGGCGTGAGGGATTCCGCAATCTCTACAATCTACGGGGTGGGATCGACGCCTGGTCCCAGTTCGTCGATCCCGCTGTGCCGCGCTACTAGCTCACAACAAGTCCGAAGAACAGGAAGCTGATCACGCCCGACACCACCCACCCCACCATACACACGCCGACCACCCGGGCGGTGCGCGTGTAGTCCAGGGCCCGCATCTGCGCAGGTTGGGGGTTCCGCCTTTCTATGGCTGCAGGTAGCGAATGGCGGCTCTGGCGCCGTCGATGGCAGCGCTCATGATGCCACCGGCGTAGCCGGCGCCCTCGCCGATGGGGTACAGGTTGTCGAAGCCGTTGGCCACCGAGGTGTCGCGGTCACGAGGCAGGCGAATCGGGCCCGAACTGCGCGATTCCAAGCCAACCAGCAGTCCGGCTGCGGAACTGAAGCCGGGTATCTGGCGCTCGTACTTCAGGAGGGCGCGCGCGATGGCGTCCCGGGCCAGGGGCGGCAATAGCGCATCGATGCGTCCGGGGCAGGTGCCGAACGTGTAGGTGGAGTGTCGGGGTCTCGCCGTGGGTCGCCCGGCGAGAAAATCGTCAGCGGTTTGCGCGGGCGCTGTGTAGTCGCCGCCGCCGGCTTCAAAGAAGCGCCGCTCAAGGGTCTCCTGAAATTCCACACCTGCGAACGGGCCCGCCCCGTACTCTTCTGGGCCGAAGGTGGTAACCAGGGCGGCGCCGGCCCACGAGGACGAGTGTCTCGAGTTACTCATGCCGTTGGTGCACAACAGTCCCGGCGTGTTCGTGCTGGCGACGATCGTGCCTCCAGGGCACATGCAGAACGAATAGCTAGACGGTATGCCCTCGCCCGCTTTGCACACCAAGTTGTAGTACGCGGGGCCAAGTAGGGCCGCCTCGGGGCCCTCGCCGTAGCGGCCGCGATCGATCAACGCCTGGGGGTGTTCGATCCGCACGCCCAGTTGAAACGGTTTGGCTGTGACCTGAACGTCATGGCGGTGAAGCACCCGCGCGCTGTCCCGCGCGCTGTGGCCCAGCGCCAAGAGCAGATCGTCACAGGGCATCTCGCCAGCGGACGTCCGGATGGCCCGCACGTGCCGCGGTGGGCCCGGTTCGAGGACAAGGCCGTCGAGCCGCGCGTTCCAGTGGAACCGAACCCCGAGCGATTCCATACGGCTTCGCAGGATGGGAAGGATTCGGTGGAGGCGGTCGGTGCCGATGTGAGCTCGAGAATCGTACAGGATGTCGGTGGGGGCGCCGCAAGCCACCAACTCCTCCAGGCATGGGACTTCCAGAGGATCGTCCACGCGCGTGTAGAGCTTGCCGTCAGAATAAGTTCCGGCTCCTCCTTCACCAAAGAGGAGGTTGGACTCGGAGTTCGGTACACGGGTCTGGTGGAACCGCGCGACGTCCTTCCCCCGCTGTTTCAACGCCGAGCCGCGATCGATCAGGTCGACGGAGACGCCATTGGTCCCGAGTACCAGGGCGGCATACAAACCGGCGGGGCCGGCCCCGACGACGACGACACGGGCGTCTCGTCTTCGAGGCTTCTGTGCCGCGACCAGAAAACTCCCTGCCTTCGGAGCCTCGACGACCTTGCCTGAGCGCACCGCGGCGTCGAAAAGGGGACCAAGGTGCGTCGAGTTGACAACGAGGTCCGCATGCACGATGAAGCGCACGCGCCGGGTCTTCCCGTGACGGCGAGCATCGACCGACCTGCGGGCGATGCGCAATCCGCGCACCCGTTCGGGTTCGATTCCGGCCGCCTCGGCCGCGCGATCGCGAAGCACGCTCTCGGGTTCGTCAGGGCGCATCTCGAGGTTGAGCACACGCCAGGTGGTCGGTACCGCTGAGATCTGTTCATCATCAAATGTTGCAGGCACAAGCCTTCACAGTGTGGGCCGAGGTGACAGCAGCCTGATCTCTGATGAACTTGCCCTCGTATGGCCCGGACTCGTTAACTTGACAGTGCCGCGAGGCATTGTCACGTTAACCCTAATGCGTCAAAAACTCAGCCGCTCGCGAGGGCGTTGGCAATGCGGGTGAACGTCTGACGCGTCGGGAGATTGTCGGTCATCCGCAACCGCGTCTTGCCACCGGGGCGGACCAGCAGGGCGGCCCGATGAAACAGTTCGAAGCGGAGCGTCTGCACGCTCTGCAGCAGGGGCACGACGGTGTGCTTCCGGGTGCGGCGCCGCGGCGGGGCGCCCGTCTCGAGTTGGAAGTTCGTCAACAGGTTGTGGGCGAGCACCACGAGCTGCTGCCACGCACTGTTGGCGGCGTAGGTCTGGGTCGGGACGCTGTGGAAGGCCAGCCCGGTCTTGAGCTGCGCGATGGTCTTCTCGTGGTTGCCCCGCCCACAGGCGAAGTACCACAAGTTGCGGACCGTCAGCGCGAGGTTACTCGTGACCGCCGAGTATTCGTAGTGCCCATCGTTAGGATCAAACAGGTCGAGCTGATAGTTCTTGGTGGCCCGGTGGTGGACCTTCTTCCGATAGATGGTCACGGTCACGGGGATGTGCCAGGGCGTCTCCGCGCCCGGCACGGCGAAGCCGGTCACGCCGGGCGCCACCGGCACCCAGGTGGGACTGTCCCGGATGTAGCGCTGCAGATCCAGCCAGCGATAGAACGGGACTTTGATGGCATAGCCCACGCCGCGGCCCTGCAACCACCGCAGCACATCCTGGCGGAAAAACGCCCCATCCATGCGAAACCGCAGCCGGGCCCCGCCCGTGCGTAGCCCGACCAGCTGCGGCCACAGGGCCCGCAAGAACGGCAGGCCCGCCTTCCCATCGTGGACGTTGCCCGACCGATTCTTGACCCGCAGGATGTGGGTCGTTTCGGCCAGGTGCGCCATGATCGGGTAGTAGCTGGGCACCTTCCGCTGGTGCGGGTTGTAGCCCCGCGCCGCCCGTTCGACCTGCAACCCCGTCGACACGACGACGCCGTCCACATCGACCGTCCAGGTGCGCAGCCCCAGCGTGGGCAGCAGCTGGCGCACGACGGCCGCGTTGAGGGCTTGGAAGCGGGTGACCGTCCGCATCGTGAAGTGCCGCAGCCACCGACTCAACGTCCGCGCGGTGGGCACGACGCGCACGTTGCCGAACCGCTGGAAGATCGGGTCGTCGGCGACGTAGGCCAGATGCCGCAGGCGCCGGCCGCCAACGATCACCAACCCGACGAACACCCGCACCATCACCACCACCCCGAAGTCGCCCCAGCGCGGCAGGTCGGCAAACGCCTCGCGCACCAGCTGATTGAAGCGACGGGTGCGCAGGTAGCGCTCCAAGAGTTCCAGCCCGGCGTACGACGTGAGGCGAACGTCATCGAACTCCAGCGGCAGATTCCTATTGACACGGGCATGCAAATCGGATTTTCTTCGTCTCACGGTCAGTGGCCTTTCATGTGTGGAAGAAGGCGTTGGGTTGCACCACCTTTCAACCACACTGGAAGGCCTTTTTCAATCCCAAAGCGTCATTGCTCGCTCAGAAAAATGACGCATTAAGGTTAACTCTCCCCGCGGCACAATGCCGAGGACCATGAGCTGGCGAGACGGAGGAACCCAGTACCCGAACGCGGGACCGCCGGTCTGAGTATTTGGCACTTCAAGGTTTCGAGTGACAAGCGATTCGGCAGGTGGTTTTCAGCCCGAGGCCACTTCCTGCGGCGCACCCATGTTTTCTCTGCCGATATCCTTGCCGCCCGCTATCGCTTCGCCGATGTTCAAGAGGTGATCCTTGATTCTCCGGTAGGCATTGGCAATGTCCATGTACGACGTGCTAATCAACGGAACAACAGTTTCATGAGATAGTCGGCTCCAGTGGCGGTCTCTCAGGGCTCTGATCTCATCGGTGATCTCACGGCTATCCTCGTGTATTCCAGACAAGTACCCGTCGAAATCGTCCACTGCAAAGCCCTCACGCACACTGTCGTAGTACCTGGCGACCACGTCATGTAAGTCCAGCAACTCTCGTTGCTGGTCTGGCGAAAATGCCACGTTCGCTTCACGCAATCGCAGATACAGCTTCAAGACATTGGTGACGTAATCGCTCACCGATTCGAACTCGTCTGCGAGTCGCAACTGGGCTCTCGCCTCCTGAGCGACGTGATGACTCAGGTCGACAGCCAGGAGATCGGTCAAAAACCGTGTCATCTCGCTTTGAACGTCATCGATGATCCTCTCCCGTTGGAGAGTCTTCTCAATCAGGTCTCGACCCTCCTCTGCCGCGCCAATAATGGTGCGCAAGTCATCCAGCATCGTTCTTACGTGTTGATCCGTTCTCGCAATTTCGAAGCCAGATTGTTCGATCGCAACCAATGGAGACCCCACCAAGTTGAAGTCCAGATGCGTCAACGTGTCCTTCTGCTTCGTTGGCTTCTCGCGAACGAATCGTTTGAGAGCCGCTGTCGCTGGTGTCATGACGGCCATGAAGACGAGCGCCGTCAGTACGTTGAAGACGCTGTGCGACGTGGCGATTGCCGCGGTCATGTAGGGGAAGGTGCCGTCTGGCGCCAGGCTATTCGGATCCGTTCCACTCAGGACGACATTCGTGATGAAGGGCACATACAGGGGAATAAAGATAGCCGTGACGATGGCCACTCCCGTGACATTGAAAACAATGTGAAAGTAGGCGGTACGCTTGGCATTGATATCGTCCGCACCGAGAGACGCTAAGTAGGCGGTAATCGTCGTCCCAATATTCTCACCCAACACGAGCGCCGCCGCGGTTTGAAAGTCGATCACGCCCGTATTGGCGAGCGCGATCGTAATTCCCAACGTCGCGGATGAAGATTGGACCATGAATGTCACGACACAGCCGACCAGCGCGGATTTCAAGACACCCAGGTAATTGGTGGCCTCGAACATCTGGAACATCGCTGCGAAGTCTGGAAGGTCTCTCACAGGCGCGAACCCATCCTTCATGAGTTCCAAGCCGAAAAACACCATCCCAATTCCGAGCACTGCCAGGGCTGAGTATCGTAGCTTCTCCTCCTTGATAAACACCCAGCCAAAGGCAGCCAGGCCGAGCAGGGGGAGACCGTATTGCCCTATTTTGAGAGCCAGTATCCACCCAGTGATGGTGGTGCCGATATTGGCACCGATGATGACCCCTATCGCTCCATTGAGGGTCATGAGCTCGCTGTTGACGAGGCCGATCACCATCACCGACGTAACCGAGCTCGACTGAACAAGGGTGGTGACCGATAGGCCGATTCCCACGGCCATAAATCGGTTCGCGGTGACCGCGTTGATCATGCGTCGTATGCGGTTGCCGGCTACCACTTGAAGACCTTGTTGCATGTACTTCATGCCGAGCAGGAAGATGCCTAGACCTCCAACGAAGTTGAAGACCATTTCCGACGCCACACCAACATTCATATGGGTTCTTCTTCCCTAGCGACCGCTACTCTTGTGGTTCAATGCGCCCGAACATGTGTCCGCCTCAGGCATCGCCGACTTTCCATGTTCCAGCATACCAATCGCCGTCGAAGACGACGTGGGCACTGAACCGTCCCAGCCCTGGGATGTCGTAGTCCGACATCGAGATGAGCGGCAGCCCGCCGACGAACTGCAACGGAACGACCACCAGCGGCCACTTGAGGATGTGCATGGGTGCTTATGATGCAACGCCCGCGTGGGGGGCGCAAGGGAAGGGAGCGCAGACTCGAAATCCGAGCCCGTCCGTTGATGGCGAAGGTCAGGAGCCGACGCAGCTTCAGGAATACGGCCTGGCGCAGATCGATGCGCGCGATCCCGCGCTGACGGGAACACCGCTGGTGCACCAGCCATACACGGTCGCTCCAGACACCTCTAATCCGCGAGTTTGCGTAAGGATTCGATCGGCAGGCGTCAGCCGAGGCGTTGGGGGCCCGACGGTTCGGTTGACCGATGCGGTGCAAGGAGATGTCGTAACAGCGATAATGCCCGAATGACCGTCACTGATCCCCGAACACCGCGCTACCTCGAGCTTGAGGACACCTATGCTGCTCACAACTACCAACCTCTCGACGTCGTGATCGAACGCGCGGCGGGCGTGTGGGTCTGGGATGTGGAGGGGAAGAAGTATCTCGACTGCCTCGCATCGTACGGAGCGCTCAATCAGGGCCACAACCACCCCCGCATCGTTCGGGCGTTGGTCGAGCAGGCCCAGACGCTCGCGCTCACGTCACGCGCTTTCCGCAATACCCGGTTCGGACCGTTCTGCGAGAAGCTCGCCCGGCTGACCTCGTACGAGAAGGTGCTGATGATGAACACCGGCGCCGAAGCGGTGGAAACCGCGATCAAAGCCGCACGACGGTGGGGCTATCGCGAAAAGGGAATCGCTGAGGATGCGGCCGAGATCATCGTCTTCGACGGAAACTTTCACGGCCGGACGACGACGATCGTCAGCTTGTCCTCTGACCTCGGATCGCGACGCGGCTACGGGCCGTACACGCCGGGGTTCATCAGGGTCCGCTTCGGCGACCTCGACGAGGTCCGCCACGCGATAACCCGGGACACTTGCGCTGTTCTGGTCGAACCGATCCAGGGTGAGGCTGGCGTGATCGTGGCACCAGACGGATTTCTGCCTGGCCTGCGGCAGCTGTGCGACGAGGAGCACGTGCTGTTGATCTGCGACGAGATTCAAAGCGGACTGGGACGCACTGGTCACCTCTTCGCGCACACTCGCGAGGGCATTCGTGCCGATGCCGTCGTCATCGGCAAAGCCCTGTCGGGTGGTCTCTATCCGGTCTCGGCGTTTCTCACAGACAGCAAAGTCATGGACGTGTTCGACCCAGGATCGCACGGCAGCACATATGGCGGGAACCCACTCGCCTGCGCGGTGGCAGAGGCGGCCCTCGACGTACTGTTGGAGGAGAAGCTCATTGAGCGTGCGGGGCAGCTGGGTGAGTACCTCGCCGAACGGCTGGGCAAGATCCGCTCAGAAATCGTCAGGGAGATCCGTTGCGTCGGTCTCTGGGCGGGCATCGAACTGTACCCGGAGGCCGGTGGGGCACGACGGTTCACCGAAGCCCTACGCGGCGAAGGGGTGCTGTTGAAGGAGACACACGAGCACACGCTGCGTCTGGCGCCGCCGTTGGTGATCACGAAGGAAGAGCTGGACCTAGTGTGTGAGAAGCTGGACCGGATGTTGACAACCAAGACGGGGACTGATTGATACGAAACTGCTGCTCCCATTCTTTCTTTGTTTTGCTGTCGGCTTCTCGCGCATGAAACTCGCCAGTGTATAGACCGTAGGCATTGCGCAGCGCGCGGGCTTTGACCTGTTTGAAATATCTTAAATCTAGCAATTCTGTCGCAGCAGCTTCCCAGTCCCGTCCCTCAATTGCAGCGATCGTGTTCTTGAATTTACTGAATCCTTTGGCGCCAAGGTTGCAGATTACGTCGACGATGATAGTTCGCCGCACCTCATCAAGTTCATCGAAGTTCCCGACAAGGCGCCGCGCAGCTTGAATCGCTTCATCGAGCGTCACCTTCAGGAGTGTCTCTGCTTCCCCTACCGTTATCGAGACTCTCTTCTTGCGAACATCCTTATACCTCAGACCAACCGCCTCGATTTGCTCCTTTGCGTCGCGTCCCGTCAGTTTGAAGCCGAATCCTATGGTCGGAACGCCCTGAGAATCCTTGTAGCCGGTCAACTTACGATCTTCGTTGTGGCCGACATACAATTCAAGAAGCTTCCTATTTAATGTTTTTGGTTCCTTCTTCTTCTTACTCTCGGACATTCCCTGCACCCCTAATCGCTGGTGGCCTGAATAGGCTGCGGCTTCGACCTGACAGTAACTCATCGAGTGTTCGGGACGGAACTCAGGCCGCCACCTGAACAAGAAGGGCCCGCCGGGCATGTGTGCCCGACGGGCCCTTCGGTGCCGTTCTGTCCGTCTGCCTGAGCCGACGTCCTTCTAGTACATGTCCCCCATTCCGCCCATGCCCGGAGCACCACCGGCGGAAGACGCACTCTTTTCCTCGGGGATTTCCGCGATCAGCGCTTCAGTCGTCAGCAGAAGCGACGCGATGGAGCCGGCGTTCTGCAGCGCCGAGCGCACCACCTTCGTCGGGTCAATGACGCCGGCCTTCACGAGGTTCTCATACGTCTCGGTCTGGGCATTAAACCCTTCGTCGCTGTTCTTCGCCTCACGCACCTTCTGCACGACAATCGAGCCTTCGCATCCGGCGTTTTGCGCGATCCACCGCATCGGCTCCTCGAGGGCGCGACGGATGATGTCGACGCCCAGCTGCTGGTCGTGGTCCACCTTGAGCGTGTCGAGTGCCGTGGCGGCACGCAACAAGGCCACGCCGCCGCCGGGTACGATGCCTTCCTCGACCGCCGCCTTCGTGGCGTGCATGGCATCCTCGACCCGGGCCTTCTTTTCCTTCATTTCCGTTTCCGTGGCCGCCCCGACTTTGATCACGGCGACGCCGCCCACGAGCTTTGCCAGTCGCTCCTGCAGCTTCTCGCGGTCATAGTCCGACGTCGTGTCCTCGACCTGCGCGCGGAGCTGTTTGACACGGCCTTCGATCGCCTTCTGTGTGCCGCCGCCTTCGATGATCGTGGTGTTGTCCTTGTCGATCGTGACCTTCTTCGCGGTCCCAAGATCCTCGACCTGGAGGTTCTCGAGCTTGAGGCCCAGGTCCTCCGTGATGGCCTTCCCGTTGGTGAGGATGGCGACATCCTCGAGCATGGCCTTGCGCCGGTCCCCAAAGCCCGGTGCCTTGACCGCGGCGACGTGCAACGTGCCGCGCAACTTGTTGACCACGAGGGTGGCCAGCGCCTCTCCCTCGATGTCCTCGGCGACGATCAGCAAGGGACGACTCAACTTCGCCACCTGCTCCAGCAGCGGCAGCAGATCCTTCATCGCGCTGATCTTCTTTTCGTGAATCAGGATGAGTGGGTTCTCGAGCACGACCTCCATCCGCTCGGGGTCCGTGACGAAGTACGGCGAGAGATAGCCGCGGTCGAACTGCATGCCTTCGACGACCTCCAGGGACGTCTCGAGCGTCTTGGCTTCTTCGACCGTGATGACGCCGTCCTTCCCGACCTTGTCCATTGCTTCGGCGATGATGGTGCCGATCGTCGCATCGGTGTTAGCCGAGATGGTCCCGACCTGCCCGATCATGTCGCCGGTGACCGGGGTCGACATCTTCTCCAGGGCGCCGACCACCGCCTTGACCGCGCGCTCGATCCCGCGCTTGATCTCCATCGGGTTGGCGCCAGCCACAACGTTTTTGGCCCCCTCGCGGTAGATGGCCTGCGCCAGGACCGTGGCGGTCGTGGTCCCGTCACCGGCGATATCGGACGTCTTGCTCGCCACTTCGCGGACCATCTGGGCACCCATGTTCTCGAGTGGGTCCTTGAGGTCGATCTCTTTGGCGACCGAGACCCCGTCCTTCGTGATGGTCGGGGACCCGAACGTCTTATCCAGGACCACATTGCGACCCTTCGGGCCGAGCGTCACTCTGACCACGTTGGCGAGCTGGTTGACCCCGTCGATGAGCCGCCGTCGTGTTTCTTCACCGTACACAATCTGCTTAGCCATGTTTTTGGAACTCCAATCACCTGTTTAGTTTCGTGCGTGTGCCCATGTCGCGGCACCTGGGTGCGTACTCGAAGCAGGGACTACGACTTCTTACCTTCTTCGATGACGCCGAGCACTTCGTCCTCGCGCATGATGAAGTACTCGGTGCCATCCAGCTTGATCTCCTGACCGGAGTACTTCCCAAAGAGGACTTTGTCACCGGCCTTGACGTCGACCGGGACCACGGTGCCGTCGTCCTGCACCTTGCCTTTCCCGACGGCCAGGAGCCTGCCCTGTTGGGGCTTTTCCTTGGCCGTGTCCGGAATGATGATGCCGCCAACCTGTTGCTCTGTTTCCTCGATGCGTTCAACGATCAGTCGGTCGTGGAGTGGGCGAATCTTTGTGGCCATGAATGTGATGCTCCCTTCAATTACTTGAGAAGACAACGGCACCCCTACCGGGGCTGCTCGAGGAACCGGAGCAACTCGCTATCGGTCCCGAGGATGAAGATCGTCGACGGATCCATCGTCAGCTCGTAGGTCTCCAGCGACTTGGTGAAGGCATAGAAATCGGCGTCCCGGTTGTAGGCCTCGGCGTAGATCCCGGTCGCGGCGGCGTCCGCCACGCCGCGCAGCTCCTCGGCCTCACGATATGCCTCGGACTGGATCTGCGCGAGCTCGCGTTCGCGTTCGCCGTTGATGCGGGCTGACTCACCCTGGCCCTCCGACCGAAATTGCTCGGCGACTCGCTGCCGCTCGGCAATCATCCGGGCGAAGACATCCTGCTGAACCTCCTCGACGTAGTTGATCCGCTTGAGACGCAGATCCAGCAGCTCGATGCCGAGGTCGGCCGTGCGCCCGGCGGCCGTGTTGAGGATCTCGCGCGTGATTTCCTCCCGGCCCCGTTCGAGTCGCTCCAGGATGACCGCCTCCTCCTCGCTATCAATCATGACGTCGTCCGGGTTGCGATTGGTGCTGCGCACCAGCTCGATCAGGTCGTGACTCGCCACCGCGTTGCGCGTCTCGCCGTCGAGGACGTCGTCCAGCCGCGACTGCGCCCCCCGCTCGTCCCGCAGCCGCTGAAAGAACAGCAGCGGGTCGGTGATGCGCCAGCGGGCGTAGGTATCGACCCAGATAAACCGCCGGTCTTTGGTCGGCACTTGATTCGGGCTGCCATCCCACTCGAGAAACCGTTTGTCAAAGACATTGGTCCGCTGGATGAAGGGAAACTTGAAGTGCAATCCCGGCGTGACGACCGGGTCACCGACCGGCTCACCGAACTGCGTAATGATGACTTGATCGGTCTCGCTGACCGTGTAGGCGCTTTGTCCCAGGAGCACGAGGAGCGCGACACCGACGGCAATCTGAATCATGTGGGTGGGTCTCATTGGTCACCTCCGGTGACGGGTGCGGCGGCCGGGGTGGGGACCGGCGTGAGTGCCTGTCGTGGCGACACCCCGTCCAGGGAGAGCAGCGGGAGCACGCCGGTCGTGTCCTCGGCGACAAACAGCTTCCGGCCGACCCGCGGCAGGATGCGCTGCATCGTCTCGAGATACAGCCGACGCCGGGTCACCTCCGGGGCCTGCCGATACTCGTCGTAGATCGCGGCGAAGCGAACCGCATTGCCCTCGGCCCGGTTGATGCGGTCCAGCGCATAGCCCTCGGCCTGCAGCACGGCCTGTTGCGCCTCGCCGCGCGCGCGCGGGATCACCCGGTTGTATTCCCCGCGTGCCTCGTTGATCATCCGGTCACGTTGCTGCTGGGCCTGGCTGACCTCGTCCCAGGAGGGCCTGACCGGAGCCGGGGGGTTGACGTCCTGGAGCACGACCTGGTCGATCGCGATCCCCATCTCATACTGATCGGCGAGATCCTGGAGCTTCGCCTCGACCTCCACCTCGATCTCCTGACGCCCGACGGTCAACACCTCGGTCACCGTGCGGTCACCCACCACCTCGCGCATGACCGCCTCGTTCATCGCGTGAAAGGTGTCTTCCAGGTTCCGCACCTTGAAGAGATACTCGTAGGGATCGGACACGCGGTATTGCACGATCCACTCGACCACGGCAACGTTCAGATCGCCGGTGAGCATGATCGTCTCGGCCTCGAGCTCCTGACTCGTCGGCGCGTACGTCGTGCGGACGCCGGCCTCGGTCGTCTGGAACCCGAACTCCTGTTTCAGTTGCCGTTGCACCGGCACTTTGCTGACTTGCTCCACGAACGGGATCTTGACCCGCAGACCCGGATCGGTCGTGCGAACGTAGCGGCCAAACCGCAGGACGACGCCTACCTCCTCGGGCTGGACCTGATAGAGCGTGCTGAACCCCACGACGCTCACGACGAGAAGTGTGACCGCGGCCATCGCCGCCCCGCGCGGCACGTGCGGCATCTGCGGGAGCTTCGGAAGGTTTGCGCGTGTGATCTCGGCGAACGGATTATTTTCTTCCATCTGACGATCTCCTTACTGTTCGTCTGGCAGACACGAGTCTCCGCGCTGTCGATAGCCCGGGTTACACGTCCATGCGTTGTCCGAGTAGCCGATGTGCGCGTTCAGGGGAACGACGAGCACCACGCACGATGTCCCGCTTCTTTGGAATCCTCGGTCGCACTCCCATCGAAGCCCTCGCCGTCAGCGGCAGCGGGAGGGCGATGTGTCTGATGGTATCTTCACCGTTCTCGTGGTCTGTCAACGGGACGTAGCTCCTTGATGATGGCTTGCGAGAGGGTGAGGGGTGGGGCCGACGACAGGATGAACATGATCGTCGGAGGCGCGACTGCCGCAAGCAGCAGAACTGAACCCGAGGCCAGCGTGAATGGTGGCCCGAACAACGCGAATAGTCCGAGCGAGGCGCCGGTCCAGATGGCAGCGGCCATCCCGCGGTTGAAAAGCGTCGGCATGGTGAATCCTTACTTTGCGAGCACACACGTCAACAAAGGTTAGCGTGCCTAAAGATGAGGGGGAGCCAGATAACCTGACTTAGTTACAGGTCTTCTGGATACTGAGCCTATGACTCAACGATGTTAACCATTATTGATTAATTTACTTTGTTAGTCAACACGTGTGTGACATAATCTGATTTCTCGTGCTCATGATTAATTAACTAGGGTTAATTTAAGGGGTCCCATGGATTTCCCTCTTCTCATCCGCCATCGGCTCAGAGAGTTAGGCACTGAACAGAGGGCTCTGGCGGCGGCCGCACAGGTGACTGAGTCCTACGTTTCCCAGTTGCTCACGGGGAAGAAGGCGCCTCCAGCGCCAGAGCGGACTGACATCTACGGCAGGATGGAGACGTTCTTGCGCCTCCCGGCCGGGAACCTGGCTAAGCTCGCCGAGGTCCAGCGTAGGGAAGCTTTGAAGAGAAAGTTGGCGGACCCGCCGGCGCCCCTATTCAAGGAAGTACGGGAATTGATCGTTGAGAAATGCGTAACCGGGAAGGCAGAGACCATCCGAACGATGTTCGAGAAGGAGCCCTTCGGTGCCCTCGAACGCCTCGTCACCCAGAAGCTGCTGGACGTCGTGAAACGCGTGACGAGAGAGGAATCAAAGGATGAGAACTGGCTCCACCAGGTCGCTCGACTCGGCGACCGAAGCCATGAGCAGATGCGGGTCAAGGTGCTTGATTTCATGGAGACGGACGTCTTCAACGTTTCGGCTGACAACTGCCTCACCTTCTTTCAGCCCCTGATCGAATCCTGGGACGTCGACCTCAAAACGTTCGGCATGGAGGTTGTGTTGAATCGCCATCTAGTGCCGGGTCCACCGAAGCGATTTGAGTTCGTGGAGCAAGACACCGCAACGCCCGCTCGCGAAGACCCTGGTCTTCAGGCCTTCCTGCGCGATCCATCTCTGCGCGGCGACGCGACTGCAGAGGAGATCGAGTTTCTCAAGAAGCTTACGTTTGCAGAGAAGCGGCCAACGCCCCTCTACTACTACCGCGAACTGCAAAACCTCCGAGATCCACTCCACTTTGAGCACCCGCCACCGGATCGGGTGCCTGCCGATGAGTCGTGAGACCACGTCCCCGAATGGTGCACTGTGCTCGTGCTTTCGGCGGGTGACAGCCGGTCTCCTGGCCCTCGTGACGGCCGACGGTACATGACTTCGACGTGAAGGCGAGAGCGCACCAACGCCGCGTGACGTCATCGGGTAACGGGGAGGCCTCGAGTGGCTAAAGGACACGGCAGTAGGGTTCCACCGCACCCAAGCATTTGAATTTACTGATAGTATTAAAGTTTAGGCGCCCAGACTTGGGCTCATGCAGTCTTAAATTAACCATTTCAAGTTGACACTCTGAAGTGGCGTGGTCCGTCGGGTCCGAAGTCACGTTTGGGTTATCCGCGTCCAAGGAAACAGCCCCCAACCACTCGGCTAGCCGATCGCAGTGGTGCCGCACCCGGGTGAAAGGTACGAACAAAGTAATGACGCAACGTGCACAATCCGAACAGCCCTTGCGTAGCCGTATCGGCGACTCCTGGTACTCCGACGAACTGGCCGTGCCCCTGCTGGTGCACGGCGGAGACGGTAGGCGGCCACGCGCGTCTTCCGTAAGCCGTCCGCTGGACCAGGCACCGAGCTCCGCAACTGCCGTCGTGTATTGCGAAGCAAATTTTGGTGCCATCGACGGCAAGACCGCCAACGGTCTCGTCCGTCACTCGGAGCGTTACGAGATCCTGTCGGTCATCGACAGCGAGAAGGCTGGTCTCGATTCAGGCACAGTGCTCGGGGAGGAGCCGAACGCTATCCCCATCCGGCGTGACCTCGCCGACGCACTCGCGCACGTCAGAGCTGTACCCGACTACTTCATCCTCGGGATCGCACCGGCGACTGGCATGTTGTCGACGCATGAGCGAGGCCTCGTGCTTGAAGCTATGGGTTATGGGATGAACATTGTTAACGGTCTCCATGAGTTCTTGAACGACGACCCCGAGTTTGCCGAGGCCAGCGCGGCGAAGAGCGTGAAGATCCTGGACGTCCGAAAGCCCCGTCCGAAGAAGGAACTCCGAATATTCAGCGGTCGTCTCGCCGAGGTCACCTGCCCGCGGATTGCCGTGCTGGGCACCGACTGCGCCATCGGTAAGCGCACGACGGCCAACGTCCTGACCCGCGCCCTCAACGCTCACGGCCTGAAGACGGTACTGGTGGGCACTGGCCAAACCGGCTTGATTCAGGGTGCCCGCTACGGTGTCGCGCTCGATGCCGTTCCGTCGCAGTTCTGTTCGGGCGAGATGGAAGCTGTCGTCGTCGAGGCGTTCCACGGCGAGAACCCAGACGTAATCGTGATCGAAGGACAAGGCGCGTTGAGTCACCCAGCCTTCTCGACGTCGAGTCTGATTCTCCGGGGCAGCCACCCCCACGGCGTCGTGCTGCAGCACGCACCGGGACGGATCCGTCGCTGCGATTACGAACAGATGCCGATGCCGACGCCGATCTCCGAGATCAATCTCATCGAGACGTTCTCCGATACAAGAGTTATTGGCCTCACGATCAATCACGAGAACATGACGGACACTGAGGTTGATACCGCCATCTCGGAGTACGAGTGCGAACTCGGCATCCCGGCCACCGATGCGCTCACCCGGTCGCCTGAACGCTTGGTGCAGATGGTACTGATGGGATTTCCAGAGCTCGAGGAGAAGATGACCGTCGTGGCATGATGCCCGCACCGCGATTGGAAGTCGACCTCGACAAGATCCACCACAACGCTCGCTCGCTGGTTGAGCGGCTCGCTCGGCGCAGTATCTCAGCCACGGGCGTCACCAAAGCGACGCTTGGCTCACCCGACATCGCCAAGACGCTGCTCGACGCGGGTGTAACCACGCTCGGCGACTCCCGCATTGAGAACATCGAAACGATGCGTCGCTCGGGAGTATCGGCGCCGATGATGCTTATTCGGTCTCCGATGCTGAGCCAGGTTGATCAGGTCGTACAGCACTGCGACACGAGCTTCAACACCGAGCTCGACGTCCTGAGCGCACTGTCCTCCGCCGCAATAAAGACCGGAAAGACCCACGGAGTCGTGTTGATGGTCGAGCTGGGCGACCTCCGGGAAGGTGTCATGCCCGGCGAGCTTGAGAACACCGTGCGCGAGACGCTTCGTTTCCCGAATATCGCGCTCAGGGGAATAGGGACGAACCTCGCTTGTCACAGCGGAGTGGTGCCCGACGCCGAGAACATGGCGGAGCTGTCGTCGCTGGCCGATTCGGTCGAGGCAACCTTCGGACTTGTCCTCGGCATCATCTCAGGGGGCAACTCCGGCAGCCTCGAGTGGGCGCTCGGCTGCCCAAACACTGGGCGAATCAACAATCTCCGGCTGGGTGAGTCGATCCTCCTTGGCCGCGAACCACTCCGCCGGGCACCCCTCGACGGGCTGCACACCGACGCCGTCACGCTGGTTGCCGAGGTGATCGAGTTGAAGGTCAAACCCTCTCAACCATGGGGCACCGTCGAACAGCCGGCCTTCGGAGAAAGGCCGCTCTCCACCGACCGGGGCTTCATCTCGCGAGCGATCCTGGCCATCGGGCACCAGGACACAGACCCACGCGGCCTCTGTCCGCCACCCGGGATCACGGTTCTCGGGGCCAGCAGCGACCACCTCATCACAGACTCAGGTGGCTACCGCCTCGACGTCGGCAGCGAGGTCACGTTCGAGCTCAACTACAGCGCGCTCGTTCGAGCCATGACCTCACCATTCGTCGCGAAGGCAGTGAAGGCCCAACGCGTTCCGCAGGTGTGTTTACTCGACCGAACCGGAACCGAGGGTCATATCCCGATCTAGAGGAAAGATCGGTCGTGGCACATTGCGATAGGGCAACCGGTCGTAGCGTGGGGTGCACAGTGCGCCGCTGTCACACACGATCACCTGCCCAGCAATCGGTTCGAATGCGGCGCGGAAGTGTTGCATCGATCGTAGCGCCACAACGGACTTGTTCTCCGGCTCGATACCAAAGGCCTTGAATTGCTGCAGGTCGAGTATCTGGCGGGCGATGGTCACAACCAGGATCTCGATACCGCCAACGCGCAGTACCGCACTCGGACCGAAACTACCATGGAGCCCATCGATCATCGGCCCGTCGCCAGTGAAAAGGCCCTCGCTGAGAGACACAAGTTCCGCTTCAAGAGCAAGTGGCCCTCCACCGAAGCATGGCTCGGTCTTGCCACCGAGAGTGATGGAAACGCGTCTGCCAACGAAAGCAGAATGTAATCGCTGCGCCACGTCACCATCCACCATCGGACCAAAACAAGCATTCACCACGCCAGCGTCAAGCAGCGCTCGCAACAGATCAGTTGAATCGCCGTAGCCGCCTGCACCCGGATTGTCTGCATAGTCCGCAATGATCAGTGGTCCGAGGTCAGGCTCGTATGTGGCGGCAATTGCCGCGGCCGCTTCGACACTCAGATAGTCGTTCAGCACGTCATGGCGTCTGTTCCAGATGTCATCAGCGATGGTTTCGGCGAAGGCAGTGTGCACCGCATGATCCCCTTGACCGGTCACCAACACCGTCGGACCGACTTCTTTGACGTCAGCGCTGGCGAAACCGGCGTTGACACTGACAGCGAACGCGTCCGCGTGTTCCTCATACGCACGCGCTGCCGCAATGCGCCCGATCATCGGGCCCACATCTGTGCGCCCGCCATTGACTTCCTCCAGCATCGGGCGGCTCACCCGCACGGTTGACGGTGTGATGTCGCCAGCCATCGTTCGGTGCAACAGGTCACCGGCATGATGACCAGCGTCGTGCATATCTATGTGAGGGTAGGTCTTGAACGACACAATGATGTTGGTCAGAGCACACATCTGGTTGCTGACATTCGCATGTGGGTCAAGCGTGATAGCGATTGGCATGGTCTCGCCCACCACGCGTCGAATGCGCGACAGCAACTCACCTTCGCCATCTTCACAGAAATCTAGGTCCATCGCGCCATGCAACCCCAGCAGAAGTCCGTCGAATGAGTGTCGTGTGATCGCGGAGATGATCGGGTCACAAAGCCAGTCAAACGTCGCCCGCGTCACTTTGCCGCTTGGTCCGGCAGCCGCACTGAGTATGTGCGTGACCTGCCAGCCATGTGCCCGACCTGCTGTGAGGAAGCCGGCAAGTTCCGTATTTGCCGCGCCGCGCTCGGCGATCGCTTCTGAGCCCATCAGCACGTAGCGGTTTCGGAACGCCTGCTCGTCGGTCTCCTGAAGACTGAAGGAATTTGTTTCATGAGATAGTTCGGCAGTCAGAACGTCAAAAGGCACTAAGGCAATCCCGTCAGAGTATTCGGTTCGAGGAGTGGCGCGGCTCAATGGCCCATAGAGCGATCGACAGAGGATGGCACACAAGGAGCACGATTACACTACCCAGGTTGTCTGGTCTTCCGCCGATTTGCCGGACTGATCCGTCCCCACGGTGGGGCGTTGGTGCACGGCTCCTTAGCCGCGTTCCGGGCGGCGATCGTGCTGGCCCAGCGTAGTCAGCCGCAGTGTCACCTTTGCGGTTGGACCGATAGACCAGGGCCCTTCGAATCCTGCGTGATCACGGCGCATCCGGATAGGCGGGCAGCGTGGTCAGACGGGTGTCCTCGATGGGACCGCCGACCGTGAAATGGTAAAGGTCTTGGTACGTGTGGTCTTGGAGACCAAGCACGTGGTGCATGGGATCATCGAAGTAGCACCCGATGCCAGTACTCCTCATGCCGGCCGCTTCGGCTTCCAGATAGAGCACCTGCCCGATCATGCCAGCTTCCCAGAACAGGCGCGGATAGAACCAAGGGCCGTGTCGTTCCAAAGGGTCTTCGTAGGCCGCGATCATCCCCAGACTGAAGCACCCATCGCTGGCAATGTCCTGGAAACACGACACCTGCCGGGCGGTTTGTTGGACATCCGCGTCGATGAGGTGATAGAGCGCTAGGTGCGGCGGGCACCCGGCGGGACGCTGCCACCGGTCAGCGTTGGTGAAGGCTTCTTCAAGCGCGGCTCTCTGTGACGGATCGCGCACCAGGACGTACAGGCCAGTGGCCAGATCGTCAACCCGGTGCACAACGATCGCCAAGTGGACGAGCGGTGTCCAGGGAAGGGTGCTGAAGGGAACAGCACCTGCAACAGGCAATGTTCTTGCAAGAATCGTATAGAACGCGTCTCGAGTCATACGTGTGACTCTGTCCATCGCCACCGCGCTGCGGCGCTGCCGAATGATCTTCCGTAGAGAGACGGGCCGGTTGCCGAGACACCACGGAATCGGTGGACTCTGATGGTGCTCATGCCGAAGCGGCACTCGTGGCTTGCGTGTCGCGGCGGCCACGTCTTCCACACCCCAATCGACGTGAGACGGGCTCAATTGATTGGGGGTGCCTCGCCAGTCGAGAGATCCGAACGCCTGTATCCGCTCGGCGCAGAGTCCCTGGTCCTGACGACCGCCGTCATACGGAGCCACAGCGACGAGCAGGTCCGGTTCTTCCGGTTCGGCGGCGGCTCGGCCGGTACCCATGAGCAGCGCCAACTCATCGGTGCTCAGGTCGTCCAGGATCCGCGTCAGCCACCCCAGACCAGCTGCAGCAATACTGATCGCGCCAATGGCATGACCAGCGTCGTGTTGACAGTAACGATACGCCCGCTGACCGTACTTCCAGGCCTCTCGCCAGTGGATGGACGTGAGTCCAACCAGAAACGCGGTCGCCGGCGCTCCTGGCCACAGGGCAGCCCACAGTTCTCGGCTGAACGCCGCCCGGACCTCCACCCCGTGCTCCTTCGGTGCGTAATGACACACGGCTGGCGTGTCGCAGAGCCCGGTGATTGGACCGCAGATGAGGTAACCCTCGGTGGGATGGAGATTGCCACTGGAGGGATTGACGCGGAGCGCCCAACTCGCCTGACCCGTGCTCTTCCACGCTGAGATCGCCAAGCTGTCGAAAAAGAGTTGCGAGATGGTCCGCAGGGTCAGCGGCGCGGGCGGTATCCGCCCATGCACAAAGGCGTCATCGTAGAGTGGTTCGTCGGTCGTCGGGATTTTCTCGAGAGGCACCAGGCGGGCGCCGGCGTACCGACGAAATGGGTCTGGCTGCGTCGCCCAATCCAGATACCCCGGTCCGCTGGCATACCTTTCAAACTGGTGTTTGGTGTGCTCGTGATAGCGAAAGACCCTCTGGAGCGCGTCTGGGCTGTTCTCGGACTCATTGTGCATCTGGCGGTTCTAGGTGTTGTCACTCTCGTCGACCGGTGCCTTTGCGGTTCCGATATCGGCGTCCACTCCGCCGCGAGACGTTGGGCTTCAGCGACGGGGCATCGCCTACGCCCTTGTTGCGCTCTTGCGCCCGCGGCTAGCCGGCGGCGGCCCCAGTCAGGCAGTGTGTGTCAAACGCTGTTGTCAACTGCGAGGCGATGTCCTGGGCTTCCTGGTTCTCGATTTGATGGCGCTCCATCATGTAGACCAACTTCCCGCCGCGGAGAAGTGCGATCGCGGGGGATGAGGGTGGATAGCCAGTGAAGTAGCTGCGGGCCCGCTCGGTGGCTTCCGCGTCGGCGCCAGCGAATACGGTCGCCACCACATCAGGCTTCACGGTGTGCTGGAGCGCGAGCGCAACACCAGGGCGGGCCTTCCCAGCGGCGCAGCCACAGACTGAGTTCACCACGATCATGAGTGTCCCTTGCGTTTCCCGAATCGACGTCTCAACGTCAGCCGCGGTTCGCAGCTCGTTGACACCAAGCTGAGTCAATTCCTGCCTCATCGGGGCAATGAAGAACTCTGGATACGACATGTGATTCCTCCTTGCCGGATGTGTGACCAAGTGGTCCTCCCTTCCGGCAGCTGCTGCCAAGTCTACGCTATATCCGACCAGAATAGTCGTGTATTGGATGTTTGTAGTTCCGGCGCGATTGTTCGCGTAGCGGGCCGTGTCGTGGGGGTACTGTTAAGCAACGAAAACGGGGCTGGCCGACCCCCCACGGTGATGGACACGAGTCCTGTTGTGAACCGGCAGGTAGGGGGTCGGTCATCCCGATTCTGCTTAACTTGACAATACCGTGCGGGGAGTTATCCGGACAATGCCCTCATGGTCGCGGACTCATCCTCCAGTAACCACCATGACACCCGACGCAGGTGCTGTAGATCTCCTCTCCAACCTCGAGGATCAGATCAGCGTTCTTGGCATCGACGGCCTCGAACGTTGTGTCCGCGGCATCGATGATAGCTTGCGACCATTTCATCCAATCGCTATCGCCGGCTCGCCGACGATCTTTCTTGAGAAGGCTGCCGCCTTCGGCTAGAAGAGTGGCCGCTTCTCGCAGCTCGCCCCACTCCCTGTCGTTTCGCGGGGACTTCTCCTCGACCCCATCAGCAGTCACGATGATCGAAACGGATTGCCAAATAAAGTTGGCGGAAGGGTCGACCATCGTCGCCATGATCTCTCGCGCCCCTGGTGCGGGCGACGGCTGCACGCCGGCTCCCACGAACAGTGGCAGCCCTGCCGCAAGGACCAGATATTGGAATCGCATCACGTCAATGTCTGTGGCGTGCGTGGCATCACTTGGCGCACCCGCGTCGGTGGGCGCCGTGCCGTACATCATCCTCAGCCTCTTCTGCGCGACCGGCTGTGTTTCGCCCGACCTGATAGCGGCGACCGACCATCGGTTCGCGGACCTGTGCGGTGGCCTAACTTCGATTCGTGCAACAACGCTGCGTTCTACCTTTTCGGTCCCTTCTCGGGCGCCACCAACGTCAGTACCGATGTGCCGCTCGCCTCCTCGACCACGAACACCCGCACGTCGTTCGCGCCCGCAGTCAGCGATGTCTCCGGAATCATACTGCCAAACATCCAGGTGCCGTCTTCCACATACGACTGCGTCGTTGCCGCGATCTCGCCGTTCACCGCGATGGCCACGCTGACCCGCTCGTCGGCCCCGCTCGCCATGGCCCCATGCACGTACAACGGTAGCGTATGGCTCTCGAGGTCGACATCGTCGAACGCCTGAAGGTCTTCGAGTCGGATGAGCGTGTCGTCCGGCATTCGCGTCTCGAGGGCCGACAGCGGAAGACCGACGAGCGATGCGTGCGGTCCCAGCGCATACATGCCTGACCCGAAGTCGGCCAGCCGGTGCTCCAGGCTTTCGTACCGCTCCCCTTCGAGCCCCTCGTGCTTCTCTACTAGTGCGTTCTGCTCGTTCCGGCAAACGAAGGTCCTGGATCCCTTCCGTGGTTCGGGGAAATCGAGGAGCGATAGGCCATCGACCGCATAGGGAACGTCCGTCGACAGGACGCTCGCGACGGTCGGCACGATATCGACCGTCTCGACGATCGCGTCTCTGACTTCGCCGACCCTTTGTCCGGGGAGCTTCATCAGGAGCGGCACGAACATCACGTCTGCCCGGGATCCCCCCAACGGTGCGCGCCGCGACTCGCCGTGCAAGAAGGCGGCGCCGTGGTCGGCGGTGATGATGATGAGAGCCTCGTCGAAAACCCCTTGCTCCTTCAGCCGGTCCATCAGTCGGCCGACGAATCGATCTACGAACCCGACCTGGAGCAGATGTCGCTGCTGCAAGACCACCGTGAGCCATGGATCGCTCTTCAGGAAGAGCGTCGCCCCACCCGGCAGGCGTCCCTGGGAGCGCCGCGCTTCGTAGCGATGACCGGACGGCACGTATTCGAACGGCATGTGTGGCGTCAAGGAGTGGAGAAAGTACAACCGTCCTTCCCGTTCGGTGGTGATGCTCGTCAGGAAGCGATCCATCTCGGCGGCCCGCCGGTTGTAGCGCCGCTCGCCGGCTTCTTCGCGGAAGCGACGCCGCTCCAAGAAATCCTGCCAGTCGCCAACGATCAGAGGAAGCTCGGCGGCAAGCTCCTCGGGAGCAATCACATGGGCATAGACGAGGCCCAGGTCGGCGACCAACGCGCCCAGATCATCGTGTACCTCCAGATCGTAGGTGCAGCGGTTCGCCGGACAGAGTTGCAGAAAGGGTCCGAACACCGTCATGTCGTAGCGCTCGCTCAACATGGTGAACAGGTTGTTCGGGTAGTATCGCCGGGTTGGAATGGCGAAGGGCTCGACTGGGTACTGTCCAGCCACGATGGCCGGAACCGCAAACGTCGTGTTCGAGGCCACGGTGGTCGTGTTGCGATACCACGTCGCCGTGTCGGCGAGACGCGCGAAGTTGGGGTAGCGCAGTCCGTCGATCTGGCGTTCCTCGTCCAGCAGAGAACCGACCAGAAACTCGTCGAAGACGATGAACACGATTGGCGGCGCCTGGGCAATGGGCGCGGGGGCGAACTGTTCGTCCGGATTGACCACCGCGTCCGTGACGTCGGAGTTCATCAAGAACGCCAACGGCACGACGATGACGGCGGGACTCAACGCAGTGGCGAACGTTCGAGCGCCGCTCACACGGGTATAGACCAGCCCGACCAACGCGGCCACCAGCAGCGCCACGCTCGTCGACTCGACGGTGCTGACCCCCTCGACTCTCTTCAGGATCGGCATCACGAATCCGACACTCAGCACCGCGATCCAGACGACGTGCACCACCGACCCGGCCGTCGCGCTGAGTTTCCCGACCGCGATCTCGATCAGGACAAGGACGCAGGGCAATCCGAGGCAGAACACGGCGACCATGGCCACCAGCGAGACTACCGTCGTGTTTCGGGCCACGAAGAAGGCCGGCTCGCGGGACACGACCTCGAAGATCGGGTGCGCGATCGCGAGTGCCGAAAAGGAGAAGATGTGAAGGGTGCGGGCCAGGGTCAGGCCGGAGAGCCGTTCGTATGTGAGCCGCAGGGGCTCGTAGACCGGCAGGACGTGGGCTTCCGCTCGCTCCCACAGTGCCTGGAGCACGAACGCCACGACGGCCAGGAGCAGCGCCACGATGGGCACTCCCCACACCCACACAACGACCCTGAATAGCCAGTCGTAGGCCAGCCCAAATCCGTAGTCCCAGCCCTGGGGAGGCTCCGGGAAGAGAGCGGTCGCGGCCAGGGCACGCGGGCTCCCTCCGGCTGCCGCATACTGCACGTTGAGGCGTTTCCCGCCACCATGCTGCTGGAAACGGACGACGAGCTCATGCGCGCCAGCGCCAAGCTCGACGGTTTCGGAGACGGTGTGCATGCCGACGCGCGGATTGCGTTGCAGCACGAGCTCGCCGTCCAACAGCAGATCCAGGCGATCGTCGGCTCCCCCGAACAGGTCGATGGTCTGCGGTCGCGACACGTGCCAGACGCCTCGCCACTCGATACTGAAGTTTCTGTCGGGAAATGTGGGATTCGCGTCGAGGAACTCGAGATCGACCGCTGTGGTCAACTCCTCGAGCAGGGGCTCGCCCTTGAAGCCAACGTCGGGATAGAGCGTCCGGACCAGACCGCGGGACGGGGCCAGAAACACGTCGATGGCGACGACCAGCAACGTCACCAATGCCGCCGTCCCGACGTACCAGCTGACGATGCGCCAGTTCACACCCAGACCTCGATTCCTTACTCTACACGCGGTGCATCATCGGATGCTGCGTGCTCGATCGTTCACCGTGTGGGCCGAGGTGACCGCCGCCTGAGCCTCTGAACAACGTGCCCTCATTCCGGGCCGGATTCGATAACTTGACTGTGAGCATGATCCCCCTGCCTGTCGGGGTCGCTCCATGACACCGGTGGGTGCCGGTGAGCGGTGGCCTGACCCTTAACTTGACTGACCTTTGGTCCTGGCTACTGATCTGTCGGTCATCGCCCACCGGCCACTCGTACGGCGGCCAGCTGACCGGATGGGCCGTGACCCAATAGGGGCCTGCTGCACCCACGGCCCGTCACAGTCCTGTCCGCCCACCCGGGCCAGCTCGGGCCGCAACCCGAGGAGGTATACCTGTGACCAACCGCATACCCACGCCGCCTGATGCGCGGACGGTGATCGTCGGCGTTGATACGCATACGCACGTCCACGTCGCGGTGGCGATCGACAGCTGGGGGAGCCGTCTCCGCGATCACGCGTTCGTTGTTGATTCGGGCGGCTACCAGGCGCTGATCACGTGGGCCGAGACCCACGGGCGGATTGACGCATTCGGCATCGAAGGCACCGGCAGCTATGGCGCCGGCCTGGCACGTGCGGTGCGCCGCGCGGGGCATCGGGTCGTGGAAGTGAATCGGGGCGACCGGCGCACGCGACGTGCCGCTGGCAAGTCCGACACCATCGACGCGGAGGTCGCCGCGCGGTCCGTACTGGCGGGACAGTCGACGGCCATCCCGAAGACCGCGGATGGTGCCGTCGAGATGATGCGCCAGCTGAAGATCACGCGGGATACCGCGGTGAAGGCGCGCACCACGGCGATGAACACGCTGAAGCAGATCATCGTGCACGCCCCGCCCGAACTGCGAGAAGCCCTCCACGACCTCACCGACCACGGCCTGCTCACGCGCTGCGCCGGACTCCGACCGGGCCCCCTCGACACGCCCACCGCGTCCGCCAAGTACACCCTCCGGGCACCCTCCGGGCCCTCGCCCGCCGCTGGATGGCTCTCACCGAGGAAATGGCGATACACGACCAGCACCTCGCGCGCCTCACGACCGAAACATCACCGACCCTCCGTGAGGGCTTCGGTGTGGGCGCCCACACCGCGGCCGAACTGCTGATCGTCTTCGGCGACAATCCCGACCGGATTCGTTCGGAAGCCGCCTTCGCGAAGCTCTGCGGTGCGTGTCCGCTCCCGGCCTCGTCCGGGATGACCACCGGCCGGCACCGGCTCAACCGGGGCGGCCACCGCCACGCCAACGCCGCCCTTTATCGAGCGGTCATCGTCCGCATGCGGTACCATCAGCCGACCGTTGATGACGTCGCACGCCGCACGGCGGACGGCCGAACCAAACGGGAGATCATCCGGTGCCTGAAACGTTTTCTCGCTCGCGAGATCTACCAGCGAGTCATGACCGATTTTCGCGCTCGCTAAGAGCTCATCCAGGCCGCTTAAAACGCGTGTCTTGACATATAGGGGCGTCAGTGCCCTTCCGAGTCACGATTGTGCCCCGCGATCTGCCACGCGGTCTGCCACGCGGTCTGCTACGTGGAAACTGATGGGTTCTGGTGGGTGCTGACGGGCTAGGACGGAAGCCCTAACTCGTCGTTTCTCAAGTGAAACGGTAAAGGTTGGTACGCCCGGCAGGATTCGAACCTGCAACCCACGGCGTAGAAGGCCCGATGTCGGGATCGGTTATACCAAGACGGTCATATTCAGGCGCTGTTTCACGGTTCTAGATGGCGCGAATCCGGCCACATTCAGCACATGTTACCCCCTATTCGGACGGCGAGCCGATAACCGATCTGGTCGATCGCTGATCCCTCCATTGCGAATGAGGCAGCTACCTTCGCCTGGTCGTCGGCTTTAGAGGCCGAGGGTCGGCGCAGGCAGACAGGGGTGCCTTTTTCTGCGACCGTCTTCAGGACGCCCTCGTCAGGTTGTCGGAAGCGCGTGCTCCTAGTCCGCCATGGAACTTCGCGGTTCGTCTAGTTGCTCCAGTGCCGCCTCCCAGGCGGGAGGCACGTGGTTACCGGGCACGGTCCATTGTCGATTACGAAAATCTGCCATGTCCTCTTGGAGCACGATCATCACGCCGCTGTGGATGCCAGTATTGACGAATTCACGCAGAGCCTTGTCATCCTCCCACACCGATAGTGTCCAAAACTGCTTACGCCAGGGCTTGGCGCCGAGGGCATAGCCAAGCAGGCCGCCGGACTCGGCGAGCTGCCGTTGAACGCGTTTTGTATAAAGATTAAAGCGAGGCATTCCGCGAAAGCGCTTCAGTAAGAAGTAGGTCACCATTGCCATGTATTGGTCGTCCACTCGAGGCGACTTGAATTGCTGCCAAGGCTGTTTCAGCATGTCATGACTTCGTTAGACCGTCGAAAAACGAAGGTCGTTCATTGACCGAGCCCGACCGCTCTCGGCCAAGCGGCGCCCTCACTGTTTAGGCCGGTGGGTCCACACAAGGCGGCGTCCCTACCGCGGCCAGTAAGAACCTAACCCTAATGCGTCAAAAACTCAGCCGCTCGCGAGGGCGTTGGCAATGCGGGTGAACGTCTGACGCGTCGGGAGATTGTCGGTCATCCGCAACCGCGTCTTGCCACCGGGGCGGACCAGCAGGGCGGCCCGATGAAACAGTTCGAAGCGGAGCGTCTGCACGCTCTGCAGCAGGGGCACGACGGTGTGCTTCCGGGTGCGGCGCCGCGGCGGGGCGCCCGTCTCGAGTTGGAAGTTCGTCAACAGGTTGTGGGCGAGCACCACGAGCTGCTGCCACGCACTGTTGGCGGCGTAGGTCTGGGTCGGGACGCTGTGGAAGGCCAGCCCGGTCTTGAGCTGCGCGATGGTCTTCTCGTGGTTGCCCCGCCCACAGGCGAAGTACCACAAGTTGCGGACCGTCAGCGCGAGGTTACTCGTGACCGCCGAGTATTCGTAGTGCCCATCGTTAGGATCAAACAGGTCGAGCTGATAGTTCTTGGTGGCCCGGTGGTGGACCTTCTTCCGATAGATGGTCACGGTCACGGGGATGTGCCAGGGCGTCTCCGCGCCCGGCACGGCGAAGCCGGTCACGCCGGGCGCCACCGGCACCCAGGTGGGACTGTCCCGGATGTAGCGCTGCAGATCCAGCCAGCGATAGAACGGGACTTTGATGGCATAGCCCACGCCGCGGCCCTGCAACCACCGCAGCACATCCTGGCGGAAAAACGCCCCATCCATGCGAAACCGCAGCCGGGCCCCGCCCGTGCGTAGCCCGACCAGCTGCGGCCACAGGGCCCGCAAGAACGGCAGGCCCGCCTTCCCATCGTGGACGTTGCCCGACCGATTCTTGACCCGCAGGATGTGGGTCGTTTCGGCCAGGTGCGCCATGATCGGGTAGTAGCTGGGCACCTTCCGCTGGTGCGGGTTGTAGCCCCGCGCCGCCCGTTCGACCTGCAACCCCGTCGACACGACGACGCCGTCCACATCGACCGTCCAGGTGCGCAGCCCCAGCGTGGGCAGCAGCTGGCGCACGACGGCCGCGTTGAGGGCTTGGAAGCGGGTGACCGTCCGCATCGTGAAGTGCCGCAGCCACCGACTCAACGTCCGCGCGGTGGGCACGACGCGCACGTTGCCGAACCGCTGGAAGATCGGGTCGTCGGCGACGTAGGCCAGATGCCGCAGGCGCCGGCCGCCAACGATCACCAACCCGACGAACACCCGCACCATCACCACCACCCCGAAGTCGCCCCAGCGCGGCAGGTCGGCAAACGCCTCGCGCACCAGCTGATTGAAGCGACGGGTGCGCAGGTAGCGCTCCAAGAGTTCCAGCCCGGCGTACGACGTGAGGCGAACGTCATCGAACTCCAGCGGCAGATTCCTATTGACACGGGCATGCAAATCGGATTTTCTTCGTCTCACGGTCAGTGGCCTTTCATGTGTGGAAGAAGGCGTTGGGTTGCACCACCTTTCAACCACACTGGAAGGCCTTTTTCAATCCCAAAGCGTCATTGCTCGCTCAGAAAAATGACGCATTAAGGCTAAGTGACCACCGGATCCTCTCTGTACACTTCAAAATCGGTGAAATCTATTCGGTAGGCCTGGAACGAGATCACGGCCACTAGCTGAAAGTACACGCTCTGGGCGACCGGCTGAAAACTCCGCAACTCCAATGCGGCAAGGGCTATGTTGAGTGCGATGAAGATGGTCGCGGTAATACTCATGAATACGAGTACTTGCACGATGGTTTCCATGTATCTCATTCGATCTTCGTGAGCCTGGTGTGGGTTCAGCTTTCTGCCATAGATGAGAGGATGACCCAGGCGTAGTGGAAGGTCGGTGGTAACTCCTGCCCGATCGTAAGGTCGATCGGGTGCTTGTCGGAAAGGAGAACCACCGATGAAGAGAACGTACCAGGTTGTCACGAAGCCGTCCACGCTCAGCAGCCGCGAGCTCGCGGAGTTTCTCTCGAAGGACGGTCAGCTCCTGCTGCCGCTCGTCGAGCTCTTGGAGCGGGGCGAGAAGGCCATCGACGAGGTGATCGACGTCATGGGTCGGGCGACCGTCGAGGCGGTCCTTCGGATGAGCGCTGAGCGGCTCGCCGGGCCCAAGCGGCAGGGCCGCCGCGCCGACGATCGGGCGCTGTACTGGCACGGCAGCCAGCCGGGGCGCGTCACGTTGAGCGAACGTCAGCTGCGCGTGGAAAAGCCGCGTCTGCGCAAGAAGACGGCGCGGCAGGGGGAGCGCGGCGAGGTCGCGATCCCGGCGTACGACGCGATGCAGCGCGATCAGCGCCTTGCCGACCGCATGTTGGCGATCATGCTGAACGGCGTCTCGACCCGGCGCTACGAGACGGTCCTGCCGGCGATGGCCGAGCAGGTCGGCATCGGCAAGTCGGAGGTCTCCCGTGAGACCATCGAGGCCGGGACGCGAGTCCTCCAGGACTTGGCTGAGCGAGACTTCAGCAAGGTCGACGTGTTGATTATCTACCTCGACGGGATCCAGTTCGGGAACCACCATGTTCTGGCGGCCGTGGGGGTCGACGAAGACGGGAAGAAGTACGTGCTCGGCGTGCGCAGCGGTGCCTCTGAGAACGCGACCGTGACGACCGCCCTGCTCGAGGATCTCGTCGCTCGCGGGATCCGCCCCGACCGACGTCGGCTGTTCGTCGTCGATGGAGCGAAGGCGCTACGCAGCGCGATCGCCCAGGTGTTCGGCGCCGGCAACGAGGTACAGCGCTGTCGCAACCACAAGCTGCGGAATGTCGTCGGCCACCTGCCGAACGCGCAGCACGACCAGGCACGGGCCACCCTGCGCGCCGCCTGGAAGCTCGAGGCTAAGGAGGGCCTGCGCAAGCTTGACCAGTACGCCTCGTGGCTCCAACGCGACTGGCCCGATGCAGCAGCGAGCGTTCGAGAAGGCCTCGATGAGATCTTCACCGTGAATCGGCTCGGCCTGCCCGCATCACTGCGCACGTGCCTCACGACGACGAACATCATCGATTCGACGCACTCGGGAATCCGGCAGCGCACACGTCGCGTCACCAACTGGAAGAACGGAGAGATGGCGCTGCGCTGGTCGGCCGTGGCCTTCGTGGAGACGGAGAAGAACTACCGACGCATCACAGGTTACGAGCATCTCTGGATGCTGAAGGCACACCTGGATCGCGACGACGACAACATTGCAGAGATGCAGAAGGTCGGATAACTTGTGTTCACCGTTGCCGCTGACTTTCTACTACCGGTGGGACACTCTCTCCTCCTTCGGCACAGGTCTTTTCACTGCACTGAGCTGCAGAACGTCTGGTGGTCCGTACCGTGAGTATGTGATCGCTCTCATGAACGTGGGTTCACCTCGTGAAGGAACTCGAGCCGGGGCAACAACTGCATAAGTCACGACTAGTCCCGCAGTGTAGAGTCATCCGCCGCTTCGCCTGCACGGCGGGTCATCTCGTCTTCTTGGCCAGTCGCGCCCTCGCGCTACACATCAACCCATCGACCGTGCTCCCCGAATCGCGATGACTATCTTGCCCTTGTGGTGTGCTTCGCCAAACCGTCGAACTGCTTGAGGAACTTCACTGAGCGGGTAGACATCGTCTATCCATGGCACCACCTTGCCCGCTTCAAATAGCTGAGTCATCCCGGCCAATCCTTTGTTCGGTTTCAACCCCAGAATGCGAACGTGCCGATTCCTGGTTCTGGCGATCCATCGTCCGAATATCAGGCACTGGACAAGTTGAGGCATTGAACCTCCAACCGTGACATATGTTCCATGGGGCTTCAATGCACGCGCGTAGGCAAAAGGCGAACGATCGGTCTTCACGTCGAGAATCACGTCATAGCTCAGACCAGTCTTGGTGAAATCTTCCTGTGAGTAATCGATGACATGGTCGAAGCCAACCGAGCGCAGGAAGTCCTGCTTTTCAGTGCTATCAACACCCGTTACCTCAAGGCCGTGTCGTTTGGCAAGTTGCACGCCGAGTGTGCCGACACCACCACCGGCGCCATTGATGAGCAGGGTGTGCCCCGCCGTGATGTGGGCGATACCACGGAGACTCTGCTGGGCCAACATAGCCGCATGCGGTACCGCTGCGGCCTGCTCGTATGTGAGGTTGCGGGGCTTCAGTGCGACGGCCGCTTCGCGCGTGCACACATACTCGGCGAAACCTCCAAACCCACTCTCGCTCAGGTCCCCGTACACGTCATCACCCGCTCGAAGGTCGCTGACGTCGTTGCCGACCGCCTCAATCTGGCCAGCCACGTCGCAGCCCATGATCGGAGTCTTCGGTCCTAGAAGACCGACAAACGGTCGCATAGAGAGTGGCTTGCCCCGTGAGAGTACCCAATCCCAATCGTTCACCGCAGATGCATGGACCTTGATCAAGACCTCGTCATCCTTGGGGAGAGGTTTCTCGACCTCTCTCAGCTCGAGATCATCGGGCGTCCCGTATTTCGTGAGGACGATTGCTTTCATGACTGTGACTCAGGCGGACGCCGTCGCTGCTGTGGTGAGCATTTTCCGCCTCTCGTTCCTCGTCGCGGAAACTGTCACCGTCGTATGCCCGAGGCCCGACAGGCGCGCGTCGGACTCAATCAGGGTGTCGACCACCCGTCGATAGAAGCGGGCGTAACTTTCTCGCGATCGCGGGACTTCCAATCGCAGCGCAAGGGCGAGGGCGGGTCGCACGTCGCGGTCGTCTACCTCAGCTGTGAGCTTCAGGAACTCCTGCAGCGTCATCTCACTCCTCCCCTGGTCCAGTGTTGCGGGCCACGTGTCTGTGGCTGAACCTTTGTTTGCACCGTGCCTTCTTCGTGAGGTCCGTCAAATCTCGAAGTGAAAACCGTCTTTGGCGAGCTGCTTGTACTTGCGTTCGTCGAAGCGGTAGAGACGGGCCGCGCGGTGGGCCACATCCTGCTGCACCTCGTTTGTTTCGACGAGCAGCCCCGTGGCCAGTACCTTCTTCCGAAAGTTGCGCTTGTCCAGCTTTCGCTCTAGCACCACTTCATAGAGGTGCTGGAGTCGAGAGAGTGCGAACGTCTTCGGCAAGAGCTCGAAGCCGATCGGCTGGTAGCTCAACTTGCCTCGGAGTCGCTCCAGCGCCACGCGCAGGATCTCAACGTGGTCGAAGGCCAGCGAGGGTACGTCGTGAACCGGGAACCACGCCGCCTGCCGCGCGTCGGTGGCCGCCTGCACCCGGTGGTCGACCAGGGTCACCAGCGCAAAATACGCCACCGACACCACACGCTCGCGTGGATCCCGATCGACGGCCCCAAACGTGTACAGCTGCTCGAGAAACACCTTGTTCAAACCGGTTTCCTCCTTCAGCTCGCGCCGAGCCGCTTCGTCCACGGTCTCCTCGACCCGAACAAACCCCCCGGGCAGCGCCCACTCCCCCTCAAACGGAGGCAGCCCGCGCTGGATCAGCATCACCTTGAGGTCCTCGTCGTCCATCCCGAAGACGACACAGTCGACGGTCAGCGCCGCGCGTGGGTATTCGTATGTGTGGGGCATTGGCTCATAAGTGTTTACAGGACACTAATCTTAGTGTATTATTAACACTTAATCAAGCCGCCTGCGGCGAGGGCTCGCCGGGTCATTGGCTGCGCTCTGGCGTCCAGGGGGTCCGTTGAGCAGGCAGTAGATGGAGTCGGCACGCGCCGCGGAGATGAGCACGAGGATGTCCTCAAGAGAGATCAATTCCTAGGCTCCGAGCTCGGGAGGTACCTGATCGAGGCCGAGCTGGGTCGCGGCGGAATGGGTGTGGTGTATCGCGCCTTCGATCCGCGCCTTCGCCGTCACGTCGCCCTCAAGCTCATGCTCCAGCGGGCGACGGCCGCCGACCTTGGGCGATTCAGGGACGAGGCTCGAGTGACGGCGCAGTTCCAGCACCCGTCGATCGTCCCAATCTACGACATCGGCCAAACCAACAGCGGCGAGATCTACTACACGATGCGCCTCGTCCACGGCCCGACGCTTGCGCAGCTGGTCGACGAACAAACGAGCTCAGATAGCCGGCCGAGCGTCGCAGGCGCCCGAGGGGTGGACGCTGTTCAAGCTTCTCCACGTGTTTGTGACCGTGTGCCGCGCGGTCAGCTACGCCAATGATCGCGGGGTCGTTCACCGAGACCTGAAGCCCAGTAACGTGATGATTGGGGCCTACGGCGAGATCAATGTCCTCGACTGGGGGCTGGCCAAATTCCTGGGGCGCTCTGCTCGCGAAGGCTGGACCGGAGCATGCGAGTCCGCTCCCGGCGATCGGTTCCTGAAGGAAGGGGTCGTCCTGGCTGGTCGAGAGCACCTGAAGACACCGGCCGGCACGATCGCGGGTACTCCAGCCTTCATGGCCCCCGAGCAAGCCGGAGGCGGCTCACACGAGCTGAGTTTCCCCGCAGATGTGTACGGGCTCGGAGCGATCTTGTACTACATCCTCACAGGGAGACCCCCGCGCGACGGGACACCTACTGAGGTTGTCGATCAGCTGGTACGCGGCGCACCACCTCCTCGGCCGCGCACCTTCGAACCACCCATCTCGCTTGACCTGGATCGGCTCTGCATGAGCGCCTTGATGAGCGAGCCGTCTGAGCGTCTTGGATCAGCGACGCTGCTGGCGGACGCTGTGGAGAGCTACCTCGAGGGGCGCTCGTTCTCTGCGCCGCGCGCCCAGGACGCTGAATTCCTACGTGGCTACAGTAGCCGCCACTACCCTCGGCCGTCGGTCACAGACGCCCCTATATGTCAAGACAGTCGTTCACGCAGCCAAGTCTGCGGCTTGGCGCGCTCGGTAGTCTGCCATCACGCGCCGAAAGATCTCGCGGGCGAGAAAGCGTTTGAGACAGCGGATGATTGGGCCTGACCCGCTTCCGTGGACACCTAACCCTTGTGGTAGAAGGAGTCCACGATGCCGAACACCAGGAAACCCTACCCGCCGGAGTTTCGCGAACAGATGGTCGCGTTGGTCCGGGCCGGGCGTACTCCCGAAGATCTCGCTCACGAGTTTGAACCGACCGCCCAGTCGATCAGCAACTGGGTGGCTCAAGCCGATCGCGATACCGGTCGGCGGACCGACGGCCTCACGACGACCGAGCGTGCCGAGCTGACGCAGCTCCGCCGCGAGAATCGCCAGCTGAAGCTCGAGCGAGAGATCTTGTCAAAAGCCGCGGCCTGGTTCGCACAGGAGACCGCGCCGAACACGAAGCGATCTTCGGGTTCATGAAAGCGAATCAGGCCACCTATCCGGTCCGGGTCATGGGCCGGCTGCTGGGCGTCTCCGCCAGCGGCTTCTACGCGTGGGCTGGGCGGCCGCCGTCGGCACGGGCCGTGGAGGACATCGGGCTCACGGCCCTGATCCATGCGATCCACCGGCGGTCGGACGGCGCGTACGGGGCGCCGAGTATCCACGCGGAGCTGGCCGACGATCACCACCGTCGGGTCGGGAAGAAACGTGTGGCCCGCCTGATGCGCGCAGCGCGCCTGCAGGGCCTGCGGCCGCGGCGCTTCGTGACCACGACGATCGGCGATCCCACCGCTGACCGGGCGCTGGATCAAGTGGATCGGGAGTTCACTGCAGCGGGCCCGGATCGTCTCTGGGTGGCCGACATCACGTACGTCCCGACGTGGGCCGGCTTCCTCTATCTCGCCATCGTGCTCGACGTCTGGTCGCGACGCATCGTTGGCTGGGCCATGGAGACGCATCTCCGGACTGAACTCGTGCTCGCCGCACTCGACATGGCGTTGACGCAACGCCGGCCCGAGGCGGTCGTGCATCACTCGGATCGCGGGTGCCAGTACACCAGCTACGCCTTCGGCAAACGATGCCGCGACGCCGGCGTGATGCCCTCCATGGGCTCCATCGGCGATGCGTATGACAATGCCATGGCCGAGAGCTTTTTCGCCACGCTCGAGCGCGAAGTGCTCAACCGGCGACGGTTCCGCAGCCAGGCCGAAGCGCGGATGGCGATCTTCCAGTGGCTGGAGGGCTGGTACAATCCGCACCGTCGCCACTCGGCCCTCGGCTATCGTTCACCCATCAACTACGAGAGGAGACAGCTGCCGCAGAGTGCTTGAAACCCAAGTCCGTACCCGTCCACGAAACCGGGGCAAGTCCAGATCCGCAGTACTGATCGTCACCACGCTGCTTGTCCGGCGGGGCCGATCTGTTTCAGCAAACCCCAAACGTCTCATGCGAAGCTTCCTCGGCGGGTTGTGTACCGTGATCTGTGTGTGCACTGGTCTGGTGTTCTCTTCCACCGCCAGGGCCCAGGAGGTTTCGGATCTGCGATCGATGCAGGCTGCGCGGCTGGGGCCGGACGAACGTATTGTTCTCGACGGTCTGCTGGAAGAGGCTGCCTGGGCCACCGCTGAGCCGGCGGGCGGGTTCGTCCAACAGGAACCTACAGAGGGCCAGCCCGAGACCGAGCGCACGGAAGTACGCATCGTGTTGGACGCGGACAACCTGTATATCGGGGCGATGCTCCACGACAGCGACCCATCCGGGGTCCTCGGCTACCAAAAGCAGCGCGACGCCGGCCTAGTATCGGATGACCGCTTCATGTTCATGCTGGATACCTTTCTCGATGGCCGCACCGCCTACTTCTTCGAGACGAACCCGGCTGGGATCATGGGCGACGGACTCATACGAACGGGCAGCATCTTTCTGGCCGACAAGTCCTGGGATGGCATCTGGGAAGCCCGGACGGCGCGTGGTGAGTTTGGGTGGTCGGCGGAGATCCGAATACCGTTTCGCACGCTCAATTTCGCCGAAGATGGGGACACGTGGGGGATCAATTTTCAGCGAACGGTGCGTCGCAAGAACGAGGAGACGCTGTGGGCTGGTCACCGGCGGAACCAGGGGCTTTTTCGGCCAATTCATGCCGGACGGCTTACTGGCATCGAGAATGTGACGCAGGGAATCGGGCTCGAGGTGGTTCCGTACGGCGCGGCAGCCTGGCAGGAGGTGAGCGGTGCCGCCACCGAGACTCCCGTGGAGGCTGGTCTCGACCTCAACTACAGCGTCACATCGAGCCTGCGAGCTGCGTTGACCGTGAACACAGACTTCGCTGAAGCGGAGGTCGATCAGCGCCGAGTCAACCTCACCCGTTTTCCCCTGTTCTTTCCAGAGCAACGTGATTTCTTTCTTGAGAACACCAGCGTCTTTGCCTTCGCGCAATCCAGCCGCGTCACGCCCTATTTCAGCCGGCGGATCGGCATCGTCGAGGGCCGGGTCGCCCCGATCGTGTACGGGGCGAGGCTTGCCGGGCAGACCGGAGCGTTCGATGTGGGATTCCTTCAGGTGCGGACGGGAGAGCAGTCTGGTAGACCAGGCGAGGACTTCACCATTGGCCGCATCAAGCGTAACATCTTCAGCCAGTCGACTGTCGGTGTGATCTACACACGCCGAGACGGGGGAGCTGCCGACGACGATCCGGCGCTCCCCGCTAGGCAGACACTTGGGGTCGACCTCGATCTCTCCACGTCGACGTTTCTCACAGATAAGAACCTGCAATTCGAAGCGTTCTACCTCTGGCACACCGACCCCGCCAGTAGTGGCTCGTCCGGAGCCGGTGATCGCTCCGCAAGAGGTCTTCGTCTCGACTACCCGAATGACATCTGGCAAATGCATGTGTCGTATCGCGAACTTGGGGATGGGTGGGATCCTGCGGTCGGTTTTGCACCGCGTCGTGGCTTCCGGCGTGTGAATCCGGCCATCACCTACGCGCCGAGGCCGCAGCGGTTCACCAGTGTGCGCCGGCTCGAGTTTGGGGTGTTTTACGAATACCTGACTGACTTGGATAATAGGGTGTTGACGCGGCAGGCCAACATGACGCTTCTCGGCGTCACGTATGAGAGCGAGGATCAGATCGCCATCGGGCGCAACGAACGATTCGAGCACCTCGATTTCCCCTTTGAAATTCATCCAGGGGTCTTCCTGCCGGTCGGAGGTTATTCGTTCGGCGTTTGGGGGCTCAGCGCATCCACGGCGAGCCGCCGGACGATCTCCGGGCGAGGGTCTGTGAATGCAGGACGGTTTTGGTCAGGCGATCACTGGGCCACCGACGTGTCGATCTCGGTGCGTCCCCATCCGGACGTGACAGTCTCGACGGACTGGGAGCACACCGATGCTGACCTGCCGCAAGGAGGTTTTGTCACAGACCTTGTCAGGCTGCGGGGCGGTTGGTCTCTGAGCCCGTGGGCCTCTGTGAGCGGGAACGTCCAGTACGATACGGTGACCGAAATCGTCGGGCTGTACACGCGACTTCGGTGGATCCTCCGGCCGGGGAGCGACCTCTACTTCGTGTACACGGAGAACTGGCAATCCCTACACGACCGGTTCACGACGCTCTCACGGGGCGCCACGACGAAGATCAACTACACGCACCGGTTCTGAACCGGAGAGCGTGTCGGCGGGGGGGCATAGGGCGAGGATGCGACAGCGGTATGGGTCATGCTCCTGCGTCTGCCCGGACGTAGGCCCTAACCCATCTTCTTGTCGCCAGTTACATCGTCTGCCACGCGGGACTGCCACGCGGGACTGCCACGCGGGACTGCCACGCGTTTCCAACGTTCGCCTTGGCTCTTTCCCACGCGGTGTCTAAAGCAGCCTGGGCAGTCATGAGTTTCGGTGCGGACACCATCGCGTACCGTGCCGTAGTCTTGGCGCTCGTGTGACCGACAAGCTCCTGCACGTCGGCGAGATCCATTCCTCCGGCTCGAAGGGCCGTCGCATAGGTGTGTCGCAGTCGGTAGGGGTTGAAGAACGGCACCCCGCCTCTTCACATGCCAGCTTCCATGACTTGTAGACGCTAGACGCTGAAAACTCACCGAAGGCATCCCTGTCCATGAACAGGTGGAAGGCTTCAACAGCTTCCGCGATCAGCGGTTTCCAGTGAGGATTACCGTCCTTCCCTGGCTGGCTAACGATGACCAAAGGAGGGTCGTGGTCGAGCCAGATGTCTTCTCGCTTGAGTCGTCCAACTTGTGAGTGGCGCATTCCAGTCAACGCGATAACGCGGCACCGAGCCAACGTCTTCCAGCCACGGTTGTGCCTTGCGGCACGGGCCTCTAGAGCCGTGAGAACCTTGACCACCGCCTCAAGCGACACAGCGTTCGCTGATGGCTTCGGCTCCGCCGGACGCTCAATCCCAGCTGTCGGGTTATAGGCCTTTCTCCCATCCAGAGCCCGATACAGACTGGAGAAAGCGCCGACAGACGATGCCTGACCGTACTGGCAGCAATCCCCACCTGTCGCCACTCCGCCACTTGGTCTTCCAGCTCGCTCGTGTCGATGGAGTCTCTCCTGCGATGGGCGAATCGGGGTGGCCACGAGTTGAGCTCGGACTCTCGGTGCTTCGGATGTTCAAGTTCCCGAGTCGCCTCCATCAAATACCGGGGGAGGTCGGCGGCGAGCGTTCCCCTAACGGGGCGAAACTCCTGGCGTTCAAGCTCGCTGCGCCGATCTTCCTGCCACCGCTTCATGGCGCGAAGGGCGGTGCCAGCAGGGAAACGCTTCTCCTTCGGGCGCGGACCCGCAGGCCGCCCGAGACCCGTCAGCGGCCTTCTGTTAACCAGCCGACCCGTCTAATATTTCTTATCGTCTCGCGCTGAACGTAACTGAGGTGTTCGCCGGGGATCTCTGCCATAATGACCGCGTAGGGATGGCCCCGATGAGACAACACAGCGTAACGTGGTGGGCGCTAGCGGCCATGGTGATGGCGATGAGCGCATGCGGAGGCACTCAGCCGGCCCAGGAGCCGGCCGTACCCGCGGGGGCATCACCCGCTGGTGTTGCTCCGGTGTTCGAGTATGACCCGACCTGGCCGAAGCGGCCATTGCCCGATAACGGAATCTTCGGCGCCGTGCTGTCGGTGGCGGTCGACGATCGCGACCACGTCTGGGTCATGCATTGGCCGCATTGGATCGGGGATGGCGACGATGACGGCGCGCGTGGCGTGCGCGAGTGCTGCAACCCGATGCCGCCCGTGGTCGAGTTCGACGCGACTGGCGCAGTGGTGCAGGCGTGGGGGGCTGCCGACGATCCAGACCTGCCGGCCGGAGGTTTCCAGTGGGTGGAGCTTCCCGGGCACCGCCTCGACCTCCTCGCGTCCCGGCGTACCCTGGCTGACGTCGCGCATGGCGGGGCACATGGTCTCTCCATAGACCCCAAAGGAAATGTGTGGGCCGGAACCCACTCGACGGAGGGCGGGGGGCGCACGAAGGTCTTCAGTAGCCTCGCCAAGTTCACGCGTGACGGCACGCTACTCATCCAGAAGGGGAAACACGGGCAAAGCAAGGGGAACGCCGACACCGACAACTTTGCCCAGCCGACGCAGGTGGCCTTCGATCCCGAGACGAACGAGGCGTTCGTATCCGACGGCTACAACAACCGCCGCGTGATTGTGCTCGACGCCGATACCATGGCGTTCAAGCGGATGTGGGGTGCCTACGGCAAGCCGCCGAGCGACGAACCGATGGCGCAGCGCAAGCCTGGCGACCCACCACCGCCGCAGTTCGGGCTCGTCCACTGCATCAAGATGAGCCGCGACGGGCTGTTGTACGTCTGCGACATGTCGAGCCGCCGCTTTCAGGTATTCCGCAAGGACGGCACCTTCGTGAAGGAGGCGTTCCCGTCGGGCATGGACGGCACGGGGTCGGTCGATGACGTGGCGTTCTCGTCGGATCCCGAACAGCGATTCGTGTACGTCGCCGACGGTCAGAACCGGAAAGTCTGGATTCTCCGGCGCGACACGCTGGAGACGATCGGCTCGTTCGGACACCGGGGCTACTACGGTGGTGAGTTTGCCGGATATATCCACAGCATCGCGACCGATTCGAAAGGAAACATCTACGTCGGCGAGTTCCCGGCCGGTAATCGTGTCAACCGCTTCAAGATGATCGCTGCCGGAGAGTAATGCGCACCCGTGTCGGGCGCCTTGCGTGCGGACCCGGAGGCCGCCCGAGTCCGGTAAGCGGCCTTCTGTTAACCAGGAGGGTGTGCCAAACTTAGTTAAAAATTGAAACGGCTCCAAGCCCTGTGGTGTGATGACGTTGCGAAGAGCTCATCAACCCGCAAGAGAAAGGAGCCGAGATGCGCAGTGTCCTACGATCGGTCAGGAAACGCAAGAAGTCCCGTCGTCTGGGGGAGGTGGACATCATCAGGCGCGAGGAGTACGCCGGGTTCGATGTGGACGCCAAGGTGGAAATGATTCGGGCCTTGGTGCCGCTGGGCCTGATGCACGTCCAGGAGCTGCTCGATGACGAGGTCACGGAGTTGGCCGGTGCTCGTCATGCGCGCAAAGAGTCGTTGGTGCGGGGACGACGTCACGGAAGCAACCCCGGGACGGTGCGCCTCGCTGGCCAACGCGTACCGCTGCGAGTGCCGCGCGTGCGCAGCGTTGCGGGCGGCGAGATTCCCCTGCGTTCCTACGAGGCGGCGCGGGAGGACAGCCAGGTAAATGACGTCCTGCTGAAGCGGGTGCTCTACGGCATCTCTTGCCGCAACTACGAGGCGGCGGCTGAGTCGGTCCCGGGGGCGATCGGATTGTCGAGCTCCACGGTGTCTCGGAATTTCATCCAAGCCAGTGCGGCGACGCTGCGGGAGTTTCAGGAGCGGGACCTGTCCGGTGAGGACGTCGTGGCCCTGTTCCTGGACGGCAAGGCCTTCGCCGATTCGACGATGGTCATCGCTCTCGGCATCACGATTTCAGGGAAGAAACGCTTCCTTGGCTTCGTGGAGACGGACACGGAGACCGCGCAGATCCTGGCGCCCTTCCTTCGTTCGCTGGTCGACCGCGGTCTTGATGCGTCGCAAGGTCTGCTCGTGATTCTCGACGGTGGCAAGGGCCTGCGATCTGCGGTCAAGAAGGTGTTCCGCGACACGGCGTTGGTGCACCGTTGCCAGTGGCACAAGCGCGAGAACGTGGTGAGCTACCTACCCAAGAGCGAGCAGGGGGACTGGCGCCGGCGCCTCCAGCGAGCCTACAACCGCCCGACGTACCCCGAGGCCCTGGCGGCCCTCGAGCAGCTCCACGGCGAGTTGGACGACCGGAACCAGTCGGCCGCCGGCAGTCTGGCGGAGGGCCTGGACGAGACCCTGACCTTGCACCGACTCGGCGTCTCTGCCGTGCTGGGACGCTCGTTCAAGACAACCAACTGTCTCGAGTCCGTCAATGCGCTGGTCGAGGAACGCTGCGCCAAAGTCGACCAGTGGACGAACTCGAGCCAGCGCCAGCGGTGGCTGGCGACGGCGCTCGTCGACATCGAACCGCGCCTCCGCAAGGTGGTGGGCTACCGCCACCTTCCGAAGCTTCGCGAAGCATTGCAGCGGGAACTGAAGATCGAAAGGAAGACCCCGAACACGAAGGCAGCGTAATGATCAGGAGCCGTGGAGAGTTTCAACTAAGAATGGGCTTGACTCTTAACCAGCCGACCCGACTAATACTTCTTATCGTCCCGGCGGGGTGAGAGTGTGGGCGGTTTACGCGTCGGGGGGTGTTCCGTAGCCAACGAATTGACCGTGTTCCTCAGTGTCCAACTCTTGAAAGATTATTGAAACATTGCACAAGAAAAGGGCCGTTCCGACCCCGACGGTGCCACGCGGTCTGCCACGCAAATACTCCTGCCACGCGGTCTGCCACGCGGAAACTGATGGTCTTTGGTGGGTAGTGACGGGCTAGGACGGAAGCCCTAACCCGTCGTTTCTCGAATGAAACTGTTGCCCTTCCCGAGAAAAGGGTGACACTTCATTCCGGAGACATGGGTAACACTTTCTCCCTTTGCGGGAGAGAGCGATGCCCTGGAAGGAGTGTCATGTTGTGGACGAGCGTCTCCGATTCATTGCCCGGCTGCTAGACGGTGAGAAGATGGCCGGTCTGTGCCGGGAGTTCGGGATTTCCCGCAAGACCGGCTACAAGATCTACAGTCGCTACAAGGATTGCGGCCTGGACGGTCTCACCGACCGAAGCCGGCGGCCGTATCGGCATGCCAACCAGCTCCCGATGCAGATCGAGGCGCTGATCGTTCAGCTCAAGAAGGAGTATCCGTGCTGGGGAGCGCCGAAGATCCGAGAGCGCCTCCGGCGCCGGTATCCGGGTGTTTGCTGCCCCGCCATCAGCACCGTCCACGCCGTCCTCGACCGGCATGGGTTGGTGACACGCCGGAAGCGCCGCCGCTACCGAGCCGAAGGCACTGCGCTTTCCCGGCCGGCGACCCCCAATGAGCTCTGGTGTGCGGACTACAAGGGGGAGTTCATGCTCGCCGACCGGCGCTACTGCTATCCGCTGACGATCACCGACTTCGCCAGCCGCTATTTGATCACGTGCGACGCCTTGGAGACGACGAAGGAGACGTATGCGTTCTCGGTGTTCGAGCGGGCGTTCAAGGACTTCGGGCTGCCCCGGGCCCTCCGGACCGACAACGGCATTCCCTTTTCCTGTCCGAATGCCCTGTACGGGTTGAGCCGGCTCTCCGTGTGGTGGTTGCGCCTCGGGATCGACATTGAGCGCATCAAGCCCGGGCATCCCGAACAGAACGGCCGCCACGAGCGGATGCATCTGACCCTCAAGACCGAAGCCACCAAGCCCGCGTCCGCCAATTTCCTGCAACAGCAGGCCCGCTTTGATGACTTCATCGAGCGGTTCAACCAGGAACGGCCCCATCAGGCCCTGGGGATGAAGGTGCCGGGCGAGCTCTGCCCTTCCCGAGAAAAGGGTGACACTTCATTCCGGAGACATGGGTAACACTTTCTCCCTTTGCGGGAGAGAGCGATGCCCTGGAAGGAGTGTCATGTTGTGGACGAGCGTCTCCGATTCATTGCCCGGCTGCTAGACGGTGAGAAGATGGCCGGTCTGTGCCGGGAGTTCGGGATTTCCCGCAAGACCGGCTACAAGATCTACAGTCGCTACAAGGATTGCGGCCTGGACGGTCTCACCGACCGAAGCCGGCGGCCGTATCGGCATGCCAACCAGCTCCCGATGCAGATCGAGGCGCTGATCGTTCAGCTCAAGAAGGAGTATCCGTGCTGGGGAGCGCCGAAGATCCGAGAGCGCCTCCGGCGCCGGTATCCGGGTGTTTGCTGCCCCGCCATCAGCACCGTCCACGCCGTCCTCGACCGGCATGGGTTGGTGACACGCCGGAAGCGCCGCCGCTACCGAGCCGAAGGCACTGCGCTTTCCCGGCCGGCGACCCCCAATGAGCTCTGGTGTGCGGACTACAAGGGGGAGTTCATGCTCGCCGACCGGCGCTACTGCTATCCGCTGACGATCACCGACTTCGCCAGCCGCTATTTGATCACGTGCGACGCCTTGGAGACGACGAAGGAGACGTATGCGTTCTCGGTGTTCGAGCGGGCGTTCAAGGACTTCGGGCTGCCCCGGGCCCTCCGGACCGACAACGGCATTCCCTTTTCCTGTCCGAATGCCCTGTACGGGTTGAGCCGGCTCTCCGTGTGGTGGTTGCGCCTCGGGATCGACATTGAGCGCATCAAGCCCGGGCATCCCGAACAGAACGGCCGCCACGAGCGGATGCATCTGACCCTCAAGACCGAAGCCACCAAGCCCGCGTCCGCCAATTTCCTGCAACAGCAGGCCCGCTTTGATGACTTCATCGAGCGGTTCAACCAGGAACGGCCCCATCAGGCCCTGGGGATGAAGGTGCCGGGCGAGCTCTACACGCCGTCGCCCAGACCGTATCAAGGTCTGGGTGACCTGGACTATCCATTCCACGATTGGTCCGCCACCGTCACCCGCTGCGGTCGCATTTGTTACAACCGCAAGAAGATCAACTTGAGCATCGTGTTCGCCGGCCAGAACGTCGGCGTCAAACAGGTGAGCGACAACATTTGGCTCGTCAGCTTCATGCACTACGATCTCGGATACTTCGATCTTGAAAGCTGCAGGCTCGAGCCAATCGACAACCCATTTAGCCCGAAAGTGTTACCGATGTCTCCGGAATGATCTGTAACCCATGTCTCCGGTATGGACCTTTAGGAAAATGGCACGCCCGGCAGGATTCGAACCTGCGACCCTCGGCTTAGTCATGATGGAACGACCGGCTCCGATTCGCAGTGCGTGAGTACGCTTCGAGTTCGAGCCCTGCCCCCCGCAGAGCCCTGTGCGAAAGGAGCTGGTCATGAAGAAGGTGCGGTTCGTCGGTCTCGATGTGCACGCAGACACGATCGCGGTCGCCGTGGCGGAGCCGGGTGGGACGGTGCGCTCCGTGGGGATGATTCCGAATCGACCGGAATCCATCCGCAAGCTGATGAAGCAGCTGGGATCGCCCGAGCAATTACGCGTGTGTTACGAGGCGGGTCCCACCGGGTATGTCCTCTACTGGCAACTGACCGCGCTCGGCGTGCGGTGCGAGGTGGTCGCGCCCACCTTGGTGCCGGTGAAGGCCGGCGATCGCGTGAAGACCGATCGGCGCGACGCCCTGAAGCTGGCACGGAGTTACCGCGGTGGCGACTTGACGCCCGTGTGGGTCCCCGACGCCGCGCACGAGGCGCTACGGGACGTGGTGCGCGCCCGAGAGGCGGCGAAGAAAGATCAGCTGCGCGCGCGCCATCGGTTGGGCAAGTTTCTGCTGCGACACGGTCGGTGCCGGCCCCCCGGCATGACCCCCTGGACCCAGCGGCATCTTCTGTGGGTCAAGGGGGTGCGGTTTGCCCACGCGGCGCAAGAGGCGACGTTCCTGGACTATCTCCATGAGATCGAACATGTGGCCGCCCGCCTGGAGCGGCTCGAGGACGCCTTGGACGAGGCGGTGCAGACGGCCCCCGGGCCGATGCGGGTCGTGATCGAAGCGCTGCAGGCCCTGCGCGGGATCGCGCAGGTGTCCGCGGCCACGATCGTGGCCGAACTCGGCCAGGTCTCGCGCTTTGGTCGGCCCTCGCAACTGATGAGCTACAGCGGCACGGTGCCCAGCGAGTACTCCAGCGGCCCCCGGACACGCCGCGGCGGGATCACCAAGACCGGCAATGCCCATCTGCGACGGATCGTAATTGAAGCGGCCTGGGCGTACCGGCACCGGCCCGCCCGCGGGCGGGCGCTCCTCAAGCGCCAGCAACGCACCAGTGACGAGGTCAACGCGATCGCGTGGAAGGCACAGCACCGGTTGCACCGGCGCTATCGCACCCTGACGGCGCGCGGGAAAAGTAAACAACAGGTCGTGACGGCCATCGGGCGCGAACTCTTGGGCTTCATCTGGGCCATTGGCACCACGGCGGAAACGGCGGCGGGGCCCGCGCGGGGTATCGCAGCCTAGCCAGACGACGAACGAGGCACGCCATGGCGGTGGCGATCGAGCGGCACACGAACAGGAGAACCCTCGTGGTCTTCTATGCGGCAGGCCTACGAGCCGGATCCGCGCGCTTAGTCCGAGGTAGCTCCCGACGGATGACGACCATGCGGTTTCGACCCGCGTATATCAGAGTGATCAACCGTCGCAACAGCCGCTCGATCGCCACTGACGTGGCGTGCCTCGACTTGGAGGTGACACGAAGATAACGGAGAAGGGGTTGACAGGTCGTTCCATATCAGAAGACCGATGATCCGTCTCGGTGGGTGACCCGCTCGCTTCAGCGTACGCCGGTAACCCGAAGCGCACGCGGTTCAGTCGGATGGTGCGGGGGACGGGCCGGTTGACTGTTGTAGCGCCCCAGGGTTCTTGGACAGTGGTTTGACGGTATTCGCATCTATGCTGCCGCGTCCAGCCCGACGAAGTCACGTCGCACCTGGGCGGGGCTTTGATAGTGGTACTTCTCTAGCATCCACTGCTCGTTGTACGTCCGCTTAAACTCGAGTAAGGCCAGGCGGAGCTCCTCGATGGTGTCGAAACTCCGCACCCACAACAAATTCTCCTTCAGCGTGCGGATGAAGCGTTCCGCGACGCCGTTGCCTTCGGGCTCCCGCACGAAACTCGGCGAGCTCTCGATGCCGAAGAACGCCACCTCCTGTTGAAAGTCGTCAGCCAGATAGTTCGACCCGTGGTCGTGCCGAAGACGCAGCCCGCGGGCGACGCCCTCGCCAATCGTGCCGAAGCGGGCGCGGACGCCCTGGCGGATCGGCTCCAGGGCCTCAAATCGGGTCCCGCGCTTGGCCGCATGCAGGCCGATGCACTCGGTCGTGCAGTGATCGACGGCCACGAAGACGAAGGCCGCGCCCTCGCCCACGGTCACTGTGGCCGTCATGTCCGTGCCCCACATCACATCGGGGGCCGCGGTGGTGATCGTGCCGTCGTGCGCCTTCGGGCCGTGCGCGTGGCCCACGCGGTGCGGGGCCTGGAGGTCGTGCTCCCGCATCAACCGACGCACCCGTTCCAGCGAGGTGCGGATCCCCGCGACCCGGAGCTTCGCCCAGGCTTTCCGGTACCCTTCGCCGTGAAAGGGCGAGGCTTCGAGCAGTCGGCGGATGTGGCCGGCCAGCACGTCGTCCGGGGCGGCGCCCACCGGCCCACGCCGCCGACACGGCGCCCGGGACGTTGTCGCCTGCCGCCGCGCATACACGCTAGAGCGGGCGCGGTGCCACACGCGGCAGACCCGCTGCACGCCATACGCCCGCCGCGTGGAGATCGAGTGGGCGTCCTTCATCGCCTCGACCTCCGTCGGGCCAAAGGGCCGCCCACCTCCAACTGGTCCACCTTCGCGTAGAGCAGTTCGTTCTCCATCAGTAGTTCACCGATCTTGGCTTGCAGCCGACGATTCGCCTCGTCCCAGGCGTCCGGCGCCCGGCTCTTCAGGCTGGCCTGGCCCGCGGCCAGAAACTGATCCCGCCACTGCGCGGCCCGCGCCGCCGTGATCCCCAGCTCCCGCGACACGGACTCGAGATCCTCTCCGCGCAGCAGACGCAGCACCGTCTCGCGCTTGCGCCGGGCTGACAACCGTCCCCCACGGCCGCGCCCGGCGGCGTCTCCGGTCGCCCTTCGGGCTTCCTCCGCCGCCGCCGATTCTTGATCTGGTTTCCCCATCTCGACACGCCTCCTGCGAGTACTCTCTCGCAATCAAGTGTCCAAGAAAACCCTAGGGCGCAGGACTGTACCCTTATTCATAGTTGAATCAGCAGATCACCTGTCCCTGTCCGCATGGCATCCCGTTCGACCAACGGCGGTCGACGACCTGGGTCAGCATCGTGCTCGGTAGGCACCGAAAGCGCGTCACCCCCATCGGCGAACGCCCCCCAAGAACTCGCCGCTCGCACAGTTTGTTAGCTATCCGTTAGCTATTTTGCGGATTCGGACGAACAAGGGCCCGGAAACCGGGCCTTGTCTGATCAATGGTGCGGAAGGGGGGATTCGAACCCCCACGCCCTTGTGAGGCACAAGCTCCTGAGGCGCGGGTATTTGGTGATCAGAAGTGATCAGATGCGGTCCCGTCGTACGCGATCCTGATCAGAAGTGATCACAAGTGGACGCCTCGAACGGAATTTACAGCACACTGCCGCACATTCCGAGAGGCCAGCCGCCAACGGGGTTTCAACTCGGCTCACGATTCGAGGGTGGGAAGGCACACCCTCGACGAGCGAAGACGGCGTCTGCGAGAAGTGGCTGCCCACGCATGTCCGACCTGGCATGCGGGGCAGCCCGGGTGAGCCTTGGTGTGAAGGTGCGCGAAACTTAGTTGAAAATTGAAGCGGCTCCAAACCCTGTGGTTTGATGACGTTGCCTAAGACGAACATCACGCCACGAGAGAAAGGAGCCGAGATGAGCAGTGTCTTACGTTCGGTCAGGAAGCGCAAGAAGGGTCGCACGCTGGGTCCGGTCGAGATCATCGGCCGCGAGGATTACGCGGATCTGGAACTGGATGCCAAGGTGGAGTTGATCCGCTCCTTGGTCCCGCTGGGGTTGATGCACGTCGAGGAGTTACTCGACGCGGAGGTGACGGCGCTGGCTGGCGAGCGCTACGCCCGCAAGGACGCGTCAGTCGGCGGGCGCCGTCATGGCAGCAACCCCGGGACGGTCGGTCTAGCCGGCCAGCGCGTACCGATTCGCGTGCCCCGGATTCGCCATATCGCGGGGAGTGAGATTCCGCTGCGGTCGTACGAGGCGCTGGCTGGCGATCGCGCCATCAACGACCGGCTGCTGAAGCGTGTGCTGTACGGGATCTCGTGCCGCAACTACGAAGCCGCGGCCGAGGCGATTCCTGGGGCCATCGGGCTGTCGGGGTCGACGGTGTCTCGGGGCTTCATCCAGGCCAGCGCGGCGCAGTTCCGCGCACTCCAGGAGCGGGACCTCGCCGGCGAGGACGTGGTGGTTGTGGTCCTGGACGGCAAGACGTTCGCGGACGCGACGATGGTCATCGCGTTGGGCATCACGCTATCTGGGGAGAAACGCTTTCTGGGCTTTGTCGAAACGGACACAGAGAACGAGCGGGTGCTGACCCCGTTCCTGCGGTCGTTGGTCGAGCGCGGCCTCGATGTCTCCCAGGGCACGCTGGTGATCCTCGACGGCGGGAAGGGGCTCCGGGCGGCCGTTCGGAAGGCCTTCCGGGACCGGGCCCTGGTCCACCGGTGCCAGTGGCACAAGCGCGAAAACGTGGTCAGTTACCTGGCCAAGCAGGAGCAGGCCTCCTGGCGCCAGCGCCTCCAGCGCGCCTACAACCGTCCCGAGTACGACGAGGCCCGCACGGCGCTCGAGACACTCCATCGCGAGCTGGAGGACCGGAACCAATCGGCCGCCGGCAGTCTGGCGGAAGGGCTGGACGAGACCCTAACGCTGCATCGTCTCGGGCTGTATGGCGTGCTGGGCCGGTCGCTGAAGACGACGAACTGTCTCGAGTCCATCAATGCGCTCGTCGAGGAACGCTGTGCGAAGGTCGATCACTGGCAGAACTCGAGCCAACGCCACCGCTGGCTGGCGACCGCGCTCCTCGACATCGAACCGCGCTTGCGGAAGGTGATGGGCTACCGCCACCTGCCCAAGCTCCGTGCCGGGCTGAAGCGAGAACTGAAGATCGACACGGCGACGTCGAAGAAGAAAGCTGCGTAAGTCAGGAGCCGTGAAGAGTTTCAACTAAGAATGGGCTTGACTCCTTGGTGTCGGAGCACCTACGGAGCAGTAATGGCAAGAACCTGAGAGGTGGACCCCCTCAACTGGACAGCTGATCAACGTCGCTAAGTGGAATCTTCTGCGTTACCTTCCCGTCAAGATGAGAGGGGCAGAAGATGACCAAGAGGACACGGCGCAATCATTCGCCAGTGTTTAAGGCCAAGGTCGCGTTGGCCGCCGTTCGAGGCGAGCGTACCCTGGCCGATCTGGCCGAGCAGTTCGAGGTGCACCCGAATCAGATCCAGGACTGGAAGAAGAAGTTGGTGGCGGAGGCCGAGCATGTGTTCGGCGCCGGTGCGATCGAAGCGGCGCATTCCGAGCGGGAGACACAGCAGCTCCACGCCAAGATTGGTCAGCTGACGATGGAGAAGGATTTTTTGTCCAAAGCGCTCGGTCGAGACCGGTGAGCGACCGCCGAGCGATGATTCAAGCCGACCACCCATTGGCCGTCACCCGACGCTGCGCGCTGCTCGATGTAGCGCGTTCGACGGTGTATTACCGGCCCACCGGGATCTCAGCGGAGGACCTGGCCTTAGAGCGCTTTTCAAATAGGCCTTGTACTACCTGGGGCGGTCGTGGTACTTCTGCGCGCACGGATGCAGGAGGACTGATGCGTGCCTATTCGATGGATCTGCGAGAGCGGGTGCTACTCGACAGCGATGCCGGAATGAAGGCGGCCGATGTGGCGGCGAAGTACCGCGTGAGCGGGTCGTGGGTGCGGCTATTGAAACAGCGACGGCGCGAAACGGGCGAGGTGGCGCCTCGCGTCCAGCGACATGGACGGCGCTGCATGCTCGAGCCGCACCTGCACACCTTGGCCGATCTGATTGCGGCGCAACCGGATCGCACGCTGGCTGAGCTGAAGGACGCCCTCGCCACGCCCGCGAGTGTGCCGACGGTCTGGCGCGCCGTACGGGCCCTTGGCCTGACCGTTAAAAAAAAACGGTCCGCCCGTCCGAACACGATCGGCCTGACGTCGCGGCAGCGCGGGTCGCGTGGCACGCGGCGGCGCCGACCTGGGACGTCGCCCACCTCGTGTTTCTGGACGAAACCGGCATCACCAACAATCTGCTTCGGCGGTACGGCCGGGCACCGCGTGGCGCGCGCGTCCACGACCACGCCCCCTGCGGGCGCCGGCAGACCAGCACGTTTCTCGCCGCGTTGCGGGTCACAGGGCTGACCGCACCGGGGGTCTTCGACGGCGCAATCGATGGCGAGAGCTTCCGCGCTTACATCGAACAGATCCTGGTGCCGACTCTGCAGCCAGGCGACATCGTCATTGCCGACAACCTCGGGGCCCACAAGGTCGCCGGCATCCGGCGGGCTATCCAGGCCGCCGGGGCCACCCTCTGGTACTTGCCACCCTATAGCCCGGACCTCAATCCCATCGAGCTCTGCTTCGCGAAGCTCAAGGCCCTCGTTCGCACCGCACGCTGTCGCAGCACCGAGACGCTCTGGCCGTTCCTTGGTACCTGTCTCGAGCGCTTCAGCTCTGACGAATGCCGCAACTATTTTCGGCACTGCGGGTACTCAGCCGCCACACGGTCATGAAAAACGCTCTAATGCGCCGCTTGGACGAGATCCACTTAGAGCGTCCGTTCTACGGCAGTCGCCGCCTGCGAGACGAGCTCGAGACCCAGGGGCAGCCGGTGAATCGCAAGCGAGTCCAGCGCCTGGTGCGCCAGATGGGCCTGTGCGCCCTGTATCCGAAGCCCCGTACGAGCCAGCCCGCGGTCGGACACACGGTGTATCCGTACCTGCTCAGGGGCCTGTCCATCGAGCGACCAAATCAAGTGTGGGCGACCGATATCTGCTACATCCCGATGGCGCACGGGTTCATGTATTTGGTGGCCATCATGGATTGGTACTCGCGCCGCGTCCTGGCCTGGCGGGTGTCGAACACCTTCGACAGCGACTTCTGTGTCGAGGCCCTCGAGGATGCGCTCACCCGCTACGGACCGCCGGAGATCTTCAATACGGACCAAGGCGCCCAGTTCACGTCTAAGGCGTTTACGACGGTGCTCAAGGCCCATGCGGTGGCCATCAGCATGGATGGCAAAGGCCGCTGGGTCGACAACGTGTTCGTCGAGCGTCTTTGGCGCAGCGTCACATACGAGGATGTGTATCTCCATGCGTACGACACCCCCGCCGCGCTCCGCGCAGGGCTGACCGGCTATTTTCAGTTCTACAACGGGCGACGGCGTCATAGTTCACTTGGTCGGCGGACGCCAGATGTGGTGTACTTCGGCGCAACCGGCTTCGGCACGGCGGCTTGAAACACGATGGAGATTTCACTTAAGCCGCTGTCCAGATTTCGGGGTCCACTTCTCTGCGCCTCGACGTCCCCGTAGACGGAGTCAACGCCGGTCCCGACGTTCGTGATCGCCGTGACGGCCACGAGCGAAATGAAACCCGCCAGCAGCGCGTACTCGATCAGGTCCTGACCACTCTCGTCGCTGACGAAACGCTTGAAAAGATCTTTCATCTGACTACCTCCTGGTCACGTGAAGCTGGCCCGCCCAGCCTCGTTCTGGAGCCTCACATGAGCATGCCCTATGCCAGGAGCGACAGTCCGTGCGAACGCTCGAGCTGTCGCCCGGAACGCTTGGTTTCGCTGAAGGACGGTCGTAGGTAAGTCGGAGGCGCGACCTAACCTTTCGGTCACGGCAGTTACAATTGCGTCGTCAAGATATGCAGTTCTGTCGTTTGGGACCACCTAAGCAGCTGCTGAAGCCCCGCAGCGTGCGTGCGTCTTGTGAAGCGTGTCTCGCACGAGATAGCCCCCGACAGGCGCATAAATCTCCCCGTAAGGTGCGTTTGATCGGCCGAGGTCAGTCCACATCCTCGACCCTGTCTTGGTCCGAATACAGGTGAGACAAGTTCGTTCCGCTAGTCGTTTCTTGCGGCGGCGGCTTTCCCGTCAAACGGGAGTCCCGGCTTACCCGACCGGATCACGGTCGGTTGTCTCGCATCGGGATCAGACGAGGGCTTCTCGGGCGGGGGGAGGTTCGCCGGTGCCGGCCCGACGCAGTTAACGCAGCGTCGCAGTTGCGCCTCACCGAGGAAGCAGATCGGATCGCCGATACGAAACGGTTTCGCACAGCTGCCACAGTGCAACCGCGGAATCGATACCCGGTCCCAACTCCTCACGGCAGCGCCTCCACTCGGCGAGCTTTATGAAGCTCAGAGTCGATCGCCCGCATTGTCCACGTTCTCTCAGGATGGTTGCAGTCTACTTACTCGCGGGGGGGTGTCAAGCGGCAACGCACATGTGAACCGCCGCACAGCTGGCGGCGGGGAGATCACACCTGGGCGTAGGCTTCCGTTCGCTGGCTGGGCGGGTCGTCCGGCGTCCCCAAGGGGACACGCACTCCTTTTCTCCCGCCACCAATCTGCGCTGGATGTCGCAAATCGGAGTCTCGTGTTTAGGGGAGTACACTATCTGCAGGACCATCGAACGAGACGTGCATGGGAATACTGTTCTGGACCGCGCTTGGAGCCCCGCTGGGGTATGTCGCAGCGCAGCGTCGCGGCTTCTCACCGATCGCCGGGGTCGTCGCCGGACTGGTGTTGGGACCCCTGGCTGTGGCGCTGTTCTATATCCCCCTCGGGATCGCGGACGCCAAGCACCAGAAGAAGTGCCCATACTGTCCCGGCCGGGTCGCATCTGACGCGCGCGTCTGCCTGCACTGCGGCGCCATCCTTCAGAGCGGATGGGGATAGCCTGGCTGGCGTGACTGTGATCGCCTCGGGAGCGGCTGACATGACCCAACGTGCGCCACACGCGGGAGTTGGCGGCGGTTCATCCTCCGCGCTACGGAGGCTGTCCTGACCCACACTGCCTCCGCTGTCATCCTAGTCGTCGAGGACGATGACCGTCTGCGGCAGCTCGTGATGGACAGCCTCCATGGACCACAGTACTGGGTCCTGTCCGCGCGGAACGGTGAGGAGGCGTGCGGTTTGTTCAACGAGCACTGGCCGATCATCAGCCTGCTCATGACCGAGGTCGTCTTGCCGGGGATGGACGGACTGGTGTTGGCCTCTCGTGCCCGCGACGTCACTCCTGGCCTCCCCGTGCTATACACAGCCGAAGAGGACCAACTGTCAGCCGCCGTGTGTCAGGGTGTGGAGAATACCAACAATTTCTATCTGATGAAGCCCTTCGATCCCGACTACCTGCTCATGAAGGTGCGGGCGGCGTTGAAGCGCTCACGTGATCCCGATACGGAACACATCGGGACTGCGTGAAATATGGGGACGAACGGGAGAGGCGCAGCCACGCTCTCATCCCGTCTTCCCTGACAGGCCGTCCAGGCGCCGCGTCAGTTCGGCCCGCGCGTCCTCCAGCGTGTCGAACCAGCTATCCGCGAAACCCTTTAGCGGCAGCGCTTCTTCGCGTGACCAGTCATCAGCCAGCTCGACCACACACCACTTGTGGCTCGCCGCGCCTCGGTAAATCGTGAATCCCGCTGCCATTCGTCCCCTCCCCATGGCACTCCGTGCCTGTCCACACCGGGACGACACCGACCCGCCCCCGTCGCCCACGGTCCACGGGTCCACCGCCCTAGTGTGGCTGTTCCCCCGGCGACGAGGCGGTTCTCACCTCGGCCATGACAAACGTGTCCCCATTCCGAAGCATCAGCTCCAACGCACTCTCGAACGTGTCACTCGACGACTCCTGGATCGCCACCGGGATGTTCTCTGCCCGATGATATTGATAGGACGCGCCGTCAAGCGTGATGACAGCCCCGCAGTCTGTCCCTTTGATCGACAGCACGGAATCTGACGGCTCAGTAACACGGCCCGTCAAACCAAACCCGAGTCCCTCAGTGGTGCTGGTACAGCGAATCGGCGTGTCTTCGCTGTACCAGTGTCGGATGAGGTTGAGCGCATCGTCACGCGCGGCCTTCATGTTGAAATCTCCTCACGGGATTCAGCACCTGTGTTCGACAGCTCCAACTCGTTTCCAGCGTGGGCCAATCATCCACAACGCTGGGAGGATCCGATCGCTGGTGCGAACACCCCGCCCCGCAGCGGTGATAGCATTCGCATATACGACGTCCTCGCGAGGAAGACTCGGCCCGACGGTTGTTCTTGCGTTGGCCGACTGACAGCGGCGTCGGGACCACATGATGATAGCTGACCAGGTGCGGAGCCTCATCGCGCAGCATCTCGGCATCAATCGCAACCGCGTGACCGACGACGCCCGCTTTCGCGACGACCTGGGGGCCGATTCGCTCGATGCGTTCGAGCTCCTGACGGCCTTGGAGGAGACGTTCGGCCTTGAGATCCCAGACGACGATGCGGACCCGATGCAGCGCGTCAGCGACGCGGTGACGTACATCGAGGCGCAGGTCGCGCTGGGCCACATACGCCGGCCGGAGGGTCACGTGCCCGACTCGTTGACCCGCAACGCACGGTCATGAGTGAGCAGAGACCATCATGACGACGGCGCAGACGCTGCGGACGCTCCTCGCGATTGTCGAATGCGTACCGGCGGCCCGAGCGATGACGGGATTTGAGAGCGCGGCACGGCGCGGAGATCTTTCAGCCTTCTGGGAGCACTACCAGGATGTGCTAGGGAAGGAGAAACAGGGCGGGGACCTGAAGGTTGCATCGAACAACGAGGTCTCCTGGGAGATGGTCGAGCCGGCCATGCAGGCCGTGTATGACCTGCCGACGCGTGACTGAGGGCCTCATTCGGGATGGCCAGACGGAAGACGCCCGAGTCCTATGCCAATGGCGTCACCCTCCGCCTGCTGCATCTGTGAACGTCCGGCCCAGCTCCACCACGACTGGCGGGACCGCTGGACCGTCGCCTGCGTACACGGCGGGACGTTTCAGATGGCCGCCGCGCTGACACGCGCGTTCGGCGCGGCCCACGCCGCTGGGTGGCCGAATGGACAGCGGTTTCTTGTGGACCTCTCCCAGCTCACGCGGACAGCGCGCGAGCCGCGGTACCTCACGAAGGACAGCTGGCTGGCGCTCGTCCTGGAGACACGGGGAGTGTGGAGCGGGTAGTGCCCCGAACTCGTTAGCTTGACGGTGCCCTTTTGGGCGATACACGACTCAAAGCCGAGGGTCGGTCGGATGGGACGTCTCGTTCAACGGCTCGTCTTTCGTCAAATCCAGAACGGCATCCAATACGCGCCGGTCTCTCGCCAGGTTCGTGACGATCGTTGTGAAGAGCCGAACCGCCTGCTCTTCGTCGGCGTTGCGGATCATCTGAGCCCGGATCTTGATGACATTCTTCTGGGTGTCGGAGAGGAACGTGGCGTCCATGGACCTGGAGTCTAGCACCGGTCCCACTGTCGGCCAGCTGGCACGTTGACAGAGCAACAGAGGAGTGCCAGAGTATCGATGCTCCCTGTCGTTGACCGCCCAGCATCGACCTTCCCGTCGGGTCCGGCGTTCCCCAGACAACTCATGGCCACTGGACATACACCGAGATTGACCGTTGAGACCTCCTGAGGGAGATGATCGCGACCGCACGAGGCGATTGAGCGAGCACTTCGCGCAGGTGTCGGCACGGTACCGGACGCTGCGCGAGCTGGATCTCGATGCCGTGCGTATCATCAGCGAGGTGGTGGCTCGGGGCGCGGAGCCGGGGAGGCCCGTCCGGCTCCTGGACGTCGCCACGGGCTCGGGGCGGTACCTGGACGCGGTCAGTCAGTGCCTCGCCGCAGCACTCGCCGTGGAGGTTGTGCCCATCGGGCTGGATCTGAGTCCTGCGATGCTCACGCAAGCGCGCATCCGCAACGGACACACCGGTCTTCGTGCGCGACATCTGGTCGCGTCCGTCGAAACGCTCCCGCTCCGGACCGCGAGTTGTGACGTCATGACCTGCTTCAACGCGGTGCATCACGTCGACCTCGCGCGGTTTGCGGGCGAGGCGTCGCGGGTGCTCACCCCGGCCGGCCAGCTCGTCGTCTACACGCGCACCCCCGAACAGAACCGCCGCACGATCTGGGGCCACCATTTTCCCGAGTTTGCCACACGGGAAACGAGACTCCACGCCGTCAAGGATCTGCGGTCGGCCCTTCTGGCCACCGGGGCCTTCACGTCGGTTCGCAGCCAGACGGTCGCGTGGACAGTCACCACATCGTTGTCGCGCCTTGTCGACCAAGCTACGCACTATCATTATTCGACGTTCAGACTGTATCCAGATGACGCCCTCCGCGCGGCAATCGACACCTTCCGCCAGCGCGTGCGTCAGGCGTTCCGCGACCTGACACACATCACGTATGACAACGACCACGTGCTGGTGATGGCCCAGCGTGACGGGATGTGAGAGTGCGGCGCGGAGACCTCTCCGCCTTCTGGCACCACGACCCAGAGGTGCTGAGGAGGTCGAAACACGAGGGGAGGGTGCAGGTCGCATCGAAGGGAACGATCTCCTTCAAGATGATCGAGCCGGCCACGCAAGCCGTGCATGACCTGCCCACCCGTGACTGAGCGTTCTCAATCCACCTGACCGGAGAGTCTGCGCGACGCCCGTACACCGGTGCGGTGTACGATGGGACGTGCGGCCTACCGGCACGTGAACTGGAGAGTTCAACGTCCGAAGACCAGACCGTCAACACGAGCGGGAGTCAACGGGCAAAGCCATGAATCGACTGGGTGCTGTGTACATGATGACGGTCTCTGTGGGTCTGGGCATGGGCGCCGCCGCATCTGCTCAGACGAGTGAGCCGTTTCTCTTCGGAACGCACATTCACCGCACACTCCTCCTTCCCCCCTCCTTTAATGGAGGTAGCGAAGGCCTGGTGAAGATGTCAGTTAGTGCCCGTCGTGCCTGGCCTCGCCAGGTTTCCGTGACACTTGATCACGACCCCGGAAGGTGCGTTTAATCGGCCGAGGTCTGGCCGGTGCTCCGAGGCCGTGGAAACCCTCTAAAGTTTGCAAAACAACGGCCGAAGGGCATTGTCAGGTTAACTCTCCCTGCGGCACAATGCCGGGATGCGCACTCGACGATCCCGCTACCTTCGGCATCGCTTTCCGTCTGACATCATCAGCCACGCGGTGTGGTTGTACTACAGATACGGCCTGAGCTTCCGGGATGTCGAGGATCTGCTGGCCGAACGCGGCATCATCGTGTCATACGAAACCATTCGGCAGTGGTGCGGGAAGTTCGGCCCCGATTACGTTCAGCGATTGAAGCGCCGACAAGGCCGACTCGGCGATACGTGGTTCCTGGACGAAGTCTTCGTGACGATCAACGGTCAGCGCCAGTATCTCTGGCGCGCGGTGGACCAAGACGGTGACCTGATCGACCTCCTCGTCCAACCTCGTCGGGACGGGCGCGCGGCACGGAGATTCTTTCGAAAACTCTTGAAGAATCAGCGACAGGAACCCGTGCGGCTCGTGACCGACAAGCTGGGTAGCTACCGTGTTGCGCATCAAGACGTCATGCCCTTGGTCCCCCACGACACGACCCAATACGCGAACAATCGGGCCGAAGTCTCGCACCAGCCGACGCGGCAACGGGAGCGTCAGATGCGCGGCTTCACGTCACCCGCCCACGCGCAGCGGTTCTTGCAGGTCCACGGTGTCATTCAGAATCTATTTCGTGTGGGGCGACACCTACTCAGGGCGGTACATCATCGGATGCTGCGAGCACGGTCGTTCACCGTGTGGGCTGAGGTGACAGCAGCCTGATCCTCGGATCAGCTCGCCTCATCTTGACCCAGACTAGTTAAGTTGACAGTGCCGTTCGGGATCCGGTCCATCCCAACGCTCCTCCTGTTCAAGGAAGGCAAAGTGGTCGATGCCACGATCGGCGTGGCGGACAAGGCGCGTTTGACTGAACTGTTGGAAAAGCATGTGGCTTAGGGAAGGTAGGCCGGGGTCCTGACTCGGGCCCCGGCTGCTCGTGTGTCTCGGCGACTTTGTACCACCCCAAGAACAAGAGCGCCAACGTGTCTGCACGCCCCATCGAAGGGATTACTGGCTTGTCGCCTTGTGTGGAGCAAGTTCGGGCGATCCGCGGCGATGAATCGGGCGGACAACGTCACACCATTAGTTACAGAACAGCCAGACGGACGTCAATTCTGGGTTCTCGGCAAAGGTGCCGCGGTGAGCGGCTAACCGCCCTTCCTTCAATAGCTTGATCCGTGGCACCGTACCGCCACCCCTTCCGGTGGCAAACAGTCCGTTACTGCCAGCCGGGGGCCTGGGCTGTCAGCCCGGACTCTTCGCGAGTCGTGAGCCCATCGTCCGAACATCAGGCACTGGACAAGTCGAGCCATGGAACCTCCCACCGTGACATATGTTGAGTGGGGCTTCAATGCCCGCGCGTAGGCAAACACGATGACCTCTGCGTGATGGTGACTAAGGCGAATTCGTCAGCGGGACTACCTGGGAATCGAGTTCTTGTCACCGCTCCCTGGATCCCGGTAGCGGTGAGCGGGGATCGCGGGAGGTCGGGGACTCTCAGTACCCGATGTCGTGATCGCCGGGCTCGGCCAGCCCGCTCTCGTATGCGAAGACAACCGCCTGGGCCCGGTCGCGCAGACCAAGCTTGGTGAGGATACTCGACACATGGGATTTCACGGTCGCCGCACCGATAAAGAGCTTCTCTGAGATCTCAGTGTTGTTGAGGCCGCTGGCGATCGCGGCCAGCACCTCGCGTTCGCGGGTGGTGAGGCGTTCGAGCCGCGAGGATACCCTGGTGTCGTGGGCGAGGTGCTCGGCAAACTGGCCGATGAGGCGCCTCGTGATGGAGGGTGCGAGGAGAGCTCCTCCGTCGGCCACCGTACGTACGGCCGCGACCAGTTCCTCAGGTGGAATGTCCTTGAGCACGAAGCCGCTGGCGCCGGCGCGCAGGGCCTTGTAGACGTACTCGTCTGGGTGGAACGTCGTCACGATCAACACCCGCACTGGCCAGTCGGCGTCCTCGACGATCCTGGCGGTGGCCTCCAGGCCATCCATCTCCGGCATCCGAATGTCCATGAGGATCACGTCTGGGCG
>CBDCVL010000005.1:0-341181 GCA_965223015.1 Vicinamibacterales bacterium | reverse complement strand
CCGGTGCAGCGATTCTGTCCCTCACTGCCGTGTTCGTCCTGATCGGGACTGCGGATCCAACGACTGTTGCCCCCGCTGACCTTGGACCCGAAGCGCAGCGCTGGGTCGACGAAACGCTCGCCCGGATGACGCTCGAGGAGAAGATCGGGCAACTCGTCTTTCCTTCCTTCTTCTCGGAATACACCAGCAGTGAGAGCGAAACGTACGAGCACCTTGTTCGGCTGATTCACGACTATCACGTCGGCGGCATGCTTGTCTTCGGTGTTCGCGAACGACGCCCCGACGTATTGCTCAACCGGACGTATCCCCGAAATGCCCGCGGGGAACCGTTGAACGCGGCGTCGCTGATCAACCGCCTGCAGGCGGTCTCACGAATCCCGCTGTTGGTTGCGGCCGATTTCGAGACCGGGATCGGCTTTCGGATGAATGGTGGAACGACGTTTCCGAGGGCCATGGCGTTTGGAGCGGCTGGCGCCCCGGAGCTGGCCTATGAAGCCGGACGCATCACCGCAACCGAGGGGCGCGGCGTCGGCGTGCACGTCAACTTGGCACCTGTCGTCGACGTCAACAACAACCCAAGCAATCCGGTCATCAATACTCGGTCGTTCGGTGAGGATCCCTCACGAGTGGGTGCGATCGCGGCCGCGTACATCGCGGGACTGCAGGCGGGCGGCATGTTGGCGACGGTTAAGCATTTTCCTGGTCATGGCGACACCGATGTCGATTCCCATTTTGGGTTGCCGCTTATCGCGCACCCACGGGAGCGCCTGAATCGGATCGAGCTTCCGCCGTTCCGTGACGCGATCGCCGCGGGAGCCGATGGCGTCATGACGGGGCACATTCAGCTGCCGAACCTCGAGCCGGACGACGCGACGCCGGCTACGTTCAGCAGCCGCATCGTGGGACAGCTTCTCCGTCGGGAGCTTGGGTTCCGAGGACTGGTGTTTACGGACTCGATGCGAATGCGAGCTGTCACCGAGATCGTTCCACCTGGCGAAGCCGCGGGACGGGCCGTTGCGGCCGGTCATGACGTGGTGCTCCACCCGGTCGACGCCGCTGCTGCCTTCGACGGGATCAGGAATGCCGTGGCGAGTGGCGCGGTGACCGAGGCTCGCCTCGATGCATCGGTCGTGCGAATCCTGACAGCCAAGGCGCGGCTCGGTCTGCACACGCGCAGCAAGGTCGACCTCGATACGCTGCCCCTTCTCGTAGGCACGCGACAGAACCTTGCCGTTGCCGAAGCGATCAGTACTCGCTCGATCACACTCCTCAAAGACGACCGGGAGGACGTGCCCCTTGATGTATCCCGTTCGGCGGACGTGCTCTACCTCTCCGTCGTCGATGGACAGTCTGGCCGAGGAGTCACGGTGCCGAGTGCCGCGTTTATCCCGGAACTCGAGCAACGGTGGCCCAATGTGACCTCGGTCGAGCTGTCGAACCGCACCGCGGCGTCCGAGCTCGAACTCGTGCGGGAGACGGCCTCGAGATACGATGCCGTGGTTGTCGGACTCTTCGCTCAGGCGGCGCCGGATGGCCAGATGGGTCTATCGGGCGACATCGTCAGGACGCTTCGACGCGTGGCTGACGAATCTGCGAAGAGCGGGCAGCCGTTCGTTGCCATCGTTTTTGGAAATCCGTATGTGGCGGCGTTTCTTGAGGCGCTGCCGGCCCTGATGTTGACTTACGACGTTGCGGACCTCGCGCAGGTGTCCGCCGCGCGTGCGCTCGCCGGCGAGCGCGCAATCGAAGGCCGGTTGCCGATCACGCTCGGCGACCAGTTCCCACTCGGCCATGGGCTAGACCGCGAAGCGCCCTGATATAATCGCTGCTCTCTCATCGCCGAGACATTCGGAGACGGCGATCATTGCGCCCTTAGCTCAGCTGGATAGAGCGTCTGGCTACGAACCAGGAGGCCGCAGGTTCGAATCCTGCAGGGCGCGCCATTCTTTTCAGCACCGTTGTTGATAGCCGTGAGACGATTCAGCCAGGCCTTCCCAAGTTGGGCAACCGGTGGTATGTGGTCAAGACCACGCGCATGTTCCGCCGCTAGGACTCCCGTACTCCGCTGCCTCCTCACGCTCGCCCTGTGCCTCCCGGCTGGCTGCGCGGCCGCCCCGCCCCGGTTGAATGGCATCATCGACGCGCTGGAGCAGAATCGAGTGGCGATGGGTACGGTGAACCGTCAGGTGCCACGCTCGAGCGAGGCCGCCCGGGCGCTGGCGGTGAGCGACCTCGACTTCGCCGTCTTCGACGTAGAGTCCGGCATGACGGACCTCGGTCAGTTCGCCACGTCCCTCGGGCTTCTTCGCGATCCGGCTGTGATTGGCAGTGTCCGCCGTCCGGTCTCGCCCATCGTACGCATCCCCGCGTCCCTCAACGATGCACCCGAAGCTGTCGTCGGGACGTTCATCGACCTTGGCGTGTTCGGTGTCATGTTCGGCCACATCGACACACCCGAGCGCGCCGAGCGCGCCGTGGCGGCCGTGCGTAGCCGGCGAGGCGCAGAGGATGGTGCCCAGCCTGCGGGGGCTGCCGCCGCGTACTGGGGTCTCGCCGCGGGCGACTACGCCGCGCGGGCAGACGTCTGGCCGCGCGACCGGCGTGGGGAGTTGGTGGCGATCATGATGATCGAGTCACCGGAGGCGATCGAGCACGTGAACGAGATCGCACAGGTACCAGGCGTCACGGCGCTCTTTTTCGGGCCGGGCGACTACGGCCGGTCGATTGGCAAGCCGTCGCGTCTACCGGAGGTGGCGCCGGAGACCGAAGTGGCCGTGCAGACGATGCTCCGCGCCTGTTTGGCGTACGGAATCCCGTGCGGCTATCCCGTCGCCGGCCCACCTGCAACGTTGCAGGCCGAGAAAGAGAAACGGCTCGCGCAGGGTTTCCAGATCGTGACGCAGGTGAACCTGGAGGATTTCTGACGGTCGCCGGCCTTGGGCGACGACCGGTTCCCGCTTTTCAGCCGCCGAGCGGAAGGATGAACCGCCAGCCCTCGTCGAGGCGCTGCTGAAGGTTGCTTCGTGCATCGGCGAGACCGCAGACGACTGCTGTCTGGGCGCGGCATGCCCTGCCGACCGTCTGGAACGCCTCCTCCACCTCTGGAAACGGAGTGTTGCCACGTGGCCCGAGACCAAGGTCGATACTGAGATCGCCGGGCACGACGAGGATGGCGCTCAGGCCCGGCGCGCGCAGGATGGCTTCGATATTCCCGACGGCCTCTCCCGATTCGATCATCGCGATCGCCAGCAGTTCGCCATCGGGATTCAGCGGCCAGACGTCGGCCTTGTCGTAGTACTCCTCCTGCGTGACGTCCCAATACCCGGCCGCTCGGGCGGGCCCCCATCCGCGCAGACCGCGCGGTTCCTGTATCGTCGACCCCTTCCGCCTTGGATAGCGAATCGCTTTGACGATGTTGGCTGCTTCCTCACCGGTGTCGACGTGCGGAATCAGGACGCCGAACACGCCCTGGTCGAGCACCTGCTTGATTGCCCACTTGAAGTCCTCGTCTCCTTCGGTGGGTATCCGGACCAGCGGGGCCATCCGCAGCCTCCCGCTCGCGTCACGATCCTGCGCCATCTCCTCCAGGAACCCGTTGAGGCGGTCCATCTGAAATGCGCCATGTTCCATATCGAAGAAGCGCCACTCCTCACCGCTGAGCGCTGGTCGGCCCTGCTCGAGGGCCGCGATCGCCGGGTTCAGCCGGTCGCTCGACTGAGCCGCCAGCGGTCGCATTGAGGGTCCGATGGCCACGCTTCCTATCGCCGCCGCAGCGGCGAGCGCGATGCCCAGGTGTGCGGGTCTGCTGATTCGGTGTGTCATCGTCGGTCCTCCTGGTGGTCCATCGTCTGGACGTGCTTCTCGTTCCAAGCCGGCTGGCAGTAGCCGGTCCCGGCCGCCCCAGTCTTGCTCCGCTACCTGCGCGGTGGCTCGGCGGGCGCTGCCCCGTGCAGCAGCACGGTTAGGCCACCCATGACGTCGTGCATGTCGTTGTAGGAATAGCTGGCGCTGCTGTTGCCGAGGATGCGGTGGCCGCCTTTCCTCGTCAGATACGCGTCGGTCTCGTTGGCGTCGTCAACGAAGAAGTTGATGTAGTGTGCGCCCTCGCGCCGGTTCATCAGGTCACGCCACGGGCTCTGGCCGCCAACGGGTTGAATCAGGTTGACCCACATGTTGTTGAGCGGAACGTAGACCTCCCGTATCGACGCGTTCGGGTCGCCGGCGAAATCCTCCGGGAATTGCAGGCCGGACGACTCGACCGTGGGGTTGACTGGCACGTCGAACAGCGTCATCCAGTTCTCGCCGAACCGGTCGACGTCCCCCACCATGAGACCAATGCGCGCGAGGGCCTTCAGGCCGTGTGGGTTTGGCGGACCCACACTCACCGGCCCGCCGGACATGACGTCGCCCTCGACCCTCGTCAGCTCAATAACGATCCCGAGATGCGACATCAGATTGACCAGCGCGTAGTCGCCGTGTTCCCTACCCAACGTCCGCCTGCCACCCTTCGACTCCAGCAGGCGCACGTAGTCCTCCACGTCTGTCACGGCAAAGCCCAGGTGATGGATGCCTTCGCCGTACTCCTCGAGGTAATCGCGCCACGGGCTGGTGCCACCGACCGGCTGGTTGATCTCCAGAACGATGTTGTTGAAGCGCATGTCGGCGACGCGCGTGTGGGCCAGCGGGTCGCCTGAGTACCCCTTGGCAAGCGCCACCGGCTCCGTCTCGCGAATCGGCGGCACCCGGAGATCGAACACGTCGGCCACGACCCGCGCGGTCTTGTCGACATCTCGCACGACCATCCCGATGTGCGTCACGGTTCGCTCGTAGAAGGCCTCCTGAGCGGCAGCGGCCACGGGGCCGGCCGGTGCCGTGGCGAACATCGCGGCTGCGATCGCACTGTTGCCGAGCGTACGTGTCATGTCTCGTGTCTCCTCGGAGCCACGCCGCCGGCTCGGCCGACGGTGAACGGCGAGCAAGTTCTGTGTAGCCTACACCCGATTCAGGGCGGCGGGGAGGTGACTCCCGGCGAGCCGTTTGTCCCGGCCCGGCCCGACGTGTGCCGACCGACCAACCTTGCCATCGAGCGTTGTTTCTGCACGGCCCCGTGCCAGCGACAAGAAACCGTCGGCCCTTGAGCACCAGGTGCTGTTTTTGTACGTTTTCGACGTGTTATTAGGGCATTCGGGCTGGCCGGTGTCGTAGTAGTATGTAGGGGCTCGGAGGAGTCACACGAACTGGGGGAGAACACACATGCCTGCAACGAGGGGAACGACCGCGCGCTCTGTTTCACGTACTCGGTATTCACGTCTGGCGCTGGCTGGCGCGGCGATGTGCATATGTTTTGTGGCCGTCATGGTCACGCCTGCCGCCACGCAGTCGGATCGGGACTTTATCAGCGGGGTCGTCCAAAGCAGCCAAGGGCCCGAGGCTGGAGTGTGGGTGATCGCGGAGACCTCCGACTTGCCGACACCGTTGATCAAGATCGTTGCCACGGACGACGAAGGTCGCTTTGTTTTGCCCGAGCTCCCAGAAGCAACTTATGACGTCTGGGTTCGCGGGTACGGTCTCGTCGACTCGGCTCCGGTCACGCAATCTCCGGGGGCCGAGGTGACGCTCAACGCCACGCTGGCGCCGACTCCACAGGAGGCGGCGCAGGTCTATCCGGCCAACCACTGGTATGCGCTCTTGGAGGTGCCTCCCAAGAGTGACTTCCCCGGCACCGGGCCAGAAGGAAACGGCATCTCGGAAAGCATGCAGCGTCAGGAGCAGTGGCTCGACATGACGAAACAGGGTTGCCAGCTCTGTCATCAGCTCGGCAACCAAGTGACCCGCGAGATCACCCACCTGAATAACCTGAGCTTCGACTCGACGGTCGCGGCGTGGGACCACCGGGTGCAAGTCGGTGTCCGCGGTGGAACGATGACTAACTTCATGAACCGCTTCGGCCGCCAGCGAGGCCTCGAGATGTACGCCGACTGGACCGACCGCATCGCCGCCGGGGAGGTGCCGGAGGCCCCGGCACGACCCAGTGGTCGTGAACGGAACGTGGTAATCACGCTGTGGGACGTGGGGAATGACACCTCGTATATTCACGACGAAATTTCAAGCGACAAATGGAACCCGTCGGTCGGCGCGGGAGGTCCGGTGTACGCGGTTGACGGTGGTCACGGGGCGCTCATCGAGCTCGACCCGGCGACCAACTCCTCGCGGTCGATCGAGATACCGGTTCTCGACCTCCCCGAGAACCAGGCGACCAGTCGATTCGCACAGACGGTCCCAATCGAGTCGCCGTTTTACGGCGGCGAGGCCATGTGGAACAAGCCTGCCGATCCGCACAACCCGATGTTCGATCACAAGGGCCGTGTGTGGATGACCACGAAGGTTCGCGGCAACATGCTGCCGGAGTGGTGCCAGGAAGGCTCGTCCAACAAGTATGCCCAATACTATCCGACGAGGTTTAGCGGTCGTCAGGCCTCCTACTATGATCCGGAGTCCGAGGACTTCGCTCTAATCGATACCTGCTTCGGGACCCACCACCTGCACTTCGCTCCTGATGACGACCACACGCTGTACTTCAGCGGGGGTGGGGATGTTATCGGCTGGCTCAATACGAGGCTCTACGACGAGACCGGTGACGGCCAGCTGTCGCAAGGGTGGTGTCCGCTGGTGGTTGACACGAACGGCGATGGCCGGATAACCAAGCCCTGGAATCAGCCGGTCGGGCCTCTTCGCTCCCAGGATGTCGGCGGTGGCGGCGAGGCGCTTGGGGATTTCGACCCCACGCTCGATACACGGATGAGCCCGGGGAGCTACGGTGTCATCGCCAACCCAGTCGACAGCGTGATCTGGGGGGCTGGCACAGAGTTTCCAGGTCGAATCTGGCGAACGGACCGCGGCAGCAACCCACCGGAGACCTGCATCACCGAGGTGTATGAGGTGCCTGTCATCGACGGTCAGATCGAGGGCTTTGGGCCGCGTGGGATCGACGTCGATCAGAACGGTATCATCTGGACTGCCCTGTCAGGCAGCAGTCATTTCGCTAGCTTCGACCGGACCAAATGCCAGGTGCTCAACGGGCCCGACGTCGTCGACTCGCAGCACTGTCAGGAGGGTTGGACGCTGTACCAGATTCCGGGTCCCAATATGAAGGGGACCGACGTGAGGGCCGACTTCCACTACTACAACTGGGTCGACATGTTCAACACGCTAGGGCTTGGGGACAACGTGCCGATCGCCAACGGGTCAGGCTCTGATTCTCTTCAAGCATTGCTCCCCGAGACCGGTGAGTTTGTCACCATGCGGGTTCCGTATCCGATGGGTTTCTTCTCACGCGGCCTCGACGGTCGAATCGATGACCCCGACGCTGGGTGGAAGGGGCGTGGTGTCTGGGCGAACTACGGGACCAATTTCAATTGGCACACCGAAGGCGGCAAGGGCACAACGAGCAAGATGGTCAAGTTCCAGGTCAGGCCCGATCCGCTAGCTCGGTAGCGAGGTGAGCCTGACGGCGTAGGGTATCGCCGATGGTACGAAGTGCTAACAGGTACTGGGGGGCGCGGTGTGCCCTCCCAGGACTGATTGCCCTCAAGGCGTCGCAGGTCTGGGTCAGCGCCGCGCGAGGGCCAGCGATATTCTCCCGTCTAGATAGATGGCGGCGGTTCCCTCGTCCGTGAGCTCCAGGGCCGCAGCGCGTCCCTGATAGGCCTCGACCAGCATTCCGGTATCGATCAGGAATACCCGGTTGTCGAACCGTCCCGTGATTCGTCGCGAGGGACGCCAGCAACAATGAGGACGAGCCCAAGGTATCGGACGTACCGGGAGTCCCTTTCTCCAGTGTGCTTTCTTCGCGCCACTTCGCCGAGCCCCGGTAGAATCGGCGGAGGAGAAGACATCATGTCCATACGACCGGTCAAGCAGATCACACCCGCAGTACCGACAGTCGAGGGTGCCGGCGTCAAGCTCCGGCGCGCGTTTGGCTTTGGCAAGACCGACGACTTCGACCCGTTTCTTCTGCTTGACGACTTTCGCAACGAGGCACCTGAGGATTACCAGGCCGGCTTTCCGTGGCATCCGCATCGAGGGATCGAAACGATCACGTACGTTCTGGCGGGAAGCGTCGCGCACGGCGACAGCCTTGGCAACCAGGGCAATCTTGAGGCTGGTGACATCCAGTGGATGACCGCTGGCAGCGGGATCCTGCATCAGGAGATGCCGAAAGGGGATGCGGCCGGCCGGATGCACGGGTTCCAGCTCTGGGCCAACCTGCCGCGCTCGATGAAGATGACCCAGCCGCGGTACCAGGATGTGGAAGCGAAGGACGTTCCCGAAGTGGTCGATGATGACGGCACCTGCGTGCGAATCGTCGTGGGGAACTTCTGGGGCGAAACCGGCCCGGTGGAAGGCGTTGCTGCCGACCCCCGGTATCTCGATGTATCGGTCCCCGCCGGAACCCGGCGCTCGCTCCCGATCGACCGGGCGCACCACGCGTTCGCCTACGTCTTTGGAGGATCCGGTTCCTTCCGAGACGCCTCGCAGCCGCGCGCAGTTGCCACCGAGCGCGTGACCGAGGCGGGCGATGACGATATGGACTGGACCAGCAACCGCGCGCTCGTTCTGTTCGATTCGGGCGACGAAGTCGTCGTACAGGCGGGAGAGGTAGGGATTCGATTCTTGCTCGTTTCGGGGAGACCCCTCGAGGAGCCAGTGGCCTGGCGCGGACCGATCGTGATGAACACGCACGCGGAGCTACAGCAGGCGTATTCCGAGCTGCGGGACGGCACCTTCATCCGGACTCGATAGCGAGTCCGTTCCACCTACGCCGTCGTGTCGACTACGGTAGATCTTCTTCGCTTGCCGCCCGCTCGACTACGCGAGCACTCCTGAGCAAATTTTCCATGCCGTAGTTGCGCTCGTGGCAGGCGTACTCATACAAGGGACCGTCTGCGCGTGTGAAGGGCAGGACGGCACTCCACGGTCGAGCCCATGCCGTCTCGTCGTCGACCGTGAATTGCCAGTCGACCGTCTTCTCATCAATCCGGGTGAACCGCTCGATGACCCGTCGATTGGATCCGGAGCCCCGGAAATGTAACGCGTCCTTGAAGTTCGTCGTCTCGACGACGAGTGTGTCGCCCTCCCAATGTCCGCGTGAATCTCCGTTCCACAGGCGGACGCGGCCATCGATATGGGGACGGTCGTCGAGCGGGATGACGCGGACGTTGTGAATCATCTCGGTCAGAATGACGACATAGCCTGGTATCTGGAAGATCTGGTGGTGGTTGTTGTAGCCGGTGGGCAAGCGTGGCAGCGGGCGGTACTGCAGGCAACGTTCCGCCCCGCCGCGGTCCTCGGGGCCCCAGGCGTCCCGTAGTCGTGTGGCACGATCGGCGTCGATTCTCGCCTGAGCAGCAGGGGTCAACTCAGGAATCCGGCCGTCCGATGGGTCTACGATGAGCGAGGTGCGTCCGGTCGATTGACCGCGGTCCCACCAGAACTGGTTGTAGGCCAGGGCGACGTCCACGTCTCGCGTCAGCTCAGACCGACGTTCGGACGACGCTAGGGTTTCGGCGTTACGGTTCTGCGCAGCCACCTCTTCATCGGTAAGGAACTCCCTCCCCACAAGGTCATTCGGTCGCTCGAGGGGCGTAATCGTGGCGAACGACCAGATGCCCTGCAGATCGGGTTGGCCGTCAGGCGTACGAGGCGTGGTCCATCGAGCGGTTGCTTCTTGGCCAACCGCCGGTTGAGGCGTGAGGGCGGACCACGTGATCAGAACCAAGCCGACTACGAAATAACGCTTGACCATCTCTCGCCTCCAGGAATGCGTGGCGTGTCGACTACCTGAACTCGATGCAGTGCCCATGATAGCTGGATCGCGGCCTGCCCGATGACGTGTCAGCGCTTTCTCGCGACCGGCGCTTTGGCTGCGTGTTCTTTCGGGTCCGTGCGCTTGCCGCCCCGAGGCCGAGATGCGGCGTGGAGCGCCACAGCGTTGATCGCAAGCTCGGTCGCCTGTATTGCCGCAGCCAGCTGGTCGGTATCGACGCCGCGTGTCGTCAACCCACCTTCCCACTGGATCGTCGTCTCGACCAGCGCGTCGGTCTTGCCACCCGGGGGGATGCGGACCTCGTAGTCGACCAGACGTGGTACCCGAAGGCCGAGCTCGGACTCGACGCTCCGCAGGGCGGTCATCAGCGCATCGTACCCCCCGTCTCCCGATGCTGTCGCTTGGAGCTCCTTGCCCCAGCAGCGAACGAGGATGCTCGCAACCGGTTGGAGGCCTCGGTTGCTCACGACGGAGTAGCCCTTGACTTCGAAGACTCGCAACTCCGGAGTTTGAAGAAGTCGGGAGATCAAGAACGGCAGGTCGGCCGTGGTCACATGGCGCTTCTGGTCGCCCAGCTCGACGATGCGTCGCAGCAATCGGTCCTTCTGTTCGTCGGTGAGGGAGATGTTCAGCCGGTCAAGATTGAACTCGAGGCTCGCTTTCCCCATGAGCTTGCCCATGGCGTACGATCGTCGCATCCCGAATCGTGACGGGCGAAGTTTGCTCTCGTACAGCTGACCCTTCCTGTCGCCGTCGGCATGGATGCCGGCTGCCTGGGTGAACACATTCTCGCCGACAATCGGCTTGTTCACCGCGATCCGACGTCCGGAGAACACCTCGACGAGCTGACTCACCGAAGCGAGTGTCTTCTCTTTGACGTGGGTTCGAAGCCCGCCGTGGTCTCGCAGCGAGACGATGACTTCGTCGAGTGGCGTATTGCCGGCGCGTTCACCCATGCCGTTCACGGTGACGTGGACGCCGCGAGCGCCGCAGAGTGCCGCCTCGAGGGTGTTGGCAGTCGCGAGGCCATAGTCATTGTGGCCGTGATAGTCGAAATGGGTCTCGGGGTAGTCACCGGTGATCTGACCGAGATAGGTCCGCACAAGCGATGGATTCAGGATGCCGAGCGTTTCACAGAGCATGACGCGTGTCACGGGGAGCGCGGCGACTGCCGCAATGTGCTCCTCACATAGTCCCTGGAGTCCCGCATGCCGCGTGACCAGTCCTCCAGGTAGACGTTGAACGACACGCCACGTTTCGTGCCGTAGTCGATCGTTCGCCGGATATCGTCGAGGTGTTGCCGAGGCGTGCGACGAAGCTGCTCCTCGCAGTGCAAGCGGGAGCCTTTTGTCAAGAGATTGATCACCCGTACACCGACCGCGCGCGCCCAGTCAACCGAGGCCTTTGTGTCGACGAATCCGAGAACCTCGACACGGTCTGAGAGATCCTTCGTGTCCGCCCACTTGATGATCGAGTCGACCGCGATTTGCTCTCCTTCACTCGTTCGGGCGGAGGCCACCTCGATCCGGTCTACTTTGACAGCCTGAAGTAGCCGACCGGCAATTGTCAGCTTCTCGGCCGGCGCCAGCGAGACGCCCTCGGCCTGTTCACCGTCGCGGAGCGTGGTGTCGAGAACCTCGATGAGACGTCCGCCCCGACGCCGTTTCTCGGCGGGTTGAGTGGCCATGGGCCCATTATCGCCTAACATACCGGCGATGTCCTTTCCTGACCTGCGCCGGTTCATGGACCACCTCCGTAGAGACCGTGACCTCGTAGAAATTCGAGTCCCGGTCGATCCGTATCTCGAAGCGGCCGAGATCCATCGCCGTGTGATCGCTGCCGGTGGCCCAGCCCTACTCTTCACGTCGGTCAAGGGAGCTGATTTTCCGCTCGTAACGAATCTGTTCGGCACCCAGCGCCGCGCGGAACTTGCGTTCGGTGATCGGCCGCACCGCTTGATCAGGCGGGCGGTGGAGTTGGTCGAGACAGCGCTGCCTCCGACGCCGGCCGCGCTGTGGGGTGCTCGCGATCTCGCCATCGAGCCGTTCAGGGTTGGGCTGAGACGTGGAAGGCGAGGACCGGTCACCGAGGTTGTCACGAACGACGTGCGGCTTGATGCCCTACCCGCAATGACAACATGGCCCGAGGACGGAGGCCCGTTCATCACCCTTCCGTTGGTCTTCACGGAGCATCCGGATGGTCGCGGACACAATCTCGGGATGTACCGCCTCCAGGTTCACGACGCTCGAACGACCGGGATGCACTGGCAGATCGGGAAGGGCGGCGGTTTCCACTACGACATTGCCGAGCGTCGAAGGGAGCCACTGCCGGTCACGGTCTTCCTCGGGGGTCCACCTGCGTTGATTCTCTCGGCTGTGGCTCCGTTGCCCGAGAACGTTCCAGAGCTGTTGCTCGCCTCGCTGATCGCGGGAGAACGTCTGACACGTGTCGAGGGCGACTGGCCGCATCCCCTCGTCGCGGCGGCGGAGTTCGCTTTGGTTGGTGAGGTCAGGCCACACGAGCGGCGCCCCGAGGGGCCGTTCGGTGACCACTACGGCTATTACTCCCTTCGTCACGACTATCCGGTCTTTCATGTCAAGACCGTCGCCCGCCGGAGTGACGCCGTGTTTCCCGCGACCGTTGTCGGCAAGCCGCGCCAGGAGGACTTCTTCATCGGTGACCTCCTGCAGGAGTTGTTGTCTCCTTTGTTTCCGCTCGTGATGCCGGCTGTCGAAAAGCTGTGGTCCTACGGTGAGACGGGTTATCACTCGCTATCCGCCGCGGTGGTCAAACAGCGATACGCGCGCGAAGCCATGTCGAGCGCGTTTCGAATCCTCGGCGAGGGTCAGCTGTCGCTGACGAAGTTTCTTTTTGTCACCGATCAGCCGGTTGACCTGAAGGACTTTCCTGCGACGCTCGAGCATGTGCTCGAGCGCACACACGCGGAGACCGATCTGTATGTACTGTCCAACCTCTCGATGGACACACTCGACTACACGGGTCCCGACGTCAACGTGGGGTCGAAGGGCGTGTGGCTTGGCCTGGGTGACCCGGTTCGGGACCTTCCCCGCCGGTTCTCGGCAGTCGAGGTTCCTCACGGCGTGACGGCAGTCGAGGTCTTTTGCGGTGGATGCCTGGTCGTCGGCGCACCGCCCTACGCGGACGATGCGGAGTTTCCCGAACGTGTGGCTACTCACCCAGCGTTCAGCGACTGGCCCCTCGTGGTCGTGACCGACGAGCCGCAACGTGCGGTCAGAAGCTCGATCAATTTTCTCTGGACGACGTTCACGCGGTTCGAACCGGCGGCCGACATTCACGCCGCATCCACACGCATTGTTCGAAATCATCTCGCCTACGTTTCACCGGTCGTCATCGACGCTCGCTTAAAGCCGTCCTATCCTGGCGAACTGACCTGCCGGCCTGACGTTGCGGCAGCGGTGTCTGACCGTTGGAACGAATACTTTCCCGATGGCGGCGTTGAGATGGGTGACGCCGAGCAGGCGCATCTAGACTGAGACGTGAGACACTGACGTGAGACCTTGAGGGGGGGATAGCCGTGGGAGGGAGAAGCGGAGGCAAGCAACGCGCAGGAGGCGTCGAACAGGTCGCGAAACGTCTGCAGTCGGCGGTCGGTACCGAGTACGCGGCGCTCCTGAGCGAGTTGTCAGAGATGTTGGCGATCTGTCACTTGCAACTGGCCAGAGGAGAACCAGAAACGGTTCAGGCCGAGTTGAAGCGCCTGAGTCGGGCCCTTGCGACATCGGCGCGAGAATTCCGATTGCTGGCTGACTGATACGTTCGGCACACGCCAGGCTGCGCTACCAGCGAAACGCGTGTTGGCTCGACTCGTTTGAAATCCGCTGCGCCACGGCTGTTGCCACGTCTGCGTCGAGGAATGGGATATTGATTGTGTGGCCGATCCGTTCGGCGCCTGCTGTGTCGATGCGCACGGATGCCATTCCACTTCGCCGGTCAAACGGGGTCTCTCCGCGTGCGATCGTCTGAATCTTGCTGTAGCGTACGATCTTGGTCGTGCGGTCCCACCATCCGCTCTTGAACGCGATTCCCCAGGGCGTGAGCGAGTAGGCGGCATGCTTGACGTACAGCCGAGCGTGCGCGAGCGCGAGCAGCGAGCCGGAGGCCGACCACGCGAGGGTGGCGGTCCAGGAGCCAAAGAGAACTGCGCCGAGCATCGCTCCGCCTCCTACTACGACAAGCCAGCGTCGCAGGATCCGAAGCCAGGAGCGTCTGGCGAGCGGTGTCCATGCCACTGCCTCGATCTCGACCTCGGGGAGGACCTCCTTTAAGAGCTGCGGTACGCGTGCGGTGGCGACCATGGGCGCCAGCCATTGACTCTTGGCCTTGGGCGCGGCGTTCTCGGGTCCGGCGCTCGGATCGTCGCCGCCACCCCCAACCGTTCGCAGCTCGATGGACTGTCGACCGAACCATCGATGTAGGGGTGATTCGATCGCCGTGAGTGACTGAACGCGTGAGGCCGGGATAGAGCGCGAGATCTTGGTAAACAGTCCGTACTCGGCTCGGATGTTTCCATCCCTTCTTCGCAGCGTGAAGCCGTGTAGCTGGACAAGAAACCAGGCGATCGAGAGTACGCGGAGGACGAGGACGGCACCCAGGACGACGACCGCGAGGGCGACGACGCCGGTGACCACCGGGGTATTGGAGAGAGTCTCCGCGACCCACTCGGACTCGAGATACTGCTCGACAAGATCCTCAGGATCCCACCACTGACCCTGCTGCCAGAGCAGTCCCAGCGCGGCGCTGACGACGACAAGTCCCTTGTTGGAGACGATTCCCAGACGCATGAGTTCCTGTGACCGCAGTTGCAGAACGATGTCCGCTCGTGGATTCTGGGTCGTCCCGGGAGCTTGCGAAGCTGCGTCCCGTCTGTCCTTGAACACGCAGGAACGCATGTCGTCGATCGCATCGAGGGACAGCACCCGAATGACTGCTTCCGGTCTGTCACCGCTGGCGGTCTCGATCCGCACCAGCGCCACGTTCAGCATCCTGTGCAGAGGATTCCGGACGAGATCGATGTTCTGTATGCGCGCGTACGGTATGTGGCGCTCTCTTCGAGTCAAGACCCCGTCCCGAACGATCAGTTCGTCCTCCGCGAGTTGATACCGGAAGACGACGTACTGGAGTACCGCGCTAGCGGTAGCGGGAATGACGAAAACAGCGGCCAGGAGTTCTAAGTTGCTTCCGCCCGACGCCAGCAGCAGGACGACCAGCGGGACGATCAGACCCTTGACGGCCTGTGCGGTGGCGAAGAGCCAGGACAGCGGATGTAGGCGCCGTTCTTCAGACACCATCTCCCTCTTCGTCTCCGCCGATCAGAAAATCCCGAATCGGGAGCGCGGCACTGTACGAAAGGCCACTGAGTCCGACCGAGGCGTCCTGTGTGCCCGCCGTGTGGACGATGAGGGTCGCAAGCTCGAACAGGCGCTGCAACGGACCTTGCACGACATCGGTGTGCTGGACTCGGGTGCGTGGAACGAACGTCTCCGATCGCCAGAAGATGCCGCGGTGGATGGTGAGCCCGTGATCGTCGACGCGGTATCGGATGCGACGATACCGAGCCTGCGGCCACGCGAAGGCCAGGACCGCGCCCCCGATTGTGATTCCGATCCAGGCAGCGAGGAGAAGCAGCTTCTCAACCGGGCTCCACGGCGCGCCGATCGCCGCAGCGATCACGCCGAACAGCCCAAGAAGCGAGAGCGAGGCAACGAGGATGGCGCCCGTAAGCCGGCCCGCTGTAACCGAACGTGGATCGAGCGCATGGTCCACGTTCTTGTCGAGAGCCATGGGATATAGGAGCCCCATTCTACAACCAGGCCTGCGCCCTCCCGGAAACCTTTCCGGGACGATCCCCGTATACCCGGTAGAGGTACCATCTAGGATTGGGAGGGGAAGCCGATATGTTGTATCCGCACTCATGGGTTTTCGCGTCGGTCGTCGCGGTTGTTGGGGTTACTCTCTTGAGTGCACCGGTCGGCGCTCAGGAGCCCCAGAGCTGGATCCACGTCCAGATCGTTGGGACCGATAGCGCCGACGGGAACATGGCTCTCAACCTTCCGCTCTCCGCTGTGTCTGCAGTCGTATCCATGGCCCCGGAGGGCATCATCGATTCAGAGGGACGTCTGATGGCCGCCGAGGAAAACGGGGTCTCCGTGGGCGACATTCGTCAGATGTGGAGGGGGATCAAGGACGGCGGCGATGTCGAGCTCGTCGCGATGCAGCAAGAGAACCGAACTGTCCGTGTATCCCGTGCCGGCGATCAGATGGAGGTGCGGGTCGACAACGCTGAGAACGATGAAACGGTGCGCATTGACCTCCCGGTCGTCGTGGTCGACGCACTTCTGTCCGGCGATGGAGACACGCTGAACATTCCGGCCGCGATCGAGCAACTGGGCCAGCTCCGCGGTGACGTCGTTCGGGTGACCGAGGCGGCGCGGCAGATCCGTGTGTGGATCGACGAGCAGTCGGTCCAGTGATTTCAGAGCCCCTCAGTGTGAGTGGACGCCGTCTCCGAGTTGCATTCCTGACCCTATCCTCCCTCGTCGCAACGGATCGCAGTTCCCACAAACCAATCAGGTAGGATAGGACGTGGTTGCCGTTCAGGGGTCCGAGCACGATGCCTGGATGCGCCTCGCCTACGGCGAGGCGTTGCGTGCGTTTGACGCCGGCGAGGTTCCAATCGGTGCAGTCGTCGTGTCCGACGGACGGGTTGTCGGTAAGGGTTTCAACCGGCCGATAGGCTCCGGCGACCCGACAGCCCATGCCGAGATACTCGCGATGCGCGACGCTGCCTCGACGCTGGCCAACTACCGGCTCACCGGCACGATTCTCTATGTCACCGTAGAACCGTGTCTCATGTGTGCCGGCGCGCTCGTGCACTCGCGGGTCGGCACGGTCGTCTACGGAGCGCCGGAGCCAAGAACTGGGGCGGTCCGGACAACCGTGCGGGCGCTCGACAACCCGTCGCTCAACCACCGGGTGAAGGTTGTGGAGGGTGTGCTCGACGATGAGTGCCGAGAGCTCATGCAGCGGTTCTTCCGGGAGCGCCGCGACCGTGCTGTATCCTGACGCGAACGAGACCTACGACAGCTGGCTAGCAGCGCATCAACTTTCCGGAGAGGTACCGAAGTGGTCGTAACGGGGGCGCCTCGAAAGCGTCTTGTCGGGAAACCGGCACGTGGGTTCGAATCCCACCCTCTCCGCCATTTATTCTTGCTAAGTGATTTATTATAAGTATGTTATGTTTAATATAAATGAGTTTGGTCCCCCATTTGGTCCCCATAACATGCCAGGATGCCCGCACGGACCCTTCGTAGGTGCACGCAGGTGCTCCACCAATTCGGCCTGGTGCGCGGGAGCGTCCAACCGACGTCCCCCCGTTTTGAGTCGCGCTTCGGTTGAGGGTCCGAGGGTGACGGTACTGCGTTTCGCTACCAACCGCTTGGCGTAGTGGAGCCGGCGTGAGCCCAGCCAGTCCCTTCGTCGGTCGCTCCTCGTAGTCCTCACGCCGCCAGCCGTCGATGCGGACCTTGGCATGGGCCAGACTCGTGCACCAGTGCTCATTGAGACACTCGTAACGGAACCGGCCGTTGTACGATTCGACGTAGAAGTTCTGGTTCGGCTTGCCCGGCTCGATCAAGCACACCGTGCCGCCGGGTATATGCGCCCAGGGTCGGACAATGACGACTTCGCTAAGAGCGTGTGGGGCACGCAGTATCTGTCGATTCGTGACACCGAGCGATTGACTCGTGCGGGCATCGAGCCGTCCGTTGGCAGCCGTGACGATGCGTACGATCAACGCCCTCGCCGAGACGGTGATCGGGGTATTTCACCCGCACGATTCATGAATGCGCCAGGCCAAACGGTGAAGGTTCGAAGACACTCGACACGCTCTATTTTGCCGACGATTCGTCGTTGCCCCTGTGGGTTCATGAATAATGCGGGTGAAGACCGCGGTGATTCGGTGACGAGGACCCGTGGCGGAGCCTGGAGGCTGCGGAGTTCCCGATGCTGGCACGGGTCTATTGATTCAACGCGCGATACTTCCTTGAACCGATCGGGTGTGCGTGCCGCGGGCGGCGTACGACGCCCGCTACTCTCAGCAGGCCGCGGTGGCCTGAGTCACATCATGTGCTCGCTGAGAAGCCCGGCGCGATTCAAGGGTCGTCAGAGGGCCCGAAAGGATCCACGTTACAAATGTTCTATCCAGAGAGGTGGCTCCGAACAGATCTAAACTCGAAGGTGGAGCGTGTGATCAACGCTGCGGAACGTCGCGTCCGAGAGTCGGTTCGCATCGGTTCGAAGCATGACGGGCCGAGACTCGCTCGTGGGTACATCAACGAGGTGTTCGCTGCGTTCGCGTCACAGGCGTGTGAAGCCGCACGACAGGAGTACCTGACACCGCGAGAGGTACGTAAACACGTCGAGGACTTTCTGCCACGGCTCTTCAGACATGCTTTTGACCTGATGAAGATCGAGCCGGTCTACGGAAGGCATACGCTCAGTCTCTATCACGACTTCGCAAAGCATGCGGACGACAAACTGAAGGCGTCGCAGATCTGGATTGACCACCTCAAAGAACGCGAGGAAGTGGCATCGGCAACACCCGTGTCCGCAGCGCACGACGTCCCGGCCGGGTTGCCTCGCCGGTTCTCGATGCTGTGGGAAGTTTGGAAGAAGGTGCCGGCTGGCGCGTCGCAGAAGGAGGTCACCGCTCTGATTCAGGAGAAACTCGAAGTCGGCCCGCGCGATGCGCAGGCCTACGCCACGCTTATTCGGTCTGATGCATCAGCCTCGCAGGACGCGCGTACGAACTGGCGTAACAAGTAGCGAATTATTTCGACGAAACCTGAGCGAAACAGCGAAATCGACACCTCCCACGGCGCGTAGTCAAATAGCTCCTAGCAATCAAAGGAGCCCAGATGCGCCAGTCATCAGCCAAGACCGTTCACGATGTCCCATCACTACCGGAGATCGGCTTCGTCCGTCTTCCGCAGGTGCTCCGCCTCCTCCCGATTGGCAAGAGCACCTGGTGGGCCGGTATTCGGTCGGGGCAGTACCCCGCCCCCGTCAAACTAGGTCCGCGGGTATCCGCTTGGCGCGTGGAAGACATCCGCGCCTTGCTGACCACGCTTGCCGGGCAGGGGGCGAAGTAGGCGTGAACCTCAGCGCCCACTCGATACCGTTATGGTCATGCGCTCCCCCAATCATCGGGTCGTCAGGACGGACGGCACTCGTGCCTGCTACGAGATTCACAACACGGATCACACGCTGGTCGCCCGGCACATTCGCATCGACCTAGCCAAGGGCAAGAAGACATTCACCTGGGAACTCCCAGACGGTACCAAGAGGCTGAGCGGCCGGTCGGTCAAGACACTCCCCTTCTACCGATCCGAGACACTCAAGGCTCTGCCGCCTGGCTCCATGGTCTTCGTGTGCGAAGGCGAGAAGGACACCGACGCGGCCGTGGCGATGGAGTTCGAAGCGGTCGGCACGGTGACGGGGTCGAGCGGGCTCCCGAATGACGCCGTCATCCGCACGCTGGGCGGGTTCCATGTGGTCGCGTGGCCGGATGCCGACGTGGTCGGGTCCAAGCACATGGGGCGGTTGCTCGAGGCGTGCGCGCGGCTCCGCGGCGGGGTGGACGCCGGGCTGTCGCTCATCGACCCGGCGGCGCTGGGGTTGACGGGGAAGGGTGACGGGGCGGCCGACTGGACGCCGACGGACGACGCCTTGGACGAACTGTTCGACGCGATCCGACCGTGGACGCCACCTGAACGAACCCGGGACCACCCGGAGACGAACCCGGGACCACTCGGAGACGACGACGAGACGCCACCGCCGGAGGATGACCCGGAGGCACAGGCCGGGCACACGATTCCAGAGGGGAAGACGCGGGCCGGGATGCTCAGGGCACTCGAGTGGGTGGGGATCGACGTGCGGTTCAACGAGCGGTCGGCCCGGCTCGAACTCCAGGACGCCTCGGATGGGGCGGCCGGACGGCCGAACTGGGAGTCGTCGGACGATATGCGGGGCGCGAAGCTCCGCGAGATGATTGCGGACACCTGTCTCTACCCGGGGGCGAAAGGCGTGCCGAGCCGTCTGCAGTTCGGCCGAGAACGATGGGGTGACGTGATGGATGCTGTCTTGGATGATCGGCGTGTGGACCCGTTCAAAATCTGGCTGGATGCGCTGCCCCCGTGGGACGGCGAGGCCCGGATCGACTTCTGGCTCGGCCACGTCTTCACGGTCGGCGAGATCCACGAGGACCTCCTCCGGTGGGCGTCGCGGTCGGTGTTGATGGGCGTGGTGCTCCGGACCGACCACCCGGGCGAGAAGCACGACGAGATGGTCGTCCTGGTCGGCCCCCAGGGGATTGGGAAGTCGACGGCCTGGGCGTGGCTGTTGCCCGGCGAGCCGGAGCGCGCGCTGTGGTTTTCGGACGGGCTCTCGTTTCACGACGACCAGAAGGCCAAGGCCGAAGCGTTGCAGGGGATGGTGCTCGTCGAAGCCTCCGAGATGACGGGCTCGACCAAGGCCGAGGTTGAGACGATCAAGAAGTTCCTCAGCCGGACGAACGACAACATCCGCCTGACCTACCGACGCGACCCCTCCCCGCTCTTGCGCCGCTGCATGATCGTCGGCACGACGAACGACCCCCGGTGTCTGCCGAACGACGCGAGCGGAAATCGGCGGTTTCTGCCGGTGCCGTGCACCGCGGGCGACCCGTCCGCCACACGGGCCTACCTCGACGAGCACCGCGAGCAGCTGTGGGCTGAAGCCATCCAGCGGGTCCGTGAAAACCACGAGACCGCCTACCTCCCCGACAGCCTGAATGGCGCCCAGTCAGAGTTGACCGAGCAATACCGGGCGGTCGACGAGGTTGCCGAGGAAGTCATCGGCGCCTGGCTCGACGCGAACCCGCGGGCGGTCACCGCATACCAGGTCGCCACGGGCATCAACTGGACCCCCGACAGCCGGAGCGTCTACCGCATCACCACCGTCCTGAAGCAGATGGGCTACACCCGCTCGATTAAACGGGTGAGTGACAGTGCGGGCCGGGCGTGGGCGTGGACGCCGCCTGGCGGGCCCGCACAGCTGGAACTGTAACTTCGCCATGAAGCCTGACCCCACCAATAACCACTTCATTGGGCCGTGCATCACCGACCACTTCGTCGGTCGCGGGATTTGCTCGCGGTGCGGTGCCGGGCCGAAACCGCTCTACCGTCATACATTCCCTAACGCGGTCGTGGGCACCGTGCCGGAGTTCTGCCGCGTGTGCTTCCGAGATATCACCCGCGGCCCAAGAGACTTCCTTAGCGAGTAGTTGATTAGCTAGGTAAGAAACCACGTCCCGTCCAGTGGGGGGTGTTGCGGCCCCGTCAGGGCTCGCGGACTTTCGCCCCCCCAGACCACCCGCCGTTTCGTTCACTGACACCCGCCATTCTTGCGGTCGAATTGCACGTCCGCAATCGGCGATAAACTGCACATTTGTAGGTAGCTGGTATGTGGTGGACTGGACGGGTGAAGTGGACCCCGAAATTCGGACAGGTTGCTAAGGTGGATTCCGACCTCAGAATGGAGAGATCGGAATCATGCAGAAACGGAAAAAATACCCCGCTGAGCTGAAGGCCCGCGTGGCACTGCAGGCGCTTCGCGGCGAGCAGACGATGGCGGAGCTGTCGTCGCGCTACAAGATCCACCCGAACCTGATCGCGAACTGGAAGAAGAAAGCCCAGGAGGCGCTTGTGGACGTCTTCTCGGACCACCAGCAGCGCCGAGAGGCGTCTCGCGATGCGGAGATTCAGGAGCTGCGAGCGAAGGTCGGCGAGCTCGTCATCGAGAAGGATTTTTTGTCCAAGGCCTTCGGCCGTTGAGTCACGGTCGAAGGCGAATGCTGATCGACTCGAACCACTCCGAACTGAGCATCTCGCGACAGTGTGGCTTGGTGTCGATCTCGCGCTCGACGTTCTACTACGATGGTCTCGGGGAGAGTGAGTTGACTCTCGAGCTCATGCGCCGGATCGACGAGCAATTTCTGGAAACCCCGTTCTACGGATCGCGGCAGATGGCGCGTTGGCTGCGCCGGGAGGGCTTCGCCGTCAGTCGGAAGCGGGTGCGTCGTCTGATGCGAAAGATGGGCCTCCAGGCGCTGTACCAGCGCCCGAGCACGTCGGTTCCGCACCCGGAGCACCGGGTCTACCCCTATTTGCTGCGCGACCGAGCGGTCGACCGTGCGAACGAGGCCTGGTGCGCCGACGTGACGTACATTCCGCTGCACCGCGGCTTCCTGTACCTGGTCGCGATCCAGGATTGGGCCAGCCGGAAGGTGCTGTCGTGGCGCTTGTCCAACACGATGGATGCCTCGTTCTGTGTGGAGGCCCTCGCGGAAGCCCTCGCGCAGTACGGACCGCCAGCGATCTTCAACACCGACCACGGCAGCCAGTTCACCAGCCTGGAGTTCACTCAGACGCTCAAAGACGCAGGCGTGCAGATCTCGATGGACGGCAAGGGCCGCTGGATGGACAACGTCTTCATCGAGCGGCTGTGGCGCTCGCTCAAGTACGAGTGCGTCTACCTGCACGACTTCGAGGTTGGCTCCGAGGCGCGGGCCAGCATCGGCCGGTGGATCGACTTCTACAATGCCGAGCGACCGCACTCGTCGCTCGATGATCGCACGCCTGATGAGGCGTACTCGGATTTGGGAGGTGCGCCGACCTCGTCGCTGCGCTCCTCGTCAGCGCAGTCGGAAGCGGCTTAGAAACATGAACCTGGAATCCACCTTAACTTGGCCGCTGAGCTGTCCAAAGGATGGGGTCCACCTCTCAGGAGGCGTGTCGAGATGGGGAAACCAGATCAGGGATCGGTTCACGATTACACAACCATACTCTAACGATTCCCCAAGTCCGAGACGCGCGTCGTGTGCCCGGAGGTCCGACGTCCCCCCACTTTCAGTAGCGGATCGATTTAGAGTTCGACGGTAACGGTACTTCGTTTCGCGACCAGTTGCCTGGCATAGAGCGCAGGCGTCAGGCCGCCCAACCCTTTCTTCGGTCTGTCCTCGTTGTACTCGTGTCGCCAGGTTTCGATGATCGCCTGGGCGTGGGCCAAGCTCGTGAACCAGTGCTCGGTGAGGCACTCATCGCGGAACCGGCCGTTGAACGATTTGATATAGGCGTTCTGATTGGGTTTGCCCGGTTCGATCAGGCGCAGGGCGACACCGCGTTCATGCGCCCAGGTCAACATAGCTCGGCCGCAGAACTCCTGGGCATTATCCGTGCGCAGCACCCGCGGGAGGCCACGGACAAGCGCAAGGCGGTCGAGTGCCCGGGTCACCGGTCTTCCCCCGAGGGCGCGAGCGGGGACGATGGCAACCGCTTCGGTCGTGGCATCATCGACAATCGTCAGACACTTGACCACGCGTCCATCGGCCGTTCGGTCGAACACGAAGTCGGCGGACCACACGTCGTTGGGTGCCTGCGGGCGCACCAGGGGCTGTCGACCGGCGACCGGGATCTTCTTCCGTCGTCGGCGTCGGACCTGCAGCTGGGCTTCGGTGTACAGCCGCTCGACGCGTTTGTGGTTCACCCGATGACCCGCCTGCCGCAGCTTCAGATAGATCATCCCGGCCCCGTAGCGACGGTGGCGGTGAGCGAGGGCGACAATGCGCCGCCGGAGTGTCAGGTTTCTGTCCGGCGCCGGCTGATACCGCAGCGACGACGCACTCATGCCCACCACCGCGAGCGCGCGGCGCTCACTCAGACCGCGTGCGGTCATATGCCGCACCAGCGTTCGACGAGCTGGCGCGGCTACCATTTTTTTCGTAGCGCCTCGCGGGTGACCTCGTTCTCAAGTAGCGACTCAGCCAGGAGCTTCTTCAGCCGACCGTTCTCCGCACCGAGCTCCTTCAGCCGCTTGGCGTCCGAGACGTTCATGCCACCGAACTTGCTCCGCCAGAGGTAGTCACTGGCCTCCGAGAACCCGTGCCGGCGGCACAGGTCCTTCACCGGGAGGCCTGCCTCGGCCTCCCGCAGGAACCCGATGATCTGCGCTTCCGTACATCGCTTCTTCACGCCCGATCTCCCTTTCCGGATGATCGGACTCTCAACCTAACCCTAATGCGTCAAAAACTCAGCCGCTCGCGAGGGCGTTGGCAATGCGGGTGAACGTCTGACGCGTCGGGAGATTGTCGGTCATCCGCAACCGCGTCTTGCCACCGGGGCGGACCAGCAGGGCGGCCCGATGAAACAGTTCGAAGCGGAGCGTCTGCACGCTCTGCAGCAGGGGCACGACGGTGTGCTTCCGGGTGCGGCGCCGCGGCGGGGCGCCCGTCTCGAGTTGGAAGTTCGTCAACAGGTTGTGGGCGAGCACCACGAGCTGCTGCCACGCACTGTTGGCGGCGTAGGTCTGGGTCGGGACGCTGTGGAAGGCCAGCCCGGTCTTGAGCTGCGCGATGGTCTTCTCGTGGTTGCCCCGCCCACAGGCGAAGTACCACAAGTTGCGGACCGTCAGCGCGAGGTTACTCGTGACCGCCGAGTATTCGTAGTGCCCATCGTTAGGATCAAACAGGTCGAGCTGATAGTTCTTGGTGGCCCGGTGGTGGACCTTCTTCCGATAGATGGTCACGGTCACGGGGATGTGCCAGGGCGTCTCCGCGCCCGGCACGGCGAAGCCGGTCACGCCGGGCGCCACCGGCACCCAGGTGGGACTGTCCCGGATGTAGCGCTGCAGATCCAGCCAGCGATAGAACGGGACTTTGATGGCATAGCCCACGCCGCGGCCCTGCAACCACCGCAGCACATCCTGGCGGAAAAACGCCCCATCCATGCGAAACCGCAGCCGGGCCCCGCCCGTGCGTAGCCCGACCAGCTGCGGCCACAGGGCCCGCAAGAACGGCAGGCCCGCCTTCCCATCGTGGACGTTGCCCGACCGATTCTTGACCCGCAGGATGTGGGTCGTTTCGGCCAGGTGCGCCATGATCGGGTAGTAGCTGGGCACCTTCCGCTGGTGCGGGTTGTAGCCCCGCGCCGCCCGTTCGACCTGCAACCCCGTCGACACGACGACGCCGTCCACATCGACCGTCCAGGTGCGCAGCCCCAGCGTGGGCAGCAGCTGGCGCACGACGGCCGCGTTGAGGGCTTGGAAGCGGGTGACCGTCCGCATCGTGAAGTGCCGCAGCCACCGACTCAACGTCCGCGCGGTGGGCACGACGCGCACGTTGCCGAACCGCTGGAAGATCGGGTCGTCGGCGACGTAGGCCAGATGCCGCAGGCGCCGGCCGCCAACGATCACCAACCCGACGAACACCCGCACCATCACCACCACCCCGAAGTCGCCCCAGCGCGGCAGGTCGGCAAACGCCTCGCGCACCAGCTGATTGAAGCGACGGGTGCGCAGGTAGCGCTCCAAGAGTTCCAGCCCGGCGTACGACGTGAGGCGAACGTCATCGAACTCCAGCGGCAGATTCCTATTGACACGGGCATGCAAATCGGATTTTCTTCGTCTCACGGTCAGTGGCCTTTCATGTGTGGAAGAAGGCGTTGGGTTGCACCACCTTTCAACCACACTGGAAGGCCTTTTTCAATCCCAAAGCGTCATTGCTCGCTCAGAAAAATGACGCATTAAGGCTAAGTGCTACTCAACTCGGGGGGGACGTCGGGTCAGCGACGAGCGCTGGCATATCTTTGCATCCTTCCACCCGACGGAACCCCTTCGCGGCTTCGAGCACGCTGGCCGCCACCCACCGCAGTACCATCGTGTCCTGGGACCATGTGTCACTGTGCGCGTGGCGAGAGAACGGCGAGACAATCCTTCTCTTTCAGAACGATTTTCGGTTATCTCAGCAGGAGTTCACGACCGCGTGTCGAGCGGATCGAAGCGCTACCGGTCGCGCAACTCGACCGCTGCGACGCCCACGCCGAGCGTGCGGTGGTCACTGGTGTCGGGGATATGTGTATCGCTCGCCAGCAGAATCTCCAGGCTGGGCGGCGTCAGCCGGCAGCTGTCCAACGCGAACGACTCGGCCCAGCGGCTGCTGATGGTGTCGTCGAACAGCACGCAGCCGTCAGCCTCGATGCGGAGCCACTTCGGCGGCCCGGTCATCACGACGTCGACGGCGAGTGCGGCAGGCGGCGCGTCCGGATCGATGGGAACATGGATCCGTGCCTCCCCGGTGGTCCAGCGGAACGCACGGTCCTCGGTGTGTTCCAGCCCATGGAAACCCGCGGCCGTGGCGCCCAGCAGCGCAACCGTCGTGTCAAGGATCAGATTGAGGGCGCGCGGTTCACCATCTCCGACATACGCTTCCGCCAGGCCGACGGCGCCGTCGGCGCGCTCCTCGACCGTGAACACGGCGAGCGTGTTAGCGCCCGGCTGCAACAGACCAGGATCGACGATCGTCTCCCAGACGCCGTCGCGGCCGGATACGCTGAAGGGGTACGGCCGCGTAATCGCCGCGACCACGCCGTTGAGCGCCACGGCCAGCAGAGGCGGCGGCGCGCCGTCCGGGACGGCGGCGGAGCCGGTGATGTGCGCCGGTATGAAGTCCCCGACCGGATCGACGGCACCTAGCAGCTCCGGCGCGTCGACGGTCACCTCGATATCCGTCGCGGCGGGCGGGTAGTCGGTGGCCCGCTCGCCGATCAGATCCGCGCGGCCGCCCGCCGCCGGCGCGTTCAGCGGATCGCCCCCGTCGAAGAGCGCCAGCTTGTGGCGTACGCGCTCCATCACCGCACCGTGCAGATCAGCCGGTCCGGCCATGCGGCGGGTCCCGCCGCCCGCCAGTAGCGTCTTCGCGGGACGGCCGCTCCAGACCGGGTCGAGCACGTTCGCGCCATCGGTGGCCCACGGCAGCCGGATGCCCAGTGCGGCTGCCAGCGTGGGGAGGATGTCGATGGTCTCGACATTGGTGTCCACGGTCTCGCCTTGCCGCTGGCCCGGGCTTTTGAAGAACAGTGGCACTGCCGCGATGTCGACGAACGAGGCCTCGGTCGCCTGGAGGAACGGAAAGCCGGACCGCAGGCTCGTGCCGTGGTCTGCGGTGATGACGATCAGCGCATCGTCGTACACCCCCGCGTCGCGCAGTTGCGACACCACCGCGCCGACGACCGTATCGACGTACTGCAGTTGCAGCAGGTGCCGTTGATAGCGAATCGTGGCGGCCCACTCGTCGTCCAGCCAGCGCTCGTTACTGAGGCCGACGTCGCCGCGCTGCAGCGTGAACCGTTGGCCCGTCCGGAGCAGCATCCACGGATGGTGCGGCAGCAGCACGTGCAGAAAGTAGAGGGGCGGTCGATCGCCGGCCGCCGCGGCGCTGACCGAGTCGAGGAAGGCGGCGGCCGTGTCGCGCGGGTCTGGTCGCGGCGCGAAGAACCGCTCGGCAAACGTGGTGCGCGCGGTGAAGTCGCGCCAGCCCTGGGTGACGGGCGGCAGCCGTGCGGCGAGATCGTCGGGCAGGGTCACGGCCAGATAGGCCACCGCCAGGTCACTCAGGATGCCCGCCAGCCACGCGGCCGGCGGCGCGGGGCGCGGCGGGCAGAGCGCCTCCGGGCACAGCTCCGTCAGCGGCTCCTGCACGTGCAGGCGGTAGCGGCCGCCGAGCAGCGTAAACAGGTTCTCCGGGTAGTCCGCCGCCACCGGCAGGCGACCCCGTTCCGGATAGTTGCCGGTCAGGATGGCCGGCAGCGCGAAGCTGGTGTACTCGGCGACGGTGCTCGCGTTGCGGAACCATGTCGACTCGCTGGCCAGCGCCGCGAAGTGTGGGTACAGCGCGGGGTCAATGCGGCCGTCGGCGTCGAGCAGGGAGATGAGCGGCAACTGGTCGAAGACGGCGATGATGACCGGGGGCGTGGCGCCGAAGGCGACGTCGAGCGCGGGCTCCTCGTCGGACGCCGCCAACAGGCCGGCAATACCTGGGTTGAGCAGGAACACCGTCGGCACCACCACGAGAGCTGGCGAGAGAAAGGTGGCGAACAGGCGGAGCGGTGCGAGGCGGATGTACGCGACACCCGTGGCCGCGCCGCAGCCTGCCGCCAACGCCAGCGAGAGGCCGGGGTGCCAGCCGCCCAGCGGTTTGAGCGCCGCGAGCGCGACGGCCGCAGCGAGGCTGCCGACCATGACCCCGGCGGTGCCCGGCCGCCATCGGGGTGCCAGCCGGCCGGCGATCCAGAGCGCAAGCGCAGCGAGGGTGGGTCCGGCCAAGCAACAGAGCAGGACCAAGCCCATCAGATTGGCCGGCCCGGCGTCGTGGGCGACGAAGAACTCGGGGCTGCCCCGCAGGACGTCGAAGAGCGGCTGTGCCACCGCGATGCACCAGAGGCTGGCGATGTGCAGCGCGGCGAGGCGCCCGGATACTGTCATCGTGCTAGGAGTCCGTGGTCGTGGTAGACATGGCCGGCGTCGACGCCCTGCAGGCCGCGGGCGTCGCGCTGCAGGTCCAGCAACTGGGAGCTGTCCGCCTTCGAGACGCGGGCGTCGCCGATCAACATGTGTCGTAAGCGGCCGTTTGCGACATGCGGGCAAGGACGCCGGCCGCCGAGCACCGCCGTATGTCGTATCCCGTGTCTGATTCTATGTATTGCATACGTCGAGCGAAAGAGCATGGCACAGAGAAACACCCGCTGGTTGGCTCGAGGCTCCCGTACTACTTGTTGACGTCTTCCCGTTCTGGGAAATCTCGAGCGGGTATTGACGCCCCTATATGTCAAGACAGTCGTTCACGCAGCCAAGTCTGCGGCTTGGCGCGCTCGGTAGTCTGCCATCACGCGCTGAAAGATCTCGCGGGCGAGAAAGCGTTTGAGACAGCGGATGATCTCCCGTTTGGGCCGCCCTTCAGCGGTGCGTCGTTCGACGTCGTTGAGGGTTGGTGAGTGGTACCGCATCCGCACGATGACGGCCCGGTGGAGCGCCGCGTTAGCCTGTCGATGACCGCCGCGGTAGAGGCGGTGGCGGCCCGTCGTCATCCCGGACGAAGCCGGGATGGGGCAGGCCCCGCAGAGCTTGGCGAAGGCGGCTTCCGAATGAATCCGATCGGGGTTGTCGCCAAAGATGATCAGCATCTCGGCGGCGGTGTCGGCACCGATGCCCAAGCCCTCACGCAACGTCGGCGAGGTCTGGGTGGTGAGTCGACCCAGGTGACGGTCGTGGTCCACGATCTCGACGGAGAGAGCGAACCCGCGACGGGCGAGCGCCCGGAGGGTATGTTTCGCCGAGGCGGTCGGCGTATCGATCGTGCCGCAGCGCCATCCGCGGCAGCGTTTGAGGAGCGCCTGGTCGGCGAGCGGGTGGAGGGGCTCTCGCAGCTCGGGCGGCGCGGTGACGACGATCTGCTTCAGCGTGATCATCGCCGAGGTGCGGGCTTTGACCGCCGTCCGGCGCGCGACCTTGAGGTGGCGCATCATCTCGACCGCCCCGTCCGCGGTCTTCGGGATGGCGGTCGATTGGCCAGCCAGGACCGACCGCGCGGCGGTCTCGGCATCCACGGTGTCGGACTTCCCGGCGATTCGACGGGTGCGCCGGTCGCCCCGGTTCACTTCGAGCACCTGGTGCCCGGCTCGCCGGACCGCGCGCGCGAGTCCCGCCCCGTAGCTGCCGGTGCCTTCGATGCCGAACGCGGCGACACGTCCGTGACGCTCGGCCCAGGTGATCAGCTGTTGGTAGCCGTCTGAGTCGGCGGCACACGATCGATCGCCGAGGCGGATCCCCCACGTGTCGATCGCCACGGCCACGTGGACGTGCTTGTGGGTGTCCACGCCGACGATCACCTTCCGCGCGTGGGGCTGGATAGTCCTTGGGTTCGTCACCGGGTGGCCTCCTCGGGTGCTGATGCGTCGGCCGGATGGGCGGACAGGACTGTGATGGGTCGACGTTGCCGCAGGCCCCTATTGGGTCACGGCCCATCCGGTCAGACGGGTTGCCGTGTCCATCGCCGACGGACGATGACCGACAGATCAGTAGCGAGGACCGTAGGTCAGTCAAGTTGCGGGTCAGGCCACCACCCGCCGGCACCCACCAGTGTCACCGAGCGACCTCGGCAGGCAGCGGAATGATGCTCACAGTCAAGTTGAAGCTGACGGCCGTTTTTGATGCCCAGCATGGCGGGTTTACGACGGGCTGGAGCCCAGTATCTTGGGGGTCGCTCGACGAGCTTCCAAGTCAACTTGACAATGCCAGCTGTGCACTTCGGCAGAGATCGTCGAGAAGGTCCTCCATCTTCGCCATACCTACTGCCTTGGGCACATCCGGATCGTCTGGTATCTCGAGTGCTATCACGGCATCACGATCTCCCACGCCGTCGTCGACCGCATCTTGTAGTGCCACGGGATGAGTTGGAAGCTGGCCCGCGGTCGATTAGCATTCATGAGCCTTGACCGACCCCTTCATCGCTCAACTCGCCCAGCTTTGCCAAGACAGTCCAACCCGCTCGAAGTGGGTCATCGTCCCCACCCATGCCCTCGGGCACACCATCGGCGATCGTCTTGTCCTTGAGGGAACCAACTGGGTAAATCTCCGCTTCAAGACGCCGTTCGACTTGGCCCTCGAGCTCGCTGGCCCTTGTCTCGCTGAGCGCGGCATCGACCCGGCAGCGGACGACGCCGGCCCGGCGCTGATCATGCGCCTCCTCCGCGAACTGCCGGATGACGTCCCTGCATACTTCAGGCACCTCGCGTTGCATCCGCACATGGGCTCGGCGCTGTGGGCCACCATTCGTGAGCTGCGACTCGCCGGGATCGCTTCGGGCGACCTTGCACCCGACGGGTTTGAGAACGCTGACAAACATGCCGAGTTGGTCGCGCTCCTTGCGGCCTTCGAGGCACATCTTGCGTCACGACGTCTCGCCGATCGCGCGACGGTCTATCGCGAAGCGCTGCAGCATCTAGGGGATTCAGCGATCGGCCCTGAGGATCCGGTTCTTCGCATACCGGACGTCATCTGGGCTCCGCTGGTTCAGCAGCTCCTGGACGGCCTTCCAGGTCAGTGCATCGAGCCGATTGCGCCTCGAATACCTGGCTCGCGGCGCCCGCGCCGCTTCGCCGAGGTTCCGGCACGCGAGCAGGCGGTCTCATCTCCACTGGCATACCTGTTGTCTCCGACTGAGGTTAGTGAGCCGGCCTCGCCCGATCAGCTCCAGCTGTTTCGTGCCGGCGGTCGAGAGGCCGAAGTCGAAGAGGTGTTTCGACGGATCCTCCATGGTGACAAGGGCTCACTGAGCTTCGATCACGTCGAGATTGCCTGTTCGTCACCCGACTACGTGCCTCTGATCTGGCAGAAGGCACAGCGATACGAGTGGCCGATCACATTCGCTCCTGGACTGCCTGTCACGGTTGCACGTCCGGCACGAGCGCTCCTGGCCTGGTGCGACTGGATAGAAGAAGGATTTCCCGCGAGCGGTCTTCGTCGCCTGTTTCAGTCTGGCGATGTACGACTCGAGATTCCCGATGGGCTCAAGGCCGGACGTGCGGCCCGACTGCTGCTGCGCGCGGAGGCAACATGGGGACGTCAGACGTACGGGTCGCGACTGACGGCTCTCGCAGCCACGGAGCGCACCCTGGCCGCCGATCCAGAAGTCGAAACCGATGAAGCCGCGCACCGGCTCGAACGAGCGGTACACGCCGAACAACTGCGCGACTGGATTACTGCCCTGCTCGTAGCCATTCCCGAAGCCTCAACGACAGCACCGGTCTCTCTGCTCGACGTCGTGACCGCAGCACACGCGTTCATCGACCGTTTTGCGACGACGTCAATGGAGGTGGACCGTCAGGCCGAGCAGGCAGTGAAGGTTGCTCTCGACGAACTTAGAACGCTGGGGCAGGTGTCGCAGCCGACACGTGAGTGTTTGCAGTTGATTCGAGCGTCACTGGAAGGGGTGACCGTCGCCACCGACCGCGCACGGCCGGGGCATCTCCATGTGACGATGCTTCAACGTGCCGGTTTCGCTGGCCGGCCACACACCTTCGTTGTCGGGCTCCAGGAAGGCCGCGTGTTTCCGCTCCCCGTTGAAGACCCGGTCTTGCTCGACGCCGAGCGCGAAACGATTCACCCGTCACTCGCCACGTCACTTGACCGCGTCGAGGAATCGGTGCACACCGTGGTGTCGAGAATGGCGGTCCTTGGCGCAGCCGGCGATGCGTCACGATCGGGCCTCGCGGTCCCGTCCTGGACCCTCTCGTACTCCTGTCGTGACCTGCGCGACTATCGCGAGACGTTCCCGTCGTGGCTGATGCTGCAGGCGAGACGCTTGAGGGACCCACAGCGGGAGATCACCTACGAGCAACTGGGCCGCGACCTCGGCGAGCCGGTCTCGGTGGTACCTCGCACGGGCGAGGCGGCTTTATCGGATGCCGGGTGGTGGTTGAGCGGCCTCCAGAAGGTGGGCAATGCAGGACTTAAATCGCTTTTGGTGGCCTATCCGATGCTCGCCCGAGGGCTGCAGGCCGAGCACGAACGGGCGTCGACTCGATTTACGGCGTTCGACGGCTTTGTTCCAGCCGCGGCCGCCCAGCTCGATCCCCGACAATCGGGTCGTCCGGTGTCGGCCAGTAAACTCGAGGGGTTGGCGGCGTGCCCGTTTCGCTACTTCTTGCAGGTCGGTCTCCGGCTGCGGCCACTGGACGACGAGGACCGCGATCCAGACGAGTGGCTCGACCCGCTCACCCGAGGTGGTGAGCTCCACGCGCTCTACGCCGACGTGATGCGCCAGCTCCGACAGTTGTCGGACGCCGGCGAGCCAGTCGACCCGCGCCGCCAAACGGCATGGCTCCGGCAGCGGGCCCTCGCCCGCCTCGAGATTCTGAGAAGCGAGCGACCGCCACCATCGGACGCCATCTTCGAGCGCGACCGCGATCAGCTACTGCGTGACCTCGAGCTGTTCTTGGCATACGAAGCGGTCAATCGTGCCGACGGGCGCGAACCCGTCGGGTTCGAGGTCGGATTCGGTCTATCGCATGGCACATCCGATACCGCTGAGCCTCTCAGCCGAGCCGAGCCGGTGGAGCTCGCTTTGGGTGCGCGCCGCTTTCGTATCCGGGGCCGAATTGACCGAATCGATCGCATCGGTCCGGGACACTACGAAGTCACCGACTACAAGACTGGGTCGTTCTTCCGGCCGGCCTACACAGGCACCTTCAACGGAGGGCGCCTCCTGCAGCACGCGCTGTATGGCATCGCCGCAGCGGACCTGCTGCGGGCACACGACAGCAGCGCCGTCGTCAGCACAGGCACGTACTACTTCCCCAGCCAACAAGGTGGTGGGCAACAGAAGCGGATTCCGCATCCATCACAAGCCACGTTGGCGCAAGTGTTTACAGATCTACTCGACATTCCTGGCGCAGGGGCGTACCTGCACACGGCGGACGAGGAAGACTGCCGGTTCTGTGAGCTGTCTGCTGCATGTGGGGGTAGGCGCAAAAAGAGAACCGGTCCGGACCTCGAGAAGGCCCCGGCCGCCCGTGCACATGCAAGGACGAAGCTGAAGGCGGCCATGGCGGACGACATCAACGACGCGCTGAAACCGTTTCTCCGGGTGCGTGAACATGATTAAGTCCACGGCCGAGCCGAACGGTCAGGTCCCGCTGCCCGACAAGGCCAGTCGAGACGTCATCGAGCAAAACCTCGACGTCAATATGATCGTTGAGGCCGGGGCGGGCTCAGGCAAGACGCAGAGCCTCGCCACTCGGATGGCGGCTGGTGTTCTGTCCGGACAATATCGTGTCGAGCACATGGCGGCGGTCACATTCACCCGAAAGGCCGCGGCAGAGCTGAGGGGACGATTTCAGCAGGTGCTCGAGGAGCGTCGCGCCTCCGAAGATGATCCCGACCGGCGACAGCGCGCGCAGGAGGCGCTGCCCCGCCTCGAGCGTCTCTTTGTTGGAACCATCCACTCGTTTTGCGCCCATCTCCTCCGGGAGCGTCCCGTCGAGGCGGGACTCGCGCCTGGGTTCGCCGAGCTTGACGACGTCGGCGCCATCGAGTCCAGGCAGCAGCTCTGGCGGGCGTTCATCGCGCGTAAGCGAGCCGAGGGAGGCGCACTGCTCCCCGAACTGCGCGATGCCGGGATCAGAGCAGGCGATCTCGACCATGCCTTCACGACGATCTGCACATTCGACGAGGTCGAGTTCCCAGCTGGCGACGCACCAGCACCGGACCCGACGCCGGCGTGGGCGGCCCTCGACCGATTCTGGCAGCAGCTGGACCCGCTGCTCCCTCGCAGGATTCCAGACGACACGACATGCAAGGTTCTCCAGAAGGCTCGAGACGGCCAGTGGAGGATCACGATCGCCAGACGAGACCATCCGGCCGACCTGGTTGATCTGGTTGCGCCGTGGGAAGGCGCCTTCCGGATCACGATGAGCCGCTGGACGGAGTGGCACGAAGATCCCCGCCAGCTGCGCGAGGACATCGACCGGATGCTTGCCGACCTCCGGGCAGCTATCGGACCATTCCTTGAGGCATGGCGCCACTACGTCTACCGCCTCGCCATCACGCTCATGGTCCAAGGCCGGGCGTTTGCCCGTGCGCATCGATACCGGGCGTTGACGCTGGAGTACGAAGACCTCCTGCAGTGCGCCGCCCGCGTGCTCCGCGAGAACCGCACGGTGCGGCGGGCCTTGCAGCAGAAGTACCAGTGGCTCTTCGTCGATGAGTTCCAGGACACCGACCCGATTCAAGCCGAAGTGGTGGCCTGGCTGGCCAGCGACGGGCGCGACGCATCCGACTGGACGACCGTGTCTCTCCGGCCGGGCGCGTTGTTCATCGTCGGCGACCCGAAGCAATCGATCTACCGCTTTCGCCGGGCTGACATCGAGATCTACAGTCGGGTGAACGAACTCATTCACCAAAGCGGGGGAAGTCTCGTTCCACTCGCAGCCAACTTCAGGGCAACACCGCTCCTCTGCGAGTGGGCCAATGGTGTGTTCAAGGACGTGTTCCCCGATGTTCCGACGCTCCAGCAACCGCAGTATCAAAGGCTCGAGCCAGCGCCATCATTTGATACCAACCAGTCTCCTTCGCCGAGTGGCAAAACCACGGGCATTCGCATCCTGACGACGCCTGGCACCTGTCAGAAGGCCGCAGACGTTGTCGCACACGATGCCGGGGCCATTGCCCGCTACATTCGCGCTGAGATTGACGCCGGGAATCGGCAGCCTGGTGATTTTTTAGTCTTAACCTGGAAGAAGGGCAACCTCACTGAGTACGCACGGGCGATGGATGCGGAGCGTGTACCCGTGGAGGTGAGCGGCGCCAGCGCGTTCGGTGACTCCGAACAGGTGCACGTACTCGCCGCCTTGCTCCGGGCGCTAGCGGATCCGGATAACGAGGTGGAGGTTGTTGGCGTGCTGCGCGGACCGTTATTCGGCGTGAGTGACCCTGCGCTCTATGCTCATCGCAGCGCGGGAGGCACGTTCATCTTCACGGCCATCCCGCTCGAGGACGGCCCGACGACACCGGCTGAATCCAGCGTCATCCGGGCGCTCAGTCGCCTGCGTGCGATGTACCACATCACCCGGACGCTGTCGGCCCCCGCGGCAGTCGAGCGCATCCTGGAGGACACGGGGTTACTGGCGCTGACGGTCGGCGAGACACCCGGAGGCGCCAAAGCTGGCGACCTGCTCCAGGCGTTGGACCGGGTTCGCTGGGTCACCGAGGAAGGTGGCACGCTGGCCGACGCAGCCGCGTCGCTGGAGGCTGATGTCGAATCGAACGACATCGAGTCGTTGCCCCTCGAACCAGGCCGAACCGACGTCGTGCGCCTGATGAACCTTCACAAGGCCAAGGGGCTTCAGGCTGAGGTCGTCTTCCTCGCTGATCCCTGCGGCGCCTTCCTGCCCAAGGCTGACCGACGGATTGTTCGTGACGGCGAGTCTGCTCTCGGTGTCCTCAGGATCGAGCGGAAGAAGCCAGGGAGCTTTCGCGGACAGTTGTTGGGCGTTCCCGTGGGGTGGAATGCACACGAAACGGCGGAACTCGCGTTCGTCGCCGCCGAGCACGAGCGGTTGCGATACGTGGCGGCGACCCGCGCGCGGACGCTTCTGGTTGTCAGCCGTTGGGGGAAGCCCAATGCCAGGAAGGGGCCCTGGTTGCCGTTCGATCCACACCTTGCTGGGATGGCTGAGCTTCCGGTGCCGACAGAAGTCAGTGACCCCACACTGGTCAGTGTCGACCTCTCGATGAAGGCGATCGAGGAGGCCGACCACGCGCGAGTCAGCCGCTTCCTCAAGGGGGCTGAACTGTCGTTCACCACTGAGTCGGTCACGGGTGCCACTCACCGCGACGTCGTCGTTCGGGAAGAGGATTCGGCGCTGTTGCTCCGTGGGCCCGCCACAGGCATCGAGTGGGGGGACCTCGTCCACAAGCTGCTCGAGTGTGCGGCGACGACCGGCCAGCCGGATCGGGAGCGGCTCCGGCGTCGAGCAACGTGGTTGACGCGCGGAAAGCCCGCGCTTCAATCCGTCATCACCGCGACCCTCGATACCGTCGAGCAGGTGATGACAAGCGACATGTGGCAACGAGCACTGCACGCCGACGAACGCTACACGGAGGTGCCCTTCTCGTACTCAATCGAGGCCAAATCGGGACAGACGAAGATCATTCACGGCGTGATTGATCTGGCCTCTCGACGCGGCGATACCTGGGAGATCGTGGACTACAAGACCGACCAAGTGGATGATCCTGCGGAGCTGACGGCTCGGTATCACCAACAACTCACTGCGTATGCGCGCGCGTGGAAGACACTCAGAGCTGACGAGAGCCGTGTTCGAGTCGGCTTGCATGCCGTTCGTCTCAACTCCACCGAGTGGCGTGATGCCGTCTAGAGAGAGACCCGCAGCGCTGGCTGGACAGACGGAACTGGATTTTGAACGAATCTGGTCGGCAACAGTATCTCTGGCGAGCGGTGGACGAGGACGGCAACACACTCAGAACTTTGTCCGGAACATGCGTATCCCCGCCGAGCACCAGGGCTCGGGTCGGCGCGGGTGCGGTGCGGCGCCGGTGGCTGAGCCGACGGCCATGCGGGGTGCGTCCCTGACCACCGCCCGCGTCGTGGCCATCAATCACCGAGGCTTGCTCCGATGTCATGGCTCAGGAGAGAGGCGCGGTGACGACCACTGATGTGATCAACCTGCTTGAGAGCGTCGGGTTCGACATCAAGTCCCAGTAAAACGCCAACGCTTCGGTCCATGCCGTACTGTCGCGCCTGGCTCGAAAGGGTCAGATCAGCAGAGGGAACAACGAGAACGGAGTAACGTGGAAGGGACCGATGTTCGATCCCGACTACGACAATATTCCATTTTAGGGCTGACCGGCATGACCTTGGCGATCTACAGGTGGCGACCGACGGCCCTACGGAAATTGATGCCCCAAGCGCCGTCAGTTCGGATACGAGTCCTGCGTGCGGCCGATGGTTAAGGAACCGGGTGCGCCTCGTGCCACTCCCGCGCGCGGCGGTTTGCCTCGCTTATGTCCGCTGGCGTCATCTGTGCGGCTACGCCGTTGCGCGCGGGCTCCGTCCGCTCGCGCGCCTTACCAGTTGACCGGAAATCGGCGAGGATATGCCACATGAGGGCTTCGACGTTGTCCTGCGGGACGCCGTTGCCGGTGGCGTAACTCACCCCAAGGTTAAACTGCGCGCCCGCGTGGCCTTGCTCAGCGGCTTGGCGGAACCAGGCCACGGCTTCATCGTAATCCTGCGGGACACCTTCGCCGGTAGCGCAACTCCCCCCAAGGTTGTTCTGCGCGTCGGCGTGGCCTTGCTCAGCGGCCAAGCGGTACCAGACCACGGCTTCATCGTCATTCTGCGGGACACCGTTGCCGGTAGCGCAACTCCCCCCAAGGTTGTTCTGCGCGTCGGCGTGGCCTTGCTCAGCGGCCAAGCGGTACCAGACCACGGCTTCAACGTCATTCTGCGGGACGCCGTTGCCGGTAGCGCAACTCACCCCAAGGTTGTTCTGCGCGTCGGCGTCGCCCTGCGCGGCGGCCAGGCGGAACCAGGCGACGGCTTCATTGTCATTCTGCGGGACGCCGTTGCCGGTAGCGCAACTCACCCCAAGGTTGTTCTGCGCGTCGGCGTGGCCTTGCTCAGCGGCCAGGCGGTGCCAGACCACGGCTTCAACGTCATTCTGCGGGACGCCCCGGCCCTCGGCGTACATCGTCCCAAGGTTGGTCTGCGCTTCGGCGTCGCCCTGCGCGGCGGCCAAGCGGTACCAGGCGACAGCTTCGGCGGCATCCTGCGGGACGCCACGGCCCTCGGCGTACATCCCCCCAAGGTTGGTCTGCGCTTCGGGATCGCCCCGCTCAGCGGCCCTCCTGCGCCCTAGGGTTTTCTTGGACACTTGATTGCGAGAGAGTACTCGCAGGAGGCGTGTCGAGATGGGGAAACCAGATCAAGAATCGGCGGCGGCGGAGGAAGCCCGAAGGGCGACCGGAGACGCCGCCGGGCGCGGCCGTGGGGGACGGTTGTCAGCCCGGCGCAAGCGCGAGACGGTGCTGCGTCTGCTGCGCGGAGAGGATCTCGAGTCCGTGTCGCGGGAGCTGGGGATCACGGCGGCGCGGGCCGCGCAGTGGCGGGATCAGTTTCTGGCCGCGGGCCAGGCCAGCCTGAAGAGCCGGGCGCCGGACGCCTGGGACGAGGCGAATCGTCGGCTGCAAGCCAAGATCGGTGAACTACTGATGGAGAACGAACTGCTCTACGCGAAGGTGGACCAGTTGGAGGTGGGCGGCCCTTTGGCCCGACGGAGGTCGAGGCGATGAAGGACGCCCACTCGATCTCCACGCGGCGGGCGTATGGCGTGCAGCGGGTCTGCCGCGTGTGGCACCGCGCCCGCTCTAGCGTGTATGCGCGGCGGCAGGCGACAACGTCCCGGGCGCCGTGTCGGCGGCGTGGGCCGGTGGGCGCCGCCCCGGACGACGTGCTGGCCGGCCACATCCGCCGACTGCTCGAAGCCTCGCCCTTTCACGGCGAAGGGTACCGGAAAGCCTGGGCGAAGCTCCGGGTCGCGGGGATCCGCACCTCGCTGGAACGGGTGCGTCGGTTGATGCGGGAGCACGACCTCCAGGCCCCGCACCGCGTGGGCCACGCGCACGGCCCGAAGGCGCACGACGGCACGATCACCACCGCGGCCCCCGATGTGATGTGGGGCACGGACATGACGGCCACAGTGACCGTGGGCGAGGGCGCGGCCTTCGTCTTCGTGGCCGTCGATCACTGCACGACCGAGTGCATCGGCCTGCATGCGGCCAAGCGCGGGACCCGATTTGAGGCCCTGGAGCCGATCCGCCAGGGCGTCCGCGCCCGCTTCGGCACGATTGGCGAGGGCGTCGCCCGCGGGCTGCGTCTTCGGCACGACCACGGGTCGAACTATCTGGCTGACGACTTTCAACAGGAGGTGGCGTTCTTCGGCATCGAGAGCTCGCCGAGTTTCGTGCGGGAGCCCGAAGGCAACGGCGTCGCGGAACGCTTCATCCGCACGCTGAAGGAGAATTTGTTGTGGGTGCGGAGTTTCGACACCATCGAGGAGCTCCGCCTGGCCTTACTCGAGTTTAAGCGGACGTACAACGAGCAGTGGATGCTAGAGAAGTACCACTATCAAAGCCCCGCTCAGGTGCGACGTGACTTCGTCGGGCTGGACGCGGCAGCATAGATGCGAATACCGTCAAACCACTGTCCAAGAACCCTGGGGCGCTACAGCCAGGCGGTACCAGGCGACAGCTTCGGCGGCATCCTGCGGGACGCCGTAGCCCTCGGCGTACATCACCCCAAGGTTAAACTGCGCCTTGGCGTCGCCCTGGTCAGCGGCCAAGCGGTACCAGGTACCGGCTTCAACGTAATCCTGCGGGACGCCGTAGCCCTCGGCGTACATCACCCCAAGGTTAAACTGCGCGTCGACGTCGCCCTGCTCAGCGCTGGCGCGCAGGGCGGCGACCCTTGCTGCGGCGGGCCAAATATTTCCCCCGCCCACCTCGCCTTCCCAGTACTCCTTCGGGCTCGCCTCAAATCGCTCGTCGTCATTCTTTAAGTCAAAACCCCCTTCGTTAGCGCCACCGTCCAGGTTCTCAAGAGCCGCACGGATTGTCCGGACAGTGGCGTCGATGATCGCGAACCATTCCGGGCCATGTGTGACCAACGGGTCAAGGCGCGGAATGCCCTTGTTCGGGCTCTCGCTTGTCGCCACCTGTTCCCATTCCTTGCCCGACGGTGCGCGGAACCTGCGGCGAGTCGCGCCTGGAATCAGGGCAGCGACCTGGTCCAGGTAGCCCTGGTAAATAGATGCGTCGAGCCCGAGCTTTTGAACGCGTCGAGAAAATCGTTGCGTACTCGATAGCCTTCCTCTCCAGCTGAGCTGCCCAAGCGTGAAGCTGTGGCCGGCGTCGGCGTCTTCGTATTTCAGTAGTGGACCCGCATCACCCCACGCGATCGTTAGGTCGTGTGCGGAGGCTTGCCCAATCACCCATTTTGCGAACACGACGACCTCTGGTGAGCTCGTTGTGGATAGCCGCTTGAGGAAATCAGCTTCCTTTCTTTCTTCCGTCTTTAATCTCATCAGCCGATTCAAACTCATCCATTTGATACCCTTCTCGTCTCTGTGTCGCGCTATAACGTCATCCGGCAGAATCTGAACGTTCGTTCCTGCGGCGGCAGTGGTGAGCCTGCGTTGTCCTTCAAGTGACAGTTCTACATACGCAGTCTCACCGTTTGGCATCTTTTGCTTAGCAAGCGCTAGCGGCAGTTCGGTAGGTAGCTCCGTACCCGCCTGATCGGCTTTCTTGATCATAGGTTTCCTCTGCGGCCAGTGGCAGACTTGGCGCCTGCATCTGCGAACACGAAAGGCACGGTGTCGACATGCAGCGTCATCGACTCAAGACGGGTCGAGAGAGCCGTCTCGAAGCTGATGTTCAGTAGCTGGTGGGTTGCCGGCGGCCGCGTCGCGCGGTAATTACGGGACAAGGTTCGAATCAGGCAAGTTGTGCCGGCCGGCGAGTAGTCCTTAGGGGTCAGCGTGGCATTCAGGAGTTCGATCTCGGCCTGCGCGAGAGCGGGACGGGCGGAGGCCAGCACCGCCAGGGCGGCGAGCGCCGCGGTGAGTCCAGTTCGCCACGCGCGGGCGACGCACCCGCAGGGGCAGGGCACACGGCAGCGAAGACCGGCTCTTGCGCGGCCGGCGGGCGCACAGGCCACGCTGTCAACGGGTGCTGGGTGCGAGCTCATAATTCCCCGAAGTCTTCCTTGTTCTCGTATCCATTTCCCTCCGCGCTCAGCGCCCGCACCTCGACGATGTGCTCCTGGTTGTAGATTCTCCACATGGACCCAACACGGACAGGTGAACATCGCAGGGTCCGTGTACGTGATCGGGGCTGCTGAGGGCAAAAATCCACATTTAACTTCCCTGATGATCATAAGGACGTATGGCAGGAGAGTACCGGACAGGTTGGTTGGAAAAATGTTCGGCTGCGCGGTCCCGGGGACCTCGGCCAGCGCTGCGACGAAGGCGGGCGCGGTGCCCGTCCGCCCCGGCCGGGTGGCCGGCAGGACCGACGCCGCGAAGGCGGTCACGGCCGTCGCCGATGTCGGCGCGGCGGATGCGGCAGGTCCGCCGGCAGCGGGCGACCCTGTTTTCCCTTCGTCTCGGCTTCGATGCGACGGTAGATCCAGCCGGGCTCCAGGGTCGGCGATTGTGCACCCAGCATCAACACCAATGGTGTGGCAGGAACTCAACGTGTCCGTCGTCACCGTGACCGTTGAATCGAGCCCGTGGATTCCGGCAGCAGCCGCCGAGCCGCGGTCAGGAGTCGATCCTTCCAGACGATCCGATCACGCCAGGTCTCGGGAATGCCGGTCAGGCCGTAGAGCGCACCGGCGAGTTGTCCGGTCACCGCCGCGACCGTATCGGCATCGTCGGCCAAGTTGGCCGCGAGCAACACGGCAGCGCGGAAGTCGGCGGTGCGGGCGACCGACCAGATGGCGGCTTCGAGGGTGTGGACGACGTACCCGCTGGAGCGAATCGTGTCCCGTGACCGTCCACGCGAGCTGCCAGCCAGGACACGGGCGATCGCAGGAACCCCGTCGAACCGTCTCGGGGCGAGCAGTGCCGCGCGCGGCCGGCCGGCAATAGCGTCTGCGAGTAGCTCTGCATAGGCCCGGCAGGCATCCACGGCTTCGTCGGCCGCGTGCGTCGTTCGAGACTGTTCCGCGGCGGTTGAGACCAGTTGCGGCCGGTCGTTCCAGAACCGAAGCGCGACAGGGGCAAGCCGCATCAGCGAGCCATTGCCCGCACTCCGAGGATCGGTCGAGCCGGCGATCGGGTGACCGGTCTGCAGATACCGGTCAAGCGCCTGGCTGGTCGTCGCCCCAATGTCAAAACACCGCCCTGTGCAGGAATAGTCGCCGTGGTTCCGCCATCCGACGAAGCGGTCCATCACGTCCCGACAGTCGAGGGCCTCGGACGCCGCCAGGCTGTCGGCGAGCGCCAGCGCCATCGCCGTATCGTCGGTCCAGGCCCCAGGTGTCAGCTCGAAGGGACCGCCACCCACCATGTCGACCAACCGGGGCTGCGAATCGCGGGGGGAAAACTCGAGCGTGGTGCCCACCGCGTCACCCACCGCCAGACCAAGGAAGGCCCCGAGCGCCCGGTTCCGGATGCTCTCCGTCGTCCGGGATGGGTCGGCCGGCGCGCGCGGCACACAACCCGCCACGTGGGCTTCCTGTGCCGGTGTTTCAATGGCACCGAGCCCACGGGCATCGCGCACCCGGCGGACCGCCTCGTCCGGGCGCATGCCCAGCTCGACAAGCAATCGGGCGGCGATGGTCCCGGCACGCCCCAGACCGCCCCGGCAATGAATCAGCACGTCGAAGCCCGATCGGAGTCGGTCACGGATGGCCTCGCCCGCGTCCCCCCAGGCGGTCTCGAAGACGGGTCCCGGTGGCGACCCATCCGGGATCGGCAGATGCCACCACTCCATGTGCCGATTCTCGACCGCGTTGCCGAGACCGCGCACCGACAAGCGGTCGAATTCCTGATCCTCGATCAGGCTGATCACTGCGGTCGCACCCCAGTGCTGAATCACATCGAGGTCCAGATCGAGATCCCGCCCCCAGGGACCGAACATCGCGGTGCCATCCGTCTTGCCGGGGCACAGCGTGATGCCAATCCGGCCCTGGGTGCCGTCGGGGGTCACCACGGCGATGCGGAGCGGATCACTCACGCTGGTCTTTGCGGTCGGCATGTGAGGCTCATGAGACGGCACGACTGTCCAACCGGTCCCAACGCACGGCAGGTGTGGATCTCCACCGCCGCTGACGCAGAGAGACACGACCCACAGTCATCGCAGCGAAGATGCAGGTGCACCAGCTCAGGACCGAACCGCCGACACCATTTCCGGATGGCCTCATAGTTGACGGAGACACCTTGGCTGGCCAGTAAGTCCTCCACGTCTCGGAAACTGAGCGCGAAGCGATGATAGAGCCACACCGCGCGGCTGATGATTTTAGGGGGAAAGCGGTATCCGCGATAGCTGGGCGGCCGGTTCGTCATCGGCCCACTCTGCCACCCGAAGCCTGAACTTGACAATGCGCGTCGGAGCCGTGAACTGATGGACACATGGTGGTCGACGTTCGTGCTGTGGGTGCTGGCGGTGCTCGCCGTCTGCGGGGTATCTCCCAGCGGCCAGCCACCGGCTGCGCGTGCAAATGGCTGAGGTGCACCGCCTCATCGGGGTTGCCATCTGACGCGTATTGCCCCGTCGGGATCGGGAACCCTTCGACCATTTACAGACCCCTCCGGGCCGCTTGCTCCTGCAACTCTTCCAACGTTTCTTCAGACGGCAGCTTGATCCCGGCCTTCCGCAACCGCGCCTCGAGTACCGCATTCTTCTCATTCTTTTCCCACGGGATCCCGTGCTCATAGCACTTCCACTGCAGGTGCGACCGCCCCGCCTCGTCCAGGATCACAATCTTCGCATCCCCAAAATACGTGTTAGGCTCCGGCCTTCTGTCATCAGCCATCGCTATCGGCGCGGGCCGGGCTGTGCCGTCTCGGTCACGTCCTACCAGCGGAGCGCCGTTGTTCCACATGGTGCGAACGCTTTTTGCCAACGTGCGGAGCTCTTCTGGGCTGTCGAGCGAGTACAGCGGCACCGTCTCCACCCCGACTGGCAGCTGATAACTCAGCTTTAGGTCCTTGCTCTTCTTGTGCTTCGTGCCTTCGACACGTTTCACGGTCGCGTTGGCCTGGAGACGTCTTGCCTGGCCACTGCCGACGGCTGCCCCCAACGACAGAGGTACCCGCCGCAGCATGGCCCGGTCAAGGATAAATCGCTGGCCCTCGGTCGCCTCGTCGCTGCCAACCCTCCAGTCGGACATGACACCAAATTGAATTTGTGGCTCTATTCCGTCTTGCTTACGCGGGTCGTATATGACCATCCGGACCGCTAGGAGTGGCTGATCGGCCACGAGTTCCACTGGCCGGCGAGTCCTCCCCTGGCCGCCATCATCAACATCGGCGTCAGATTCCTCCTCGTCGTCTTCCGCCGCATCAACCTCCTCGTCAGGCGCGACCGGTTTGAACAGAGCACCATATGCGTCGCGAACCACGAACCGAGCCGGATTGAGTCTTGACTTGCCGACCGCACTCCCGCGCACGGGAATGAGCGCGCCGGGCTCTTCGCTGAGGGCGTCGCGCAGTCCCTCGATCAATCGCGTCACTTCACGATAGAGGTGATGGACGCTTGAAGTCGTTGCCGCGACGGCTGATGCAAATTCTTCGCGTGTGATGTCACTCATAGGCCACGGTCCTCGCTTTCACTCGTTGGGGCTTTTTCACCCACTGCCCTCCGCACGGTAGCTGTCACCCGACCTGCGCCAAGCCAAGATACCCCGTGAGGCGCTTCCACCAACAACGCGGAGAACGGCGGCTCGAAGCCCAAACGCTGTTGCGTTGCGTGCAGAGGCACGCCAGCGGACGAGCGCTTCATCTGCACCGTCGAGCACTGGACTCATCGTCTGGCGGAGTCTTGGTAGTCGCGGGTGCGTACGCCAGCGGACGAGCGCTTCATCTGCACCGTCGAGCACTGGACTCATCGTCTGGCGGAGTCTTGGTAGTCGCGGGTGCGTACGCCAGCGGACGAGCGCTTCATCTGCACCGTCGAGCACTGGACTCATCGAGGATGACCCAGGCGTAGTGGAAGGTCGGTGGTAACTCCTGCCCGATCGTAAGGTCGATCGGGTGCTTGTCGGAAAGGAGAACCACCGATGAAGAGAACGTACCAGGTTGTCACGAAGCCGTCCACGCTCAGCAGCCGCGAGCTCGCGGAGTTTCTCTCGAAGGACGGTCAGCTCCTGCTGCCGCTCGTCGAGCTCTTGGAGCGGGGCGAGAAGGCCATCGACGAGGTGATCGACGTCATGGGTCGGGCGACCGTCGAGGCGGTCCTTCGGATGAGCGCTGAGCGGCTCGCCGGGCCCAAGCGGCAGGGCCGCCGCGCCGACGATCGGGCGCTGTACTGGCACGGCAGCCAGCCGGGGCGCGTCACGTTGAGCGAACGTCAGCTGCGCGTGGAAAAGCCGCGTCTGCGCAAGAAGACGGCGCGGCAGGGGGAGCGCGGCGAGGTCGCGATCCCGGCGTACGACGCGATGCAGCGCGATCAGCGCCTTGCCGACCGCATGTTGGCGATCATGCTGAACGGCGTCTCGACCCGGCGCTACGAGACGGTCCTGCCGGCGATGGCCGAGCAGGTCGGCATCGGCAAGTCGGAGGTCTCCCGTGAGACCATCGAGGCCGGGACGCGAGTCCTCCAGGACTTGGCTGAGCGAGACTTCAGCAAGGTCGACGTGTTGATTATCTACCTCGACGGGATCCAGTTCGGGAACCACCATGTTCTGGCGGCCGTGGGGGTCGACGAAGACGGGAAGAAGTACGTGCTCGGCGTGCGCAGCGGTGCCTCTGAGAACGCGACCGTGACGACCGCCCTGCTCGAGGATCTCGTCGCTCGCGGGATCCGCCCCGACCGACGTCGGCTGTTCGTCGTCGATGGAGCGAAGGCGCTACGCAGCGCGATCGCCCAGGTGTTCGGCGCCGGCAACGAGGTACAGCGCTGTCGCAACCACAAGCTGCGGAATGTCGTCGGCCACCTGCCGAACGCGCAGCACGACCAGGCACGGGCCACCCTGCGCGCCGCCTGGAAGCTCGAGGCTAAGGAGGGCCTGCGCAAGCTTGACCAGTACGCCTCGTGGCTCCAACGCGACTGGCCCGATGCAGCAGCGAGCGTTCGAGAAGGCCTCGATGAGATCTTCACCGTGAATCGGCTCGGCCTGCCCGCATCACTGCGCACGTGCCTCACGACGACGAACATCATCGATTCGACGCACTCGGGAATCCGGCAGCGCACACGTCGCGTCACCAACTGGAAGAACGGAGAGATGGCGCTGCGCTGGTCGGCCGTGGCCTTCGTGGAGACGGAGAAGAACTACCGACGCATCACAGGTTACGAGCATCTCTGGATGCTGAAGGCACACCTGGATCGCGACGACGACAACATTGCAGAGATGCAGAAGGTCGGATAACTTGTGTTCACCGTTGCCGCTGACTTTCTACTACCGGTGGGACACTCTCGACTCATCGTCTGGCGGAGCCTTGGTAGTCGCGGGTGCGTACGCCAGCGCTCAACTGATCGCATGTCATCCGCGCTGACCCTCTGACGACTGACACCTTCGAATATGTCGAGGTTTAGATGTGCTAAATATCCCCTCAGATCGGCCGCCCATCGCAACGACCGGCTCGGCTCACGGAGCAGACAGAACAGGTCCTGCCATGTCACGAAACGAAGAGTCGCCTCCTGTGGTAAGCGCCCTCTAGACTCCTCCCATTCACGACGAGCCCGGCGTTGCGGCCGGGCGTCAACGAGGAACACCTGTATAAGCTGGCACCGCCGAATGGCCTGTTCGATAGATTCGGCGTACTGACTTCGTTCTTCGGACGGGGTGGTGATGCTTCGAAACTGCCGGACAAGTTGATCCCCACGGTCTGGATCACCCGTGACGCCCACGACTACATCATGTCGATCGGATCGATACTTCGCTTCAACGACGACCAGCGCTCCATCAAGCCGAAGCAGAACGTCTGGCTCGGCGAACGCCATCCGTGGCCAAAACCAGCAATCCCATCTGCCCGCAGTGGTTCCGTCGTCGTTACCTGAAACATCTACCTGCAACCAGCGCGCGATCAAATTCCACGAACCAGTCCACACTAATGCACCGAACACCGTGGAAGTCAGGGCATCTTCAAGCCGATCTGGTTCCGGTAACGATTCATCGAGCTTGCCATGGAGAACGGCGTGAAGCATGTTTCGAGAGAGTCTACAAGACCAGTCCCTAAAACTAGAGCGGAAGCCGTGCGGCACGACCGCGATCTCCAAGTCCTTGAGCAGATCCGACAGCACCGCTGACGCTCGGTCCCAACCCATGCGCGAGGGCCACCGGCCAGCAGATCAGATCTGGCTCGAGCCCTACCTTGGATGCTCGATATGTCAGTCTGGGCTCTTGACGCTGACGCCAAGGTGTCGTCTGACGACTGTCTGGACTGACCTTGACGCCCAGGTGGCGTATACACCAACCCGACACCTGCCTCGGGCTCACAAAATTCCCAAACATACGATATAGACTCTCATTTCCGCTGGTACGAGCCAGCGGTCCCGGCGGTGCGTGTGATTCAACGTGCAACAGGCCCGTGCCAAACACGAGCCTAACTTCACAGTATAAGGAGAATGCATTGAAGCCGACCTTTCTGAAGGCCAGTGGCCTGTCGCCGCGTGTCGTCGCGTCGCTGGCCGTCATGGCGCTAGCATGGGCGCCCGCCGGGGCCGACGCGCGCGGCGCGGCGCAAGGCGAACCACAGGAGCAGATCGAGGAACTCAGCCGGGTGCTCGGGGTGACATCGGCGGAGATTGAAGCGCTGAGCCTGTCGCCCGAGGAGATGCAGCGCCTGCTCGCCGGGTTCACCACGGAAACAGTGGTTGTCGGCTCCCGGGGGCAGCCGCGGACGGTGACCGCATCGCCGGTGCCGGTGGACGTGCTCTCCCCCGCCGACCTCACCAGCCAGGGCACCATCAACCTCCAGGACCAACTCCGGACGGTGGTGCCGTCGTTCAATGTCAACACCCAGCCGATCAGCGACGCCTCCACGGTCGTTCGGCCGGCGATGCTGCGCAACCTGGCCCCGGACCACACGCTGGTCTTGGTCAACGGCAAGCGCCGCCACCGCTCGTCGATCATCGATTGGCACGGCGGCAACGGCGTGGCGTTCGGATCGCAGGGATCCGATATCTCGGCCATCCCGGCGATCGCCCTGCGGCAGGTCGAGGTGTTGCGGGATGGTGCGGCTGCGCAATACGGCTCGGACGCGATTGCCGGCGTGCTGAACTTCCAACTCAAGGACGCCGCCTCCGGCGGGGCCCTCGAGTACCACACCGGCATCTTCGGCGCCGGCGACGGCGAGGCCATGACCGTTGCCGCCAACGTCGGTCTGCCGCTGGGCGCCACTGGCTTTGCCAACCTCAGCCTGGAGTACGGCGGCTCGAACCCGACCAACCGGAGCGCGCCCCGCAGTGACGCGATCGCCCTCATCGCAGCCGGGAACACCGACGTGGCGTCCGACACGCCGCAGATCTGGGGATCGCCGGACATCGACGACGACCTCAAACTGTTCGGAAACTTCGGCTACACCGCTGCCGCCGGGGTGCAGGTCTATAGCCACACCAACTACGCCAGCAAGCGGGTGACCGGTGGCTTCTTCTTCCGCAACCCGAATACGCGCGGCGGCGTCTTCAGCGGCGACGGCGGCGAGACGCTGCTGATCGGCGACGTGCTGCGAGCGAACGAGACGGGGTCGGCGAATTGCCCGACGGTGACCATCACCGACAACGTCGCCGACCCGGTCGCCCTGCAGCAGGTGTTAGACGACCCGAACTGCTTCTCGTTTCGGGAGCGGTTTCCGGGTGGCTTCACGCCGAACTTTGGCGGCGAGGCGCAGGACATGTCGTTCGTCGGCGGCATCCGCGGCTTCGCCACCGACGGCTTCACCTGGGACGTGAGCGGATCGCTCGGCGCCCACGAGACCGACCTCTTCATCACCGACACCGTCAACGCCTCGCTCGGCCCCGACACGCCCACCTCGTTCAAGCTCGGCAGTAACCGCCAGCGCGAGGTCGCGCTCCACGCCGACGTGTCCTACGCCGCCACCGACATGATCAACATGGCGGCCGGCGCGGAATGGCGGAACGAGCAGTACGAGACCCGCGCAGGGGATCCCGCGTCGTGGACGGTCGGCCCCTATGGCCGGGGACAGGGATTCTCCGCCGGCTCCAACGGATTCTTCGGCTACGGGCCGATGGCTGCGGGCACCTGGAGCCGGCGCAACGTCGCGGTCTACGGCGACATCGAGCTGACCAGCGCCGAGGACGACTGGACGCTCGGATCGGCCGTCCGGATCGAGCACTTCGACGATTTCGGCCCGACGATGAACAGCAAGCTCTCCGGCCGCGTCAGCTTCGTGCGCGCCAGCGTGAGCAGCGGGTTCCGCGCCCCAACGCCGGGCCAGCAGAACGGGTTCAATATCTCGACCATCTTCGACCCGGCGCTCGGCGATCTCGTGAACAACGGCACCATTCCGTCGATCTCACCGCTGGCGGCACTCCGCGGAGGCGTGCCGCTCGCGCCGGAAACGTCGATCAACTACACCGCCGGCGTCGTCTTCGACACCGGGCCGTTTACTTTCACGGCCGATTACTTCCGGATCACCGTGTCCGACCGGATCGGGATCACGAGCAACTTTACCCTCACGGCAGAGGAGATCGACACCCTGCTGGCGGAGGGCGTGACGGCCGCCCGCGAGCTACGGCGGTTCCGGTTCTTCACCAATGCGTTCGCCACCGCGTCCCAGGGGATCGATCTGGTGTCGACCTTCACGCCGGTCGCGTTGCGCGGCAACACCAGCATCAGCGCCGTCTTCAACTACACCGACACCGCGGTGACCGACAACGACAAGGGGTTGCTCAACGACCGGCGCCTGGCCGAGTTCGCCTACGCGCTACCGCGAACCCGCTGGAACATCGGTCTGACCCAGCAGGTCGGGCGGGTGAGCCTGCTCGCTCGGGTGAACTACTTCGGCGGCTGGTACGACTACGACAGCGGGTTTGCACAGATCTACTTGCCATCCGGCGGCATCGAGCAGGGCTTCTTCGCCGGCCAGCCGATTGTCGACCTCGAGGCGAGCATTGGGCTGGGCGGCGGCACGACGCTGGCGGTCGGCGGCCAGAACGCGTTCAACACCTTCCCGGACGAGAGTGCGCGCGCCCGGTCCGTCGGCGAGAAATACAGCGAGTACACGCCGTGGGGCTTCAACGGCGCCTACTACTACGCACGCCTTCACTACGGCTGGGGCCGGTAGCGCGCACGGTGCCGAGCCATGTAGCGAAAAGCAATCCCAAGTGACTGCCAGATGTTCGCCAGGGTATACATCAACCCGACACATGCCTCGGGCTCGCAAAATTTGTCAAGGGCGGAGCAAAATTAGACCACCGTGGCGGAGGAAAACTAGACCATTAGGCAGTTGGGTGGAGTGGCGGAACGCGGCAGTGCGGAGGGGACGTCAGGACGCCGGGGTGGTCGCGGGCGGGCGGGCTTTCTTGCTGTGTTCGAGGCGATAGCTCTCGCCGTTCAGCTCCAGGATGTGGACGTGGTGGGTCAGTCGATCGAGCAGCGCGCCGGTCAGCCGTTCGGACCCGAAGATCTCGGTCCATTCGTTGAAGGGCAGATTCGAGGTCACGAGCGTCGACGCTTGCTCGTAGTGCTGGGAGAAGATCTCGAAGAGCAGCTCGGCGCCGGTCTTCGACAACGGCACATAGCCGAGCTCGTCGACGATCAACAGATCCTGCTTGGCGAGCTGCTTCTGAAAACGCAGCAGGCGCTTGTCATCCCGCGCCTCGAGCAGCTCGTTCACCAGTGCGGCGGCGGTGGTGAAGCGCACCCGATAGCCTTTCTGACAGGCGGCCAGCCCCAACGCGAGCGCGAGATGCGTCTTGCCCGTGCCGGAGTTGCCCACCGCCAACACGTTCTCTCGCCGGTCGAGATACTCCGAGCGGGCCAGCTCCAGCACCAGGCGTTTGTTCACCGACGGGATCGCGCGGAACTCGAAGGTCTCGAGACTCTTCAAGACCGGGACCCTGGCGGCCTTGATGCGCCGCTCGACGGCGCGTTGTTCGCGATCGAGCAACTCCAGCTCGCAGAGGCGGAACAGGTAGCGCGAACAGTCCAGCCCTTCCTGGGCGCATTGCCGCGCCACGTTGTCGTATTCGCGCAAGAAGGTGGGCAGGCGCAGGGCCTTGAGATGGGCGTCCAGCAACAGGGTCGGTTTGGCCATCACTCAGCTCCCGCCCCCAGCAGCGTCAGGTAATCGGCTGCGGCGGTCGTCGTCACGCGGGGGACCGGCAGGTGCGGATACTGCGCCAGATCGAGGTGGGGCGGCCGGTGGTCGAGGCGACACCGCACGAGGTGCTTGACGGCATCGAACCCGATCGCCCCCAGACGCACGGCGTCCCGGATGGCGCCGCGGACGTGGTCGAGCTGAAAGTCTTCGAGCCGCCGCAACACCTGCACGTACTCGCGCGTGCCCGGCTTGCCCAGCCGCGCCTCCAACAGGCGCCGCAGCCGGAGAAACTCGTCCGGCAGCTGCCACCCGGCCAGCGGCGCCGCGTGATCGAGCGCCCCCGTCTTGCGCTCCACCAAGGCCAAGTCGTGCCGCAGCTCGAAGATCAACACTTCCCGCTCGTAGCTGCGACGATGGCGGGCGATCTCGTCACTGCCGCACACGATCACGACCTCGTCCACGTAGCCTTTCACTAGCACCTCCCGGTGGCCGTAGGCGGTCGGCACCGAGTAGTCGTTGCGGCGGTCGCGCACCAGCGACAACGACGTGACCCGCGTCGTCCGCGTGTCGCAGGCGTCATACGGGACCGGCGGTAACGGCAACAGCGCCTCGCGGTCGCGGGCGAAGCGCTCCCCGATCGTCTCCGTGTGCCGCCGTAACCGGCGCCCGCGACGTTCGCCGCACTTGTGCGCGAAGTCGGCGTTCAACGCGTCCCAACTGGCGAACCGGGGGATCGGCACGAAGAAGTTGCGGCGGACGTACCCGACCAGCCCTTCCACCTTGCCGTTGTCGTTGCCCTTCCCCGGCCGCCCGAAGCGATCGGCGAATAAATAGTGCGATTGGCGTTCGCAGAAGACCTGCGTCCGCTGGCGCGTGCCGTCCCCGAGCATCCGCGCCACCGCCAGCGTCGTGTGGTCGTAGACGATGCGCCGCGGCACGCCACCGAAGTAGCCGAACGCGGCGGTGTGCCCGTCGCAGAACGCCTCCGTCGTCTCGGCCGGAAACGCCTGCACAAACCCGTCGTCGCTGTGCGGGAGATCGACGACCAGGGAGTGCGCCTTGCATGCGACGCCAGCGATCACGACCAGCGCTTCGCCGAAGTCGGCTTGGGCGTCGCCTGGCGGATGGGCCAGCGGCACGAACATCTCCTGCCCGCCCAGCCGCTGCGCGCGCACGTAGGCTTTCACGATCGTGTCGCCGCCCGTGAACCCGTACTCCGCGCGTACGCGCTCGCCGATGCGCTTGGCCGTGTGCCGTTGCTTCTTCGGCCGGGACTGATCCTCGCGGAGGATCTGATCAATGATCCCCGTGAAGGCGTCCAGCTTCGGACGCCGGACCGGTTGCGCCCGGCGATACCCGGGCGGCCGGCGGTAGCGCAGCATCTTGCGCACCGTCTCGCGGGCCAACCCAAAGCGGCGCGCCGCCGTGCGCTCGCTCAATCCCTCCACATACACGCTGCGCCGCACCGCCGCATAGAGTTCCACTCGATACATCCCTCCTGTGTTCCACAAAACACCCTGGGAATGCTCGGTGGACCACGTGAGCGGTCTGGTTTTCCACCGCCCTCAGGCCGCGTCACACCGCCGCTCTGTGGTCTAGTTTTACTCCGCCGTTCTCACGGCTGGAGCCAACAATCACGGGGGGGCGCGCCGGAGAGGGTCTCGAGGGGTGATCGCGACGTGAAGACGCACGAGGACCGAAGACCGATCAGCCAACAGGAGACCGCCTCCAGTATAGACAGGGCGGCGGGGTCACGATGAAACAGCACGCGACCGACCAGAAGACCACCCACGAGCGGGCGCAGCACGCGGCGCGCGTCACTGGCAGCACGCCCAGAAAGCGGCCGGGCAGTGTCGCTGCGGGGCGCGCATTGAACCCGGAAGCGCGGGCCGCTGCGCGGCGTGTCTCGAGCAGTGCCGACGGGACCAGAGACAACGGCGTGGTCAGCCGCCAGCGGGTCGGGCAGGTCACAAGCGCCGCGGTCGACCGATCATCGGACACCTAGGCGCACGTTGGAAAGCCTTTGAGCGAGAAAAGGCGCGGCCGCAGCGAGAGAGGGTACGTGCGCTGGAGCGGAGAGAACTCCACGCGTCTCCGTTTGTGATCATGCGGCAGGCGGGATGCGTCCTCCGCTTTGACCGGGCGACGAACCGATACGTGTCGACACGAGTCTATCGCTGAGACCTGGTGGCCGAGGAGCAATCATGGGAGGGCCATCGATGGCAGAGCGCCGGAGCCTCACGCAGCCGCAACTCTGGGCGGAGCTGTCGCAGCGACTCGGCCTCCGACGCACGCTCGTCCGAGAGTTCCTCGTCGAATTGGCGTGGCTGGCCGAGCGAGAACTCCTCCACGGAAACGAGTTTGCCGTGCCGGGCATCGTGACGCTGGTGGTGGATCGACGTCCGGATCGGATGGGCCGTCATCCCTTCACGGGAGAGCTGATCAACATTCCCCGGCGGATGGCCCTCAAGGCACGACTGAGGAGGCGGCTCAAGGACGCGGTGATGGGGCAAGCGGCCCGCCGATGACGGGATGGACATCCGCCGCCGAGAAGCCCGAGGCGTTGCGCGTGGCGGTCACTGCGGCTGATGACTCTACCCTTGGCGCTCGCATTCAACCGGTCGATGCAACGGATTCCGCGAGTATATCTGCCGGCGTCCGATAGCCGAGTGTCTTGCGTGGCCGCGTATTGAGCTCGCGCGCGATCCGATTCAGTTGAGTCTGCGTGTAGCGGGCGAGGTCGGTCCCCTTCGGCAGATACTGGCGCAGCAAGCCATTCGTGTTCTCGTTGGTCCCGCGCTGCCACGGACTGTACGGGTCGCAGAAATAGACTTGCACGCCGGTGGCGATCGAGAACGTGCGATGGGCTGCCAGTTCCAGGCCGCGATCCCAGGTCAACGTGGCCATGAGGCCGGCGGGCAACCGCCGCACGTGCTCGGTGAGCGCTCGCACGACCGTGCGCGTCGTGCGCCCGGTCAGCCGGACGAGACAGACGTAGCGCGAGTGCCGCTCGACTAGCGTCGCCACGTAGGACTGGCGCGCGCCGGCGATCAGGTCGCCCTCCCAATGTCCCGGCACGGCGCGGTCCTCCACCGTCGCGGGGCGCTCGCGAATCGAGACGGCCCCGACGATGTAACCGCCCGTCTTCGGCGCCGTGGCACGCGGACGTCGCATCGTGCGTCGTTGGCGCAACTGCGCCTGCAGTGCCTTTTTGAGCACGCCGCGGCTCTGCACGAACAGGCTCAGGTAGATCGTTTCGTGCGACACGTGCATCGTCGGATCATCAGGATACGCCTGACGGAGCCAGCCGGCGATCTGTTGAGGCGACCACTTCTGCGCGAGCTTCGTGGCCACCGCGTCACGGAGGGGGGGGTGGGTCACCAAGCGACACCGCTTGGGCCGCCGGCCGCGCGCCCACGCCGCCGCGTCGGCTCTGGCCGCCCGATACCACCGCCGCCCTCCGTGTCGACGCACCTCCCGACTCACGGTCGAAGGGGCGCGCCGCAGCTGGCGGCTGATCTGTCGCACCGACGTCCCGCGGGCCAGGCCGCGGGAGATGGCCTCCCGCTCCGGCAGCGTCAGCGCGAGACGGGAACGTTGGCGCGCCGGCGGGGGGATGCCGCCCGTCCGGGCCACCTCATAGCGCACCATCTTGGGAATCCGGCCTAGGGCACGGCCGATGGCATTGAGCGATTCCCCGTGTCGCCACCGGCGCCACACTTCCGCCTTCTGCGCCGCCGTCAAGCGCGGACCACGTCGTCGCACCATGAAACCTCCTTATCAGGTTCATGTTGCATCGACCCATTGAACGCATCCGACAAGGCAGGACGTATCTATCGGGGCAACGACCCGCCAGGTAGACCGAGCAACTTACGAGTGTGGGGTAGTTCGTAACGGGTCGACTAGACCTGAGTGTGGCACCCGCTGTCATCGCGGTGCAGGATTTGCACTCGACGGTGAGTCGCCTCTTCCAAGCAAGACGGCGATCCAGCGGGTTTCGCTACTAGTCTCCAGGGCCAGCTTGATCGTCATCGTGAGAGGCACGGACAGCACCATGCCGACCGAGCCCAGCACCCATGCCCAGAACACGAGCGAGAGCAGGACGACCGCCGTCGATAGGCCGAGCCCCTTTCCCATGACGCGAGGCTCGAGTCCATTCCCGATCACGAGGTTGAGGACGACATACCCAACGGCGACGAGCAGAGCTCTACCCGGTCCAAGCTCGATGAGGGCGAGGAGGATCGCTGGAACCGCGGCCAGGATAGACCCGATGTTTGGCACGAAATTCAAGAGAAAGGCAACAAACCCCCAAAGCAGCGCATAGGGTACGCCCAAGACTCCAACCCAGACAGCTACGAGGACGCCGGTCACGATGCTGATAGCCGTCTTGAGCGCCATGTAGTGATTGACACTCGCCACGAAGCGGTCCATCTGTGCCGTCACTGTTGACGAAGGACCGAAAGCCATTCGGAGCTTCCCAGGGAAACTCGTCCCTTCCAGGAGCAGGAAGAGCATGATCGCGAAGGTGAGGAGCGCCTGCCCCAACGCCCCGCTCAGGCCCGAGAGGATGCCGCTCACCAGGCCCAGAGCGGCCCCGGGGTCGACGTAATCAACAAATGTCGAATCTGGCAGACTCATCCCTCCAGCCTCCAGCATCCGCAGCATCTCATCGAGCTGGTTTCGGACCCGGTCTTGGTAGGTGGGGAGCCTGGCGGCGAGGTCGGTGACGGACGCCCCAACGAGCAGGGCGACCAGAGTGACAGCTCCTACCATGCCGATGACCGCCACCATCAGCGCCAGCGACGAAGGCATACCGCGGGCTCGGAGCCACACAAGTACCGGCCAGGCCATGATGGCGAAGTACACGGCCAGGAGGACCGGAATGACCACGACCTGCGCGGCCTGCAGTCCGAAGACGATGACGACGAGCGCCGCTGCCGACACCAGAGCGCCGGTAAGACGACTCGCATGAAATGCGTTCATGGCAACACCACGCCGACGGCTAGGGCACACTCGACGGCGACTGACGAGACGCCCAGAGCATCATAGGCTGATGATGGGTGCTTTTATCCAGAGGGTCGGTAGTGGTCTAGTTTGAAAATCGAATCGCTGCGACGACTAGAACGACGGCTAGAAGGACACCCTCAACGACGATTAGAACGATAGGGTTACCCGTAGCATCGACCTCTCCCGAGCGCACCCTTCGCCTGTAGCGCTTAAGCCACTGCAGCATGTCTCGCTCCGGTCCAGAAACCCCACGAAGCCTGCACTAGATTGTAGTGCGGCACCACTGGTCTAGTTCGAGAATCGAGAGGCCAGACTGGCGACTCCTGCGACTAAAGCGGATTTCATGAGGTCGTAGCGACCGAATAGCCGCAATGTCGAAAGTAGTTGCGGCACTCGGCCGGATCATAGCCAGGTACGGCGGCGCCAATTGTGTCCCACAGGACCTCCCGTGTGCGACAGCGGGCCTTGCGCAAGATCGCCTTCAGCTTCGCAAACGCCAGCTCAATCGGATTGAGGTCAGGACTGTATTTCGGCAGAAACCAGAGTTGCGCGCCGACGGCTTCGATCGCTCGTCGCACCGCGGGGCTCTTGTGACACGACAGGTTGTCCATGATGACGATGTCGCCGGACGCGAGCGTTGGCATCAGGACCTGCTCGATGTAGGCCAGAAAACTGGCGCCGTCGATCGGGCCATCAAACACGGCTGGCGCGGTGAGGCCTGTCACGCGCAACGCCCCGAGAAACGTCGTGGTGTGCCAGCGGCCATCCGGCGTGTGGTCGGGGACCCGGGCGCCGGACAGCCCGCGGCCATAGCGGCGAATCAGATCGGTCCGCACACCACTCTCATCGAGAAACACGAGGCGCGCGGGATCGAGCGTCGGCGCCGCGGCGCGCCAGGCCGTGCGGGCGCGGCGGACGTCAGCGCGATCGTGTTCCGACGCGTGTACCGTTTTTTTTAAACCGGAAGCCGAGCCGTTTGATCGTGCGGCACAGCGTGGGGAGACTCGCCGGCGTGCGCAGGGCCTCCTGTAATTCGGCCAGCGTGCGATCCGGCTGCTCGCGGATCAGGGCCGCCAGCTCCGTGAGCTGGGCGTGGAGGATCGGCGTGCGCCAGCGGGTTTGCTTGCGAGGCGCCACCTCGCCGGTTTCGCGCCGACGCTGCTTCAGCCGATCGACCCACGCGCGACTGACGGAGTACTTCTCGGCGAGCTCGTCCGACGGCAACCCCGCGTCCGCATCGCGCAGCACCCGGAGTCGTAGATCTATCGAGTACGCGGCCATGGCCACCTCCTGCGCCACAGGAGTACCACGACTGCGTACTACGTACAAGTGGAATTCGCTTTAGTGCAACGACGGCTACGACGACGACATAGACTGTGGCGTCGAGTTGACTGTAGTTACGACTGTGCAGAAACTTCGACCATCGTGGCATGTTTCGCTCCTATCTCAGTCTTCTGCTAGATTAGCGTATCTCAGCCGACAGATGAGAGACCTTGGCTAATTCAGGAGCAAGGCCATGCAGACGAGATCGTCCTCTTGATCGTCGAGCACGCGAGCCCGTCGTTTGATGCCCTCCGTGCTGAACCCGAGTAGCTCGAACACGTGAATCGCCCGCGGGTTTGAAGCGAACGTTTCCAACTCGACTCGTGTCACCCCCTTGGCTCGTGCCGCCTCGATCGTTGCCTTGATCAATCTCCGACCCAGTCCCTGCTCACGCCACTCTGGAAGGAGCCCGACTCCGAGCGCCCCCACATGCTGAAAACCCTCAAAAGGATTCCGGCGAATGTCGCACCACCCAACCACGGCGTCACGGCTGAGGGCTATCAACTGCACCCCTCCACCCTGGGTGATCGACTCCGCGAAGTGCCTGTGCTGTTCAAGCGAAAATCCTTCAACAGTTCCCAAGAAACGCCGCTCGCGGGACACCGAATCTACGGCCGCCTGGAGCTGTTCAAGGTATTGATGCTCGATCGGAACGATCGTGACTGCCATCGTCATGGTCGGGGTCTCACCATTCTAGACAAGGGCGCCGGACGATGTCCCGGAGGCTACTAGTGCATCCATCACCAGAGCGTCACGTTTGGAGGATTACGAAACCCTTGGCGACCAGGCAGGACCTATCTGGCCGCTGCGGTGTCCTTTGACATCGCGTCCGATTCAGGATTACGGTAGCTCGATGACCGCGTGGGTTCGGTACGCGCTCATGGTCGGCGTCATCCTGCTGGGTGGGCTGGTGGTGTGGCTTGTCCGCAGCTCGCCGGTGGTCACCGCCCCCTCGTTCAGCGTCTTTGAGACTGAGCGGGAGCCTCCAGCCGACTCGCCACCGCTCCTCCGCAGTATCGAGTTCAACTTTGACGCCCAAGGTGGACAGCCGCGACGAAATATGCAGCAGTACCTGGCGATGGTGGAACTCGTCGGGCGCGTAAGCAAGCCCTCATCTGGCGACTGGCGACCGTACGTCGGGGCCGAGCAGGTCATCCTCGTCGATGCTGACCGCTTGTGGCGGTCCGGGCTATTGGAGAGTCTATGGGTCGATGTCGTCGACGAGCCGTATCCCAACGGCGTCGCCGGCCGACGTGTCGTTTTCAACTTCGTCGAGCGCGACGGAGAAGCGGCCGCGCCTGCGGGTCCGCCTCGCGTACCGGAGTCCTATTCGACGTTGCCCACCGGGACGGCACGACTGTATCCACGCTGAGATTCGCCGCCGCATGAGAAACCCGTCCAAAGGGGAGGTAGAGATGCACCGCATATCTCTTGTGCTCGCACTCATGGCGGTGCTGGCTTTCTCCGATATGCAGGCTGGCCCGCTGTCAGCGACTCCTGGTCTGGTGAGCCAGCAGGTGACACCCACGGGGAGTCCCCTGGTTGGTGACTGGGCGGCGAGTCAAATCCTCGGGCGTGCCACGCTTCAGGTCGCGGTAGATGACGACACCGCGACGATTACCCGCCGCACGACCCGGATGGGGAGCCAAATTACGTATCAGACCGATGGCCAGGAGCATCCGGCGGGTCCGCGAGCCGCGTATGTGGCGACGTATGTGGCGACGTGGGTGGGCTCACATGTCCTCAGACTCGAAGCGAAGTCGGACGGCACCGTGCTCGGTGTGAGGACGTACGAAGTCTCAGCGGACGGCCAGCTCCTAACTGTCACAACGTCAGGCAGAGACGCAAATGGGGCCGACACCGAGTCTGTGATCGTTCTGGAGCGCCAGTAGTCTCTCTGCCGCACACATCAAGATCCTCGCCGCCAAGGACGATAGGTCTCGCCTAACGCCGATCTGTAGACCTATCCTGCCGGAGGCGGCACTACGCCACACTTTAGAGACTCATCACGACCTATCTCCACATCGCCAGAAGAAGGCCGTCGCGGCCCCGCCGACCCGTGGCCTGCGGGGCGCATTGGCGTCCGGGCGTCCCCACGCTACACTGAGGCAACACGGGCTTCTGCAACAGACGAGTCCTGACGCTGCGCCAATGAGAGGGGCCATGCGCATCTACCCGCTGGTCGCGATGGTGGTCTGGAGTTTGGGCTCCCCGGCGGACACCCTTGGGCAGACACTGGCACCTCCCGGAACCGCTCCTCGCCCCGGTGTCTCCCCAGCACCCTCAAAGACCGTTGACACCGGTACGGTCAGCGGTCAGGTGCGTGACGCCCGGTCGCGCGGACCGCTGGTGAACGCCCTCGTGCAGCTGATACCGGTCGATATGACACGAGAGCACCTCAAGGAGCCCCAACCGCCTGGTCGAACCGATCATGACGGTCGCTTCGAGATCCGATTGGTCAGTCCCGGGAGATACCGTGTGCTGGGAAGTGCCCCCGGATACCCGCTGCTCGATCCTTTCTTCGGGAGTGGACCGCTGATCGAGGTTGTGGGGGGTTCCGCGGTGTCCGGGGTGGATGTCCCGCTTCAGCGGGGCGCCATCATCAGCGGCCGCATCTTTGACGAGCAGGGCAACGGTCTTGACGGGGTCGAGATCGAGGTGAGAAAGGTGCCGCCTCAATCGGTGGGGCCCACAGGGGCCGCGCGCGCGGAGACGGCAGACGACGGATGGTTTCAAGTCGCCAACCTCGGGCCTGGACGGTACCTCGTGCGTGCCTTTTATCGTGTGCCAACCAGGCGTGTCGATCCTGACCGGACGGTCGCCTATAGCCCCACGTATTTCCCAAATGCCGTGCGACGGGACCACGCCCTGCCTCTCATCGTAACGGCGGGAGCCGAGGTGGGGAGTGTCGACTTCGCTCTGGCAGTCGTCGACCCCGTGGATGTCACAGGCGTTGTGCTCAACGCGCCCGTCGATCTGGTGAGGGACGGCACCGTCGTTCTGTACCGCCCAGACGTTAGCGGCCCGAACCCGTACCAGGTCCCGCTGCGCGCGGACGGGCGGTTCCACATCACGGGGGTGATTCCTGGCGACTACACCCTCACCGTCCGGCGCAACGATCGGGTGGTGGCCGCTCGGGCCGTGTCGATTGAGCATCCCGTTGACGACATCCAGGTGATCGTGCCGCGTCGTGTCGCCGTGACCGGACGGATCGTCAATGCCGGGTCACACCGCCTGACACTCGCTGGAGGGGTCCGCGTGTCGGCTGTGTCGAGACTCGTCGACGAGGCGGTGTTCCTGTCGGGCGCCGATGGACCGGTGACGGCGGACGGGCGCTTCTCGCTGCCGGGGGTCACGGGTGTTGGCACCCTGCGCGTGTCGGGACTCCCCGAGGGGTGGGTCGCGACGGCCGTTCGGTTGTCGATGGTCGACGTGACGGACACGGTGACCGACTTCGCCAGGACCGACGGACAGCGCTTTGAGATTGTTGTGACGGATCAACCGACGCGGATCACAGGCCGAGTGGTGGACCGCGAGACCCGTGAACCACGTGTCGCGACAGTCCTAATCTTTCCTGCCGACCACGAGCGATGGGGCCTGCAGTCGGAAGCGGTCCGTACTACCTTTAGCGTGGGAGGCGAGTATGACGTCACCGGCCTCGTACCCGGTGAGTACCTCGCCATCGCCTTCTCGATACTTCCACCCGTTGACCTCCGCGACCCGTCTGTCCTGAGAGCGCTCTGGAATCAGGCCACGCCGTTTCGTGTGGATAATGGAGAGCATCAGATCCTCACCCTCCAGCCGTCCCGGTTTCCACCAAGCCTTCTCCAGTAGCGAAGCCCCTTGGCACCCCCATCACCAAACTCTACGACCAAACCAGAGACGAAATCACGCTCGATGAAGTCGAGCGCATCGCAATCTGAGCTAGCCTCAGGAGATAGGTAAACACTAGGCGACTGATATGGAGAGACCGTTGTCAAGTGTTCGTATTTGAGTCCTTTCGTGTCGGTCCGTTGAGACTCCGTCAGCTGATCGGCCGAGCGGCAACGACGATGAATCAGTCTGATATTCGCGGGTTCGAACCGCATGTCCATGATTCGTCGGGAGCTGCCTCGCTCTAGTCGCGCGAGTTCGAGACCGGAGTCGTCTATCGCATAGTCGCCTCGAGGGTTCTCCTTTCGACGTCGGCCGATCAGATCACGGCGTCAAGGGCCGCCCACAGAAAGCCGCTGAGTTCGCGTGCGACCGCCGTGACGACCTTCGGGCGGGACTTGCCGCGTTCCGTGAGTCGGCGAAAGCGTCGGCATAACCGTTGTTGGGCGGTCCACGCAAGTGCGACGCTCGTCGCAGCCGCCGCCTGTTGCCGTCTGCGGAGGCGTTCACCGACGAACGGGTGATGGCGATAGTGCCACGCCGCCTCGATCAAGACTCGGCGCAGATGGGCATTGCCGGTCTTGGTGATGGCGCCACGCGCGCGGCTCCCCCCACTCGAGTGTTCGGAGGGGACCAAGCCGACAAAGGCCATCACACTCGGGGCGGTCGGAAACCGCCGCGGGTCGCCCAGCTCGGCCGCGACCGTCAACGCCGTGAGGTCATCAATGCCCCGGAAGCAGCGGAGCCGCATCACCCGGTCCCGCAAGGGCTCGAGGACGAGGAGTTCGCGCAGGTCCGCTTCAACCTCCTGCATCCGTGCCACCGCGTCTTCAACCGCGCGCCGATACGCCCGGTACGTCTGGTCGAGGGCGGGGAGTGCCCAGCGCTGCGTCTGCAGCCAGGCGGCATACCGTTGCGTCCACGCGGTGCCGGCGGTGAAGCGCCGGCCATGCCGGAGCAGGAACTTCGACAGCCGATGGCGGGCGCGGACGACGTCCGCCAGGAAGGCTTCCCGACACCGCAGCAGATCGCGCGCCGCCTCTTCCTGTTCGGTCGGGATATGAATGGCCGTCAGGGCCCCGGCGCGGTACAACACGGCCAGTTGCCGCGCGTCACGCCGGTCCGTCTTAATGCGATCCCCGGGCCGGCGTGGGATGAGCGTCGGCGCGATGATCTCACAGGGCACGTCCTTCGTGTTCAGATACCGCTGCAACTCGAAGCCACACGGTCCCGCCTCGTAGCAGCACCGCACCGGCCCTTGCCCTTGCACACGCTTCACGAACCGACCAATCGTCGTGACGTCCGAGCTCAGCTCCTGCGTCGCCGCTGTCTGATGCTCCGGCAGCAACACTGCGGCCATCACCGATGCGGCGTGCTGATCGAACGCAATGATGGTTGTAGACTCGCCCATGACCGACCTCCTTTGTATGCGGCTCTGCGTTGAGCTGTCGCAGGTCCAACGTAACCCGCGACCGATGCAAAGCCGAGGTCGGTCTCTCCATATGGTCTAGGCACGTCCGGTGGCCTGGTCGGGCGCGGAACGGCGATCACCGTGACTTCGGGCTGGCCGGCTCGCAGGGTCTAAGGGTGTGCTCATGAGCGGGGTCAGGGATATGATCGGCCCATGCTCACAGGGTCACGAGACGGGCTCCTCCGCAAGATCCAGCCGATCAGCATTCACGGCCAGATCTCGTGCGACGTCTACTACACCGATGCGGACGATCCCGAGGGGCAGGTGGTGACGGCTCGCGTGGGCCCCGAGTCGATGGACCGCGGTCTCAAGCCCGGCGACCGGATCCGGTTGCACTTCGTGCTCGGTGCAGTGACGGACGTCACTCGGGCCGACGAGCCCGCCGCTTGAAGTCCGCTGAGGCCTTGAGCGTTCCCAACAGGATCGCCCCGGCTGGCTCCTGTGGGATCGCTTCTGTGTGCGCGATGGTCATGTCCAATGACCACCGGCTCAAGCACACGTGAGGTCGTATCCCGTGCGGGTCACGAACGGGAGTATCGAAATCGAGGCGCAAGGCTAGTAGAGGTTGTGGATGATTTCACGCGCTCTGCGACGGACTCAGGAAACCCAAGTCCTACAAGCTATCATTGCGGTTCACCTGAATCCGTATGCTTTCGATTGGGAACTGGTCGATAGCCTGGAGCTTTCCGAGACACGGGTTCCACGGCTGTTGCACTCTCGTCGCAAGTACTGGTTCCTGTTCGACGTCAAAGATTCCGGTGAATACTTCTTGGTGTTCCGGCCGGGTGTTAACCAGGAAGAATCGACTGAGCTAGTGGGAGGATGGCTCGGTGTGATCCCTCACGTTCAGGCGTGGGCGGGTCGGGTGAAGGAGACGCTCGACGCCGAGAATTTAAGGGACTGCGATGCGTCTGAAGGCGGAAACTCCGTTTGGCTCCTGGGGATAGCCGCCACGGTGTCCGCTTGTGTCCTATCAAAGCACACAGACTGAGTGCGGTAGCCGTTGTTCCTGCCGGATCTGCATATAATGCGGGCTGATCTGCGCGAATAGATCCGGCACAGCCTATGGCCTTGAACGTCGGCTCCCGACTCGGCCACTACGATGTCACTGCCCTCATCGGCGAGGGGGGCATGGGCCAGGTCTATCAGGCCACCGATACGAAGCTGAACCGACGGTGTATCTGTTCGGTGTGGCGTTCGACGTGGAGCGGAGGACCGTGACGGGTGGACCCGCGCCATTAATCGAAGGCGCCAGATAGATGGCCACGGTCTTACCCTGAAATAGAAAGGAAGGCTCACATGATTCGGCTGCTCGCAGCGTGCCTTGCAGTGTTGGTCGCGTCGGCACCAATGGCTTTTGCCGCTGACGTGATCGAGTTTCGAAAGGTCGACTTTTTCGAGGTGGTTACCAAAGACAACGGTGAACCAGACGAGAAGAAGCGTGACGCGCGTCTCGAAATAGATACTACGGCCGAGATGATTGCGGTCGTGCACGAAAAGAAGGGCGCGGAAGAGGCGACCTACGCGATGATTCCATTTGCCGACGTCACCAGTGTCGTCTACGAGCGATCGAAGTCGCCGAGAGTGAAGAGCGCGATCTTTCTGTCGCCGTTGGCTCTGTTCTCATCAGGAAAGAAGCACTGGTTGACCATTGAGTATGACGGCGGGTATGCCTACATGCGGTTGGACAAGAACAACGAGCGCCAGATCCGAGCGGCGTTGGGCGCCGCTGGATTTGAAGTGGAGACGATTATCGAAGACTGAACCGTCTGGGATCTGACATGCCTCTTGAACCCGGCACCACCCTCGGCCCTTACAGCGTCACCGCCAAGATCGGCGGAGGCGGCATGGGGGAGGTGTATCGAGCACGAACCACGAAGCTCGGTTTTGACTGAGAAATAGGTTTCACACCGGGCCGGCTGCCCGGAAACCTCTGGTGTCGTTGATCACTAAGGAGTCGAGATGAGTGTTACTTTGGCAGACGCGAAGAGAATGATCGAAGCTGGCGAGCAGAAAGCCGCCGAGATTGGACAACCGATGAACATCGCCGTCGCGGACGCAGGCGGGAACCTTGTGGCCCACGCTCGAATGGACGGTGCCTGGATCGGAAGTATCGACATCTCCCAGAACAAGGCGTACACGTCCAGAGCTTTCGATATCGCAACGAAGGATCTGGCGGAGCATGCACAGTCGGGTAATCAGTTCTTTGGCATCCACGCATCCAACAACGGCAAGATTATGATTTTTGCGGGTGGCGTTCCGTTGAAGAAGGACGAGCAGGTCGTTGGCGCGGTTGGTGTCAGCGGCGGATCGGGAGAGCAGGACCATGCCGTTGCAGAAGCCGCAGCCGCAGCGTTCTAGATCGTCCTCACCTGGGTCGAGGAACTCAAGCATCTTGTCTCCGTAGACTGATGGCACTCCAACCCGGCACTACCCTCGAACCCTACCAAGTCACCGCCAAGATCGGCGCAGGAGGCATGGGCGAGGTGTATCGGAAGCCAGGAGAATGGCTAGGCTAAGCCGATGGTAGTGATGAAGCACTGGATGGTTGCATTCGGGACGGCGTTGCTCCTCTCGGCCTGTGGAGCGATCGCAGATGATCCCACTTCCACAGCGGAGGCGCCACAGGCTTGGCCGAGCGTGTCGTTCGTTGAAGCAAGTCCGGGCGTCAGCGTCGAGGTGCTCGAGTGGAGTTCTCGGGGTATACCGCTCATCCTTCTTGCCGGGGCAAGCCACAGCGCCCATGTCTATGAGGAGTTCGCTCCGCACTTTACCGACCGCTTCAGGGTGATTGGTGTCACACGGAGGCGTGTCGGCGCGTCCGATGCGCCGGAGGAGGACTTTGGCATACGTGAGCTTGCGAGTGACATCGTGGCCGTGCTGGACGCGCTCTCGATAGAAGACGCGGCGTTCATGGGACATTCGTTCGGGGGAGCAGAGCTGGCCCATCTTGCTCTGCACCACTCGGAGCGAGTGCGGCGGATGGTCTTCCTCGATGGTGGGTGGGATTTTTCACGCGTATACAACTCTGAGGGTTGGTGGGAACCCTGGCCAGAGATTCCGATGCAGGCTGAGGACCAAGTCTCGGCACAGGCGGTCACGGCGTACTTCGCCCGAACGTGGGGAGTGGCGTTTCCACTCAACGAGATCCTGGCCATTCATGAATTTGACGAGAGTGGTCGGCTCGTCGCACTCGATCCCAACGTGGGTTCCATGTTCCAGGACATGATCGAGCCAACTTTGGAGCCGCTTGACTACTCGCGATTCGACGCCCCAACGCTGGCTGTGCGTGCGGTTCCAGAGTCTGTGGACGATCTCTTTGGGGGCTACGCGAGCTACAGCCCGGAAAACCAACGACTTGCCGAGGCAACGTTTGATCGTTGGGTTCGGGTCACGGGGCCGGAGGGCGAGCGCTTCGTGGCTGAAGTGCCAGGGGCCGAAGAGTTGGTGGTTTCCCGTGGTCACCACGACGTGTTCAACGTCCACCCGGAGCGGATTCTTCCTCCGATTCGAGAATTCCTACTCCGAGGGCACTGATGTCACTTGAACCCGGCACCACCCTCGGTCCCTACGCCGTCACCGCCAAGATCGGCGAAGGCGGCATGGGGGAGGTGTATCGAGCCCGAGACACCAAGCTCGACCGGGATGTGGCGCTGAAGGTCTTGCGTGCCCCCGCCGCGAGCGGGCTCGGGATCGCGTTCGTGAGCCTCGGGAGGGGCGCGAGCAACCATCAAATGGCGAAGTGAAGTCATATTGATCAGATGTGTCGCACCTTTTCTGTTGCGGTTCTCTCCCTGGTTCTTCTCTCGCTGCCGTTGGCCGCACAAACCCCGTCACAGGTGGCCGGACCCGTACTGCCGGAGACAATCACGAGGGGTCCGGACGGCAATGTCACGGTCCGAGCGGTCAGGCTCGACGAGCCGCTCGCACTCGACGGCGCGCTCGACGAGGCTGTCTACGAGCGCGTGCGGCCGGCATCAGGATTTATTCAGATCGAGCCGAATCCAGGAGCCCAGGCGCGCGACCAGACTGAGATCTGGATCATGTTCGACGACGAGAACGTGTACGTGGCCGCGCGCGCGTGGGACTCGGACATGGCTATCGTCACGACCGAGATGCGTCGCGACAACCTCTGGAACGGCAACGACATCATCGGGTTCAGTTTCGACACCTTCCTCGATCGGCGCAACGCGCTGGTGTTCAACGCCAACGCGCTGGGCGCGCGACACGATGGCCAGACGACCAACGAGAGCCAGTGGAACGGCGACGTGAACCCCATCTGGGAGGTGGCCACGGGACGCTTCGACGGCGGGTGGACGCTGGAGGCCGTCATCCCGTTCAAGTCGCTCCGCTACGGACCAGGCAGGCAGCAGACATGGGGGCTCCAGGTGCTGCGACCCAGCCGGTCGATCAACGAGATCTCGTTCCTCACCGAACTGCCGCCCGCGCGGGGCCAGGGCGCGAGCCAGCTGGTCTCACTCGCGGCGACACTCGTGGGCATCGAAGCGCCACCGAGCTCTCGAATTGTCGAGCTGAAGCCGTATCTGACCTCGAGCGCCACGATGGACGTGCCCAGTGCCGTCGATGATCTGTCGGGCGATGTCGGCCTCGACGCGAAGGTGGGCATCACTGACGGGCTCACCGCTGACTTCACCCTCAACACCGACTTCGCGCAGGTGGAGGCGGACGAGCAGCAGGTGAATCTCACACGGTTTAGCCTCTTCTTTCCGGAAAAGCGCGAGTTCTTTCTCGAGAACGCTGGCACTTTTTCGTTCGGTGGCGTGTCCACGGGCGGCTTCGGCGGCGGCGGGGAAGCTCCCATCCTCTTCTACAGCAGGCGTATCGGCCTCGAGGGCGGGGGGGAGGTGCCGCTCCGTGCCGGCGGGCGCGTCACGGGCCGCGTAGGGCGGTTCAGTCTTGGGCTGATCAACATTCAGGCCGACGAAGTGGAAGACGCGGGTGTTGCCGCAACCAACTTTTCGGTGGTGCGGCTCACGCGCGACATCCTGCGACGGAGCGCCGTCGGCGTAATGGCCACGGGGCGCTCCGTCGACAGCCGCGGTGGTGGCGCCAACTACGCGTACGGCCTGGATAGCACGTTCGGGTTCTACGACAACGTGACGATCAACACTTACTGGGCGCGCACGCAGAGCGAGGGGCTGTCGGACGACGACGTTAGCTACCGTACGCAGTTCGACTACAACGCCGACCGCTATGGTGTCCAGCTCGAGCGTCTGGTCGTGGGGGCCAACTTCAATCCCGAGGTCGGCTTCACCCGCCGGCGTGACCTGCGGCGCAACTTCGGGCAGCTTCGCTTCAGCCCGCGGCCTGCGGGGATTGCCCTCGTCCGGCAGTTTAACTGGACCGCGTCGATCAACTACATCGAGAACGGCGCCGGCGTCCTCGAGACCCGTGAGCAGTTGGGCTCGTTCGAGGCGGAGCTGGCCAACGACGACACGACGTCGGTGACCTACACGCGCAGCTACGAGTCCCTGCCCGAGCCCTTCGAGATCGCCCGTGGCATCACGCTGCCGGTGGGCGACTACAGCTTCGACGACGTGCAGGTGTCCTACAACATGGCGCAGCAGCGGCGGGTCCGGGCAAACTTTTCGGTCAGCCGGGGCAGCTTCTACAGCGGTCACAAGACGACGGTCGGCGCCTCAGGCGGGGCGGTGCGGGTGAGCAGCCACTTCTCGCTCCAGCCCAGCTACTCGCTGAACCGCGTGGATCTGGCCGAAGGCAACTTTACCACCCACTTGCTGAACACGCGGGTCACCTATGCGATGTCGTCCCGATCGTTCGTGAGCGCGCTGGTGCAGTACAGCTCGAGTAGCAACAGGGTGTCGACAAACGCCCGCCTGCGCTGGGAGTACCAGCCAGGCAGCGAGCTGTTCGTCGTTTACAACGAGCAGCGCGACACGCTCACGCGCCGACTGCCCGACGTCGTGAACCGTGCGTTCATCATCAAGGTCAACCGGCTCTTTCGGTTTTAGATTTCAGCGCCGGGCCCCTCGGTCTGGATCACGTCGTGTGGCTTTGTCGGAGATCGATCCCGATGAGGACTAAAGCGCTTTTCATGACCGTGTGGCGGCCGAGTACCCGCAGTGCCGAACATAGGTGCGGCATTCGTCAGGGCTGAAGTGCGCCAAGCACTCGCCGAGGAACGGCCAGAGCGTCTCGGTGCTGCGACAGCGAGCGGTGCGAACGAGGGCTTTGAGCTTCGCGAAGCAGAGCTCGATGGGATTGAGGTCCGGGCTGTAGGGTGGCAAGTACCAGAGGGTGGCCCCGGCGGCCTGGATGGCGCGTTGGATGCCGGCGACCTTGTGGGCCCCGAGATTGTCGGCAATGACGATGTCGCCGGGCTGCAGGGTCGGCACCAGGATCTGTTCGATGTAGGCGCGGAAGCTCTCGCCATCGATCGCGCCGTCGAAGACCCCCGGTGCGGTCAGCCCCGTGACCCGCAACGCGGCGAGAAACGTGCTGGTCTGCCAGCGCCCGCAGGGGGCGTGGTCGTGGACGCGCGCGCCGCGCGGTGCCCGGCCGTACCGCCGAAGCAGATTGGTGGTGCTGCCGGTTTCGTCCAGACACACGAGGTGGGCGACATCCCAGGTCGGCGCCGCCGCGTGCCACGCGACCCGCGCGGCCGCGACGTCAGGCCGATCGTGTTCGGACGGGCGGACCGTTTTTTTTAACGGTCAGGCCGAGGGCCCGCACGGCGCGCCAGACCGTCGGCACACTCGCGGGCGTGGCGAGGGCGTCCTTCAGCTCAGCCAGCGTGCGATCCGGGTGCGCCGCAATCAGCGCGGCCAAGGTGTGTAGGTGCGGCTCAAGCATGCCGCGCCGTCCATGTCGCTGGACGCGAGGCGCCACCTCGCCCGTTTCGCGCCGCCGCTGTTTCAGTAGCCGCACCCACGACCCGCTCACGCGGTACTTCGCCGCCACATCGGCCGCCTTCATCCCGGCATCGCTGTCGAGGAGCGCCCGCTCTCGCAGATCCATCGAATAGGCACGCATCGGTCCTCCTGCATCGGTATGCGCAGAAGTACCACGACCGCCCCAGGTAGTACAAGGCCTATTTGAAAAGCGCTTTAGTAGCCGCCGCCCATCTTGACCAGGCTCTCGGCACGCGGACCCTTGTCCCCCTGGATCACGTCGAACTCCACCTTCTCACCTTCGGTCAGACTCTTGAAGCCTTGACCTTGGATGACCGAGTGGTGCACGAACACGTCCTTCTCTCCGTCGTCACGAGTCACGAAGCCGAACCCCTTACTGTCATTGAACCACTTCACGGTGCCGGTTGTTGCCATGTTCGTGCCCCTGTCCGTTGCTCGTCGGGTTCGGTCCGACCGCACGCCGACGACATGTCCACTGGATATGCCCAGTGCTTTGGCACCGCCACCGTGCGGTGCGTCCTTGGGAGGCAGGCAGGATCGCCGAGCGAGTGTGGCCTGTCAAGCTCTAGTTGACCGCCACACGGATGTGCAGGAGATCCGGCGGTGTGCTTGTGTCCTTTCGTGCGCCCGGCCTCGTGAGGCGGACGAGGTGGACCCTGAACAACGGTCTGGATGTCCGGGAGGAGTCCCAAGCGGTCAAACATCAGACCCGCACGGCTCGCACTGTCGCCTGTGCTTGTTTGTGCAAACTCATCCCTGACACGCGGGTTTGGATAGCCATGGTCGGCCACACAAAAAGAAAGCCGACCCCGTATTACCGAGGTCGGCCTGACTGCTCCCCCTCTGAACTACGCTGCGGTTCCCCCCACCATGGGCGTCGATCCCCGCTCGGTTTGTGCCCGAGTGAAGCGAGTGAACGTCCGCTGGAGGGCATTGACGATCTCGTGGCAGGCCGTGCAGACGGGTACGATTCGACCTTTGTGACCATGCGGTGAGTACGGGAGCACGTGATGGCATTGCTGCCCGATGCCATGCGCCTTCAGCGTTTCCCTCGGTTGAGTACACACGATGCACCGGTTGTCGTACTCGGCCCAGACGCGAGGATGACCCAGGCGTAGTGGAAGGTCGGTGGTAACTCCTGCCCGATCGTAAGGTCGATCGGGTGCTTGTCGGAAAGGAGAACCACCGATGAAGAGAACGTACCAGGTTGTCACGAAGCCGTCCACGCTCAGCAGCCGCGAGCTCGCGGAGTTTCTCTCGAAGGACGGTCAGCTCCTGCTGCCGCTCGTCGAGCTCTTGGAGCGGGGCGAGAAGGCCATCGACGAGGTGATCGACGTCATGGGTCGGGCGACCGTCGAGGCGGTCCTTCGGATGAGCGCTGAGCGGCTCGCCGGGCCCAAGCGGCAGGGCCGCCGCGCCGACGATCGGGCGCTGTACTGGCACGGCAGCCAGCCGGGGCGCGTCACGTTGAGCGAACGTCAGCTGCGCGTGGAAAAGCCGCGTCTGCGCAAGAAGACGGCGCGGCAGGGGGAGCGCGGCGAGGTCGCGATCCCGGCGTACGACGCGATGCAGCGCGATCAGCGCCTTGCCGACCGCATGTTGGCGATCATGCTGAACGGCGTCTCGACCCGGCGCTACGAGACGGTCCTGCCGGCGATGGCCGAGCAGGTCGGCATCGGCAAGTCGGAGGTCTCCCGTGAGACCATCGAGGCCGGGACGCGAGTCCTCCAGGACTTGGCTGAGCGAAACTTCAGCAAGGTCGACGTGTTGATTATCTACCTCGACGGGATCCAGTTCGGGAACCACCATGTTCTGGCGGCCGTGGGGGTCGACGAAGACGGGAAGAAGTACGTGCTCGGCGTGCGCAGCGGTGCCTCTGAGAACGCGACCGTGACGACCGCCCTGCTCGAGGATCTCGTCGCTCGCGGGATCCGCCCCGACCGACGTCGGCTGTTCGTCGTCGATGGAGCGAAGGCGCTACGCAGCGCGATCGCCCAGGTGTTCGGCGCCGGCAACGAGGTACAGCGCTGTCGCAACCACAAGCTGCGGAATGTCGTCGGCCACCTGCCGAACGCGCAGCACGACCAGGCACGGGCCACCCTGCGCGCCGCCTGGAAGCTCGAGGCTAAGGAGGGCCTGCGCAAGCTTGACCAGTACGCCTCGTGGCTCCAACGCGACTGGCCCGATGCAGCAGCGAGCGTTCGAGAAGGCCTCGATGAGATCTTCACCGTGAATCGGCTCGGCCTGCCCGCATCACTGCGCACGTGCCTCACGACGACGAACATCATCGATTCGACGCACTCGGGAATCCGGCAGCGCACACGTCGCGTCACCAACTGGAAGAACGGAGAGATGGCGCTGCGCTGGTCGGCCGTGGCCTTCGTGGAGACGGAGAAGAACTACCGACGCATCACAGGTTACGAGCATCTCTGGATGCTGAAGGCACACCTGGATCGCGACGACGACAACATTGCAGAGATGCAGAAGGTCGGATAACTTGTGTTCACCGTTGCCGCTGACTTTCTACTACCGGTGGGACACTCTCCCAGACGCTGTCGAGAGTGACGCCGTTCGGCAGCGGCTCACGTCTCTTGCGGCTTGACTGTTGGATGAAAACAGCTCTGCCCCATGGACTGCCAGACTCGCACGAGGAGCACACCACCTGCAAGCCATTGTTATTCAGGTTGCGCCGGAGTTCGACACCATGTAATCCACAGTGAATACACGGCTTGGACTCTCTGCTCTCGTCAAACTCGAGGCGAGTCATTGTATGACTCCGCTAGTCGGCACCGTAAGTGCGTACTCTCTCTTCAAGAGAAGTGACCCGACCTTCTTCTTGACGATGACTCCGCGTCTAACAAGCGGCTCCGGTCTGCAGCCTGCAAATGCGCGGTGTTCGCGTGGCTGGAAACTCGCTTCCGGAAATGCACTGAGGATGGATTGATAGAGCTCCCACTCGCTGGCGCTCAGGGGACCAGCGTCGACGGACTGAAACCTGACTCTGCATTCCTGATTTTCTTTGCACAGACAGACATCATCCTCAACGAAACGCTCGTAGACATGGAACTCGTCAAGCGCCCCGAAGAGCTGACTTTCAATGAGCGAAACGCCCTCTGACCATGGCAAGTGCCCAGCCTCGAACCTCTGAATCTGGTTCTCGGTCCCGTACCTTCTGATCCAGTCGCCAAACGCCTCTCTGTTTCGTCTGCGAGCTTCGATGCTAACAGGCTCAGTGGCATTGAACTCATCATCACCAATCCGCACAACCTTGTCCGTGACTTGATCCGCCAAGGCAGAAGGATCGTTGAGAAAACAATCAGCGATCTTCTTCCGTCTTGCTTCGTCTTCCATGTGGTGGTCGAACTCTAGAGACAGACTGGTCTGTTCGGCATTCGCGGCCCACCGAACAAGGCTGACCAGAGAGAGCCAATTTGGCGGCGTCTTCCACTCAATCGTCCACTCTCTTCCGTGTTCGTCGATCAGCTTTAAGTTGCCAATCTCTGCTGGATAGTCTCCCGATTCTCCATCCCAGCATACGGACGTGGCATCGAACGAGACTTGGCCGTCACTGTCCACCCGAAATGACTCAAGGTCCTCGTCGTTGATCGTGCCGGACTGAGTCTGAAGGCGTTTCCCATCGCCTCCAGACCGCAACAAAACTCGACGGCCCCCCTCAGAAAGGGCATACGTAATCGTGGCGTGAATTGTCATTGCTTGAACTCCTTCCGCACGCCCAGCGCACGGCCATATGCTCCGCCCAGCGGAGTCTGTTGAACGAACGCCGGCTCCACCATGGAGCGGACGCACCACAGGCAACTCAAACGTGTTTCGGGATTCAGCGATCAGGTAGGTGAACTGGCATTTTGACCCTCCTGCGCGTCAAACGCGCAAACCCACCAAGTGGGATAGGTTATCGAGTGGCCGATGTCCCCTTGGGACCCGACCACCTTGCCAGTCTAGCTCAAGACCACCGGGGGTCCAAGTGATATTGGGGCGGAGCCTGGCGCCTCCACAACCACCCGGCGGCAAGGCACACCGACGATTCGCGGCTCCCCTTTCCGCCTACTTGGGAACCGGATTGTTCCGGTTCAGATCGTGCCACGCGGTCTGCCACGCGAACACCCTGCCACGCGGTCTGCCACGCGGAAATTGAGGGGTCCTGCTGGGTGCTGACGGGCTAGGACGGAAGCCCTAACCCATTGTTTCTGGAATGAAACCGTAAAGATTGGCGCGCCCGACAGGATTCGAACCTGTGGCCTTCGGCTTCGGAGGCCGACGCTCTATCCAGCTGAGCTACGGGCGCAAACATTTTGAAGTGTCAGTTTACTAGTGACCTACGGTCGTTGTCTGCCCCCTGGTCGGTTGTTTGACTAGCCACTACCCACCGGTCGTTGCCACATCTTTGCCACTGTTTCTTGCCTCGATCCGTCCTAGGGACTCGTGCAGGTGGGCGCGGCGGGCGTTCAATTAGGCTTCAGTCGTGGCGATACTAGCATGCCCGACGAGTTCCTTGATGTGATCGCGCCGAGACCGGCGCCTGCTCCTCCGCCTTCAGCAAGCGATCGCGCTCGATCGGTGCCATCGGCATCCAGTCCGAGGCCGGCGAGATCTACTTCCGGCGGATCGAGCTGTTTCCACTGGGTTGATGGGATGCCGGGCCGACCTGTGGTTGACCCGGCACATTGCGCCCTCTGGTTCAACTCCGCTGGCAGCGCAGGCGACCACGTGCGCTCGACCGCGCGCACGGCAGATGAGCATGTAGTGTGGTGGCCGCAGAGACCCGTTCGTGCGATGAAAGTGGCGCGCCCGGAGGGACTCGAACCCCCGACCTACGGGTTCGAAGCCCGGCGCTCTATCCAGCTGAGCTACGGACGCACTGAGACTCACATCGGCTTCGAACCGGGGGGAATGTTAGCACGGTCTGGGGCCCACCACCGGGTCAGCGATCTCCCGGTCTTTCGTCGTAGTCGAAGACCGCTTCGAGCCGGGCGGGTTTCGACGTACGTAGCTCCGCCCAGAGGTCCCCGACCTCGTCGAGTCTCGAAAAGACCGATCGAATCGTGAAGTCATCGGGCACGAGGCCGCTCCTGACTCCCTCGTGAACCTCGGCCCATGTCAATGGGGTCGAGACGCCAGCGAACGCGCTTGCCCTGGCGCTATAGGCGCAGGCCAGTGTCTTGCCGTAGATGTTCTGCAGGTAGTCGATGTAGATCGTGCCCTTCCGACGCTTCTTCACCAGCCGCTCGACCGTTGCTGTTTCCGAATGGTGCGTCGCGACGACGGTGGCGATTACCTGGCAGAAAATCGTTCCGGTTTCATAGGGTGTGCCGGGCGGGAGCGGTATGAAAATATGGATTCCCTTCGAACCGGAGGTCTTCGGAAAGGCAGGAATACCAAGCCTGTCCAGCTCGTCGTGCAACCAGCGGGCGACGTCCAGAACCTGGGCGAACGTCGCACCGGGCATCGGATCGAGGTCGAGCGCAACGTGATCGATCGACTCGATGTCCGGCAATCGTGAGAACCAGGGGTCCTGTGAGATCACCGCGAGCTGTGCCATGTACAACAGTGTTTGCAGCTGTCCTCCGACGAAGTAGGGGACTCCCGATTCCGGCACGTCTGGTTTTTCCCGAACGACGGCGACCCGTAGTTCCTCGGGCAGGCGAGCCGGAGCGCGATGTTGATAAAACGATTTCCCCTCGGCCCCGTTCGGGAAGCGCTTCATCACCAGGGGGCGCTCTTTGACGACCGGAAGGATATAGGGTGCCACCCGGAGGCAATAGCGTAGGAATTCGCCCTTGGTAATGCCTGGGGTGGGCCAGAAAATCTTTTCCAGGTTGCCAACCGGTACACGTGAACCATCAGAGAGGACGAGCGTGCCTCGGCGCTTCTGATGCTCGAGATCCTCGAGGACTTCGAGGATCTGCGACGTGAGCGGCTCGAGTTCTGTAGGGGCTGGGGCGGTCTTCGTCTCACGACGTCTCGAGGCGTACCTGGCGGTGCGTGATACCCGGGTAATCTTTGCGCTCCGGCGAGCCGGCGGTTCCTGGGTCCTTCGGTCTGGCAATCGAACGTCGATCGGGCGCTTGTCGGTGCGAAGTGCGAGGTAGACCGGGTTGCGGAGTAGTCCGTCGAGCGTCCACTCAGTGAATTTCACTTGTGCGACCAGCTTTGGCTCTATCCAATGATCGCCCTTGCCGGTCCGGGGGAAACTCTCGAACGGCGAATCGAGGGTGACGAGTGGGGCAAGGTGAGCCGCGACGCGGTCAAGTTCGGCCTGGCTGAAGCCGGAGCCGACTTGGCCAGCAAAGACTATCTTGCGGGGTTTCTTCGATCCGTCAGAAAAATACCCGAGGAGCAGCGCGCCGAAGTGGGCCCGAGATTGACGGGGCTCGGTCCATCCGCCGACGACGAAGTCCTCCGTCTCGACAAACTTGAGCTTCTGCCAGCCCGAGTGTCGCTTTCCCGAGTAGTAGCGCGCTGTCGGGTCCTTCGCGATGATGCCTTCCCATCCTCGACGCCGGGCAGTGGCGCGCAGTCGGATCCCGCCGCCCGTCTTGCTTGCGATCAGGCGGAGCGTCTTGGAGCCGGGCCGGTTGAAGCGTGCTGCCAGCCGTGCGCGGCGCTCAGAGAAGGGGAGCGGCCGGAGGTCCGTCTCGCCGTCGCGGAGGAGGTCGAACGCGATGAACGCGACAGATGCGGCACGGGCAATGCCATGTGACTTGAGCCTGCGGACATGGAGACGACCTTGAAGATGCTGGAACCCGAGCGGCTCGCCCTCTTCGTCGACGGCCACAATCTCCCCGTCGATTAGGACCGGCGAACCGACTCTCTGAGCGAAACGCTCCAGGGGCGAGACGAGCTCGGGAAACTGTTGGGTCTTGTCATTGCCGAGGCGTGAGTAGATCCTCACGTGGGGTCCAGGGTCGATGTCGACCAGCGCGCGCATCCCGTCGTACTTGGGCTCGAAGACAAGATCCGCGCGCCGGAGGATCCGCTCGTGGGCGGCCGGATGGGCGAGCTCGGCCAGCATCGGGCGAGTCGCCCGAGCCGTACCGCGCCATGTGGCCTGACTCCGTGGTGAGTTTCGCGAAGCCATCGAACTCCCAGAATACAAGCGATTGTGGGCTCTACGCGAGCCGCGGGTATCCGGCGCTGCCAGCCGAATGAGTGTGAGCGAAACTTAGTTGGAAATTGAAGCGGCTCCAAACCCTGTGGTTTGATGACGTTGCGAGACGAACATCACGCCACGAGAGAACGGAGCCGAGATGAGCAGTGTCCTACGATCGGTCAGGAAGCGCAAGAAAGGTCGCACGTTGGGCGCGGTCGACGTCATCGACCGAGAGGGGTACGCGGAGCTGGAGGTCGATGCCAAGGTGGAATTGATCCGGTCCTTGATTCCGCTGGGGTTGATGCACATCGAGGAATTGCTCGACGAGGAAGTGACCGCGCTGGCTGGCGAACGCTACGCCCGCAAAGACCCGTCAGTCGGCGGGCGCCGTCATGGGAGCAACCCCGGGACGGTCGGGTTGGCCGGCCAGCGCGTGCCGATTCGCGTGCCCCGGATTCGCCATGTCACGGAGCGCGAGATTCCACTGCGGTCGTACGAGGCGCTGCATGGCGATCGCGCCGTCAATGACCTGTTGTTGAGGCGCGTGCTGTATGGGATCTCGTGCCGCAACTACGCGGCGGCCGCCGAGGCGATTCCCGGGGCGATCGGCCTGTCGGGGTCGACGGTGTCCCGCGCGTTCATTCAGGCCAGCGCGACGAAACTCCGCGAACTCCAGGAGCGGGACCTCTCCGGGGAGGACGTTGTGGCCCTCGTGCTGGACGGCAAGACGTTCGCCGAGGCGACGATGGTCGTCGCGGTGGGCATCACGATGACGGGGGACAAACGCTTCCTGGGCTTTGTCGAGACGGACACCGAGAACGAGCAGGTGTTGACACCGTTCCTCCGGTCCCTGGTCGAGCGGGGCCTCGATGTTTCCCAGGGGCTTCTGGTGATCGTAGATGGCGGCAAGGGGCTCCGGGCGGCCGTGCGGCACGCCTTCCGCCACCGCGCCCTGGTGCAACGGTGTCAATGGCACAAGCGCGAGAACGTGGTGAGTGACGTGGCCAAGCGTGAGCAGCCGGTGTGGCGGCAGCGTCTCCAGCGCGCCGACAACCGTCCGGAGTACGACGAGGCCCTCGCCGCCCTCCAGTCGCTCCAGCATGAGCTGGAGGATCGGAACCAATCGGCGGCCGGCAGTCTGGCGGAAGGCCTGGACGAGACCCTGACGTTGCATCGCCTCGGCGTGTATGGCGTGCTGGGCCGGTCGCTGAAGACGACGAACGGCCTCGAGTCCATCAACGCGCTCATTGAGGAGCGCTGTGCGAAGGTCGATCACTGGCAGAACTCAAGTCAACGCCAGCGCTGGCTCGCCACGGCGCTCCTGGACATCGAGCCGCGTCTACGCAAGGTGATGGGCTACCGGCACCTGCCCAGGCTTCGTGACGCATTGAAGCGAGAGCTGAAGATCGACACGACGACATCGAAGACGAAAGCCGCGTAAGCAATCAGGAGTCGCGGAGAGTTTCAACTAGGAATGGGCTTGACTCAGCCGAATTGTCGGGGTCTGTCACTCTCGCACCCTCCAGCCGATACACTTGGCGATTGCGGGCCGTCCAGGAGGGGAAAATGGCAGCACGTCCGACGTGGAGAGGGCACCTTAAAGTCAGCATGGTGACAGTTCCGATAAGGGTCTTTCCCGCGACCGACTCTGCATCGTCGGTCAGCTTTAATCAGCTTCACGGCGAATGCCAGACTCGGATTCAGCAAAAGAAGTGGTGCCCTCACTGTGATCGCCAGGTTGACAAGTCGGAGATCGTCAAGGGGTACGAGTTCCAAAAAGGACACTACGTCGTCGTCGATGAGGAAGACATCGCGAAGGCCCGTCCCGAGTCGACGCGCGTCATCAATTTGCTTCGGTTTGCCGACGTCGAGTCGATCGACCCAATCTACGTCGATCGCCCGTACTACCTCGCCCCCGACGGTACGGTTGCCGCGGAGGCTTTTGGTGTGCTGCGGGAAGCACTGCGTGGCAAGGCCGGAATCGGAAAGCTTGCGCTCTACGGGCGAGAGTATGTCGTCGCCGTACAGCCGAGGGAGCGTGGACTGATGATGTTCACTCTTCGTCAGGCCGATGAGATTCGAAAGATGTCGGCAATCGACGAGCTTGACCAGGTGCCGGACGAGGTGAATGACGCCGAGATCGCGCTTGCTAAGCAGGTCATCGGAAACTTCGAAGGCGATCTCGAATTGTCGGAGTTTAGGGACGAGTATCAGGCCGAGCTGCGGAAGATCATCGATGCCAAGATCGCCGGGGAAGAAGTGGTCGTGCCCGAGGAGGAGGCGCCAGCCAAGGTCGTCGACTTGATGGAGGCGCTACGCAAGAGCCTGGACACCGTCAGTGCGTCGAAGAAGAGGGCCGCAAAGGCGACAAAGGTGGCGCGTACGACGACACGGAAGCGAAAGCGAGCGTGACGCCTACTCGGGCGCCAGATCGAACGCCGCCATCTCTCTTGCGTTCCTGACCAACAGCCGCCCATCGGCGAGCGCTGGAACGTTCCAGCTCTTTCCGTCGAGCGCCAGCGAGTTGGCGATTTCTTCATGGCGGTCCGGTGTGGCCCGAACGAGAGCGAGATCACCGTCTTCCGTCAGGACGACGAGGTGGTCGCCGGCCAGCAGCAGCTGACCGTAGCCGTAGCGGCCGCCTTTCCACTGCAGTTCGCCTGTTGATGCATCGATACACGCGAGGATCGACTCGTCGAGTCCGTAGATGTACCCCTCGTGGAGCACCGAGCTCCCGAAACGGTTCTTCATCCGATTATTGCTCCAGATGGTCTCGACGAGAATCTGCCCGTCCCGCGGGACAAGCTCGATCAACGTGGAGCCGTGTCCGTATGAGGCTGAGAGAAAGACCTGGTTGTCATCGATGACAATTGGCTGCGCGATGTTCGGAACGGTCGACGGGCTCCACGGGTGCTCCCACAAAAGGCGGCCATCGTCGACGTCGAGACCTACGACGCGCTCGGCCGTGACTGCTAGCACTTGACGCTGTCCGGCGAGGGTGACGCTCATCGGCGATGTGTACGACTGCACGTCATCGAGTGCGTGCCAGACCACGTCGCCTGTGTGACGGTCGTAGGCGACGACTGACCACCCATCGCCGCCCCCCGGTTGCACCACCACGAGGTCGTCTTCCAGGAGGGGCGAGGAGGCCATGGCCCATTCAAGATTCGTCGCCTGGCTGTCCTCGAGGATGTTTCGTTGCCACACAACCTCGCCTGTTTGGGCGTCGAGACACCAGAAAAAACCGGTGGCACCGAGCGCATACACGCGACCCTCGAACCACGTCGGTGTCGCGCGTGGCCCTGGACCACCCAATGCCTCCCTGAAATGGGCGTCCCAGCTGTGGCTCCACAGCTCGCGTCCCGTTGCTAGATCGTAGGAGGTCACGACTTCCTGGTCTCGCCGCTGCTCGGTCGTGAACGCGCGTCCGTTGGCAACGGTGAACGAGGCGTACCCTCCACCAATCGGCTGGCGCCACACCGGCGTCAAACCATCGATGGGCCAGTCGGTTCGGATCGTGCTCTGGGCATACCGGCCATCTCGGTTGGGTCCTCTGAAATCAGTCCAATAGGGTTCGGCGTCAGGCACAGTCACCGGTGCCGCCGGTAGCAAGCGGGAATAATGCTGTGATCGGTTCTCTTCGAGGGCGGCAAAGTGCTCTTCCGAATCGTCGAATGAGACGATCGGACGGATGCCGCTTCCGGTCATCTCGACCCGCAGACCAAAGACTGCCATCAGCACCGCAACGGTCAACGCCGCCAGCGAAAGCGCGGCGCCGAGCACGACGAGTGTCGAGCGAAGACGTGAGGGATTGGCCATAGAACATTCGTCGAGTGATCTGTCCTCACCCTACCATGAGGACACTCCACTAGTCGGCGGGACTCGAGGCTGCCTTCGTGGCCAGGCAGGCGAAGAATCGATCCATCATCATCTTCGAGACACTGCCCAGCAGGCGCTGGCCGACCCGGGCGATTGTGCCGCCCACCTGCGCCCGGCTGTCGACCGTGACGAGTGTCCGGTCCGCGTCGTTCTCCAGCTCGGCGAGTGAGATATCCGCTTCCCCCTTGACGAAACCAGCCCGGCCGGTACCGGTGATGACCAGCCGGTAGTCCGAAGGTTCGTGCGGGTCCGCGATCGTTACGGTACCTTCGTACCGTCCGCTAATGGCGGCAATAGCAACGGTCAAGACTACGCGGAACGAGTCGTCCCCGGACGGATCCATCGATTCACATCCGGGCAGGCAGTCGGCGATCAGGGTTGGATCGTTGAGGAGCTTCCACACGACGCTGCGCGGGGCGTCGAAGGTATAGCTGGATGAGAGGTCCATTGAGAAAGAATACAGCCGACTGGAAGAGAGACCTCACGACATCCGATACATTCGCCTCTTCGCGTCCAATTCGTTGAGGTGCTTGCCCAGCTGGACCAGACTCTCCAGATTGTGGACTGGTAGGAAGTCGTCGATGTGAGGCATTGCCGCCTGCATGCCGCGGGTCTGCGGTGAGTATTCGCGTGATCCCAGCAGAGGGTTGAGCCAAATCACTCGGTGGGCCGTTCGGTGAAGGCGGGCCATCTCGCGGCCGAGTTGGTCGGGATCCCCGCGGTCCCAGCCGTCAGAGATGATCAAGAGGACCGACCCGTGCCCGAGCACGCGACGTGACCAGTGTCGGTTGAACGTGCTCAGGGCGTCGCCGATCCGTGTGCCCCCCGAGAAGTCGGGAACCTTGTCCGTCAAGCCCGAGATGGCTGCCGAAGCCATCCTCCGTATTGGACGATCGTCGAGCTCGCGCGTGACGCAGGTCAGTCGGGTGGCAAATACGAAGACTTCGACGCGGTGCACACGATCGCGCATACAGAAGAGGAGATGTAGGAGCATTCGCGTGTAACGTTCCATTGAGCCACTGACATCACACAGCAGCGCGAGCGGACGACATCGCTTCTTGCGGCGGCGCGTGGGGAGCTCGAGCCACTCGTATCCGTACCGGGCGTTTGCTCTGACCACACGGCGCAGATCGGGGACGGGGCCGTGGCCCGGCTGCCACCGACGGGTGCGTCTGGTGTCCACGTTCCACTCGAGCTCAGCCATCATTTCTTGAGCTTCTGCAATCTCTCCCTCGGTGAATTGCGCGAAGTCCCGCGTCCTCAACACATCCCGCTCGCTATAGCTCATGACCGCCCCCTGGTCGACCGTCAGGGGCGGTGCGGCAGTCCCGTGTGACTCATTGGACAGAGCCGGTGCGTCCATCTGTGGGAGGCCTGTCTTGCGCGGCTCGCCCATGGCGCCAAGATCACGGTCGGTACACTCGCTTGGTGGGCGCCGCCAGAAGGTCCGGAAAGCCTGGTCGAAGATCGGTATGTCTCGGGGGCGGCTTACGAGCAGACACCGCAGGGTGTGGTAGAAGTCGGTCCGACGTCCGATATCGATGTGGCGGAGTGCCTGAACAACATCGAGGGTGCGACTCGCTTGCACGTCGAGACCGAGTGAGCCAAGGAGACGCGAGAAGTGAAGCAGGTTGCGGAGGAGGGGAGAGGACATGGAGAGAGCTGAGAACTGTGTGGCCGGTTTACTGCTCAGGCGCCGGGTTCGTTGCACGATTGAGCATCGCTTCGACCTGCGCGCCTCGGACCGCAAGAATGTCGTCCTGGTTCTTGAGCAGGATGCCGAGGGTCTGGTCGATCGTGACCGCGTCGAGTTCCTGCCGGTCTAGCGCGACGAGCGCTGTCACCCAGTCGAGCGTCTCGGACACGCCGGCCACCTTGTAGAGCTCGGCCTGACGCAGCTCGCGCACGAACCCCGCCACCTGTCGGGCCAGACGCTCGCCGGCGGTAGGAACTTTGGTCGTGATGATCGCCAGTTCCTTGTCAAACGTCGGGTAGTCGATCCAGCAGTATAGGCACCGCCGCTTGAGTGCATCATGCAGTTCTCGTGTCCGGTTCGACGTCACGATGACGATCGGCGGAGTTCGCGCGTGGATGGTGCCGATCTCCGGGATCGTGACTTGGTAGTCGGACAAGAGCTCCAGGAGAAACCCCTCGAACTCCTCATCAGCCCTGTCGAGTTCGTCGATCAGCAGGATCGCCGGCTGTTCGTCGTCCGACAGCAGTGCTTGCAGCACCGGGCGCTTGATGAGGAACTGGTCGCTGAAGAGCTCCTTGGCTGCGTTCTTCCGGTCCGGCGCCAGCGACCCGCTGGCTTCCATAAGTCGTATCTCGAGGAGCTGGCGAGCGTAGTTCCACTCGTAGACGGCGTGTGAAATATCCAGTCCTTCGTAGCACTGGAGTCGTATCAACTCGGTCGCAAGGCCCGAGGCAAGTGCCTTGGCAACCTCCGTCTTACCTACACCGGCCTCTCCCTCGAGCAGGAGGGGCCGCTGAAGCTTCAACGCGAGGTAGGCGGACGTGGCCAACCCGCGGTCGGCAATATACAGCTCACCCTCGAGCAGCTTCTGCAGGGCATCGATCGTCGGCGGAATCCCAGCCGGCGCGGGAGAGGAGGTTTCGGGCACGCTGGTAGCCCTAGAGCGTTTTTCATGACGCTTTGGCGGCCGTGTAGCCGCAATGATGGACGTAGTTGCGGCATTCGGTGGGGGTGAAGCGCGACAGACACGCACCGAGGAGCGGCCAGAGCGTGTCGAGCGAGCGGCAGCGGGCTTGGCGGACGATAGCTTTGAGTTTGGCGAAGCTCAGCTCGATGGGGTTGAAGTCGGGACTGTAGGGCGGCAGGAAGCGCAGCGTCGCGCCGGCCGCTTCAATAGCGTGGCGCACGCCGTCGACTTTGTGCGCGGCGAGGTTGTCGGCAATCACCATGTCACCGGGCTGCAACGTCGGGACGAGGATCTGTTCGACGTAGGCGAGGAAGCTGGCCCCGTCCATCGGGCCATCGAGGACCCCCGGCGCGGTGAGCCCCGTCACCCGCAGCGCGGCGATGAAGGGACTGCTCTCCCACCGACCCTGGGGCGCGTGATCGGCGACCCGCTGGCCGCGAAGGCTGCGCCCATAGCGCCGCAGGAGATTGGTGGCGACCCCGCTTTCATCCAGAAAGACGAGGCGAGTCGGGTCGAGCGTCGGGGCAGTCGTCGCCCACTGCGCGCGGGCGGCCGCGACGTCGGGGCGATCGTGTTCGGACGCGCGTACCGTTTTTTTTTACGGTAAAGCCCAGCTGTTTCACGGCCCGCCAAATCGTCGCCAGACTGGCGGACGTACCCAGGGCGACCTGTAGGTCGGCGAGGGTGCGGTCCGGTTGCTCGCGGATCAAGGCCGCGAGCGTGTGCAGCTGGGACGCGAGCACCGGATGCCGCCCGTAACGCTGCTGGCGCGGGGCGACTTCGCCGGTTTCCCGCCGCCGGTGTGTGAGCCGCCGGACCCAGGAGGCACTGACGCGGTATTTGCTCGCGACCGCGGCCGCCGGCATGCCCGCGTCGCTATCGTGGAGCACTCGTTCGCGAAGATCCATCGAATAGGCGCGCATTGATCCTCCTACAGGACGTTGCACGTAGGAGTACCATGAACCGCCTATCGAGTACTAGAGCTTTTCGAAAAACGCTCTAGGTGCGCCCCGCCGCGAGGCTGACAGCGCGCTTGTAGATAGGTGCCACGGCTCTCCGGTAGTCCACTGAGGCAAAGATGTCCACAAAGCAGGTCGTCGCCAAGGTCGTTGACGACCCCCTGAGAAACCGCCTCGATGTTCTCAGCTAACAGCGCTTGACCGACCAACGCCCTCTCGAAGCGTCGACGCCAAAATGAGGTCGGCATTATATCGAGCGCCATCACCAATGGCGAGCGTTATCGCCACCGATAACTGACGACCTACGACGTGCCACTATTGCCGACCCGTGAGAACCTCCGCCAACACTCCGACGTTGCCGTCGATCTCCGTGTTCGGCACCAGACCGAGGATGTCCGCCAGAAACGGGTAGATGTGAATCGCTTCGAACGGCCCGAGTGTTTGCCCAGCCTCGATTTGCGGGCCGCGCGCCAGAAAGATCCCGCGCATCGATGGCAGCGTTGGATCCCATCCGTGCATTCCGAGTGGCAGCGACGCGTCGGGGCGGAACGCGAGCATCACGCCCTCGGCTGGCATCAGGATCACATCTCCGTATCGGGGGTCGTTCCGAACATGCAGGTGCTCGGGGACCTCGTGCCGGAGGAACGCACGAGCGTCAGCGGCGCTGACGCTGGAATTGAACGCGTCTCGTATCTCGGTGCTCCGTGCGTCGTTCCCGTTCAGGTGTAGGCTCATCCCCGGTCCCAGTGGAACTGACCGCACACCTCGGAGGTCGACGATGTCCGAGAGCACGATCTGGCGGTCGACGCTGGCCATACCGTGGTCCGAGACGACGACGACGTAGACCTGCGCGGCGTACGGCATCTGTTCGATCCCGGAAAGTAACTCGCCCAGCCACCGGTCGGCGGAACGGATCGCGTCATGGAGCTCGGGTGAATCCGGCCCGAGGTCATGCCCGGCACCGTCCACCATCGAGAAGTACGTCGTGATCAGATGCGGGCGCTCGTCCGATGGGAGGCGGAGCCACTCGAGCACGGCGTCGACACGTGTCCCGCTCCGGCGGCGCTGGTCGTACTCATGCCAGCGTGACGGCCGAAGCCCTCCGATGGCTGCTTCCGTTCCAGGAAAAAACATCGCCGCCGCCGTCATCCCCTGTCGTTCGGCGGTCAGCCAGATCGGCTCACCTTTCCACCACGACCCATCTTGCGCGTCGTCTGTGTCGCGGTAGTCGAACGCATCGCCGCGTGCCGGGTCGTAGAACTGGTTCCCGATGATTCCGTGTCGCGACGGGTACATCCCCGTGGCGATCGAGTAATGGCTCGGAAACGTCAGCGATGGGTAGACCGGGATGAGTGCGTCGGCGACGACGCCCGTCGCAGCCATCCGGTCAAACGCCGGTGTCTCGACCCGGTCGAGGTAGTCATGTCGGAGACCGTCGTACGAGACCAAGACCACGTAGTCCCGATCGATGACGCGCCGGTGATTGGTGCCGTTCGTACCGTCGGGAGTCCGGATCGATGCGGTCTGTTGCGGCGGCGCGGTTGCTGTCCGTGCGCACCCGAGGGGGAGGAGCGTGAGAACCAGCGCGAGCCGACGGAAGATGCAGCGGCGGGCCACAGTCGATGTTACTGTGACCGCCGCTGCGGAGAAAGGTCGCTACCCGCGCGGTACGAGAATGACGAGGGGCTGCGCGAGATCGACCCGAATCTGTGTTCCTGCCTGTAGCTGAACCTCATCGCCTGCCGTGGTCAGCACCATCGCTGTGCCTGCGGCGCCACCGACGATTGCCCCGGTCCCGGCTCCCTTCTTGCCGCCGAGAAGGCCACCGATGACCGCGCCAGCCCCGGCACCGATCCCGATCTTCTTCGCATCGTCGGTCTTGGTCGCTTCTGCCTCGTGTCGGACCAACTCCGAACGGATGTCGTAGCGCGTGTCGTCGATGTCGAGCCGGTCAAATCGAAACGAGAGGTTCGCCTTGCCCTTCACTTTGCCTGAGGCCTCAGCGCCCGTGACCGACCCCTGGACCACGCTGCCTTCGGGGAGCACCGGCGTCCCATCGATGGTCACAGTATCGGAGAGGTGGCCGCGAACAGGGTCCTCCACACGGCTCACGTTGGAGGCGAGCGCCGTCTCGAGGCGAACCGAGAGCGTCGTGCCTGCCGGCACAATGACCTCGTCGTATGTCGGTCCGGTATCCGTGGCACCGCCTGAATCGACCGTTTCGCGCGGCAATGCAGAGGGCGGAGCGGTGCTATGACCGTCTACAGGCTCAACCAGACTCCCCACAGCGGCCGACTCGCCCTGGTCGGGCGACTGGGCCACGCGGCCGGTCACGATAGAGCCGTCGGCGGTCTCGATCGTCACTTCGGCTCCCTGCTGCATGTCGGTCCCGTCCGCACCGCCGCAAGCCCACGCGGCACCGGCGATCAGCGTGAGAATTGGTGCAATTTTCCTCATGACCTATCTCCTGTCTTGCTCTGACTCTTACGAAACCGTTCGGTGTCGGTCAAAACGGTACGCAGGATCACGGCGAACCGCCTATCCCGAAGCTATGGGAGCAACGGACATGCCGAGGAGACGAAGAGCTGCGAATCCCACGAGGTGTGGTGTCACGGAATGACACAAGACTTGGCCAGTGGCTTCGAAAGACCTGGGTCCAGAAGACGGCGAAGTGAAGTCAGGCGTCGGAGGGAGGGTTGGAGGCTCGTCGCCGCCACAGTGAAAGCGTTACCCCACCGAAGAAGAGCACGAGACCGATCGAGCCGTAGAAACCGAGCGTCTCGGCAAGGGTGGTTTCGCCTTCGCCCTGGAGGGAGAGGTATCCGCCGAACGCCATCTTAATGGAGACAACGAATCCTGCCGAAAGGACCGTGAGCTTCGCAGCCGTTCTCAACGGGAAGCCGTTGGTCCACAGCCGCATCAGAATAGCTCCAACTGCGATCGCAAGAACGACGAGCAGGAGGAGTGCGCGCATCACAAGGCCCCGGGCCGCTACTGCTTCAGCTCATCGTAGGCGGCCTGCACATAGGCCCTTGCCCCGTCCATTCTGTAGCTCTCGAATTTCGCAGGGACCGTCAGATTCGCCACGGCCTCGTCGACGCTCCTACCGGCCTCGGCTGACTCCGTTACCGACGCAAGAAGCGCATGAGTGAACTCCGCATAGTCCCGAAGGTGTCTCAGCGTGAGCCAGAAGGGCACATAGGGGCCAGGTGGTGGAGCTTGTCGGCCGGGGAGCACGAACTTGATGCCAGGTTCTACTGCCTCCAACGCGGCGACCGCTCTGTCGAGCGTGCCGGGCAATGCCACCGCGCTCCCGCCATGGGCCGTGTCGATCACCGGCACCTCACTACCTGGAAACAGATCACCCAGGAAGACGGTGTTGAGCGACGGAAAGACGACAACGGTGTCGCCGTTCGTGCTGCCAGCGCCGAAGTGGTGGAGGTCGATCCGGTTGGTGCCGTCTTCTTCGCCAACTGTCTGGACGGTCAGGGACAACGCTTCCTCGAAGGTGCGGTTCGGAAGGTATTTCGCGTTGACACCTGAGAAGGCCGACATCCCTTCCATCGCAGCCTGAATGTTCTCGTGCGCGATGAACTCGGTTGCCATCGGGAACTCGCCGATGCTGGTCGCGCGGGTCGGACTGGTGAGGATGACCCGTATCACCTGCCCGTCGGCACCCAAGTTGACCTTCTCCTGCACGACCGCACCCGTCCCGGCGGCTTTCGTGTCGATCAACGTGACCGTCTCGTCTTCTCCTCCGAATGCGAGGGCGTGGGGCGTATCCCCACCAGCAAGCAGGAAGAGCAAGCCGACGTTGTCGCCGACCGCCATGATCCGTATGTTGGGCGCCTCTGGTGTCTGGCCCGCGTGCGACCCGACGGTCGTCCAGAGCAGAGCCCCTGCAATGAGGAGTACCCCTCCCGTTTTTCGCGTCATGGTGTTTCTCCCAGCTGTCGTGCTGCCTGCGCCGCTACTCGGTCAGCGAGGCAGCGATGATCTCTTCGTCGTTACGAGCATAGATGTTGCCGTTCGCGTACGCGGGATGCATCCACTGCACCGCATCCAGTCTGCGGCGATTGTATGGCCTAGTCGTCACCGGGAGGAGCTCTGTGCGATCGAGCTCCTCGTAGCCTTCCGGCGTCAGACGCGCAATGATGAGGTCACCGCGATCGTTGTTGATGAAGTATTTGTCGGTCCCGGCGACCCTCACCAGGAACGCCGAGGAAAACCGCGCACGCTCGCCCATCGCATCTTGCGTCTCCCAGATGCGCTCGCCGGAGGCTGCGTCGACCGCGCGCAGCTGTCCATAGCTGCAGATCCCGTAGATGACGCCATCCTTGAGTATCGGAGGCGAAAACAGGGCGTGCAACCCGGTCGTGTCGACGTCGGTTGCCCACTCCGGCGCACGCCATATCATCTCTGCTGCAGGCCTGTCCTGGTTGAGTCGCATCATCATCGACCCGAGGTTGAAGGTCGACACCATGAGGAAGTTCTCATCTGTCACCGGAATACCTGGGTTGACGCTACTGTAGACCTGGAACGGCACCTCCCAGTAGGGCTCTCCGGTCGCCGGATTCATCGATACCACCGCCCCGGTATGCCAGATCAACAATTGCCTGATGCCGGCGGCTGTGATGACGACCGGAGCCGATCCTCCGAGAGGGCTGTCCAGTTCGAGCGCGCGCCATACCTCCTCGCCTGTTAGCTTGTCGAACGCGACGATGTTGGCACCATCGTCACCTCCGACGAAACAGATCACCAGGTCGCCCTCGATGAGAGGGTGCGCAGAGGTGCCATTCCCGAACGAGTCGGACTTGAAGTCGGCGAAATCCTGCTGCCAGAGCAGATCGCCGGTCACTGCGTTCAAGGCAAAGAGCAGACCTGTACGGCCGAGGATGTATACGCGGTCTTCGTCCACGGTCGGGGTCGCCGTCGGACCGCCCCACGGCATCATCGTGATTCCGTCTCGCGCATAGTTCACCGGCCACTCATAGGTCCACAAGACCTCTCCCGTCTGCTCGTTGAACGCCATGGCACGTTCGGTGCCCTTCGTCGCTGATTCTTCGATGAGGTCGGTGAGAAATACTCGGCCGTCCGCTACCGACGGACCGCTCATCCCGAGATTGACCGGCATGCGCCACAGGATCTTCAGGCCATCTTCGGGAAACTCGTCTATGGTTCCCTCCTCGTACCAAAGGCCGGTACGTCCCTCTCCGCGAAAATCGGGCCAGTCCTCGGCATGGGCTACCGACACCGACACCAAGGCAAGAACAGCGACCGCCGGCAAGATAAACCTTTTCATGCTGCCAATATTAGCCACGGACCCATGCGGTTTTCAATACAATATCGGCACAATTCCGGCTCGGGGTCGGTATCCGACGCCAGGCCGAAGGGAGACGATGACATGAGAGCAACGATGCTGGCTGTGGCTATTGCGGTGGTTCTGGCGGCTCAGACAGGGGCACAGGGGGGCAACAGCGCCGAGGATGAGGTCGTTGCGGCGCAGAAGCTATTCTACGAGACCTATCAGGCGTGCGATGGCGAGGCGATGGCGAACCTCGTGACGGATGACATGTGGTACTTCCACTCAACCGGGGGCATCCAGCACAACAAGGCCGAGATGCTGGAGTCGCTAGAGGGTGACTGTTTCATCGAGATACTCCGGTGCGATATCCGGAGCATCCGGGTCTATGGCGACGCGGCCGTCGTCGTCGGCGATCTCCACTTCAAGGGTAAGAACACGCCCAAGGTGGAGGCGAAGCTGACGTCCTCGCAGGTGTTCGTGAAGCAGAACGGCCGCTGGCTTTTCGCGTCGAACATGTCGGCCGAACCGGTACCGCTCGACACGAGCGTCCGCCTCGAGGACCACCCCTAAAGCGCTTTTCAAATAGGCCTTGTACTACCTGGGGCGGTCGTGGTACTTCTGCGCATACCGATGCAGGAGGACCGATGCGTGCCTATTCGATGGATCTGCGAGAGCGGGCGCTCCTCGACAGCGATGCCGGGATGAAGGCGGCCGATGTGGCGGCGAAGTACCGCGTGAGCGGGTCGTGGGTGCGGCTACTGAAACAGCGGCGGCGCGACACGGGCGAGGTGGCGCCTCGCGTCCAGCGACAGGGACGGCGCGGCATGCTTGAGCCGCACCTCCACACCTTGGCCGCGCTGATTGCGGCGCACCCGGATCGCACGCTGGCTGAGCTGAAGGACGCCCTCGCCACGCCCGCGAGTGTGCCGACGGTCTGGCGCGCCGTGCGGGCCCTCGGCCTGACCGTTAAAAAAAAACGGTCCGCCCGTCCGAACACGATCGGCCTGACGTCGCGGCCGCGCGGGTCGCGTGGCACGCGGCGGCGCCGACCTGGGATGTCGCCCACCTCGTGTTTCTGGACGAAACCGGCAGCACCACCAATCTGCTTCGGCGGTACGGCCGGGCACCGCGCGGCGCGCGCGTCCACGACCACGCCCCCTGCGGGCGCTGGCAGACCAGCACGTTTCTCGCCGCGTTGCGGGTCACGGGGCTGACCGCACCGGGGGTCTTCGACGGCGCGATCGATGGCGAGAGCTTCCGCGCCTACATCGAACAGATCCTGGTGCCGACCCTGCAGCCCGGCGACATCGTCATTGCCGACAATCTCGGGGCCCACAAGGTCGCCGGCATCCAACGCGCCATCCAGGCCGCCGGGGCCACCCTCTGGTACTTGCCACCCTACAGCCCGGACCTCAATCCCATCGAGCTCTGCTTCGCGAAGCTCAAAGCCCTCGTTCGCACCGCTCGCTGTCGCAGCACCGAGACGCTCTGGCCGTTCCTCGGCGAGTGCTTGGCGCACTTCAGCCCTGACGAATGCCGCACCTATTTTCGGCACTGCGGGTACTCGGCCGCCACACGGTCATGAAAAGCGCTTTAGGCGTCATAGTATCCCGTAGTCGCACGTTGCGGTGGCGGCCCCATGGCGGAGCCGCCACCGTCGTCATCGAGAGTGCCGCCGCACGACACCCACTCCCATCGCCACTCGTTTCCGCAAAGCGGCCGATCGGTCGTCTCGTCTCAGAGAGCGGCCCTCGAGTTGGCCGTCCGAAGCGCAGTGCACCCCTGATGTCTCCAGGGAGACACGTTGCCATTGAACTGTTGAAGGAGCTAGAGAAGGTGAACGAAAACGATGGGGTGAGTGACGGGGATCGAACCCGCAACCACCGGAGCCACAGTCCGGTGCTCTACCATTGAGCTACACTCACCACGAAGAAGATCACTCAGTTTACCATGCGGCGCGCACACCCCTCCCGGGTGGCAACCGATCAGCGCGCGATAGAATACGAACGTGGGTCCGAAGATAAACGCCGATGTCGTCCAGGCTGCGCGAGTCATGGTCGAGGCGGTGCAACTTGCGAGTGAAGAAGACGCAGGGAGCTTCCTTGGCGGCGTGCTCGCTGGTCTGGCGGCGCTCGTGAAGCACGACGCCGCCGGTGTCTATCTCATGAACCGTTCAGGTCGGCGTTTCAGACACACGATGATGCGCGGCTGCGATCTGCCGCCCGATCTGGAGGCGGCCCTCGAAGGCGACGGGATTGTCGGCGAGGCTCTCGGCAGCGGGAAGCCGGTGGCAGTGACGACAGCGACATCCGATGAGGCAGCGGTAGGTCGGCCGTGTGCCAGGTCGCGTCTGGTCGTGCCGATCGTGGGAAATGGGTCCAAGGTCTTGGGGGCGCTCGACATCTGGTCCGATGACGTCGATGGATATGATGGTGACGTAACCGCCTTGATTGGCGTGTATAGTCTGGCAGTTGCCGGCGCGATTGAGGGGTCCCGCCTCCTCGCCGAAGTCGTCGACAAGCGAAGACTGGACAGTGACTTGGCGCTAGCTCGTCAGGTCATGGATGAGCTGCTTCCACACGCCACCCCCAGCATCCCCGGCTTTGACATCGCAGGGGCCCATGAAACGTCCTTGGCGGTTGGGGGCGACTACTACGAGTTCATCCCGATGGCTGACGATCGCTGGGGGGTGGTTGTTGCTGATGTCGTGGGCAAGGGGATTGCCGCGGCGCTACTGGTGTCGGCGTTGCGAGCCTCGATTGCGTCTCTTGTCGAGCATGAGCTGGCCGTGCGTGCGGTCATGCGGCGCGCCAATCGCTTTCTCTTCGAGTCGATCGACGAGGGTCGCTACGTCACGCTGTTCTACGGCGTCATCGATCCAAGCCGTCGCCGCATGTTGTACGTCAATGCCGGCCATGTGCCGCCGCTGCTGCGCCGGGCCTCTGGTGAGATCGAGCTTCTCGAAGAGGGCGGTGTTCCACTTGGTATGTTCGAGGCGCCGCGGTATGTCGAAGGGCATATCGCTCTTCGCGAGGGGGACATCCTTGCTCTCTACACGGACGGGATCGTAGAGACAGCAGCTTCAGGCGAAGACTTCTACGGCGCCGAACGGCTCGTCGAGAAAGTCGCCACCCAGTCTGCGAGCTCGGCTGCGGAGATCTGTAGCGGAATCATGCGTGATGTTCGCAATCACGGAGGCCACGTGCGGGCGGACGACCGTACGCTGGTCGTCATGAAAGCCGTCCCCCTTGCCCCGGACGAATCGGCAGCGAGGCTGTTCTAGAACGGGCCGGGAAGATCCCGACTCCCCTCGACTTCGATCGACTGGACGGGCGATGTCACGATCCGCTGCCCGCCACAGCAGACTTCCATCCGGAGACCGCACGCCAGCCATGACAACTTGAGCATGCTGCCACCGAACGTGGCGCCGGCGAGACGAGCCTCCGTTGGTTCGGGAAAGAACTCACCACCCTGAATCAGTATGCGTGTGCGGGGTGGATCCAGAACGACGACCCGATAGAGCGAGTTCAGCGTCTTCACGACCAAGGTCGACAGGGCATCGAGCTCGGTCAGCGCGACGCCCGGAGCGGTTGCCGCCTCGGACATGAAGCTGTCCAGCGTGCAGCGCCGAGGAACGGTCGTGTCATCGTGCACCATGCTCGACCCTGTGTCCTGCCTTCAATGGGCTACCAGTGCTCCCGACCCTTCTCCACCGTACTATACGTCACCGCTTTCGTCCAAGGTCGGTGCGCGAGTACAGACGAGCGTTGCGGTGCCTCGCGTCACGGCACGTGGGTCGTGTGCCGCAACCGCTCTCGCGCTGCCGGCGTTCCAACGTATGGTTGGGTATGATCAGTCGAAGCGCGAGTCACGCATGGCCCGTCGGTCCACTGCGGAAGGAAACGAGTTTGCTCGGGGGGATTTCGATGTGCGCTCACAGGATGGTTCGCATCCTTGCGGCTGTGTTTCTGTGTGTGCCGCTACAGGCGGCGCTTCAGATTGTCACGGAGCAGGAGTACGCGGCAGCGATGCGGGAGATCAACTTCATTGTCAGTGACGCCGGGCTACACATTGATGCGAGGTATTGGCCTGAGCTCTCCGAGGATCTTGGCAAGTTGAGGTCGCAATTCGAGCAGGTCGAGGCCTTCTGGAGCGCGCGAGACGTCGATGAGGCAGCGGCGCTTGCCCGTGACGTCATCGACGGCATCGAGCCGCTCGCCGCCGCTGGCGCTGACCAAGACCCGCAGGCGGCGATTGGTGCGCTTCGAGAGCTTCGCGGCGTCTGCCAGACGTGCCACGGCGAGTTTCGGGAAGAGAACGCCGACGGAAGCTATCGGATCAAACCCTGATCAACGAAGGCGCCTCACACACGCCGCGAGCCAGTTTGGCGAGGGCGGACGAGCACGATCCTCCACGCGAACAGCACCCCTCAGTTTGAGGGCCAGACGACGCCCTGGCTTTCGGTGCCCTGTGCGCCTGGTGGGATCGGTCCCATGCCCGTATACACAAACTTCTGGATTCGAGACCCTTCGTAGGTCTCGGTGGTGTAAATGTTTCCGTCACTGTCGACAGCAATGCTGTGGACGGCGAAGAACATACCGGGCTGCCGTCCGCCGTCACCAAACGCCGTCAGTACCTCCAACGACTCGCGGTCGATGATGTAGACCTTCATGTTCTGACCGTCCGCCAAGTACAAGAACTGCTGTTCCTCGTCCGGAGAGAAATCGATGTCCCACGTCGAGCCCTGCGAGAGCGTGTTCGGGGCGATGACGACTTCGCGAACGAACGAGCCGTCCTTCTGGAACACCTGGATCCGATCCTCGGCCCGGTCGCAAACGTAAACGAGGCCGTCATTGGAGAGCTCCGCGCAGTGCACCGGTCCACGGAATTGCTGGGCCGGCTCATTCCCTGGCTGGTAGGGTCCCCCGAAGTCGTAGGTGTCATCGGGCTCGTTCCCATAGGCACCCCAGTATCGCTTTATCCCACCGGTGTCCATGTCGACCACCGCAACTCGCTTGTTGAAGTAGCCGTCGGCAAAATAGGCCTCGTTCGCCTCTGCATCAATCCCGATCTTCGCGACCCGGCCATAGCTGCTCATCGAGTTGCTGTCGCGCGTGAAGACCGGTTGGCCATCCTCCTCGCCGGTCTGGCGAGCACCCGGGGTGCCAACTTGCATGAGAAACGTTCCATCCTTTGTGAACTTCAGCACGTGAGAGTCGGCCGGCCCATTGCCGCCGATCCAGACGTTGTCCATGTGGTCGACCGTGATTCCGTGGTTGGAGGCGGGCCACGTGTAGTCTCCCGTTTCTGTCCCGGGCCCTCCCCAGCTGTAGACGAGGTTTCCCTCCTGGTCGAAAGCGAGGACTGGCGGTCCGGGCCGACAACACTCACTCAGGGGTGGATCCTGCGCGAGGCCGATTTCATTGAAGCCTCCAAATTGTTCAGGCGTGTTGCGGTGGACAAGCCAGATCGTGTCGCTCGAATCGACATCGACACCGATGGTTGGGCCCATCAACCAGTGATTAGGAAGGTTTTTGGGCCACAGCGGATCCACCTCGAACATTGGAACCAACGGCCCACTGCTCTCGGTCGTCATCGCGGCCTGGTCGGCGGCCTCCTCGACGACGTTCTGTCCCACGCCGCAGGCGATGATCAGCGCCAGTAAAGATGATCCAATGAAGAGATTCTGCTTTCGACTCATCACGTTCCTCCCCGGTCACGCGTCCCTTGGGGGCATCGACGGCGACCAGTATACTTGCAATTCTGCCAGCGGACGGTTGCGCTTGGCCGTTGATGTCTAGGCGAATGAACTCAGCATCGCGATCGACCAAACGACACGATCTGGAAGCTCTAGACGAGCGACCCGACGGGCGCCGCCGGTTCAGGGCGCGGGGGGCGGCAGGGCTGCTGATCCTGGGGCTGCTGCTCGCGATGTCCTCGACGCCCCGCGCGCACGACATTCCGAGCGACGTTCTCGTTCAGATTCTGGTCAAGCCCGAGCGGCAGACGCTCCGGCTGCTGGTACGGGTCCCTCTGTACGCAATGCAGGACATTCGGTTTCCTCAATGGGGACCAGGCTATCTGGACCTTGGCGCGGCTGATTCTGCGCTGCGGGATGCGGCGCTCGTCTGGATCGCGAACGAGTTTGTCCTGTACGAAGAGGACGTCAGGTTGACGGACCAAGAGCTGGTCGCAGTCCGAGCCTCAATTCCGTCCGATCAGTCGTTTGCCACATACGACTCCGCAGTAGCTCACGTGCTCGGGCCGAGGCTACCCGAAGACACAGAAATATTCTGGCAGCAGGCGATGCTCGACGTGATGTTCGAGTATCCGATTCGGTCGGAACAATCGAATTTTTCGATCGACCCGACGCTCGCCCGTCTCGGCCTTCGCACCGTGACAGCGCTGCGGTTCATCCTGCCCGGCGATACCGTTCGTGCGTTCGAATACCGTGGTGACCCGGGCCTCGTCCGACTGGACCCGCGCTGGCACCAGGCCGCGCTCCGGTTCGTCCGTCTGGGCTTCGAGCACATCCTCGATGGCATCGACCATCTCCTGTTTCTCGCGTGCCTGGTGATCCCGTTTCGTCGGCTCCGTCCGCTCATTGCGATCGTGACATCGTTCACGGTCGCACACTCTGTCACGTTGGTCGCATCTGCGTTCGACTTCGCTCCTGACTCGTTGTGGTTTCCACCGTTGGTGGAGACGCTTATCGCGATGTCGGTGGTGTACATGGCGCTCGAGAATATCCTTGGCGTGAAGCTGCAGCGACGTTGGCTGATCACGTTTGGATTCGGGCTCGTGCATGGGTTTGGCTTTTCGTTTGCGCTCAGGGAGACCCTCCAGTTTGCCGGAGGTCATCTCCTCACGTCACTCCTCTCGTTTAATCTGGGCGTCGAACTTGGCCAGCTTCTGGTGATTGCCGTCTTTGTCCCCCTGCTCTCGCTGGTGTTTCGTTTCGCCGTAGCCGAGCGTGCGGGGACGATCCTGCTGTCCGCGCTCGTGGCACACACTGCCTGGCACTGGATGAACGAGCGAGGAGCTGCGCTCTTGCAGTTTCAGTTTCAGCCACAGTTTCCCGTGTTCGATTTGGCCTTGCTCGCCAGCATGATGCGCTGGGGCATGCTGGCGTTGATCATCGCATTGCTGCTCTGGCTGATGTCGCTTGTGTTCCCGAACATAGAGAAGGATGCCGACCCAATATCCGTCGGGACGAGGCAAGACTGACAGATGCCGCACGTCGTCTCGGTTGCTACCGCTCTTCCTTCGAACCGCGTCAGCCAGGCGGATACGCGTAAAGCGATGGCCGGCGTGTGCCGGGGTGACCGTGCGATGGAGCGGCTGTTGCCGCTTTTCGACCGAACAGGTGTTGAGACTCGGTATTTCGTGCGGCCGCTAGATTGGTACGCCGCGGGGCCATCGTTCGAGACTCGCAACAATGTGTATGCGGCGTCCGGGCTCGAGCTGGCCGAACAGGCGGCACGCTCCTGCCTTGAGAGCTCAGGTGTGAGTCCGGGCGCGATCGACGCCATCTACTTCGTCACAACGACCGGGTTGATGACCCCGAGCATGGATGCGCGATTGGTGTCGAGGCTGGGCCTTCGCTCGGACGTTCGGCGGTCGCCACTATTTGGCCTGGGATGCGCCGGAGGTGCCGGCGCGCTGGTCCGCGCGTCGGATAATCTGCGCGCCTTTCCGGCCCAGCACGCCCTTGTCGTATCGGTCGAGTTGTGCAGCCTGGTCTTTTCGCCGGTCGCACGGACGGCGACCGATCTGGTGGGTACGGCGCTCTTTGGCGACGGTGCGGCCGCAGTTCTGGTTGCCGGCGACGAGGCAGCCGGAGGTGGCCCCACGGTTGTTGCGACACGCACTCATCTGTTTCAGGGTGCGCCGGACCTGATGGGATGGAACTTCACCGACGATGGGATGCGGCTTGTTCTTTCCCGAGAAGTCCCGCAGTTTGTCGCAACCGGAGTGACGCCGGTCGTCAAACGTTTCCTCGATGACCACGACGTAGCACTCACGGACATCACCCATTTCGTGCTGCATCCGGGAGGTGCCAAGGTCATGGCAACGTATCGCTCAGCGCTGGGGCTCGACGAAGACCAACTGCACATCGCGCGCGAGACGATGCGCCGCTACGGTAACCAATCGAGTGCATCAGTCCTGTTCATGCTCAGCGATCTCGTTGCATCCGGTCGGCCGTGCCAGGAGGACGTCGGGCTGATGATGGCCCTTGGGCCGGGCTTTGCTGCTGAGATGCTGACCCTGTCATGGTAAGAGGGCAGCCCGACGTGACGATCGTCGGTGGTGGCCCTGCTGGCGCTGCGCTCACGGTTCTTCTCGGTCGGCGCGGTGTCAAGGTGGTTCTCTACGAGAAGGCACAGCACCCTCGATTGAAGCCGTGCGGTGAGGGGCTGTTGCCACACGGGGTCGCAGCACTTCGCGATATCACCGGTCTCCCCGAGGGTCCGCGCGTGAAGGGACTGAGGTTCGGCGCCGGAGATGTCACAGTCGACGCCGATTTTTCTGGCGAGCCCGGCCTCGTACTTCGCCGCGACCGCTTCGACGCCTGGCTGTTCGACCAGGCGGCTAAGACCCCGAACGTCGATGCGCGACCGGGTACCCCGTACCGCCCAGGCCCGACGACGTTCCTCGTCGGCGCTGACGGCGCCCGTTCGATGTTTCATCGCCAGCTCAGGGCGATCGGCCCGCGACGGCCTCGCGTTGGTCTCTCGACGCATGCCATGGGCATAGAGGGACTCAGCGACCACGTCGAAGTGTATTTTCATGACGAAGGGGAGCTGTATGTTGCGCCGACAGGCGGCGGGGAGGCGCTGGTTTCCGCGCTGTTCGAGTATCGACACTTTCGTCGCGACGGAATCTTCTACCTGCTGAAAAAGACACGCGCGTTGCGCTCGCGGCTGTCCCGTATCGAGCTGACGACACCTGTTCTTGCTGCCGCGCCTCTCGGTCTTCACGTTCCTCGGGTCGTCGACCAGAGCAAACGGTTGCTACTCGTCGGCGACGCGGCTGGGACTCCGGACCCCATCACAGCGGGTGGGCTGGCGCTCGCGTTTACCGCTGCGGAAGCAGCGGCTGATGCGATCGTGTCTGGTTCGCTCGAGACATACGAGCGCCGTCGGCTCGCGATGGGACATGCTGCGGGTCGCCTCGGGCAGCTGATGCTGCATCTTGGCCGCACCGAACGCCGTGCGTCATGGGTCCTCCGGCGCATGTCCGGAGTCATCCAGCCACTCGTCAGGTCGGCTATCGCCGCGCAGGTCCGACGTCGTGGTCCCAGGGTTGCTCACGAGCATCCGTCGGAAGAGGCACGACTCGGGGAGAATGCCTGGTTGGGTGGAGGAATCGAGCCTCGAGGCGACGGCCTGTAACGCATGTTGATGGAACGCAGGTCCCTCGATCACGAATACATGGACGACCACACGCCTCCAGCGGCCGTCGTCGACGAGGTCTACCGGTTCCTCGGTGCGATCAACCGGTGGTTCGGCGGTACACGCGCCACGTTGCAGCGCTTCGCGGAGTTCAGCCGGCGGTGGCATCCGGGCGAGCGAATCGAGGTTCTCGATGTGGCAGCGGGTGGCGGGGATCTAGGCCAGGCCTTGATCCGATGGGGTCAGGCGCGCGGCTTCGATGTCCGGATCACGGCACTCGATATCAGCCCGGGCGCACTCGCCTGCGCCCGGCGGCGTCACTCGCATGGGGAGGCGGATGCCCTGCGCTTGGTGTGCGGTGATGTCCATCAGGTCCCGTTTCCGGATGGTGCGTTCGACTACGTCACCTGCATGCTCTTCTTCCATCACCTGACCGACGATGGCGTCGTGCAGGCCCTCCGAAGTTTCGACAGGCTGGCAACCCGGGGGATCGTGATCAACGATCTCATACGACGCTGGAGGCACTATGCGTGGACCTGGGTCTTCACCCGTCCATTCAATGCCGTCTTGCGGAATGATGGTCCGCTTTCCGTGAAACGTGCGTTTCGTCCAGACGAGCTGGCTGACCTGGCGCGCCGCGCTGGGCTGTCCTGGCTAGCCGTTCGCACGCACTTCGCCCATCGAATGACGCTGGGTGGCGAACGCACGTTGGAGCGGGCACGTAGGGTGGCGGCCGAGCCGGAGCCCAAGCGGCGACCCGAGCTCGCTACGTAACCAGCTCCGGAGGGTCCTCTCCAGCCGGGACGAATTTCAACGCAACGCCGTTGTTGCAGTACCGCTGACCGGTAGGTTCGGGACCGTCGTTGAACACGTGTCCCTGATGTCCCCCACAGCGGACGCAGTGGTATTCGGTGCGTGGAAGGATCAGCTTGAAGTCCTTCTTCGTATCGACGCGTCCGTCGATCGGAGCAAAGAAGCTCGGCCACCCGGTACCACTATTGAATTTCGACGTCGATGCGAACAATGGAAGGTGGCACGCGGCACAGACATAGGTGCCCTGGCGCTTTTCGTCGTTGAGGGGACTGGCGTTGGGAGGCTCCGTTGCCTCCTCAAAGAGCACGCTGTAGCACGCGCTCGGAAGCTGCGTGCGCCATTCGTCCGCCGGCTTATCGAGCTTCGTGTCGTTTTCGCTCACGAAGCCGATGATACACGACCCGCGAGACTTTTCCACCCGGATCGGTGTCTAATGAAACGAAGGGGATTCATGAAGCTTTCGCGCACCATCGGGTGGTCGGACGCTGCCGTCAAGGATGACGACGTCGCGTTAGCTCAGCAGTGTGCGGTCGGCGATGAGTCGGCGTGCTGCGAGCTCGTCGACGCCCACAACCAAATGGTCTACGCGCTGGGATTCCAGCTCCTAGGAAACCACGACGAGGCGCTTGACCTGTCGCAGGAAGTGTTTCTCAGGGTCTTCCGGACCGTTGGTCGTTTTAGAGGGCAGGCGACGCTCCGCACGTGGATCTACCGGATCGTTGTCAACGGCGCACGCAATCGTCGACGCTGGTTTCAGCGGCATCGCCAAGCGTGCCTCGTGCCCCTTGACTCACACGTGCAAGAACACGGGGAGCTCCATGCTCCGGCCGCGTCGGCTTCGCCCGAGCTTGCGCTAGACCGCAGGGAGGTCGAGCGGCGCGTGTGGACAGCACTCGCGAAGCTCCCACTGGAACAGCGTTCGGCGATCGTGCTCAGGGAGTTGCACGGGATGCACTACGCAGACATCGCGTATTCGCTGGGTGTGACGACCAGTGCGGTCAAATCAAGGTTGTCGAGAGCCCGGGCAGCCCTCCGCAGGGAGCTTCGAGAATCGTGACCGGTATGTCGTGTCCTGAGGTCGGTCGCGCTCTCGACTCACTCCATGATGACGAGTTGGAGCTGGAGCGACAGATTGCCGTCGAGGCACACCTTTCGCGCTGCGAGGAATGTGCGGCCAGACGCGATGAGCTGTCGACGATCCGTAGGCTGATACGTTGCGCTGCGGCCGGTTCGGAGTCGGCCGACTACGATGACGAGATGCTGACCGAACTGCTGTTGCCCGTTGTCGTGCAGATGCGAGAGGAAGGCCGCCTCGGCTGGCGCGCACGCCTTGGGCACAAGGTCGCGGAGGCAAGCAGCGTGTGGATCCCCGGTGGTGCGGTTGCGGTGACTGCTGTTGGCGCGCTCGTTCTGGCCGCGGTGCTGACTCTGCTGACCCCCCGCTCGGATTCGCTCGCCGCCGTGCTGTATGCGCTAGCAAACCCCGGTTCAAACGCCAATCCCGTCACGCGGATGCACGGTGTCACACTGCCGACGGTCGCGTCCGCTAGCCCGCTGCCAGCCCTCCTCCGCGCGCCCTCCGTGGACTTGACGGCAGACCTCGCCCTGGCGGCAGTCGTGACGCGCGAAGGTCTCGTGTCGGGCGTCGAGGTGCTCCGTTCGAGCGCATTCTCTGATTCGTTCGAAGGCAATCTGTCTCAGCTGACCTCCCGTATTCGGTTCTCTCCGGCGCTCTATGACGGGTTGCCGGTGGCGGTCAATGTGGTGTGGCTGCTCGAGCAGGCGACGGTGCGCGGCGACGAGACTGTTCCACCCCTCGTGACGCCTTCCCCCGCTTCGCACATCTTTTAGCGAGGAGGCATGCGCACGGCTCGTTCCGTCCGCATGTCCTGACCGATGCTTCCGTGAAGGGAGGGGAGTGCCCTAATTTGCCGATAGGCTAGCGGGGATCCTGAGTACTTGTCCTGGATGGATCACCGCAGAGCGCAACTGGTTGACTTGGCGGATGAGGTCAACCGTCGTCTTGTGTCGCCGTGCGATCCTCCACAGCGTGTCTGTCCGACGCACCGTGTAGCTGGTACCTGACGGGGCCTGGCCGATGCCGGAGTCGTTTCGAGCTGCGGTCCGTTTGACGTACATCGCATAATCCTGTGGGAACACGGCGATGTGGTAGTGCGGTGGGCCGCGCTCTCGAGTAGCTTCGATCACGGCTCGTTCCTCCAGATACAGCAGTGTGCTCTCGAGCCAGTCGCGGCATGCACGGTTGGTCGGACGCCGCAGGTCGAGCGCCATCCCCGTAGGGTGTACCGAACGTGGAGATGCGTTCCGAGGTTGATTGGCGAGCGGTCGCGTGAGGCTTGTGACGACGAGCTGTTCGCCACAGGCCCTGTGATATTGGGTTCCAAGCCGCTCGATGAACAGTCTCACCTCAGGACGGGCGTACGGAAACGACACATCTTTGAGTCTGTATGCCCGGCTACCGCGTATCGGAACAAGCAGCCCTGCATCGACGAATCGGCGAAGCTGCTCTGACTTCTGCAAGTACGTGAAGTCATGCCGTTCGGCCTGCCTGTTTTGTTGATCGAGGGACGCGGCACTGCCTCTGAGACTCGCGGCGCCGGGCGATTCCGCGAGAGAGACCGCGGCCGTTCCGACGACCAAGAGCCCGGCGTAGGCAACATGGCGGAATTGTCTGCGGAGTCGTTGTGACGTCCCAGGTGTCATGCGATCAATAGAGTGTATCGGTACGACCGGGGGAGAAGACAAGGTGTCCCACTCCCCTTTGCCTCGGCTGGTGCACATGGCGGCGGCGTGGTTTCACGTCCTTGCATCGACTCGAGAGCCACGCGACCGGGTGCACTGGTTCCGAACGAACCGCTACGAGTCGGTCTCGATGACCCGTGTGCCGGCCATCTTGTCGCCAATTCGTCGTCGATCTTGATCGACGAAGATTAAGACCACTTCGACGATGCCGATCACGAACGCGATGAGTCCGAGCGGAATGGCGATCACGAGTCCGATGATCGTCATCGCAAAGAACTGGGCGACTCCGGCCAGCGCAAACATCCAGTTCCGCTTGACCGAAGTCATGATGTCAGGTGGCTGACCGTCGAGCGTGACTGGGCGGATCTTCACGAGCTTCTTTCCGATTGACCGATGGTCCATGAAGTCGAGATCCATACCGTCACGGACAAGCCAGTAGGCAGTTGCGGCGATTCCCCCGGCAATCGGCACAAGTCCGACGACCATCGCGATCACCGCATCAATAATCGCGGCGACGGCGCGCTTGCCGACGTCCGCCGTCTTCGGCTCCACGCTTTCGGTTGTCTCGGTGCTTGTCTCAGCAGGGGTCGAGTCGTGACCGGATGGTGAGTCAGCCATTTCGTGTCATCCTCCCGCACGGTACCGGGCACCCCCTAGCGGCGCGCCGGCGATCGGTGCCTTGTTACATTCCGAGATTCAGATCGTCCATATGGACGTTCAAGAAGTGATTCACGCGTAGCCCAGCGATGCCGTCTGTGTCGACCGCAGAGCGTGGCTGCGTGGCGACCTCGGTATCGTTGACCAAAAACCGCACCTGGTCGGCGCCGACTTCGACCGTCAGCACGTTTCGTGCCCGGCCGTTCGCATCCAGCGTATTGATAGCATCGTGGGGGGTCCACCCAACCACATTTGATGTCTCGCCACCCGCTCGCTTTCGAAGAAGGTACTGGCCGTCCTCACGGATCACGAAGTAGGAGTACTGCTGGTTGGCGGCTGACAGATTCGATCCACCGAAAAACAGACCGTGGGAGTTTGGGTGATTGGAGGGCTCGACTTGCGCGAAGCTTGCTCCGATCGTGAAGTTGCCGCTGTGGGTGTCGCTCGATCTCCAGAAGATTCCGGCACCGGTCCCTGTCTGGGCATGGACTCCTGTTCCCATTGCCATGAAGCTGAGCATGCCGCTGACGTCGCCGTCACGGTCTGTCCTGACCTCCCACCCTTCGGCTGTGACGCCACCGGTCTGGGCGTTCAAGGCAAAAGGAATAGCCAGGGCTGCAAGGGCGAGAACGATCAGGGTTTTCTGCATGGGATGCCTCCTTCGGGTTCGGAATACATGTGGATGTCTAGGCCGAAGAACACGGCATCATAGCACGACCGTCAGTCACGGCTGACACATCTGAACTCCGCGCGGACAGTCCTGTTTCAGCCGTTCCCGACGACCCAGTGTTCGGGACGCTCAGACTCGGTCTGCGAGCCCCCGGCACGGTCCCTGCACATCCAAGACTCACCAACCGGTCAATGGACAACAACGGCGAACAGGCAATTCCTTCAATCGGGCGTGAATTGGTCATGTGGCACGCCTCAATCGGCAGCTACCGGATCGTCTGTTCGGTGACGGGGCATCGTGGTGAGCCGTCGGCGGTGACCGTCTTGGAGAACGGCCAGATGATCGCGCAAGAGAAGCTGGCGGCCGGGATGTCTCCGGCTGGTGCACGCGAAGTCGCGCAGCGCCTGTCCGAGCAATACGCGCCGCGTGTCATCAGCGTGGCGAATCGGACCTGGCGGTTCGGCGGCACTGCCTGCCTGACGACGAGCTCGTGTGGGCACATCCCCGCAGGAGTGGAGACGGCATCCGATCGGGTGGCGTGAGCCGTCTCCTCTCAATGGGCGATGTGGCTGAAATGCCGCCTCGACCCCGGCGCCTCCGTGCGTCGGTCTGCTCCCAGCAAGACTCTTTACCTCTGCCAGATCCGACCTTTCTCCAAACACAATGCTGTCGATCGGTCTAAGTGATGCTAGAAGTTGGGTTTAAGAGAATCAGAAATCGGTACACCAGTTGCTCTTCACACCACCATGACCGCGCTCGCACCAGAAGTCACCGCCCACGGCCTCGCGCTCTGGAGGCTTCACCGTTCGCCCGAACAGCGGCTTCAATGTCTCGTAGGGAAGTTCAGCGGGAAGCTCGTACTTGCCATTCACTCAGAAGGTAAGGTGCTGGTTGCGGAATCCCATTCCGATATCGTCACGCTCGTGAATCAGGCGGAAGCGATGAAGGCCTCGTACATGCGAAAAGGCTGGGACGAGCTCGACGTCGAACGCGACGATTCGCGGTAGGAGCCTTCACGGTCACGGGGCGTCCACAGTCACCTCACGCGCTCGCGCCAAGCCCGTTTGCGCCCGGCCCGTAGATCGCCGATAGTGGGACATGGACCTCGTCGCAATCCTAGGTCGCACCCTCGGGTTTTCGTTCGCGGCTGGTATCAATCTCTACGCCACGGTCGCGCTCGTCGGCCTTTCGTCACGATTCGGGTTGGTCGACCTTCCCGAGCGGCTGCGGATCTTCGACAACGACGTGGTGATCGGCGTCGCGCTGGTCCTCTACGCGGTGGAGTTCGCGGCAGACAAGATCCCGTGGGTCGACTCGGCCTGGGATACGGTGCATACGTTCATCCGGCCGCTTGGGGGGCGCTGATCGCGGTCGCTGCCTTGGGCGAGGCGTCGCCTGCGCTTGAGGGACTCATCGCTCTGCTTGGCGGTTCGATCGCGGCCGGCACTCACCTGACGAAGGCAGGTACCCGAGTGGCCGTCAACGCGAGCCCGGAACCTGTGTCGAACTGGATCGTGAGCCTCGCAGAGGATGTGTTCGTCGTGGGACTGGGCTATCTGGCGCTGGTACACCCTGGAGTGGCGCTGGTCGTCGTCTCGGTGTTCCTCGTGTTGATCGCGGTGTTCATGGGTGTGATCGTGAAGCTCGCCTGGCGACGCTTGTTTGGCCGGTCGCGGCGCACGGCAGCATCGCTCCAGGCCGGATCTACTGGAACGACGACATCCTAAGTTGTCCGATTCTAGACTTCTGTCCGTCCGCTCACGAGCCAGACGCCCGCGAACGAGAGCAGGGACAGGCCGTTGACGGCCCCTGAAATGTCGAGGTCAGACACGTACCAGCGGCCAATGCCAAGGAAGATGACTACCGGCACGTACTCCCATCCATGGCGTCTGACCAACGCCACCAGGAGAAAGCCGAAGAACACTATCCAGAGCGACCCCATCGCTGAAGAGCGGAGCAAAGGCTTTGCCACTATGACCGCCGGCGATCGGGCCCGGCCTGTCAGGTGCCGTCAGACGTGCCGGTCGCTTTGTGTCACGATTCTCGACGTCGTGATCACAAACCTGTGTCTTTCGCTCGCTCTCGCTCCATCTTTCCGAAGCGCCGATGTGGCATGGCACCCGAAGTGTTGGGTACGGGGAACAGGAGGCCGGTAACGGTTCCGCGTTCTGTGCACAGGGCGATCTGATGGCTGACAGCACGTTCTACCGGGCGGGCCGGAAAGCGGGTGTGACCTTCCGCCGTGCCAAGTGGCTGTGGGCGTCCGTGGCGGGGAGTGAGGACGAAGCCATCAAGGCTGAGTACGGTGTCGGTCGGGATATGGCGGCGATTGTCCGTGAGCAGGCGCCGGATGCTCCAAACGAGAACGCGCAGGCCCTTCTGACCGATCTTCAGCGCCGGCTGGAAGGCGGAGTCCGAAACCGGCTTCATCGGTTCCAGGTGACGGTCGTCGGTGACGATCAGCCAACCGCTTTTGCCCTACCTGGAGGATTCATCTTCGTGGCGGAGCCGCTGGCAGACTTGTGCAACCATGATCCTGACGAGCTTGCCTTCGTACTGGGCCACGAGATGTCTCACGTCATCAGGCGTCATGCGATCGACCGCCTCCTGTCACAGAAGGTGCTGTCGGCGGCATCCTTGGCTTCGCCCGGTCGGGGCGTTCTGGCTCCATGGGTTCGCCGTGTCGGTCTCCAGTGGCTGGAGCGTGCCTATTCCCAGGAGCAGGAGTTCGAAGCCGACGAGCTCGGTGTGCTTCTGATGCGTGCGGCTGGATTCGACCTGGCGGGGTCGGTCCGCGTACTCGATCGGTTTCTCCGGTTGGCACCGAGTTCGGATCGCTCGGGACTCGGCGCATACTTGTCAACCCATCCCCCGGTGCGGGACCGTATCGACAGGCTCCAACGACGCTTCGACGTTAGGTGACAAACCACACTAGGGACGACGCGAGATCGGTGCCGTGAGCCGGATGCCGAGTTGCGTCCACCGGGCAAGGTCTTCAGACCCAGGTATGGCATCGATGCGCTGCTCGAGTGCGACGAACAGGTCCACTGTGGTCACGCCGGTCGCGATCCTCAGACCTCCCTCGACCTGGCCACCCGTTCGACCGTCACGCCCCGACTCCTGGGGGTCGATCTGCACGGCCACGCCGCCGGCCGAGGCGGTCAGCGCGTAGCGTTCGCTCAGCGGCAGCGTGAGCCTCACCTGCCCATCGAATTGCGCATCGTAATCCACACCTGCCCGTTCGACCGTCCACAGAGCTCGTCCGTTGGCATCGAGGTCAAAGCGCCCGAGTGAGAACCGATGGCCATAGCCGACACCGACCATATTCCACGAGATGCTCCTCGCCGTGGCTCGATCCGACAGATGCCGCGAGACATGGTGAAACGTCGTCATCAGTTCACCATGAGGCAATCGGAGGAACGCCGACATGTCGGCGGTGTAGTTGTTCTGATTCGGATCGACGTTTCGAGTCTGGCTACCGATGATCGTTTCGATATCGACGAAGAGACTGCCTCTGAAGAACCCCGCATCCACGATATCGATGTCAACGGACAGGTCGGCGTCCCAATTGAATCGCTCATCGGCATCGGCTCCACTTAGGTGGGCGATATCGACGTTTGTGCGGAAAGCCGTCAGAAAGCCGCGGCTACGGGGTGCAGTCGGGACCGGGCCTGGGCCACCGAGCGTCTGTGCCGACCCACTCAGTGGTATCGAGAGCAGGACGCAGGCGACGATCCAGCGACCACCCGACATGTCAGATCGAGGGCGTGGTCGGCTCGCTCAGACCGTGGAGCCCTAGCCGCTCGAGGAGTGCATGGTCGGTGCTGGCTTCGGGATTGGGTGTGGTGAGAAGTTGATCACCAAGGAAAATGGAATCCGCTCCGGCGAGAAAACAGAGCGTCTGAGTCGGCTCGCTGAGTTGGAGTCGGCCGGCACTGAGACGAACCCGTGCCCCTGGCATCAGGATCCGCGCAACGGCAACCATTCGAACGAGATCCTCCCATCCAACTGATTCCTGCCCGGCAAGTGGCGTGCCCTCGACCGCAACAAGAGTGTTGATCGGGACGCTCTCCGGCTGAGGCTCCTGACTGGCGAGCTCGTAGAGTAGGTCGATTCGGTCGGTGTGTTGTTCGCCCATCCCGAGAATCCCGCCGCAGCAGACCTTCAGGCCCGCCTCCCTCACCGACCGCAGGGTCCGGAGCCGGTCGTCGTAGGTTCGGGTTCCGATGATCTTCTGGTAGAACGCCGGACCGGTGTCGAGGTTGTGGTTGTAATAGTCGAGTCCAGCCTCTCTCAGACGGCCCGCATGGTGCGGCTCGAGCATCCCTAGCGTGGCGCATGTTTCCAGGCCAAGCGCTTTGACGGCCCCCACCATCTCGAGTACCTGCTCAAACTCTTGACCGTCCTGAACCGAACGCCACGCGGCACCGAGGCAAAACCGGTCAGCACCATTGGCCTGGGCTGTCCGAGCTGCGTTGGTGACCTCTTCTACGCCCATGAGCGCGGTGCTCTCGACATCGGTCTGGTAGTGAGCCGACTGCGGACAGTAGGCGCAATCCTCTGGGCAGCCACCGGTCTTCACGCTCAGAAGGGCGGCGCACTGGACTTCCGATGGGTCGCGGTGCCGTCGGTGGGTCTGACTCGCCTGGAAAACTAGATCGAGCAAGCCGCGGTTGTACAGCTCTGCAACCGCATCCCGTGTGAGGTCTGTGGCTCGCGATGGTGTCTGCGACATGAGGTCCTCTATCATACATAGCCTTGGTGTCGCAGGTGCTGATGACGCGGGTAGGCAGGCCCCTCCCATTGGGACGGCTGCGGTTGGGGACCGGGGTGGACTTCTCGGGTGTGCGATGACGCGGCTTGACGATGCGCTTGGACCTCAGCTGACCACGCTCGATGCCCGGCATCTTCGCCGCACCCCGCGAACGTTCTCCGGCGCACCCGGGCCGCGCGTGAGTCTCGATGGGCGGGACGTCATCCAGTTCAGCTCAAACGACTATCTGGGGCTGGCGGCCGATCCTCGGCTGGGCCAGGCCGCAGCCGCTGCCATCTCGCGCTTCGGGTGCGGTACCGGGTCATCCCGGCTCATCGGCGGCACGACCGAGCTGCATGCGGCGCTGGAGCAGGCCCTGGCTGACCTCAAGATGACGGCCGCTTCGCTGGTGTTTGCCTCTGGATACCACGCAAACGTCGGGGTGGTGCCAGCGCTGGTGGGTGCGGGTGACGTCATCTTCAGCGACGAGCGCAACCATGCGAGCCTGATCGATGGCTGTCGCCTGTCGCGAGCGCGCGTTCACGTGTATCGCCACTGTGACGTGGAGCACCTCGACCAGCTCCTGGAGTCGGTGCAAGGCGGAGGCAGGCGGCTGGTTGTGACCGAGACCGTGTTTAGTATGGACGGTGACGTTGCGCCGCTCCAGGAGCTCGTCGAGACGGCGCGCCGGTGGGAGGCATGGATCCTCGTTGACGAGGCGCACGCGACCGGAGTCTTTGGTAGCCGGGGCGGTGGCCTCGTCGAAGAGCTGGGTCTTGCAAGTGGCGTCGACGTCCAGATCGGAACCCTCGGCAAGGCACTCGGGAGCCTGGGTGCGTTTGCTGCAGGCAGCCGAACGCTGATTGACTGGCTGACCAACGCGGCGCGGACGTTCATCTACACGACGGGCCTCTCTCCGCCGGCCGTTGCTGCCGCCCGAGAGGCCGTTCGTATCGTGCAGCAAGAGCCGGAGCGTCGTCAGCGGCTGTGGGACAATGTCGCCCTGATCCGTTCGCAGTTGGCTGAGCTGGGGTTTCGCATCGGGCCGGGCCCGTCGCCGATCATTCCTCTGTTTGTCGGCGACGCGGGACAGGCCGTTGGCCTGAGCGAGGGACTGCTCGAGCGTGGAGTCTTTGTTCCGGCTATCCGTCCACCGACCGTTCCAGCCGGCACCGCGCGTCTCCGAATCGTGCCGATGGCCACGCACTCCCGTGACGACGTGGAGGAAGCCATGGAGGCGTTCGCGGCGTCGGGCCGCGCATCCGGGGTGCTGTGATGACGAGGATTGGAGCAGAAAGACCATCGTACGAGACCCTCAAGCAGTGGGACCATCAGCATCTTTGGCACCCGTTCACGCAGATGCAGCAGTGGGTGGCTGAAGATCCCATCGTTATCGTCCGAGGTGAAGGCAACGATCTGATTGATTCCGACGGACGTCGGTACTTGGACGGCGTGTCGTCGCTCTGGTGCAACGTGCATGGTCACAACCGTCCAGAGCTGAACCACGCGATCGAAACGCAGCTCCACGAGATCGCGCACTCGACGCTACTGGGTCTGACACATGGTCCAGCGATTGCGTTGGCCAGGCGCCTGACCGCGCTGACGCCGCCAGGTCTGACGCGTGTGTTCTATTCGGACAACGGGGCGACGTCCGTCGAGGTTGCCATCCGGATGGCCCTGCAGTTCTGGCAGCTGACCGGCAAGCACAAGAAGACGATGCTCGCCTCGCTTCAGGACGACTACCACGGCGACACCTTGGGAGCCGTCGGCGTGGGGTACTCGGATGTGTTCCATCGCTTTTACCGACCGGTTCTCCCCGAGACGGTCCGGCTTACACCACCCCACGTCTTCCGGTGGCGGGATTGGCTGTCAGAGTCTGATGCGCTCGAACGCGCGGTGAGCGAGGCCGAGCGTGTCCTGACGGAGCAGTCAGAGCACTTGGCAGCGGTGGTTCTCGAGCCGGTCATGCAGGGTGCGGTTGGGATGTGGGCGCAGCCACCAGGTTATGTGCGGGCGCTACGGGAGCTGACCGCTAGGCACGACGTTCTGTTGGTCTGCGACGAGGTGGCAACCGGATTTGGTCGCACAGGAACGATGTTCGCGTGTGATCAGGAGAAGGTCTCTCCAGATGTCATCTGTCTCGCGAAGGGTCTCACCGGTGGCTATATTCCGCTCGCTGCGACGCTCACAACGGAACGGGTATACGCGGCGTTTCTGGGAGCGCCAGCAGACGGGCGCACGTTCTTCTACGGTCACACGTACACCGGAAACCCGCTGGGGTGTGCTGTGGCCATCGCGAGTCTCGACCTCTTCGAGACCGACCACGTGATCGCTGGCCTGCACGAGAAGGTTGACCGACTGTCGACCCGCCTAGCGGACGAAATCGCTCCGTTGCCCCACGTGGCCGACGTCCGGCAGCGCGGGCTGATGGTCGGGATCGAACTGGCGCATGTTCCGAAGACTCGAACGGCCTACCCAGCGGCCGACCGGGTCGGTGCGCGCGTTGCGGTCGCCGCGCGTGCACATGACGTGCTCATCCGTCCGCTGGGTGACGTGGTTGTGTTGATGCCGCCTCTCAGTGTGTGTCTGGATGAGATCGACCGCCTGGTTGACGCTGTGCGGGAGGCGGTTGTGGCTGTCACCGGCACGTGATGGGCGGTCTCTTCGTCACCGGCACTGACACGGGGGTTGGCAAGACCTTCGTTGCGTCTGGGCTTGCGCGGATCCTCAGCGACCGTGGCCTCCGAGTCGGTGTCATGAAGCCGGTGGAGACAGGGTGTGCTCGGCGTGGCGATGAGCTCGAGCCATCGGATGCCTTGCAGCTTTTGGAGGCGGCCGGCAGTAGCCAGGAAGTACAGCGTGCTTGTCCGTACCGGTTCGACGCCCCCCTGGCACCAGATGTCGCCGCGCGGCGCGCCGGTCAGCGGATCGACCCCGCACTTATTCACGAACGCTTCAGAGCGATCGCGGAGTCCTCCGATTTCGTCGTCGTCGAGGGTGCGGGTGGGCTGCTTGTCCCAATCTGGGAGCGCTACACCATGGCGTCGCTGGCTGCCGATCTCGGGCTCCCGCTCCTCGTAGTGGTCGCGTCTCGGCTCGGCGCCGTCAATCACACCTTGCTGACCCTCGCACATGCTCGCTCATGCGGGCTTTCAGTGGCTGCCTACGTTCTCAATCAGCTCAGCCGTGACCGGGATGAAGCGATGGCTACGAACGCCGAACTTCTGGCCCGTTCAACCGACGCCCGTTGTGCCGGGGTCGTGGCGTGCGCGCCTGTCGGTGGGCAGACCACGGTCGAGACTGCTGCCGCCGCCATTGGGCAGGCCATTGACGTGGACGGTCTCCTGGCTGGGCTGTAGGTGTACCAGGTTGACCAGGCTGAGCGACGAAGCAGATCCTTGTGCTCAGGCGACTGGGCCGCGGACCGTCTAGAACGCGACCCGCACGCCGAGCTGAATCTTGCGGCCGGAAGCGGAACACGGGTTGATCCGAAACGAGGTCCCGGACGGTTGTCGACATAGGCACTGTCGACGAGCAGGGCATTTCGAGCGTTCCAGAGACCCAGCGACGTGCCGCTCGGGAGAGCGCTGGCAGGCACTTTGATCTTGCGAGTGACGCCCTCGGTGCCCCTCGGAGCGGAGCGGTCATTCTCATGACCGGCATCGTAGAAACCGGAAGGAGTACCGCCGCGAACGCGATTGCGGAAGGGCTCGACGCGACCGTGGTGGTCTCGTCTGACCGCGTGCGGAAGCGCCTAGCTGGCCTCTCTTCATCGGACCATGGAGGTGCCGGGGTCGACGGCGGTATCTATTCACAGGAGCTTTCGCAACGCGTCTACACTGGCCTTCTCGAACGGTCCGAGCCCGTGGCCGACTCGGGCAGGGTCGTGGTGCTCGACGCGACGTTCTCTCGCCGCGACAATCGTGCCCGGGCCGTTCGGTTCGCGCGCTCTCGCGGTCTTTCGGTTCTCATTGTAGAGACCCGATCCTCGAGGGTCCGCACGATCCAGCGTCTCGAGGACAGGGCGCGCGTTGGCGAGGACCCTTCGGACGCCGGTCCTGAGTTCCACGCCGAGAGCGCTGCCCGTTTCGCACCAGTCGAAGAGCTGGCGGCGGGCGCTCACATCGTCGTCGACACCGAATCGTCTTCGTGGAGACGCGACCTACAAGCGCGCGTCCGGGATTGGCGACGTCTCTCTCTTCGGGGCGATTCGACGCGTCTCGAACGGCAGTAGCCGAAGGGGATCAAGGCTGTGGTCCCTTGGCACGGCATGACGATTCGTCCGGTGGCCACGTCGGGTGTATAGTCGCAAATATGCGAGGGCTCGTTGCGCGACAGGCTCGAGCCCGAGCACCTCGTGGCGATCGAACGTTGGAGGAGATCGACATCCCCTCATTACGAAGTCGCCCTCGGTTTGTTTCGGTGTTTCTTTGGATTTCTATCACGCGTGTTCGCGAAGGAGGGCGTAGCGTCATGAATCAGCGGAGACACGAAGTGAAGCGCCAAGGTATTTCGTCATCGGTCGGTCTGGTTATCACTGCGGCCCTCGTCGCGGCGACATCTGCGCCCGCGGTTGGACAGTCGCTCGGGGGCGACGGCTGGGCGGTTCCGCGTACGCAGGATGGCCACCCAGATTTGCAGGGGGTCTGGGCGAACAACAACGCCACGCCGCTGGAGCGACCTGATCAGTGGGCTGGGAAGGAGTAACTGACGGACGAAGAATTGGCCGAGCTGAAGCAAGCCGCGGCCGACGTGGTGGCGAGTGGGCTAGACGCTCAGTTTGGGGACCAGCTCGTGCTCGCTGCCCTCGCCAGAATCAAGGATGCGGACTCGTACGACACCACCGGAAACTACAATCAGTTCTGGATGGCCGATCGCGACTTCACGAGTCAAACATCGCTGGTCATTGACCCGCCCGACGGAAAAGTCCCGGCGTTGACCCCTGAGGCTGCGAGACGGTCAGAAGCGCAACGCGTCCATCGTCAGGCCCATCCAGCCGATGGTCCTGAGGATCGAGGGTTGAGCGAGCGCTGCGTCAATTTCGGGGTCCCGCGCCTGGGTGCGGGATACAACAGCTACGTTCATATCTTCCAGACGCCCGGGAACGTGGCTGTCCTGAAGGAGCTGGGTCACGATGCGAAGCTGATTGCCACGGACGGCACCCCCCACGCGCCGGAACGCATTCGCCAGTGGAACGGTGATTCGCGTGGCCACTGGGAGGGGGACACTTTGGTGGTTGAAACCAGAAACTTCTCACCCGAGAGCAGCTTCAGAGGTTCGGCAGGCAATCTGCACACGATCGAGCGCTACACACGTGTCGGACCCGATACGCTCAGCTACGAGGTCACGATTACCGACCTCACAACATGGGTGCGTCCGTGGACGGTCCTGATTCAACTCAAGCGAAGCGAGGATGCGGTCTTCGAGTACGCGTGCCACGAAGGGAACTACGGGATGGAGGGGATCCTGGCCGGGCACCGAGCGGACGAACAGACCAAGCGGTGAACCCGCGGGTGCGCACACGCCATGGGCGTCCTACGGCTTCGCCGGACTCCAGGAGATCGTGACCTTCTGGAGTCCCCAGGCGATCGCAGCGTCGACGTCGATTCCCATGTAGATGTCAATCCGGTTGCGGTGACGCGATGCCGTTCGGTCAAGCACCGTCCACGTGCCCCGCAGGCCCTCGATCTGCACTTCCGTCCCCCGGTCCAATCCGGACTCGAGAAGGTCCGGGGACACGGCAATCACCTTCATCCCCGGTTTGATCTCATCGCCCCACGCTCCCTCGTTGGGGTTGCCGTCCGTCTGGGCAAGCAGGGAGTTATACGCCGACGCTGTCACCGTCGCCCGTTGCTCGCCGCTACTAAGGCCGAGAACAAACGTGAGGGCACAGAGGGCCAGGACTGATCGCATCACTTCAACCTTATCAATCTGCTCCAGGCAGGGCCAGGCGCTGTTGTCACGTATACTGCGGTCCGCTGATGTTCCAGAGTGCCTCCGCCCAAACATCGATGGTGGCCATCCATCCGGCAGTCATCGTCGAGGCACGTCGGTACGGCTCGTCAGAGTGCAGGCACATGCCAGAGCCAGGCGCAAGCCAGGATGCCCCCGCCGAAGGTGAGCGGCGACGGGTGGGACTCTGTGTCGACTGTCGTCACGGACGGATCGTTGAAAGCAGCGGGGGTACGCGGTACTACCTGTGTGAGTTGTCATTTCGCAGAACTGAGTATCCCAAGTATCCGAGTGTGCCGGTCGTTCGGTGCGAAGGGTATGACCAGGGACTTCCGCTTGTTTCGTCTTGAGCTCGGCAGCCGCAGCGAACGATAGCGGAAGAGGGACGGAGCGCTCCTGCTTATGCGTATCGCGATCGCGTCGGACCACGCCGGATTTCGATACAAGACGATGCTGTCCGCGTGGCTTGGGGAACGTGGTCACGAGGTTGTTGACCTCGGGACGACATCGGAGAATCACGTGGACTACCCCGACGTCATCACGCCGGCTGCAGAGGCTGTGGCCCGGGGTCTGTGCGAACGCGGAATCGTGATGGGGGGGTCTGGCAACGGCGAGGCGATGGCGGCCAACCGCATACGCGGAATCCGCTGTGCGGTGTGCTGGAGTGAGGAGTCGGCTCGGCTTGCGCGTTCCCACAACGATGCCAACATGATTTCGCTTGGCGCGCGTTTGCTGACGGAAGATGACGTGCGCGCGATCGTCCAGATGTGGTTGTCTACGCCGTTCGACGGGGGACGCCATCAACGGCGGGTTGGGAAGCTCGACCGCTAGGGAATCCGGTTGCTGCGGCGGCTGACGGACGACGGAACATCGGGGGCTAGGCCCGAGCGGCGGTGATATGATTGACACGTCAGATATGTTCAAGATCGTGAGCACGGTCAGAGGCGGGTCGGTCAACTCGCCTGCCATTGCTGAGAGCTATGCCACGGCCGACGAGGCGCGTGAGGCCGCGAAGGGGTTGATGCACGCCCACCAGCGTGTCGTCCGGGTGATGATCGTCGAATCTCCGTCGTCGCGGTTTGTCGAGTGGATGGAGCGCAGCTAGCGGCGCCGCGGTCCGGCGGCCGCGACTAACACACCTCATCCAGCCTACAAGAGGCCAAGTCCGCCTCGCGCGGTGTCTCCTTTAGAGACCCATGAGTCGCCTCATTCCGCCACCAGGTCTCACGCTCCTCTACGACCGAGCGCGGATCCAGAAGCGGGTTCACGCGCTCGCCTCGTCCATCCGTCGTGACTATGGCCAACGGAACGGCCAGGACATTGTCGTGGTGTGCGTGTTGAAAGGCGCAATTGTGTTCCTGGCCGATCTGGTCCGTGAGATCGGGATCGATTTCCGCCTGAGCTTTGTCCGCGTCTCCAGTTATGGCTCACGGACTGAATCGACGGGTGTGCCGATCATCCGAGAAGTGTCCGTACCCGACATTGGCGGCGCCGATGTTCTCATCGTTGAAGACATTCTGGACACGGGACTCAGCATGGAGGCGTTGATTGATCAGCTTCAGGCCCGCGCCCCCCGTTCCGTCCGGTTGTGCGTCCTGATCGACAAGTGCGAGCGGAGGTCTGCCGCTGTCACGGCCGACTACGTCGGGTTCGAGCTGCGTGAGGGGTTCGTCGTCGGATATGGCATCGACTACGCAGAGCGATACCGCCATCTGCCCGAAATCTTCACGCTCGATAAGAAGGGCTCGCCATCAACACGGTAGGGCTGTTCGAGCGTACCGGACGATTCCCTGCCGGTTGCTTCTCAGCCGTCCTGCGGAGAAACCCTCAGGTCATTGAGAGAAACCGCGACGCGTCGGGCCAAAGGTTTCGCGCATGCGGAGCGCCACGCTCGGCAGCTCCGCGCGGAGATACTTGGTGGCGAGAGCGAGAGGGGAGATGGCCAATCGTCGGCGGCGTCCCAACCTCAGATCTTGACGACGAACCGTCCCCTCGCATCGCCCCTGAGAAGAGTCGCAAAGGCGTCCGGCAGGTCGGCCAGGGCGATCTCTCGAACGATCGCGTTGGTGTGAGCCGACTTCATGTCGGTCGCGAGTCGCGCCCACACCTCACGACGTTGCGCCATGGGGCACGTCGCCGAGTCGATCCCCAAGAGCTTGACTCCGCGGAGGATGAACGGCATGACCGTTGTCTCCAGTTCAACGCCCGCCGTTAGCCCAGAACTTGCGATGCACCCCCCGCGACGCATCGTCCGCGTGATCCACGAGAGGATCGCCCCGCCGGTTACGTCCAACGCCCCTGCCCACAGCGCCTTTTCAAGCGGACGGGTTCCCATGTTGAGGGTCTTCCGAGAGAGCACCTCGCGAGCACCGAGCGAACGGAGGTAGTCATGGGCGTCGTCCTTTCCGGTGAGGGCGGTGACCTCATACCCAAGTACGGCGAGCAACTCGACACCAATGCCTCCGACGCCGCCCGTCGAACCGGTCACGATGACGGGACCTGATCCGGGCGCGAGGCCATTTCGCTCCATCTCAATGATCGACAGCGCTGCCGTGAAGCCCGCGGTCCCAAACGCCATGGCCTCGAATAGCGTCATGTCCGTTGGAAGGGGAACGACCCAGTCTGCCGGCACACGCGTGTACTCCGCATAGCCACCGTCTTGGGTCACGCCAAGGTCATAGCCCGTTACCAGCACGTTGTCGCCTGTCTGGAACCGCGGGTCGGTGCTCGAGGCCACCGACCCCGAGACGTCAATGCCGCCGACCAGCGGGTAGCGACGCACGATCTTTCCGGTTCCGGTGCCGGCGAGCGCGTCTTTGTAGTTGACACTCGAGTAGGCCACTTTGATGACCACATCACCAGGCGTCAGCTCATCCAGCGATGCCTGCACGACTCCGCCCTCGATTTTTCCGTTCTTGTCGAAGATCCGGAAGGCATTGAATGTGTTCACGCAGACGTTCTCCCCAAGAAGCTCCACACTATATTCTCGAATCTATGTTCCGCCAAGTTCGCAGTTGAGGAGGGTCGGCCGACCGTAGATTCTTCGATTGGTCAGTGCCTCGAACAGCACTGTCAAATGGGTGATGCCGATACGCTGGCGGAACGTCGCCGCTGGCAGCAGGTGAATCGTGTAAGAATTACACGGTGGGGTTGGACGAGGATCAGCGGTGTTGGGATTTCCTGAACAAACCCTGATGGCACCTCCATTGCTGGCTACGTAGGTTCGCCCAGGAACGATCTGCATGACGACCGGGATGGAGGGGTGCAAAGGATGAGGGGGTCCAAGGAGGGTGCCATGGGTGACACGCGAACACGGGTGCTCATCGTCGAAGATGATGCGTCTGCGCGCACCGGACTCGCAGAGCTCGTACGGGCGTGGGGTTACGAGACGTCGGCGGCCGTTGATGGCGAGGACGCGATTTCGAAGGTTCAGTCCGAGCAGCCTGACATCGTGCTTGCGGATCTGGTCATGCCGAAACGTGATGGCCTCTCGCTCCTGCGGGAGCTGAAGGATCGCCTGGGTGAGATGAGCTTTGTCATGATCACCGCCCAAGGCACTGTCGACAGTGCCGTCGCCGCGATGAAGGACGGAGCGTACGACTACCTGACCAAGCCGATCGATCCGCAACGGCTGCGGGTCCTCCTCGAACGCATGGTTGAGCGCCACGATACTCGGCGACACGTCGCCGCGCTCCGGAGACAGCTCGTCGGGGCCGGACGGTTCGGTCGCATGATCGGATCCAGTCCGTCTGTCCTGGAGGTGTACCGGCTTGTCGAGCAAGCAGCTCCGACCGACGCCTCGGTCCTTATCTGGGGAGAATCTGGTACGGGCAAAGAGCTGATGGCGCGCACCATCCACGACCTGAGTCCCCGAGCGTCGGAACCGTTCGTGGCACTCAACTGTGCCGCGATTCCGGAAGGATTGCTCGAGAGCGAGATCTTTGGGCACGAGCGCGGGGCGTTTACCGGCGCAATCGAGCGACGGCAGGGATGTTTCGAGCTCGCCCACCGAGGGACTGTCCTGCTGGACGAGGTCGCGGAGATGGTCCCGGCACTTCAAGTCAAGCTGCTCAGGCTTCTGCAGGAACGTACACTTCGACGTGTTGGGGGGGGCCGCGAACAGGCGGTCGACGTCCGGATCATCGCCGCTACGAATCTGGACCCGAAGGAGGCCGTGACCAACGGTCGTCTGCGGGAGGATCTGTATTACCGGATCAATGTCGTGACGATTGCCATGCCGCCTTTGCGCAAGCGACGGGAAGACATCCCGCTGCTGACTCAGGCGTTCCTGTCGGAGTTCAGACAGCGCGAGGGGCGCCTCATCGAGGGTGTGGCTCCGTCCGCACTCGAAGCGCTGAGTCGGTACTCGTGGCCAGGGAATATTCGCGAGCTTCGGAACGTGGTCGAGCGGGCCGTGATTCTTGCGCGTAGTGATCAGATCGAGGTGGACCAGCTCCCGCCCGACCTGCTTCGCGATCCGTCACCGCCGTCTCGAGACACCCTAGGATTGAGTGCCGGGATGCGGGTCGACGAGGCCGAGAGGCGCCTGATCGAGGTGACACTCGAGCATACCAGCAATAACAAGACACGGGCTGCCGACATGTTGGGAATCAGTGTCAAGACCCTGCACAACAAGCTCAACAAGTACCGTGCGGAACGGGTGGCGTCTCCGCCAATCGACTCACCAGCATAGCCACGTGTGTCGGCGGTAAGGCAGGATTGACCGATGACGTTCAGTCTCCGCGCTCGTCAGGTGGCCATGGTGACGACTCTCGTTGCCGGCTCGATGATCACGCTGGCGACGGTCAATTTTGCGTCACTCGTGCGCCACAGTCTCGACGAGAGCCGAACACACGGAGAACTACTGGCCCGTACTATTTTTCACCGTGCCCGACTCGTCGTGCCGAACGCATCCGATCCCAATGGGGCTCTGCGTGAAGACCCCGGTATTCGAGCGGTCCTGGAGTCGAGTATTGCCTACACGGAGAGCGTCACCTATGCGGCGATCGTCGACTCGGAAGGGATCGCGACGCCCACAGCTCGCCGCTGCTCGAAGGGCAGCCACACCCGGAAGCGGCGTCGGTTCGCGGGCTGCTTGAACGGAATGTTGTCGGCCAGCTCGCCGGCATCTACAGGGATGCGACGCTAGAGATCGACGAGCCGATCCTGCTCGGGGATTCGCCGTTCGGCTCGATCCGCATTGGTCTCGCCACCGTCTTGATTCGTCGGGAGCTCCAGCAGTCGCTCGGGCCCGCTGTGACCGCCCTCGTCGTGACGTTGACCGTCGGGCTCATTGTGTCGCTGGTCCTCGCGCGATGGGCCCTCAGACCGATTCACGTGATCCGTGCCGGGCTCAACCGGCTGGAACGTGGCGATCCGGACATCCACCTGGAGCTGCCTCCGGGGAGAGATTTCAGCGATCTCGGAGAATCGTTCGCCGCGATTAGCAAACGCTTGACTGGGCGTGTGGCCGCGACCGAGGGCGCACCCCTCGAAACGGTGATTGAGCGCCTCGAAGAGGGTGTGGCGATTCTCGACGGAGAGGGGGCGATTCTTTTCGCGAATTCGGCGATGAAGGCGACCCTGCCCGAAGGCGTTCCGCCGCGATGTCTCGTCGACGACTCGCTTCCGGACGATCATCCGTACAGGCGCCTCGTGGGGGAGTCGGTTCAGTCCCACCGGACGAGCGGGCCGCTCACCGTCGGATCCGAAGACGTGTCGCGACGGGCGCCGAGGCAGACCGACTATGTGATCGCGGCCCACCCCTTTGAGAATCTCGACGGCCAGTTTGTCGGCGTTGTGCTCGTTGCCCGAGATATCGGCTATCTCAGTTCGGTGCAGTCGACGATGGAATCATCGCGCCAGCTTGCGTCGCTGGGCCGCCTGCTTGCGGGAGTGGCTCACGAGGTCAAGAACCCGCTGAACGCCATGACCATTCATCTGGAGCTGATTCGGCAGAAGCTCTTGCGTGCGATACCGTCGACCGGGGTCGACGAGCGTGGGTCGCAGACCGTCCTCGGTTTGAGAGTGACGGAGCATGGTTCAGAGTCGGCTGCTTCACGGGGCACGACGACCGTCGCCGGTACGGTTGATACCGACGGTGATACACACGAGCTGCTCCAGCACGTCACGACCATCAGCGATGAAGTCAGGCGCCTCGACGAGGTGATTCAGGGTTTCTTGAGATTCGTCCGGCCCGACGATTTCCAGCATGAGCCGGTGGACCTATCCGAGCTTGTCGATGAGGTGTTTGCCTTGGTGGGTACCGACGCCGATCGGATGGGGATTCGGCTCCGGAGACCTGTGGAACCAGACCTTCACCCTGTGACCGGAGACCGACAAGGATTGAGGCAAGCGCTTCTCAACCTTGCGCTCAACGCTTGCCAGGCAATGCCCGACGGCGGCACGTTGGGTGTGGACGTGAGAAAAGAGGGACCGTGGATCGTGGTCGACGTCGCAGACACGGGAGCGGGCATCCCGCCGGATGTCCTCGAACGAATCTTCGAGCTGTACTACACCTCGAAACCTGGTGGCAGCGGCATTGGGTTGTCAATGGTCTATCGCATCATCAAGCTGCACGGCGGAGAGATCGAGGTTGAGTCGACGGTGGGTGCTGGTACCCGGTTTCACATCATGCTTCCGCCGGCCGACGGACGTGATAAGGTCGGGGGAGAGGTGCAACCGTGAGCGGAGTGTCGATGCTCAGCCTAGCCGGACGCCTGGTCGCTACGGTGTCTCTTGCGGCGGTTGTGAGCGGATGCGCCGTGCTTGGTGCGGCGCGAGAAACCGCTGTTCCGCCGCTGGAGGTCCCAGCGCCGCCGCCTCGTGTCGTGTCCGCGTTCCCCGAGGACGTCCCTGCTGAGCTGCCGGCTGTTGTTGTCGACGTGCCCCCGGCGGAGGTTGTGCGCATTGAGCCGGAGACGGAACCAGAACCGGCCCCGGAACGCGACGAACCGACTGCCCCGGCGCCGCTCGCCGAGGTTTCCCCTGAAGCGTCACCCGACTTGCCGCAGCTTAAAGCGCTTTTCATGACCGTGTGGCGGCCGAGTACCCGCAGTGCCGAACATAGGTGCGGCATTCGTCAGGGCTGAAGTGCGCCAAGCACTCGCCGAGGAACGGCCAGAGCGTCTCGGTGCTGCGACAGCGAGCGGTGCGAACGAGGGCTTTGAGCTTCGCGAAGCAGAGCTCGATGGGATTGAGGTCCGGGCTGTAGGGTGGCAAGTACCAGAGGGTGGCCCCGGCGGCCTGGATGGCGCGTTGGATGCCGGCGACCTTGTGGGCCCCGAGATTGTCGGCAATGACGATGTCGCCGGGCTGCAGGGTCGGCACCAGGATCTGTTCGATGTAGGCGCGGAAGCTCTCGCCATCGATCGCGCCGTCGAAGACCCCCGGTGCGGTCAGCCCCGTGACCCGCAACGCGGCGAGAAACGTGCTGGTCTGCCAGCGCCCGCAGGGGGCGTGGTCGTGGACGCGCGCGCCGCGCGGTGCCCGGCCGTACCGCCGAAGCAGATTGGTGGTGCTGCCGGTTTCGTCCAGACACACGAGGTGGGCGACATCCCAGGTCGGCGCCGCCGCGTGCCACGCGACCCGCGCGGCCGCGACGTCAGGCCGATCGTGTTCGGACGGGCGGACCGTTTTTTTTAACGGTCAGGCCGAGGGCCCGCACGGCGCGCCAGACCGTCGGCACACTCGCGGGCGTGGCGAGGGCGTCCTTCAGCTCAGCCAGCGTGCGATCCGGGTGCGCCGCAATCAGCGCGGCCAAGGTGTGTAGGTGCGGCTCAAGCATGCCGCGCCGTCCCTGTCGCTGGACGCGAGGCGCCACCTCGCCCGTTTCGCGCCGCCGCTGTTTCAGTAGCCGCACCCACGACCCGCTCACGCGGTACTTCGCCGCCACATCGGCCGCCTTCATCCCGGCATCGCTGTCGAGGAGCGCCCGCTCTCGCAGATCCATCGAATAGGCACGCATCGGTCCTCCTGCATCGGTATGCGCAGAAGTACCACGACCGCCCCAGGTAGTACAAGGCCTATTTGAAAAGCGCTTTAGACCGGCTCCTGCGCTGGACGTAGCCACCGAGAGTGTCCGCCTGAGTCTGCTCAGTACCGAGCGAGCGCTCAAGGGGATCGACCGTACGACGCTCGACACCGCCGGCCGCGCCCAGCACGACACGGCGCGACGGCTTCACAACCAGGCCAAGGCGGCTCTTCAGGCCGGAAACGCGCTGTTCGCACACTATCTCAACGAGAAGGTGGAAACACTGGCGCGAGACCTGCAAGATCGGTGAGCCGGGTATACGCGATCAGGGGGAGTCCCAGCTGGACTTCATGGATTCCCAGTCGCTGGCCATCTGCGCCATCGTCCAGATGGTGATGTCGTCACTGTGCGGGCGCGTAGTTCGCAATGCGGCGAGGTCCGGTATGACGCCCTGCAACACGAGCCGGTCGAGGTCCGTACGGAGTACACCGTTGGCGCCCCCAGCGAGGATCCAGCCAGCCACGCCCAGAGCCCAAGCGCGCTCGACGTCGCCCGCCCCGCGAGCGGCGGCGACCAGCCAGTAGGTCGTCGCTGATGACTCGGGGTTTCGTGCACGCTCCGATTCGAGTCGGTCCAGGACCCTACCGTAGACGTGGGTTCGCCGCTCGACGTCCAGACCACGGGCAGTCTGGTCGATTGCGCTCGCCCACCAGTCGACGAGACGATCTCGATCGTCCGCTCCGACCATGTCGGCCCGGAGCAAACGGTCAAGTATTTCGGCCGCTGGGCCGAAATCGCCCTGCAGATAGAGCGCAGTCGCGACACCAAGTTCCCAGTCGACCCGCTCTGTTGCTGAAAGGTCGCGTGCGTCCAAGTCCCGAAGGAGGGTTCGGGCCGCGTCAAGATCGGACCGATCACCGACGAGGCGGAAACGTTCCAGTTGCGCGCGTGCGAGGATAACGGCGGCCGCGTTTGCCCGCGACTGCTGCGACACCGAGCGCGCCTCCGCGATCGCATCATCGAAGCGGCCTGCGTTGTACAGCCCGCGCGCTTCGTCGACTCCATCCTGGGCCTCCACCATCGTCGACTGGAAAGCAGAGATAAAGCACACGACGAACATCACAATCCAGGTGGTCCCACGCATCGTCCAACTGTAACGCATAGGGCACGGATTCTATGAGGTCGGCCTGAAGAACTGTCCTTGCCGAGTCAAAACTACACAGGTGCCGCTGTCTCACGTCGGAAAGTTGCCCGTATTTCTCGACCTGCTCGTGGCACGGTGTTTGAGTGTCAGTAAGGCTGACTCCCGTGTGGGAGGCAAAGGAGGAAAGATGCAGAATGTTCGATTTCACGCCGTGTTGGTCGGTCTGATACTCCCGTTCTCGGTGGGTTGTGCGACCAAGTCGTTTGTTGCTGAGAGCGTCGAAAGCCGAGCGGCGGCCGTTGAGGACCGGATCGCCGCCGTTGAGAACTCCGTCGAGGGTGTGTCCGATGAGACACGTACCAACCGGGCCCGGATCGGGGAAGTAGATCGGACGGCCGCGATAGCTCTCGGCGCCGCGCACGGTGCAGAGGGCACCGCCGCGGATGCGCTAGACAAAGTACGTTCTCTTGAGGCGGCAAACCGACAGTTGCTCTTCGAGATCGTCCTGACGGAAGAGCACGGGCAGTTCCGCTTTGCAGATGCCACGCTGCCGGCGCCGGCCGCCTCCAGTCTGGATGCTCTGGTCACCCGGGTTCGGGAGCATGCCGAGCCGGTATTCTTCGAGATCGAAGGGCATACCGACGAGACGGGTCCGGCGGAGTACAACAAGAGCCTTGGTCTCGAGCGAGCCGAGACGGTCAGAGTGTATCTCCACGAACACCACCAGCTTCCCCTCCACAAGATCAATGTGATTAGCTACGGCGAAGCAAAACCGATCGTCTCGAATGACTCGGTAGACCATCGGGCGAAGAACCGTCGAGTCGTGGTGCGAGTGCTCGGCGGGCCGGAGGACGAAGGCCAGTCGGACCGAGTGACGGGGCTCGACCAGCAGTAGGGACGGTCGCTACCGCCTCGGTGATGATGGCGGCGTCGGTGACGGAGTAGCATCGGCGCCGCCCCCTGCCCGCCGGGCTGTGCCCGCTTTCGCAGCGACTGGAGTTCGCAGCACGCTTCCACATCGGGGCTACTTCTCTTCAAACAAGGGTCGACCAGCCCTAGAAGCCTCACCCTCTTCTCGGCTCGATTGTTGGAAAAGCTGTTCCACACGTTGGGGCGCTTGCGGGCGCGCCGTCGCGACGGTAGCCCGTGGTGTACAGTCAGCGTCGCAACCTAGGTGGAGCATTCGCAAGAACGGATGTCGAGGACGGTGCTGCTCGGAATGCTTGTCGTCGGGCTGACTCAGGCCACGGTGTTGGCGCAGTCGGCGACGCTCGTCGGTCGTGTGACCGACGAGCAGGGTGCCGCACTCGTTGGAGTGACGGTGACCGCGATCGCTCCCGACACGCCGCCGTTCGTGGAGATCACTGACGCGACGGGCGCCTACCACTTCTCGGCGCTCGCGCCAGGAACCTATGCCCTCGCGTTCGCCATGCCGGGGTTCGGCGCCGAAAGCCGGCAGGTGGCACTGGCGAGCGATCAGTCTGTGTCCCTGGACGTGCAGCTGTTGCTCGCGCCGTTCTCCCAGACCGTGGACGTCGTCGGTATCGCGCCGGTGAGTGGGACCGGCGTCAGCCGGGATCGTATTCCTTCCACGGTATTCGTGACCACGGGTTCAGAGCTTGCCTCTCGGCGGGCGCCTTCCCTCGCCGACGCGCTGAATGAACGCCTTGGCGGTGTCACTCTTGAAGGGACCACCGGGAATCTGTTTCAGCCTACTCTCCGGTTCCGCGGATTCACGGCGTCGCCGGTCCTGGGGCTGCCGCAAGGTGTTGCGGTCTACCAGGGCGGTGTCAGGATCAATGAACCGTTCGGCGATACGGTTCAGTTCGACCTGATCCCGCAGTTTGCGATCAACCAGGTTCAGCTCAGTGCAGGGGCGCAGCCGACCTACGGACTGAATGCGCTGGGTGGCGTCCTGTCGCTTCAGCTCAAGGATGGGTTCAGTAGCACCGGGTTCCGCGGTGAGGTTTCTGGTGGGTCGTTCGGCCGGTTCACCGGCACCGCGGAGTTTGGGGCAAACCGGGGCCCGTGGGCCGTGTACCTGGGAGCGACGCGGTTTGACGCGACCGGGTGGCGTGAGGCGTCTCCTTCGGGTGTGACACAAATGGTGGCTGACGCCGCCTTTCGAAGGGGGAAGGTCGACGCCGGAGTGAGTTTCACGTACGCAGACACGAGTCTCAACGGCAACTCTGCCTCGCCGGTGGAGCTGCTGGCCGTCGATCGGGCGGCTGTCTTTACCTTCCCAGACACGACCGACAACCGGCTCGCGTTCGTTCAAGGCCGCGTCAACGTGGTCGCGTCGCCTGCGTGGACTGTCCAGATGAGCGGTTACCTCCGCAATCTTGACCGCCGCACCCTCAACGGTGACGAGGCTGAATTCGTGGTGTGCGACATGGACACTCTCGCACCCGAAGCACCGGGCGACGCGCTGTGTTTCGGCGTCGGGGCTGACGATGACGACCATGACAACAATGATGACGGCGGAGCGGTCCTTCCTGTCGAAGAAGAAGATACCGTGGGTGTCGTGCGACCGACGGAGCGTGAGGAACAACCGCTGGTTGACGTACGAACCGGCCGCTTCATCACCGCGGAGGACGCCGTGGGAGACGCGGCGTTCAACCGGACCACGACGGCCTCCACGGGGTACGGCGCGACGCTCCAGGTCACCGGAATCAGAGCCGTCGGTGGTCGAGACAACCAGCTGACCCTGGGACTGTCGGCTGATCTGGCAGCCGTCGACTTCATGTCAAACAGTGAAGTCGGCACACTGACGCCCGAACGTACCGTGGCTGGGTCTGGCCTCCTGGCCGGAGTCTTTGGCGCCGCGCCGGACGATCGGTTCAACACGTCGCTCGACACGAAGAACCGTGCGCTGGGGATGTACGTCAGCGATATGTTGTCGCCGACCGAACGCGTGCACCTGACCGCTTCCGGTCGATTCAATCACTCGCGAGTGCAGATCATCGATCGTTTGGGCACCTCCCTGAATGGCGACCACGTCTTCTCTCGGTTCAACGTCGGTGTCGGCGCCGTCTTCGACCTCAGTGAATCCGTTTCCGCCTTTGGCCGGTTTGCAGAATCGAATCGCGCGCCCACGGCGGCCGAGCTGAGTTGCGCGGATCCGGATGAACCGTGCCGTGTTCCCAATGCGTTCGTCTCCGATCCTCCCTTGGAACAGGCGGTCGCGCGCTCGGTGGAGGGTGGTCTCAGGGGGCGGGCGCCAGGCAACGCCCGTGCAGGTATCGGTTGGTCGATTGTGGCCTTCCGGACAGCGATTGACGATGACATCCTTTTCGTCGCCTCGCCTGAGCTGATCGGGACTGGATTCTTTCAGAACGCCGGCAGCACCAGGCGAGTTGGATTGGACGTCGAGCTGAGTGGTCAGGTCGAACACGTCGGCTGGTTTGCGAGCTACGGTTTGGTGGAGGCGACGTTCGAATCACCGCTTGAGCTACCCAGCAATCCCGTCGTCAACGACGCGGCCAGCGCGGAGGGCACTCTCCATGTCGAACCGGGAGATCGACTCCCAGGCATCCCGAGACATAACTTCAAGGCTGGTATTCGGTACGGTCTGACCGAGGCCTGGGATCTTGCATTCGAAACGATTGCGGCTTCGAGCCGCGTACTGGTCGGAGATGAGGGCAACGATCAGCCGGAGTTGGACGGTTACGGCATTGCCAACCTCCGGTCGGTGTATCGCCTGACTGACGGCCTCGAGGTGTTCGTTCGGATCGACAACCTCTTCGACAAGGAGTACGGCACCTTCGGGGCACTGGCGGAGCTCGAAATCTTTCTGTCCGAGGCACCAGACGCGGAGGTTCCGCGGTTCGTCACGCCCGGCGCACCACGTAGCGGCTTCGCTGGCGTACAGATCAGATTCTGACCCGTGATCTAGCAGCTCACGATTCACAGAGAGGGGGCTGAGGCTCGGTCAGTGGCTCATGGCATGGAGCAAGACGTTGACACCGAGAGCGTAGCCGTCGGGTGAGAACTGCTCGAAGAACGCCGCATTCTCACCCTCCCGCTCCCAGGAATCCTGGATATCGGTGTTGTGAGTGATGGCAACGAGGATCCGGCCGCTGGCGTCGGTGACGACGCGGAAATGGGGTTCGGTGCTGTCGTAGCCACGCTCCGACGTGGTCGTGCCGCCTGTGGCCCGCCAGAAGTGGATGTTCGAGATCTGGGGGACCTCCCAGATGTTGAACAACGTCTGAAACAGAGGGTGCTCCAGAGGCAGGTCCGCGATCGGGTAATCAGACGGCGGGAGCACTTTCCCGATCTCTCGCTCCCACTGACCCCATGCGCGTTCTCCCCAGAAGTCATCGACCCACAGAAAGCCGCCCTTCAGGAGGTAGTCGCGGAGGTGCTCCGCATCGTTCGTACTGAGGCTCATCGTTCCCACGTCAGAGGTCATCACGAAGGGGCAGCTGAACAACGATTTGTCACCAATCTCGACGACCCAATGATTGGGATCGCCGTTGCGGTCGATGTCGACGCGGGCCGACGTCAGCTCGGAGAACCGAATCATGAAATTGATGTCAGCGAACGGATAGTCAGTCGCCCATCCGCGTCCCGACGGATCTCGGCGGTCGCTCGTGTACATCAAACGGCAGAAGGTAAAGCCTGAATCGAGATGACCGGCGGGCCTAAAGCGGGGAGGGTACCGAGACCGTCCCCATCCTCGGCTCGGCCATTGTGCGAAGGCAGCAGAGACGAGGGCTAGCGCGACCAACGCTCCGACCACGATTCGCACCGTTCGTCGATAGACCACGCATCCTCATTCTACGCCGGACTGTGAACCTGTTGGGCGTACAATACGTACGAGATGCTCACAGTCAGCGGCATCACTGAGACCGCGCTCTATGTGGACGACATGCAGCGCTCGGTCACCTTCTACACGCAAGTCTTTGGTTTTTCGACTCTGCTGGCTTCGGAACGGCTCACTGCGTTGAGGGTCGCGCCAGGCCAGGTGCTGCTCATCATGCGGCGGGGGCTGTCGTCCGAGGCGAGCGTCCTGCCTTTCGGTGTGATCCCGCCGAGCGACGCTGCGGGACAACAGCACGTGGCGTTTGGCTTTCAGCCGGACGATCTCGATAGGTGGACGGAGAAACTTCGCCTCCATGAGGTCGTGATCGAGAGTGCGATCGGGTGGCCCGAAGGCGGACAGAGTCTCTACATTCGGGATCCCGACCAGCATTCCGTCGAGCTGAAGTCATCTGATTGGAACGGAGAAGCGCTTCCGTCTGGTGGCTCGTCACACCCGGGCTAGAGTCGAAGTCGAGTCGTGTCGGACGTCGTACGACTTGGCAAAGGAGCAGCAGTAAACGACGGTCTCTCAACCGTGGTACGTCTCCAGCGGGAGGGGCGGCTTCGGCATTGGAGAGGGAGAGTCATGTTCACGATAGGGTCGCGATTCCTGGGGCTGTGTGCAGCGGTTTGCATCGCGTTGGTTCTTTCCCCCGACCTTTCAGCGCAGACCGACGCTCCCGGTGACCGCAATGTCGAAGCCGGTATGAGGCTCTACCGGCAAAAGGCGGACTGCCAGTCCTGTCACGGTTGGGCAGGCGACGGACGAAAGATGGACCTGCAGATGCCGGACGGCGCGAATCTACGGACGAGCGAGATCGACCGCGACCAAGTTGTCTTTGTTATTTCGTGTGGGCTCCCAGGCCGGAGCATGCCGGCCTACGATCGTCGCGCGTACGAGGATGAGAGATGTCTGGGGAGAACCCGCGCCGATCTGCGCCGGATGGGTCTGCACCTGCCGGACCCGCCGGCAACCCTGCAACCGCGGGAGATTGAGCGCCTGGCTGACTTTCTCTTCGACAAGGTGATCGGCCAGGGGCCGATGGACCGCGCAACCTGCATCGATTTCTGGGGTTCAGATGTCGATGTGTGCGCGGATTTTTACCGCTGACCACACGAGTTCGCGACTCCTCACTATTCGTCGAGGGCGAACACGAACAGGTAGCTCGCCGTCTCGAGCTGATCGTATTTGACCGGATGGAGATGGCGTCCGCCCGCCTGCACGGCAAGGTACTGTTGCGGCCCGATTGCATAGGTGACCGGCGCGCCCTTGAGGGGCGTACCGACGTTGAAGCGCCAGAGCTCTTCGAGGGTCTCGTCGTTGTAGGCGACCACCCAACCGTCCTGAAGCGCTGTGAAGACGAGACCGCCCGCCGTGCTGACGATCCCGGACCGCACCTCAATGTCGGTCACGGCCTTGGCGACGACTTCGTGACGCACCGCATCGAATGCCGTGACGGAGCCGTAGTACAGGTCGCTCGTGTACTCTCGGCGCTCGCTCGCTTCAAAGTTGACGCCACCGTCCGGGGAAAGCGGAGCGACGGCGGCACCACTCTGCGAGAAGCACCCTTCCGTGCCCACGCCGTATGCAATGTGCTTGACCGGGTTGAAGGCAAGAGGCTGGTGGGCGACGCCACCGTGCCATGTCGGACACGCCCGCTTCATGCTGTCAGCGTCCGCCCGCAGCGCGCGCGCCTCGGGATTGTAGATCTGGACATCAAGGGTCGGGTCGTAGTCGACGGGGAGGCCAGTCTCGGCGTCGATCCCCGCTGTCCAGTTCAGGTCGTTGACGTACTGCTCGGCTTTGATGAATTCACCGTTCGTTCGATCGAGCGTGTAGAAAAAGCCGTTCCGGCCGTAGTGCCCGACGACCTTGCGCAATTCACCGTCGAGCTCGATGTCGTAGAGCATGTGGACGCCGACTTCGTCGTAGTCCCATGAGTCGTTCGGTGTGTACTGAAAGTACCAGGCCAGCTCTCCAGTGTCGACGTCGAGCGCAACGACCGAGTCGGTGTAGAGGTTGTCACCCGGTCGAAACTCGGCGTCGTACGCGGGATACGGGTTGCCCGTGCCGACGATGTACAGGTTCGTTTCCGGATCGTATGATCCGGTTTGCCAGATCCCGCCCCCGCCAGTCTTCCAGGCGTTGTGGTCGTCCTTCCAGGTCTCGCTCCCTGGTAAGCCCGGCTCGGGAACGACATACCACCGCCACAGTTCTGCACCCGTCTCGACGTCGAGGGCCGCGACCCAGCCACGGGTGCCTCCGTCCCCGGCGCCGTTGTGGATGAGAACCTTTCCATCGGCAACCAAGGGGGCCGTGAAGAACCGTTCTCGACTGCCGAACTCGTTGATAGTCGCGATCTCCTCGTCCCAGATGATGTCGCCCGTGTCGCGGTCGATGGCAATGACACGGCCGTCCGGAAGATTCGCGAGGACGTACTCTTCCCACAACGCGATCCCGCGAGAGCGGGACGTGTTGCCCTCGTGGTCGACGCCTGGGTCGGCAACCCACACGAACTCGCCGTGATGTGGGTTGCGCACGTCGATCTTGTACACGGTGCCCCACCCGTCGGTGGTGTACATGTACCCGTTGTCGATGAGCGGGTTGACCTCGCTCTCGGGGCCGTTTCTGCCCACGTCCTGCATGCCGCCCAGCGCCAGGGCCCATACCATCCGGAGATTCTTGACGTTCGCGCGGCTGATCTGGGTCAACTTGGAGTATCGCTGAGCGCCGTAGTCGCCGTTCATGAGCAACCAGTTCTGTGGCTCGTTCTGGGCATTGATCAGGCGATCTTCGTTGACGGTAAGCCTGTATTGGCCGAGGGTCACAACCGAGGCGGCCGCCACGAGTACGGACGCGAGGACGAGCTGGGCGGGCGAGCGATGGCGCATCGTCTGTCTCCTCTCGAGGGCGGCTCCGGCTGCCGGAGATGCTGTGTAGTGTAGCGCGTGATGACTACGCGAGCGACATCAGGGCGGTGCGATCGGACGAGAGCCCGATCGTGGGAGCCTGCATCCGATGCGTCGTTTCCGTTACCCTGGACCCTCGTTGCCGCTTCCGATCCCGAGATCGGGCGGACGCCTCGGCTCGTGATCGGGTGGAGCAGAGACGACGGACAGGAGCGCTCATGACAGCGAAGGACACACGACGATATTGGTTGATGAAATGTGAACCATCGGCGTACAGCATTGACGACCTGGAGCGCGATGGACAAACGTGCTGGGAGGGTGTTCGTAACTATCAGGCCAGGAATTTCATGCGTGACGAGATGCGTGTAGGCGATGGCGTGCTGTTCTACGCATCGAACGCCGACCCGTCTGGGGTGACCGGTATTGCCAGGGTCGCCAAGGCGGCGTATCCGGACCACTTCGCGTGGAAGAAAGCGCACAAGTACTTTGATTCCCGAAGCGCGAAAGATTCTCCGACGTGGTACATGGTCGACATCGGGTTTGTCGAGCGCTTCATTGACACGATGTCGCTCGCCGCTCTCAAGGCGACGAAGGGTCTCGAGGCGATGATGGTCACGCGGAAGGGGAGCCGGCTGTCGGTGCAACCGGTGACCAAGGCTGAGTTCGACATCGTCGCGAGGCGTGGACGCAAGGGAAGTGGCCAAGGGCGGTGAGTGGGTGCCATCAAGAGGGAGGGCGCTGATGATAGGTCACCAGAAGGGTCTCGTCGCCGCGGCGGCGGTAGTGTTGCTCGTCGGTGTGCAGCTGGAGCCGAGTGGTCAGGAGCCAGATCGACAGGGGCCGCGACAGAATCCCAACATCGACCGTCCGATCACGAACGAGAACGTTGACAGCACAGTCGTCATGCTGCTCCAGCGTTTGGTCGCCGCCTACGGGCCGATCGCCAATGGCAACGACCTCCCGAATCCGTACACACGAATCGAACCGTACGGCGAGCCACCACCGGGAAATGGCGGCGAGTGGGCGGCGGTCATCGGGGCAGAGGGCGGCCCGGACGGGCTCTTGTATGTGCTGCACCGATGCTACCGGAACTCGTGCGTCGGTCGAGCGGAGCCGCCAGTCGTGAAGCTGGATCCGACGTCGGGTCGGAGAATCGATGTGTGGGGTCAAGGTCTGATGGCGTTTCCGCATGGCCTCCATGTGGATCATGACGGCAACGTCTGGACGGCGGATGTCGGGCGTGGGGATGTGCCGGGCGGGCATGTGGTGCGAAAGTTCAACGCCGGGGGCGAGCTGTTGATGACGCTCGGGCAGTCCGGAGTCGCGGGTGATGCGCCAGGCCTGCTCCGCGAGCCCACCGATGTCGTGACGGCGCCGGACGGCACGATCTTCATCTCGGAAGGGCACGTCAAGAACGGGGCGTTCGCACGAGTGTCGAAGTATTCACGAGATGGGATGTTCATCGCCCACCTAGAGCGTTTTTCATGACGCTTTGGCGGCCGTGTAGCCGCAATGATGGACGTAGTTGCGGCATTCGGTGGGGGTGAAGCGCGACAGACACGCACCGAGGAGCGGCCAGAGCGTGTCGAGCGAGCGGCAGCGGGCTTGGCGGACGATAGCTTTGAGTTTGGCGAAGCTCAGCTCGATGGGGTTGAAGTCGGGACTGTAGGGCGGCAGGAAGCGCAGCGTCGCGCCGGCCGCTTCAATAGCGTGGCGCACGCCGTCGACTTTGTGCGCGGCGAGGTTGTCGGCAATCACCATGTCACCGGGCTGCAACGTCGGTACGAGGATCTGTTCGACGTAGGCGAGGAAGCTGGCCCCGTCCATCGGGCCATCGAGGACCCCCGGCGCGGTGAGCCCCGTCACCCGCAGCGCGGCGATGAAGGGACTGCTCTCCCACCGACCCTGGGGCGCGTGATCGGCGACCCGCTGGCCGCGAAGGCTGCGCCCATAGCGCCGCAGGAGATTGGTGGCGACCCCGCTTTCATCCAGAAAGACGAGGCGAGTCGGGTCGAGCGTCGGGGCAGTCGTCGCCCACTGCGCGCGGGCGGCCGCGACGTCGGGGCGATCGTGTTCGGACGCGCGCACCGTTTTTTTTTACGGTAAAGCCCAGCTGTTTCACGGCCCGCCAAATCGTCGCCAGACTGGCGGACGTACCCAGGGCGACCTGTAGGTCGGCGAGGGTGCGGTCCGGTTGCTCGCGGATCAAGGCCGCGAGCGTGTGCAGCTGGGACGCGAGCACCGGATGCCGCCCGTAACGCTGCTGGCGCGGGGCGACTTCGCCGGTTTCCCGCCGCCGGTGTGTGAGCCGCCGGACCCAGGAGGCACTGACGCGGTATTTGCTCGCGACCGCGGCCGCCGGCATGCCCGCGTCGCTATCGTGGAGCACTCGTTCGCGAAGATCCATCGAATAGGCGCGCATTGATCCTCCTACAGGACGTTGCACGTAGGAGTACCATGAACCGCCTATCGAGTACTAGAGCTTTTCGAAAAACGCTCTAGGAAGCACGGGTCAAGGGCACCTGCAGCTGAGTGCGCCTCACGCCCTCGCGATCGACACCCAAGGCCGTCTGTTCATCGCCGACCGTGACAACAATCGCCTCATGATCTGGGACCAGGATGGTAACTATGTTGACCAGTGGCACCAGTTCGGTCGGCCGAGCGGTGTCTACATAGACCATACCGACACGATTTACGTCGCCGACTCTGAATCGTGGGGCCCTGACAACCCGGGCTGGAGGAAGGGGATCAGGGTGGGGAGCGCGAGGACCGGCCAGCTCCACTACTTCTTGGAGGACATCGAATCCAGGGACTTGGCGCACAGCGGTGCAGAGGGAGTTGGCGTAGACACCTTCGGCAACGTCTACGGCGGTGTCGTCCGGAGACAGATGTTGGAGCGGCACGAAGCGCCGACGGTGCAGCCCACTCGCGGCGCCACCTGGGGACCCGCGAGCAACTGACGTGCGCGTGGGGCAGCCTTTGGCTCCTTCCGGGAGGGAAGTTCCGGGCCATCGGTATATAGAATGAACATCAGTGCGAAGTCATGAACGACGTGTCGGAGGATTGGTGCGCATGAGGATGGTTCGCGCGCCAGGAGCCGCCTGCACCCTGTCGGTCCTGGTGCTGGTACTGACCGTGGGTGAGCCGATCAGCTCTCAGGATGACAGCTACCTGGCGATGGTGGCCCGCATCAGGGATGAGGGTTTCAATCGTTCCCGCGTGATGGAGTACGCCTCGTATCTGTCAGACGTCATTGGACCGAGGCTGTCTGGCTCGGACAATCTGCGTGACTCCCAGGACTGGGCCAAGGTGACGATGGACGCGCTCGGCCTGACCAATACGTCAATAGAGTCGTTTGGGCGACACGGCGTGAACTGGGATGTCGAGTATGTGTCGCTTCACATGCTGGAGCCTGACTACCAGCCACTGTTCGGGTACCCAGAAGCCTTTACGGCTGGAACCGGTGGACCGATCACGGGACGCGCAGTGCTGACCGACATCAAGGGCCGGGCCGACCTGGAGACCTATCAAGGTCGATTGCAGGATGCCGTCGTATTGTCGACGCCTCCGCGCCAGTATGCGCCGCGGTTCGAACCGGAGGCCGTCCGGCACGACGAGGAATCGCTGGAGGCCTTTGCGGACGGTGGAGTTGATCTGAATGTCGCGGCGCGCCGAACGGAAGCATGGGCACAGAATCCTCCACGTCGCGGGGACTTGCCTGCGGACGAGATCGAGGCGTTTTACCGCGCTGAGGGCGTTGCTGCGGTCCTTGTGGCAGCACAGGGTGGTGACGGCACGCTCTTCGTTACCGGCCGGCACGACCAGTCGCCAGAGGCCGTCCTGGGTTCCCTCCCCACCGTGTCTATTGCGGCGGAACACTATGGCCGGGTTTACCGGTTAGTCGAGCGCGGTGTTCCGGTCACGCTGCAGGTTGATATTCGCGTCTCGGTCGAGGCCCGCAACCAGCGGGAGCACAACGTTCTTGGGGAGATTGGTGGAACCGACCTCGCTCGCGAGGTTGTCATGATCGGGGCCCACTTGGACTCGTGGCACACCGGGACGGGCGCCACCGACAACGCCGCAGGGGTTGCGTCGGTCCTTGAGGCGATGCGCATTCTCAGAGCCGTTGGCGCGACACCTCGGCGCACGATTCGCGCCGCACTGTGGAGCTACGAGGAAGGCGGGCTCCGCGGCTCGCGTTCGTATGTGGCCCGACATTTTGGCAGTCCGGCGGACGGCGTCACACCCGACTACGAGAATTTTTCGGTCTACTTCAATCTCGACAATGGCACGGGGCAGATTCGCGGCGTGCATCAGCAGGGCAACCTGTCGGTCGGATCGATTTTCGATGAGTGGATGAGACCGTTCAATGATCTCGGCGTCGGCACGCTCTCAACATTCAGCAATATGGGGTCCGATCATCTCGCCTTCGACGAGGTGGGGCTGCCAGGATTTCAGTTTGTGCAGGATCGAATCGACTACCGCACGCGAACCCATCATACGAACATGGACATGTTCGAGAAGTTGCTGCCCGGCGATCTCAAGATCAACGCCGTCGTGCTTGCGGGTCTTGCCTATCAGGCAGCGCAGGTTGACGAGCGAATCCCTCGCAAACCACCTCCCGAGCCATAGGCCGCCGGGCCGATCGCGCAGGCCTCGCGCGCGGGGGGGGGATCCCCACATGAGACTGGGCGTCGATTCGTCCGCTCAGTGGCTTGGCTACCAGGTTGGCTCAGCACAAGACAGTAGGATATTCAGCACATGTCGCAGAAATACTCGCTTCCTCGGAAACACGCGGACAAGCATGTCTTGTACGAGTTGTCGGTTCAGGATCCCGCGTTCGAGGTTGAATTCGCGGTCCGGCAGTACAAGAAGCGTCGCGGCGGACGACCGCTGGTGCTGCGTGAGGACTTCTGCGGGACGGCCTCCAATTCCTGTCGCTGGGTCACAGAGGCCCCCCGGGCGCGCGCCATCGCGCTCGACCTGGATCAACCAACGCTCGCCTGGGCTCAAACCCACAATCGCGCGCCGCTCGGCGATGCAAGCCGTCGAGTTGATCTTCGTCACCAGGACGTCCGGACGGTGACACGTCCGAAAGCCGATGTGATTCAGGCCTTCAACTTTTCTACCTACTTGTTTCATCCTCTGCCGGAGTTGCTGACGTACTTTCGTTGTGTCCGGAGAAGCCTGGCGCCGGGAGGCATCTTCATGGTTGATGGGTATGGAGGATGGGACAGTGGACGCCGTCTCAAAGAGACTCGAAAAGTCAAGAGCCCGGAGGGCACGTTCGGATACGTCTGGGACCAGGCCGACTTCAACCCGATCGACAACCGAGCGCTCTGTTACATCCACTTCGAGTTCAAGAACCGAAAGATGATGAAGCGGGCGTTCACGTATGACTGGCGGATCTATTCTCCTGGTGAGGTCTCTGATGCGCTTGCTGCGGCTGGATTTCGAAACATCAAGGTGTTCTGGGACTTCGAAGACGACGACAGCGCGAGCGATTTTCGTCCGGCGAAGCGGGTCGAGAATTGCCCGGGGTGGATCTTTTACGTCATTGCCGACGGGGCGTCGTAGGCGATCGTGACGGCGCGGTTCTTTTTGCGCAGACGTGAGAGTTCGGACGGCGGCTCCGAAGCATGAGTCGGAGGAGAGGCACCGTGAAGACACTGAGATTGGCGGGCGCGCTGTGGGTGATCGGGATGCTGGGTCTACCGGTCGTTGGTTCGGCCCAGCTCGCTGCTCCCCGGTCGAACCGTGCGGCCGAGGCACTGCCGGCGACGATTCCGATCTTTCCCCTTGAGGATGTCGTCCTCTTTCCCAATTCGTCTGTTCCACTCCACATCTTCGAGCCACGCTACCGCGAGATGATCGCCGATGCCTTGGTTGGCGACGGCATCATCGGCATGATTCTGCTCCGGCCTGGGTACGAGGCGGACTACTACGGGCGGCCGCCGGTCTACGCGGTCGGATGCGCGGGGACGATCATCGAGGCCGAGGAGCTCTCGGACGGGCGATACATGATCCTTCTGGGTGGGCTTGTGAGGTTTCGCGTGACGCGTGAGGACAGGAGCCGTGCCTATCGGTTGGCGGACGTCGAGCCTCTCCCCGAGGTGCTTGACGACCAAAGGCAGGAGATCCTTAAGGAACGACGGAGGCGTCTGGCTGGGATGCTCGACGCGATATCGTCCGGTCTGTCGCCGCTCTTCAATTCATTGTCGGATGAGGAGTTCGTCGACCGGCTCTCACAAGTTCTGACACTCAGTCCGGCCGGACGTCAGTCTCTCCTCGAGCTGGACGGTCTCGTTGAGCGAGCCGACGCTCTTGTGGAGTTCCTCGTATTGCGAACGGCGGTGCCGTTGTGACGATTCCCTCCGGTTCGAGTCGTGCGCCGTTGACGCTTTCTTCTGACGTTCACTCTTTCGATCTCGTCCGGTTCGTGTCTAGGTGTCGAGACGGTGGGTTCACGGTTCGGACACCTCCATCGCGATCACAGGTTTCAGTAGCCATTCGCCATTGCCGAGCTTGACGAGCGACCGTTCGGCGTCGAAATCTAGCGTGATGGTGGTGGTCCCATCATCGTCTACGCGAAATCCGCCCAGGATCTTGATCTCCTGACTCGGTATCCGAAGCGGAAGGGTCATTCCCCCCTCAACAATGCTGCTCTGCTGTTCGTCGAGGTTGATCCTGAGGGATTCGTAGTCGCCTAGAGCGACGACCGCGGTTGCGAGTGGGATGACCGCGTCCCGGAGCACGAGCAAGTCCTGCGGATTGTTGGAGAGCTCGAGGTTCATCGTCTCCGGTGGCCCTCCGACAGGGTTGGCGGTTACGCTGCTAAAGAAGATGTTCACCTGCTCAACGTTGTCGGTGTGGTCGTCCGTCAACTGAACCAACAGGTTCGGATCAGCGCTCGGTGACGTCGGGCTGCCATTGCAGCTGACCATCGTCGCAACCGTGAGGACGGCGAAAAGTCCAAGGAGCCAAGAGCCTGTTGACCGTGCCATTTCTTCCTCCGCTATCCGGCGAAACCTGACCCACCCGTCGATTCCGGTCGGGGCCACGTTTTGAGATGCATTCCGTGTGCCACTATCCTGTCTGCGTCGAGATGCTCTTCCTAGGTGAACTACTTGAGCGGTTTCAGGGCCAACCGATTCCCAACTGCCCAGGGCGCCATGTCCTGCGGACCGTCCGGGACACCGACGGCCCAGAGATGATCTGTCGCTCGCGACGGGTGACGCGACACCGCAGCCCGAATGCTCGGGATGTTGTCGTAGTGACATGGCTGGAAGGGTGGGGATTGATATCGTACGCCGAGCCGACGGCACGTGGCTTCACACCGCGAACGATGCGGAAGGGTTTCGACGGAAGCTCCGCGCGCTCGACATTTCTTCTGGCGCAGCCACTCGGGTGTCTTCTCCTGTCACGTCGCTGCACATGAATCGTGGCGATTGACTCGCCCCGAGCGGAAGGGCCTCGTATAATCGGGATGCCGGTCGCTTTGCGCGATTGGTCTCGCGTGCCATGAGACACCTCGCTGTAGTGTTGGCGTTGACAGCTCACGTCGCCCTCGGCATGACCAGCGCCCTGTCGGCGCAGGTCGCGTCGCAAGGTGCGGCGCTGTGGCCGGTCGCGACTTCAGCCCAGGTTCATGCCAAGGCCCGACTCAGGGCCGATATGGCCGCGATAAGAGAGTTTCGGCCTGCCTATCCATTCTGGCAGCACATCTTTGTCATTCCCGACGGGCGCATCGTCTACGGCAGCGCCGCAGATGGTCGGCTGCTTGCGACCTTTCCGACGAGGGGCGACTGGTCGCGCGACGCGATCTGGGAGGAGCCGAGGCTCTCGGCGACGCTGTCGGATCAGCGCCTCCCGTCGCGCCTCACGCAGCGGCGTGAGGAAGTCGAGCGTTTGCTCGAGCTCGCGGCCGGTCCGGTTGTACACAATCCGACGCGCGGCCGCTTTCTGTCGCCGCACGCCGACCGCTACGGCCGCTTCTTGAGCGAATGGGGGACGATCTATGAGCGATTTGGTGTGCCCGCCGAGATCGGGCTCTCGCAGGCAATCATCGAATCGGGGTTGAACGGCCGGGCGCGGTCATCTGCCCGGGCTCTCGGATTCTGTCAGTGGTTGCCACGGAACTGGGCCCATCTGAATCGCCTGACGCCCTACGTGATCGAAGGATACAACCAGACGACGCAAGCGCCCTACTGTGCCGCCTATCTCACGATTCTCGCGACGATGTACGGAAGTTTCGTTCCGGCGCTGTCGGAACACCATGCGGGAGGCGTGAATGTCGGGCGTACCGTAATCAACGGGAAACGGCTCGGGGGTCAGGATACACGCGAGCAGTATTTCCTCGGCTCAACGTTCGCGCGGAGCCTGCGGGAAGTTTCCAGGCGCCGCTATCGGGAGCTATTTCGGAGTTATGGCCCCCGCTCTGCGCTCTACGCTGAGATGGTGTTCGGCAATACGTTCAACGTGCTGCGATTGATTGCCGAGACGCCGCAGTCGCCGGTTTTCGCCATGCGGGTTCCGCGCTCCATACCAATTGCCGAGCTGAGCCAACAGACCGGCCTCTCTGCCGATGAGCTCAAGCGATTCAACCCTGCTCTCGTCAAACGGGTGCCGGCACGGGCGAATCTGTACTTGCCCTGGTATTCGGAGGAGTTCGGACCTGATGTGTCGTTCTGGCATCGCGCGGCCGATCCTGGGTATGCGGCGATTCTCAATGATTTTGTTCGACTGGAGGCCGGTGTGGAGCAATGGCACCAGGCGTCGTTCGAGCCGATCTTAAGGGGTTTTCAAGCTCGCTTCGAGGCCACGGATACGGAGGAAGGCACGGTAATGGCCGCAATGCTCGCCTATGTCATCGGTGACCTTCGATCGAGCCGCCGGGCGGCGATTCTCGATGAGTTCCAGACGAGCAGTCGCATATTGAGTTTGTTCCGCGACGGCGTTCGTGAGCTGGCCGCGGCGCTTCCCGATTGGTAGGTCGTCGCGAGGCGACACCCGAGTGGTTCTGGCCTGCTCTCTATCAAGATTCCCTGGATGCTCATCCAGGGCGACCTCGTAGCGGTCCGGCAACGGTTCTATCGAACTGGCTGGTAGAGCCCATCTTCCATCTGCTCTCCGACCCACAATTCAGTTTCGATGTGAGGGACAGTGCGGAGCGCGCAGCGACTCGCTCGGTCGTACGGAACCGTGGCGTCCGGGAAGAAGTGCGAAGAAGCGTATAATCATGTCTGACGCGATGCGGACCCTCCGCCCCTTGCCAGAGACCGAGCCCAGGCGTGTCGCACCTGAGCGCCGCCGAGGAGGAGCAGACCGTCGGTCTATGTGGCGCGGCAGCCGTCGAGACGTGGACTGGATCAAACATCTCGAGGAGGAAGCCGCGGAGCGGCGGCAGCGGTTGACTGCGGAGCAGACTTCATCGTTTTCGACTGTCGGGCGGTTCCCATAGGCCGCGCCGCATCTCGCGGCTGTTCGCGATCGTTCCCGTAGATCGACAGTCGCCACGCTTTGTCGTCACCCACGTCCACACTATGGCGCTCCTCCAGCGCAAGCTCGTCGATCTCGAGCGTTCGGTCGTGCGTAAGAATACAGAGCTTCGTGCCGCGGCCAGCGTGTCCCCGCACGAACTGCGCTAGCCGCGCCTGGTTCCCATCGGGGTAGTTGAAGAAGATGTGGACGGCCTGGGGGTCGATGCCTCCCTCGGAGTAGGTCGACGGGTCGCGGTAGTCGCCTTCGATGAGGTGCACGCGGTCCAGGTCGACTGAGCCCTTTCTCCCTAGGGCTTCCAGGTTGTCTCTGGCCAGGGCGCACAGCGCCGGGTCGAGCTCGATGCCGTGGATCTCCCTGGTTGGCTCAAGGTGTGAAAGGAACGCGGGAAACCGGCCATCGCCGCTTCCGGCGTCTATCAGGTGCCCCGGTGCTGCTCCTGCACCGAGAAGCCCCAGATGCCCCAGCGCCTCACACCCCCGCTCAAGAGCTCGAAGCGGCGTCGGCACCCAGATCCCAGCGACGGTCCGTCGAAAGGGTAGCGTCTGAGCCAGAGATGAGGTCGACCGCTCAAAGACGGTGCGGAGGTGTCTAGGAGGCACGCAACCCTCGCGAATCCGTGGTTTCGGCTTGCTGGCGTCAGTCTACGTTACACCAGCCAGCCCCACGACTGAGTGCGGTCCGATTACGTTTGTGTCGCTATCGCACAATAATTGATCGGCGCTCGGACCCTTTTGATCGATACCTCGCGTAACGTCACGCTGCTTCGTTCGGTACGCAGCTTGCCCCTCCCACGGTGTGCATCCAGGCCGGACGGTGAGGCCTGGGTTCCGAAAGGCGAGTGTGCGATGAACCAGTGGCCCTCCGAGAACCAGTCCGACAGCCCGGTCAGTGAAAGCCGCGGCACCGAGGCAGCCAGCCCGGCGTCCGGCGACGGCGACACGACGAATCAGAACGGAAACGAATGGTCGTCGAAGCCATCAGTCGCGACCGCTGATGCGAGGCCTCGTCGCGTGACATGGCTTGTTGCGCTGACGATCGTCATTGGCCTTCCCACCGCGGTGGCCGGCGCGACCTATCTGCAGCCGTCGGCACGTTCGGGAAATGAGGTCAACGAGTCCTCACTCGCGGAGCTTGGCACCGTCGATCCGTCAGTCGCACTCGAAGCGGAGGATCTGTCCGGTCCGACCTGGGTGCGGTCATCCTGGGCTGACGCCATGCCGGGAGTAACTGCGTTTGAACTCTCGGCCGGAGGCGATGTCAAGTTCGCCAACGGACGCCATCGGCCCATGTTGGGTGTGAGCTGCGGCGACGGGCAGACCGACGTGCACGTGACCACAGGCGGTACGGCGCTGATTGATCCGCAGACATCGGGTCACGTTGTCAACCTGGTGTTCGACGACCGGAACGCCGCGCGTCAACAATGGGTCGCTGCTCAGGACCAGCGTGCGCTCTTCGCCGGAGATGGTCTTGCGGCCGTCCGTCAGATTGCCTCTGCCCGGCGTTTGAGCTTCGGTTTTACGCACTACATGTCTGGACCAACCACGGTTGTTTTTGACCTCCGCGGAGCCCGGGACGTCATCGGCTTGATGGCCGAAGAGTGTGGTTGGAGCGACTGACGCAGGAGAACTCACACCCTCCACCCTCTGCCCACCGCTCCGACACGTCGACATCCGTGTGGCATGACGCTCGACGTAGCAGCTCGCGTTCGCCGGACCGGTGCGTGGCGATCTCTGTGTACAGACCCATTGCACCCGCGATACTGCTGTGCAAGAATCGTCGCGGGAGGGCTACAGATGGCGAATCAGACTGGTCGTCGAGACGTTCTCAAGGGAAGTTTGGCTCTCGCCGGACTAGGTGTTCTTGGTCTGCCTGAGTGGGCGTTCCCGGCCATAGCTCAGGGTGAGACTCTCGAGGAGTTCACGGATCTTCCGGACACGATCACGCTGGAGCGCTCTCCAGAAAGTCGGATCATCGATGTTCGGATGATCGAGGGCGTGTTGACCCCCCGCGAGCAGTTCTTCACAACGCAGCACTATGGCCATCCCGAAATCGACGGTGCCGCGTATCGTCTGCGTGTGTCGGGCCTTGTGGACCGAGAGCTAGCGCTCTCGCTCGATGAGCTGCGGGACATGGAGACCCGAGAGCTTGTGTTTGGATTCGAGTGCTCCGGGAACCGCGGACCGCTGAACGGTCTGTCGAGCAACGGCCGGTGGACCGGAGTCTCGCTCCGCACCGTCCTGGACCGTGCTGGTGTGCAGGGCGGGGCACGAGAGATTGTCTTCTTCGGCGCTGATCATGGCGAAGAGGAAGTGGCGTTTCGTGGCCAGACCCATACCGTCGACCAGCAGTACGGTCGTAGCCTCCCGCGTGACACAGCGCTGTCGTCCGAGCCGCTCCTGGCGTATGCGCTGAACGGCGAACCGCTGACCCGGCATCAGGGATTTCCCCTCCGGTTACTCGTGCCGGGTTGGTACGGCGCGCCGAACGTCAAGTATCTTTCCGAGATTCACGCGCAGGAGGACCAGTACCTTGGAAAGTTCCAGGCACGCTGGTATCGCACGCTCAAGGGTGAGATGGTGAACGGCGAGATGAAGTGGAAGGAGACCGCCATCACTCGTATGCGGCTCAAGTCGTTCATCGCGCGAGTGACGACAAACGGTCAACGGCATCAGGTGTTCGGTGTCGTCTTAAACGACGGCACGCCATTGCGCTCGGTCGAGGTGAAGGTCGACGATGGTGGATGGCAGTCAGCGACGCTCGATCCTTCGACCAGCAGTACCTACTCCTGGAAGTTCTTCACGTGGGATTGGCACGGCGCCACCCCCGGTGAGCACACGATTGTGTCGCGTGTAACCGATGTCAATGGGGCCATTCAGCCGACAGAAGAGGAATTGGGAAACAAGCGGACGTTCCTCGAGCACAATGTCCAGCTTCCTCGCACAGTGATGATCGTGTAGTGGCGGCTCGCGAGTCGTCGGCGGCGGGCCTCGCGGTCATCGCTTGAGAAGCCATTGGCGTCGCAATGGCGCCCTGAGACGCGACACCCCTCCCGCCAGACCTCGGACCACCTCAGCCAGCGTCCCAGCCTGCCATTGTTGTGACTCCGTATTGTGGGTGACGGTGATCATGGAGTAATGTCCGTTGCCTGGAATCAAGGCTGTGTCAGACACAACGACCGCTCGACAGTTCTGGATTCAGTCAATCGGACATGGGGAGATTCAGAGCGCCGATCTGCCCCCGAGGCGAGACGACGAGGTGCGTGTCCGTGCGCTCTATTCGGGCATCAGCCGAGGAACCGAGTCTTTGATTTTCAATGGCGAGGTTCCACCGTCTCAGTACGAATCGATGCGTGCACCCTTCCAAGAAGGGACGTTTCCGGTTCCGGTCAAGTACGGGTACACCAGTGTCGGAAGGGTGGAGGAGGGTCCTGAGGCCCTCAAGGGACGCACCGTGTTCTGTCTCTATCCCCATCAAGACTTCTACTGCGTACCGGCAAACGCCGTGACGCCCATTCCTGATTCTGTTCCGGCGGAGCGTGGAGTTCTTTCGGCCAATATGCAAACCGCGATCAATGCGGTCTGGGACGCCGGTCCTTCGGTTGGTGACCGAATCGTCGTGATCGGGGCTGGTGTCGTCGGTCTGCTCATCGCCTGGCTCTGCCGCCAGATTCCGGGAGCTCGCGTGTCGGTTGTCGATGTCGAGCCGGCGCGAGAATCAATTACGAAGGCCCTCGGTATCAACTTTCTCACCGAGCCGCCTTCCGGCGCGGATGCCGATCTGGTGGTCCACGCCAGTGGGAGTGCCGCTGGTCTCGTCAGCGCCCTTTCCGTCGCAGGCATGGAAGCGACGATCGTCGACGTGAGCTGGTACGGATCCGCGACCGTTTCGCTTCCGCTGGGGGAGGCGTTTCACTCTCGGCGTCTGACTGTCAAGAGCAGCCAGGTCTCGCACGTCCCTCCGGACCGGGCGCCTCGATGGAGCCATCAGCGGAGAGCCAAACTGGCGGTGCAGTTGCTTGCCGATGACGCGCTTGACCTTCTGATCACCGGAGAAAGCCCGTTCGATGAGTTGCCCGAGGTCATGGCGCGGCTGAGCCGCGCACCGGCTGGTGTACTGTGCCACCGTATCCGATATGCGACTCGCTCTGTCGACCCCTAAACGATTGAGGAATTCGACGTGTACAGTCTGACCGTTCGTGACCATTTCATGATCGCGCACAGCTTTCGGGGCGAGGCCTTCGGACCGGCGCAAGGGCTGCACGGCGCGACCTACGTTGTCGATGTGACATTCAGACGGCCGGAGCTTGACGCCGATGGGCTGGTGGTCGATATCGGTTTGGCCGGTCGGCACCTCAACTCCGTGCTTGGAGACTTCAACTATCGAAATCTTGACGACGATCCGGCGTTTGCAGGGCAGAACACGACGACCGAGATGCTCGCGCGAGTTGTCTTCGACCGTGTGGCTGAGGCAGCTCGGTCCGGGGACCTAGGCGATGCAGGACAAGGTGTTACGTCGATCAACGTGACCCTGCGGGAGTCCCACGTGGCGTGGGGGAGCTACGAAGGACCGGTGTGAGCCATCCCGCGCTTCATGTCGTGGTGCCTGGTCCACTGGACCAGCGGACTGGTGGTTATATCTACGACGCCCGGATGGTCGATGGGTTGAGACGGCGTCGATGGCGAGTGACGGTCCATGAGCTAGAGGGCTCGTTTCCAGAGGCCGATTCTCGGGCGCGGTCGAGCTTCGCGACAGTGCTCAGGAATCTGCCTGATCGCTCGCGGGTCATGGTCGATGGCCTGGCCATGGGTGGCCTCCCGGAGGTTGTGCACGAGCACGCCGGGCGGTTGCGAATTCTGGGATTGGTACACCATCCGCTGGCCGACGAGACTGGGCTGGATGCCCTCCGAAGGGAGCGGTTTTTTGGGCTCGAACGGGAGGCCCTTGCCGGCTGCACCGGAGTGCTGGTGACGAGCCGACCGACCGCCGCACGATTGGCCACGTACGGCGTGCCTCCGCCAGCGGTGCGCGCCGTTCGCCCCGGAACGACGCCCGCACGTCGCTCGGTGGGCCCAGCCGCAGCGGGCGTTCCAAGGTTGCTGTGCGTCGCATCCGTGATTCCCCGGAAAGGACACGACGTCTTGATCGGTGCGCTCGAGCGACTACGAGACAAGCGCTGGACCTGCGTGTGTGCCGGAAGCGTGACGCGAGATCGTGTTCATGCCGCGGGCCTGAAGGTGCGTGTAGACGACGCCGGGCTGGAGGGCAGAATTCGGTTCGTGGGGGAGTGTGGAACCGACAAATTGGATGAGCTGTACCATGAGAGCGCCGTCTTCGTTCTTGCGTCGCACTATGAGGGGTTTGGCATGGTGCTCAGTGAGGCGCTCGCGCGCGGACTGCCGATCGTCAGCACGACTGGTGGCGCGATTCCCGATACCGTACCGGGTGGTGCCGGCATTCTCGTCGCGCCGAGCGACGAGACGGCACTGGCTGCGGCTCTGGGCGACCTGATTCGCGACCCAGCGCGGCGCGTCGAGCTGGCGTCAGCCGCACGCCGCCACGCGGCGACCCTTCCGGATTGGGAACAGGCTGCGAATGCCTTTGCAGAGGCGGTTCTCGCGTTGGCCTCCGACCCATGATCCGTCGCGGCGCGTGACGAATGACGAAAGAGGTCTTCGACGCTAGCTGGCTGGCCTTGCGAGAGCCGGTCGACCATCGGTCGCGTGCACGTGCGCTTTTGCCCCTCCTCAAAGTTGTCTGGCGAAGGGCGCATTGGTCGCAGGTCCTAGACCTTGGCAGTGGGACCGGTTCCAACCTCCGCTATCTCGGTCCCAGACTGCCCGATGGACAGGTGTGGACGCTCGTTGACCATGATCCCGACCTCCTCGAGCGCGCCACCGCACCCGACAGAGTCAAGGGCCTGAGCCGGGTGTGCGGTGATGTTGCCGATGCGGGTCTTGAGCTGGTCAAGGATGCCGACCTGGTCACCGGTTCCGCGTTGCTTGACTTAGTGTCTGAAGAGTGGCTCCGCGCCTTGGCCGAGGCGTGTCGACGAGCCACGTGCGGCGTACTCTTTGCCCTGTCGTACGACGGCTCCATCGTGTGGAATGGGGAGGGAGCAGACGAGGATCCCGCGGATCTCCTGACACGGAATGCGGTGAATGCACACCAGCGCCGCGACAAAGGTCTGGGTTCGGCGCTCGGGCCGACGGCTGGTGCCGTCGCACGGATGCTATTCGAGCAGGTCGGGTATCGGACCTGGTTTCTTCCCAGTCCCTGGCGAGTGGACCGGCGAGATTCGGTACTGGCGGGTGCTCTCGTCGAGGGATGGGAACGCGCGGCGCTGGAGGAGAGCCCTGCGCGGCGTGACCGCATCCGCGAATGGGCCGAGCGGCGACGTCAGCGAGTGGCGACAGGGGAGTTCGAATTGACAGTGGGCCACGTCGACCTGTTGGCCCTTCCGGACGAGTCGTTATGATCGCGCGTCGTCCCGCCGCCTCGGTGACGCGAGTCGTCCGTGTCTGTATCAGCCTAGGGTTGTTGATTGCAGTGGGCTGGTTCCTGGGCCTTGAGCACGTGGCGGCGAGACTTGTTCGCATGGATGCACGGTGGGTCGGTCTCGCGCTCGGTATTTCTCTGGTCCAGGTTGCGGTGTCGGCCTGGCGGTGGCGCTTCACCGCGGGACGCTTGGGAATCAATCTACCATTCGGTGACGCCCTTCGTGAGTACTACCTGGCCGTGTTTCTCAACCAGGTCATCCCGGGCGGAGTCGTCGGCGATGTCTCGCGAGCGTGGCGGCATGCTCGGCTCCAGACCGACGATCGGCCGGCCGGCGAATCCGCGGTTCGCGCCGTGATCCTGGAGCGAGCATCCGGGCAGGTCGTCATGACGGGAGTTGCCGTTGTGTCACTCGCGACGATGCCGATGGTGCTTGGCGCGGCGTGGTGGTTGGCGGTCGTTGGCGCAGGAACCGTCGCGGTCGGTCTGTGGGTCGTTACTCGGAGGCTCGGTACGTCCTCCAGGTCATGGCTTGGATCATTCTGGGGTGATGCGCGCCGGGCCCTCCTCACTCGCGAGGCCGCCCCGGTGCAGTTCATTACCTCAGGGGTTGTCGTGGGGTGTTACATCGGGACGTACCTCATATCTGCTCGTGCGATTGGCATCCAGACTCCCTCGCTGGCACTGGTGCCGCTTGTTGCTCCCGTTCTCGTGACGATGTTGGTTCCGGTGACGGTTGCCGGATGGGGCGTCCGCGAGGGCGCCGCGGCGCTGCTCTGGGGAGGCATTGGTCTTACGGCGGTTGACGGCGTCGCTATCTCGGTGGCGTATGGGTTCCTGGTCCTTCTGTCCACCCTACCCGGCGGCGTCGTCTTGGCCCTGGGGCCGGCCCTCCGGCCGTCGCGGTGACCGACGGTCGTTCGGACCCTGTGCTTCATCGCTCAGTGGGGCTTCTGTCGCCGTCGGCCGGAGGTCAAAATCAAACAGCAGGTCGTCTCCGAGCTCGAAGCGGCGGCACGGCGGGCGCAGCGCAGCGTCGAGCGAGTCGATCGGGTCTAACGTGAGCGCCGCGCGGCCAGATCCGATCAGCAGGGGAGCAACCGTAATGTGTAATCGGTCCAGGGCGCCAGCCTGAAGGAATCGGGACACGGTGACACCGCCGCCTTCCACGAGGGTGCGTTTCAGCCCCCTGCTGCGCAAGGCACGCAGCACCACTCCGGGGTCGAAGATGCCGTCCTCGTTCACAGGGAGAACCACGACCTCGTAGTCCTTGCTCATGACGTCGGTGACACTCGCCGTCTCCGCGCGGCGGAGGTGGAGTGTTGGTGCGGCGCCGTCAGAGAACACATGACTGGTCCGTTTGAGGCGATCATCTGGGTCGAGAATGACGCGAACGGGGTTGTTCCCCTCGACCTCCCGCACCGTGAGTCGCGGGTTATCCGCGGCGATTGTTCCAGCCCCGACGATGACGGCGTCGACGAGAGCTCGCAGACGGTGGAGTCGTATGATGTCAGCGTGACCGGTCACGTAGTGGGAATTTCCGGTGTGTGTGGCGATACGGCCATCGAGACTCTGGCCGATCTGTCCGATTGTCAGTTCGTCTGGGATCTGAAGCGGCGCGTACAGCTCCAAAAGGCCCCGTGCCGCATCGGACAGATCGGTAGATACTTCCCACTGGCCCGTGGCCTTGACTTGCAACCAGACGGCGGGACTGGGATCATGGGACACGCGTGTTTGAGAGCCGTTTCCTAGGCCGGGCTGCCGTATCGCCCGAATGAGGCTCCAGGCGGTCTGTTCATCGATGAGGCTAGTCGGGGTAAACTCCTCACTCACACGTCGACACTACCATGCATGAAGCCGAGCGTGGGTTGTTCGATCTCCAGCGGGGCCGACCGCTGTCTGTCACGACGTCTGCCGACAAGGGGGCGTCGCGTGCGGTGCTCCTCGCCACGGTAGAAGGCCTGACGCCGAGGACCCTCGATCAGTTGCGGCAACTGGGCCCAGACCGACTCCGCCTGGTTGTGACCGGTCACAGGGCTCTGGCCATGGGACTGTCGGGCAACGGTCATGGCTCTGGCGCGCTGAGCCTGAGGATCGACCCAGAGGCGAGCCCTGGTGCCATCCTCAGCCTGGCCAGTGCGACCGACACGCGCGGGCGCTGGACGCTCGATGCCCGCGCCGCCTCCGACCCTGAGGTCGGTGGGCTGACCCTCGCGAGGCTTGGACGGCTGCTTCCAGCCGTTGTCTCCGCACCTATCGAAGCCTCAGCCGTGCCGGGCGTCCGGGCGCTCGTCGAGGCGGGGGCGGTGCTGGAGGTCACGACTGCGCAAGTCGAGACGATGGCCCTGGATGATCGCGTTGAGGTGTCGCACGTAAGTGATGGACCCGTGCCCCTTACGGACGCCGAAAACGCGAGGTTCATGTCGTTCCGAGAAGCCAACGGCATCCTTGAGCATGTGGCCGTCTTGATCGGCGACCGCGAAGATTGGCCTGACCCAATCCCTGTGCGCATTCACTCCGCCTGCCTGACCGGTGACCTGTTTGGAAGCCTGCGTTGCGATTGTGGTGAACAGCTACGCACGAGCCTCCGGCTCTTCAGCGAGGCCGGTGGCGGCGTGCTTATCTACCTGGCACAGGAGGGGCGCGGTATCGGATTCGGCAACAAACTCAGAGCCTACGCCTTGCAGCAGGATGGGCTAGACACAGTTGATGCCGACTGCACGCTCGGTTTCGGTGCCGATGAGCGCCGCTATGACGCGGCGGTCGAGATGCTTCGTCATCTTGAGGTGGGGCGTATCCGTCTGCTGACGAACAACCCCGAAAAGGTTCGTGCGGTGCGCGAAGGTGGTATCGATGTCGCCGATCGTCAGCCGCTGTATGGAACCCTCAACCCCCACAACTTCCGATACGTGAAGGCCAAGGTCCAGCGCGCCGGACACTGGCTGGGCGACATGCTCTCTGGAGTCGTTCCCGACTAGCTTGAAAGGCTGCCGCTGGCGCAGCCGCGCCGTCTGATGGTTCACGTGAGCTGCTCGATCGGGAAGTCTCGGGTGTCTCGTATGACCTCGGCGAGCATCCGTCCGTAGCCATCGAGGAGGCGCTGCCCCAATGCGACGGTCGCCAGCGCCGCATTTCCGGTGACGCCCGAGGCACTCAGGTCTTCCGCCATCCAGGCAAACGACGCCCCGGCCGCGGCTGGACTGATGTGGCGGAGCGAACGTTCGAGGCTTTGACCGAGCGACGGTGTGTCCTGCGCCTGTGATTCTCGCACCAGGTCCGGGCGCAGGTGGAGCATCAGCGCCGTTTCGATTGCGCCCCCATGCAACCCGTGACGCCACTCCGAGTCTGGCAGCTCTACGCCGTCAGGCCGAGGGAAGAGAAAATAGTGGCTCTTGGTGACGAGTAGGCCGTGCTTCCTCCGGAGCTCCAGCGCCGCGCTGTCCACCGCTGAGACGTTTCCGCCATGACTGTTGCTGATGACCAAGCGCTTGCCGCCGCATCGGGCCACAGCAGCGCCCAGAGCGTAGAGGACACCGCTCAACAGGTGAGGCTCGATGCTCAATGTGCCTGGGAACCGCTCATGCTCCCCGCTGCAGCCGACGGCCTGAGAGGGCAGGACCCAGGCCGGGAAGTCCACTGGTAGCAAGCGGAGGGCGCACTCGAGGATCCCGGTTCCAATCTCAAGATCGGTGCTGAGCGGAAGGTGTGGTCCGTGCTGTTCGATTCCGCCAAGTGGAAGGATCACGACTGGGTCGTTCTGACTCAGAGCTTCGGCCTCGACCGTGGTCATCGACTCCCAGCGGCGGTTCACAGACTCTGCCATGACCCCGACACTCTATCTGAGCCGCCGAAACAGTGCGAGGTCATAGCCGACCCAGCCCTTCACAAGACACGTGTGCAGGGCGCTGCCCCCCACGAGATGGTCGAAGCGATTCGCGAAGGGAGGGAGCCATCCGAAAAGAGCGACGAGGACCGCGAGCGCTCGGTCCCGAGGTCGGCGGAGCTCCAGATAAGGCGACAGATCAACGGTCGTTACGTGATGAAACCCAGCGCGAAGCGCTACGTGGCGGAGCTGGTCGGGTTCCAAGAGCGTGTTGATGTGCCATCCGCGACAGAAGCGTTCGATACTGTGTGCCCCGGCCGGATGGCTCGCTGGCCGCCTGAAATCGTCGCAGATGATCAGGAGGCCACCCGGTCGGATGATACGGGCACATTCGTCGAAAAACCTCCCGGGGTCGGGTCCGTGTGCGAACGATTCGATCGCAAAGACAAGGTCCGCAGCTCCGAGGTCGGCCGGGAGGTCGCAGTAGTCCCCTTCGATGCAGCGGATCCGGTCGGTGAGGCCAGCTCTGCGGATTTGCTCCTCCGCGATTCCCACTTGGACAGGGCTGAGCGTGATTCCAGTGCCCCGAATCGTCTGGAGGCTAGCCAGCCCAACCAGGGTGGACCCGACCCCGCAACCGAGGTCGACGACATGCGGAGCCGACAGTCCGGTCGTTTCGACGAGATTCCGAAGATGTTCGGCAATCTGGTGTTCCACATACCTGAAGGCCTCCACTCGGGTGCGGACGTCAGGTCCCCAGACCGCCCGATGAATCGCGCCAAGATGACCTCCTTGTCCGAATGTGACGAACTCTGAAGTGTGACGGTCGTAGTAGCGGCGGACCTGCTCGGCGTCGAATCGAGGCATCCAGTTCCTACATGCCGAGTCGGGCGTAGACGTCACCAGACCGCTGCCGGGCATCCGGTGACTCGAGTGAGGAAAGCAGCTCGGTGCCGGTCATCCAGCGGTCCGATGCCAGCCGGTACGTCTCGCCGGGAGACCAGTTGTACAGATACGGTCCGAGCAACGTCAGTCGGTCCACACAAGTACGTGTGCAGTCGGGGGCGCTGGGAAGGTACTCAAACGACAGAGTCAGCAATGGTTGACTGAGACCCGCGAGCACGCGGGGCTCGGCCCCTTCGACGTCTATCTTGACGAACGCCGGGAGACCGAACTGTGTAATCAAAGAGTCTAACGTCGTCGTGACGACATCGACTGGGCGGTTCCATTGAATGTTCGAAAAGAGGACCTCCCGTGCTCGCGCGGCACGCCACTCCTCCGCAAGTGTCGTCATCGTTGGTGTACGGTCGCTCACTGACAGCGTGGCACGTCCCACCGCATCAGTAACTGCAGATTCCACGATTTCGACTTGCGCGGATCTCCCGAAGAGTGTCTTCAGCAGTCGTGCGAAGTCGGGCTGAGGTTCTAGCGCTACGACTCGACACCCGATCGCGGCAAGTGCCCGCGTCCGGTTGCCGACGTGAGCCCCGACGTCGAACGCCAGGTCGCCCGGCGAGACGAACTGTCGATAGAATGCCCGCAGACGGCGCTGGCGCAGAGGAATCGCGTGATAGAGCGCGAGCGAACGGAGCAGACCGGTCAGACGAGTTCCGGAGACCATGGGTGTCGGTTTCGGTCCACTATTCTGTTTCGGAACGGCGCCAGTTACAATGCCCGCAACCGTTCGGGACCCGCAGCGGGTAGTGTGGTGAGGAACAGAATGGCGATAGGGCTACGATCATTGTCCGTGTTCATGGGTCTCTTCCTGTTGTTCATGGGACTTGACAAGACCGGGTGGCTGATGGACGACGGGGTGCTTCGAGCCGAGCTCGAGCGGTGGCGCGGGCTTGCCCCCGCAGCCAGTCGTTGGTACCTGGAGAGTATCGCAATTCCTGGAGCGCCGCTGTTCGCCCGGCTCGTGTTATTTGGTGAGCTTGCGAACGGAGCCGCGCTGATGCTCGGGTACCGGGTTCGGCTGGCAGCCAGCGTTGCGTTGCTCATGATTATGAACTTTCATTTCGCCAGCGGCATCATGTTCACATCCGGCTATGTGACCAATGGCTATGGGTTGCCCGTGCTTGGCGGGCTGCTGGCGTTGTCGCTCGGTGGCGCCAGACTTCCGTATAGCGTAACGCTGACCCGAGGGTAGAGGATGGAGCGAATGACGACCGCGCGCTGGACTACTCTGATCGGTGCCCTCGTTCTGCTCAACGTGTCGCTGACGTTCTCGAACGTCTGGCCCACGCTCTCTATCAGGCTCAATGGTGACCTCTCCGTCGAGCTGGCCGCAGTCGTGCTCGGGCTGGCACTGGCGGCGGGATGGGTCTCCTCTCATCGTCGGAAGACGCAGCGGTGGCTTGCCGTCGTCTGGGTCATCCTCGTGTTTGGACGGTACGCCGACGTGACGGCGCGGTCGCTCTATGGCCGCGACGTGAATCTGTTCTGGGACTTGCGACATATCCCGAACGTCGGGGCGATGTTTGCCGCCGTAGCGGACCCCTGGCTGAGGCTCGCTGTGATCGGCGGTCTGGTGCTCATGCCATTGGTCACCTACGGATTCGCTCGTTGGGCTCTTGGGCGCGTGATCGATGCGACGGCTCCGCAGCGGGCTCGTCGAGCGCTGAGTGCGATCGCGAGCGGTGTGCTCATGGTGGGTGCTGTACAGGGCGCTGGTACGAACGTGCCTCTCTCGCCGCAGGTTGCAGCGCCCGTCAGTCCGGCGTACGTGCGCGAATTGAGCGAGCTGGCGTACGAGATGAGCGGCGCGGGCGTCCGATCGCTGGCGCCGGCGCGCGAGCTTGCTTCCAATCTGGCCAACGTTGCTGGTGCTGACGTGTTTCTCATCTTCCTCGAGTCGTACGGTGCCGTCAGCTGGGACCATCAGGAATTTGCCGCGTCACTCCGTGACAGCCGAGCGCAGCTGGCGACCGATATTGAGGAGACTGGGCGCGCCGTCGTGTCCGCCCGTGTCGAATCGACCACGTTCGGCGGCGAATCGTGGCTGGCACACATCAGCCTACTCTCGGGTACCGAAGTCAGGGACCCGGGAACGAACAAGCGTCTGATGGCCCAGGAGCGAGACACCCTCGTCAAGGTCTTCGGCCGCGGGGACTACCGGACCGTTGCTGTCATGCCAGGCCTTCAGCATGGGTGGCCGCAGGGCGAGTTCTACGGGTTTGACGAGATCTACGATCTTGCGCGGCTGGACTATCGCGGCCCACCGTTCGGATGGTGGGGACTCAACGACCAATTCGCCCTCGCCCGAGTCGACCAGGTGGAGGTCGTCCCGCAGCCCCGACAGCAGTTGTTCGTCTTCTTTCCGACAATCACGACCCATGCCCCATTTGTGCCGACGCCGCCCTATCAGTCTGATTGGGACCGTGTTTTGACCTCCAGTCCGTACGATGCTGACGATCTTGACCGGGCCTGGTCTGCCTATCCAGATTGGCTGAACCTTGGTCCGAGTTACGTCAAATCGCTGACGTATGCCTACGGCATGATTGGGGGGTATCTGCGGTTACGCGCCGATCGCGACTTCGTACTCGTTCTGGTCGGGGATCATCAACCGCCGTCACTGGTCAGCGGCGAAGGGGCTTCGTGGGATGTTCCTGTGCACGTTGTCGCAAGTCGCCACGCCGTGTTGGACCGACTCCGACACCATCGTTTCGAAGAAGGCCTCGAACTCCCCAGGTTGCCTATTGCGAGGATGGACACACTGCTGCCGTTGCTGCTCGATGCGTTCGGAGGTCGCTCGACGGGACTATGACGGTACCGGCGCCACGGCGGACCTCCAGCGTACGCGCCCTCGGCGGATTGGTAGCGGTTCTCGTCCTGGTTGCGGCCGCCAGCGCGATGCGGTCTGCGTCGCCGACTGAGCTCAGCGTCATGACGTTCAATATCAGGACGGCGCTTGGGCGGGACGGCAACAACTCCTGGCCGCACCGCAAGGAATTGGTGGTGGACACGATTGCGCAGTTGTCTCCTCAAGTGGTAGGCCTGCAGGAGGCGCTCAGTGCCCAGGTCGAGTATATCGAGGAGTCTCTACCAGACTACCGGTGGCTTGGTATCGACCGTGGACTGAACGGTGGCGAAGGACTGAGCGAGTACACTCCGATTTTCTACCGTCACCTCGAACTGGTCCCGATCGAGTCGGGGAACTTTTGGCTCTCTGCGACGCCAGACACTCCACCCGATGCAGTGGGTAGGCGTGGCCGCCGCCGAGGGGTCGGTCGGATTGTGACGTGGGCCAGGTTTCATCACTTGGCGAGCGGCCGCCAGTTGTACGCGTACAACACCCACCTGACTCTTCGCCGGGGGAGTCGGCAGATCGACTCGGCTCGACTGATCTCTGACCGGATCGCCTCGCTTCCTAGCGGGAGTGCCGTTGTTGTGACCGGCGACTTCAACGCGCCGGGAGGGGAGAGCGAGACGTGGCGCGTCGCGACCGCCCAGGGGCTGGAGGACGCGTGGCTCATTGCTGACGAGCGCCGTGGACCGGCGTTCACATTGAGTATGTTCGGTCCACCGGTTGACTGGGGGGTAGGGCGGCTCGACTGGGTGCTCGTCGGCGGACCCGTCCGCGTGCGCTCTGTCGAAACGATCGCGCACAACGACCAAGGCCGTTATCCGTCAGATCACTATCCCGTCGTGGCTCGGCTCGAGTTCGACCCGTAGAGCGGTGGCTCCGCCGGCGCACCTTCGCGCTCCGACTCTCCGTCATGGAACAGATGAGGTCGAGGCTCGGTGTTCTTCCTCGGAGCGCCCTCGATTCATTGCGACCTGGCGATAGACATCGACGTAGGCGTCGACCATCCGCTCTACGCTGAAACGCTCCAGGGCCCGATCTCTGACTCGCCTCCGTTCCAGCTGCAGCACGGCTGGTAGACCGTCGACGAGAGCGTCAACGGTTTCGAAAACGCCGCCGGTGACTCCGTGGTCGACAATCTCGGGCACAGCGCCAAGGTTGAGCGCGGCGACGGGAGTGCCGCATACCATCGCCTCGGCGAGGACGAGTCCGAAGGGCTCAGCAGTCTGAACCGGGTAGAGCAGCGCGTCGGCGCCACCGAGGAGCGCCACCTTTTCGCTGGGGCCCACCTCGCCGGCATAGACAACGTGATCCCCGTCCACGAGCGGTGCGACCGCGTCGCGGTAATAGGGATTCTCGGGGGCGGCCAGCACAAGACGCCGTCCGATCCGCCGCGCGACGTCGATCGCGGGAAGGACGCCCTTGCCCTCAGTAAAACGGCCTAGGAAGAGCAGATACCCACCGCTCTTCTGGCAGAAGGAAAAAGCTTCGGTGTCCAGGGCATGGTGAATCGTCGCGATGACGTTGAGTCCTGACATGAGCTCGGCCTGAGCGTCCGAGACTGCCACGAACGGCGCATTCCGGTAGCGCATCCAAAGCGCAACCTCCGGGGCCGTCGGAGCGTGGTGAACGGTCTGCAGGACCGGTGTCGGCGATGTGCGATCGTATGCCAGGGCTATCGGAGCGTACTCGGCCTGATAGTGGATGATATCGAACGCATCGGCGTGTTCGACGGCCGCCGCCAGATTGAACAGCTCACACAATTCCCATGGCCACAGCGAAGGGTCCTCGTTGTATCCGCGCGGGAAGACCGCGTGGAGCTCCGCGTTGGTGGCCGAGTCGCCGGTGGCAAATAAGGTTACGTCGTGGCCGCCCGCCACCAGTCCGTTGGCCAACAGCGCGGTAACGGCTTCGATAGAGCCAGACCGAGGAGGCGGGACCGGTTGGGCGACCGGCGCGACCAGCGCGATACGCAGTCGTGGCGTGTGCGTCAGATGCACGCTTGCTCCAAGAACGTCGGCAAGACCTGCGCCGCATCAAAGGATGCCCTGGCGATCTCAGCCGCGCGTTCGGCGTGTAGCGCATAGTCTTGCTCAATACGGTCCAGGCCGTCGATCGCCTCCTCCACCGTTGAGAATCCGATCAGGCCGGTTCCGGACGGTAGGTGCGCTGACCATCCTGTGTCTTGAACGACGGCCGGACGCCCGGCTGCCATGTAGCACTCGGTGCGGTCGCTAAACCAGCCGGACCGCTGCGAGACGTACGCATGCTTGGCGATGCCGAACTCGGCTCGTGATCGCTGGATGAAATCACGGTAGTCCCAGGGTGACCGTGACACGCGCATCGCATCGACCGGGGACCATCCGTGTTCGCGAAGCAGATCGTGAGGACCATTAACGGCTAGTCCGAAGCGGCTTGCCGTTTTCGCCGGGAGATCGATGAATCGGAGGAACTCGCGGTCCTTGTCGCCATCGACGTCGGTGAAGCTACCGGTCCGCCAGGTCATGACCGTGGTGAACCGTTCATCGCGTGGTGGCTCGTTCGTGTGCCAGAGCTCGGTCACAACCGGCTGCCAGGTCTTGTGCCATGTAAAACCCCCCGTCGGCACCTCGGAATTCGGTGTGCCGATGTTGGCGCCGAATGTAAAAAGGTGGTCGAACCGGCGGAAGAAATCAACATACCAACCCTCACCCTTCGCGATGGCGAGCTGAGTAAAAACCGGGTCGGAGTCGATGAACACACGCCTGGGAATGGCGGCGTATTCGTCACGCCAGAACCAGGAGCCGCCCGAGAGGTTGATGAACAAGTCGGCATCGCCACAGTACTCGCGCACCGCGGCATGGGACTGCCCGTGGTAGGTACCGTCGTAGTTGACGAAGGACCACCGGTCTGCGAGGTCGAAGGGGGCTAGCGCGTCGTTGATGTACCTCGTGCCATAGCCCGGGTCGAGAGAGATCGCGTTGCTCTCGGGGTCGTAGACGCACTCCCCCGTATCCTCGACGTACAGGACGTCATGGCCAAGGGCACGGAGCCCGAGCAGATACATCAACGAACACCAGGTCACTCCACCGAACGGGTAGCGCGCGATGATGCCCGCGAACACGATCTTCATCCGCCACCAGTCTCCTGGCTCCGAAGTTTCACGCTCAACCCTCAGACCCCCATGAGCCCTGGCCCGCTGGCCCATGTCGACGCGGCGCGGGCTCCCAACCAGAATGTTTGTCGACTGCGGTCGTGAGCGGCCATGGCGTCAAGGCAACTCGCCCAACCTCTGCGACGGCGAGGGCCGCGATAGCCAACACCGGTCGCACGATCGGGGCGAAGAAACGAGAGAGCACGCTGTGTCGACGTCATGCCACTCAGACCGTGCTACGGATCGGACAGTGTCGTCTCTTCGGGTCGTCGAGCCGCCGAGTGCGTGACGGATGAAACTGGCAGCGGCGCCATACCGGCCGACGTCGCGACGCGGGTGACGGCCCGATCCAGGGCGGCCGCTGCCCGCGCGGCATGCCACGCGGCGCGAGCTGCAATCGAGGCGACGGCAATGGCCGACACGGTGACACCGACTGAAGGCTCGTAGAGGAAGATCGATGCGCTCGTGCCTCCGGCAAGCAGCACGGCGAGCCCCAGGCCACGAACCGTGCCGACGAAGCTTGGGCGTAGACGCGTTCGTACGCGCAGGAGGCAGCGCCCTTCAGCATGCTCTTCGACCAGCGCCCGCACGTGGAGCCACCCCCATCGACCGATTGCGAGGCTGAAATCGCGGTCCGCACGCCACCCTTCGTCGACGTGAACGGGCAATGTGGGGCGCGATGATCTGAGGACCCCGACCAACTCTGTCAGCAGTGTGGTGTGCGATGCGTTCGACTCACTCCAGAAGGTTCGTTCGCTCCCGCCCCGCGTGAGCAGCCGTGCCGACGCGACGGCGTCGTGCAGGGTCGGCATCGGAGTCTTCCAAGGATATCGTGTGACGTGCTGTGGCGTGACGGCTGCAGGACGCGACAATCCGCGAAGACGTCCCGCAAACCTGGCGACCGGCTGCACCAGGTGCAGGTATGCGATGAGTCCTCGACAAAGGAGCCGGCTTCGTCGTCGAGACGATTGTCCGACGACTCGCAGAGGCGTCAGGTCCGAGCGCCACCCGCACAGGATGCATCGGATCGCCGTTGTGGCGAGGCCGGCCGAGCCGGCGATCAGCGGGAGCCACGCGGCGTCCATGCCCGCGAAGGGGCCGAAGACACCGACGAACAACAGCAGGAGCGACGCGGTAATCCACCCAGGCGAGTGCGGAAGGAAGTGCCAGGGGTGGGCCTGCGGTGTGTAGACCGACGGGAAGGCGGCGGTGCCCCAGACGCCACTGTTGATCCGCTGCCCTGTCGCGGTCCGAAGGAACGGCAGCGAGCTGTAGATCCGCCCGTGCCACAACATCTGGCCGCCCAGGAACTTCTCAGGGTGATGTGCGTCGAGCCACGTCTCGGCCTCTCCGTAGCCGACCTGTTGACGCCAGTAGGCCTTGACGCTTGCGCGACGGTGATGCCAGACAAGCGCGGACGGAGCGAATCCGATACGAAGGTTCCCTGCCTGAAGTCTCCAACAGATGTCCACATCATCGCCCGCCCTGACGTACACAGGATTGAAGCCGTCAATCGACAGCAGGGCTTCGCGGCGGAACGCCATGTTGCACCCTGGCACGTGCTCGGCGATACGGTCATCGAGCATGACGTGGGTTGGACCGCCTGGGGCACGCGCCACGCACTGAGCGATCCATGGGTCGTCGGCCGGGACGATGTTGGGGCCACCGACGCCCGCCACATCGGATGTGAGGAGAGGCTGGACCAGATACGACAGCCAATCCGGGTCGACGCGGCAATCGGCGTCGGTATAGGCCACGATTTCACCGGTTGCGGCGGTCAGGCCAGCGTTGCGCGCCGCGCCGAGGCCACCGTTCGGAATATCGACCACCCGCACATTGTCATGGCATCGCGCACGCGCGGACGTGGCATCGAGTGATCCATCGTTGACTACAATGATCTCGACGTCCGCGTATGTCAGGCGAGAGAGCGAGTCTAGGCAGTCATCGATCGTGTCCTCGGCGTTGTGTGCACAGACGACGACTGAGACGGTTGGCCAGCGTTGACGGTTCTGGTCAGGGAAGGGTCCTCTCTCGAATGTTTCGCTGACCGCCGCAAGGGAGGGTTTCGCACCGCGGGCTGCGTCCACAAGTCCGAACGCCCAGTCGTCAATGAGCTGCCCCCCACGCCACCACTCGTCGGTCCAGGCATAGGCAACCGCTCCGCAGGCGCCCTCAGTGAGGGCCGTCGCCAACTGCATCGACGTGAGCGCGGCCTGTCGCTCGTTGCCTTCCCGGATGCTATCGCTCCCGCACTCGGCCAGTAGCAGTGGCTTATCACCCGCGACGTGTTGGAGACGCGCGAGATAGGCGCGCAGATCCCGTTCACCGTGGAGATAGACGTTGAAGGCACAGATGTCGAAGCACGAGAGGTCAAGGTATTCGGTGGGCGGATAATTGACGTACGTGAGAAGGCTGGCCGGCGCCGCCGACTTGGCATCACGGTACATCTCACGTAGGAAACGCCCGATTCGCCCCGGGCCATGCCACCGAACGATGCTGGCTGGGATCTCGTTGCCAACGGCAACCATGAGTGTGGCGGGATGTGCTGCGAGCCGGGCGGTCGCAGAAGCCACATCCCGGCGAATCTGTCGGCCCACGCGGGGCGTATCGAGAAACGGAAGATGCTGCGGCCATGCCACACCTGCCATGACCCGGAGACCGTGCTCCGCGGCCAGGTCCAATAGCGTCGTGGACGGTTCGGTGTACGTACGGACCGTGTTCATGCCGGCGATTGCCATCGCGGCGAAGTCCCGGCGCATCTGACCCGGGGGAGGGAATTGGTCGCCATCGCCATTCGGTGCGAACGTACCGTAGGCCACGCCCTTCAGGAGGAAGCGCTGGCTTCCAATGGCCAGGAACTTGCCGTCGACGCAGGGGTCAGCCTCGGCTCCCCGTGTGGGAGAAGGTGCGGTCACGATAGGGGAATGTCCGAGTGTCGTCACGCCGGTCCAGGACAGCGGGAAAGAGCGATTGTAGTTCGCGACCTACCCATTTGGCGATTCCCGCGGAATTCGGCTCGGTCCTGGACCCGATCGTCCGTCAGTTTTTCCGGTTGGTGTCAGGATGTCTGCCCCAGCCCGCGTGGTCCCTACTCTGGGGTGTAGGTGTGCATGGCCGTCCGTCACAGGAGGTTCGACCCTGTTGCATAGTTGCCTCTCGAGGGCTTTCTTGCTAGTACAAGTCTCTTGGTTTGCATCCGACACCGCGGCCGGGTCTTTCGGGTCTTGGTGCCGTCAATGTTTCTCTGGGCAGCACACGTGGACTGGTTGGTCATAGGTCAATAGACAGATGAGTTCTGCAGCACGACTACGCGACTTTCTCAATCGGAGTCTTTCGAGCTTCCCGTGGCCGATCGTGGTCGAGGATTGGGAGGACCACTCTTATCAGGTCGGTGGGACCGGTGAGCACTGGTCAGGACAGCCTTTGGGGATCCACTTCAACAGCCCGAGCGCTGGCGATGACGTTCTCTCGCTCAACGGGCTCGGCGTGCTCGAAGGGTTTGTTCGAGGCGACGTCGACCTCACCGGCAACCTCTACGCTCTTCCGTTTCTGAAGCATTACATGCACCTGAACCTGTCGTATCCTCGGCTGTTGGCTGCGCTGTTCAGGAACCGGTTTGCCCAGACGGTAGAGCGTGCCCGAGTGAATGTCAGCAGCCACTACGACATCCCCCAGCCGGTCTTGGATCTGTATCTCGACCGCGCGTACATGTCGTACTCGTGCGGCATGTTCGAAAATCCAGGGAATCTCGATCCCGAGCAGATGACGACAACGGGGACGGGTCAGCACGACGCGTTCGACTCGCTGGAGAAGGCACAATGGCGAAAATTCAGGGACGCGGTGGACTTCATCGATCCCAAGTCTGGCGACACGCTTCTCGACGTTGGGTGCGGGTATGGCGGGCAGCTGATCGTCGCCCTCGAGTCGTATCCGTTTGGCAAGGTCGTCGGCTGCACGCATTCGAATAATCAGGTCGTCGTTGGTCGGCAATGGCTCGATCGCTTCGACGCTGACACGTGGGAGCTGCGTGAGGCTGATTACCGCACCGACGATCGCGTCTTCGACCACGTGACCTCGACTGGGATGATCAGCCACGTCGGACCCCGCGGGTTGGTCCCATACGTTCAGCAGGTCCGCCGACGTATCAAGACGGGCGGTCGGTACGTGCACCACGCGCTGATGACCCCGCATAGGAGCTGGCCGATCGACATGTCTCCCGGCATTGCGTTCAACAAGAAGTATGTGTGGCCGGGATTTCATTGGTTCAGTCTGGGCGATCACGTAACGGCGCTGGAGCGAAATGGGTTTCATCTCCATCGTGCGGTCAACCTCTCTGAACACTACGCGAAAACCGCTGCGGCCTGGTATGAGCGATTGATCGAGCACGAAGACGATGCGTTGAGTTTCATCAACCGTGAGACGTATCGTGCGTGGCAGGTGTACCTCGCGGGCGCCTCGGGAGCCTTCCTGTGCAAGGACTCGCACGTGTTCCGCGTGTACTGCGAGGCGGTCTGACAGAGTATCCTGACGCATGTCAGCGAAACGGGTTCTCGTTACAGGTGGTAGCCAGGGGATCGGTTCTGCCCTCGTTGGCCTGATGCGTCAGGCCGGGCACGAGGTGGTCTTCACCGGCCGCGATGAGCGGCGGATCCAGACCGTCGCGCAGCGTTCGGGCGCCCACGGCGTCCGCGCCGACGTGTCGAGAGACGACGACAACGCCCGAACTGTCGAGACGTGTCAAGACCGAATGGGGGGCGTGGACATCCTGATCAACAACGCCGCATTTCCCTACAACGCAGAGATCGGCGACGACTTTGATGTCAACCAGATGCGGGAGGTGTTTGCGACTAACGTTTTCGGCGTGGTCGACCTCACGAATCGCGTTGTGCCGATGATGAAGGATCAGAAAGCCGGTGACATCGTCAACATCGCATCGACGTCAGGTATGAAGGGGAACAAGACGGGTACCGCCTATGCGGGTAGCAAGTGGGCGCTTCGGGGGATCACCCAGTGCTGGCAGGCCGAGCTCCGGCCTCACGGTATCCGCGTCATCAGCGTCTGCCCCTCAGAAGTACAGACCGACTGGGGCGGTCGAGTCGGCCGCAACAACCCGAACAAGCTATACGCCGAGGATATCGCCGAGACGATCGCAGCCGCACTCAGCATGAAGCGCCGCACGTTGTGGCCGGAGTTGGCCGTTTTCGCGACGAACCCGTGGAAGGAAGACTGAGGCGTCGTGGCTCACTGCGCTCTAGAGTTTCCGAGAATCAGTCCCGGTAGGTACTGACTGGTGGTAGTCGAGCTCCATTCTCACCCGCCGGCTGTTCGCCGGCGACGACCGGTAGTCGAAGAGTTCCGATTCCGTCGATACTCGCCTCCACTATCTCGCCCGGCTTGAGATAGCGATCTTCAGGGCCTCGCGTCGACGCGGCACCCGCCGCAGTACCGCCCGATGTTCCGTTGTTAATGACGTCACCCGGGTAGAGCGTGTTGATCGACGAGGCGTATTCGATGAGCTCCCAGAGCGAATGAATCATGTCGCCAGCTCTGGCTTCCTGTAACTGGGTACCGCCGACACTGAGCGTTTGACGCAGGTTCGCCATCGGGTCGCCATAGAACTCCTTGAGCGCGATCCAGGGACCCTGCGGTGCGAACGTATCGTGACCCTTGCCCACGAACCAGTCCGACCGGGTCGCATTGCCCCCGGGTGGACGCCCGCCGCGGTCAGATACGTCGATTGAAACAATGTAACCGAACACGTAGTCCTGTGCGTCAGCTGCCGACACGTACTTGGCGGTCCGACCGATCACCGTCCCTAGCTCGACCTCCCAGTCGGTACGGTCACGCCCGTACGGTATGACAATCGGGTCCCCGCTGCCGATGATCGCGCCGCGGGTCGGCTTGAGGAACAGGTACGGAACGCCGCGGTCTTCGCGCCGTCGCCGCTGCTCGGCGGCCTGCTCCTCCGCGCTCGCGGATTCAGCAACGTGGCTATAGAAGTTCACCGCTGCGTTTAGCACCTTCCCCGGGTACATGATCGGAGGGAGGGTGCGGATGTCGTCGAGCGCACGGATGTAGCTGGGTCGGTTTCCAGCCGACAGGTGGCCATTCGCGACGGCATGGTTGACGACTTCGTAGAGCCGATACCTGAGACCATACTCGTACCGTCCGATCAGCTCGACCATGTCTTCTGGCATGGGCACCTTCGGGTAGGCCGGATCGCTCTCGAGTGCCCTGTTGGCTGCGTCCAGGCTGACGATCAGGCTGTCCCTCAGGACCAGACCGACCTGCGGAGTGCCGTCAACTTCGAAGGTCCCGACCTTGAACGCTTCGGCGGCCTCCATCGCCTGCGCGAGGACGGGAACTGGACTCGCCAGTGTCGTGAGCAGGCCGACGGCAACGATGAGTCTCAGAGTGCGCATGGTGATCCCTCGCCTAGGGTCTTCCCCAGTAATTTGTGTTGGTTTCCATGATCGGCGCCGATGAAATACCGGTCGTGTACGTGCGGTCACGCTTTCTGCCAAGCGCGCCGTTCAGGGCGCGCGCATGGCACCGATGGCAAGCAGGAGCCAGCCGACAGTCAAACACAATCCCCCTATGGGCGTAATGGCTCCAAGCCAGCGAGCTCCCGTGATCGACAGCACATAGAGACTTCCAGAGAAGACGATGACGCCAAGAACAAAGAGCCACCCGGCAGCGTTGATCAATCCGCTTGGCCAGCGTGACGCTGCCCACGCAACGCCCAGCAGCGCAAGCCCGTGAACGAGGTGATACCGAACGCCAGTCTCGAATATCGACAACATCTCTGGCGTGATTCGACCTGCGAGGCCGTGCGCCCCGAAGGCACCGAGCAAGACGCCCAACCCGCACAGTGCGGCACCCGTCGCAAACCAGCCTGCCACCATCGTTCTTCCGTATCATACATGCAGTACGACATCCTGATATGTGCTCGTGGGTAGTGGTCTAGTTTGAAAGTCTGGACCTGATGAAGACTCGCTCCTCTGTGGGACAATGGACCGGCTGGGGGAGATTGAAGATCTAGTGGCGCTACTGGAGGGCTAACCAAATGGTGTTATTCGAGAGCAGCGACCTGGGGATTGTCGTCTCGAAGGTCCTCCTGATTATCCTGGCCGTTGTGATCACAGCGATCACGCTCTGGTTTGTGCGCCGACGGCTTTCTCGCAGCTAGCGTTCAAACTAGACCACTACCTGCTCGTGAGCGGTCCCCCGATGGAGGAGGTCCCGGCGTTGCCGGGACTGGAGCTCCGCCAGCGGCGATCGGCTTGAAACGTCAGAGGGTTGTCCCGCTCCAGCAAGATTCCCGAGCGATGTATTGCGGAAACGCCTGATTCTACTCGGGTCGCCGCGGGCACTCCCATTGCTCTCTGGGTGTGTGGAAGAGAGAGCAGATGAAGACCACGTTGTTGTTTGGGTTGCTGACTGCGGCGCTCAGCCGGGCCGGTATCCACGAGGCGGCTGAATTGGCGCATCTTGCTGCCGCGCTGCTCGCTGCGACCGTGGGTGGCCGTGCCATCACACGGTTCGTCGCAGCCGGTCGGCGACATGGCGTACCGGTCGATGCCGCTCACATGACGAAAGGTCCGACCGGTCCAGGCTGTACCCATGCGCTCTCGTCTTGCCGCCGTCGCACGGATTACAATCGGAAATGGCAAGACGCCGTCCGGTTGTGAAGCTTGTCGTCGGAGTTGCAGCCCTCGCGCTGTTGGGCTTTCTCTTTGCGTCCACGCTGCGCGACGTGGCGGCCGAGCCGTACGCTGTCGAAGCCGGAAACCTTCGTCGTTGGACGGTGGCCCTCAACCAGCGGCCCACTCCAGACGGTGCCCTCCTATTGTTGCGGCCTCCCACCGCGTTGCCGATGGGGCTCTTCGACCAGGTGTTTCAGCGGACGATGGAGTCGTTCGCCACGCCAGCTGACCCAGGAATTCCGCTCGTGCTCCAGCATGAATTCGACAGATCGCTGGCTGAGGTTATCTCTTCTGAGGAGCTTGCCTCACTTGCGCGCGAGGTCGGCCTTGAGAACGCTGCTCTTGAACCCGGTTGCATGGCTGTCCACCGAACGACCGGTGGGCGGGAGCAGCGACTCTTCTTCGTGCTCTTTGCGCTTCCGGAATTCGCCCAGTTTAGAAGCGCGGTTGCCGAGCTCGCACGCACCCGCGGCGGCGGTAACGTCCCGTTCGACCCGGACGCCGCGACTCCTGCCCTCCTCGTCGCGTCATCCGACGTGGGATATCTTCGTTACATCCCGCCGCGTGCCGAACTTGAGGGCGACTGTGAATCGCCGGTGATCGTAGAGTGACCACGGGACGGGGCGACGGCTAGGGGCCATCGGGGAGATGAGCCACGATCCGCTGCCGAACCACATCGGCATCCCGCAGTAGCTGTGACTCGAACGCCGGCGCGTCCGCTGAGCCGTCCTGGCTGTGCAAGACGAAAACCGCTCGTGCGCGGTCAGTTCGGGCCGGGCGCCTGCCTGCACGGGTGCAGCCCTCAGCCCTTGAGCACGAACGTGACTCTCATACGAACCAGTTACTCGGAAATCTTGCCTTTGCTGTCGATACGGACTTCCTGGTCTTCGATCCAGGCCGACTTCACGTTCTGGAGCGTTTTACTCGCTCGACGCACACCCCGGCGGATAGCGTCGTTGAAACTCTTGGTGGATGATGACTTGATTTCTGTGACTCGAGCGATTGCCACGATTCTAGCCTCCTGTGAATGAGTGTGGTGTGTGACAGTCGTCTACCGGCCGGTCTTCAGGAGATCGCGGATCTCCGTTAGCAGAACCTCTTCCTTCGGCGGTTCCGGCGGCGGCTTCGGGGCAGCCTCTTCCTGCGCCTTGAGCCGATTGTACTGGCGAACGAGCATGAACACTGAGAAGGCCACGATGATGAAGCTGATGATTGCGTTGACGAACAGGCCGTAGTTGATCGTCACGGCGCCCGCTTCCTTGGCGGCATCCAGCGTGAGGTATGGTCCTGCCGTCTCTCCTGCCTGCAGGAGGATAAAGAGCTGGGCGAAGTCGATTCCGCCGAGCATCAACCCGATTGGCGGCATGATGACGTCGTTGACGAGGGAGCCGATGATGGTGCCGAACGTTCCGCCGATGATGATCCCGACCGCCATGTCGAGCATGTTTCCCTTCAGTGCGAACGTCTTGAATTCCTTGAGCATCGTTTTCTCCTACCGTTGCCACGCGCAGAATTGCCCGAGTGCGGGTCGAGCGGCATGGTACGCTATCCGCCCGAGTGCCACACCAGGATTGACCGTCATGCGGGAGAAAAGTCACATCCGAAGGAGTGTGATGTTCGATCACACCAACCCAAACGCTCCTTGTTCAACACGACGACACATGGGCCGCCGTGTCGAATGCCGCCTTCCCTAAATGACGTCGACAAACAATAGTCTGGATGTGACTTCGGCGCGTCGCCACTGTCTATAGACGTAGAACCGACTCCAGCTGGTCAGTTCTGGCTCAATGAATGCTTGGGACGGCAGGCACCTGGCGCCGTCCCGACAACGCCCGACAACGGAGGAACCGGAGATGCGACGACGTGCGGTGGTGCTGATTGCAACCTTGGCTTTGGCGACCCTGGTGACTTCGGGGACGGCGTTGGCCCAGGATGAGGAGAAAGAGGTCGGCTGGTCCGATACGGCCGAGCTGACTGCGGTCTTCACCGGTGGGAATGCTAGAGCCAGCACGCTGGGCTTCAAGAACGACCTGGTCAGAAACTGGGAGGATGCGGCTCTCGTTCTGTCCGTCGGCGCGCTGCGCGCGGAGTCGACGACATTCGCTCGAGCGGCGGTCGGTGGTTCGCCCGCTAACTTCCAGGTCACCACGGATTCGGTCAGTGCCCTAACGGCTGAGAGTTACTATACCCGCGGGCAGTACGACCGCAACCTCAACGCCCGCACATTCTGGTATGCCGGCGGGGGGTGGGACCGTAATACGTTCGCCGGTGTCCAGAACCGGTATTCCGGCGGCGGGGGGCTCGGCAACACCTGGGTCGACACTGACCAATCGACATTCAAGACCGGATATGGCCTGACCTATACCCGCCAAGAGGACGTCGTGGGCACGGACGCCACCTTTGGTGGTTTGCGCCTGTCCTATGGCTACCGTAGACAACTGACGGCCACCACCGAGTTCACGAGTGTGCTGGTTGCTGACGAAAGCCTCAACGAGACCGCCGATTTTAGGACCGACCTCATCAATGCTATCGCTGTTAGCATGAGTAGCCAGTTGGCGCTGAAGGTGAGCTGGCAGCTGCTCTATGATCGTCAGCCATCGCTGGTGGCGCTGCCACTGTTTGGTCTTGGAGGTGCGCCGACGGGTGACACGGTGTTTGCCGAGTTGGACACGGTCGACAACCTCCTGACCTTCGCGCTCGTGGCCACGTTCTAGACCTCAGATCTCATCGCGTTCGTCATACCCCTCACCACAAGGAGAAGGAGCTGAAATGGACGAATTGATCAAGCTGATAACGGACAAAGTCGGCATCACCCCGGACAAGGCACAGTTGGCGGTGCAACTGGTCATGACCCACCTAAAGGGTAAAGCTCCGGCGCTATCGAGCCAGCTCGATAGCCTGGTCGGTGGAGAGACGCCCGGGGGTGGCGGAATCGGCGCTGTCGCCGGCAAGCTCGGCGGTCTTTTAGGCGGCAACGACTGACGCACCACGGAACAGACTTGGCGCAACGGATCGTGAGCAAGTGTCGGCGACGCGCGTCGCCGCCCTGCCGCGTTCCGCTCGGAGACTAGACCTCAGGCCTGCGGGTCTTGTGTCTCGGTAGGCTCGAGCGCCTCGACGAGGTCTTGGTGTCCTTGGTGGGCGAGATCACGCGCGGTTTTTTCATGGAAGCCGGGCGCTCCGGTCCCACGGATGGTGAGGTCTGCTCCCGCGTTGACGAGCGCCCGCACGACTTCTACGTGCCGACGAATCACCGCCAGCATCAGCGCGCTCAGATGGTACTTGGCCGCGTGATTGAGGTCAGGTTGGCACTCCAGTAGGCATCGGACAACTGACGTGTGCCCGTCCCGAGCGGCCATCATCAGGGCAGTTTGACCGTGCTGGTCTTTGGCGTCGACGTCGGCGCCCTCGGCGATCAGCCGCCTCAACGCCGCCACGTCTCCTCGTGATGCTGCGTCTTGCCATTCAGGTGTCACCTGAAATCCCCTTAGGCATCATGCATCAAATCCGGGCCGTCTGTGTACAGAGACAATACCTCGCTCTTGTGGGCGTCGTTCCACGCACTCGATGCGCAAGAGGTACAATACACAGCTTGCTTTAATCTGGATGGGGACACCATGGCATTGAGAGACAACGACGAAGCCCCGAACTTTACCGCCGAGACGACAGAAGGGACTATCGATTTTCACGAATGGATCGGTAATGGCTGGGCGATTCTGTTCTCGCACCCGAAGGACTTCACACCGGTCTGTACCACCGAGCTCGGCACCGTCGCCGGCCTCAAGCCCGAGTTCGAGAAGCGGAACTGCAAGGTTGTTGGGATCAGTGTGGACGGCGTCAGCGACCACCAGCGGTGGTCGCAGGATATCGAGGCGTCTCAAGGGCACGCGCTCAACTACCCGCTGATTGGCGACCCCCAGCTGAATATCGTGAAGCTGTATGACATGCTGCCGGCCGATGCGGGTGACACAGCCGAGGGACGGACACCGATGAACAACGCGACGGCTCGTTCAGTGTTCGTGATTGGCCCGGACAAGAAGATCAAGGCGACGCTCACGTACCTGATGAGTACGGGGCGCAATTTTGCCGAGATTCTTCGGCTCGTCGATTCGTGTCAGCTGACTGCAGCAAAGAAAGTCGCGACGCCGGCGAACTGGACGCAGGGTGATGACGTGATCATCCTTCCAGCGGTTTCCGACGAGGCGGCCAAGGAGGCGTACCCGGGTGGTTGGAAGTCCCCGCTGCCGTACATTCGGATCGTTCCGCAGCCGAAATAGGGCTTGCCCGTGGGCCGATACGGCCTACCCGGACGAGCGGCTTGGGATGCGCAGGCTCTGACCGACCCGTATGAGCGTGCCGCGGCCAAGGTTGTTGGCCGACTGGATAGCTCGAATCGAGGTGACGTATCGATCGGCGAGGCCGCCTAGGGTGTCGCCGCTCGACACGCGGTGCGTCACGTACGTAGGCTTGGGGGCTTCGGGGCGTACCTTGAGCAGCATCCCCGGGTTCAGCCGTTCGTCCCAGAGGAGTCTGTTGTCGCGGATAATGCGCCACGGCAATGACTTTCGAACCTCGGCGACGGTGTGTAGAGTGTCCCCCGGCCCCACCTCGTGTTCGTTGTACTTGCCTTCCCACGCTAGCGGAATCCGGAGGACTTGTCCGGCGGGAAGCGTCTGTAGCCGCCAAAGTCCGTTGGCATCACGGAGGGTCTCAAGCGGCACGTCGAGGATGAACGCCAGGTTGAAGTAGTTGTCGCCGTGACGCGTGGTGTACTCGACGTCGTCACCGGCGGGCGAAAAAAGATCGGTGCGGGCCGCCGCCGGAACGGCGACTTGCTGTCCGGCACGGAGCGCGCGAGTGGCCAGGAACGGATTGTGAAGTCGTAGCTGCAGGATCGGTATGCCGGTTCGCTGCGAGAGGCTCCACCAGTCGTCCCCCTCCCGCACCGTTTCCAGCGAGAGCTGTTCCGCGTAGTGATGTATCGCGCGGCGGTGAAGCTTGAGGACGCTTCGGTACTGGCCAACGCCGAGAACGTACTGCAATGATTCGAGCGGTGGCCTCCCCCGGGACACCCGGCCAGGGCCTCCATTGTACGCGGCGAGTGCGTAATCTTCGCGGTCGAACCGCCCGATCATCTGGGAAAGATACTTCACTCCCGCCTCGATGTTCGTGTCGACACCCAGCGACCGGAACGTTGCTGGCATGACCTGGAAATAGCCTCGTGCACCGGCCCAGGAGTTGAGTTGGGCATTCCCTCCCGACTCGTACAGACAGACAGCCCAGGCAAGGTCGACGTCGACGCCGTACGCGTCGGCATGGCGGCCGATCTCGGCCTCGATCTCCAGGACCTTGCGGTAGATACCGAGAAACGCCGGTGAGAACTCCTCCAATGGGACATGTGCACTGGCGGAGGAGCTCGCTGGCTGGGCTGCGGCGACGGCCGGGCTCGAAGACTGCGCGAGGAGCAGGACCAGCAGCGGCGTGAGCCGCGCGACGGACAGATGACTCAAGAGGGACTGATACATACGGTTCTCCTGACTCCACTATCGTGCAGTCCGCTCTTGGACATTAAAGCATAATGATGGGCATGTTCAAGCTTGCGTGTGCGGACCGAACTCGTGGGTTCACCGAATCGGTCATACGAGAGATGACACGCCGCTGTGTGCAGCGCGGCGCGGTCAATCTCTCTCAGGGGTTTCCTGATTTCCCGGCGCCGTCGGCTGTCAAGGATGCCGCGTGTCAAGCCATTCAGGAGGATGTCAATCAGTACGCCGTGACGTGGGGGGCACCTGACCTGCGCGCAGCTGTCGCCCGCGAGTTTACACGCCGACACGACGTCCCAGTCGACCCTGACCGGCACGTGACAGTCTGTTGTGGCTCGACCGAAGCCATGATCGCAACGCTGCTTGCGGCGGTCGATCCGGGTGACGAGGTGGTGGTCTTCGAGCCCTTCTACGAGAACTACGGTCCGGATGCGATCCTCTCCGGCGCCCGAGCACGGTACGTGACACTTCGCGAGCCTGACTGGTCGTTCGACCCTGACGAGCTGGCGCAAGCGTTCACAAACCGAACGAAAGCGATCATTATCAACACGCCGAACAACCCGACGGGCAAAGTGTTCTCGCGGGACGAACTGGTCGCAATCGCCTCTCTATGCCAACGGTGGGGAGTCGTGGCCATTACCGATGAAATCTACGAACATATCGTCTATGAGGATGCGCAGCACGTGCCGCTCGCCTCTATCGATGGAATGGCTCACCAGACGGTCACCATCAGCAGTTTATCCAAGACGTATAGCGTGACCGGGTGGCGGGTAGGGTGGGCGATCGGACCGGAGTGGCTGACCGGTGCAATCCGCAAGGTTCACGACTTCCTGACTGTCGGAGCCGCGGCGCCACTTCAAGCCGCAGGGGCAGCTGCGCTTTCGTTGCCCGACACCTACTACGCGGACCTGGCGCGTGACTATCAGCGCCGCCGCGACTTGCTGCTCGAGGTTCTGGAGCGACACCGGTTCGTGTGCTACCGCCCTCGGGGCGCCTATTACATCATGGCCGAGATAGGCCAGTTCGACCTCGGGGATGACACAACATTTGCCCGAAAGCTGGTGGACGATGTCGGAGTGGCTGTCGTCCCGGGGAGTAGCTTCTATCATGACCCCGAGGCGGGCCGGAGCAAGGTTCGATTCTGTTTTTGCAAGCAGGACGAGACGCTGCACGAGGCCGACCGACGACTGGCCAGTTTGGGCCAGCTTGTGTCGAATGCGCTCAGAGCCTAACGAGGGCCGCGAGTATCAGAACCGGAGTGCCCCGGAGAAGTAGATGCCTTGCACTCGGAAATCGCCGACATCCCGATCCAACACGTAGCGCATGTCCAGTGACCGGTATCCGATGTTGAGCCCCACCATCTCCGTGAAGTTCACGGTTCCGTAGATGTCGTAGTCGACCAGTCGAGCCGAGTAGTCCGCTATGAGGTTCTCTGGCATCTTGAACGCGGTGAACTCGGCAGTGATAGGCGTGAAACGGGTGATGTAGACGCGTCCGATCGCTCCGACAGCCGGAATTGGCGCGCGTGCGCGTGCGTATTCGAAAGCCAGCGGGCTGTTGAGCTCAGCTTGGACGTCGGTGTACTTCGCCTCGAGTATCAACCCAACGAACCCTCGCTCCCGAACGACAACGTCGAGCTCGTAGCCAAAACGCCACGCATTCCAGGTGAGCGAGGAGTCAACGGGGAGTCCCAGGTTGTACTCGATACCCTGGAACACGATCTCGCGCTGCAGTACGGCGCTCTGCTGGTACCGCATCGGTAGCCAGTGGACACGCAGCTTGTGGCGGCGACCTGGTTTGAAGGTGAGCCTCATTTCGCCGTGGCGCTGACGAACCATTCCCAGATCGTTCCCAAAATCAATCGTCGTCCCGATAATGCCGAACTGCTCGCTGGAGGCCGAGATCGCCGGGGTCGGGTTCCACAGTCCCGCGGTGACTTCGAGGTGGTAATCTTCACCGACGCTCCCGCCGCGCCAAACTGACTCGTTGGCGGCCCAGATGGCCTCACTAGGGGCCGTTCGTGTCGGTTCGGCAGGCCGACCTTGTAACGGACCCTGAGCCGGCTGTCCGGAGGCAGGAAGCGCTAGGCCCAGAATTGCTCCTGTCGTGGCTACAATGACGACGCGAACGAGGTGTCGGAGAGATGTCATAGTGCCGTCTTCGTAATCAGTTTCGGTGCACACGGCGTACCAGCGCGCATGGCGATCGTTTTGCTTGTTTCTCTCGGAGGGTCAGCGCTGCCGTGGATTCAGATCGGACAATTTCGTAAGGACGAATACAGAACTGCGGAGCCTGAGACGTGGCTGAGGCCGGTCTACTGATTGCTGAAGTGCTCGTACCCGTGAGGCAAGACGTCGCTCTTGCCGTCGCGGACAAACGAGAGGGAAGGGTCGCTGGTCAGCCGACCAATACGCGTGACCGTGAGCGGGCCCGATCGACGCAGGGCAGCGCTCAGGCGCCGGCGCATACTGGGTGAGACGGCAAACAGCAGCTCGTAGTCTTCTCCCCCAATGAGGCTCGCACGCACCGGGTCTGTTCCGTTCGCATCGAACCATGCGCGGGCGCAGGGCGACACCGGAATGAGGTCCCCATCGACTATGGCGCCGACGCCGCCGGCCGTTGACAATTGCCGGATTCCGTCAGCCAGTCCGTCGCTCAGGTCGACACACGCCCGGGCCGCCCGCGCGTGACCTAGTTGCATTCCGAGTCGAACCCGTGGTTCGGGTCGCCAGTACCGCTCCCGACACTCCAGGAGTACGTCGGATGAGGGAGCCGCCGGTGCGCCCTGCGCGAGCGAGGCCAGCCCCGCCGCTGCGCCGCCCACCTCACCACTGACGTAGAGCTCGTCTCCTGGCCGAGCGCCTGCTCGCGTCAGGATCCGGCGACGTCCGACGCTTCCGAAGGCCGTCACGTCCACAAACAAAGGTCCGGGCGATCGCGTGATGTTTCCTCCGACGAGCGTGGTCCTGTAGCGATTGGCTACGTCGAGCAGTCCGTCGACCATCGCGTCGAGAGCTCGGATGGGCAAGGTGCCTGGAAGTGCTACGGACAGCAGGGCATGGCGTGGCCTAGCCCCCATCGACGCCAGGTCGCTCAAGCTGCTAGCCATCGCCTTGTGGCCCACCGCGGCCATCGGCGTCGCCTCACGGTCGAAGTGGATGCCTTCGACGAGCGCGTCGGTTGTCATGACCGATAGCGCTCCCCGGTCCGGTTCGACGACGGCCCCGTCGTCACCGATGCCAAGCACCACGGACTTGGGAGGTGGTGGAACGCGGTCACGGATTCGCGCAATCACGGCGTGCTCGCCGAGGCTGGCGACCGTCTCGTCTGTCACGGCGACGCCGGCTCACCGCGCATAGTCGATCGCGCGAGTCTCACGGATAACTGTGACTTTGATCTGACCGGGGTACTCGAGCTCGTTTTCGACCCGTTTCGCGATGTCCTTGGAAAGCCACACCGCCTCCTCGTCCGAGACCTGCTCGCTCTCCACCATGATGCGAATCTCTCGACCCGCCTGCAGCGCGAATGCCTTGGAAACGCCCTTGAAAGAATCGGCGATGCCCTCGAGTTTTTCCAACCGCTTCACGTACGACTCGAGGATGTCCCGGCGAGCTCCAGGCCGTGCGGCTGAGATAGCATCTGCAGCCTGCACCAACATCGCCTCGAGCGACGGCCAGTCGATATCCATGTGATGAGCCGCCATCGCGTCGACGACTGCGGCGCTCTCGCCGTGCTGCCGCAGAAGGTCGATACCGATCTCAAGGTGCGTGCCCTGTAGCTCGCGGTCCAATGCCTTGCCGATGTCGTGGAGGAAGGCCGCGCGGACCGAGACTTCCGCGTCAATGCCCAGCTCGCGCGCCATGATGCCTGCGAGGTAGGCGACTTCCTTGGAATGCGACAGGACATTCTGACCGTAGCTTGTCCTGAACTTGAGGCGCCCCATCATGCGAGACAGCTCAGGATGAAGGTCGTGCAGCCCTAGCTCGAACGCTGCCGACTCGCCTTCCTTCAGGGTCGCTTCATCGACCTCGGCTCGTACCCGGTCGACGACTTCCTCGATCCGCGCCGGGTGAATGCGGCCGTCGGCGACCAGCTGTTCGATCGCCTGCTTGGCAACCGCTCGTCGATACGGGTCAAAGCTAGAGAGGATGATCGCTCCGGGTGTATCGTCAACGATGAGTTCAACGCCTGTGGCGACCTCGAGTGCTCGGATGTTTCGACCCTCGCGTCCGATGATCCGCCCCTTGAGGTCATCGCTCGGGAGATCGACAACAGAGACTGTGGTCTCGATCGCGTGCTCTGGAGCGCTTCGCTGGATCGCCTGCGCGATGATGTGTTTGGCCTTGTCGGCGGCGGTCTCGCGGGCCTCATGTTCGAGTTTCTTGACGAGGTTGGCGGCATCGCGGCGCGCCTCGGACTCGAGCTGACGCACGAGGAGTTCCTTCGCTTCGTCTGCAGTCATGCCGGCCAGGCGCTGTAGGTCCCGTCGCTGCTCAGCCACCAACTGTGTGTAGTGCTTCCTCTCAGCGTCGACCTCTTCCGTCTGCTTGCTGACCATAGCCTCTCGTGATCGGAGCTGTTCTTCGGTGCGCGCCGCAGCCGACAGGCGCTCCGAAAGCGCGCGTGTCTGTTCGGCGGCCTGTCTTTCGGCGCTGGCGATCTCTTCCTGGCGAGCTCGGATATCCTCGTCGCCCGCCCGCAACAGTTCGTGGGCCTCTTCCTTGGCGGAGAGGGTGATTTCTTTCCTCTGGGTTTCGGCGTCGCGTTCGGCATCCCGTAGCAGGCGCTGGGCTTCCTCCGCGGCGCGACTGACAGTGTCGGAGGCCCGCTTCTTCGATGCGAGCCATGGCAGGACAAAGGCCAGCCCGGCTGCGAGCGCGACAATCACGACCCCAAAATCGGACGCAAACTGGCTCATGCGCGTGCTCCTGGCGGAACTCGCGGCGAGCGCACTTGAGGACCCGCGAAGGGCGGGCGTTACACGAGGCTGACGTGGTGAGAGAACCCCGCGCTGCCGTGTGGGGAGGTCGTATGAACCTGCCTCTAGCAGGTGGAGCCGCTAGCTGAGCTTCGCTTTAGGCTTCCTCACTCGAAGGCATGCACACCGCGGAGCGTCGCAGCTCGCTTCGACGAAACGTTGGCTCAAACGAGCCCCCGAACCATCACCAACATTGCAGGGAAACATCAATTGCAAACGCCATCTACCAACATCAGTTGGCTCGTGACTGCATCAAGAACACGCCGCTATCCGTCCTCTTGCCATCTTAGAGCGAGGAACGCCTCGTGGCAAGCAGGGGCCTGCTGTCTCGGTGATGCCCGGCGTCTACGAGTTTCTCGGCCGCTCAGGCCGCCGAGAAACCCGTGCTCTAGCGTCGGGCCAAAGCCTGATCAACCAATTGCTCGAGCTCCACCGTCAGCTGCTCCACGGTTTCATCGGGCTCGGTATTGGTCTGGCGATAGCGGAAGTACTCATCAGCAATGTTGAGGGCTGCCAGCACCGCGATCCGCAATGAATCACCGCCGGCGATGCGGTCCGCGGCCGTCTGCATTTTCTGGTTAACGAAATTAGCGAGCTCGGTGACGTAGTTCGTATCGAGGCTGCTTCGGATCGGATAGCGCTGTCCGAGGATCTCTACCGTCACGACGACGCCAGGTGCTTCAGCCATCCACTGCTCCGATCGTCTTGGCTCTCACGGCTAGACGCTGATCTCATCCAACTGCTCGAGCATTTCCCCCACGCGCGTGCGGATCTGCTCACGCTCGGCCAGGAGGCTTGAGACTTCTTCGCTGGTGCTTTCGGCGTTGGCCAGATCCGATCTCAGTTGTTCGGCGTCTCGACTCAGCCTGGCATTGTCCTCGATCGCCTGGGACAGCTCGCCGCGGGTGCGTTCAAGCACACCGACCAGGTTCCTGACCTTTTCTGCTAGGCGCTCAATCGACTCCACATCGACGCCATGGGTGGTACGTGTGGGCATAGACGGCCTCCGGCCCGGATCTTCTGTCAGCGCAGTGTGACGCCGTGGTCTCGCTTAAGCGCCGCCACGACTCTGTCAATCGAGGCCTGCACCTCGGTGTCGGTCAACGTGCGATCGAGTGCGCGGAACCTCAGGTGAAGCGCCAGGCTGACACAGTTCTCCGGAATTCCTTTTCCAGTGTACCGGTCAAACTCCCGAACATCCACGAGTGTGTCGGCGGCGGCGGCCAAGATCGTGTCACGAACGGCTGCGGCAGGCAAGTGCTCGTCGACAACCAGCGACAGGTCACGGACGACCGATGGGTGCCGCGGCACCGGTTCGGCCTTGAGCTGGTTGCGGTCGGCAGCAACCGATTCGAGCGCCGCCAGGTCCAACTCAGCCACATAGACTTCACCGCCCGTGCTCGGGAGTCCTCGCGCATCGGCGAGATCCGGTGCGAGCTGTCCAAGGTACCCAAGTGGAACCGTCTGTCCGTCGTCGTGGCGGGACACGCCGCACACGCTCGCGGTGCGGCCCGGAACCAGTACGGCGTGCTCCATCGCCGCGAATATCGGTTCGACGCCACAGGCGGCACAGGTGCGTTCGACAATACCCCTGACGTCAAACAGGTCGACGGCGAGGTCGGCCACGCTCCAGTGCTCCGGAACACGAGCGCCGGTGATCGCGACTGCGAGGCCGCGGGATTCACCGTCGTGCCGCCCAAAGCGGTTACCGATCTCGAAGAGCCGGACGTCACGATGCTCGCGGCGCCGATTCCTTACCAGAGCGTCGATCAGCCCCGGCAGTAGCGATGGCCTCAGCACGCTGTGCTTTTCAGACAACGGGTTGGCCATGTGGACGATGTCGTCGTCGCTATCGGCGAAGGGTCTTGCGGCCGCGTGTTCAACAAAGCTGTACGTGATCGCTTCTGAGCATCCACTTGCTGTCAAGATCCGTCGTAGGAGCCGCTGTAACCTCTGCCAATCGTCCTGAGGAGCCGGTGCTTGCGAGGCGGGTGGAAAGGTCGCCGGTAGCTGGTCGTAGCCGAAATGACGAGCGATCTCCTCGATCAAGTCGACCTCCCGACTGACGTCCACGCGGTGGGTTGGGACCGTGACGTTCCAGCGTGCTCCGTCATTCTCGACCGCGTTGTCGACCGGCTCAGGTTCGACCGTGAATCCGAGTCGCTCGAGGGTGTCCGGTACGAACGTCGGTTCGACATCAACACCCAAGACCCGAGCGATTCGAGCATGCCGAAACCCAATCACGAGTGGTGTGCGCGGCCGGGCGTACACGTCGATGATTGGACGGCGCTTCTGGCAGGCACCGAGCTCTACCAGCAGAGTTAGGGCGCGGCGCATGGCTAGAACGGGCGCCTCGATATCGATCCCGCGCTCGAATCGATAGGATGCGTCAGTCGAGAGGGCCAGGCGCTTGCTGGTGCGTCGAACCGATGTTGGGAGGAAATACGCGCTTTCAAACGCCACGACGCGCGTGGCGCCAGACACTTCCGAGTGAGCACCGCCCATGACGCCAGCAACGGCCTGAGGTCGCTCAGCGTCCGCGATCACAAGCATGTCCGGGTCGAGCGTCCGGGTCTGCGTGTCGAGCGTCCGAATTGTCTCGCCTGGTTTGGCACGCCGGACCCTGATCTCTTGACCGGTCAGTGCGTCCAGGTCAAATGCGTGGATTGGATGGCCGAGCTCGAGCATGACGTAGTTGGTCACGTCGACAACGTTGTTGATGGGGCGAACTCCAGCCGCTTCGAGCCGCGCGGCAAGCCAGGCGGGCGATGGACCGATGGTGACATCGACAGCCGTCGCGGCGTATCGGGGGCACAGGTCCTGGGCCTCGATTGTGACCGAGACTCCAGCGTCTGCCGTCTCGCCCGGAACATCGCCGTCGATACTCGCTGTCGGTGACCGTAGGGCGGTACGGTAGATGGTAGACACTTCGCGTGCGATGCCAACGACGCTCAGGCAGTCTGGTCGGTTCGTGGTGATTTCTAGGTCGAGGACGGCGTCCTCGACCTTGCTTCTCACCGCGGCCGGCGCGGGCTCGATGGCCGACACCTCGAACCCCCGCATCGTCAGCACGTCGGCAAGGTCTTGCACCGTTGCATCGACGTCAACGAAATCACGGAGCCATGAAACGAGAATTTTCAATAGGGGAATTGCTCCAGGAGGCGAAGGTCGTTGTCGTAGAAAAGACGAATGTCTTCCACTCGGTATTTCAGCAGCGCAACGCGATCGATCCCCACACCGAATGCCCATCCCGTGTATCGCTCAGGGTCATAGCCCACGGCTTCGAATACTGCGGGGTGCACCATTCCGCTGCCGAGGATCTCTAGCCAGCCGGTCTTCTTGCACACCGCGCAGCCATCACCCTGACAGAAGACACACGTCATGAACACTTCGGCACTCGGCTCCGTGTAGGGAAAGAAGCTTGGGCGGAACATGACCTGAACGCTCGGGCCGAACAACTGGCGCAAGAATGTTTGCAGCGTTCCCTTGAGGTCAGCCATGGTCACCCGATCGCCCACAAGCAGACCCTCGATTTGCTGAAACATCGGTGAATGGGTCAGGTCCGGGGTGTCGCGACGATAGACAAGGCCTGGCGCAATGATCCGCACGGGCGGGTCGTGCTTCTCCATATAGCGTATCTGCATGCCCGACGTGTGGGTGCGGAGCAACGTAGCCGGGTGGACATCTCCCTCTGCTCCCGAGACAGGAAGGGGCGTCTCCAAATAGAGCGTATCCTGCATGTCGCGCGCCGGATGGTCGGCCGGCATGTTCAGCGCCTCGAAATTATGGTAGTCGTCCTCGGCTTCAGGGCCGTGCAGGATTTCGAAACCCAGACCGAGGAAAATCGTCTCGATTTCTTCCCTCAGAATCGTCAATGGGTGACGGTGGCCGAGGGCGACGACACGCCCCGGTAGCGTAACGTCGACGCTTCCAACCGGACGACGCTCGGCCATGAGCCCTTCACGTTTGGCCTCCAGCGCCTGTTCGATCTCTTTCTTGAGCGCATTGGCGCCGCCACCCAGTGCGCGCCGTTGGTCGGGTGGCGCCGTTGCGACGGTCTTGAGCAGGGCGGGTACGGCGCCCCGTTTGCGGCCGAGGTACCGGTCGTGCAGGTCATTGAGGTCGTCTTGGCGGGCGACGCCGTCGAGTTCGCTGAGGAACTCAGAGCGCAACCGGTCGATGTCGGGGGGAGCAGTCATCGCGAAGAATCGCGATGGCGTCAGCTAGCCTGCGCCTGTTTGACGTGCGAGGCCAAATGGGCGAACGCACCTGGCTCCCGAACCGCGAGGTCGGCGAGCTCCTTACGGTCGAGCGCGACGCCGGCTGTCTTGAGTCCGCCGATGAACTGGCTGTAGCTCAACCCGTGCTCGTGGGCCGCAGCGTTGATCCGAACGATCCACAATCGACGGAAGTCGCGTTTCTTCCGCCGTCGGCCAACATACGCATACGCGAGTGACGTATCGACGGCTTCTTTTGCGGCACGATAGAGCTTGCTCTTCGTTTGGTAAAAGCCCTTGGCCCGCGCCAGTAGCCGTTGCCGTTTCTTGCGCCGTAGCGGGCCGCGTTTGACTCGAGGCATTTCTTCTCCTACGTGTTACCCGAACTCAGAGGTCCTCATGCAGGCGCGCCGATTCTGCGTGCCTGCTGAATTCGTTGTTACTTGTACGGAATCATTCTCTCCAAGCGAGGCCGGTCAGCATCTGATACGAGCGTCGTACCGCGCAAATCACGTCGACGTTTCGCCGTCTTGCTTGTGAGAATGTGCCCCTTGAACGCCTTGGAGCGCACGATCTTTCCGCTCGCCGTCTTGTTGAATCGCTTGGCCGCGCCGCGATGCGTCTTGATCTTTGGCATCCTGCTACCGTCCCTTCTTCGCCACGGCCTTGCTCGACAAGATCGTGTGCATCTGGTTGCCTTCCATCCGTGGCATTGTTTCTTGAGTCGCGACTTCTATCAGATCCTCGACGAGGCGGTCGAGGATATGTCGGCCGAAGTCCGGATGAGCCATTTCCCGACCGCGGAAGAAGATCGTCGCTTTCACTTTGTCTCCCTGCGCGAGGAACCGCTCGACGTGCTTCTTCTTGAACTGGTAGTCGTGCTCGTCCACCTTGGGTCGGAACTTGATCTCCTTAACCTCGATCGTCTTCTGGTGCTTCCTGGCCTGCCGTGTCCGTTTCTGCTCCTGATACTGATACCGTCCGTAATCGGTGATGCGGCAGACTGGCGGCTGTGCTGTTGGCGAAACTTCGACCAAGTCCAGCCCTTTACCTCTGGCGATAACGAGCGCCTCCTGCGGCGTCATCACGCCAAGCTGTTCACCCTCGTCGTCGATCACGCGAATTTCCCTAACCCGAATACGTTCGTTGATGCGGGCGCGGCTCTGGCGAAAATCTCGTTGTGGTCCTCTAAAAGCGATACCTGACCTCCTCGATGCTCACTGAATACGCTCGACTACGCATGAACCGCAGCACTCGCTATTTTACCCCGTGGCGGTGGGACTTTTCTGCGCAACCTCTTCGAGCGCCGCCTGAACGAAGGAATTAACGCCCTGGGCTCCCTTGTCTCCAGCCGTGCCACTCCGAACCGCGACGGTGCCCTCGGCAACCTCTTTGTCGCCAACAACAAGCATATAGGGCACTTTTTGAAGCTGTGCTTCGCGAATCTTATACCCGATCTTCTCCTGGCGTGGGTCAAGGGTGACCCGCAAGCCAGCGTCGCGAAGACGGTGCTGGACCTGCCCGGCGTATTCGAGGTGGCGGTCTGCGATCGCGAGCACCGTCACCTGGACCGGGGCGAGCCAGAGTGGGAATCGTCCCGCATAGTGCTCGATCAGCAGCGCGATGAAGCGCTCGAAGCTCCCAAAGATCGCTCGATGAATGACGACTGGGCAGTGCTCCGTGTTGTCGGCGCCAACGTACTTCAGCTTGAAACGCTGGGGCAATTGATAGTCAAGCTGGATTGTTGCGCACTGCCACTTGCGGCCGATCGCGTCGGTGACGTGGAAATCGATCTTGGGTCCGTAGAAGTTTCCTTCACCTGCCGAGATCGCGTACGCGCGACCGGTCGCCTCGAGCGCTTGAGTGAGCTGGCTCTCCGCATGATCCCAGGTCTCAATCTCGCCGAGGTACTCGTCCGGGCGGGTCGAGAGCTCCATCGCGTACTCGAGGCCGAAATCGCCGTAGACGCGGGACACCAGTTGCAGCAGGCGCTCGACTTCCTCACCGATCTGGTCCTCAGTCACGAAACAGTGCGCGTCGTCCTGCGCAAATTGCCGAACCCGCGTCAAACCCGACAACACGCCTGACGCTTCGTTGCGGTGAAGAACCCCTTGGTCATGGAAGCGCAAAGGAAGGTCACGATAGCTACGGACCTCACTGGCAAAGACGAGCATGTGCGCGGGGCAATTCATCGCTTTGAGCCCAAACGGTTCACCCTCGGACTCAACAAGAAACATGTTCTCGCGGTAGTGTTCCCAATGGCCTGAGGTTTCCCACAGCTGGCGATTGAAGACCAGCGGGGTTCGTAGCTCGATGTAGCCCTCTGGATACAAGGCGTCGCGCATGTACCCAGCGAGCTGGTTATAGAGCGTCGTCCCGTTGCCGAGCCAGAATGGCGCGCCCGGCGCCCATGGGTGGAAGGAGAACAGCCCGAGTTCCTTCCCGAGCTTCCGGTGATCACGCTTCTTGGCTTCCTCCAGCCGCCGGAGGTGTTCCTTGAGCGCAGAATCCTTGAAGAACGCCGTCCCGTAGATGCGTTGCATCGGCTGGTTCCGTGCGTCGCCCTTCCAGTAGGCGTTTGAGCTCGAAAGAACTTTGAAGGCCTTCAGCTTGCCCGTCGAGGGCACGTGTGGTCCGGTGCAGAAATCGATGTAGGCGTCCTCGATCGTGTAGCAGGACACGACCGCTCCACCCTTCTCGTCAATGAGCTGAACCTTGAGGGGTTCGCCTCTGTCCCGGAAGTGGGCCTTCGCTTCGTCTTTCGGCAGCATCTTGCGTTCGTAGGAGAGGTTTTTGGCGGCCAGCTCCTTCATCTTCTTTTCGATGGCGACGAGGTCCTCTGGCACGAACGGACGATTCACCACGAAGTCGTAAAAGAACCCTTCTTCAGTCGCCGGACCGATGCCGCACTGAGCCTCCGGAAACAGGGCCGTGACTGCCGCGGCCATCAGGTGGGCCGTTGAGTGACGGTACAGCTCGAGAGCATCGGGGGAGTCCGGGGTCATGACGGACACCACCGAGTCGGCCTCGAGCTGATAGGACAGGTCTACCATGCGATCGTTGACGACGGCGGCAAGGGCTTGTTTGGCCAGCCGCGGCGAGATTCCCTCAGCGATGTCGTACACGGGCGTTCCCGATGGCACACTTCGGGTCGACCCATCGGGGAGGGTAACAGTGATGTGATTCATCGTGTGTCGGGCCTATGTGCCCGTCTCCGCTCCTCCGGCGAGTCGCGCTCGCCAGATCGAAAACTGGGCAATGGATTGGACGGTTGGAACATGGTAGGCACGGGCGGACTCGAACCGCCGACCTCCTGCATGTCAAGCAGGCGCTCTAACCAGCTGAGCTACGCGCCTAATCCCTGAAAACATAACAGCGGCGAAATCGGTCGTCAACGGAGAGTCACGGCACTAGAGGACTGTCGAACGGAGATGTGTGAGCCCTTGGTCCAGAATCGGGTCGCCCGTCGGTGCCGGCTCACCCAGCTCTACGAACGGGACGTCGACCTGGACAGTTGGCTCCACGCCGAACCGGTGGATGGGGTCACCGGAGGGCTTCACGTAGCGCGCCCACGACAGCCAGAGTCCAGTGCCATCAGGTAGCTTGACAAGTCGCTGCAGGCTTGCCCGGCCGGCGGTCCGCTGGCCGACCGTGTCTGCGCGGCCGGCGCCCGACAGACCGGCGACAAACAACTCTGCGGCATGCGCCGTTCCAAGGTTGGTGAGCAGCACGAGGGGCGCGTCAATCGCGTCGCTGCCAGCGTTCGCTTCGACGACAACTTCCTGGTTGCCTTGCTCGATCCGTTTCAGCAGGGTTCCTCCGTCGACGAAGAGACGAGCGGCGGAAATGCCTTCCTCATACGACCCGCCGGCCGCGCTGCGCACATCGACCAGGAGCGCGCGCGCCCCCTGGCCGACGAGCGATTCCACCGCCGTGCCGAGCTCATCAGCCGTGCCGATTGCGAACTCCGACACGCGGACGTAGCCGATGTTCCCGTCCATCGCCCGCGCCGTGACCGCGGGGGCTGTCAGTCGCTCGCGGGTCAAGCGGACGTCATACGGCTCGGCCGTGTTACCGCGGAGCAGCGAAAGAGTGACTGCCGAGCCAGGTTCCCCTCGCAGCTGAGCCGCGCCCTCGACCGCAGAGAGTCGCCGCGTCGGCTGGTTGTCGATCGCCCGGATGAAGTCACCGGGTATCAAGCCGGCGCGGGCCGCAGGAGAGTCCGGGCGCGCAGCGACGATCTGAAGGTAGTACTGGCTCGTCACTTCCAACCCGAGCGCGCCGTCTGGCAAGGGGGACCCGGACTCGAGCCGCGAGACATCCTCCGCCGAGAGGTAGGCGCTGTCCGTGTCGAGGCCGGCCGCCAGGCCACCGAGCGCCCCCTTCAGGACGGCGTCTAGATCGACCTCCTCGACGTAGTTCTCGGAGATGAGCGAGACGATGTCCTCGAAAATCCGCAGGTGTCGGTACGTGTCCTCCCGCGCCACGGCCTGGCCGAGAAATCCACCGACCATCGTGAACACGACAACTGGAATCGTCGTGAACAGGACAATGAGGCGCGCCTTCTGACTCATTCTGACCATTATAGTAGATGCGTGCGTGTCCTCGGTGTTGACGTGGGCAAGCGCCGGATCGGGCTTGCCGTCAGTGACGCCTCGGCCACGTTGGCGAGGCCCCTGCGCGTGCTCGATGTGCCGGGAGGCGTCGCGCGGGGAGTGGCTGCCGTCGTCCAGGAGATCTCGGCCTTGCAGGAGGAGAGCGACGGCTTGGGTTCGATTGTCGTGGGTCTGCCATCTGCTCTTGATGGGAAGCCCCACGGGGAGACTCTGTACGTTCTCGAGTTTGTCGAGAGTCTTCGCCTGAGAACGACGCAGCCAGTCTACGTGCAGGATGAGCGACTGACGAGTCACGAGGCAGAACGCCGCCTCGCGCTTCACATCAAGGACTGGCGTCGGCGCAAGGCGAGGCTGGACGCGGCAGCGGCGGCGGTCATCCTTCAGGACTACCTCGACGCAGGCCCGAGTCAGGCGTCCGAGACAAGCAGTCAGGAGAGGAGCTAGTGCGCAAGCTATTGATCGCGCTGGGTGTCCTTCTCATGTTGGGGGCAGGAGTCGCCACGCTGGCGGTCCGGCAGCTCACCCTACGTGTCGAGGCGCTGTTCACAGCTGACGGTGGGCGTGAGGTGTTCGTCGAGATCGAGCAAGGGGACTCGTCGCAGACGATTGCCACGCGCCTGGCATCGGCGGGCGTCGTCCGCGACGACTGGACCTTTCGGCTCGCCGTCTGGCGTAGCGGTCGCGCCCGCGAGCTGCAGGCTGGCGAGTATCGGTTCGCCGCTCCGCTCTCCCCGATGCAGGTCGTCGAGAAGATCGCGACGGGTCAGGTCTACCTGCGCACCATCACGTTTCCAGAAGGACTCACGCTCATCGAGATGGCCGACATCTTCGAAACACGGGGATTCGGCGAGCGTGACCGGTTCGTCGAGGCCGCCCAACGCGTCGAGTTGATACGCGATCTCGATCCAGATGCGGCGAATCTAGAGGGTTATCTGTTTCCCGAGACCTATTCGCTGCCGCGGGATACGACGGCAGGAGACCTCGTCGAGGCGATGGTGGCTCAGTTTCGACGTCGCTTCGATGACGACCTCAGGCGCGAAGCGGTCTTGCAGAAGCGCAGCGTTCGTGAAGTCGTGACCTTGGCGTCACTTATCCAGAAGGAGACGGGGAACGAGACGGAACATGATCTGGTGTCGGCGGTGTACAACAACCGTCTGCGGATCGGCATGGCGCTGCAGTGTGATCCGACGGTGATCTACGCCCTTCAGCTGGATGGGCTCTATGACGGGAACCTCACCCGCGACAATCTGCAGTACGACTCGGCGTACAACACGTATCGCTACCCGGGGCTACCGCCCGGGCCGATTTCGGCGCCGGGCAGGGCGCCGCTGGAGGCCGCTCTTCGACCCGCGGACGCCTCCTATTTGTATTTCGTGAGCCGCAATGACGGGTCACACGAGTTCGCGAACACGCTCCGTGAGCACAACCGCAATGTGCAGCGATATCAAGTGGAATACTTCCGGGCACAGCGCGCAAGGAGATAGGGCAAGGGGAACACGCGATCAAGGGTCGGGAACCAGACGGCGTTCGAACCGTGTCCTCCAGGCCTCCCAGCCAGGGACCTCGGTATAGAAGAGTGCCGTGGCGTCCACGTGCTCTTCGAGATTGCGCTGAATCGTGTTTCGTACGTCCGCCTCCTGAGTGTCGACCGTCGGGATCCGGTCGAAGAGCACACCACCGAAAGCGAGATACGCAGCCAGGAGCGTGAGGGCCACGTTGAATGTCTGGCCGGCGATGTACAGCTGAATGGGGCGCCCGCCTGTGGCGTGACGGCTGAGATCTCGAACACTGGATTCCAGACCGATACTCACGAACGAGACACAGAACAGCCAGCCACGGAGGTCGGATGTGAGATCGAGTGCCTCCTCGACGCGTGCGTTGCCCAGCATAGGCACGAGCACGAACGAGAACACGACCGACGCCGCCACGAAGCCGAGGACGAACTTCGGGAACCGAGACCACACCTGCATCACACCGGGACGTGTCTTCCCCCGAGGCTCGATTCGGGTGACCCAAAAGAGAGCAATTAGGAATGCCAGGACTCCGATGAGCGTGTTTTGGATCATCTTGACGACCGCGGCCACCTGCTCAGCCTGTTCGCCGAGGAGGGCGCCGGCGGCAACCACTGCACCGGTCGCGTCAATCGTGCCGCCAATCCAGGCGGCTCCGACGATCGGGTCGATGCCGGCGGCGCGGATCCCGAGTGGCATGACGACCATCATCACGACCGTAAAGGTGAGTGACAACCCGACCGCAAGCGTCAGCTCCTCCTTCTTGGCGCGCGTCGCGGCTGCCGCCGCAATCGCCGCAGAGACCCCGCATACCGATGTGGCGGTGGCGATCACGATAACGAGCGCCCGGCTTTCGATCTTGAGCAGGCGCGTTCCACACTGGTACATGACGACAAGAACCACCGGAGTGACCATCCAGGCAACGAACAGGCCAGGAAGCCCAAGACTCAGCATGTTTCCGAAAAGGATTTCGGCTCCGAGTAGCACCAGTCCGGTCTTGATGTACAGCTCGGAGCGCAGTGCCGGTCGGAGCCATGTCGGCGTACCGATAGTGTTTGAGATCGCCAGGCCGAGTCCCAGGGCCCAGAACGCGTATCCGAACCCCGCAGCGCGTACTCCGGATTGCTGCGCGGCGGTGTAGGCGACCACGGCGAGCCCGAACAGCGCGAGGAACCCGATGGCCTGACTGGACGCGGCACCGCCCATGACCCGTACCGCAATCGCTGTCGCGCTACCGAGTCCGACCCCGAGGGTGACGAGCCCAAGGACCCGGCCGTCGCCGAACGCTTCGGTCGGAGAGGCGGCCCATGGGGCGACTCCTGGCACGACCGTCACAACGTCTGCGACGACAACCGCTAGGAGGATGCTACCTAGCCAGACGGCCCACCAATCGTCGAGCGCGAGTAGCGGATGGCGCGCCCACCGGCTCACCCTGGGCATCAGGGAACGAGCATACAATGCCGCCGAGAAACGAGCGATTCGTGGTGGGCGATCAGTGATTGGTGGTATGCCACCCTGCGTGTGACGATACGCAGGGCGGCACGAACAGCCCGGCTACGGTCGTTCCATGTAGTCCTCAAAGGTCACGGTTTCTCCTGCAACGACCAGCACGTCGAGCTCGATCGGGAGATAGTCCGGATGCTCGATCTGAATGCGGTACGTGCCTCCCTCGAGGCGTAGTCGCTGCGAGAACCCGTCGAAGTGGTCGACGAGGCCAACGTAGTAGCCATCGACGAAGACCTGAGCGTCGCGTGGTTTCACTTTGAGGCGAACCGACCCGGTGTAGGCGTACGCCGCGCCCGAGCTGTATCCGTAGCTCGCATACCCATAAGGGAAATACGCATAGTCAGAGTATCCGTAACGGCTGAGGAGCCCCGGATAGCCATAGCCGATTCCAATATTGAACGAGTACCCGGGGAAGTAGAAGAACGAGCCGTATGCCCCCGCGTGCGAATGCCTGCCGTAACGGAGGTGTCGATGGCCGGGACGAATAGGCCTCGCAAACCGTACACGCCCGGCGTCATATCCGTAGCGGTAGCCGTAGGTTGATGCCGTCCGGTATCCCGGAGTCACGCCTCGACCATACGTCCGTGTGCCCCTCTGAGAGCGCGTCGTCTTTGAATAGCCGGGCGAGGCCGAAAGCGGTGGACGTGGCACGGCTCGGCCCACCACGTTGGTGGGGCTGCCGCGCCGGCGGGTGCGAGCGGTCGAATCTCGCTCTGCGGAGGGCGCTGCGCGCTGCGCCGTTCCAGACCGTTGCCTGGACGAGGTCCGGCTCGAGCCGACACGGAACGCACGCGACGGGCTCTCGGCGCCTTCAAACTCAACGATTCGGCTCGGTCCTCGCCGGGCCATCCCGCGCGCAGACTCTTCTGACTGGCCGTTCACCTTGGCTCCCGCTGAGCCTCGTTCCCGGGCTGCCGACCCTGTGGCTCGACCCGCGGAGGCGTCACGCGGACTCCGGCGGATCGACCCGGCGGGCCGGGATTCCGGTCGATTGGGGTTCCCGGGCGCCGCAACCGTGCGACCGTTCCTGGTCGTGGGCGGTCTGCGTGACGGTTGCTGTATCTGTCCCGGCTTACGGGTGCCCTGTCGAGGCCCCTTGGTTGGAGACGTCGCTCGGGTGGCCGGAGCACGGCGTTGTGGTGTTGCTGGAGACCGAGCACCGGAGCGGGGCGACCGAACACGACCGGTAGCTCGACCAGAGGGCCCCGTCGAGCCCGTGGAAGTCGAGGACCCACCCCGTGAACGCACGCGTTGCTCCGCGCCTGTCGCCCCCAAAGAGACCTGAGGGAGGCTCAAGACGAGCGCTGAAGCGAACGCGACTGAGACATACATCAAGCGAGACATGACTTGCCCTTTCGCGGCTGACTGACACCTTCTAGCCTAGCACGCATCATGCCACGGATAAAGCCACCTAAACTATTGATAACTAGCGTCTTACTATTGATGGATGACTGTCTTCTTCTGGGGGCGATCTGTCCGGGATCGGAGGCAACCCTGGCGCTCTGGGCTCTCCTATCCGGATCGTCTGCCAGATATCGGCAATAGGCGAACCTACGCTACGAGCATCACTCCGCCGACCGCCAGGAGTACGATCACGATCGCAGCTAGTTTCTAGGCCGCGTACGGAGATCCCGCATGATCGAGCGAATGTCGAAGCATGAGATTGTCTGTGGCTACGGACGTATGGGACGGGCCGTCGTCGAAGAGTTGCAGCGGGCTGGGAGGGAGGTCGTCATCGTCGAGCGCGGCGGCGAGCGGGTGCGCCGGCTTCAAGAGGAGGGGTATGCTGTGTGTCAGGCGATGCGACGTCCGAGGCGACGCTCCGGTCGGCCAACATCACCCAGGCGCGCGGACTCGTGTCGTGCCTCAACGACGATGCGCACAACGTCTATGTGGTGGTGACCGCGCGGTCGCTCAATCCGGACATATTCATCGTCGGTCGCGCGACCGAGGAAGACTCAGAGCGGCGGATCCTCAATGCGGGTGCCGACCGTGTTGTGAATCCGTATCGTCTTGGGGGGACTCGGCTGGCGCACCTCGTAGTGAAGCCGGCCATCGTGAGCTTCTTCGACGGGTCGCTGGACGGTACCGACCTTCAGTTGGATCAGACGTCCGTCGGGGCCTCCAGTCCGCTTGTGGCTCGCACGCTGGCCGAGGCAGACGTGGGAAAAACGTGCGACCTGGACGTCGTCGCGGTCCAGCGCGAGGCGAAGGTGCACCCGAGTCCGCCGGCCGACTTCAGGGTAGAGGTCGGGGATGTTCTCGTCGTATTTGGTCGCCGGGATCAGATCTTGAGATTCGACCGGGAATGCGGCGAATCGGTGGCGTGATGCGGATCGTGGGGTGAATCGAATGATGAACATGCGACGGTGGGTCATTGCGGTCGGTTTGTCGCTGGCGGTCGTCATGCCGGGGCAGGCACAAGAGGATGTCTTTCCCTTCCCGGTGACGGTGTTCGAGCTCGACAACGGCTTGAAGGTCGTGAGTGTCGTATCTGACAGCCCAGGAATCGTCGCGTACTACACGATCGTTCGGACTGGCTCGCGGAACGAGGTCGAGAGTGGTTTCTCGGGCTACGCACATTTCTTCGAGCACATGATGTTTCGAGGAACCGAGAAGTACCCGACTGACGCATACAACGCGGTCATCAAGCAGATGGGGGCCGACTCCAACGCGTTCACGACGGACGACTGGACCGCGTATCACATTGTCGCGAGCTCGGCATCGCTTGAAACGATCGTTGAGCTCGAGTCGGACCGTTTCCTCAATCTCCGCTACACCGAGGACGACTTCCGAACGGAGGCTGGGGCGATCCTGGGTGAGTACAACCTCAACTTCTCGAACCCGGTCTCGTTGCTCAGGGAGCGACTACACGATCGCGCCTTTCTGTTTCACCCCTACAAGCACACGACGATCGGGCTGCTCGCTGATATCCAGGAGATGCCGAACAACTACGACTACAGCGTGGAGTTCTACGAGCGGTACTACCGCCCGGAGAACTCGATCATTGTCGTCGTCGGTGATTTCGATCAAGACCAGCTCGAGCGTCTGGTCGGGCAGTCCTACGGTGGCTGGGAACATGGAGACTTCGAGCCGGCGATTCCGGTCGAGCCGCCCCAGACACGCGAGCGGACGGCCGAGGTGACGTGGCCAAACCCGACACTTCCGTTTCTCATGCTTGGATACCATGCGCCACCGTTTTCCGATCAGTCGATCGACATGCCGCGCTCGATGTTTTGTCGCAGCTGCTGTTCTCCGAAACGTCGCCGCTGTATCGCAAGTTGTACCTCGAGGAGCAGGTTGTCGATGTGCTCACGGGTGGGGCGGTCGACCACCGAGATCCCCCTTTGTTTACCGTGCTTGTTCGAATTACGGACCCCACTCGCATCGACCATGTGCGCGACGCGATCCTCGAAGAGATTGAGCGGATGAAGGTCGAACCAGTGGCGGAGGATGTCTTGGCGGCGACGAAGTCTCACATGCGGTACGCATTCAGTATGGGGCTCGACAATCCGGCGAGTATCGCCGAAACGATGGGGCACTACCTGCAGCTCACGGAGGACCCCGAGACGGTCAACCGTGTGTACCGGCTGTACGACTCAGTTACCGTTGACGATATTCGTCGCGTCGCGACGGTCTATTTTCCTCCGTCAAACCGGACTGTGGTCACGCTGACCCAGGAGGGGCAGTGATGAAGACACCCACCGGCGCTCATCGTGCAAGCCGCAGATACGGGGTCGTCCTGGCGGTGCTGTGTTTCCTCAACTTTGGGTGTGCGAGCCCAGAGCCGCTCGAGCCTGACACCCTGACGCGAATTGGACTCCAGCTCCCGGACTCGCCGCTCGTGGGCGTCCGGATTGCTTTTCGCACCGGCTCGGTCGACGACCCAGACGGAAAAAATGGGCTCAATGCACTGACGGCCTTGATGGTCGGTCGCGGCGGCACCCAGACGATGACCTTTGAAGAGCTGACAACCACGCTCTATCCGTGGGCGGCGTCAATCCGGACCCAGTCTGATAAGGAGGTGACGACGGTCATCGGACAGGTGCACCGTGACCATCTCGAGCCGTTCTACGAGATCCTGCGCGAGCTCGTGTTGTCGCCACGGTTCGACCAGTCGGACTTCGATCGAAACAAGGAGTTTCTCGTCAATGGCATCGTGTCAACCCTCCGCGGCAACGACGACGAGGAGCTCGGAAAGCAGGCACTCAACGCGCTCATGTACGAAGGACACCCGTACGAAGCACCCACCATGGGAACGGAGTTCGGTTTGGAGGCGGTCACACTCGACGATGTGCGCCGTTTTCATGCGACCCACTACACGCAAGGCAATTTCGTGGTCGGACTGGCCGGTGGTTTTCCAAGCGGTTTCCTGGCGCGTGTGGAGCAGGATCTCTTTGACGGGCTGGGTCTTGGAGAGGCCGAACCCCCGATGCTTCCTGCCCCACGTTCGCTTGACCGACTGGAGGTGCTGATTGTTGAGAAGGACGCGATTGCTACCGCCATGTCGATCGGCTTTCCACTCGATCTCACACGAGCGGACGACGACTTCTACGCTCTGTTGGTCGCAAACTCGTACTTCGGCGAGCATCGGACATTCAACGGTCTGCTGATGAACAAGATGCGTGGCGACCGTGGCCTGAACTACGGCGACTATTCGTATATCGAGAGCTTTGTTCAGGACGGCGGGTCGAGGTTTCCGATCACCAACATCCCTCGGAGGCAACAGTTTTTTAGCATTTGGATCAGGCCGGTCCCGCATCACAACGCGCACTTCGCGCTGCGTCAAGCGCTCCGCGAGTTGGAGACGCTGATAGAGGACGGGTTGTCGTCCGCCGATTTCGAAGCCACGCGTGAGTTTCTCCTCAACTACTCGAAGCTGTATGCGCAGACAGCCGGCCGACGGCTTGGATACATCATGGATTCTCGCTTCTATGGTGCCGACTTCTTTCTTGACGAAATCCAGCGCCGCTTGCCTGCGCTCACCGTCGATGCCGTCAACGACGCGGTTCGCCGTCATCTGCGGCATGACAACCTGGCGGTTGCCATCGTCACGACCGATGCCGAGTCGTTTGGCGACCGCTTGCTGGCAAACGAGCCCTCGCCGCCTACCTACAACACGGCGGTGACCGCAGAGATTCTGACCGAGGATGAGGCGGTGACCTCGTACGCCCTTGCGATCAACCCAGACCGCATGCGGGTCGTGCCGGTGGAAGAGATGTTTCGAGAAGTCGGGGCCAGGTAGTGGCGCTGTCCCGCCTCAGGTGGCTTCGTTGGTTCGGAGCGGCACAGGTTCGGAGTTCAGTGCGCCGGATCTATACCCTCGTGGATCGATCTCGACCTCGTCGAATCCTGTTCGCCGAAAGTGCTCCACAACTTGCTGCAGAACCCCGGGGCTCTTGAGCCGCGGGATCTCGCTCAGGTCGACCTCGACCCGAGCCGTCTTTCCGTAATAGCGGACGCGGCACACGGAAAAGCCGAGACCGCGGAGTGTGCGTTCGCAGGTGGCAACCTGCGCAAGCCGCTCGGGTGTGACGTCCGTGCCATACGGAAACCGGCTCGACAGGCATGCAAGGGCCGGTTTGTCCCAGACCGGAAGAGATTTCCCACGCGCGGCCGCGCGGATCTCAGCCTTTGTGAATCCGACCTCGTCGAGTGGGGAACGGACCCCGTGTTCCCTCGCCGCCTGACGGCCCGGACGGTAGTCGGCACGGTCATCAACGTTGAACCCGTCGACAACATACGTCCGGCCCAAACGTGAGGCCTCGGCAATCGCCCTGCCATACACCTCTGTCTTGCAGAAGTAACAGCGGTTGACGGGGTTGGCGGCGTATCGAGGGTCGTCTAGCTCATAGGTATCGACAAGCACATGCCGGGCGCCCAATCTGCTGGCGAGGTGCTGTGCTGCAACGCTTTCCTCGGGAGCGAGGCTCGGCGACACCGCCGTGAGTCCGATAGCCTCGTCACCGAGGACGTCGACTGCCTCAGCGAGCAAGTAGCTCGAGTCGACTCCACCCGAGAAACAGACGACGACACTGTTGAGCTCCCGGAGAAGCGCGCGGAGCTGAGTGACCTTGATCTCCAAACCAGACATAATGGGGGCTTCCACGTACTTCAACACAGCCGTGTTCATGCGTCAACCGGATCTCTATGCTCGAACAACTCCAGGATGGCACGTCGGTTCTCCTAGGCACGACCGCGGTGGTGGCGATTGCCCATACACTTCTCGGCATCGATCACTCGGTGCCCTTCATCGTCCTTGGTCGGTCGAGGCGGTGGCCGCTAGGTCGAACGATGTGGGTGACGATCGCCTGTGGCATTGGCCACGTCGCGTCCTCTGTCGCCATCGGAGCGATCGGTGCGGCGGCTGGGGCGACGCTCGACTCGCTGGCTTGGGTGGAGTCAGCTCGCGGTGAGGTGGCTGCGGCGCTCTTGATCGGCTTCGGGCTGGCCTATGCTGCCTGGGCAATGTCCCATGCGGTACGTCGTGTGAGGCACTCCCACGTTCATGCTCACGTGGACGGTACCGTGCACGAACACTCGCACGCTCATCGTGGGGACCACCTCCATCCACACGTCTTCGGTTCCAGGATCACGCCGTGGGCGCTGTTCGTGATCTTCGTTTTCGGTCCATGTGAGCCGCTCATCCCGCTCATGGTGGTTCCGGCGATGAGCAGGTCATGGGTTGATGTCGTCGGGGTGGTGGGCGTGTTCGGTGTGCTAACGGTGGCGACGATGGCAGCGACCGTCGCCGTCGGATATCGTGGGCTCAGTGCCGTGGAAGGCCGCAGGCTCGCACCTTACGCTGACGTCGTGGCCGGTCTCGTCGTCGCGGCGAGTGGCGCGGCAGTGCTCTTCCTGGGACTCTGACCGGCGAGAAACCGCTCGTGCTGCTGGATCTCATCCTGCTCGCCGCCGGCCTCGGGTTGATCGCCAAGGGCGGCGATCTCTTTGTCGACTCCAGCGTTCACATCGGTCGGGCGCTGAATGTCCCACGTTTCATCATCGGAGGCACCCTCGTCAGTTTGGCCACCACCGCGCCCGAACTCGTGGTCTCGGCGACCGCAAGCAGCATGGGGGACTCCGGCATCGCGCTTGGCAATGCCGTGGGATCGTGCATCTGCAACATCGGGTTGATCGTCGGAACGGTGGCGGTCATGACGCCGGTGGGTGCTGAGCCCAGGGACTTCGCGAACCGAGCGGCCTGGATGAGCGCGGGCGGAGTGCTGGTCGTGCTGTTCACGCTTGACCGGACGATGGGCCGCTCGCTGAGCATGATCCTGCTGTTGCTTGCTCTCGCGTATCTGTTTTGGGACTATCGGGCAATCCGCCGGATCCGTGCCGCCCGCCAGACCCCGGGCTCCAACAACGATCGTGAGGGGCTCTCCAGGTCGATCGGTCTGTTCTCGCTGGGGGCGGTGCTGATCATCGGTGGCTCGCAGCTCCTGGTCGTGTCTGGTCAAAGCGTCGCCGCGGCCCTGGGCATTCCGTCCGCTATCATCGGTTTCTCGGTTGTTGCCATCGGCACGTCCCTCCCAGAGCTTGTGACCGGCGTGTCGGCCGCCCGCAAGGGGGTTCCGGATCTCTCGCTCGGAAACATCATTGGAGCCAATGTGCTCAACCTCCTACTGGTCATCGGTCTCTCAGGCACGATTCAGCCTCTGGTGCTCGGGGCCTTCACGCAGTGGTATGCGTTCCCGTGGATGGGCGTCTTCTTCGGTGCCGTCATCGTGCTGGTGAGGCGAAATGGCCAGGTTGGTGCGAGGGCGGGTGTTGGCTTGCTGGTTGCCTACGCGCTGTATATGCTCGGTTTGGTCGTCGCACCGGTGCTTGGCCTGGCCTAACAAGGCTCTCTTGGCGGAGCGCGGTCAGGTCGAACGTCAGACCCTTCTCTCACGTCTAACCTACGGGAACATGGCATCTCCTTCGACGCTACAGACAGTGCGGCCCCGTTCAGTCGCGAGCCGTGTGATGGCCTTGCTCGTGCTCCTAGTCTCGCTTGGAGGATCCAGCGCGGCGCAGAGCGAGGTCGATGCCCTCATGGAGCGGGTCCTGAAGCATCGTGATGAGAACCGGCTGCGGCAGCAAGACTATGTGCTCGACGAGCGTGAAACGTTCGAGCTGGTTGGACCGTCCGACACACGGCTGCAAACGCTCGACCGTGAGTACTCCTGGTACGTTCGCGACGGGCTCCTGGTCCGCAGTCCCGTTCGGTTCGACGGCGTAGCCATTCGTGAGGGCGATCGCCGTGAATTCGAAGAAGAGTGGCTCCGTCAGGAGCAGCGTCGCGCGGAGAACCCTGGGCGGCGCTCTCTACGTCGCCGCCGAAGCACGCGCGGTTCGTTCGACAACATCATGATCACCGTCGAGCGCGAGTGGGGTCAGCGAGTCAGCGAGAAGCTGGGGCGGAAACTCGCCGAGGACGCGCGGCTTTGGTATGACGATACGGCGGCCATCGTCGCAGGAACTGACCGCATCACGGCTGATCTGGGTGGCGTCGGGGCTGTTGGCTTCGGAACGGTCGCCTCCCGAACCCGCGACGCGTTCGTGATGCTCGACACCGGGCGTCTGACGCGTGAACAAGTGGCATCTCTGATGACGGTGATGGTGCCTACCCTGGTCGACGGGTTGTATGAGGCTGGCGATGCGGAGGTCGAGCAGTTGGTCGAATTGGTTGAGCTGGCAGCGCGGGCGGAGCTTGGCGTTCCCGAGATGGTTGCGTCCCTCGAAGAGGCAGAGGCGGTTCTCGTCGGCCGTGCCGCGAGCGAGCTTGCTGACCGGATCGTGGTCGCGCGGGAGGCCCTGGTCGATACGGGACTTGCTCCCGGCGCGCCAGACAGGGATGGTGGAGTGGGTCCCGAGGACTTCCCGCGATTGCAGCCTCGATTCGTCTCCGAGGCCTTCTTCTTCGACTTCGAGTTCGAGCCCGGCAACTACTACTACGTCGGCCGCGACACTGTCGACGGTCGTGACGTCGTGAAGATCGAGTACTACCCCGAGCAGCTTTTTAGCGATACCGACGCGAACCTGAGTGCCGGCAGTCGTGAAGACCGCATTGACGCAGGTTTCGACAAGACGAGCTTGGTGACCCTATGGGTTGATCCTCAGGAGGATCAGATCGTCAAGTTTACGTTCGACAACGTCGGATTCGATTTCCTTCCGATGCGCTGGTTGGCTCGTCTCGATGATCTGAGGTTGTCCATGGTGATGGGACAGCCGTTCGAGGGAGTGTGGCTGCCCGAGGTTGTCGAGGTGAACGGCCGGTTGGTACTTGCGACTGGGGCGTTGAGCGTCGCCTACTCCCGGGTATTTTCGAACTACCGCCAGCCGGACGTTCGCGTGCGGATCCGCTCATATGACACGCCTCCGGAGTAGCGTCTGCCTATTCATTGGCGGCGTCCTCCTCATGGCGGTCTGGGCCGACGCAGTGGTCGCAGCCGGGCAGCCTCCTTCCCAAACGATTGTCGCCCTCCGAGTTCACGGTAATCAGACGATCGCCGACAGCGATGTCATCGAGTGGGCAGGGGTTGGCGTCGGGGCCCGCGTTAGATCGGACGTCGTGGCAGAGGTCGAGGAACGACTACGAGCCACCGGTCGCTTCGAGACTGTTGAGGTCCGAAAGCGCTACTTGTCGCTGACGGCCGAGGACGAGATTGCGTTGATCGTCGTCGTGCGGGAGCGGCTCGTCCCTGCGTCGGCGAATCCGGTAGCGAGGGTGATCGGCGAGCTTAGAACACGCGCACTGTTTCTCCCGATTCTCGACTACACCGAAGGGTACGGGGTCACGTACGGTGTCCAGACCAGCTTCGTAGACGTGATGGGCGACGATGGCCGTCTTTCGGTTCCCGTGTCGTGGGGAGGCACTCGGCGCATCGCGGCTGAACTACACAGGCGATTAGAGCGGGGACCCCTCGACCGCGTACATGGTGGTATGGCCCTCTCGAGTCGCGAAAACCCACACTTCGAGCTCGACGCCAATCGGACCGAGTTGTGGCTCCTTGGCGAACGACGTCTTCCAGGTCGCCTTCGGATAGGCGCTGAGGCCCGATGGTCCGACGTCACCTTTGGAGAACTGGACGATTCGCTCGCACGCTACAGAGCTACGCTCGAGGTGGACACACGCTCGGATGTGTTCTTCCCTCGCAACGCGGTGTGGGCGCGTGCGTCGTACGAGTGGCTTGACGTCAGCGGGAGATCACGTACCATCGGCCGGCCGCGGCTTGAAGCTGAGGCGTACGCCGGCCTCATCGGACAGTCAGTGTTCGTGGTGCGAGCCGACTACTTCGGGGCCGATGCTCCGGTGCCGCCGTACGAACAACCTCTTCTGGGCGGAGCCGATTCTCTTCGGGGTTGGAGAGCCGGCGAGATGGCCGGAGACCGCAGGGTTGAGGGGTCGATCGAATTGCGGGTCCCCTTTAGCTCTCCTCTCTCGATCGGTCGAATGGGTGCCGTGGTGTTTTTCGACAGCGGCGCGACGTACGACGTCGGGCAGAGCCTCACACGCGTACCCTTTCGGAGTGGAGCCGGAGCCGGAGTCTTCTTGAATGCCCCGTTGGTTCAGTTTCGGGTCGTGGCCGCCCACAATCTCATCGACGACGTTCGTGTGCATGTTTCGGCTGTCTTGAGCTTCTCGTCGCTATAATCATCGACTGTGCCTGCTGCCCGACCGTTCAGAACCTACCTATTCGATCTTGACGGGACACTGATCGACTCGATCAGCCTCATCATGTCGTCGTACCGTCATACGATGCGCGAACACTTGGGCGAGATCCCCGCCGACGATGTATGGCGGTCAGGCTTCGGCACGCCGCTTCGGACACAGATTGAGAGGTTTGCGCGCACCGAGCATGAGGCCGACGCGATGACGTTGACCTATGTGCGGTACACCGACGCTCACCACGACCAGATGGTCGTCGTCTACCCGGGCATTCGCGAAGCGCTCGCATCCCTCCGTGAGACCGGCGCAAGACTGGCGATTGTGACGAGCAAGAATCGTCGGTCGATGTGGCGCGGCCTGCGACTGTGTGGCCTGGACAGCTTCTTCGACGCGTTCGTGACGGTTGATGATGTTGATGCGTACAAGCCAGACCCGGCGCCGGTGGTCAAGGCTCTCGAAAGGCTGTCCTCGTTGTCAGAGGAGGCGGTGTTTATCGGCGATTCGCCCCACGACGTGGCGGCTGGTCGTGCGGCGGGCGTGCAAACGGCCGCGGCGCTCTGGGGGCCATTCCCGCGCGAAGAGCTCGAGCGAGAAGGACCCGACCACTGGCTGTTGCAGCCATCCGACATCACAACATTTCCAGGTGGCTAGTGGAGTGTCCTCATGATTCGAAAAGCGATCTCTGGCCGGCTAGGCTTGTCTGCCTGCGCTAGTGGGCGTTTGAGCTTGCGGGCTCAGCGGCCTGTGACCCCGCGCTGACCCCCAAGAGTGCCCGAATCTCGTCGGCGTGGGTGGCTGCGTCTGATTCGCCGATCGCGATCAAGGCGGAGATGTATTCCGGGTCGAAAGCCAGGAGGCTCAGAATATCGGGCGTCGACGTTTCCCGAGAACCAAGGCTACGAGTCAGATGGCGGAAGAGGCGTGGCAGACGAGGCTCGTACTCCGCTACCAGCCTACCGAGGTCCTGCGATGGCCGAGCCACCAATAACTGAATCGGACGAAGCCCTCGCCGTTTCTCGGGAGGGACCTCGCGGAGCAGCATGTTGATGCGCTGGAGCTCCTGTGCATCTCGACTGAGGTCGTCGAGAAAGATCGCGTTGAGGAGCTGTCCCGAGATCTGAAGGGGTGGTGGGTAGCCCAAGACCTTTGGCCGGTCGGCTTCTTCGAGCGACCCGGTATAACGAGTCGACAATGAGAGGATCCGAGTCGCACCGAGGTGAATGGCCGGTGAACATGGCGCAGTCAGACGTATTCCGCCGTCGCCGTACCATGCGCCGTCGAGTTGAACGGCCGGAAAGAAGAGCGGAAGTGCCGCCGACGCCATGACGTGGTCAAGGGAGATCGTCGTCTGTCGACTCCGGCGTTCGGGACGCTCCCAGTCCTTGAGGTCACGGCCCTGAATCCAGATCACTGATTGGCCCGTCGTGTAGTTGCTGGTCACGATTGCCAGGGCCCAGAGACGGCGTGACTCTAACTGTCGAGCGACGCCACGGCTGATGCTCTGCTCGGAAATCTTGAAGGCCGACTCAAGCGTCCCACGGAGTGGGTCAGTATCGACGAGCCCGCGCACTGACGGAGCGACCGCGCCGCCTCCGGACACGAGCCGAAGACTCCATTTCGCCACGTGGCTAAAGAGTGAGGGCGTGTCGACGCGAAAGACCCGTTCGACCGACAGACTCTCCCAGAGCGTGGCCAGGCGCTCGATCGCTTCGCCCTGCGTGCCAGGATACGATGCGAGAAAGGCGGCGTTGATGGCGCCGGCCGATACGCCCGTCACAATGGGGAAGTTGACGTCTGGAATGTTGCGCGCGATCCAGCGGAGAAACCCGACCTGGTACGCGGCCCGTGCACCTCCCCCGGTCAGGACGATCGCGACATCACTCGCCGCGTGCGTCTCGGAGCCCGAAGTCGACTGCAGTACCTTCACATCACTAGTGTACCCTCGTGTTGTTCGGCACGTATCGACGATGACGACGGATCAGCCCCTCTCGCTTGAGCTCGAGCAGGCCGTTGACCATGCGCTTGCCGGAGTGCGGTTCTCCGCGCTCCGCTCGGCGGTATCTGGCCTTTCCGATTCCTACCGCGAGCCCCGCGCTGGTCCGCGCCGCGGCTCGTCCTTGCCTGACGACCTGGCCGTCTTGGCGTACGTTGCGACTCGGATGCCAGCGACATTGGCCGTCGCGCGGGCTGTACTCCGTGAGCTGCGGGCGCGATGTCCGGCACTCCAGGTTGAGAGGCTCCTCGATCTTGGCTCGGGTCCGGGAACGACATTGTGGGCGGCTGGGTTCGAGATTCCGGAACTGGTTCATGCAACCCTTGTAGAGCCGGGGGCGGCGATGGCGACGATGGCACGGCGTCTGTTACACGAGTCGTCACTCGACCGCCGAGTGGCGACGACCTGGTATCCGCGGGCCATCGATGTACCCCGGACCGACGATGCGCATGATCTCGTGGTGGTCGGGTACCTCCTCACCGAATTGGACGATACGTCACGCCGGGCGCTGCTGAACCTCGCCTGGGAGCAATGTCGTGGCGCGGTCATCGTCATCGTGCCCGGGTCAACTGAAGGGTACCAGGCAATGTTGGATTCCAGGACGCAACTCCTGGGTCTCGGAGCCAACCTAGTAGCGCCCTGTCCTCATGCCGAGACGTGTCCGCTTCCAGAGGACGACTGGTGCCACTTTGGCGTTCGCTTGAACAGGTCGAGCCTCCATCGTCGCCTCAAAGGGGGCTCGTTGCCCTACGAAGATGAGAAGTATGGCTACCTGGTTGCGACGCGAGGCGCAGGCCACCCGGCGAGCGCACGGGTACTTCGTCGCCCGTGGAAACATCACCGGCGGGTCACCCTGCGGCTCTGCGGTGCAGATGGTGTTCGCGACGAAGTAGTCACGCGGACGAACCGGGTCGCCTATCGACACGCCCGGAAGGTGAAGTGGGGCGAGGACTGGGCTGAAGATTGAGAGGGGCCCGTCCGTTCTGGCCGAATTGATGCCCACTTCTTGCTTCATCACGCTGGTCCGGTTCACCACGCTGGTCTGGGCATCGGCTCCTGGACATTGGTCCGTGACGCCTGGGCCTCCGATTGCGGTTTCCCCACGGTCGTGCCGATAACCAGAGCATGAAGACGAGACCCGAGGTGTGCGATTCAGAGCTCGAAAGCGTCCCGGTGGTGCTTCTTGAGCGTCGAACCCGGCCCGACCGCCGAGGAACCTGGCGTGGCGGAAGGCGCGACAGTGATTGGCTGAATCGGCCCCTGGCGCGCTGGCTCGGCTGGAGCGCACGCAGCGAGGGTTGCTCTGGCGTCGATGGGCGAAACCATGACAAAGCGTTGGATTTCAAGAGTTGGATCGACAGCGTCAGCGGCCCTGCTGATCTGTGCACTGGCGGGCAGTTCAGTCGCAGCCCAGACGGGCTCAGTCGAGGTGACGAATGCCGGGGTGGTGACGGAGAATCCTCGCGGTGACAGCCTCGTGTTGGGGACCGTCGAGCCCGGGACCGTTCTCGAGGTCGTCGAAGTACAGGGAGCCTGGTATCTTGTAGATGCGCCTGACGGGGTTGACACATGGCGGCGCGCTTGGTTGCACCAGCGCTACGTCGCTGTTCTGTCGATGCCGGGGACGCCTTCCGTGGACGGCGAAGAGAGGGAAGATGAGGGGCTAATCGAGCTCCGGACCACGATTCGCGGCTTCGCTCAGATCGGCGCCATTCGATTCACGGCCAATGACAGCTTCGATGCGGTCACCGGGAGCGCGTGGGGCGTCATGTATGGCGGCGGCGCTCAGGTTGGCTTCAGCAGCGGACTCTTCTTCCAGGGGAGCTACGAAAGGTACGAGGAAACGGGTCAGCGCGTCCTCGTCGCCGACGACCAGATCTTTGAGCTCGGTATCGAGAACGTGGTTACCTTCACGCCGATCCAGGCGGTCGTGGGGTACCGACAGCCGGCGGGCAAGAAGACGATGGGTTATGTTGGCGCCGGAGCCGGTTGGTACCGCTTCCAGGAAGAGGCGGCGTTTTCTGAGCCGGGCGACAATGTCGACGAGACTAAACCGGGCCTCGTCGTTCTGGGCGGTATTGAGTATGCCGTGACGCCGTGGTTCTGGGTCGGCGGAGAAGGTCAGTGGACGTACATTCCCGAACTTCTCGGCAACGATGGCATTTCGGAGGCCTTCGAGGAAGACGATCTGGGCGGCCTTACCATCCGGCTCAAGCTTTCCTTTGGTCTGTGATTGTCGCGCCCCTCGTGCCACGTCCCGTCTTCCTCGTCTGGTAGATCCCTGTGATTGAACCTGGCACTCATCGGTCGTCACTGACCGGCGTCATGCTGGCTGCCATCGCGCTGGCTGCTGCCATCGGCGTTGTTTCGGCCCAGCCACCGGCCGGCCGACGCGCGGCCGCGGGCTCGCGAGTTGTTGTCGAGAGCGGTCGTGCAGGCTTCGACAGTGGACTCCAGGTTGCTGCCGGCGGACCAGCCGGGGCAGCCCAAACGGGTTCGCCTTCCCCAGACCCTCGGAGTCGCGACGCGCGATACGTCCCCGGCGAGCTGATCGTCAAGTTCGTGGATACACCGACTGTCACGCCGGACCAGCGGGACGCCGTCCTCAGGGCTGGCGCACGGACCATCGAGACCCAGCCCTATTCCGACTTCGTCGTTCTCAAGCTCGAAGACGGAGGAGATCCCGAGGTTGTTGCGAAGGAGATGAACGCCCGACCCGATGTGGAGTACGCTCAGCCGAACTACCTGCGGCAGCCGCTCTTCGTGCCGGACGATCCACTCTTCAATCTGCAGTGGAACATGATGCAGATCGACATGGGGCGCGCGTGGGATATCAGTCCGGCGGCCGGTGAATCCGTCACGGTTGCCGTCATCGATAGCGGGCTGGCGTTCCAGGATACGACGATCGAGTTTCAGGCAGACGCCTTCACGTTGAGGGGGGTTGGTTTTCCTGCCCTCGGCACTGTCACGGTTCCGTTTGCCGCGGCGCCCGACCTCGTGGCACCCGGTCGAATCGTCGCGCCCTTCGATTTCGTGTGGATGGACGAGTTTCCGGTCGACATGAGCGGACACGGATCGCACGTGACCGGGACGCTCGGTCAGTTGACGAACAACGGAAGCGGCGTCTCGGGTGTCGCCTTTAACGTCCAGATCATGCCGCTCAAGGTACTGGCCGATGAATGGGATTTTATTTTCGGGGCAGTTCCCTTCTGCTGCGGCGCGACGGACGCTTCTGTGGCTGCCGCTATCCGGTACGCTGAGCAGTTTGGCGCCGATGTCATCAACATGAGTCTGGGTGGTCCCGATCCATCGCCGGTGATCGATGCCGCCATTGAATTCGTTGTCTCCCAGGGGGTCTTCGTCGCGATCGCTGGAGGAAATTCATTCACAGAGGGGAATCCCACAACGTGGCCGGCCGCTGCCGCCGAATCGATCGACGGCGCCATGGCGGTGGCCGCTGTCGACCGGTTCTCGCAACGAGCGTTCTATTCGAACACGGGATCCTATGTTGAGATCGCCGCGCCCGGTGGCGATCAACGAGCGGATGGCTTTGACGGGGTCGTTCAGCAAACGCTCGACCCAGAGTTCTCGCTCACGTTCACCTTGTCGCCCGCGCAGTTCCGTGAGCCCCGCTTCGACGTCCTAGCGTTCCTATTCCTCCAGGGCACGTCGATGGCGTCTCCCCACGTTGCAGGCCTGGGGGCCCTCCTCATGGCGCAGGGCGTTCGGAATCCGGCCGCCATCGAGGCAGGGATCAAAGCGACGGCAACCGACCTTGGCACCCCAGGCAACGACGATGAGTTCGGCGCCGGTCTGATCAACGCAGGGGCAGCCGTCCGCGGTCTCGGCTTGGCGCGGTAGAGTTTCAATGGTCAAGAACGTGTCTTCGGTCGTCTGGTTGATTGCGCTCGGTGTGATGGCGTCCGGACAGCCGCGTGCCCAGTCAGATCGGCCGCCGTCGTTTCGGTCGGCTGTCGACCTGGTCTCCGTGAGCGCGGTCGTGCGCGATGGACGAGGGCGTCTCGTACGGGATTTGACGCGAGAGGATTTTCAAATCCTCGACGGCGGAGAGCGCCGGCCGATCATCGATTTCTGGTTCGATGAAGCCGCCTCTGTGAGCCTGGCCATCCTCCTCGACACCAGTGGGAGCATGCGTGGCTCAAAGATGGCTGACGCCAGGTCGAGTGCTGACGTTCTGCTGGCTCGACTACGTGCCGATGATGAATCGGCCGTGTTCACGTTTGATGCGGAGCTACATGAAGTGGAGCCGTTTACGACGGAGCGGGAGCAGCTCCGGAACGCGCTCGGCAATCTCGAGCCGTATGGGGCCACCTCCTTGTACGACGCGATTGCGGAGACTGCACAGAAGACCTCCGCGCGCACCTCGAAGCATCGCGCGGTTGTGGTGTTTTCTGACGGTCTCGATACCCACAGCAGTCTCACGGCTCCAGAGGTGTCTGCCATTGCAAGCTCAATCGATGTGCCGGTGTATCTCGTGGCGATTGTGTCGCCGCTTGACCGTCCGGATGCGCCCACCGCGGCAGGTGGGTCGGCCGAGCGCGTGGGCCATCTGAGGGACCTGGCACGTTGGACGGGTGGGGGTGTCTATTTTGTGTCAGCGCCGGCCGAGGCTAGCGGCGTGCTGTTCGAGCTTCTTGCCGAGCTCCGACATCAGTACATCCTGGCGTTCGAGGCTGCGAGCGATGCGGGGTGGCATCTGATTGATGTCGACGTTGCACAGCGGAGTGTCCGCACACGGAGTGCGTATCAGGCGCGTGCAAGAAAATAGCGAACCACGCCGCACGAAAAAATGTGAAGATACGTGAACGTTTGGTAATCTAGTAGCGGGAAGGCATCAGGAGATTCAAAGGATGAATAAGACAGTTCTATTGGCGCTCGTCGCCGTCGCGTCAACGGCGTGTGCAACAAAAGGGTATGTGAATGAGGGTCTTGCGGAGGTGAACGCGAAGGTAGAGACGCTCTCCGACTCCCTCGAAGAGACGCAGGAACAGACGCGTGTCAACGCCGAGGGTGTTGCGACAGCGCGCAGCGAAGCTGGTGACGCAGCTCAGGCAGCGGACGCAGCTGGTAGCTCGGCGGACGAAGCGGGTCGCGCCGCCGCGGCCGCAGGCGATCGTGCTGATGCGGTGGGTCGTGACACAGAGCGACTGATGCGCCTGCTGTACGAAGTTGTGCTCAGCGAGGATCAGGGCGACTTCGGGTTCGGCCAGGCGGAGCTGCCGGATGCTGCCAAGGGTGAGATCGACCGGTTGGCCACTCAGCTGAAGGCCGACGCACCTGGCAACGTGTATATCGAGATCGAAGGTCACACGGACGCGACCGGTGAGGCCGAGGTGAACCAGCGGCTCGGCCTCGCGCGGGCCGAAGCGGTCAAGCGCTACTTGCACGAGGGTCACCAAATCCCTCTGCATCGAATGAACACGATCAGCTACGGCGAAGATAGCCCAGTCGGACCTAACGACACCCGCGAGGGGCGGGCACAGAACCGTCGCGTCGTGGTTCGCGTGTTGTCGTAGCGGAGCGCGTGACCGCCGGCCGGTGCGCAGGCGGGCATCGTCGCGGGGCGCTAGCCCGTAGTCATACTCGCAACGGCGCGCGGCAGTCGTACCGGTGATCGCCGCCTGATCCTCCGCATCAGGTCACCCGCCGTTCCTGTCGTGGTGCACGTGCCGGCATGACGTTACGGAATACGGTTGGCTCTTAGCACGACCAACGTGTAACGTGTAGAGCGGATGCGGCAGATACCTTCCAGCCGAATGAGACGCTGGCTTCCAACGCTCCTCGTATCGGTGTTGGTGCTGGGTGGTCTCGTCTCCGTGTCGAATGCCCAGTGGGGACGGTGGGGCGGCGTGGGTGAAGGGAATCTCCCGCCGCGGTATCCGCCGGCCAGTCTTCCCGATCGTGATTTTGCGTTTTGCAAGCTCATGTACGACCAAGTTCGGTACGAAGAGCTCGGTATGGGGTGGGCAACGGATTATCCGTACGCGGGCATCAACCTGATGACGCGGTACTCCGAGCTGACAACCGGCCGGGTGAGCTGGGACGAGCGTGGCGAGCCGAATCATTGGGTCGTCCGGATCACCGACGACGAGCTGTTTAACTGTCCCTTCATCATGGCGGCAGATGCGGGCACCATAGGCTTCAGCCCGACAGAAATCGAACGCCTACGTGCGTATCTCCTGAAGGGAGGGTTCCTGTGGGTCGACGACTTCTGGGGCACCCGGGCCTGGCAGCATTGGGCGAGCGAGATTGGACGGGTGCTCCCACCGTCGGAGTACCCCGTGTCCGACGTACCATTGGATCACCCAGTGTTCCGAGCCCTGACCCACGTTGCGACGGTCCCGCAGATCACCGCGATTCAGTTCTGGCGCGGTGTCGGCGGACGCACGACGTCGGAGCGGGGGGCCGATAGTGAAGAAGCGCATTTTCGAGCGATCTCGGACGAACATGGCCGCTTCCTTGTGGTGATGACTCACAACACCGACATTGCTGATGCCTGGGAGCGCGAGGGCGACGACCCCCGCTTTTTTTCGCAGTTCTCGCCTGACGGGTACGGACTCGGGATCAACGTTCTTCTCCACGCGATGACTCACTAGCTCCGTATCGGGCATCCGTCCCGATCGGCTGGCGGTGCTTGCGGCAGCGTCCCTCACTGTCACACGTGTCCGCAGCACTCCCTCGTTTCTCCACGAGCGAACCGCTATGTCCGGCTACCTGCGAAAGAACACTGGGTCCTGCGTGCGTTGCTGCGCTACAATGCGCGTGCGTAGGTTGATCCAGCTGCCCCAGCATGCTTCACCGCCTTGTTTGTCTGCTCCGACGACAGCATGACTACGCGCTCCGAGAAGGGCACGGGCGCGTGTTTCTGTACTGCCGTCGCTGCGGCACGCGTACGCCGGGATGGGAAACGAGCCCCAAGCTCCGGGTTGTGGAGCCGACGCCAGAGGTGGACCCCGAAATTCGGACAGGTTGTTAAGGTGGGATCCAGACCAAGGAGAAGGAGTCTGGCATGCCACGGAAGAGACGGAGTTATCCGGCTGAGCTGAAGACGAAGGTCGCGTTGGAGGCGCTTCGCGAGGAAGCGACGATGGCGGAACTGGCGGCCCGCTACGATGTGCATCCGAACCTGATTGCCCACTGGAAGAAGAAGGCTCGACAGACGGTGCTGGTCGGCTTCTCGGAGAACCACGAGCGGCAGGAGGCCTCTCGGGAGACCGAGGTCAGGGAGCTGCGGGCCAAGATCGGAGAACTCGTCATCGAGCGGGATTTTTTGTCGAAGGCCTTCGGTCGGTGAGCCGCGGCCGGAGAGTCGAGATGGTCGATCCCAACCACCCACGGCTCAGCATCGTACGGCAGTGCCGCTTGGTGTCGATCGCCCGCTCGTCGTTCTCCGACGAGGGCACGGGCGAGACCCCGTTGACCCTGCGCCTGATGCGGTTGATCGACGAGCAGTTTTTGGAGACGCCGTTTTTCGGTTCGCGTCAGATGACACGCTGGCTCCGCCGGCAGGGCGACACGGTCTCTCGCAAGCGGGTGCGCCGCCTGATGCGGCGGCTGGGGGTGCACGCGCTCTTCCAGCGGCCCCGGACGTCTCAGCCGCACCCGGCGCACCGGATTTATCCCTCCCTGCTGCGCGATTTGCCGATCACACGGCCGAACCACGTGTGGTGCACGGATGTCACCTACATTCCCCTGCAGCGGGGCTTTCTGTATCTGGTCGCCGTGATGGACTGGGCGAGCCGCACGGTGCTGTCCTGGCGGCTGTCCAACACGCTCGATGCGCGCTTCTGCGTCGAGGCCTTGCACGCGGCGCTCGAGCGCTATGGCCCTCCGGAGATCTTCAACAGCGACCAGGGCAGCCAATTCACGAGCGTCGACTTTACCGACGTGCTCACGGAGGCGGGCATTCGCATCTCGATGGACGGCAAGGGCCGCTGGATGGACAACGTGTTCATCGAGCGGCTATGGCGCTCACTCAAGTACGAATGCGTCTACCTGTCCGAGTTTGCCACCGGCTCCGAGGCCCGGAGTGGGATCAGCTCGTGGATGGACTTCTACAACGAGCGCCGACCGCACTCTGCGCTCGACGACCGGACGCCGCAGGAGGCGTACACTAACGGAGGGGTTGCTCGGAGCCCGGGGCTACGCCCCGTCTCCCGTCAGCCCAAGGTCGCGTGAATCATGAACCCGGATTCCACCTTAGCTGTGACGCAAACCTGTCCAAAGGATGGGGTCCACCTCTGGATCGTCTTTGCCGGTCGGAAGGCCGCAGAAAGCGTGCGTACGCTTCGGGCGGTGCAACGTGGTGCACCCGGTAGATGTGAAGCGGGCTTCAAGACTTCACGGCAGCGGCACCCGCCGGTGAGTTCGGCTGGCCAACGCCCTGACCGCATGGCTAATCCATTGGCTAGGCACACCCCTACTTGAATGAGCTGCGACTGCGTACTCTCCATTGGCCCTTGGAGCACTGCGGGTCGGTCGAGCACGTTTCTCAGCTCTGAACTCATTCCTGGCAAGACGTGTTCCAATCGGCCCTACGGTGGGCACGCAATTTGCTCATGTTCGCACCATCGTGAACTCGTCGTCGTCTCTTCCTACCAACAATCTCGAGGAAGCGAGGAACCTATGAGCGCCATTGAACGTCGCACCACCGAACGCCAAGCAGTTACCTTCTCCGTCATTCTCGCGACCGATGGGGCAGTACTCTCGGGGCAGGCCCTAAATGCGAGCCATCGAGGCCTCCTTCTACTCGCCCGAGGCAATATCTCCGCTCGCGTCTCCGTGAAGGGGAAGAACTATCTCGGCCGGCTGGTTCGAGCATCAGCGGTGGGCCCCGATACGATCGCCTACGCCGTCGAACTATTAGAAGACGTGGCCGACGACGCATGGGCGGCCGCGTGAAATAGCGGCACCGTGAAGCTGGCGGTAGTCATTCCTCGTGATCAGTCACGACGATGCCGTCAGGATCGTCCGTGAAAGCTTGCGGCAGGACTTTGAGTGCCACGTCCCGATCCAGCTTGGTGTCTCTCGCTCGATACACCTCCCCCATACCGCCTTCGCCGATCTTGGCGGTGACGGAATGAGCGCTGAGGGAGCTATCGTCGGTTTGCCTCCGCCTCCACCGTCTCCTGCAGCCTCGCCATCTCCGTGACGGCGCCGTGGAGCGGCACGATCCGGTCGACTTGCCACTCAAAGTCGTTGATCGCCTCGAGCAAATCGCCGGCGAACGGCGCCACCCTCGCGTTCGGCGTATAGGCATCGGCCTCGATCAGAATCCGCTCTCGGGGAAGATAGGCCACGAGCATCGCATCCGCGTGCGAGCCGAGACGCATGCGTGCGATCTGCATCGTGCGGCGGCCGTCGCTCAACTCGTAGACTTCGTTGCCCACCAGCTCCATGCTGAGTTCCTGCGGCGTACGCGCCAACGCGTCGGACTGGAGCGTGTGCGGTCGTCGCACGATGTCCTCGTAGAACTCGGCGTTCCCTGTGTGCGTGATGACCGTCAATCCCGCGGAGACCGCGGCCCGAATGCCGCCTGAATGGTCGAAGTGATGGTGGGTGTTTACAACGTATCGAAGAGGCTTGTCGGGCTCAAGCTCGCGCGCCTTCTCGATGACGGCGAGAGTGCGTGCATCGTGCTGAGGTGCCTCGACCAACACCAGAAACTCATCGAATTCGACAAGCGCGCTGTGGTGGGACTGTCCTGCCAGCAGCCAGAGTCCGTCGCCAATCTCTTCCACTTGCACATCGGCTCGAAACTCTGGAGGCGGCGCAGACCGCGCTTCCTCTGGCGCGCTGAGGTCACCGAGCTCCGCGTCCGGCGTGGTCGTGACACGAAGCTCCCGCGTGGTGAATTCATCCGTCGCGACCGAAATTCGCCGCGGCATTGTTAGCCGCGCCTGGAAGCCACCAAGTCCCCCGGTCTCCCAGTAGTCCTCGAACTGTGTCGTCAGCGTAACGTCCCCCAGGTTGGTGTTGTACCTCGTGGAGACGATCTGGCTCGGGAATCTTGTCTCTGGATCAACAGACATCGTGTACGTTTCCCCGGACAGCGACATGATGTCGACGGCGTCTTGGCCACCTTGCTGCCGCAGGTTGCCCACCGTCGTGCCCTCGGCCAGCGCAAGTTGTATGAGAGCGACCGGGTGATGATAGTGGTCCGCTCGACGTTCCAGTGCGGCTTGCGCCGAGGCGCGAGTGACGGTGCCATCCTCCGAGATGTTGTACGCCGTGTCGCCATCGACTCCGAAGGTCTGCTCTTCCCGCAGCATCGGGTTTCCGGTCTCGTACCTCGACGTTCGCACCTGAATCACACGCGACTGATCGTTCACGAGGTCGATCTCGTGGCGGTATTCATCCAATTGCCAGTGGGTCAGGGAACCGCTGGGAGTTGAGTTCTGCCCCAGGCGATACTGTTCTCCGTCGCCCTCCAGGAGAAGGGTTTCGGTATCGACGATGGTGTCTTCGCCGCCGATCGCCTCCGCCGCGTCGTGGATCAGTTGCATCTCCGGCGTGCGCTCCACGCACCCGCACAACATACATGTCACAGAACTGAGAACGGCTAACCCCTTCATCGTCATGGCTCTGTTCTCCTTTCGCGGCCGGGTCTCCCGTCTTGGCCGCATGGACGGACGACCACTCTCCTGTTTGAGCCTTCTTGTTCGCCCAGAAAGCCTTCGTTCGTGCTCGCAGCCTTCCTCGCTTTCGCACTCATCTTTCGTCGAGCGGGTGGACTCTTCTTCTCGGACACCTTGCCTTGACGGTCGCCCGTCCCCCCTCGCCGATCAGGGCAGTCACGTCGTAATGACCGAGTCGTTGAGAGAGCCGCTCAAACGCTCGCGGCGAATCCCTTTGCAACCTCGCTCGGAGTGCGCGCAACAGCCAGTGCGAATCTTGCTCAAGCACATGTGTCCAAAAGTAAAACCCCGCTGATCCATTCAAGAACGTGGCTGCGCTTCTTTGGCGCGATGCATCGCAACCCTGAATATCTTTCACGGCACACTCAATGACCGACAGTGCCAACCGCGTATGTGCTGGCAGCTCCGGCTGGCGTGCATGCCCCGTAGGACGACTAGTCAGCCGCATCGGCCCATCCGGCTTCGATGTCCTCTCGGCGACACTTCTCGGCCAACGCCCGGAGTTGCTCCGTCGTCCTCACGGTCACCTGGATGAACGGGTCTCCCTCGTCGATCGATTCCTCCAACCGGAGGCCATGGGGGGTGCGGCGGGCAGAACACGTGAGCCGCAGGCCGCTCTTCTGAAGTTCCCAGAGCACCGTGGAGGTTGCAGTGATGACGAGGGGCACAGGGTTGGTACGCGACGGCATACGTCACTTTCTCGTTTTCAGAGGGTCGTGGCCCCGGAACACGGTTCTTCGTGGAGCAGACTTCGGGTGGGTGCGTTTACTGACGAGCCGAACCGTACGCCTGGAGCGCGTAACACTAGCCCTCCCTGGGTTGGAGAAAAGAGGTAGCGCCAGTATACGCCTCATCGAGGCTGATCGAGGTCATAGAACTGCTGGGGTAGTCGGCGGGGCAAGCAGTGGACAAAACGACCACAGCTTGACCGCCAGCTTAAGATCGACGCCGCCGAGGGGTGGTGCCGGGCCCAAAGACCCGGGTTGTAGCGGCATTGATCAATTCACCGGGACACGCTCTCAGGCCAGTGTGACGTTTTTCGCTCGCGGGCCTTTCGGTCCCTGGCCCTCATCAAAGGCAACGGCTTGACCCTCATGAAGCTCGTGGAACTCCACGCCGCTACAGGTGGACTGATGGAAGAAGTACTCGCTACCGTCTTCCGACGCCACGAACCCGAAGCCTTTGTCACTCATCAGTCGCTTGATTGTCCCACTCCGTCTCGCCATCTCGTCTCCTGTCGTATCGACGAACACGCCCATCATACGGCGCTGAGGGGCCGGGTCAAGCGCCGGTGACCACCCCATAGACAGTGGTCGCCTACGAGGATTCGCGTCAGCGCAAGTGGATCTGAACCATGGCGAAAGTCGGTTGAGCAACCCGCTCGTGGACCGCTCTGAACGTCTCAGGCGTTCTCGAAGGACGTGTCTCGCGCTCCAGTCTGTCGTAGTGTGGACATTGCATCGCGCAACACGCCGAACGCGGTCCAGAGGAACAGACCCGCGATGCCGACCCCTACGAGGACATCAGGCCACACGCTCTGAAGTCGAGCGACGAAGAACGCCGCCATGATGACGGCGCTGTTAGCCTCCAGGTCATTGCGTGAGCAGAGCCATGTGGACCTGAAGTTGATGTCAGAGGTTCGGTGCCTCCAGAGGAGAGCGAAGCAGATGGTGTTTACCGCCAGCGCCAGGACTCCGACACCTGGCCTGCTTTTGTCTCGGCGAGTTGGCGATCTGACCGTTGGAAGAAGTGACTTGACACTCTACCAACTAGTTGGTAGAGTATTACGCGATGGACCGCAAAGAGCAGATTCTGGAGGTCGCCACCGAGCTCGTGCAGACCCGCGGCTACAGCGCATTCAGCTATCAGGACCTGTCCGACCGGCTTGGCATCACCAAGGCGAGCATTCACCACCACTTCCGCTCCAAGGAGGACCTCGGGAAGGCCGTGGCTGAGCAGTACAACACTGAGGTCCGTGCGATTCTCGACAGCGCGAGCGCGAAGTCTGACGACCCGTGGGTTCAGCTCGAGGGATACCTGCAGATGGTGCTCGGGATCGTCAAAACGCGTGACCGTATCTGCGCCGCTGGCTCGGTCCAGTCCGAGTTCAACGTCGTACCCGAGACCATGGGGAAGTCGATGGGGGCGTTGGTCCAGTTCGTGATTGGCTGGATCCGCAACGTGATCAAGCGGGGCCGTGACCTCGGTGTCATGGAGTTCCCAGGGTCGCCTGATGATCAAGCCGCGCTCCTGTTTTCGGCCGCGCAGGGCGCGATGCAGTACGGGCGCGCCAACGGCCCGAACAAGGCGCGACGTGTCCTCCAGCAGATGAAAGCGAGCTTGACGCCGCGGGAGTGATTTTTTTTGACCATCGAGTCTACCTACTAGTAGATAGAATTAATGAGTAAACCGAGACCGGACACCCGGTCTTTTCTTAAGGAGGAAGACATGAAAGCCGCCATCATTCGAGAGTTTGGAGACCCCACCGTCTTCACCATCGAGGAGGTTGACACACCGACGCCGCGGCCCGGCCATGTGCTGGTCAAGATTCTCGCCGCCGGGGTGAACCGATTCGACCACTACATCCGGGAAGGTTCCGTCGTCCCCGACCTTCAGTTCCCACACATCCTGGGGACGGACGCGGCGGGCGAAATTGCCGAGGTTGGCCCGGGCGTCGACACGCTGCGCGTCGGTGATCGCGTGGTTCCCATGACGGGGTACCCAGACGACCCGGACGACGCCGACATCCACCCGAACAGCGCCGCACCGAGCTTCGGCGTCTCCGGTCTGTCCAGACCAGGGAGTTACGCGCAGTATCAGGAGATCCCCGCACGCTGGGTCGTGAAGGACGAGACGGGTCTCCCAGCCGAGCAGGTCGCGGCCCTGCCCGTGGCGGCACTCACCGCCGTTCGGGCCGTCAAGGTGGTCGGCGAGGCCAAACCGGGCGACCACGTCCTCGTCACGGCCGGCTCGTCCGGGGCCGGGTCGTTCACCGTGCAGGTCGCGAAGGCACTCGGCGCGAAGGTCGCGGCTACGACGCGGAGCGACAACAAGGTCGACGCGTTGCGCGACCTCGGCGCGGACCTGGTCATCAACGCGACCGAGAAGAGTCTGGCAGACCAGATCCAGTCCTGGACTGGCGGCAAGGGTGTCGACGTCGCGGTGGACTTCGTTGGCGGACCGCAGTTCTCCCAGGTTCTGGACGCCACACGGCCTCAGGGCATCGTGGTGCCGGTCGGGTTCATGGGCGGTACCGAGGTCACCTTCGACATTCGCAACTTCTTCTTCGGGCAGAAGCAGATTCGGGGTGCGCTCGCCGGCGACATCGAGGACCTGCGTTGGGCGCTCGAACAGGTCAAGGCCGGTCGGCTCCGACCAATCCTCGACCGTGCGCTACCGCTAAAGGATGTGACAGAAGCGCACCGCCTGGTCGCGAGCAATCAGCTCACGGGAAGTGTGTCGTTACTGCCCTGGGCCGCGTGAAGCCGCGGAAAATCGTCAACCCGAATGTGTTCAACATGACGCGATGAGTGAGACTCATGACTACTGCACCCACCAACGTGAACGAGGAGGACGCCATCGCCAAGGCTGTCCAGCACTACATCGATGGCGCGAAATCCGGCAAAGGCGACGACATGAAACCCGCCTTCCACAAGGACGCGACGATCTTCGGCTATGCCGGTGCCGACCTCTTCGGCGGCCCGATCCAGCTGCTGTTTGACTGGAGTGACGGGAATGGTCCAGCGAAGGAACTCAACGCCCGGATCGCCAATATCGATCTCGTCGAGACGGTAGCCACCGTACGGCTCGAGCTCGACAACTGGTCCGGTGCCCGGTACACCGACTTGTTCACGATGCTGAAAGTAGATGGCCAGTGGAAAATCATGAGCAAGGTCTTCCATCTGCACCCTGAAGGCGTCGCGAGCGAAGCGGACAGTTGAAACAGGTGTTACGAGATCACGTGACCCTAGGCACGAACATCCTGTGAATCGCGGAGGAAGAACATGACCGTCCAACACAGTCCACTCCCCACCCCGACGCTGTTCGACTCGATTCGGCTGGGACCCTACGTACTACCGCACCGCGTCTTCATGGCTCCCTTGACCCGGGGCCGGGCCGACCCCGATGGGACGCCGACTGACATCATGGCCGTGTACTATGCGCAGCGCGCCTCGGCCGGCTTGATCGTCTCGGAGGCGACCGCCATCTCCGCGCAGGGGGTCGGCTGGCTCAATGCCCCCGGCATCTTCACCCCGAGGCACGTGGAGGCGTGGAAGCCCATCACCGACGCTGTACACCGCGCCGGCGGCCGCATCTTCCTACAGCTCTGGCACACCGGCCGCGTGTCGCATCCAGACTTCGTCGCCGGCGGCCGACCGGTCGGGCCATCCGCCGTGGCCGCTGCGGGCCAGGCCCGTACGACAGCGGGCATGAAACCGTTCGTGGTGCCGCGAGCCCTCACGGTCAACGAGCTGCCCGGCATCGCCGAAGACTATGCTCGAGCCGCCCGACGCGCGATCCACGCCGGCTTCGACGGCGCGGAGATCCACGCCGCCAACGGCTACCTGCTCGATCAGTTCATTCGCGACGCGTCGAATCGACGTCGGGACGACTTCGGCGGTTCGATCGACCGCCGGTGGCGCTTCCCGCTCCAGGTCACACAAGCGGTCATCAACGAGATCGGTGCATCGCGCACGGGTATCCGCGTCTCCCCGTACGTCTCGTTCAACAGCATGCGCGACAGCGATCCCGTGGCCACCTTTACGTATGGCGCACGAGAGCTCAGCCGACGCGGCATCGCCTACCTGCATGTGGTCGAGGCACCGCCGGGACACGCGTTCGGTGCCGAAGGGCCGAGCGTCCATCCGCACCTCCGGACCGCCTTCGACCACGTCCTCATCCTAAACGGGGGCTTCGATGCGGCGACGGGCCATGAGGCCGTGGCGAGCGGCGCGGCCGATGCCATCGCCTACGGCGTCCCGTTCATTGCGAACCCGGATCTTCCGACGCGCTTCCGCACTGGAGCGACACTCAACGTGCCGGATCAGGAGGCCTTCTAACTGGGTGGTACGAGGCAGGACTCGACTCGCCGAATCCCCCCTTCCGCACCATCAATCAAGCCCGTAACGACGGGCCTCAACGGACATCTTCACCCGCGCTTCGTAGCGCTTCGCTACCTCTATTAGAGGAGGAGGGAAGGAGGAGTGTGCGGTGAATGTGCGGTAGATGACACGCCCCGCATGTCAAAGGCGGCTACTCCACGTCAGAATCGAAACAGTCGATTCACCTTGACCACAAAGGCTCGATTCCGGATCGCTGAGAACCGGTCGGGCATCAGGACGTCCGTGTCGCGGTCCTCGTTGTAGACGATAAACAGCTCGCTTCCTGGCGTGTACTCCCACCGCAGGCGCAGGTTGGTGCTCAACGAGTCGGTGCTCGAGTTGTACTGCACCAGCGCACTGACGAACATCAACGGCGTCATTGTGTAGGTCGTCCGCGTCCGCACCAGGTGCGTCGTAAACAGCCCCTCCGGCAGGTCCACCCGGTTGTACGCATAGCTCGGCTCCAGCGAAAACTGCGGCGTCAGCTCCACCCGGCCCTGGTTGACGCCCACCGTCGTCTTGTCCCCACTGAAGAAGCTCCCATGCTGCACCGAGACCCCCCCCGACAACCGCCGCTGCAGCCCAAACGTGAAGCCGGTCTGGACATCCTGAAAGCCATAGCCGCCCACCGGAATGATCACCCCGGGGGCAATCCGGAACGGCCGCTCCAGAAACTCGTAGCTCCGGGTGTACGTCGCGTTGAACTGGTCGCTGTTCTCGAACTCGATGCCAAACTGACCCTGGGCCTCCCGGGTCTCCAGCATCCCCGCCCGGTTCGTGATGTAGGCGAGCCGCCCTTCCCACGTCAGCTTGCGAATGGAGTCAATCGACTGCGGCCGCGGGCTGAACCGGAACGACCCGACGCTGCGCTCGAAATCATCGCGGAGGAGAAACCCCACCTCCGGATTGAAGTGGTCCCCCACCACCAGGTACTCGAGCTGTACGCCATAGCGGTCACCGGTGTAGTCGAGCTGCCCACGGTAGCTGAGGTCGTCCTGCCGCAACCCCGGTGTCGTCGTCTTGGCCCAGTAGGTATTGATGTTTAGATTGTCGTAGAACGAGAAGAGCCCATCGATCCCGTAGGTCTCGGCCGACCCCGTGCCTGTGGTCGAGGTCGAGACCGACCGCCCCGTGAACAGGGCGCCGACGCTACTCCGCCGCAGCAAGTCGCGGCGCACCCGGACGACCGAAAAATTGGTCGCCACCGCCCCGGCCTCTGGCAAGTCGTCCGTCTGGATGTTCAACACGCCGAGGCTGAACGCGCCCACCCGGCCGGTCAGGCGCCCCCCGACATCAATCGGCACTTCCTGGCCCCGGCTCAACCCAATCTGCCGGCTGTAGAACAGCACCGGCATCGTGCCTCCTCCGCCAAACGCCCCGGCGCCGGCCCCCCCAAAGGTGAAGATTCCCTGGTTCTCCAGGAAGAACTCGCGCTTCTCGGGAAAGAACAAGCTGAACCGCGTGAGGTTGACCTGTTGCTCGTCGGCTTCGACCTGCGCAAAATCAGTGTTCACCGTGAGGTCGGCCACCAGCCCATCGGTGACGCCGTACTTCACATCGAGGCCGAGATCGCCGCTCGGGTCATTGGAGATGTCGCGCGCCCGGTCGCTCGTCAGGTCGGCGATCACGTACGGCTTGATCTCGAGCGTCCGGCCACTATCCGGCACCTCCAGTCCGACCAAGGCGGCCGCCAGCGAGGCCATGAAGAGGCCCTGTTGACCCTGCTCGGCTGGCAGCGGCGCCAGATACGAGCTCTCGTTCAATCGCCGCACGCCCCGGCGGACGTTGAGACCCCAGACCTGGGCCCGACCCGGTCGGTACCGCAACGACTTGAACGGGAGCGCCACTTCAACCGTCCAGCCGCCCTCGAAACGTCCCGCCCGGGTCTCCCATATCGGGTTCCAATCCGGGTTGAAATTCCGCTCATCAAACAACTGGGCGTCCAAGCGGCCGCCGATCGCGTTGATGTTGAAAATGATCCCGTTGCGGCGGTCGTAGAACGTGTCGAGGAGAAAGCTGAAGCTGTCATTCCGAAAGATGCCAAAGTTGTCGCGGCGCATCTCGTTGACCACCCACTCGGACTCGGGCGCGGAGTCCCAGCACCGGGCGCCGATGTACAGGTTGTCGTCGTCGAACAGGATCCACACGTCGGTCTGCTCCGTGGCCAGCATGCCCTCCGACGGTTCCGCCTGGATAAATCCGCCGGCCGGGAGGACCTCGTGATACACCCGCTCGTCGAGGACACCGTCGATGCTCAAAGGTTCACTGACGCGCACGGCCCGCACGGTCACCCTCCCAGCCGCATCGCGGGCGATCGTCTCGGGGAGCGCCGGGGGTGGGGGGCCCTCGTACACCGGCAGCGACTCCTCCTCTGGCACGGAGGCTTGCGTGGGGACAGGAGATTGCTGGGCGCAGACCGTTCCGGTCAGCAGCAACGCTGCGACCAATCCCCAACACGCCACCTGGACCGTATCCCTAACGTTGATGGCGACGGTGCGGTCCCCCCCCAGTGCCGATAGATCTCAGGACCTGTCCCATCCCACCGTCGCCAATCGGGTCGGTCACGTCGCACCGGCCGAGTCGGGAGCCGATACTGAGAGCCATGGCTGACCGAAGCGATCGAAACTAGCCCGGGCCGATCATATGGCAAGAGCCAGGGGATGGGGAGTAGATGGCCCACTCGGTGTGCAGCGATATGACAGGAGCGACACCTCAGGTACGTTCTTTCCCGCGCGGAGGAATGTGCGACAGTGTGCTGTGAATTCCGTTCGAGGCGCCCACTTGTGATCACGTCTGATCAGGATCGCGTACGACGGGACCGCATCTGATCACCAAATTCCCGCACCTCAGGAGCTTGTGCCTCACAAGGGCGTGGGGGTTCGAATCCCCCTTTTCGCACCATCAATCAAGCCCGCAACGACGGGTATCAACTGACATCTTGGCAGGGCCTTCGCCGCCTCTATGAGAGGAGGAGGGAGGGAGACGTGTCTGGTGGATGTGCGGAGGATGACACCCCTCCCATCCCAGTTGGTCGGGTAAGACCTCGATTAGTCCCGGCAACCAAAGGGGCGACTGAAACTTACGTAAGGTGGCCTCCTGGTCCATCCACCCTCGCTTCCGTTCTTGGAGCGGATCGGATGGTTGATCGCTGGTGAGCCTGGTGTTCATCGTGGCGGAGGAATAGTGATTGAATAGGTCCAGCACATGAGCCAGGCGTTCACCAAGAAATCCGACAAGAACTACATCACACCAGGTGGCTTGCAGCGACTCAGAGACGAGCTGCGCTTTCTGCTCAGTAGGGAGCGGCCGGCGGTGACCCGGGTAGTCGCCTGGGCGGCGAGCAACGGCGATCGCAGCGAAAACGCCGATTATAAGTATGGCAAACGGCGGCTGCGCCAGATCGATGGACGGATTCGCTTCCTCACTCAGCGCATCGATGCCGCGGAAGTAGTGGACCCGGAAGCGCCGAGGACGGGGCGGGCGGCGACACATGCCTTCTTCGGAGCGACCGTGCGCTACGCCGACGCGACTGGCATGGAGCGGGTGGTCAGCATTGTCGGCCTCGACGAGGTCGATCGAGAAGGCCACCACATTAGCTGGCTGTCGCCACTGGCGCGCGCGTTGATGAAGTGTGGACCAGGCGACTTCGTGGTCCTTCACGCTCCGGGCAGTACACAGCAACTGCACGTTCTCGAGGTGCGTTACAAACACATTCCCCTCGCACGCCCGCCCGCCGCTCTGAAGTGAACGAGCGGGCGCCGATCCTGTCGCACTGACTCACAGGATGTTGGAGCCTGTGTGTCGGTGCGCGACGGGGCGACTCCAATCTGGATTACTCCCGATAAATGTATGGTCTGCCCCTCCGATGCAAGGGCAACGTCCCGCGTGATGACCGAGAACCGTTTACGTCAATGTATCCGACCTACTGGTGGAGCGTAGTGTAGACCGATGCCGCCGGTTGGCCCTTGCGACGAACGGTGTAGGGCCAGCACAAAGAACACGAACGCTACGACAAGTAGGACGATTCCCATGACTCACCTCTCTCGTACGTGGCGCTTCGGACTCATCATCGCGGCGCTTCGCTTGGGACGGTGAGTGCCCGATCGAAGCGTCCGCTCTGTAGAAACCGCACCGTGGCCGCGGCCACTTGCTTCGAGCCCAACATCCCGAGATGTGAGCTTGGGACTACGACGTGATCTGCCATACCTCGCAGACGAGTGCTCGCGACCGGCACGGTGCCGTCGTGAGGACCCTTGAGCATCAGCGGACCCAACGGATTCACCCAACGACTGCCAGCGACGACGCCGAACTCTGTGTCGAGGTCTGGGAGGCGCCGCGGGAGGTCATCCTCCCCGGTCCCGAGCTGTGATGCCAGGGGGCCAGCGAGAAGCGTCGTCAGCCGCCAGCCGCCGACCCGATCGGCGATCTCCGTCCCCTGGTTGGGCGGCGCGAGCATCACGACGCGACCGAGGCCTGGAGGTCGATGACCAGCGAGATGGGCCCGGAGGACGAGGCTTCCGAGTGAGTGCGTCACGAAGTGGACGCGGGTGGCGTCTGACAAACAACAGGCCGCGATCTGGACGGTCGACTTCCTCAAGAATGAGGTCGAGAGACTCCGCGCGCGAGTCATACTCGAGCCGCCGGACTGAGTATCCAGCCCTTTCGAGATGTCCCGCCAAGAGCTGAAAGTTCCAGGCATTCCCCCCCAGCCCGTGGATCAATACGACGGTCTCGCGTGAGGCTGACAGCGCCGGCGCCTGGGCGGTTCCCGAAAACAGGGCTGCGGTCACAAGCGACACAACGACCCGCAGGTGAAGCCGCCGAACCCGTCGCCGGCACCGGGCGAGGCGGGCGAGTCTACTCCACCACCACTCGCCGGCGATGCCTGACGACCAGCGTGGTCTCACCGTCTCGTTGATCGCCATGGGCCCTCCTACTCGTTCTCGTCAAGGCGTGAGATCACCGCCTGGACTACAGACACGGCCCGCTCCAGCTCACGCGCCGCCAGGCCGTTTGAGATGGCGAGAGACCACTCGGCGCCCACCTCGGCAAGGCGTCGCTCGATTCGTGCTCCCCGCTTCGTGAGGCAGAGCAGCGGCGAACGTGCGTGATCGGGTTCTGATCGAACGAGATCAGGCCATCCCGCGCAAGCAGGTCAGCGACCCGCTGCACGCCTTGTCGTGACATCCCCATCCGCCGCGCGATTTGTGGAACCGTCCGGGCAGTCTCCCCGACGGCCCCGATGACCTGCCATCGAGCCTGAGTCTGTCCCAAGGGGACCGTCAAAGCCTCTCCGTGCCGGATCAGGGCTCCATTCAAACGGAACACCTCGAGCATCAAGGCGCGGAGTGCGGCTGCTTCTCGCATGCCAGACACAATAGACAATATGTTGTCATATTGACTCTCTGTTGTCAACAATTGAACGAAGGACGGCATTCTGGAGGCAGGCAGCGACCACCAATCTCGATTGACGCAGTAGTGGCTAGCTATTCACAATTCGGCCCGATTACTAAACGCTAGGCGACCAAGCAGGAGTGATCGCTGCCGACTCGTGAGTTGGTTCAGTAGTGGAACGATTGGCTCCCAATCATTGGCGCGCGGCCACGAAGCCTCCGATTCGTTGAGGAGGCTCACCCTGCAAACCGGCTTCAAGAGTGAACTCCAGGTCTGCACCGGCCAGTCTCCAGCGCTCGAGCAGTACGCCTTCAGTACCGGGCGAACGCTTTCTGAACTCCGCAACAAGTTCGGTTTCTTCTAGCCGGGCCACACCTTCCTGTGCCACCGCTGGCGCCGGCTCCTGCTCAAACCGCCAGACCGGGAAGCTTCCGTCGGGGTCCGGGAACCCAACGAGCATGCGGAGCTCGTGTTCAGGATCCTCGAACTGAATCTGCCACTCTGCGTATGTTCCTCCAAGAGCGGATGAGATGCGCACGATTCCATCTCCGCTGTCCCCGCTCACGATCTGATACACCCCGGTGAATTGGCGGAGAGGGACTTGCCCTGGTGTCTGGGCGGTCACGCCAGCCGCCGTCAAACCGACAACAAAGAACGCAATTGATAGCCGCATGTCATCCTCTCTTGCGAGATCGATTTCGGTTCCAAAGGACTTGGTAGGCCCGTGTAGGTGCATTGTCCCACAGCCCCACCGTCATGACTCTCGGCTTCGCCCGACCGCTCCTGGCTGACGCCGTGATGGCTAGCTATCCACGAGTCGGCGGATTACTAGACATTCGGCGACAAGGCAGGACGTATCTAGCTGCGCTTGGCCGAACCTCGACAGGTATTCGGCCCTCAGATAGTCTTCAGCCCATGAATCGACAGGGCGCAGCCGTCAGGCCGTGGTTCGCCATCGGCTGGTTCACCTTCTGGGGACTGTTCCAAGGATTCATTGTCTTCTCTGTGCTCAGCGGCACCTGGGAACGCCCACCCGCCTTTCCGCAGGAAGCCTACGAGTCGCTGATCTACCCCGACATGTTCTTCATCCCGCTCTACCTCCTCACCGCGACGATGCTCTATCGGCGACATTGGCTCGGGAGCGTCTCCGCGTTTGTCGCGGGTGGCGGGATCATCTACGTGATGATCTATCTTCTGGCGCTCGGATTCTCAGGCATCGACAATGTCATCACGGTTGCTCCGACCGATAGAACACACCCTTGAGATTCTTCACGACCTGTCTGTCGTTTACGCCCACGGCGCGGTACTCATCGAAGCCTTGTGCGAAGCCCAGCCCTGACCAGAGTTGCGGATTCCCCGTCCACCCATACGTTCGATATCCTTCCGCATGAAAGATTTCGGCGAGGGTGTCGAAGTTCTCAGCGAGTACCGAGTGCTCGCCCAACTCACGCTCCTGAATCGGCAGCCCTTGCCCGGTCTCCCCGAGCACGCCGTGGGTAGATTGATAGGTGGACGTGAATATGGAGGCCACCGAAGGTCGCGTCCACGTGCCCTGAGAATAGGCGCGGGCAAAAGAAGTCCCTCTAGCAGCCCGTGGTGAAAGTCCTTCGTCATAGGGATCGACACGATTGACCGCTCGTACTACACTTCGGGCATGGCGATGGGCAAACGACGGCGCCGGGCGCGCCAATCGACGATGTGGGTGGCCACCGCAGATTTGCCGAAGAGCGCAGGGCACCCGTTTTACGAGCGCCTGAATCGCACGCTCGACGAGGCGGGCTTCGATGCCTTCGTCGAAGCGCAGTGCGCGGCGTTCTACGCCGACGGGGTCGGCCGGCCGAGTCTGGCGCCGGGCCGCTATTTCCGGCTGCTGCTGCTCGGCTACTTCGAAGGCCTGGACTCGGAACGGGCGATCGCGTGGCGCGCCGCCGACTCGCTGAGCATCCGCGAGTTTCTGGACTTCGCGCTGCACGAGGCCCCGCCCGACCACTCGACGCTGTCGCGCACCCGGCGCCTGATCGACCTCGAGACGCACCAGGCCGTGTTCACGTGGGTGTTGCAGCGTCTGGCCGACGCCCACCTCGTCCAGGGGTACACGATCGGGATCGATGCGACGACGCTGGAAGCCAACGCGGCGATGCGAAGCATCGTGCGCCGGGACACGGGCGAGGGGTACGACGCGTGGCTGACCCGACTGGCCGAGGCCTCCGGCATCGCGACGCCGACGCGCGCCGAGCTGGCCCGCTTCGACCGGACACGCAAGAAGAAGGGGTCGAACGACGACTGGACGAACCCGCACGATCCCGACGCGAAGATCACGAAGATGAAGGACGGGCGGACGCATCTGGCCCATACTGCCGAGCACGCGGTCGACCTGGAGACGGGGGCCATTGTGGGCGTGACGGTGCAGGACGCGGACGAGGGCGACACGACGACGATGGTCGAAACCCTCATCACCGCGGCGGAACAGGTCGAAGCGGTCGGCGCCGCCGGGATTGTCGAGTTCGTGGGCGACAAGGGGTATCACAGCAACGAGACGATGGTCGGGTGTGCCGCGATCGGGGTGCGGAGTTACGTGTCGGAGCCGGATCGCGGGCGGCGCACGTGGAAGGGCAAGGCGGGGGCGCGCGCGGCGGTGTATGCCAATCGGCGGCGGATTCGGGGCGCGCGCGCGGGCGACGGCTGCTGCGACAGCGCGGCGAGCTGCTGGAACGGCCCAACGCGCATCTCTATGAGACCGGCCGGATGCGCCGGGTGCATCTGCGCGGGCATCCCAATATCCTCAAGCGCGTGCTCGTCCACGTCTCCGGGTTCAATCTGGGACTCCTCATGCGGCAGCTGACGGGCGTCGGTACGCCGCGGAGCCTCCAAGGCCGCGCGGCCGCCGTGTTCGGCGCTTTGATCGCCGGTCTCAGTTGCCTCTGGACCCTCGTATCGCGCTCCTGGGCACCAGAGGCGCGCGATCGCCCGGATTGGTCGTGTAGCGACCCTGTGACACGGTGTCACGAACACCTACCCATCGATTTACGAAGAGCCCCTTCTACCACGGGCTGCTAGCAGCCAGCAGGTCGATGTTGGGCGATACGGGACGATGGTAGCCAGCAACACCGAGATGATCCGAGCGAACCGATTCCAGGCTGATGATCAGAACGTTGGGCCGACGAGACTCCCCTGAGCCGCATGCGACCGAGACGAAGAGAAGGGGCAAGAAGACCGCTGCCCTGCTGATTCGTTCTAGCAAGCGCACCATCATACCTCGACGGTAAGAGCCCTAGGTTTGGCGTATCGGATAATCACTCAGGCCCCTAGCGACGGGCGTCAACGGACATCTTCACCAGCGCTTCCGCTACTTCTAATAGAGGAGGGGGGGGAAGTATGTGGTGCCGCGAGAGGTGGACCGCACCCGGGATGACCCGGGTCCGTTCCTCACGGGCGTACCAACCCTTTCCGAATCAGGCACCCATTGGGTCCCGCGACGGTGTCGCTAGTCTGAGGTCAGTCGGGTCTTGAGCCAGGAAACCAGCGCCGGCTCCAGATCTGAGTTGACTCCGAACATCGGAAGACCGTGTTCGGTACCGCCGTAGATCTTGGCCATCGAGTGAGGATTCGGTGACTTTTCGACCGCGCCTTTGATCGTGTCAGACACACCGTCAATGACCGAGTCCTCTGTGGCCGCGGCTCCGAACACGGCGAGGCCGGGGCTCGCTGCGATGTGCGCACTGGCCGCTTCGCTGGGCGGGAAGGATGACATCCAAGGGGGCCCTTGCGTAACAAAGGCGCCCTGTCATCATTGGTCACCCTTATTGGTCACCCTTGAGTTGCGTCAGATTGGTCGCCCTCGGTTGCGCCAAGCGAGCGCAGTAGCGCGGCGCTGTCTTCACGAACGTGAAGACCCCCCGCCGCATAGTATCCAAGCGCTTGGTCAAGCGCGGTTTGTCCCCTACCCGTCTTCGCGTTGACATCCGCACCGTTCTCAGCCAAGAGCTCGATGACCTTGTTGAAGCCGCCCGAGATGGTGGAGTGCAGGGCGGTCTCGCCGGAGTTGCTCGCCGCGTTTGGGTCGATCCACAGTTCCAGACAGAGCGCGGCGGCCGGAAGGTAGTCCTCTTCGTACAGGCGAACCTCGTTCTCCATCCAGCCCATCCCGGACGCCATCATCAGCGCCGTGGCGCGGTTGGCGGCCGGAATTAGCGGGTCGGCACCGTTCGCGACCAAGAACCGCATGACGTCCACATCGGCCGACATCGCGGCAATGAAGAACGGCGTGGCTCCCCTTGTCTGCCCACGGCTCGACCCTTGAATGAGGCTGAACCCGTACCGAGGCGGCTCCTGCGTCATGAGCGCGTTCGGATCGGCACCATGAGCCAGCAAGGCCTCCATCAGCTCGATCTTCCGATCTTCGGGCACGCCACGCAGTACCTGCCACTGCGCCGGTCGTGGGTTCTCATAAAAGAACGCATCGACGCCATCCCACCGGCCGGCCGCATAGTGCAGCGGCGTGTGGCCCGCCGCGTCCTCGTTCGGATTCGCACCCCGTTCCAGCAGGTGCTTCGCCAGGTCGATGTGTCCACGCACCGTCGCCACCAGCAGAGGTGTCGAGCCCCCGGTATTTGCTCAAGGGCCAGCGGCTGGCTCGCCGGTGGCAACGGCGTTGATATCAGCGCCCTTGTCCAGCAGCATGTCCACGGCATCCCTGGCGCCCATGCGGCTGGCCCACATCAGCGGCGTAAACCCGCTCTTGGAGGCCAGGCTGATGCCCGCACCATGGTCAATCAACGTGCGCGCGGCCGCCACGTGGCGCTCCGCCAGCGCCCACATCAGAGCCGTCTGACCCTTCGAGTACTCCGCTGCGTCCGGTTCGGCGCCGTTCTGCAACAGCGTTGTCAGCACCGAAGCACTCCCCGTCCGCGCAGCGGTCATCAGCACTGTCTCGCCACTCGGCTGCCGCGCGTTGACATCGGCACCCGCCGCCGCCAACAGGTCGGCCATCGCCGCGCTGCCGTTTTCGGCCGCAAGCGAAAGGGGGCTCACGCCGTAGTCGTTGGTCGCGCTCGCGTTGGCGCCGGCAGTGATGAGCAGCTCAGCGGAAACGAGATCATCCCGGTGCGCAGCCCAGTGCAGCGCGGTCGCGCCGTCTGGTGCGGCAGCGTTCACATCGGCGCCGCGCTGAACGAGCGTCGAAACGGTGGACTGATCACCGCTCTTGACCGCCTCGATGAGGGCGAGATCGGCGGCCGCACTCGCCAGGCGTCCCGCGAGTAACAACCCAACAACGACCCAAGCTCCGACAGGAAACGCCGAGGAAACCCTGGTTCTCATGAACCACCTCCGCCCATGAATCTAGACCTGCTTCTCTAGGGAGTCAAGTGGCTCACAGAGGCCGTTGGGTTGAGAACGGCACGTCTGTTCTTCATGCTCGGCACTGCGCGTAGATCGGTCCGCGCCGTCGTGCGGAAACGGGCAAAGCCGGCCCACTACGAGCTGAATTTGAACTACCCGATCAGACGGTCAAGCGAACACGGGTCAAGCAGATGTGACCGAACGGCACACGCGGACTCCCCCATTCCGCGCTGACAGTTTCACTAGTACTTCGCTACCTCTGTTAGAGGAGGAGGGAGGGAGAGTGTGCGGCAAGTGTTCGGAAGTTGCGGGAGTAACCCCGCCCGCTCCCCGTCACCTGAGATATTCAGTTGGGCTTCGCCACCTCCATAAGAGGAGGGAGGGAGAAGCGTGTCGTGAATCTGCTATGGATGACCTGCCGTACAAGCGAGGCGACCCCGCAAGAGCCCCATGTCAGAACCTAAACAGTCTATTCATCTTGACGACAAGGGCTCGGTTGCGGGTCGCTGAGAACCGGTCGGGCATCAGAACGTCAGTGTCGCGTTCCTCGTTGTAGACGATGAACAGTTCGCTTCCTGGCGTGTACTCCCACCGTAACCGCAAGTTGGTGCTCAGCGAGTCGGTGCTCGAGTTGTACTGCACCAGCGCGCTAACAAACATCAGCGGTGTCATCGTGTAGGTCGTCCGGGTCCGGACCAAGTGCGTCGCAAACAGGCCCTCGGGGAGATCGACCCGGTTGTACGAGTAGCTCGGCTCCAACGAAAACTGCGGCGTCAGCTCCACTCGGCCCTGGTTGACGCCCACCGTCGTCTTGTCCCCGCTGAAGAAGCTGCCGTGCTGGATCGAGAGTGTCCCGGAGAGGCGCCGCTGTTGGCTAGAGGCAATCGAGAATTGGACATCCTGAAACCCGTAGCCGCCCACCGGAATCGTTACGCCGGGGGCGATCCGAAATGGCTGTTCCAGGAACTCGAAGCTCCGGGTATACCCGGTGTTGAACTGGTCGGCACTCTCGAACTCGATCCCAAACTGCCCCTGCGCCACCCGGGTCTCCAGAACCCCCGCCCGGTTCGTGATGTAGTCAAGCTGCCCTTCCCACGTCAGCTTGCGAATGGAGTCAATCGACTGTGGCCGCGGGCTGAAGCGGAACAACCCAAAGCTGCGCTCGAAGTCGTCCCGCGGCAGGAACCCTACCTCGGGATTGAAGTCGGTCCCCACCACGAGTCGCTCCAGCTGCAAGCCGTACCGGTCACCGTTGTAGTCGAGCTGCCCGCGGTAGCTGTCATCGTCCGGTCCCAGCCCCGCCGTGCGGGTCTGTGCCCAGTAGGTGTTGATGCTCAGGTTGTCGTAGAACGCAAACGTTCCGTCGAGCCCCACCGTACCGCCCGACCCGGGTCCCCGCGTGGCCACCGACCGCCGGGTGAAGAGCGCACCAACACTGCTACGGCGAAGCACGTCGCGCCGCAGCCGCACGACTGTGAAATTTGTCGCCACCGCACCAGCTTTCGGCACGTCGTCCGTCTGGATGCTCAGCACTCCCACGCCGAACGTTCCCACCCGACCGCTCAGCCGGCCACCGACGTCAATCGGCACCTCCTGGCCAGCACTGAGCCCGATCCGACGGCTGTAGAAGAGAATCGGCGTCAGCCCTCCCCCAAAAAAGGGCCCCGCGGAGGCCCCGCCGAAGGCAAACAGCCCCTGATTCTCGAGGAAGAACTCGCGCTTTTCTGGAAAGAACAAGCTGAACCGGGTGAGGTTAACCTGTTGCTCGTCGGCCTCGACCTGAGCGAAATCGGTGTTGACGGTCAGATCGGCCACCAGCCCTTGCGTCACGCCATACTTGACGTCGAGCCCCAGGTCGCCCCCCGGGTCGTTGGACAGGTCACGCGTCCGGTCGGTCGTCAGGTCGGCAATCGCATACGGCTTGATCTCGAGCGTACGGCTCCCACCCGGCACCTCAAGCCCGACCAACGTCGCGGCGCGCGACACTTGAAAGAGGCCGAATAGCGCGAGTCCTGCTGGAAGGGGAGTCAGGTGCGACATCTCGTTCTTCCATCTGACGTTGCGTCGTATCTGGAAGCCCCAGACCTGCTCCCGGCCGGGTCCGTACCGCAGCGACTTGAATGGGATCGCCGCCTCGACCGTCCACCCGCTCTCGAAGCGACCGGTCTTGACGTCCCAGACAGGGTTCCAGTCGGCGGTGTAGTTCTGCTCGTCTGTCAACTGGGCGTCCATCCGACCGCCGATCGAATTGACTTGAAAGATGACGCCATTTCGGCGGTCGTAGAACGTATCGAGCAGGATGCCGACTTGTTCGTTCTGCAGGATGGTCGTGTTATCGCGACGCATCTCGTTGGCGACCCAGCGCGACTCGGGTGACGAGTCCCAGCAGCGGATGCTGACGTAGAGCGTGTCGTCGTCGAAGAGGACCCAGGCGTCGGTCTCCTCCGTGGCCGGCACATCGTTCAACGGCTCGTTCTGAACGAACCCCGAAGCCGGGAGTACGGTTCGATAGACGGGCTCGTCAAGAGCCCCGTCGAGCGTCAGTGGCTCCATGATTCGCACGGCCCGCATCGTGACGCGCCCGGCGGAGTCTCGGGCAATGGTCTCGGGTAGCACCGGAGGTGGTGGACCCTCGTACACCGGCAGCGACCCCTCCTCAGGTACGGCGACTTGCGTGGGGACAGGCAACAGCTGGGCTCGGGCCGTGCCGGTCAGTAGCGACGCTGCGACCAACCCACAACAGACGGCCTGGAGGGTACCTCTGGCCCTGAGCCCCTTGGCGGCGATGCGCTTCACCAGGACGCCCGTCGATCTGGGCACCTCACCACCCCGCCTTCGCCGATGAGAGCGGTCAGATCGTGGTCGCCGAGTCGGGAGCCGCCTGACAAAGACATGGGCTGTGTTGGATCTAGTCGCGCAGGTCAGCCGGCATTGTAGGCACATCCGCCATCAATAACGGGCTACGGGGCCAGTTTGTGTGCATTGATAGACCACAAGCCGACGCCGCGAGGGCGTCTGGGCCCAGGGTCTAAATTTACAGCACTCTTCTGCGGGAGCTGTTGTGTGGCTTCTAGTAGGTTAGGAGTGTCGATTCCTTCTCCCCCTCCTACTCCTATCGCATCCCTCGATAGAGCCAACGCTGGACTCGCCGTCCGTGCAAGGTCTCACCCGTATATACGTTGCCGCGCGAATCGGTGGCGATGCTGTGGAGGGCGTACATCTGACCGGGATAGGGACCACCCCTGCCGAATGAGGTGAGGATTTCCATGGTGTCACGTTGCAAAACGACGACGCGCTGGTTCATCCCATCCGCAGTGTAGATAAACCGCTGCTCGGGATCCGGTGACAGCGCAAGGTCGAACGCAGAACCGAAGCCGAGCGCGTACCTGTCGATAAAGCCTTCGCTCAAGTAGGTGCCATCGGTCCTGAAGGCCTGGACCCGATTGTTCGTGCGGTCGGCGACGTAAACCCTGGTGCCGTCGCTGGACACCCTTACGCCGTGTGTGGCCCTACCGAACTGCGTAGAGACAATATTCGGATCGTAGTCCGTGTCTACGCCGCCGCGCCGATCGTTGTAGGTATCGTTTTCATCGGGTTCGTTTCCGTATGCTCCCCAATGTCGCTTGTACTCACCTGTGTTCGCGTCAAACACGATGACCCGACGGTTTCCGTATCCATCGGCGACGTACAGTTCGTCGGTCCTGGGATCCACCACCATCGTTGCCGGTTTGTTGAAGTACTTCGTGTCGTGGCTGTCGGGGCCCCCGTCGTGACCGGGACCGTTCGTCCCATAGGGCGCGAACCCACCGATCTCCATCACGAACTTCCCGTCCTGGGTGAACTTCAGGACCCGACTATCCTTTTGACCGTTGCCACCGGTCCACACAAAACCTTTGTAGTCAACGTAGATCCCATGCTCCGATTGTGCCCAATGCTCCCATCCCGGGACGATCTCAGTACTTTCGGAGATCGCACTGCCCGGCGAGGACGGCTTCCGTTGCGGCCCCCACGCTTTCACGAGGTTGCCAGATTGATCGAAGGCAAGGACAGGTGGAGCAGGAAAACAGCAAACCGACGACAGTCCGTCAGCGGCCGCCCGCTCGTTCGCAGCGATGAAGGAGGGTCGATGCATGATCCAGATGCGATCCATCGGATCGACAGACACCCCCACGACACCACCTATGACCCAGTTGTTCGGCAGTGGCTTGGGCCAGGTCGGATCAACTTCAAATACGGGTACTGGCTCGCCTCTCTGGGCGCTGGCAACGGCCTTGTCCAACAACGCTTGGCCGACGGCCAGAGTGAGAAAGGCGAAGACAAGTGACAAGCCAATGTAAGAATTGCGAGCTGTCGTCATGTGTGGCCCCTTTTCCGTATCTTCTTGTTGGTGGAACAGGCCCATCATACGATGCTGATGGACCGGGTCAAGTGCCTGTCACACACAACGGGGCGGTGACATTGGCAGAAGCAGACACTCACGTCTATTGTGGGGAGTTTATGCGTCTGTCGGGACGTCAGGCAAAGCGGACGGCATGTGCGACGAACGACCGTGCGGGCGAATCAGAACCGCAGTAGCCGATTGATCTTCACGATGAATGCGCGGTTGGACAGTGCCGAAAACCCAAGCGCCCGGGTATCGCGCTGCTCGTTGTAGACCACGAAGAGCTCGCTACCTGGACTGTACTCCCACCTGAACCGCACGTTACTGCTCAGCGAGTTGTCCCTCGAGTTGTACTGCACAAGGGCGCTCGCGAACATCAGGGGGTGGACCGTGTAGGTGACGCGGGAACCCACCAGCTGTGCCGTAAACGACCCGTCACGCAGGTCCACCCAGGTGAGCGAGAGGGTCGGCTCGAGGTAGAGCTGCCGTGACACCACAACGCGCGCGCCGCGGAGGCTGACTGTCGTGCTGTGGCCGTCAAAGAAGGCGCCATACTCCGCCGACAACCCTCCGAATACCCTCCGCTGTTGCCCGAACGTATAGCCAGAACTGAGCGTCCAGAAGTCATAGCCACCCTCAGCGATCGTCACGTCGGGTGCGATTCGGAACGGCTGTTCAAGGAACTCGTAGCGGTCGGTCGCACTGAAGCTCAGTTGATCGCTGTTCTGGAACTCGATCGAGAACGTGCCACCCGCCTGCCGCGTTTCGAGTAGGCCGGCGCCGTTCTCGATGTAGCTGGCCGAGCCGCTCATCGAGTACTTGCGCACGAGCTCGCTTGATCTCGGTCGCGGGCTGAACCGCACGCTGCCGAAGCTCTTGCGCATGTCGCTCCGCCTGACGAAACCCACCTCCGGGTTGAACTGGCCGCCGACCACCAGTCGCTCGGCCTGCGCACCGTAGCGGTCGGCGTCGTAGTCGAACTGCGCACGGTAGCTGGTATTGTCGCCGGACGTGCCAGCGGCGTTCGTGCGAGCCCAGTAGAGGTGGCTCACGAAGTTGTCGCCCAGGCCGATGGCACCGTCGACGCCGTACGTTTCGCCCACGCTGGGCCGGCCCGGGCTTTGGGACCGCCTCGTAGCCAGCACGCCGACGTAACTGCGATGCATGAGGTCGCGCTTCAGCCGGACCACGCTGAAGTTCGTCGGCTCGGATTGCGAGGTCTCTTCCCTGTCTGTTTGGATGTTGACCAGCCCTATCTCGAACCCACCCGCGCGGCCGGTGAGACGCCCGCCACCGATTATTGGCACCAAGCGTCCAGCCTCCAGCCCGATGCGCCGACTGTGGAACAACGTTGGCACGTCCGCGCCGCCGCCGCCAAACCCGAACGTGCCGGAACTCTCCAGGAAGAATTCGCGTTTCTCCGGAAAGAAGAGGTTGAACCGCGTCAGATTCACCTGCTGCTGGTCCGCTTCGACCTGCGCGAAGTCCGTGTTGTACGTAAAGTCGGCGGTGAGACCCCGCGTGACCCCGTACTTCGCGTCGACGCCGAACGCCGCATCCACGTCGTTCGACACTCGCGGAGTTCCCGTCAGGTCGCTGGTCAGATCCCCCGTGACGTAGGGCTTGATCTCGAGACCAAGGGCCGCCGCGGGTGCCTCCACTCCCACCACGGTGCCGGCCGACGATGCCCTCATGATCCCGAACAGGCCGATTCCGTCCGGCACTGGCGAGGTGTAGGCGATCTCGTTCTTCCAACGGCTGACGCGACGCGCGGTGAACCCCCAGACCTGGTCACGGCCAGGCGGGTAGCGCAGCGACTTGAACGGGATGGCCGTCTCGGCGGTCCAGCCCCCCTCGAACGAGCCAATTTCCAGATCCCAGATGGGGTTCAGATCGCCGTTGAACTGCAGGTCGTTCGTCGTCTGCCCGTCAATGCGGCCGCCGTTCGCGTTGACCATGAACTGGTAGCTGTCGCGGCGTGAGTAGAACGGATCGAGCAGCACCGCCACATGCTCGTTCTCGATGAGATTGAAACTGTCGCGACGCAACTCGGTGACGATCATCCGCTCGGGGTGGCTTTCCCACACACGGAAGCTCAGGTAGAAGTTGTCCTCGTCGAAGGACACCCAGAGATCGGTCCTCTCGGTTGCCGGCTCTCCCGCGGCCGGCTCGGTCTGGATGAAGTCCGAGACCGGGTTCACGACGCCATACAGCTCCTCGTCGAGCCGCCCGTCGATTTCGAGTGGGCCGGTCAGCTTCACGGCCCGGATGGTCAGCCGCCGCCTATCGTCGCGGGCGCCAATCTCCGGCAGCTCAGGAGGTGGAGCGCCATCGATTCTCGCGAGCACCGCAGGGCCAAGCGGTACAGCCGAGGCGACGCCGCCCTGCGCAGCCGCAGCGGCGGGCGTGGTGACGATGCACATCAGGAGAGCAACGTTGGAAGTGGCGCGAGTCAATCGCATGTGTACCGCCAGATCGTCATCGCCCACACAGAGTATCGTAAACGCCTTTCGGCAGTCAGAACAGAGACAGGGGCTGCGCCTCCGGGCCGGTCGTAGTGCGCCGGGCAGGCGTGGGCGGTGGGTGTTGTGATTGATGACAAAGGCGGACCCGATCCATCACTCGAGACCATAACGACGGGCCTCAACAACGACGGGCCTCAACTGAGAGGCCTAACCCGGGCCTTCGCTATTTTTGCTAGAGAAGAAGGGTGGGAGGAGTGTGCGGCGAAAGTGCGATGAGAGTGTCCCACCGGTAGTAGAAAGTCAGCGGCAACGGTGAACACAAGTTATCCGACCTTCTGCATCTCTGCAATGTTGTCGTCGTCGCGATCCAGGTGTGCCTTCAGCATCCAGAGATGCTCGTAACCTGTGATGCGTCGGTAGTTCTTCTCCGTCTCCACGAAGGCCACGGCCGACCAGCGCAGCGCCATCTCTCCGTTCTTCCAGTTGGTGACGCGACGTGTGCGCTGCCGGATTCCCGAGTGCGTCGAATCGATGATGTTCGTCGTCGTGAGGCACGTGCGCAGTGATGCGGGCAGGCCGAGCCGATTCACGGTGAAGATCTCATCGAGGCCTTCTCGAACGCTCGCTGCTGCATCGGGCCAGTCGCGTTGGAGCCACGAGGCGTACTGGTCAAGCTTGCGCAGGCCCTCCTTAGCCTCGAGCTTCCAGGCGGCGCGCAGGGTGGCCCGTGCCTGGTCGTGCTGCGCGTTCGGCAGGTGGCCGACGACATTCCGCAGCTTGTGGTTGCGACAGCGCTGTACCTCGTTGCCGGCGCCGAACACCTGGGCGATCGCGCTGCGTAGCGCCTTCGCTCCATCGACGACGAACAGCCGACGTCGGTCGGGGCGGATCCCGCGAGCGACGAGATCCTCGAGCAGGGCGGTCGTCACGGTCGCGTTCTCAGAGGCACCGCTGCGCACGCCGAGCACGTACTTCTTCCCGTCTTCGTCGACCCCCACGGCCGCCAGAACATGGTGGTTCCCGAACTGGATCCCGTCGAGGTAGATAATCAACACGTCGACCTTGCTGAAGTCTCGCTCAGCCAAGTCCTGGAGGACTCGCGTCCCGGCCTCGATGGTCTCACGGGAGACCTCCGACTTGCCGATGCCGACCTGCTCGGCCATCGCCGGCAGGACCGTCTCGTAGCGCCGGGTCGAGACGCCGTTCAGCATGATCGCCAACATGCGGTCGGCAAGGCGCTGATCGCGCTGCATCGCGTCGTACGCCGGGATCGCGACCTCGCCGCGCTCCCCCTGCCGCGCCGTCTTCTTGCGCAGACGCGGCTTTTCCACGCGCAGCTGACGTTCGCTCAACGTGACGCGCCCCGGCTGGCTGCCGTGCCAGTACAGCGCCCGATCGTCGGCGCGGCGGCCCTGCCGCTTGGGCCCGGCGAGCCGCTCAGCGCTCATCCGAAGGACCGCCTCGACGGTCGCCCGACCCATGACGTCGATCACCTCGTCGATGGCCTTCTCGCCCCGCTCCAAGAGCTCGACGAGCGGCAGCAGGAGCTGACCGTCCTTCGAGAGAAACTCCGCGAGCTCGCGGCTGCTGAGCGTGGACGGCTTCGTGACAACCTGGTACGTTCTCTTCATCGGTGGTTCTCCTTTCCGACAAGCACCCGATCGACCTTACGATCGGGCAGGAGTTACCACCGACCTTCCACTACGCCTGGGTCATCCTCAGTGCGATGGATGACGTTCCCTCCGCTTTTACCCAACTCGGCGGCGTCTCATCGGTCGTCGACGCCTTTCCGGTCACCGCCCGCCCCGCCTCCCAACGGAATCCCTCGCATCTCTTGACAATCGCGCCTCACTATTCTAGTACTAGAATAGTGAGGCCAAGGAATCTAACCGACGCCGAATTGCTCGTGCTTGGTCTGGTCGCGGAAATGCCCCGTCATGGCTATCAACTTGAGCAGCTCATCGAGGAGCGCGGCATGCGCGAATGGACCCAGATCGGTTTCTCCTCGATCTATTTCGTGTTGGGCAAGCTGGAGAAGATGCGGCTAGTCAGGGCCAGAAAACCAGCTGAAGCCAAGACGAAAAAGACATATGCGGTGACCGACAAGGGGCGTGAGACCTTGATACGACAGACGCTTACCGCACTCGAAGAGGTTCGTCCGACCTATTCCTCTGCTCTGTTGGGGATGCTCCATTGGCCGGTATTGACACAGAACATGGCGCTAGAGGCACTGCGGGCACGAAGCGAGTCAGTCAAAGAGGAGTTGGCGCGGGTGGGGAATATCCAGATTGCGCAACAACCGCTACCGGATCATGTTGAGGCGCTCTTCGATTTCTCGTGCGGCCAATTGCGAGCCGAGTCGGAATGGATAGCGCGGACCTTGGACTACATGGAATGCAAGACCTGGGATACGCAGGAGTAGAGCGATGAAGACGAGAGACCCAAAGATACTCAGCACGCATCCGGCTGGCCTCGACCTCGGAGGACTGAAGAAGCTGTACCTGCCATCGGACAAGGCTTTCGCACTAGTGGACGTGCCTGAGATGCAGTTTGTGATGATTGACGGTGAAGGCAACCCGGCTGGCGAGACCTACTCTCGCGCAATGCGATGGCTGTTTTCAGTGGTGTACCCGATCAAGCTGATCGCAAAGGCACGGATGGGTAAGCACTTTCTCGAACCGCCGATGGAATGTCTCTGGTGGGCTGACGACATGGAGGACTTCGTCAAGGGAAACAAGGAAACGTTCAAGTGGCGAATCATGATTGTCACAGCAGACTGGGTCAGCGATGAGATGTTCAATGAGGCCTTATCCAAGACGGAGGAAAGGCTCGGTGAGGTTCCCGGTAGAGAGTGTCCCACCGGTAGTAGAAAGTCAGCGGCAACGGTGAACACAAGTTATCCGACCTTCTGCATCTCTGCAATGTTGTCGTCGTCGCGATCCAGGTGTGCCTTCAGCATCCAGAGATGCTCGTAACCTGTGATGCGTCGGTAGTTCTTCTCCGTCTCCACGAAGGCCACGGCCGACCAGCGCAGCGCCATCTCTCCGTTCTTCCAGTTGGTGACGCGACGTGTGCGCTGCCGGATTCCCGAGTGCGTCGAATCGATGATGTTCGTCGTCGTGAGGCACGTGCGCAGTGATGCGGGCAGGCCGAGCCGATTCACGGTGAAGATCTCATCGAGGCCTTCTCGAACGCTCGCTGCTGCATCGGGCCAGTCGCGTTGGAGCCACGAGGCGTACTGGTCAAGCTTGCGCAGGCCCTCCTTAGCCTCGAGCTTCCAGGCGGCGCGCAGGGTGGCCCGTGCCTGGTCGTGCTGCGCGTTCGGCAGGTGGCCGACGACATTCCGCAGCTTGTGGTTGCGACAGCGCTGTACCTCGTTGCCGGCGCCGAACACCTGGGCGATCGCGCTGCGTAGCGCCTTCGCTCCATCGACGACGAACAGCCGACGTCGGTCGGGGCGGATCCCGCGAGCGACGAGATCCTCGAGCAGGGCGGTCGTCACGGTCGCGTTCTCAGAGGCACCGCTGCGCACGCCGAGCACGTACTTCTTCCCGTCTTCGTCGACCCCCACGGCCGCCAGAACATGGTGGTTCCCGAACTGGATCCCGTCGAGGTAGATAATCAACACGTCGACCTTGCTGAAGTCTCGCTCAGCCAAGTCCTGGAGGACTCGCGTCCCGGCCTCGATGGTCTCACGGGAGACCTCCGACTTGCCGATGCCGACCTGCTCGGCCATCGCCGGCAGGACCGTCTCGTAGCGCCGGGTCGAGACGCCGTTCAGCATGATCGCCAACATGCGGTCGGCAAGGCGCTGATCGCGCTGCATCGCGTCGTACGCCGGGATCGCGACCTCGCCGCGCTCCCCCTGCCGCGCCGTCTTCTTGCGCAGACGCGGCTTTTCCACGCGCAGCTGACGTTCGCTCAACGTGACGCGCCCCGGCTGGCTGCCGTGCCAGTACAGCGCCCGATCGTCGGCGCGGCGGCCCTGCCGCTTGGGCCCGGCGAGCCGCTCAGCGCTCATCCGAAGGACCGCCTCGACGGTCGCCCGACCCATGACGTCGATCACCTCGTCGATGGCCTTCTCGCCCCGCTCCAAGAGCTCGACGAGCGGCAGCAGGAGCTGACCGTCCTTCGAGAGAAACTCCGCGAGCTCGCGGCTGCTGAGCGTGGACGGCTTCGTGACAACCTGGTACGTTCTCTTCATCGGTGGTTCTCCTTTCCGACAAGCACCCGATCGACCTTACGATCGGGCAGGAGTTACCACCGACCTTCCACTACGCCTGGGTCATCCTCTCCCGGTAGGTTGCGGCTGGGAACCTATGACGAAGGGACAAGCGTGCAGATGATGCATATCGGTCCGCCTAGCAAGCTAGGCCCGATCGTTGCGAGGTTGCACCAGGAATTCTTGCCCGAAAATAGTCTGATACCTAACGGGCATCATCACGAGATCTACCTGAACGATCCGCGCCGGGTGGCTCCGGAAAAGCTGAAGACGGTAGTGCGACAGCCCGTGCGATCAAGTGCGTAGGCCACCCGCAATTCTGCACCATCCAATCAAGCCGGTAACTACGGGCACGAACGGTCAATCTTACGAGCTCTTCGCGACCTCTATTAAGAGGCAGAGGGAGGGATGGAGTCGAGCAAGGCCCTGGTGACAACATCGAAACGCCAGCCCTTAAACTCTCGCGGGATGTCGTGGCCGTTCGTCAACACGCTGGTCAACAGCGCCTCGAGCATTCGCCGACTGGCGAGCAGCTCTGGAGACAGCGTCCGTATCTCGGCTTCACTCCGAACGATCTCTTTCAGGCGTGTCAGGATGTCCGCGTGGGGTCGAAGGCTGATGGGAGCGTCGACAGCGGTAGGCCCCTCTGTTCGCGCAGCCTCAACACACGCCAGGATCGCCTGTCCGTAGCGCGCCCGGGCACGTTCGGACAACCCCTCGATGCCTTCCAGTGACGCCGTGTCGAGACCCGGTTCTGACGCCAATGCGAGCAACACTTCGTCTGGCAATAGGTGTCTGCGAGGAATGTCGCGCGCCGTGGCTTCGACCTCGCGCCAGTTGCCGAGCGCGCGCAAGACCGCATGCTGGGCGGGAACTAGAGCGCCACGCCGCCGCACCCGCACGTAGGCCGTTGCCGGCTGCTTGCCAACAGACCACGCGCGCTGCCGGTGTTCAAGTTCTTCCTCGAACCAGGCCACGCGGCCGAGTGTCGCCAGTTCTTGCGAGAGCCGCTCGTGCAGATGCGAGAGATACACCACGTCCAGCGCTGCGTAGTGAAGCTGCGCTGCCGAGAGTGGACGTCTGAGCCAATCGGAACGAGTGAGGCCTTTGTCCAGAACAACATCTAGCAGTCGTTCCACCAGCGACGTCCCCCCCATTTTGAGTAGCACTTCGGTTTAGAGTCCGATCATCCGGAAAGGGAGATCGGACGTGAAGAAGCGATTTACGGAAGCGCAGATCATCGGGTTCCTGCGGGAGGCCGAGGCAGGCCTCCCGGTGAAGGACCTGTGCCGCCGGCACGGGTTCTCGGAGGCCAGTGACTACCTCTGACGGAGCAAGTTCGGCGGGATGAGCGTCTCGGACGCGAAGCGCCTGAAAGAGCTTGAAACCGAAAACGGCCGGCTCAAGAAGCTCTTGGCGGAATCGCAGCTCGAGATCGAGGTGACCCGCGAGGTGCTGCGAAAAAAATGGTGACCGCACCGGTTCGACGAGAAGTGGTGCGGGAGATGGTCGCGCGGGGCCTCAGTGAGCGCAGGGCCCTGGCCGTGGGGCGGATGAGCGCGTCGGCCTTCCGGTACGTGCCAAGGTCCGATGGCAATGCGGTCGTCCGGGATCGGATCGTTGACCTGGCGCAGCGACATCGACGCTATGGGGCCGGGATGATCTATCTGAAGCTGCGGCAGGCCGGCCACGTCATCAATCACAAACGGGTCGATCGCCTGTACACGGAGGCCCGGCTCCAGTTGAAGCGCCGTCGACGCAAGAAGATCCCGATAGCCGACCGCCAGCCCCTGGTGCGCCCCGAGCGTCGCAACCAGGTCTGGTCCGCGGACTTCGTCTTCGATCGCACGGCGGATGGGCGGGTTATGAAGTGCCTGAACATTGTCGACGACGCCACCCATGAGGCCGTGGCGATTGTCCCGGCGCGGGCCTTCGGGGGACTGCCGGTCACCCGCGTCCTGGACCGCCTGGCGATCACCCGCGGACTTCCGCAGATTCTCCGCACGGACAACGGGAAGGAGTTCTGCGGGCGCGCGATGCTCACATGGGCGCACACGCAGGGGCTGACCCTGCGTCTCATTGAACCCGGCAAACCGAACCAGAACGCCTACATCGAGTCCTTCAACGGGCGCTTCCGCGACGAATACCTAAACGAACACTGGTTTACGACCCTGGCCCACGCCCAGGCCCTGATCGAAGCGTGGCGCTGTGAATACAACGAGGAGCGACCGAAGAAGGGTTTGGGCGGGCTGACGCCCGCCCTCTACGCGAAGCAACTGGCCGCGGAAAGCAGTACAGTCACCCCCGGACTCTAAAGCCGACCGCTACTCAAGGCGGGGGGACGTCGCCAGGTGGCCATAGCTTGGGGAGAAACCGTAGCCCACAAACGCGGCGGCCAGCTGAGTGTCAAATACGCCGAGCGGCGTGACGCCGGTCAGTAGTGCCAAGACGTCCCGGTCCTCATCGCAGGAGTGCACCAGCTTCGTGACTCCCGGGTTTGTCAGCAGATGCGCGAGCGGCCCAAACTCCGAGATTCGGAGCGGGTCGACCATGACCACGCCTTTGTCGTCCGCCACCTGAATCAGCCCCGGGCGCGGATAGTAAGTGCGCTCGCGCACGAATTCAGTATCGAGCCCGATCACACCGGCTGCCGACCAGCGCTCGCAGGCGGCGTCGAGCCCGGCGTCGTCCGTAATCAGCGACGATGAGCCGTCAAACGTTGAATCCGGCATGGACGCTGACCTGGGTGTTCTGTTGCCTGGGGTATCAGAAAAGCCACGGCCGATGCATCAGGCCCCAACGGCCACAGGCAATTCCTCGCTGTGCCGCGCCAGCAACTCGGTATAGCCGCACTGGTGGTCGACCACGCCGTCGTCTGTGATCTCGATGACCCGGTCAGTCAAAGACTCGATCAGCTCGACATCGTGGGAAGCAAAAATCAACGTGCCGCTGCGTTTGACCAACGCGTCGTTCAGCGCAGTGATCGACTCCAGGTCGAGGTGATTCGTCGGGCCGTCAAGGATCAGACACTGCGGGTCCTCGAGCATCAGACGTGCGATCATGCAGCGCACCTTCTCGCCACCAGAGAGGACGGTGACCGACTTCCTCGACTCTTCGCCCGTGAACAGCATGCGGCCCAGGAACTGCCGTATGAAGCCTTCGTCGCGCTCGTCGCTATACTGCCGCAACCAGTCGATGATGCTGAGGTCGACGTCGAACAGGTGGCCGTATTCCTTGGGCAGGAACGAGCGCCTCACAGAGGACCCCCACGATACGCGGCCAGTGTCGGGCTCTTGCGCACCTGCGACTACCTCCAAGAACGTCGAGGTGGCCACGGAGTTACGCGAGACGACCACGACCCGTTCGCCAGTCGCGATCGTGAGGTTGACGCCCTCGAACAGGCTCTTCCCAGCGATGGACTTCGACAAGTCCTTCAGACTGAGCATGTCCTTCCCATATATTTTTCCGGAATCGAAGATGATGTGAGGGGACTTCCGGGAAGAGGGTGCGATCGCCTCGACGTCGAGTTGGCCCAGCATCTTCTTACGAGCCGTAGCTTGCCGCGACTTGGATGCGTTGGCGCTGAAGCGCGCGATGAACTCCTTGAGCTCGCGGGCACGCTCCTCGTTCTTCTCCTTCTTCGCCTGCCGGTGCCGGAGCGCCATCGCACTGGCCGCACGCCAAAAGTCATAGTTGCCCGTATAGAGCCGTACCTTCTGAAAATCGATGTCCGCGGTGTGTGTGCTCACCTTGTTCAGAAAGTGGCGATCGTGCGACACGACAATCACGGTGTTCTTGAAGGAGAGCAGAAACTCTTCAAGCCATAGAATCGAGTCGACGTCAAGGTGGTTCGTGGGTTCGTCCAGTAACAGAATGTCAGGATCCCCAAAAAACGCCTGAGCCAGCAGGACCCGAACCTTGTCGCCATCGTCAAGATCCCGGACCAGGATGCCGTGGCGAGGCACTGGGATACCCAGACCGCACAGCAACTCACCCGCCTGCGACTCGGCCTCCCAGCCGTTGACGGCGGCAAACTCGGCCTCCAGCTCCGCCGCGCGTATCCCATCGGCCTCGACGAAGTCTGACTTCGCATACAGCGCGTCCTTCTCTTTCATCGTTGCGTACAAACGCTCATGCCCCATGAGCACAGTGGTCAGCGCATCGAACTCGTTAAACGCGAAATGGTCCTGCTTGAGAACCGCCACTCGCAGCCCGGGTGGAATGGCCACCGATCCTGAATGCGGCTCGATCTCGCCGGACAGGACTTTGAGAAGCGTCGATTTTCCGGCTCCATTCGGTCCGATCAAGCCATAGCAGTTGCCCTGGGTGAACTTGAGCGAGACTTCATCGAACAGGACGCGCTCGCCGAATTGAACAGACAGATCTTGTGTACGAATCATGACTCTCGTATCCGGTAGATTTGGCGGGAACGGGGCCCCGGGTCGTGAGTTCCGAGGCAGTCTGGGCCAATCGGAGGTCCAACTAGTGTAGCAGGCCTCACTCTGAAGCGCCGAATTCCCCTTCCGCACCGCTCTCACAGGAGATACCCGGTACAACCCGCGCATCGAATGCCCAGAGCGTGTATCCTGAAGATGGTCTTCTTTGAGACCTGCCGCTGATCCCCAGCCCTTCCGCTGGGGTCGATGCCTCAGTCCTCACCAAAGTCGAACGCCCGGCTCACGGTCCCCGCCCGCGAGAGTGTCGAGCCGCAGCTCGCAAGATAGCGTCAATCCAAGCGGCCCTCCGTGCGGTCGAGGCCTCTCGGAGAACGCCGCAGAAAGGACGGGCGATGACCCTACAGCAATTTCTCGTGATTACTGACCATTACTCGATTGAGGATGTCCGCCGCGCCCTCGTGCGGGGGCTACACGGAGAAAGACCGCGCACGGCCGACGACTTTCAAGAGTTGTAACAGCGCTGCTTTTGCGCAACTGCGACTGGTCGCTCAACGTATCCGTTGGCGCAACGTCCGCCATCCTCACCCAATGTCGTGGATTGAACGAGGGAAGCAATGACCGTCTGGCTATGGTGCGTGTTCGGCGCCATCATCGGATACTCGGCTGCGCGTCAACGCTCGTTCTCTCCGGTGAAGTGTGTTGCCCTCGGGACGCTCCTCGGACCGCTCGCCATCGCCTTGTTTTTTGCCCCTGCCGGTGTCGGCGTGCCGCCACCTCTGATCTGCCAGTACTGCGCAGAGAAGGTCATCGGCAGTGCCCGTCTGTGCCAGCACTGTGGGGCGATCTTGATGGCCGGACGGTAGTCCCCAAGAACACCTCCAAGTGTTACAACCTGGGCCATGCGTGCGTAGTCGAGCGTGTGTGTCCGTAGCCCGGGGTAGCCGGCCGCTCTGGTGCCTACCTGCGGCCCTACGGCTTACGGGACGCCTAGGTCTAGGGCAACGACCTGCTCACGGTCGCGGACGTAGAGCGTCGAGCCGACCAGGGAGGGTGCCGACCAGGCGGTCGTTTCGAGAACGGGTGCCTCTGACAGAACCTCCAACCCTTCCGGAAGGAATCGGGCGAGCACCAGCCGACCATCTTCGTCGAGGAGGATCACCTTTCCGTCTGAATAGACGAAACTCGACCGTCCGAACCCCCGCGACTGCCACACCTCGGCTCCTGTCTCGACCTCCAGAGCAGTGAGAATCGCTGGGCCAAAGTCACCGCTACTACCGAAGACATAGTCCCCCAGGAGCAGGGCATTGGAGAACATCACGCGCAACCGGCGGCTGAACCACAGCTCTTCGACGTGGGTGGCTGGCCCCTCTCTGGACAGTCGCAAGGCCCGCGTGCCGCCGTCATACGACGAGCTGACGACAAGCACATTGTCCCCACCCCAGAGCGGTGTCGCGTTGTTCATGTCGCCGCCGGTGTCATGGTCGTGGGACCAGATCACCCGACCGGTGTCGGGGTCAAGACCATTGACGGTCTGACCGCCCAAGACGATCAACTGTGTCTCGCCATCGACATCGACCAACAGTGGCGTAGAAGGCGAGATCAGGAAATCTCCGCTCGTCCACACAAGCTCTCCGGTCTGCTGCCGGAATGCCATCACAGACTGACCGTCGCCTCCCGCTGTGACGATGACCATGTCGTTCCAGGCCGTCGGGCTAGACGCGTAACCTGCCTTGACCGGCGGACGGACGAGCGCCGGCGGGGCATCGTATTCCCTCACCAAGTCGTGCGACCAGACCACGTCGCCCGTTTCCTTGTCGAACGCGTGAATCTGCTTGTTCGTACCGGCCGCAAAGAGCAGATTGCCGACGACCAACGGTGTGGAGTGCGGTCCGGCGCCCTGGCGGAAGTTCATGGGCTCAGACGGGTAGGAGTGTTCCCACAACGTGTCACCCGTCGTCGCGTCGAGGGCCACGACCCTCTCCTCACCAACCCACGGACCGCCCCGTGACTCCTGACCCGGACGATACATCGTGAAGAGACGACCCTCGTCGACCACGATCGTCGAATGTCCTAGCCCGAGAGGACGACTCCACAATCGGCGCGGCCCATCAGCCGGCCAGCTGTCAGCCAACTGGCTGCCGCTGACCTGGAAGTTCCGCTGGGGGCCACCCCACTGTCGCCACTCCTCGGCCGTGGAGGAGGTCTCCTCGACCTGCCCCATCACCGGAGCCACGACAGCCCAGGCAAAGACGATTCCGATCGACATCACGCACTCGAGCACACGTGCGGGACCGACTACCATGCCCACGGAGTGTAGCAGAGCAGCCACAGGCTCCCCTCTGCCGACCGCCAAAGCTCATCGTGTCCGATCGGCTCTTTCTCTTATCTGCAGCTGAACATCCTATAATCGATTCCAATCTGCGTCGACTGCTCCGATTCAATCTAGGGCCCTGGACTTCGATTGCCGGATCGGTCGTTGCGAAGCCGCTACCAAGATCGGGCGGGGCAGCTTGGGCGAGGCGTACAGCGCCCGCGACTGGATGTTGAACACGACATGGCGCTGAAAGTGCAACCGGACACCTTCGCGTCCGACCCAGACCGCAAGGCCCGTTTCCGTCCATCTCGGCACGATCCTGGTTTCGCCGAGACACCCATCCTATGAGATCTCGATGGGCGGCTACACTGGTCATCTACGTGAGCGCCGCCGTGACGCTGACCGCGTTGTCGGTTGCACTGAACCGGTGGGTTGTCGCCCCGCCCGGTCTGGTTCGCTCTGTCTATCCCGAAGTTGGTTTTCAAGGTGAGCCGATATCCCGGGACATTACCCCAGATATCAGCTTGCACTTCCTGGAGGAGCGGCCAGACGTGCCGAGGCGCTTCTTCAGCGTGCGCTGGCGTGGTTTCTGGTTCCTTCCCCGGGATCAGGAAGTGGAGGTGTACGCAGGCGGAGACGACGAGGTCGGCGTTTGGGTCGATGGCGACCTCGTGCTCTCGCGAAACGCCGCCGAGGGCATGCACACTATCGCCCGCACGCTGAAGCTGGAGGCGGGCCCACATGAGTTCGTTGTGGGCTACCAGCAGCACGGTGGGGCGTTCTCGCTGAACGTGCTCCGGGCTCCGTCAGGGGCGACCCCTCGGCCGTTCCATCCCAGCCAGTTGTTCCCTCAGCGGCCGGACACCCCGGACTACCTGCTCGCGGTAGGGTCCTTCTGGCTGACCCGACTGACGGTCGTCGTCTGGCTGGTTCCCACGCTGGGTCTGTTCCTGGCGATCGCCGCGTAGGCCGTGGCCCGTGTGGCACACTACACTAACCGGTCCTGGACGGGGCGTCGCGCGCTGCACTACTTGGGTACAGCTCGAAGCACGTTCGAACGCGTGACAGGCATGACGGTCGCGCGAACCCTCCACGTCTTCGCGCTCAGCGCACTCGCGGTGGCCCAGCCCCTCTTCACCGTCGTGTCTCAAGAACCGACGTTCTTCGTCGCGCGCAACACGACGGTGGCCCATCTTGTCGCGCTCGTCGGGCTCGTCTGCATCGCGTTGCCGACGATACTGGTCGTGGGTGAGAGCGTCCTGGTCAGGGTCAGCGCCCCGGTGGCCGGCCTGATGCACGGCCTGGTGCTCACGGTCATGGGCAGCGCGCTGCTGCTGCCCCCTCTGAAGCGGGTGGAGGCGCTGGGCACGGTCCCGTCGATGGCCCTGGCCCTGCTGGTGGCGGGAGCGCTCGCACTGGCCTATCGACGGTACGGCGCGGTGCGAAGCTTCGTGACGGCGTTGAGCCCGGCCGTCGTCATCGTTCCCGCGGCGTTTCTCATGAATGCTGACGTGCGGGACGCCGTCGTGAGAGCCGATGTGCCGTTCGCCTCCGCGACCGTGACAGAGACACCCCCCATCGTCTTGATCGTGTTCGACGAGTTCCCGGTCAGTTCGTTGATGGACGGCACCCGTGCGATCGATGCGGCCCGCTACCCGAACTTCGCGCGTCTCGCTGAAACCGCGACCTGGTATCGGAATGCCAGCACCGTCTCCTCCCAGACCCTGTGGGCCGTTCCCGCGATCGTGAGCGGCACGCTGCCCGTCGCACCGAACGCCGTGCCGACGCGGCGCTATTTCCCGAACAACCTGTTCACGATGCTCAGCGAGAGCTATCAGATGCACGTGTTCGGCCGGTTCCTCCAACTCTGTCCGGCGAACCGCTGCCTGTACGATCTCGAAGTGCACGACAGCCTGGGCGAACTGGTGGCCGACCTCGGCATTGTCTACCTTCACATTATCTCGCCCGACTCGATCGCCGCCACGTTGCCGCCCATTGTCGGGGACTGGAGGGCTTTCGCAACCCGGCGCATGTTCCGGAATGACGAAGGTCGACGAAGCCTGCGTGATCGCCCGTCCGAGTTCGATCGTTTCCTGGAGACGATCACCCCAGACCGTGAGGGTCGGCTGTACTTCCTTCATACGCTGATGCCTCACATGCCGTTCGAGTATGTGCCCTCCGGGCACCGCTACCTCGCGCCGGATTACCAGAATCACAGAGAAGGCGGGGCGTCACTGTTCCTTCAGAGTGATCCGTGGCTTCCCCGCGTTCTGCAGCAACGGCACCTGCTGCAGGTCGGTTTCGTGGACAGGCTTGTCGGAAAGCTCTTGGACCGCCTCGAGGCGCAGGGCATCTACGACGAGGTGCTTCTTATCATGACGGCCGATCACGGGGCCAGCTTTCAGCATGGGATGCCTCGCCGGACGTCCGCGGACGGCAGTCGAGCCGACGTGATGCTGGTACCTCTCCTCATTAAGTACCCGGGGCAGGTCACGGGACGTGTGACGGACCAGAACGCTGAAACCGTTGACATTGTGCCGACGATCGCGAACGTCTTGTCGACGACGGCCTACTATGACGTCGATGGACGTTCCCTTCTGGATGCCAACCAGCCGCAGAAGGCTCAGAAGTCATTCGTCAAGCGCACCGCGACAGACGTGAGAGTCGAGACATACGACCCCGTCTTGGAGGATCGGTACGCCAGCCTCGAGACGCGGCTGCAGCACTTCGCGGCTGGGGTGTACGCCCTCGGCCCACATGCCGCTCTCGTCGGACGCCTGCTCTCATCGCTCGATGTACGGACGGGACAGGACACCGCGGTTCATCTCGAGGATCCGCGGTTTGACGACGTCGACCTCGACAGCGAGACCCTGCCGCTCTACGTCCGTGGAGTGGTGACGGAGAGCATCGGGGAACGCGTCAGCGTGGCGATCGCGGTCAACGATGTCGTCGTTGCGACAACGCAGTCCTACCAGGAGAATGACGAGTGGGTGTTTGCCAGCATGATCCCAGAAGACGCGCTCGAAGCAGGCGCGAACGATCTTCGGGTGTTTGTGGTCGATGATACCGAGGACGAAGCGGTTCTTCGCTAGGGGCGACCTCGACAAACGGGAACCCCTACTCGGTGACTCTCACCAACACCCGTCGAGCAGTCGGCCGTTCAGGTTCCGCACTGCTCCGAGCTTCAACCGTGAGGACATACGGCCCGGGATCGAGCTCACCTAGTGAGATGTGTGTCGTATGCTCCAGAAAGTCCCGGGTGCTGGTCGGCTCGTGTCCAATCGTTACCGCCTTGGTCGACACGATTTCACCGGACGCCCGGCTGACCGTGCTCGTGACGGCTACCGGCTGCTGCTGCCGACCGTTGTCGTAGATCCGACCGAACACAACAAGCTCATCCTCAGCCGTGAATGTCCGGATGGTGGTCGGCATGACCGGCAGCGCCTCCGCGACCGCCTCGTCGACCGTCGGTAAGTTCGCGGTCCGGCCCAGAGCGATGACAAGATCGCTCATCGCAATCGGCTCAGCTGAGAACGTCGGGACCGTCACGTCATGGAGGACGCTTCCGTGGAGACCTGTGTCCCGATCGAGTGCACCGACTCTGACTTGGTAGTCACCACTCTCTAGCTGAAGCTGTATCAGTTCATGCAGTCCTCGCTGACGATGGTCAGCGGAGCGAAGGACCTGGCGGCTGGCCGCGATGTCTCCGTCCTTCTCTACAGCGAGGATCGAGAGAACAATCACATCCGTGGTCGTAGCCTCATGCTCAACTGGCCCGCCCCAGCCGTCGCTTTCCACCGCAACCATAACGGACGCCACGTCGTCTGGCCCACGAAAGGCCATTGTCGATACAGCCAGGGTCAGTCCACTCTGCGGCAACGGATTCCCCAGCACGTTGGCCAACTCTGCGGGAATCGCGTCCGATGCTGTCGGACGAGGTTCCGCTTGGGCGACAGCGACGTAGCTGCGTCGGGACCTGACGACCACCCCTGGGCGGTTCACGCGGACCTCGATCCGGTGAAGTTCGCCATCCGGAACCTCGCGTGGCGCGTAATACCCCAACAGGTAGTAAGAGCTGTTTTCGAGCACGATGCGGTCGAACGCCAACCCAAACTCGTTGGAGTTGACAACCGCGAAGCCTCCCGTTTCTTCGGACAGAAGACGAAGGGTCTGCTTGGCGCGCCAAGTGGCCTCTGAAAAGAACACCTCGTCCGGCAGCAGGATGGTCCGAATCGACGTGCGTGGTCCGGTCGGCAGTCCCCGTGGGTCGACACCGTAGATCGTCACGTTGTTGCGTGCGGCGGCTGCGACGGTGTCACGCATATCGGCCCGGAGCTGATCGGCGTCAGCGCTGAACACCTGGCCCATGTCATAGTCGATGCCCTGACTGACGAAGACGATGTTCTTTCTCCTATGATTCAGCCCTGCCATCCATTCGGCCCAACTCTTCAACCCGGTCAGCGTGACGTGGGACTCGTAGGCCTGCTCTTGTAGACGGCGATCAGCCTGGGTGAGTGCCGGGGGCGGGGCTCCGAGCACGGCACCCTGTCCAAGTTGTATCGGCGGTCGCACACCGATGGACAGCTCACTGCGCGTGGGCCGCTGACCGACGAAGCGTTCGATGGTGTCGATCAATCGCGTCCTATTACTCGTGAAGTCGTGACTGAGTGAAGGTCTGCCGCTGGTCACCACGATGGCCGCGCGGTCATTCATTCCCAGGCTGCGCTCGACAAAGAGGCGGGCGATGTCCTGAACGACCTGTGCCCGAAGCGGAGGCGTGTGCAGGTCATCCAGCACAAGAAGATAGACGCGCCCCTCCTGCGCGTCCTGGGCATTCGATGATACGTCCGGTGCGGGGAGCGAGACCGGCAGCTCATGGGCACGCACCGGTAGGTCGACAAAGGTAGACGTATCGATGGTCTGCAGTTGGCCGTCTTCAAGAACTTGGAAGTCCTTGGCGGTCAAGTCGCGGACTACGTGACCGTCTCGATCAGTGACCTGGACATCGACTTCAACGTAATTGACCGAAGATCGAAACGTGGGAGGCTGGCCTTGGGTCTCTGGCTCTTGGGCGAACAGCTCTGCCAATGGGAGGCCGAGCAGTGCGACGCTGCCGCAGCCGACAAGGAAGAGGAAGATGTCCCGAGGATTCATCCGCAGCGTGGTCCCCAAAAGGGGCGAGAAGATACTACGAAGGCTCTCCGTTCTAACCAACAGGTTAGTACCGTTATACACCAGGACCCAGGATTAGTCCGCCGTCACGCACGAGCCGAACTAGACGAACCGGATCCCGAAGATCGCGTTTCTCCGTTCTCCGTCCGACGGAATACTCCACACAGGCCGAAGCACAGGGGTGTCGCTTCATCCTGCGGTGATTCCGTGTGGTCTAGTATTGCGCGACTACTCTGAAAGGAATGCACATGCTGGATGCGAAAGTCACGCTGGTCACTGGAGCCAGCTGCGGCGTCGGTCGCGGGATCGCGATTGGGCTCGGGAAGGCCGGGGCAACCGTCTATGCCACAGGGCGCACGATTGCTGACGCCCCGTTCGACATGCCAATCCACAAGGTGACATGTGACCACACAGATGAAGAGTCCGTCGAGCGGTTGTTTGAGCAGATCATGGACGAGCAAGGCCGCCTTGATGTCCTCGTGAACAACGCCTGGGGTGGCTACGAGCGCATGGTGGAGGATGGGGCGTTCACCTGGTCAGCCCCCTTCTGGGAACAGCCGGCCTGGCGGTGGGACGCGATGGTGGGGGCTGGTGTCCGGGCGGCCTTTCTCACAACCCAGCACGCCGCACGGCTGATGGTTCCGGCGCGCACTGGAGCGATCGTGAACATCTCCCACTGGGCGGCGCAGAAGCACAGCGGGAACGTGATCTACGGCATAGCCAAGGCGGCCACCGACAAGCTGACTGCCGACGCGGCCCATGAATTGCGTGAGTATGGCGTCGCCGTCGTATCGCTCTATCCCGGACTGGTACGCACTCCTGCGCCCTAGGGTTTTCTTGGACACTTGATTGCGAGAGAGTTCTCGCAGGAGGAGTGTCGAGATGAGGAAGCAGGTTGAGGAATCGGTGGCGACCGGCGTGGCCGCCGGGCGCGGCCGTGGGGGTCGGTTCTCGGCCGGGCGCAAGCGTGAGGTAGTGATGCGTCTGTTGCGCGGGGAGGACCTCGAGTCCGTGTCGCGGGCGGTGGGGATCACGGCGGCGCGGGCGTCGCACTGGCGGGCTCAGTTTCTGGCTGCGGGGCAGGCGGGCCGAAAGAGCCGCGCACCGGATGCTCGGGACGACGACCATCGTCGGCTGCAGGCCAAGATCGGCGAGCTGCTGATGGAGACCGAGTTACTGTACGCGAAGGTGGACCAGCTGGAGGCCGGCGGCCCTTTGGCCCGGCGGAGGTCGACGCGATGAGTGGCGCCCAGTCGATCTCCACCCGTCGGGCGTCTGGCGTGCAGCGGGTCTGCCGCGTGTGGCACCGCGCCCGCTCCAGTGTGTATGCGCGGCGGCAGGCGACACGGTCTCCTGCACGGTGTCGTCGCCGCGGGCCGATCGGCGCTGCCCCGGACGACGTCCTGGTGGCCCACATTCGCCGGGTGCTCGAAGCCGCGCCGTTTCATGGCGAGGGCTACCGAAAAGCCTGGGCGAAGCTGCGGGTCGCGGGGATGCGCACCTCGAAGGAGCGGGTGCGCCGGTTGATGCGCGAGCACGACCTCCAAGCCCCGCCGCGCGCGGGCCACGCGCATGGGCCGACGGCGCACGACGGGACCATCACCACCGAGGCGCCCGACGTGATGTGGGGCACAGACATGACGGCCACCGTGACGGTCGCCGAGGGGGCGGCCTACGTCTTCGTGGCCGTCGATCACTGCGCGACCGCATGCATCGGGCTCCATGCCGCCAAGCGCGGGACCCGCTTCGAGGCCCTGGAGCCGATCCGCCAGGGCATCCGCGAACGCTTCGGGGGCATCGGCGAAGGCGTGGCCCGTGGGCTGCGGCTGCGTCACGACCACGGGTCGAACTACTTGGCCGACGATTTTCAACAGGAGGTCGCGTTCTTCGGCATCGAAAGCTCCCCGAGCTTCGTGCGGGAGCCCGAAGGCAACGGCGTCGCGGAGCGCTTCATCCGCACGCTGAAGGAGAATCTGTTGTGGGTGCGGAGCTTCGAGACGATCGAGGAGCTCCGCCTGGCCTTGCTCGAGTTCAAGCGGACGTACAACGAGCAGTGGATGCTGGAGAAGTACGACGACCGAAGCCCGGCCCAGGTGCGACGCGACCTCCTCGGGCTGGACGCGGCGGCGTAGAAGCGAATACCGTCAAACCACTGTCCAAGAACCCTGGGGCAGTACAGCACGGAGGCGGTACTTTCGGCCGGTGTGTTCGACCTGACGAATTCGGAGAGCCCGGAGTTTGTCGGGCGAGCGGTTGCAGCCCTCGCCACCGACCCGAAAATCATCGAACGCTCAGGTCAGGTACTCGTGGCGGCCAGCCTGGCGCGAGACTATGCGTTCACGGACGTTGACGGAAAACAGCCCGTTGCGCTTACGCTAGCCGACGTCTAGCCGACCATCGCTCGCGATAGTCGCCCTCGATCTACGTGTTTCTCAGCTAGTGGATAGGTAAAACTCTTGGTGACTAGGCAGGACCTATCACGCGGCGCCCAGGCTAGAGCCGAGGCTCCCGCCCAGACCGCGAACGAAAGCCTGCGCCCAGGGCGACTTCGTCCGTTCATGCAGTGTCGCGACTGCCCAGCTTCTACCGCTTACGTCGGAAGCGTAAGGCGATCGTTCGACGGTTCGAAATAGATCCCGACTGATCAGCCTCGATGAGGCGTATACTGACGGTATCGTCGTTCTCCAGCCCAGGAAGGGGGAGGGCCAAGTGCCACCCGCTCCAGGAGAACGACTCGGCTTGTCAGTAAAGCACCCACCCCCGAAGTGTGCTCCACGAGTAACAGCGTTCCGGGGAAACACCCTTTGAATACAAGAAAGTGACGTATGCCGTCGCGCAACAACCCTGTGCCCGTGGTCACTGCAACTCCCACCGTTCTCTGGACACTTCAGAAGAGCAGCAGGCGGCTCACGTGTTCTGCCCGTCGCACACCCCATGGCCTCCGGTTGGAGGAATCGATCAACGAGGGAGACCCGTTCATCCAGGTGACCGGTCAGACGACGGAGCAACTCCAGGCGCTGGCCGAGAGGTGTCGCAAAGAGGATGTCGAGGACGGATGGGCCGATGCGGCTGATTAGTCGTCCCACGGGGCATGCACAGCAGGCAGGGCTACCGTCACATACGCGGTTGGCATTGTCGGTCATTGAGCTTGCCGTCAAAGATATCAACGGTTGCGATGCATCTCTTCAGAGAAGCGCAGCCAGGTTCTTGAATGGATCAGCGGAGTTTTACTTTTGGACACATGTGCTCGAGCAAGATTCGCACTGGCTGTTACGCGCACTCCGTGCTCGATTGCGTAGAGATTCGCCCCAAGCGTTTGAGCGGCTCTCTTCTCTCTCGGCCACAGTACGACCTGACTACGCTGAACTAGCGAGATAGCTAATACGCCTGCTCCAAGGCCATCGAGAGAGAACCCGCATGGGTGTGCTATTGATCTGGAATGCGCTTGGAGCCGTGGCCGGTTATGTGGCGGCGCACCGTCGCAGCTTCTCACCGATCACCGGGGTCGCCGCCGGACTAGTGTTGGGTCCACTGGCCGTGGTGCTGTTCTATATCCCACTCGGGATCGCCGACGCCGAGCGCCAGAAGAAGTGCCCATACTGTGCCGGCCGGCTCGCACCAGGCGCGCGCGTCTGCATGCACTGCGGTGCCATCTTGCAGGGCGGCTTGGGGTAGACGCCCCCTGGCTGAACTATCCGCTCCGGCCGCCAATCGTCTCGCCGTCAGTCCCGTTGACAGCCCAAGGCTGGCGAGCAAAGGTACCAGGCGAACAGAGTTATCCTAGAAAAGCATCGCCTCTCGCCAAGGGTCACGCGATGGCTGCGTCCCTTGGTGATACGTCAGGACCTGTGAGCAACTGCCCTTCGATGGTCGAACAGCAGTTCTCGACTCTTCGGGTGGTCTTTGATCATGAGCCAGACAGCCACCTGATACCCCCTCGCATGTTGTTGAGCGGCCCGACGGGCTGTTTCCTCTCGTGTGCTGTGCATCGGCATTGAGCTACGCCCGAAAAACACGTCCCAGCGGTGCCCCACGTCGCTATCTGGAGTGCGATGTTCAAGAATTCTCACGTCATCTTCAGCAGGTGCCGCAGGCGGCTGTTTTTGAGCCATAGCTAGATCATATGCCCGTTGTGCTGCAGCACCCAACAATTCGACACAGGGAGTGAAGTCACGTCCCTCAACGAGAGCCAAGATAGGTAGGATTACTCAACCCAGGTGGACGGCGGCGATAGAGATCTGAGATCGCGTGAAGGCACAGCCTGATCCAATCGATCGGTGCGACGTAACCGAAGGAGTTCGATATGGGGACGAAAGGCGATACGGCATCGACCAAAGGCGCGGTATTCGTGGACGCCATCGTGCCCAGGCTCGAGAGCTTGAGCGAGGTCACAACGAAAGGCATGTTCGGAGGATACGGAATATTTCAGGCCGGCAAGATGTTCGCCTTGGCGACCTCGAACGCGGAGTTGTTTCTCAAAACGGAAGACGGTCGCTCACGATCTGGGGTAGGACACCGCAAGACGCGAGAGACCGGTGTTGAAGAGCTACCCCTCGCGGCTACTTCACAGGGAAGCGAACCAGAATCCAGTCCGTCATCGCCTGTAGGGCACGCGGCGACATGGTCTCTTCAATCGAGGCATATTCGTTCGGCGATCCGGTGTCCGCGGTCTGCAAGAGGTGGTTGAGCCCGGGCAGCTCGACGATGTCGAAATCGGCGTTGCCACCTTCCGTGAGGGCCCGGCGAATGGCTTCTAGGTTCTCCTGCGACGGCACTTGCGTGTCCTTCTCACCGTTGATCGCCAGCACCGGACAGTCGAACTCGCGCAGCGCCGGAAGCGGGTCGTAGGTCAAGAAATACCGGAACCAGGGTTGGGTGAGCTGTGCCAGCTGCGCCGCGACTTGTTGTTCACGATTCTCGTCCGTCGTCCCTGTGGTGACTTGGGGTAGCGATTCGAGAAGGATCTCCCTCAGCTTGACGCGAGCCACCTCCAAGTCGTCCTCCGCCTTGAGAGCAGAGAACAGCCGAGCTTGGAGCGCTCGGTTGGTTTCGGCCACCTCGTCGCTACCACCATTGGCTTTGATGATCAGGACACCCTGCCGGTAGAGGATCTCCTCGCCAATCAACCCCGGTCCGGCCATCAGCACGACGAAGCGAACCGCGGACGTGCGGTTGGCGACCATCGGCGCCACCAATCCTCCCTCGCTGTGTCCGACAAGTCCGATCGGTCCGATGTCAGGACGTTGCTCGAGAAACTCCTCGGCCGCGAGAACGTCGTCGGAAAAATCGGTGGTCGTCGCCGTGGCGAACGAGCCCGTCGACTCTCCGATTCCGCGGTCATCCAGCCGCAGCACCGCCACACCGTGTCTCGTCAAGTGATCGGCAAGGACGAGAAATGGCCGATGCCCCACGAGCGTTTCGTCTCGGTCTTGAGGACCGGAGCCGCTGATCAGGACGACCGCTGGAGAGGGAGCACCAAAAGCCGGCAGCGTAAGTGTCCCGGCCAGGGTAACTCCTGGCGCAGAACTGGCGAGGCGCACGCTTTCGGCCTCGTACGGAAACGGTGCCTGGGGCTCTTGGGGCCGTTTCGGTGCGGCCGCTGCCTCCTGGTTTCGCGAAAGTGTGAGATCGAGGGTGAGACCACCTTGACTCCAGCTGCCGACGATCGTGCCGGCGCTCTCGAGGTCACCTTCGTACCCGCCGCCGATCGCAGCGATCGTGAGCGACAGATGTCCGGCGTCAAAAACAACGCTGTCGATGGGGATGCCCATCGCCCCCTGACTGGGGCTGTCGAGGGTCGCGGTGAGGTTGCGGTCGGTCTCGCTGATATGGAAGACAACCGGCAGACCGGGAGCCTCGAGGGTGCCGTACCAATCGCCGACGATCTCCTCCTGGGCCAAGAGGGGAAGGCTACAGATGAACGCGATGACGAGTAAGTAGCCCAAGCGCATGGTCTTATCTCTTTGATTGTGGATCTGTCTCCGCATAATACGCCGGCTGCCCGTGAGTGCGCCACAGAATCTAGACATCTCGTCGGGTGATACGATGCGCCATGTTCAGTATTGTTAGTATGTACTGCCTCGCTGCGGGAACCAGACGCGGCAAACACAGCGCACCTTGAACCCACAATGAGAGAGGTTGGCACGATGACCACAGGCGCGGATAGACGGTCGCGAGGAATGCTCATTCTCACGGTGTGCGTGAGTGTGCTTGGAACCACCAACCCACTGATTGGCCAGGAGGCCCCTTACCCGGTGATGACTCGAATGCTTGACCTGGGGGCGCACGTAGGTCCGGTCATTGAGTCGTCCGGCCCGGTCTTCACCGTCGAGAATCCGGACCTCACCATCCCGGCTGGCTTCGTCTTCAAGGCGGTCTTCGAGGTCACAGACTCCTCATCGTCTCCCGAGGCTGTCAACGCAGCCATCGACAACGCCTCGCGCTTCCTCAACATGCACGTCGAGGCCGGTGTGCCGGTGGAGGACGTTCAGGTCGCCCTCGTCATCCACGGGGCCGCGACGACAGCGGTCCTTGACAACGACGGGTATCGCGAGAGGTTTGGGAGCGACAATCCAAACCTGCCCCTGTTCGATGCTCTGTCGGACGCCGGGGTGCGACTTTACGTCTGCGGGCAGGCGGCGAATGTGTTTCAGATACCACGCGAACACATTACAAGCCAGGTGGACCTCGCGCTGTCTGCGATGACCGCGCTCGTCATGCTCGAGGCCGAGGGCTACCAGCGCGTGTTCTAGGCAGGTGTCCGTTGAGATCCCACACTCCACTGGTTTGGGTGCTCCTCGCCAGCGCGGTGGCGGTGTCCGCCTGTTCTGAGCCAGTCACCCCACCCACCGCCACAGATTCCTTCCCTGCGCCATCGGCGGCGCCGCTGGAGCATGGCATTGACGCGGTGATGTTCGACCCGGCATCAAGACCATACGAACTCAAGGGATCGTTGATTCCTGCTGAGGTCACGATGGTCTCAGCATGGGACATCCCGAAGAATCCCGTGACGGATCTGACACTCGACGACATGGCAGGGGGGAGCCAGGTGCGCTGGGGCTATCGGCTGTTCGTCAACACGCCGGATGAAGCGCCGCACCTAACGCCAAGCGCCATGTCGTGCGGAAACTGCCACCTAAATGCCGGACAGCGGGAGCTGGCACTCCCGCTGCTTGGCTCGGCGGCGATGTTTCCCGAGTACAACCGGCGTGCGGGTCTGGACTTTACGCTCGAGGACCGCATCGTGGGGTGTTTCATGCGTAGCCAGAACGCACCGGGCGGCTCAGGCGACGGCGTCCTGCCCGAGACGACGTCCGGCGAAGTACAGGCGTTGGCTGCCTACATTCGTTGGCTGTCCGAGGGATTCGTCGCCGGAGCGAACCCTCCCTGGCGCAAGCAGAACGTGATTCCGGCCGACGCAAGGATTCCAATCGACCAGCTTGACCCGACACGGGGCGAGGCCCTGTACGGTGAACATTGCGCCGAATGTCACGGCGAAGATGGGCAGGGTGTACAGATTGCCGACAAGAAGGCCGGGCCGCTCTGGGGGCCGAGATCATGGAACGACGGGGCAGGTGCGGCTCGAGTCTATACGCTGGCCGGAATCATCCGGTACATGATGCCGTACCTTGACCCCGGCGTGCTCAACGATGAGGAAGCACAGCAGATCGCGGCGTTTATTACCTCGAAACCCCGACCAGCGTATCCATACAAGAACCAGGACTATCAGACCGAGCCCCGACCGATTGATGCCGTCTACTACGAGCCGTGAACGCGGCTACGCGGTGCCCGGCTCCGTTGAGACAGTCACAACGTGCGCTGCGGAGCAATCAGCTCCTAGTCAGACAAGGTCGAAGCGATCGAGATTCATCACCTTGTCCCACGCAGCCACAAAGTCACGCACGAACGCCTGCTGCGAGTCGTCGCACGCATAGACTTCGGCGATAGCCCGGAGCTGGGAGTTCGAACCAAAGACGAGGTCAACGGCGCCGCCGGTCCACTTGAGCTCTCCCGTCCCATGATCGCGCCCCTCGAACACGTGCTCGGATGCGGACGACGCCTGCCACCTGGTGTTCATATCGAGCAGGTTCACAAAGAAATCACTCGTCAACATCTCAGGCCGCTCGGTGAAGACGCCGAGTTCGGACTCCCCGACGTTGGCATTCAGGACGCGCATGCCGCCGACGAGCACTGTCATCTCAGGAGCAGTCAGCGTTAGCATGTGCGCGCGATCCACCAGCAACTCCTCCGCCGATCTACCGTGTCCGCTTCCGAAGTAGTTGCGAAACCCGTCTGCCGTCGGTTCGAGCACGGCAAACGAATCCACGTCGGTTTGCTCCTGCAACGCATCTGCGCGCCCCGGCGAAAAGGGAACTTGCACGTCGTGCCCCGCCTTCTTCGCAGCTTCCTGAACGGCTGCACACCCGCCCAGCACGATCACGTCAGCGAGCGAGACCTTCTTCCCGCCAGACTGAGAACCGTTGAAGTCGTTTTGGATCTCTTGCAAAATCTGTAGCACCTTCACGAGTTCGGCCGGCTGGTTGACGTCCCAATCTTTTTGCGGCGCCAGGCGAATGCGCGCCCCGTTCGCCCCACCGCGCTTGTCGGTGCCGCGGAACGTTGCCGCCGACGCCCAGGCGGTCGAGACCAGTTGGGAAATAGACAGTCCTGATCCAAGGATCTTGCCCTTGAGGGCAGCGATGTCTTGCTCACCAATCAGTTCGCGAGCGACGTCGGGGACCGGGTCTTGCCACAACTGCGGCTCCGCAGGAACCAGGGGACCGAGACACCGGGTGCGGGGCCCCATGTCACGGTGTGTCAGCTTGTACCACGCCCTAGCGAAGGCGTCTGCGAACTCCTCCGGGTTTTGATGGAACCGCTTCGCAATCGGCGCATAGATCGGGTCCATCCGCAGCGCGAGGTCCGTCGTGAGCATGATGGGAGCGGTCGTCTTCGATGGATCGTGAGCATCCGGCACGGTCTCCGCCGCGGCGGAATCCGTCGGCACCCACTGCTGTGCACCGGCAGGGCTCTTGGTCAGATCCCAGTCGTAGCTGAACAGTGTCTCGAAGTAGCTGTTGTCCCAGGTCACAGGGGTGGGTGTCCAGGCGCCCTCCAACCCGCTGGTGATCGTATCGCCGGCCCTGCCGCTGCCGAAGCTGTTCTTCCAGCCGAGACCCTGCTCCACAAGGGCGGCACCCTCGGGTTCGGGACCGACGTACTTGTCAGCATCGGCAGCACCATGGGTTTTTCCGAACGTGTGTCCGCCGGCGATGAGCGCCACTGTCTCCTCATCGTTCATTGCCATGCGAGCGAACGTTTCTCGGATGTCCCGGGCTGCAGCAAGCGCGCTCGGGTTGCCGTTCGGCCCCTCCGGATTCACGTAGATCAGGCCCATCTGAACGGCGCCGAGAGGATTCTCCAGTTCCCTGTCGCCGCTGTAGCGCTCGTCACCGAGCCACTCGTTCTCGGTCCCCCAGTAAATGTCCTCTTCGGGCTCCCAGACATCCTCGCGCCCGCCGGCGAAACCGAAGGTCTTGAAACCCATCGACTCCAGAGCACAGTTGCCAGCAAAAATCATCAGGTCGGCCCACGAGATCCTCCGGCCGTACTTCTGCTTGATCGGCCAGAGCAACCTGCGGGCCTTGTCGAGGTTCGCGTTGTCGGGCCAACTGTTGAGGGGCGCAAAGCGGAGTGTACCGGAGGCTGCGCCGCCGCGGCCGTCGCCGATGCGGTACGTCCCTGCGCTGTGCCACGCCATCCGAATGAAGAGCGGCCCGTAGTGGCCGTAGTCGGCCGGCCACCAATCCTGCGACGTCGTCATTAACCCATCGATGTCCTTCTTCAGAGCACCCAGGTCCAGCGTCTTGAACTCCTCGGCGTAGTTGAACTCCTTGCCCATAGGATCTGACAGAGGAGAGTTCTGGTGGAGGATCTTCAGATTCAACTGATTCGGCCACCAGTGTTGGTTCGACATGTTCCCAACTGCCGTGTGTCTACTCGGTCCGCCCAACGCCGGGCACTTGCTTTCGCTCGCCATGCTTTCTCCAATCGTGTTCCGTGTTCTTTTTCAACTGCTGCTATGTTCAACAACCATGAGTCCGCGACACGTGATGATACACACGCCTGACATTCCCCGACTTAGTGTCCCACTCGACCTCATCACTCACTTTCATAGGAACGGTTCGACGACGACCAGGGCAGCGTTCCACAGACAGAGTTCGCGGCTTGAGATCTCTATGACGTGTGGTGACGAGAGCTCGGGTCAGTCGCAACAATACTGAGGGAAGGACGATTCGGGCCGACGTCTGTCATTCGGAGGAGTGGCGACCCCGAGGGGTCGCCCGTGGATCACCGACGCTTTTCTGGAGCTATGCTTCGCCGCCGCGAACAGGGTGCCGAAGCGCTCGGCCTAGTTGAACGGCGTATTGGTTGAAATCGAACTGTTCATGCGCCTCTTGATGCGCCAGCCGTCCGGGGTCTTCTCGAGCGTATCCTTCGTGGCCCGGTGACTCACGACGACCGGCGGGTTCTGGGTCATGTCGAGGAGCATGATGTAGGCCCAGGCCTCGGCGCCGCCGGGAGTTGGATGTACTTGGACGTTGGGCACGATGTGACGGAATCTTGCCGGCTCGTCCCGCGCTGCCATGTTGATCAGGTTCTCCCGTCCGACGAGCGGCGTCTCGGCGTTCGCCGGTCCGGCCTGCATGATGCCATCGTCGGTGAAGGTGTCTGCGTAGTGCTCACCTTTGCCGTCCATCCAGATACCGTCAACCGCCTGGACGTACTTCGAATAGAGATGAAGGATCTCCGCGTAGTCCAAGGAGGTGAACTCATCGCTCTGCTTCTGCTGCCCGAACGTCCAGCCACTCAACCCCGCCACCAGGAACCCAACAACGATACCGACGACGATCCCTGTCCCTTTCATGTGTCCTCCTCTGTCCTCCTCCGGCGGCGTCCCCCGCCAGCCGTGTGTAATCTGAAACTCACCACGTCTCTTGGCAAGACGGTCGGCGCCAAGGCGCCATGTGATGATGAGTATGACGAAGCCATAACGGAAGTCAAGCCCGGGTGGGGGACCTGAACGGCGCCGGGCGATGTCGCCGCGGTCCCTGGCAATATAATGGTTGAGTCGTGTTGCTCGCTCGAAGGACCATTGCTCGCCGCCAACGCTGGGGTGTTGTTCGCCGCCGAGACACCGCCCGACCGCGGGTGCGCCGAGCGAGCCTGTCTCGAACTCCGGGCGCTGCGCTGCTCGTCGGCAGTCTGCTGACACTCATCGCCCACGCCGTCGCGCTGGGGCAGGAGCCACCGACAGCCGCGTCGCTCCGGATTTCGAATGCGAGGTCCTATGACCAGCCATCGGACGTGGTGTGGAGGACGGCCAAAGGTGTCGTCTCCGAGTGGGGCTTGACGAGCAGCGCGCAGGACGAAGCCTCCCAGTTGCTGATTTCAGAATGGAAGCAGTTCGGCGATTTCGACGACTCGCCATTCTTTCAGTCGTTGCCATCGCTCGTCATGGAGGATGCCGAGGTTGTTCCTCTTGAGTTTCAGCTCCACCTTTTCGTATCGCCCTTTGTGGAACCGGCCCGAGTGCACGTCGGCTCGATCATCAAGACGCAAGACGGGCAGGCTCAGTACATGCATCACAGTGTTGGATTCGTCGGGACTGAATTCTTTCGTGAGTTGGAACGACGACTCGGGTACGCGGGAGTAGGCATCCCAGCCGCCGCGATACATGAGACCGCCCACTGCCTTGCGGAGTCGGTGACCAGCACACAAACGGAAAGTCTCCATGTGGAGGACGTTCGGCGGTTGGCCGACTTCGAACTCTTCTTGCCGCTCTTGCGGCCCGGGGTTCTGGTCATTCTCGACGCAACGATTGCGTTCGACGGATCCGTGACAGCACCACGCGTCATCAGCGTCAATGGCTCGGAACTCGACAACGCCGATGTGTTCGGAAGAGCCGCCGAGAACGTTTTGTCACTGTGGCGCTATCGTCCCGCCCAACAAGCCGGTTGCCCGGTCAGCGTGGGCGCAACGGTGGCGATCGGCTTCGGCGTCGACGAATCTGGACCGTGGTTCTACAACCAGGCTTTCCCATATCGGGAAGTCGAGCCGTCGCCTGAAACTCCTTCCACTGTGTACGCTCTCAGCGCCAACGGGGTGCAGAGTCCACGTCTCTTGAAAGACACCAAGCCTCGATACACGCAGGAAGCCATGAGCAAGGTGATCGAAGGCGACGTGTGGCTCGAAGCGGTCGTCCTGCCCGACGGGACGATTGGAGACACCCACGTTACAAGGTCGCTCGACATGAAGTTTGGGCTTGACGTGGCGGCCGTCATGGCCGCGAGGCAGTGGCGCTTCGAACCCGGAACTCTTGACGGGGAGCCCATAGCGGTACGGGTTCCGATCGTAATCGAGTTCAACCTGAGGTAATCAGGATTCCCTGCTTGCAATCTCGTCATCGTCTGCCGGAATACGATCGCTTCGCCGACATCTACACGGTCTGGACTGATTCGGCCGCGTCCACGCGCGCCAACCGACCGTTCTACGTCGAAGCCTATCTGGCGGCGGAGGGCCCTGTTGTCGAGTTGGGTATCGGAGACGGGCGCATCGCGGTCGAGGCCGCTGTTCGCGGGTGCAAGGTCATCGGGGTCGACCATTCTGCCGCGATGCTCGACCGCTGTCGCGACCGCGCAAGGCGAGCCGGCGTACTCGACCGACTCACGCTCATCCAGGCTGACTTCCGCGATTTCGAGCTGCACCGTCCAGCCGGGCTCATCGCCCTGCCGTATCACAGTATTGGCCACCTCACGACATCGGACCAGAAGCACGACGCCGTCCGCCACATCTTCCGGCGTCTCCGGCCTGGGGGAATGTTTATCTTCGACGACTTCCTGATGACGCCAACCCTCATGGGCCACATGCGGGAGGTGCAACTCCGGGCGGCCTATCCGTCGGCATCCGGAATGGACCGACTGCTGTGGGTGACATCCCTGATAGACGAGTCGACCCAGTCGATCTCCGTCGTCACCTGGGAAGATGAGCTCGATGCGGAAGGCATGCTCGCTCAGCGTCAATACCGGCGCCTGAGCCTGAGCTGGATCGAACCAGCCCAAGCGCGCACGCTTCTCACAGATGCCGGGTTCGCGGTCGAGGCGTGCTTCGGCGATTTTCAACGTTTCCCTTCGCGGAGGACACAGCCCAAGAGCAGATCTGGGTTGCTCGCAAGCGCGACTAGGACAGGGGCGCGCCACAGCAGGGAGATACTGTGATCGGGACAGCAGGGCTCAGAGGGTATCGGATCGACTGCATCGTGGGTATCTACGAACACGAGCGCCAGCAGCCTCAACCAATTGTCATGGACATCGAGTTCGACTACGACTTCGAGAAGGCTACGGAATCCGATCAGATAGGCGGCGCCGTCGACTATGACCGCGTGGTTGAGGGTGTGAACGCACTGGTCCGTGGCCGCAATTTTTCTCTCATCGAAACGATGGCTGAGGAAACGGCGGCGATGCTGCTGGCAGAGCACCCGTCGCTGCAGACCGTGCGTCTCGAGGTCCGAAAGCCAGACGCAGTCCCGTCTGCCGAGTGCTCGTTCGTTCGGCTGGAACGCACGCGATGACCGCACCATCCTCCAGCCCGGTGGCCGTCGTCACGGGCGGCGCCAGGCGGCTCGGACGACAACTGTGCACGACCCTCGCCGGTCGCGGCTTCGACGTCGTCATTCTCTATCGCGACTCCGAGGCCGACGCCAGCTCGCTCGAAAAGGAGATCGAGGCGAACGGGCAGCGAGCTCGGTCGCTCCCTGTTGATGTCGCGATCGAGCGGCGTGTCGCCGAGGTGTTCGACAATATTTCGGCAGAGGAAGGCCGCGTCGATCTCCTCATCAACAACGTCGGCAACTACAATTCGCAGCACATCACACGGCTAGACCCGTCTACTTGGGACGCCACGCTGGCCGCCAATCTCTCGGGAGCCTACTACTGCTGCTACTACAGCCTGAAGCTGATGCCCGCGGGAGGTAACATCATCAATATCGGAATGGCCGGCCTCGAGGGCAATCGGGCATGCGTCCATGGTACCGACTACTTCGTGAGCAAGACGGGCCTGCTCGTGCTGACGCGATCCCTCGCCGCAGCGCACGGCGATCGGAACATCCGCGTCAACATGGTGTCTCCGGGCCAACTTGAGAACTCGATCGACCTCCCGCCGGCTGACGAGATCGGCGCCTGGGTCCCACTCGGACGTGTTGGCACCCTCCGCGACGTCTCGCAGGCGGTCGAGTATCTACTCGATGCGACCTATGTGACCGGTGTCAACCTCGACATCTCTGGCGGCTACCGTCTCTGACGCCTCCCCCAGTCGATGCCGACCGCCTCCTCACTGCGTCCGCTCTGGCACCGCGCCGCCGAATGGAAATCCCGGCTATCGATGATCGAGGAGGCCGACGAGTTCCTGTACTTGTCCACGTTCTACATTGAGTACGACAGCTATGGTGCGGAACTGCTCTCAGCCCTGTTCGACGCGCAGCGCCGCGGCGTCGCTGTCAACGTGCTGGTCGATGGCTTCGGGCAGCTTCTGGGGGGCGTGCTGATGACGACCGAGACCAAGCGCGCCCTTGCTTCTCGCCTCGACGCGCTGCGCGACGCAGGGGCGTTTGTCACAGTCTATCGCCCAGAGCGCTTCGCGCAGCGACGGCTGGGCGGCGGACAGCATGTAAAGATCCAGGTCTCCGAGTCGGGCGAGGCGATCTTCGGCAGCAGCAACGTCTCGAGGTCGTCGTTCGAGGGATGGAACGAGTACTCGGTGGCGCTTCGTGGTCCGGTGGTGCGCACACTCCTCGAGAGCTACCGGCAGATCGGTGGCCATGTGGACGACCGCCACCTCGACCGGCTGGATGAGGTCGCCGCCGCGAACCCGGGAGAGGCAGAGACGATCGAGCTGGACTACTGGCTGTGCAATCCCAATCTCCTGCAGGGCCCGTTCGGCCCCCTTGGATGGCACGGCAGAAATGTCGTCACCGACAACATGGTCGAGATGATACGGGCGGCGCGGAAAACAATCGCGCTCACGAGTTTCTTCTTCAAACCGGTTCCGGAGCTCCTGGCTGCGCTCGTCGCAGCGGCCGAGCGGGGCGTCCAGGTCGAGGTGTACCATTCTCATCGAGACGCATTGCCGGCGACCGACTTGGCGTGGATCGCGTCAGCCGCCACCTACGATCGGCTGCTGAATGTTGGCGTTGGGGTGTACGAGAACCGTCACGGCGAACACTCCAAGATTGTCCTTGTCGACCGAACGAGGGTCGCCTTCGGCAGCTACAATTTCGAGGACGCAGCGCACGATCGGCTCGCTGAAGCGATGCTTGCGACGCGTGACGCGCGTGCCATTGATGCGGCTGTGGAAATCTTCTGCGGCCTACGTCGAGATCCCGACAACGTTCGTGTGACCGCCGAGGGCCTCCACGCGCTGCCGAGGTCGCTCAAGCTGCGGCGAACGCTCTACAGTCGATTCAAGCGCTGGATGTAGTGTGACATGACGGACACAGGACAACAGAACCTGCGTTTCAAGGAAATCGAACACAAGTTCGTCGTCGACGATCAGTTCAACCTGGAAGGTTTCGGAGCCACACTCGCGGCCTTGAATCCAACGCGCACAGCTTTCATCAGGGTGCTCGATACGTACTATCTGATCGACGGAAGCGGGGGCTTTATCATCCGTCATCGATACGACAAGGAACTTCACCACCTCACGCTCAAAGCTCTCGCGGCCGACACCGAGGTCCGCGACGAAATCGACATCGACCTTGGGCATCATGCTGGCGACCAGCAAGCGCAGGTCGACGCCTTCCTCCGCCAGATCGGCGTCATCTGGAGCGGGTCGCTGCGGAAGGAGCTGACGGTCTGGTACTTCCCGGACATCGAGGTGGTCCACTACCACGCCTCGACCGATACGCGGGCCGTGCAGTGTGTCGAGTTCGAGGCAACCCACAAGCCCTCGCTGGCTGAAGCGCTTGAGACCGTGCACCGATACGAAGAGGCCGCCGGATTCGATCGGGCGACCCGATCGAGCCGATCACTGCCGGAGATTCTGTTCCCTGAAATCGACGCGCACCTGGGCAAGCGGTGACGTCAGCTCGATGCGAAGAATCCTGCTACCGCTGGCAGCGCTCGTGCGTGACCTGCCCACTCCTGCTCTGAGCCAAAAGGGCGCAGACATCTGCTGACGCTTGACGCTCACCCCCGCCCTGAATCTTGGAACCGCTTCGCATCCGCCGACGCATAGGTAGCCATCGCTCGGTTGACCGCAGTCGTCGACTCAAGCGCGTTCACGATTTCATCGAGACGCCGAGCCGGGAGAGCGCAGGTCATCTCCTCAGCCTTCATCCCGGTACGGGAACGGCTGAGAGAACATCCGACGCTCGCGGCAGCTGCCCCCTGCTCCTTCGCAATCGCAACGATATGACATTGAGGCTTTCCCTCAATCCGCAGGTCCGGGATTGCGTCCCTGAGCGTCATCAGCGCCAGGCCGTTAATCCGCAGCAATACGACGTCGGGATCGGTCTGACTGTCAGCAAGGGGACCGTACACGATCCTTCCCGGCTTCGCCGCGACCTTCGGGAGCGCACGCACCGCTGCCTCGTCGACCCATCCCGACTCGAGCGCGGCGCCGACATCGTCTTTCGTCGCTGCCTCCTCAACCGTGAGGAAGCCATGCGTGAGGCTGCCGACCGAGCAGTTGGCGTGGTCTCCCGCTGTTGTTGCGAACGAGGTCTGGGAGCCACGAATCCAGAACACGCATCCGGCGGGTACCTGCCCGGTCCGGCCGTACTCGTTTGGCGTTGGGTACGCGTCGGCGAGCCTCTCGACCGGTGTGGGTTGGCCCTCAGACACAAACGAGATCGCCACCGGTGCCGCGTACGGCTTGAGCGCACTCACCAAACGGTCGTTGAGCGCCCGCCATCCCGATCCCCGTCCGGCCGCGTCCCTAGCACTAATCGCTCCCATAGTCCCTCTTCCACTCCAGTCTCAGTACGAACGCTCGCGCCGATGAGGCAACGTGGCGTGCCCCATCGCCCGGGAACAACATGCCAGGATAGCACGCGTGCCTCCTACGCAGAATCGTGTGGACGAGGGAACGTCAGAAGAAACTGGCGGTCGTGGAGCTCTCGACTCAGGCGCTCGTGGCGTTGCCGCCACACTTCAAAGCCTTTCGCGATCGACGACAGCAACCGCGCCTTGGGTGAAGACCTCTCGCGAGCGGCAGCACGGCTAAAGAAGCCGCTTCCGAGTTGCGCGTACCAGCGGATGCTGTGCCGCTGACGCATCTGCTGCTCGAAGAACCCGGCGAGCAACAGGCATTGCGCACCGGCAACCTCCATCAAGGCTCCGTCAAGGTGTGGGGTTGTATCGAGGACAAAGTGGTCGAACACCGTGCTGAGGTCAGTCGGAGCCGGGAACTCGTCCTGCGCATGCGTAGAAACCTGTGCGTAGTGGGCCAGGACGCTGGCGTTGTACAGCAGTTCGTTTCGGTCGACCGTTGGCTCGCAGACGTCGTGAAGTCCAACAATGAAGAAGTCGAGCGTCTGCCGATGGTCACTGGCCAGTAGGCCCTTCAGTATTCCCATCGCACGTATCCGCGGGCTAGTCGATAGCCGCCGCGGCCTCCTCAGTAGGATCGAGAAGCAACACCCGTGCCAATCAAAGATGAGAATTTCGGCTTGAGCACGTCGAGGAATTGACGGGCCGAGACGGTAAGTCGCGCGAAGGGGGGACGACCGTCCTCGATCCGTGACAGCCTCAAAACTGTCGCTGTCGCCGTCGATCAGTTCGGGATCGGCGGCTCTTCCATCTCTGGCGGCAGGTCTTCCTCAACCTCAACTATGAAGCGGCGAAAATTGCTGTACGTTGCCGTTCCTTCGACGTTCGAACCATTGGGACCCTGGTAGAGCTCACGCATCTCGACCGGCACCGCCTGGCCGGCCTTTGCATCAAATCGATACCGTACGTCGACCGTCGCCTCGACCTTCTCGTCCTTCACGATGAGTTCAGTAGTCACAACGCGGCCATCAACCGGGTCGACCCAAAACCGACCGCGTGCCGGCAAATACTTTCTTCCGTCGCCCAAAACGAGCGTTGGTCGCGATGTCTCCTCGAATTCGAGAACCCAGAATTGACGTTCCGCGGGAGACATAGTCTCAGCCAACTCCAGGCTCGGCTCAGCAGCAGAGTCGAGACGAGCAAACGTGGACCGCCCTTGGAATGTCGGAGCCAGGAACAGCAACGCAAGGGTCGGAGTATTCAGGGTTCTGTAGATAGGTCCGATGTTGTACCGCGCGCTTTCCATGACAATGCTTCGCGCCCGGGCTATCGACGAGGCGCTGGGGCTCAAGAACAGGCGCGCCAATCGATCGTCGCGGTCGCGAGTGGGTTGGCCGTTGAACTCGAAGACGTCTCGAAACTCGACGTGTCGGTCTACGCCAGGCAGACGGACCAGGAGAAAGTCCGACCGCAGAACGGCGCGCTGGCGACTCGCACCGAAGGAGCCTCCTGCCCGCGCTCTCTGCTCGTAACGTTCCTCGGACACAATTCCAGAAAGCTGGCTCCTAAAGTTGGCTACATACGCACCGGCGCGGGCAAGGACAACCTCGAGCGACGGGTCCTGCGCCCGGAGCATCAGGGGAGCCAGGAGGACAACGCCGAACACGAGAACCCTCTGAATTTGCGAACGCGTCATGATCATGCCTGCGCGCCATTCCGCACGGCACCATCATACCCGGGTCTGGCATGACTTCACCCAGATCAGCGCGCGACTCCATTCGCGTTGGCTGAATGGGTAGTCCCCCCTCTACAGGAGCCGCCAGCCGCAATGCGGCGAACGCTGGACTAGTTCTCGGACACCACGCTTGGAGTGACGCTGGCCATCCACTTCCGGGCGCTGCGGAAGCGCTCGTCGATATCGACCTCCGACAGACCAAGGTGTCGAAGCTGGGCTCGGAGCTCAGCTTCAGACCGTCCAACGCTCGGCTCGAGACCAGCCTCGATCAAGTCAGCGTCGAGGCTTGAGAGAGCAAACCACTCACGTTCTGACGTCTTCACACCAACCACGAGAAAGCGATCGCTTGCCATCCAGTCACCTCTTGATTGGAAAACCGACTCACCATGTCCCTCGGCGAACAGGTCAAGAATCAGCACCCGTCGCTGGGAGCGCCGGGTATGGGCAAACTGGGGAACCGCCCGGTGGGAAGAACAAAACCTGTCGGAAAGTCTAGACCGCAGTAACGCGTGGGTCAATCGTCCGCTGAGCGGGCACGCACCATCACGTCCGGACGACCACCTTCCGGCGACCCGACGACGCTGATGACAAGCGTCATCGGCCGGCAGCACACGTGGCAATCCTCAACATACTCTTGCAGGTGGACCGACCAGTCGACAGCGATCTCGAGCGACTCACCACAGTAAGGACATGAGACCGGCACCGTGTCCATTGCGGTTCCGCGCTAACGAGCGGGCTGTGCCTCCGGACCCATCTCGACCGCAGCGGTAATCTCCCATGTGGAACCTGCTGTCTTCTGGAGCACAAAACTCAGCACATGTGGTGGGCTCCACTCGGAGCCACCTTCGCAAAGGATTGGCACGAAGGCTGTCGCGCTCGCTCGCTCGCACCCGGCTCCAAACCGAACCAGCTCGTTCTGAATCTCAACCTTGAACGACCCGCCACAGGAATCGGCGACGACCCGGGGCATGGCGGCGTCCGACTCGAATCGGAACGCGCTCAAGGCGTCGAGGACTCCAGGGATCTCGCGAGGGCAGTCCGGGTTGGAGCGGAGCTCACTTAACGTAGTCAGAACGACCTCGTGCGGCGGATCCGACGCCTCGAGCAAGGCCACAGCTGCGTCATGATCCCCGGCGGCGGCCATTTCGAGCGCTCGCCTGACAACGGTCTCACCCTCCTTCGTCCACGCTGCCTCGACATCCTCGCGCGCGGCATCGACAAAGCCGTGCTCGGGTAGAAACCCCCGGACGAGGCTGAGCGCCTCCCCAAAATCTCCTTCAGTGGAAAGCTCACGCGTCCGATCCGCCGTCTCCTGGGCTGCAGCGTTCCACGCCCCTTCAACGTCGGATCGGGCGCTGGCCACCCTTGGGTCGGTCGTCGACAGCGCGTCGAGTTGCTGAAGAGCCTGGTCGTAGTCCCCGGCAGCGGACCACGCCCGTATATCCCTAAGCCGATTCTGCAACCGATCGACGACTGGCACGCCGGCCCCCAGTGCCTCCAGCAGCCCGGCCGCAGTCGAGCGCATCTCGGCCGACACGGCGGCGGCGGCATCGGACGCGGATGTCGTCCCGGCCAACAGATCTGGCGCGGCAGGCAGACCATCGACCCCGGCTCCGACCACCGCCTCGGCGACGGGAGCAGGCCCGCCGGGAGGGCGTATCGGACGACCGTCAGCCTGCGAGACCACCAGCGCGCCCGTCGACACATCGCCACCCACCTCTGACGGGGAACCAGACGGAATCAGCCACCAGAGCACAACCGCCAATACTCCGACTACGGCGGCACCGAGCTGAACCTGGCGGTCGACCGCCACGCGACGGGCCACCGTCATCATCTGCGCCACGGACGCCCTGAACTGGTCCGTGACCAACTTCACACGTTGCTTCCTGCGCCTAACCGCTTCCTCTCGAGCTTGCGCGCGACGCGCGTCAGCGTCCTGCTTCAGCGTGCGGAGCCGAACGGCTTGCGTAGCCGTCGCAACCGAGACATCAACGTCCACGAGCGCCTTCAGGGCATCGTCGAACCGTCCGCTGCGCAGGGCCCCATCGGCCTCGCTGAGCCACACATCGATCGCCTCCTGGGCAGCCTTTCGCTGGGCAGCCGCCGCCTGCTCCATTCGCTCCTCAGCCGCATCGGCAAGAGCCTCGATTTCCAGGCGGAGTGCCAGTGCCTCCGGGTGGTCCTCGGACAGCGCGAGCGCCGCGTCGATTCTCGCCAGCGCGCCGGGATAGTCCTCGGCGGCCCTCCGCCGGCGTGCGTCACCAATGTATCGCTCAGCGTCCTCCCGACGGCGCGCAGCTAACCGGCCCCGCTCGACGTCTTCCTCCAACTCCGCAAGACCCGCAGTCGCAGCCGAACGGGCGCGCAGCTCCTGTACCTGTGCCGCCGCATCCTCCCATCGCCCGTCTGCAATCGCGGCGCGCACTGCGGTCAGCTGCTCGCCGACCCAGTCTTCGGTCCGCACCCGGACAGATTCCGCAGACTCGAGCTGCCGGTCGACCAACGATGCCTTCCCGCGCAGTTCATTGAGGGCCGTCTCCACGCTGGGATCGGCTGACCCCAGTCTTTCGAGGCGTGCGATGGCCGCGAGATGATCGCCGCTCTCAAACTCGTGACGCGCAAGCGCGATCGCCTTGTGCACCTTGCGATCGGTCGCTTCACGACGTCGCCGCATCTCCCCGGCCTTCAGCGCACGCCGCTTGAGCTTCGCCGCTTCGTCGTTGGTCGGATCCCACACCAGAACTTCGCTCGCGGCTCGCAGCGCGGCCTCAGGAGCCCCAGATTTCAGGCCATTCCTAGCCTGGACGAGCGCACGCTCGATCAACTGTTCACGCTCGCGTCGGCGAGCCCGTTCCTCGAACGCCACGACTACGGCGTCGCGCAGCTCACGCGCACTCTCGGCATCGGGCTTGATCTCCAACGCCTCATCGACGTTGCTAAGTGCCTGAGTCAAGGCCTCCGAACCCAGCTGCTCGCGCGCGGTCGACACACAACGCTCAAACTGCCGAGCATCGTGAGCATCGCGTACCTCTTCGAGTAACCGGACGACCTGCGTGTCGTCGTCATCCAGTAGCGACGCCTCTTCCACGGCGACTTGTGCCGCGTCGACATCACCGCGCTCCAACGAGGCCCGCGCGGCGTCAACCTGCGCCACAATCTTTGCCTTCCGGAGTTGAGCCAGACGTTTTCGATCGGTCGTCGGCCTGGGTGTCTTCGCGATTGGCGTTGGAGTCGGGATCGGCAGCGACGTCTCAGCCTCCGCTGCTTCAAGGTCGTGCCGGAATTCTTCTAGGTCTTGTTTGAGCGTCTCGAGATCCTGATATCGATCGTCCGGACTACGGGCGAGAGCCTTCCCGACGATACTGTCCAGTCGGGGATTGATACCCTGAACGATCTCGGCGAGTGGCTCAGGCGAGTCGTTGAGAATCCGCGGGAGGACAACCTGCCACTCTTTGCCGGGAAACGCCTGCTTGTAGGCGAGCACTTCGTAGATGACCGAACCGACAGCGAAGATGTCGCTGCGTTGGTCGACAGCGGCGCCCGAGGCCTGCTCTGGTGACATGTAGTTGGGCGTTCCGATCATGGTCCCGACCTCGGTCAGCCCTGCATCGCCGGAGCCGCGTGCGATCCCGAAGTCGAGGATCTTCAGACCCTCGGCTCCTGGGGTGACCATCAGGTTGGCAGGCTTGATGTCACGGTGAACGAGTCCTTCTCTGTGCGCATACTCGAGACCCGCACACAGATCCTCCATGAGAGCCAGTTTCTGAGTCGTTACCAGAGGTGCGCGGCGCTGGATCAGCTCGCCCAGTGTTTCTCCCTTCACGTACTCCATGGCGATGAACGGTTGTCCGTCGTGTTCGCCGACGTCATACACGGTGACGATGTGAGGATGTTGCAGGCGGCCAGCGGAGCGGGCCTCGCGGAGGAAACGCGCACGCATCTCGTCGCCGTCGACTCGGAGCAACTTGAGGGCAACAAGTCGGTCGATGGCCGGATCGAGCGCCAAATACAGCGCTCCCATGCCACCCTGCCCGATTCGCTGTCGCACCTCGTAGCGGCCGATGGCTGGGGGCAATGGCTACATGAACACCGCTCGCTGTATTCGCAGATCTAGACTGGTCGGGTCGCGGTCAGAAGCAGAACCCTATACCTTGAGGCACGGGGAGACAACCAAGATGACGCGCAGCAAACCGGCGTGCGTCAATGCGAGGCGAAATGTGTCACTTTGCCATCGTCGTCGAAGGCGACGACGTCGAAGGGCTGAGGATTTGGCCCTTCCATACCGGGCGACCCGATCGGCATCCCTGGCACCGCAATGCCCGTGACCGGTGGCCGCTCGGCAAGCAGACGCTTGATGTCTTCAGCGGGGACATGGCCCTCCACCACATAGCCGTCCACGATGGCGGTGTGACACCCTTCCGCTCGCACCGGCACACCGGCCGAGCGTTTCACGCTATTGATATCTGAAACGTCTGTTGCGTTGACGGTGAAACCGTTCTCTTCGAGATGTGCGACCCACATCATGCAGCAGCCTCACGTGGGCGATTTGTAGACCTCTACGACAGTGTCTTCTTGAGCGACCAGACCTACCATCGCCGCACCGGCGACCATCAAACACAACGACATGGCGGCTATCAAAAAGCGCATCGATTCCCTCCTCGGCCGTTTCGTGAACGCGGAACACAGCGCTGACGCTCCCCTATTATCGATCAGAATCGTTCTTCTTGCGGATTTTCCGTCCGACCGGCTGCACATCATCCCCAACAATCCTTGACCCGTTAGCGGTCGCCGCGTTTCGAGCCGGAGAACTGTCGATGAGGTCCGTCGGCGTGGACTGGCCCGGCTGTCCCTCTGGATCCGCGTGAGCCACCGGCCGAGGCATCGTCAAAAATCTCGATGTCACCGGCCTCGATCAGTCGCCTGACCGCCTCGCGCTCTGCATCCTGGGCAGCAATCCGACCTTCTTTGGTCGGTCCCAAATGCAACACGCGCCCCTGGGAGAGCTTGATCCTTAGTGGCCGGCGCGTTTTGTTGACAATCGTCTTCATAACTCGCTAATCCCTGAAGTTCACATACTGAAGCGGGAGCTCCACGTTCGCCTCCTTCAGCAAGGCGATGACCTGCTGAAGGTCATCGCGCTTCTTGCCTGTTACGCGGAGCTTGTTTCCCTGGATCGCAACCTGAACCTTCAGTTTCTCCTTCTTGACCATCTTGACCAGACGTCGCGCGAGCTCGGTCTCGATCCCCTGCCGTACCTGTACCGTCTGCCACGCGTCGCTCACATTGGTCTGGACAGCCTCACGCTCAAGACACCCAACGTTGACCTTCCGGCTGGCGAGCTTGCTGGTCAGGATGTCGTACATCTGGTTGAGCTGAAACTCATCCGGGGCACGCATCGTGACCTGGTTCTCCTCGAGGTCGAACTTTGCGTTCGCTCCCTTGAAGTCGAACCTGGTATCAACCTCGCGATTCGCCTGGTTGACCGCGTTGGTCACCTCGTTCATGTTCACTTCAGAGACAACGTCAAATGATGGCACTCGTTCCTCACTGTGACCCCTGACTTTAGCATCTGTACGAACAAAGACCCCACCACTGCCAGCGGCGGGGTCCCTGCCTGATCTCGTCTCCGCAGAACCTAGCCGTCCAGCTTGACGACGTTCTCGGCCGCCGGCCCCTTATCGCCCTGCACCACGTCGAACTCCACCCGCTGCCCTTCCAAGAGGCTCTTGAAGCCCTCCCCCTGGATGGCCGAATGGTGAACGAATACGTCCTTCTCACCGTCGTCGCGAGTCAAGAAACCATAACCCTTTACTGTCGTTGAACCACTTCACTGTACCGGTCGTGGGCATTTCCGTTACTCCACCCCGCCTACTCGTCGGAGTTCGGACCTACCCGTACTGCCGACTCCTGTGCTGATGTGCAGAACCTGCACGGTGTTAGGCATCGCACACGCGATACCACCCTTGATACTCAGTGGAAAACTACCAGCGAACCCTGTGTTTTGCAACAATATCTGCCCAATCCCCCGGGGGAAGGTGTGACCCGACCCCAGTGAACGCTATCAGACGTTCCGGCGCGCACGTGCGCCGTCTTTCGAGCGGAGGAAGAACAAAGGCTCCGGGCTCAGACAGAGTCGTCTGGACAGCTGACTTTAGTCCGTCATTCATCGACCGGACGGAAGCTTAATCGGCACCGGAAAACCGAACCAGCAGCAAACATGCTGCATACCGGACAGGCATAACTCTTGAACTAGTGGGCACAGGTCGCGCACGTTCATGAACGGGTTCTTGGAGCGGATGCCTTCTACGCCGGCATCAGAGTATCTATGAAACATCGGATCGCAGGGTTCCTTGGAGAGCTGGCAGAAGAATTGGGGTGGACACCCCAATTCGAGCAAGCGAGGGTCAAGCCCGCAACGACAGAGACCGCCCCGAAGCGTCGTCCAACGGTCCTGACACCCGACGATGACAGCCCCGCGCTCCGGGCGACGCCGGTCGAACGAATGCAAGCGGAAATCAACCAACTATGTTCGACAGTCAAACACTTGGGCTCGGAGGTCATCAATCTGCGTGCGCAGATGGCGCAGCTTCGCAGCGTGCCTGTTCCGCCCGACGCAAAGGCCGAGCACGCCGATGGCGGCGACGCATACGCGAGGACGGAATCCCTACCCGACGATTTCGATCGGCCTAGCGAGACGGACGCGGGTCGGGACGAATCGCCAGCACACCTGTCGGCCGCACCTGCGGTTGAGCCGGCAGAGCGCCCATGGCCGCCGCGGCTCATCCCGGTACCAGCAACTGTCGTCACGGCCCCCCACAGAACATCGTCCCGGCAACTTGGGGACACTGAAGAAATCGAGAGCACATCGCCGACTGCCGTGCCTGCGGCGACACCGGCAACCGCTGAGGTTGGAGGTGTGACCGCACAACCCGAGCCAGCCGGTACTGTTGAGATCGCACAAGCGCCGTCGGTCGATGAGACTCCAGACGAACCTGTCATCGACGCATCCGCGCAGCCGACGGAGGTCGAGCCACAAGCGCCCGCCGCGAGCTCCCCGACGCTCATCGAGATCGGCGACACTCCGGAGTCGGGTCTCGGGCTGTTCCCATCCGAGCCGGGCCCGTCAGAGGACGTGACAGCCGGAGCGGGCGCGAACGCATCGACAGAGGATGCCGACCGCGGTAGCAAGAGACGAAAACGAAGACGAAGGAACTGGGCGGGCTCAAGACTCTGAAGGTGGTTCCCACACCCGGTCCTCATCCGGTTCCCACGCTGAGCGCATCGTTCCCCCCTTCGTCCAGAAGGGCCACAACACCGCACCCGTAGCCCGAAATGCCTACCTCTGTGATGTTCCGTGGCATCGGTCCGATCTGCGGCAGCCAAGACCCGGCTCCAGCGAGCTAGCCATTGGATCAGATGGAATGGGCGGAGGCGGTTTGTCCCAGTCGGCCCTGAGGAAGAGGAAACGGTTAGACTGTTACTCCTCGAGCGGGCCCGACGGCCATGAATCTCAAGGAGGGCAGTTGACCATGCGCATACCCATACAAAGAACACTTCTGACGCTGCTAGCAGTCGCTTGGGCGGCAGTCGCCACGTTCCCCGCATCGATGCAGGATGAAGACATGAGTTTCTTCATCACCAGCGCCGGACCCGGCGATGGAGCCAACTTGGGGGGGCTCGAAGGCGCCGACCGTCATTGCGAGCTTCTGGCAAGCGAAGCTGGGGCCGGTGGGAAGACCTGGAGAGCCTATCTGAGCAGCAACACCGTCAACGCCCGTGACCGCATTGGGTCGGGTCCGTGGCACAACGCCGACGGCGTGCAGATCGCCGGAAACGTCGACGAGTTGCACTACTCGAATGCCGCGCTCGTCAAGGAGACACAGCTGAACGAAAAGGGTGGGGTGGTCAATGGTCGGGGCGACGATCCCAACCAGCACGACATCTTGACCGGATCGCAGTTGGACGGCACCCGGTTCACAGACGGCGAAGACCACACGTGCGGGGACTGGACGAGCAACGGCGCCGGCAGCGCCCAGGTCGGACATCACGACCGAACGGGCGGCGGGCCGGTGCCGTCATCGTGGAATGCTGCTCATGGCAGCAGTGGCTGCGGTCAGGAAGACCTCGTCCGGACGGGCGGTAACGGCTACTTCTACTGTTTCGCCATCGATTGAGCCTGGTGCGTCCGGCCTCCTCGACCGATAAGGCGAGTCAGGAGGCCCCGGTGAGGACTCACACACGGCACGGTCTACTCGCGTTCTCTTTCTGCGTCGTAGCAACGATCGCGGGCACGGTGGGATTTGGCCAGAGCACCGTGAACGGCCCGTCTGGCCATGGCACGCTCGTCAGCATTTCGGTCACGGGATCGGACGACCAGGTCGTGGTCAGCCTCGTCGGCGACCGGATGCTGTCGGGACTCCCTCAGGAGATCGCGGGGCCGCCGTACAGAGTGTTCGTCGACTTTGCGTCTATCGTTCCGGACGTGAACGCTGTCACGCTCGTCGGTCGCGGCGGCGTGGACCGGGTACGGGTGGCACTCAACCAGTCGAGTCCGCCAGTCACCCGAGTCGTGCTCGATCTGAGCCGGCGACCGACCTATCGAGTTGAGCGCGATCCGAATCGGTCGGAGTTCCGCATCATTGTCGGACCAGATCCCTCCGCCACCGCGTCGAGCACGCGAGTTGAGCCCGCTGAACGCTCGAGTACAACCGGCAGCCCGCCATCGCCTGTCGTGAAACACTATGCTGCCTGGTTCACTCGAGTGACCCAGCAGATCGAGAGCCTGCTGCTCTCCGCATCCCCGACGTTTCACTGGGAAGAGTCCGACGCGATTGCGGCGGCAAGCGAGCTCGACTGGCAGACGATACGCCACGAGGTCGAGCTCGTGACAGCTCCGCCGGCTCTGCAGGAGGCCCATGACCTGCTCCTGACCACCGTGAGTCTGGGCCAGGTGGGAGCCGATCGGACCGGAGCGAACGCTACGGCCGACGACCGGTCGTCGGCGCAGGCCGGTGCGAGAATGTTGCTGACACGTGCTTTGGCTCTCGTGAATGCTCAGCGGGATCCGGCGCCGCATCTCGAGCGGTAGCAGTAGGCAGCGCCCGTTCCCACCCCTGAGACCGCTCGTGTCCCGAGGATGACATACGTTGCCGCCGAGGACAGCGATGCGCCCGACTGGCCAGACGCGACGAGCGATAATACCGGGAATACTCGAGAGATTCGCAACGCTCGCCAGGCCGGATACCGCGGCGGCTAAGCATCTCACACTCGGGACGATAGCTACCGCTTCTGTGTCGGTCCCTCTGGTGGTCGTTGATCCAATCGCCCCACCGAGGCCGGGCCGGTTGTCCGCTCGAAGGTCGTGATAAGAACTCCCGAACCTCGACCACCCCGGTCGCCAGGTCCGGTGAATGTACCGCTGAAGACCTCCACGTTACCACCGTTGTTCACGAGGACCGTGTAGTTCGTTTCTGCAACGTCACAGCTACTCCAATAGTCGACGCGAACCGTGTAGGTGCCTCGTGGGGCGGCTCCTGTGGGCCAGGTGATATTCTCATTGCGCACGTCGTCAATGGAGCAGCCAGCGTTGGAATCGAGGTCGAGGTTCCCCCCGGTAGACACCTCCGAGTTTGCAAAGTAGACTTCCTCCCCATTCGGATCGACGACGTGGAGGTCAACGTCACTATCCGAATCCCACGACAAGGTCACCTGAATATCGCCAGTCCCAACCTGAATCACGCGGAAGTCGGTCGCGGCGAATGGTCCGGCTGCACCAGCCTCGCCGACCACGCCCACGAACATGTCGAAGCTAGCGGTTGGGAGTACTTGTGGGAACGCGAGGAGAAGTGCCGCGGAGGTCTGGGGCGACGGCAGAGTCACCTCGAAGTAGCTGCCAAGACCAGAGTCGGAGCTGCTTGTGATGCCCTGTGTCTTACCCGCCAGCGTCACAACGATCTGCGAGAACGGTGCGTCACCGGTCACGTCAAGGGTCACCGTGCCGCCATTGACCACCGTCTGGTTCCCCGACAACATCACGGACGGTCCGGTACCTCCGCTGGGCGGGAACCCTTGCCTCAGAACACCTTGACTCGCACCAATCGACGCCGACGATACGAGATCTTCCAGACGCAGCGTGTCACCGGACGATGGCACAAGCGGCGACATGCCATTTTCACCGTTGCACCCTCCAACAATCAGAGCTGGAGCCAGCGCGGCAATGACTACAAACCTCTTTCGTCGATACGACACAGCGTCTCCTCGCAGATGTGACCATCGGGGCGAGGACGTGCCCCACCCCTCATCCGAGAGTATCGGCCAGCCGTAGGCCGAACTTGAAACGGAGACATGGTGTGGAAGCGATGTGAACCGCTCAGCGACTACTCGTCGAGCAACAATCTGGGCTCGCCGATCGGCAACACCGATTGGGCCACTGGCACCGGTGCGGACTGGTCGAATTCGAGATCGCCGAGCGGAAGAACGCGCTCGCTATCGGCCAGCAGGAGCCGCAACGGCTGTCCTTGCGGATCGGGTTTCACCGGTTCTGGGACAGGATCGTCCAAAAGGAGACGCAGCGTAGAAAAGGCGCCGGGCCGCTCGATCAGTTTATCTGACGGCGGAATGGCAACCGCAGAATCATCCAGCGAGGCCCGCCGATCAGGCAGAGGTGGACCCCATCCTTTGGACAGGTTTGCGTCACAGCTAAGGTGGAATCCGGGTTCATGATTCACGCGACCTTGGGCTGACGGGAGACGGGGCGTAGCCCCGGGCTCCGAGCAACCCCTCCGTTAGTGTACGCCTCCTGCGGCGTCCGGTCGTCGAGCGCAGCGTGCGGTCGGCGCTCGTTGTAGAAGTCCATCCACGAGCTGATCCCACTCCGGGCCTCGGAGCCGGTGGCAAACTCGGACAGGTAGACGCATTCGTACTTGAGTGAGCGCCATAGCCGCTCGATGAACACGTTGTCCATCCAGCGGCCCTTGCCGTCCATCGAGATGCGAATGCCCGCCTCCGTGAGCACGTCGGTAAAGTCGACGCTCGTGAATTGGCTGCCCTGGTCGCTGTTGAAGATCTCCGGAGGGCCATAGCGCTCGAGCGCCGCGTGCAAGGCCTCGACGCAGAAGCGCGCATCGAGCGTGTTGGACAGCCGCCAGGACAGCACCGTGCGGCTCGCCCAGTCCATCACGGCGACCAGATACAGAAAGCCCCGCTGCAGGGGAATGTAGGTGACATCCGTGCACCACACGTGGTTCGGCCGTGTGATCGGCAAATCGCGCAGCAGGGAGGGATAAATCCGGTGCGCCGGGTGCGGCTGAGACGTCCGGGGCCGCTGGAAGAACGCGTGCACCCCCAGCCGCCGCATCAGGCGGCGCACCCGCTTGCGAGAGACCGTGTCGCCCTGCCGGCGGAGCCAGCGTGTCATCTGACGCGAACCGAAAAACGGCGTCTCCAAGAACTGCTCGTCGATCAACCGCATCAGGCGCAGGGTCAACGGGGTCTCGCCCGTGCCCTCGTCGGAGAACGACGAGCGGGCGATCGACACCAAGCGGCACTGCCGTACGATGCTGAGCCGTGGGTGGTTGGGATCGACCATCTCGACTCTCCGGCCGCGGCTCAACGACCGAAGGCCTTCGACAAAAAATCCCGCTCGATGACGAGTTCTCCGATCTTGGCCCGCAGCTCCCTGACCTCGGTCTCCCGAGAGGCCTCCTGCCGCTCGTGGTTCTCCGAGAAGCCGACCAGCACCGTCTGTCGAGCCTTCTTCTTCCAGTGGGCAATCAGGTTCGGATGCACATCGTAGCGGGCCGCCAGTTCCGCCATCGTCGCTTCCTCGCGAAGCGCCTCCAACGCGACCTTCGTCTTCAGCTCAGCCGGATAACTCCGTCTCTTCCGTGGCATGCCAGACTCCTTCTCCTTGGTCTGGATCCCACCTTAACAACCTGTCCGAATTTCGGGGTCCACCTCTCTCACACCAGCCGCACGGTTGGGTCTACAATGCGGCGGCAGGGAGGCGCGATGATGGACGTGGCGGAACGGCATGTTGGGGACGCCGTCGTGCTCGACCTCACCGGGCAGCTGACGCTCGGAGAGAGCAGTGCGCGGCTCAAGGACAAGATCAACAGCTTGCTGCACCAGGGAGCGCGCCAGCTGTTCATCAACCTGGGGAAGGTCTCCTATATCGACAGCGGCGGCTTGGGACAGCTCGTCGCGAGCTTCACCACGGTCGCTCGCCAGGGTGGGAGCTTGAAGCTCCTCAACCTGGGAAAACAGTCGCGAGATGTGCTGGCGATGACGAAATTGCTGATGGTCTTCGACACATACGAGAGTGAAGAGGACGCGCTGGAGAGTGTCGTGTAGCGCGGATGATGGCCGGTTTCGTAAGGCACTGACCACCCGACATGAAGACCATCATTCACGCCCTCCACATTCACGCAGCACCGCAGCAGGTCTACGACGCGCTGACCACCGCTGCCGGACTCAGCAAGTGGTGGACGACGCAGGCGGCCCTCGAAGCAGGCACGGGTGGAATCATCCAGTTTACCTTCCACGGCGACTTCCACCCGCACATGCAGCAGACCGCGCTCGAGCCGCACCGGCTGGTCCGCTGGTCGTGTGTCGCGGGGCACCCGAACTGGCACAGCAACACGTTCTCGTTCACCCTCGAGGAACGGAACAGTGAGACCGCCCTACAGTTCGTCCAGCAGTACGCTCAGGAGTTGTCAGACGAGACGTACGGCACGTACAACTTCAACTGGGGGTACTACCTCAATAGCTTGAAGCTGTATTGCGAGACCGGAACGGGGACGCCGTTTGTCCCACCCGCCGGTTAGCTGGTGCCTTGAAGATGAGCCGTGCGGGTACGGTGGGAACCGGCCGCTGCGACTCTGTGGCTCTCGCGGCGAGAGATCACCGTGTTCTCCGGCGTCCGCCACAGCGTGTCGACGAAAATTCTGACCGAACCCCCGGCCGTGCGGATGTACTCGACTTTCCCACTGGCGATCCAGTTGTAGATAGTCCGGCGGCTTACACCAACCAGGTCGCTGGCCTTATTGATCGAGATCGTTTTCCTGTCGGTCGTTATCGCTTCGATCGTCATATGCGTTACCTGAAATTGCGACCCCACGCGGCAGACCGGCGCGAACCGGCCCATTGAACACCCTCAAGAAGACGTATCGGTATCGCGTCGCCGCGGCTCCAGGGATCGCGCAACGGTCATGCCTGCTCTTCCTTCTCGAGCACGTACACTTGCAACGTGAGCGACGCGCTCGCCGTGACCGTCGGCTGCTACGCGGGCTGCATGGGCGACGAGACGTGTGGGTGGCGAACTACTAATCTGTCCCGCAATCCGTTGAGATAGCCGGTCTTGTGATCCTGGGAGTGGTCGCTAGGAGGCACAGTCAAGTTAACGAACACTCGGCTGGCCGACCCTCAAGATGCCCGGTTCACAGCAGGGCTCGAGTCCATCATCTTGGGGGTCGGCCAGCCGAGGTTGCGCTACTTGACAATACCCACGCGAAGCTGGGTGGGAGCTTCCTCGGATTTGGGTAATCTGACGAGTATTCTCCTGGCGCCGTCCCGGCGGAAGATGGCAAGATGTCGCAAGGAAAACAGGGGCGGGTCCCCAACTGGAGGCACGGCATGAGTACGAATATTCGACGGAGCGTGGGTTTTGCGGTACGGGACGTGGCGGCAAGTGCGTTAGCGGTGCTCGCACTCGGGGCATCTCACCGTGCGCAGGAGGCTGAGGGGTACATCAGCGGCACCGTCGAGAGCAGCCAGGGGCGAGAGGCCGGTGTGTGGGTGATCGCCGAAACGACCGACCTGGCGACGCCGCTCGTCAAGATTGTCGTCACGGACGACGACGGCCGCTTCTTGCTGCCCGAACTGCCGAGCGCGTCGTACGACGTGTGGGTCCGCGGGTACGGGCTCGTCGACTCTGCCAAAGTTACCGCCTCACCCGGCGCCGAGCTGGCGCTCGATGCCACGGTCGCAGCGACGCCCCAGGACGCTGCGCAGGTCTATCCCGCGAACTATTGGTACGGCCTGATCGACGTGCCCGATGAGAGCGAGTTTCCGGGCACCGGGCCGGAAGGGAACGGCATCTCTCTGGCCATGCAGAATCAGCAGCAGTGGATCGACCTCATGAAGCAGGGCTGTCAATTGTGTCATCAGCTCGGTAACGAGCTGACCCGCGGAATCACCCACATGCGCGACATGAACTTCGACTCGACCGTCGCCGCATGGGACCATCGCGTCCAAACCGGGATCCGCGGCGGGTCCATGAGCGGGATGACCAACCGCTTCGGCCGCCGGGCGGGTCTGGAGATGTATGCGGACTGGACCGATCGGATTGCGACCGGTGAGGTCCCTGCCGCCCCAGAACGGCCGAGCGGCCAGGAGCGCAACGTGGTCATCACGTTATGGGACTGGGGTCGCGACACGTCCTATATTCACGACGAAATCGCGACCGACAAACGGAACCCGACGATCAACGCCGGTGGCCCTGTGTACGGAGTCGACGGTGGACACGGTGGGTTGGTGGTCGTGGACCCGAGCAGCAACAATGCGCGGTTCATCACGATTCCCGTGCGCGACGACACGGACAATCCGGCACGCAGCCGATTCGCGACGGAATTCCCGGTGCCGTCTCTCTTCTACGGCAACGAGGCCCTGTGGACCGAACCGGCCGACCCGCACAACCCGATGATGGATCAGGAGGGTCGGGTCTGGATGACGTCGAAGGTGCGTGGCAATGCCGCACCCGCCTGGTGTCAAGAGGGCGCGTCCAACAAGTTTGCGCAGTACTTCCCGAATGCCCGAAGCGGCCGTCAGGCCTCGTACTACGATCCGAAGACCGAAGAGTTTGTGCTGATCGACACCTGCTTCGGCACACACCATCTGCAGTTCGCCGAGGACGACGACCACACGCTGTATTTCAGCGGGGGCGGGCGGGTGACGGGCTGGATCAACACGACGGTGTACGACGAGACCGGTGACGACGAGGCGTCGCAGGGATGGTGTCCGTTGGTGATCGACACGAACGGCGACGGCCGGATCACGAAGCCGTGGAACGAGCCGGTTGGGCGCAACCGGAGTCAGAACGAAGGTGGCGGGGGTGGTGAGAACATTGACGTTGATCCGACTCTTGACACCCACGTCAACGTCGGGAGCTACGGCATCATTGCGAACCCGCTCGATGACGCCCTGTGGGGTTCGGGCACGCAGTACCCAGGGCGCATCTGGCGGCTCGACAAGGGCAGCAACCCGCCCGAGACCTGCATCGCCGAGGTCTATGAGGTGCCGTTGGTCAACGGTGAGTACGAGGGATACGGACCCCGTGGGATCGACGTCGACCGCAATGGCGTCATCTGGACCGCGCTCTCCGGTACCAGCCACCTGGCGAGCTTCGACCGGAGCAAGTGTACAGTGCTCAACGGACCAGCGACGGCCGACGGGCAGCACTGCGCGGAGGGATGGACGCTGTATGAGATCCCGGGGCCGAACCTGAAGGGGACCGACGTGCGGTCCGATTTCCATTACTACAACTGGGTCGACCAGTTCAACACGCTGGGCCTTGGCGAGAACGTGCCGATTGCGAACGGGTCGGGGTCGGACTCGTTGCAGGCGCTGTTGCCCGACACGGAGGAGTGGGTGTTCTTGCGCGTTCCCTACCCGCTCGGGTTCTATTCGCGCGGCCTGGACGGGCGGATCGACGACCCCAGCGCAGGGTGGAAAGGCCGCGGCCTGTGGGCAAACTACGGGACGAACTTCAACTGGCACACCGAGGGCGGAAAGGGTACGACGAGCAAGATCGTCCAGTTTCAGATCCGGCCGAATCCGCTCGCCCAATAGGAGCCAAAGGGCGGCACGGCGTTGGTGCACGGCTCCTCAGCCGCGCTCCGGCAGGCGATCGTCGATCCGCTGGTCTTGTTGACGGCCCGCGGCGCACGATCTTGTCATGAAGTCGAGGGTTCATCCGAAGTACAAGACGAAATATCGCATTGGGAATTGGCCGGCCTGCGAGCGAGCGCTCGCGTAGGGTGCGTTTATATCCCGATAAGAATGTTGATGGGTCCCTTGTAGCCGCGCTCGAGCGGCTCGACCTCCCTGGTATAGAAGACAAAGCCGAGCAGTGCCGCCTCGCCGCTTCCCGTCGGCTCGCCGAACGCCTTGACATGCGGGGGGTCGCCGGTCGTGTCGGAGAACCGGGTCGCATCGGGAAAGACATCAGCCAGGTCCCGCCTCTCCCGCTGGTCGAGGGCCGATTGAATGATGCCCTGTGTATAGAAGAAGAGGCCAGCGACCAAGGCCGCCAGGATAACTGGCGGTCCGAGCATCGCCGCGACGTCAACAGCTGACTGGCGGGGCACGGTCGACGCCACCCAACCAGCATCCCCGTAGGGTGCGTTTAATCGGCCGAGGTCCGGCCGGTGCTCATGGCCATAAGAACCCTCTAAAAGGTGACAAAAAGCGGCCGAAGTCTGACGAATCAGCGTCGGCCCATTAATGGCACACTACGGGGTGGCGGTACGGTGATGCGGACCAACCTGCTGAAACGACGTCGGTTGTGCGACGTCCTTGCACCGTCTTGCCGGAATCTGAAAATTGTCGCGTCGTGGGCCTTCTGGATCTGTCGCAAGCTCGGCACCAGTGAGCAGACCCCGTAAGGTGCGTTTAATCGGCCGAGGTCAGGTCAGTGCTGGTCGAGTTTCCCAAGTAGTCTCAGGCCATGCCGCCTGCGCTGCAGTTCCTTGTCCTCACGTTCGCTGGCTGGGTGAACCGCCGCCAAGACGATCTGATCGAGTATCTCCGGGAGGAGAATCGGGTCCTCCGGGAGCACCTGGGCCGTCGGCGGCTTCGCTTGACCGATGCTCAGCGCCGTCGACTCGCCGTGCGCGGCAAGAAGCTCGGACGGCGAGTCTTAACGCAGGTCGCTGGCATCGTCACACCGGACACGATCCTTCGCTGGTACCGGAACCTGATCGGGGAGAAATACGACGGCAGCGCCTGCTGCGGTCGAGGACGGCCGATGACACGCAGCGAAATCGCCGCGCTGGTGGTCCGCATGGCGGTCGAGAATCCAGAGTGGGGGTACACCCGGATCCGCGGGGCGCTCTCGAACCTTGGCCACGCGATCGCCCGGACCACGGTGAAGCGGATCCTGCGGGACCACGGGATCGCTCTGGCGCCCGAGCGGAGCCGGCGCATGCCCTGGAAGACGTTCCTGCAGGCGCACTGGGAGGGCCTCGCGGCCTGCGACCTGTTCACCGTCGAGGTGCTCACGCTGACCGGGCTCCGGCGGTACCTGGTCTTCTTCGTGATCAGGCTGCAGTCCCGCCGCGTGACCATCGCCGGGATCCATCCGCAGCCGTACGGCGCGTGGATGGAGCAGATGGCCCGCAATCTGACGGACCCGGTCGATGGCTGTTTGCGACGCGCCCGCTATCTGATTCACGACCGCGACCCGCTCTACACGCGGGTCTTTGGCGAGATTCTCGAGGGCGGGGGTGTTCAGGCGATTCGGCTCCCGCCGAAGAGTCCCAATCTCAACGCCTATGCCGAGCGGTTCGTCCGCTCTATTAAAGAGGAGTGTCTCAGTCGTGTCGTCCCCCTCGGCGAGGGGGACTTGCGTCTCCTCGTGCGCGAGTACGTCGAACACTACCACCGCGAGCGAAACCACCAGGGACTCGACAACCAGCTCCTGCAACGACCGCCACCGCCGGTGAGCCTGTCCGCCGCCGTTCGGCGGCGGGAGCGTCTCGGCGGACTACTCAATTTCTACCACCGGGAGGCCGCATGAGTGGTCGGCCGATTAAACGCACCTTACGACCTCGAACACGGTTAGAAGGAGCTACTCGTCGAGACCGGCAAGCCGGCGCACGAGAGCAATGGCGCGTCGGCCGTCGTAGCTGCGTGCGACCATCTGCTTCTCGGCTTCGAGTGACCCTTCGGCGTGAACCGCCAAGACCTCTTGGTAGGCGCCGAACTCCGATGCGACGAGGTTCTTGACGAACGCCAGGGCCTTGAGTCGGTCCCCGCCGGAAACGCCGTGGCCCGCGTAGTATTTGTTGTAGTACTTCGCCGTCTCCTCAGACTCTAGATCCTCGGCGCCTGGACCGGTCACGAGAGCCCCGCCAGCGATGTCCTGCACGTTCCGAACCGCGTCGTGATAGCCGTGAGCGAAATGGTATTTTGCCATGTTCACATACATCGTATTCGGGGCGACGATCCCCTCCTCGCGAGGACATCCCATCATGGCCGCGTAGTGCGTCAGCCCCCTCAACGTCTCGGCATAGCAGATTAGCTGTACCAGCTTCTCGCGGACGTGGCCAGCCTTGGCGATCCCGTTCATGTCGGCCATCACCAGGGCGGATCCGACCATCGCATCGACAAGTGGAAGCTTGTAGGAGATCGCCGTGAAGCGATGATGCTCGACGAAGCCCAACGCAAGCGGACCGGCGAACTCGTGCTCGCCAGCCAGAAAGACACGATCCCAAGGGACGAAGACGTCGTCAAACACCGTTGTCGTCTCCATCATCTTGTGTCGGGCGCTGATAGGAAGCTCGGTGTCCGAGGTCTGCGGACCGTGGGAATCGAACGCCGACGCGAGCAAGACGAGACCTGGAGTGTCGATCGGGAGCGCGAAGCTCAGGGCATAGTCCTTGTCGGTCTCACGCATGGCGCGTGTCGGTAACACGATCAGCTCGTTGGCGTTTGTGCTGACCGAGGTGTGCGCTTTGGCTCCCCGGACGACGATTCCATCGCTTCGACGCTCAACGATGTGGACATACAGATCCGGATCATCCTGGGACGACGGCCCGAGCGAGCGGTCCCCTTTGACGTCGGTCTGGGCTACCGCCACCGCCAGGTCGCTGTCGCGGCAGCGCTCGTAGTACGCCTGGACACGCTTGGCGTACTCGGTGCCGTGTTGCCTGTCGATTGCCGGCGAGACACGCAGTAGCCCGGCCAACGCATCCGTGCCGATCTCTTTGATCAACACGACGAGAGTCGCCCCTTCTGTCGTGGCAAGCTCGATAAGCTCGCGTCGTTTCATGAGGTGGTCCGCCGAACGCGGGACTTGATAGTAGCGGGAATACTCGCCGGCGCCGTCGTCCACAACACAGAGATCCCGGTGCGCGGGATCATGGGCGAGGGTGTAGTCGATGGCGGCATGCTTCGCCGCGAGACCAATCACGGGGTGGGTCGTGACATCCGAGACACGCGCGCCGCGATAGTAGACAGTGCGTCCGTCGCGCAGACTCTCCAGATACTCGTCAGCAGTGCGTAGCGGCACGATCAGTCGATCCGTGGCAATGCGAGCGGTTTAGACGAACGGGTATTGACGCCCCTATATGTCAAGACAGTCGTTCACGCAGCCAAGTCTGCGGCTTGGCGCGCTCGGTAGTCTGCCATCACGCGCTGAAAGATCTCGCGGGCGAGAAAGCGTTTGAGACAGCGGATGATCTCCCGTTTGGGCCGCCCTTCAGCGGTGCGTCGTTCGACGTCGTTGAGGGTTGGTGAGTGGTACCGCATCCGCACGATGACGGCCCGGTGGAGCGCGGCGTTAGCCTGTCGATGCCCGCCGCGGTAGAGACGGTGGCGGCCCGTCGTCATCCCGGACGAAGCCGGGATGGGGCAGGCCCCGCAGAGCTTGGCGAAGGCGGCTTCCGAATGAATCCGATCGGGGTTGTCGCCACAGATGATCAGCCTCTCGGCGGCGGTGTCGGCACCGATGCCCAAGCCCTCACGCAGCGTCGGCGAGGTCTGGGTGGTGAGTCGACCCAGGTGACGGTCGTGGTCCACGATCTCGACGGAGAGAGCGAACCCGCGACGGGCGAGCGCCCGGAGGGTATGTTTCGCCGAGGCGGTCGGCGTATCGATCGTGCCGCAGCGCCATCCGCGGCAGCGTTTGAGGAGCGCCTGGTCGGCGAGCGGGTGGAGGGGCTCTCGCAGCGCGGGCGGCGCGGTGACGACGATCTGCTTCAGCGTGATCATCGCCGAGGTGCGGGCTTTGACCGCCGTCCGGCGCGCGACCTTGAGGTGGCGCATCATCTCGACCGCCCCGTCCGCGGTCTTCGGGATAGCGGTCGATTGGCCAGCCAGGACCGACCGCGCGGCGGTCTCGGCATCCACGGTGTCGGACTTCCCGGCGATTCGACGGGTGCGCCGGTCGCCCCGGTTCACTTCGAGCACCTGGTGCCCGGCTCGCCGGACCGCGCGCGCGAGTCCCGCCCCGTCGCTGCCGGTGCCCTCGATGCCGAACGCGGCGACACGTCCGTGACGCTCGGCCCAGGTGATCAGCTGTTGGTAGCCGTCTGAGTCGGCCGCACACGATCGATCGCCGAGGCGGATCCCCCACGTGTCGATCGCCACGGCCACGTGGACGTGCTTGTGGGTGTCCACGCCGACGATCACCTTCCGCGCGTCGGGCTGGATAGTCCTTGGGTTCGTCACCGGGTGGCCTCCTCGGGTGCTGATGCGTCGGCCGGATGGGCGGACAGGACTGTGATGGGTCGACGTTGCCGCAGGCCCCTATTGGGTCACGGCCCATCCGGTCAGACGGGTTGCCGTGTCCATCGCCGACGGACGATGACCGACAGATCAGTAGCGAGGACCGTAGGTCAGTCAAGTTGCGGGTCAGGCCACCACCCGCCGGCACCCACCAGTGTCACCGAGCGACCTCGGCAGGCAGCGGAATGATGCTCACAGTCACGTTAAGCAGAATCGGCTGACCGCCCCCCAACATGCCCGGTTCACGACAGGGAGTCAAGCCCATTCTTAGTTGAAACTCTCCACGGCTCCTGATCATTACGCTGCCTTCGTGTTCGGGGTCTTCCTTTCGATCTTCAGTTCCCGCTGCAATGCTTCGCGAAGCTTCGGAAGGTGGCGGTAGCCCACCACCTTGCGGAGGCGCGGTTCGATGTCGACGAGCGCCGTCGCCAGCCACCGCTGGCGCTGGCTCGAGTTCGTCCACTGGTCGACTTTGGCGCAGCGTTCCTCGACCAGCGCATTGACGGACTCGAGACAGTTGGTTGTCTTGAACGAGCGTCCCAGCACGGCAGAGACGCCGAGTCGGTGCAAGGTCAGGGTCTCGTCCAGGCCCTCCGCCAGACTGCCGGCGGCCGACTGGTTCCGGTCGTCCAACTCGCCGTGGAGCTGCTCGAGGGCCGCCAGGGCCTCGGGGTACGTCGGGCGGTTGTAGGCTCGCTGGAGGCGCCGGCGCCAGTCCCCCTGCTCGCTCTTGGGTAGGTAGCTCACCACGTTCTCGCGCTTGTGCCACTGGCAACGGTGCACCAACGCCGTGTCGCGGAACACCTTCTTGACCGCAGATCGCAGGCCCTTGCCACCGTCGAGAATCACGAGCAGACCTTGCGACGCATCAAGACCGCGGTCGACCAGCGAACGAAGGAAGGGCGCCAGGATCTGCGCGGTCTCCGTGTCCGTCTCCACGAAGCCAAGGAAGCGTTTCTTCCCTGAAATCGTGATGCCGAGAGCGATGACCATCGTCGAATCGGCGAAGGCCTTGCCGTCCAGGAACAGGGCCACGACGTCCTCACCGGACAGGTCCCGCTCCTGAAACTCCCGCAGCGTCGCCGCACTGGCTTGGATGAAATTCCGAGACACCGTGGAGCTCGACAATCCGATCGCCCCCGGGACCGACTCAGCCGCCGCCTCGTAGTTGCGGCAAGAGATGCCGTAGAGCACCCGCTTCAGCAGGACGTCATTTACCTGGCTGTCCTCCCGCGCCGCCTCGTAGGAACGCAGGGGAATCTCGCCGCCCGCAACGCTGCGCACGCGCGGCACTCGCAGCGGTACGCGTTGGCCAGCGAGGCGCACCGTCCCGGGGTTGCTTCCGTGACGTCGTCCCCGCACCAACGACTCTTTGCGCGCATGACGAGCACCGGCCAACTCCGTGACCTCGTCATCGAGCAGCTCCTGGACGTGCATCAGGCCCAGCGGCACCAAGGCCCGAATCATTTCCACCTTGGCGTCCACATCGAACCCGGCGTACTCCTCGCGCCTGATGATGTCCACCTCCCCCAGACGACGGGACTTCTTGCGTTTCCTGACCGATCGTAGGACACTGCGCATCTCGGCTCCTTTCTCTTGCGGGTTGATGAGCTCTTCGCAACGTCATCACACCACAGGGCTTGGAGCCGTTTCAATTTTCAACTAAGTTTGGCACACCCTCACGACAGGACTCGAGCCCATCATCTTGGGTGTCGGCCAGCCGAGTTTGCGTTAACTTGACAGAGCCCTCACGCAATAGTCCTAGGCTTCGCGAACCGTCTCCTAGTACCAGGGACTCGTCATGAAGTCGTTGAAGACTCCCCGGGCCCTGTGGGCGAGTTCTTTGGCGGTCGGCTCGTCTAGCTTCCCGAGGTTTCTGACGCTGACGAGCGGTTGCCCCGGTGCGTGCCAGATGTCAATGATCTCCAGGGCCTCGGGGAACTCCTGTCCCAGGGCCCGTTCCAGTAGAATGACAAACTGCTCGGGCCGCTTCGAAGGACTGCTCGGATCAAGCTCGAAATCCAGACTGGGTAGCGGGGCCGGTTGGTTTGCCATGGGGAACCTGTGCGTGGCGAATTGTTAGTCAGGCCCGTAATCCGGTGAGCGTATCAAGTTTTGCGATCGTGGGGGAGGTCGCTAGGATGTGCCGATGCGCGACCTGCTCATCCTGCTCGTCCACCTGATCGTCACCCTCGCTCGGTTGATGGGCCCCGGCGGTCTGCGGTCTGTCGTCGCCGAGTCGCTTCTGGTCAAGCAGCAATTGCTCATCCTCAATCGCTCGCGACAGCGGGCGCCGAACCTCCGCGCGACGGATCGAATCCTCGCTGGCGTGTGTGCGCTCTTCATGCGTCCGGCCCGCGTGCTCCGCTCGGCCGTCGTGCTCAGACCATCGACGATCCTCGATTTCCATCGGATGCTGCGTCGCCACAAATACCGCTGGCTGTTTTCCCCCAGGCGCCGCCGCACCGGTCCCAAAGGGCCGTCCCAGGCCCTGGTGGACGCCATTGTGGCGATGAAGCGGCGCAATCCCAGGTGGGGCTGTCCGCGGATCGCCCAACAGATCGGTCTGGCCTTCGAGATCCAGATCGACAAGGACGTGGTCCGCCGAGTGCTCGCCACTTACGGGAGGCATCAGCATGGCATCGCAGCGGATCGAAGACACGTTGCAGCTTCTGCGGTCTCAGTACGCGGATACGCCGGGGCTCTCCCTGACACCCGCCGAGGTGGCGCGGCACTTCGTTCTCGACCGGACCACCGCCGGCGTACTCCTCCGGGCGCTGGAACACTCACGCTTCCTCGAGCGTACTTCGGATGGACGGTTCACCTTGGCGCGTCATCCAGGCCGCGTTGTCGAGAGCTAGAGACATCTCGTAGATCGCAGCCCTAGACATCTTCCTGGAATCTCGGCGTGGTCCACGCGCCGCTTCAAGCCCACCAGCGCATCGTGAACCTTTCTATGCGCCTCGAGGACGCTCTCGAACAGCTTGCGCCCGACCGGACACCGTGGGATGTCACCGCGAGCGCCGTGTACGCATCAGAGACGGACGGGTGTAGCCAGACTCCGGCGTCGAGAGGGCTACACCTTCGGCTGCGCCTTCCTCGTACTCGTCCTTAAGGCCGCGTTTGATCTCACCGCAGAAACCTCGCGTCACATCGTCGTCCCGGCCGGGTACAAACTTGGCCCCGCCCAGGAGCTGAAGCAACTTGCTCAGCCGATCCTGGTGCCATTCGAGGCGCTCGATGCAGTGCTGCTCGTCAGGTGTCATCGCGTCTCACAGAAGGGCCGGGGGGGGTCCGTGTTGTGCCCCGCGCCGTTGTCTGCTCCTCGTGGTTCGGCTGCGTGCCGGGACGGTTGGGCTTGCGTAGGTTCATTTCGCTCCCTCCGCCTGAATCTGACTTTCCCTGACGACGAGATAGGCTTCAACAAGCCCACACAACCCCGGTTCAGCTTCGTATCAGTGGCCTGATAGACCTGGCCCATCCCACCCTCGCCAATGAGGGCGGTCACATCGTAGTGGCCGAGTCGGGAGCCGACTTGCAGGGCCATAGGCTGTAATGGAACGACCGACGCGGATCAGCCCGCATTATAAGCACATCCGACGGCGCCGAACGCCAGACGGCACGGTCAAACGGACGGCGAGCAGATCCGACCCAGGCGAAACCCTCGGTCGCGGACGGCGAGCAGATCCGACCCAGGCGAAACCCTCGGTCGCGGAGGGCGGGAACCAGCAGGGCGGCTGCCTCTGCGGCATACTGGCGTTCGGCGCTGGGGTCGAGGTGGTGACCGTCGTGCAGCACAATGATGTCGCCGTCCGACACGCGATCGGCAAGTCGTTCGGCGAGCGCCCTCGGCTCGGGCGCCCGAAACCAGGTAAAGTCCCAGAGTCCCCATCCCCACCCAACCAGCGCGTGGTCGATCGACGCGAGCCCCGCCAACATCGACCAGCTGCGCCACCCGGCATGCGGTCGAAACACCGGGCACGGTCGGTCCCCAACCACTCCCTCGATCCGGTCGGCCATCTCGGTCAGGAGCTGGGCGAGGTCGTCGGGCGGCAGGGCCGCCAGCACACGCGTGTGGGAATGAAGCCCAACCGCGTGCCCTTCGGCAAACATCCGACGCAGGATGGGTGCCGTGTCTTCGGTCACGTAGCGTTCGATCACAAAGAAGGTCGCGACGGCATTTGTCGCGGCGAGCGTGTCGAGCAGACCGGGCGTCGCGGTCGGGTTCGGTCCGTCATCGAATGTCAGATACACCGTCGGCGCAGCGTCCTGCTGTGGCATGCTCCAGATCGTCGTGGCAGGCCCGATGGAGTCAAAGATGAACGGGAAGGGAGCGACCTGAGCCAGGAGGAGTAACGCCATTCCGATGGCGGCGAAGAGGGCAAGAAACATCCCGGACTGAGAATAGCCTCGGTCCGAAGGTTTCGCCAGACGGAAGCGGTGATACAGCCAGACCCGTGTGCATCGAGCGCGCTTGATGCTCCGTCGGGAGATGGCCCGTAGCCTTCCGACTCACCACCAGGCGATCCTCCCCCATGCCGCCTTCGCCGATCTTGGCGGTGACGGCATACGGGCCGAGGGTGGTGCCCGGTTCAAGTGGCATCTGGTGGAGACGTGTTGCCGCCTACGACGTGAGTGAGCTGGCGGCTGCCGGCGCGGTTCCCTGGCTTCGGGACGAGAGAATGGGTCAACCGAAGTCCGGCCATGCCCCACAGCCGGCCCAGCGCCCCGATTCTACCAGAGGCCGGACGAAGTGGGGGTTGAATTGGTGGCGACCGGCGCCTACGGAAGCCGACTCGGGTCGCTAGAGGATGTTTGCGATGCGCCCCGTCGCCGTCAGGGGTGTAGGTCCGGGTCTACGTTGGCAGGGAGCGGTGGCTCTTGTCCGTAAGCGATGCACTGGCGGTCAGTGCGACACCGGGTGCAAATCATCTTGCCATGACGGTAGGGGGGGATGCTCCGCAGGGGACGCGTAATCTGATTGACCTGGTTCGCGCTGAAGACCAGAAGTTCGTCGCTCAGACACTGAGTGCAATAGAACCGCCCCCGCTGGTTGGTAAGGAAGGTTTCGATGAGATCGCCGTCCACGTCCAGGTAATCGGCCCGAATCGCCCGCCGGGTGAAAAGGTCCGCCTGGGGGGACTCGACGGGGGTCGATCACCACCAGACGAGTGTCCGCTGTGTGGGGCGCGGCCGAGGTAGTACACCTGGCGGTTGTGCGCTCTAGCTGTCGTCGTAGTAGGAGTTGAGTCTTGTGGTTCGCTGTGACAAGCGACGATGGCGCCGGCGGACGTTCGCGTGTATGAATTGACCGAACCGCCCCTTGGTTCTCGGTGGTCCGTTCGGTTCCGTCAGTCGGAACGTGCCGCTGAGACAAAGTTCAGCAGTGGCCAATTCTTGCCTCCGCTCGTCGTCTGTACTAGCCACCCTACTGCAAGATGGCCCGTGCGGATGGGAAGATGACGACGAGGAGTTAGCAGGACACAGGGCGGGGGGCGCAAGGCCCTCGCCGTAGTGTGCCATTAGAGCGCTTTTCAAATAGGCCTTGTACTACCTGGGGCGGTCGTGGTACTTCTGCGCGCACGGATGCAGGAGGACTGATGCGTGCCTATTCGATGGATCTGCGAGAGCGGGTGCTACTCGACAGCGATGCCGGAATGAAGGCGGCCGATGTGGCGGCGAAGTACCGCGTGAGCGGGTCGTGGGTGCGGCTATTGAAACAGCGACGGCGCGAAACGGGCGAGGTGGCGCCTCGCGTCCAGCGACATGGACGGCGCTGCATGCTCGAGCCGCACCTGCACACCTTGGCCGATCTGATTGCGGCGCAACCGGATCGCACGCTGGCTGAGCTGAAGGACGCCCTCGCCACGCCCGCGAGTGTGCCGACGGTCTGGCGCGCCGTACGGGCCCTTGGCCTGACCGTTAAAAAAAACGGTCCGCCCGTCCGAACACGATCGGCCTGACGTCGCGGCAGCGCGGGTCGCGTGGCACGCGGCGGCGCCGACCTGGGACGTCGCCCACCTCGTGTTTCTGGACGAAACCGGCATCACCAACAATCTGCTTCGGCGGTACGGCCGGGCACCGCGTGGCGCGCGCGTCCACGACCACGCCCCCTGCGGGCGCCGGCAGACCAGCACGTTTCTCGCCGCGTTGCGGGTCACAGGGCTGACCGCTGTGCCTACCAAAAACCTCATACGCACGGTTTGCGTGACTGATCGCGCGGTCCTGGGCCGGCGCACGATCACCAGCGTAGGCATGGCAGACGTGCGCTCTGTGGAAGTCGACGGTCGGTTGGCGTCCTTCGGACGTTCCTCCGGCCGCCGCGTCAGCGTGCACGGTCTTCAGGCGCCGGCCATCCGTGGTTGCGGTCAGGCCGCCTGTCGATGGTAGCTGTGATGCAGGCCACCCACGTGCGGCCGCGCGATGACCTCGCCCGGGGCCGCCGGCTCGACGGCCCGACTCACCGGCGGATCCTTACCCAACGCCAGATGCGTGCGCCAGTGATGGTAGTAGTCGATGTACGATCGCAGTATGCGTTGCAGTGATCGCTCATTGAGCACAACCACGTGGTCGACGCACTCGCGGCGCATCGATCCGATGAGTCGCTCGACATAGGGGTTCTGCCAGGGACTCCGGGGCGCCGTCAGGACCTCGTCGATCCCCATCGCGTCGAGACACGCCCGACACTCGTCGCCGTAGGTCCCGTCGCGATCGCGCAGCAGAAACCGTGGCGCTGTGTCCCAGGGGAACGCATTGCGGATCTGTTGGGCCGTCCACGCGGCCGTCGGGTGCCCGGTCACGTTGACATGCAGGATCTGGCGTCGGTCATGGGCAAGCACGACGAACACAAACAGCACCCGAAATGTGAACGTCGGGACCACGAAGAAGTCGACCGAGACGAGTTGGCTGACGTGATTCGTCAGGAAGGTGCGCCAGGTCTGGGACGGCGGGGGCCGACGACGCACCATGTAGTGCCCGACCGTGGCTTCAGCGATCGTGATGCCGAGCTTGAGCAGCTCGCCGTGGATGCGCGGGGCGCCCCAGGTCGGGTTGGCGCGGCACATCTGGCGGATGAGTTCTTGAACGGCGCGCGGGATGCGGGGCCGCCCGGGCCCACGCGGCCGACTCTTCCAGCGCCAGTAGAGCCGAAAGCCTCGTCGATGCCAGCGGAGGACCGTGTCGGGCTTGACGATGACGAGCGCGTGCCGCCAACCGGGCCACAGGTGACACAGCCACGTCCAGAACAGCCGGTCGACTGGCCGCAACCGCGGTCGCCCTCGAGCCTGTCGCTGCAAGACCGCCAATTGATGGCGCAGCGCGGCGTTCTCGATCTGAAGCGCCGCCTGGCTCCGCAGGCCCGACCCGAGCGCGGTGAACAGCACGAAACACACGGTTCCCATGGCCCCGGAGGCTACCAGGCCGACGCCAGATCCTCAATGTACAGGCCGCGGACGAGATTTCCGGTAGCACAGGCGACCGTCATATCGTGCTGCGATGAAGGTGATCGGCAATGAGGGTTGCCAAGAGACCAGGCGCTGGCTCAACAACCGGGCGGAAAACTCACATCAACCCTTTCGAAGGCGGGAAGGGGCGATGGCTCGGTTCAGAGACATCAAGACCCTGCAGACATTCACCTCCGTCCATGCCTCGATCCACAACCATTTCAACCACCAACGCCATCTCAATCGCCGCGACATTTTCAAACAAGGCCGAGCCGCCGCCCTGGCCGAGTGGCGTCAACTTGCAGTCTGATAGTCCTTGATTGCAGGTTCTTTGGGTCCAGCCTAATTAGTCTGACAATGCCGGGGTTGCCAACCAGATCCTCGCGGTGGGGAAGCTGCCTTGGATCGCGCTGGTCCTCGCGGGATCCTTCAGCCTGTACGGGTTGCTCCGCAAGACGGTCGCCGTGCCGGCGCTGCCAGGCCTGTTTGTCGAAGCGTCCGTGCTCGCGCCTGTCGCGCTCGTCTACATGACGTGGGTGATCTCGAGGACCACGTCAACCCTCGTTCTCGCCGATGGCGGCACGCAGGGGCTCGTCCCCGTCGCCGGCCTGATCACGGTGATACCGCTGGCCTGGTTCGCGTACGGCGCCCGGCGGCTTCCCCTGGCGACCGTCGGTCTGCTCCAGTTCCTCACGCCAACTGGGCACTTCTTGCTCGCCACGCAGCTGTATGGGGAGCCGTTCACGGCATGGGATGTCACGACGTTTGTTCTGATTTGGTCGGCCCTGGCGCTCTACCTCGGCGACCTCCACCGGCACCAGCGGGCGCTGGCCGTTGCCTCGCCCTAGCCGTTACGTGGTACAGGTCGGCAATCGACGCCTTCTCCCACGCCTAGGTAACCCGTGGTAACAAGGTCTGTCTGGACAGCCGTAAGCCGTACCGCCCAACAGAGCCACGCCCTCGCCAGATTACCCGGCCCCGACCGGGCAGCAGTCCTCCCATGAAGTTGGCGTTCGAGTTCTCGTCGACGCAAGCCAAGAGGCCGGTACGCCTCCTTTATGTTTCTCTTTCAGAGGCGACCCCGGTTGAGATAGCTTGAATTCGAGCCCAGAAGACGGGAGATGGGCAGCGTTTCCGCGCCTCCCATTGGTAGACGACGGCCTTCCGCGCCGCGCCCACCAGGGTGGCCAATTGCGCCTGGCTCAACCCACGTGCGCGACGAAGCGCGCGGATCTGCTCAGCGTAGTCGTCGGGCACACTGGCCCAGGTCAAGGGCACGCGACGGTCCGCCGGCCGCACCTGTCGGCCATAGTAGGCGTGGCGAAACTGCGTGACGGCTGCGAGCGTTGCCCGCGCTCGGAGCTGTCGAAAAGTCGTCTGGGTGTCATAGGTGTAGCGCCCCAGGGTTCTTGGACAGTGGGTTGACGGTATTCGCATCTATGCTGCCGCGTCCAGCCCGACGAAGTCACGTCGCACCTGAGCGGGGCTTTGATAGTGGTACTTCTCTAGCATCCACTGCTCGTTGTACGTCCGCTTAAACTCGAGTAAGGCCAGGCGGAGCTCCTCGATGGTGTCGAAACTCCGCACCCACAACAAATTCTCCTTCAGCGTGCGGATGAAGCGTTCCGCGACGCCGTTGCCTTCGGGCTCCCGCACGAAACTCGGCGAGCTCTCGATGCCGAAGAACGCCACCTCCTGTTGAAAGTCGTCAGCCAGATAGTTCGACCCGTGGTCGTGCCGAAGACGCAGCCCGCGGGCGACGCCCTCGCCAATCGTGCCGAAGCGGGCGCGGACGCCCTGGCGGATCGGCTCCAGGGCCTCAAATCGGGTCCCGCGCTTGGCCGCATGCAGGCCGATGCACTCGGTCGTGCAGTGATCGACGGCCACGAAGACGAAGGCCGCGCCCTCGCCCACGGTCACTGTGGCCGTCATGTCCGTGCCCCACATCACATCGGGGGCCGCGGTGGTGATCGTGCCGTCGTGCGCCTTCGGGCCGTGCGCGTGGCCCACGCGGTGCGGGGCCTGGAGGTCGTGCTCCCGCATCACCCGACGCACCCGTTCCAGCGAGGTGCGGATCCCCGCGACCCGGAGCTTCGCCCAGGCTTTCCGGTACCCTTCGCCGTGAAAGGGCGAGGCTTCGAGCAGTCGGCGGATGTGGCCGGCCAGCACGTCGTCCGGGGCGGCGCCCACCGGCCCACGCCGCCGACACGGCGCCCGGGACGTTGTCGCCTGCCGCCGCGCATACACGCTAGAGCGGGCGCGGTGCCACACGCGGCAGACCCGCTGCACGCCATACGCCCGCCGCGTGGAGATCGAGTGGGCGTCCTTCATCGCCTCGACCTCCGTCGGGCCAAAGGGCCGCCCACCTCCAACTGGTCCACCTTCGCGTAGAGCAGTTCGTTCTCCATCAGTAGTTCACCGATCTTGGCTTGCAGCCGACGATTCGCCTCGTCCCAGGCGTCCGGCGCCCGGCTCTTCAGGCTGGCCTGGCCCGCGGCCAGAAACTGATCCCGCCACTGCGCGGCCCGCGCCGCCGTGATCCCCAGCTCCCGCGACACGGACTCGAGATCCTCTCCGCGCAGCAGACGCAGCACCGTCTCGCGCTTGCGCCGGGCTGACAACCGTCCCCCACGGCCGCGCCCGGCGGCGTCTCCGGTCGCCCTTCGGGCTTCCTCCGCCGCCGCCGATTCTTGATCTGGTTTCCCCATCTCGACACGCCTCCTGCGAGTACTCTCTCGCAATCAAGTGTCCAAGAAAACCCTAGGGCGCAGGATAGGTCACCAGCAGGCGTCCGTCTCGGGCCGCTGATCGCAGCGTTTTGACGTGCACGCCGATGAGCTGCGCGAGCACGGGTAACGGCAGGAGCGCGTGGTCATCGCGATGCGTCTCTAGCGCACGCGCGCGCGCGAGCATCTTCAGCGGCGTCGTCCGCCGCCCGGCATCCCACGTCCGGTACGACTCGGGAGACGCACCGAGCATCGCCGCGAACGCCGCCTGCGACTGGCCCAGCGCGATCCGGCATTCACGCAGCGTGCGGGGCTCCACGACGTCACACCATGCCATCGGCGCAGGCCGTTGGGAAGCGCGGGGGTGGGGCTGGCCGTACTTCAGTCAGCCAATCTGTGCGGCTGACCGGTCACTTTATTCGCCTACACCTTCGCCCCTGGCGGCGCGACAGAGGCCAGAATCGCCGAATTCTTTAGGAAAATGGTACGCCCGGCAGGATTCGAACCTGCGACCCTCGGCTTAGTCATGATGGAACGACCGGTTCCGATTCGCAGTGCGTGAGTACGCTTCGAGTTCGAGCCCTGCCCCCCGCAGAGCCCTGTGCGAAAGGAGCTGGTCATGAAGAAGGTGCGGTTCGTCGGTCTCGATGTGCACGCAGACACGATCGCGGTCGCCGTGGCGGAGCCGGGTGGGACGGTGCGCTCCGTGGGGATGATTCCGAATCGACCGGAATCCATCCGCAAGCTGATGAAGCAGCTGGGATCGCCCGAGCAATTACGCGTGTGTTACGAGGCGGGTCCCACCGGGTATGTCCTCTACTGGCAACTGACCGCGCTCGGCGTGCGGTGCGAGGTGGTCGCGCCCACCTTGGTGCCGGTGAAGGCCGGCGATCGCGTGAAGACCGATCGGCGCGACGCCCTGAAGCTGGCACGGAGTTACCGCGGTGGCGACTTGACGCCCGTGTGGGTCCCCGACGCCGCGCACGAGGCGCTACGGGACGTGGTGCGCGCCCGAGAGGCGGCGAAGAAAGATCAGCTGCGCGCGCGCCATCGGTTGGGCAAGTTTCTGCTGCGACACGGTCGGTGCCGGCCCCCCGGCATGACCCCCTGGACCCAGCGGCATCTTCTGTGGGTCAAGGGGGTGCGGTTTGCCCACGCGGCGCAAGAGGCGACGTTCCTGGACTATCTCCATGAGATCGAACATGTGGCCGCCCGCCTGGAGCGGCTCGAGGACGCCTTGGACGAGGCGGTGCAGACGGCCCCCGCGCCGATGCGGGTCGTGATCGAAGCGCTGCAGGCCCTGCGCGGGATCGCGCAGGTGTCCGCGGCCACGATCGTGGCCGAACTCGGCCAGGTCTCGCGCTTTGGTCGGCCCTCGCAACTGATGAGCTACAGCGGCACGGTGCCCAGCGAGTACTCCAGCGGCCCCCGGACACGCCGCGGCGGGATCACCAAGACCGGCAATGCCCATCTGCGACGGATCGTAATTGAAGCGGCCTGGGCGTACCGGCACCGGCCCGCCCGCGGGCGGGCGCTCCTCAAGCGCCAGCAACGCACCAGTGACGAGGTCAACGCGATCGCGTGGAAGGCACAGCACCGGTTGCACCGGCGCTATCGCACCCTGACGGCGCGCGGGAAAAGTAAACAACAGGTCGTGACGGCCATCGGGCGCGAACTCTTGGGCTTCATCTGGGCCATTGGCACCACGGCGGAAACGGCGGCGGGGCCCGCGCGGGGTATCGCAGCCTAGCCAGACGACGAACGAGGCACGCCATGGCGGTGGCGATCGAGCGGCACACGAACAGGAGAACCCTCGTGGTCTTCTATGCGGCAGGCCTACGAGCCGGATCCGCGCGCTTAGTCCGAGGTAGCTCCCGACGGATGACGACCATGCGGTTTCGACCCGCGTATATCAGAGTGATCAACCGTCGCAACAGCCGCTCGATCGCCACTGACGTGGCGTGCCTCGACTTGGAGGTGACACGAAGATAACGGAGAAGGGGTTGACAGGTCGTTCCATATCAGAAGGCCCGTTGTCTGAGCGGTGAGCACGACCGAAAACAGGGAATAACAGGGAATTGAGCATTATTTTGTGCCAATTGGGGCCGTTTCTAACCTGATAACCTCCACTGGTTCCAAGGGTTAGCAGCCAATTCCCTGTTCAGACCGAACAGGGAATTGGGCGAGGCGGGAACAGGGAAACGTGCAGGCTAGAACAGGGAATTGCACTGAGCGATCAGGGACTTTCACTCCCAGCTGGTGATCTTCGACCGCTACACCCTCATCGACGCGCAGGCACGCCCGCATGGCGGTGACGTTGTTCGCGGGGCACGGCCCGACCCGTACGACCCGCCGCGTGATCCCACGGCCCGGCCGGGTCCCGTCAGGAGGCGCTGATGCCGTCGGTGGCCGCCGCACCTGCCGACGATGACGGCAGGGCCGCCACCGTGGCGTGGATCTCCGTGTAATCCGGCTCGACGCCCAGGCTCTCCGCGACCCAGTGATATCGGACCACGCCCTCTTTGTCGACGATGGTCACGGCGCGGTTGGCGGCAACGTAGCCCGGCAAGCCGCCCAACGCGGGGATCGCCACGCCATAGGCCCGCACGACCTCCCGGTTGTAGTCGCTGAGGAACGTGTAGTCGACGCCATGCGCTGCCTTCCACGCGGCGAGCACGAAGGGCGGATCGACCGTGATGCCGATGACCTGCGCCTCAAGGGCGCTGAACTGGTCGAGGCGGTCGCGCAACGCGCACATCTCTGTCGTGCAGACGCTGGTAAAGGCGCCGGGGAAGAAGACGAGCACCACGTGGCTGCCACGGTAGTCACTGAGGCGGTGCTGTCGCTCCGGCGTCTCATGCAGCGTGAAATCGGGAGCGGGTTGCCCTACGGTAATGGCCATCGAGAACACTCCTTGATCGGGATTGCCGGTGCACCGTCTGCTGGCCCCAGCATGCGCGTCGGCGCCTGGCGCCCGCCGCTGACGAAGCCGGTGCGGCACCCGGCCCAATAGCTTACTGCACCGCGAGACCGGACGCCTGATGCCACTGAGGCCGACGAGGCGTCTGAGAGCCGGCATGAAGCGGGATTTATCGGGATCGTGCCGGAGAATCAGGCGGTCTCCGATCGACGCGGAACACGACTGTGCTTATCACCACTCTCCGATTTCTTGAGCGTCACCATACCTGATCATCCCTCGACGGATCTGTGCTGGGGCTGCGCTTCGGCGACAGGCGTCCTTGACCACATCACGAGTGAAGGCCAGCGTTTCTCTCAACCACATCTCCGTGTGGATGTGCGATGTCCACACCGGTGTCACGCCTCCGGAGCTGATCACGACGCGGCCGGCTGCGATGCCGTGGGGGTCGCGCTGGCGGCGCGACGCCTCGCCAGGACCTACAAGGCGGTCGAACAACTCGCCCGGACACGTCTGAAAAATTCGCCGCGCAATACATCGGGTGCGCGGGTCGGGGGGCAGTTGGCATCCTGCCAGGACGTTCGGTGGGGGCTGTACGGGCGGTGCCCGTCTGCAGCCGCGCACCGCAGGAGGAGTGGCCATGCCCGACTCTCAGATCACGCACCGTCCCCTAGCGACCCTCACCCCGTGGGCCCGGAATGCCCGCACCCATTCCACGAAGCAGATCCGGTAGATCGACGCCAGCTCCCTTGTTGGGGGGGCTGTCTACCAACAAGCACGCAGTTTCACCCGCCGGTTTCGTCTTACCCGGGGTCAGTCAGATCACACTAGCGACGATACGCATTAAAGCGTTTACCAAACAGTGCACGCATTTAAACGTACTATTGACATCGCTTGCATTCGTGGTAGTATCGCTTGCAAGCGTATGTTCAAAATCACACGTGGGGCCATCACGATCACCTGCGAGACCCCGGAAGAGCTTCAAGACGCCGTGGACGCCTTCCGGCGAGGCGTGGGCGAGCGGCCCACTGTGGCGGAGGTCGTCGCGAGGTCACTGGGCGGCATGCCTGATCAGAATCCGTGGACACCCCGGGTGTTTTCCGACTTCGTGCAGGCCATCGGATCGTCACAAACGACGGTGCTGGCCTGGCTGGTCCGGCACACGCGGGCGACCGATGCCGCGTTACGCCAGGCCGTCGGTGTGGCGTCGAATAAACAACTCGCCGGCATCCTCAGCGGCTTGTCGAAGCAGGCTGCGGCCTGTCACCTGTCAGCGCGCGAGGTGTTCACCATCGAGAACGAATCGAAATCGGGCGAGACGACCAAGACCTATGTGATCGCGAGACATTTTCGGGACATGGCCACGGCCAATCACTGGCCCTTGGACGACACGCCTGGCCCTGAGCCACGTGAGCGCTCCTCATGACGGCTCCTCAGATCACGCACCGTTCCCCGGCGACCCTCACCCCGTGGCCTCGGAATGCCCGCACCCATTCCAAGAAGCAGATCCGACAGATCGTCGCCAGCATCCGGCAGTTCGGCTTCACCGTGCCGGTGCTGATCGACGAGGCCGAGACGATCCTGGCCGGCCATGGGCGCGTGGCCGCGGCGACAGTTCTCGGCCTGACCACGGTGCCCTGTCTCCAGCTCACGCACTTAAGCGAGGCGCAGAAGCGCGCCTATGTGCTTGCCGACAACAAACTGGCACTCAATGCGGGCTGGGATGAGGACCTCCTCGCCACGGAGTTGGGGGCGCTGTTGGCCACGGATCTCGACCTCGATATCGGGGTCACTGGCTTCTCGATTCCAGAGGTCGACACCCTCCTGGCGACCGTCGCCCCCGAGGAGTCTGGTGATCCGGCCGACGACGCCCTCCCGGACGCCGCCGCCGCTCGGGTCCGCCGGGGCGAGGTCTGGCAACTCGGGGCGCACCGGCTCATCTGTGGCGATGTGCGCGACCCCGCCGTGCTCGCCACCCTGATGGCGGGCGAGCAGGCCCGCCTGGTCTTCACCGATCCGCCCTACAACGTGCCGATCGACGGGCATGCCGGCGGCTTGGGCCGCATCACGCACCGCGAGTTCGCCATGGCCGCCGGGGAGATGAGCCCCGAGGCGTTCACCGCGTTTCTGCAGCAGGCCCTCGCGCCGCTGGTCGCGCACAGTGTCGAGGGGTCGATCCACTACGTCTGCATGGACTGGCGCCACCTGCCCGAGATCCTCGCGGCGGGCGAGGCCGTCTTCACGGCACTCAAGAACCTCGTCGTCTGGGTCAAGGACAACGGTGGCATGGGCACCTTCTATCGCTCGCGCCACGAGCTCATCCTCGTCTTCAAGCACGGGACCGCCCCGCACTGCAACACCTTCGAACTGGGCCAACATGGCCGCTACCGCACGAACGTGTGGGAGTACCGTGGTGTCAACACGAGACGGGCGGGCCGGATGGCAGACCTGGCGCTGCACCCGACGGTCAAGCCGGTGCAACTGATCGCGGACGCCCTCCGCGACGTCTCGGGCCGGGGCGAGATCGTGCTCGATGGGTTCGGCGGATCTGGCTCGACCCTGATCGCCGCGGAAAAGACTGGCCGCCGGGCGCGCCTGTGCGAAATCGACCCCATCTATTGTGACCGCATCCTCGCGCGCTGGGAAGCCTATGCCCAGGACGACGCCGCGCGGCTGGAGACCGAGGGGGCCGCGGCCGCCGACGGCCAGGCGGTGGCACCATGAGCCGCGCCCGCCGGCCGCGCCACCCGACCGTCGGGTACGGTCACCCGCCCGAGGCGCATCGCTTCACGCCAGGCCAGTCCGGCAATCCGAGCGGCCGCCCAAAGGGCACCACGTCCAAACAACTGACCCCGCCGCTTGATCCGCTGGCGCAGATCGTGCTCGACGAAGCCGCGCGCCTGATCCCCGTCCGTGACGGAGACCGCACGGTCACCGTGTCGATGCAGCAGGCGATCATCCGCAGCCTGTGTGTCGCCGCGGCCAAGGGCGATCCGCGGGCCCAGCGGCTCTTCTTCAAGGCGCTGGCCCTCAGCGAGGCGCAGGCGCGAGAGGAGACGCAACGCGCGGCGGAGCAGGTCCTCGAGCCGATCCTCACTATTCGGCAGATCATCGTCGACCCCAAGGATCCCTCGGCTCGTCATGACTCCGAGACGGACGCGTGAGGCGCCTGCGACACACGCGGGGGGCGCGGCGCCGCTCGGCGCGCCGCAGCGGGCGACACGCGTCCACGGACGAACCGCGACAACGCCCGCCCGCAGGAGCGCGGCGATGCCACGACGCCCTGGACGCCGCGGTGGCTGCCGCGTACGGTTGGTCCGCAGACATCTCCGATGACGAGGCGCTCCGCGGCTGGCTGGCGCTCAACAGTGGCGCGCGTGGATCGCTCGGACACTGAACGGGGCGGGGTCGAACGTTGATGACGTCCGTTTCCTGCTCCATCAGACAGGTCACCCGCCTGCGGCGGGCGGCCGAGAGGGCCAGAAGGATCCTCGCCGAAGACCCCGATCTGTCGCCGGAGGAGCGCCTCTCCGACGGCTGGTCCACCAGCCCCTACGACCCCCACACGCTGCGGCGTGTCGGCGAGACGCTGTGGCTGCAGGCAGGATTCGCCCTGCACGCCTACGTGTTTTGGGCAGGCAGCAACGGCATCAGTGGGGCGGTGCCGGCCAATGCCCCGCTGGTGACTCCGGACGGTCGTGTCGCGGTGAGGCCGACGGCCGTTGTGGGTGCCCAACATGGCGGGTTCACGGCTGGCTCGAGCCCAGCCTCGTGGGGGTCGATCGACGAGTGTTGCGTCAACTGAACCCTACCTGACGAAGACCTTGTCTCGGTGCCAGATGTCGCCCAGCCGGCCCTGTCGACGCGTGAGCCGGCGGGCGTCGGCTGAATCGAAGTCGAGGCACCACAGCCGGATCGCGTCGTCGGACACCGTCAGGCCGTGTTGGGCCAGGAGATCTGCGGCATCGCGGAAGCGCACGCCGAAGCGGTGATACAACCAGACGGCGTGGCTCATGATCTCGGGGGAAATCGATATCCATGGTAGCTCGGGGGGTCGCTCTTCATCGGCCACGTCTGCCACGCTCCCACTGAACGTGACAGTCCCGCAGCGCGTCCCACCAGCCGCCGCCGGTGCCGGCTGCGACTGGGCGCGTTTCTCAATAACGACGCGCGGGCGGCGCGCAGGTGGCGGCTCACGGCCCCGATGACGTGATCCCATCCTTGGCCGCGAGATCGTTGACCCGCGAGGACCACGTCGGGATCATGGGAGAGGGGGCCACGAGCCCCGGCGGCGTCGCGGCCGTCGCACGAGCGCCCCGGTGGCCGTGTCCCACGGCCGCGCCGCCTCACCACCGGGTAGGACGGTCGGGTGGCGCGCCTCATAGATGACCCGGGCCTGATCGCCATCGGCGTCGACCGGTCCGTCTGGCTCGACGCCCGCGGCGAGGACGTGCCAGGCCCGGGGTCGGTCCCGTCCAGCGGGCCTGGGGTCATGTGCCGGTCCGCCGACCCGTCGAACCATTCCCGCCAGTACGGCCAGTCGCGAACGGGGGTTTCGGTCAGCGAGCCGTTCGTCCGCCGGCCACGCGGGCGGGTATCGGAGCCGTCGCCGTGGTCTTGGTCGTCGTGCACGGTCCTGCCGGGCCGCACGGTGGGGCGGGCGCACCAGCCGAATTCGCGCGCCGTACATCTGCACTCGGCCGCCACGCGTGGCTCCCCACATATCACCGTGCCGTCGCCTCCGCACATTCCGCTTGCCTGTCGCGCCCACCAGAGCGAATGTGGACGGACGCCGCCTGCCCGCGGCCGCCACCACGGAGGGACCTAGCCCATGACCCCGCCCGAGACCGGCTCGACCGCCACCCCCGGTACCCCCCGCGCGACGGCACCGCCACCGCGCACGTTCGGCCGCCAAGGGCCGACCCTGGGGGACCTCATCGACGCCTACCTCCAGGACTACCAGGTCCGGCAGTTCCGGTCCCAGAGCACCGCCCGCGGCCGGGTCGCCCATCTCACCGCGTTCTTCGGCCGCGCCGCGCGGGCCGCCGCGCTCACCACCCACCAGATCCGCCAGTATCAACTCGCCCGCCGCGCTGCCGGGGCGGCCACCGGCACCATCAATCGCGAGACCTCGGCCCTCCACCGTATGTGCACGCTCGCCGTCCACTGGGGCTGGCTCGATACCGTGCCCGGCTTCCCCGACCGCCTCCGCGAGAATCCCCCCCGCCAGGGCTTCTTCGAGCACCCCGAATACCTCGCCGTCCGCGTCCACCTCCCAGCCCCGTGGCAGGACATCCTCGATCTCGCCTACTACTCCGGGTGGCGCAAGAATGAGATCCTCGGCCTCACCTGGGAGGAGATTGACAGGGCCGGCGGCGTCATCCGGCTCTCGCCCGCGCGCTCGAAGACCATGGTCGGGCGGATTCTCCCGATCTCGCCCCCCATCGCCGACGCGCTGAACCGACGGCGGGCACGCCGCGACCCCGACAACCCGCTCGTCTTCCACCGCGATGGGATCACGATCCGCCGCTGGCGCACGGCGTGGCGCACCGCCTGCCAGGCGGCCGGGGTACCGACCCGCTTCCTCCATGATTGCCGGCGCACCGCCGCCCGTAATCTGATCCGTGCGAACGTCCCCGAACGCGTCGCCATGCTCCTGACCGGGCACAAGAGCCGGGCCATCTTCGACCGCTACAACATTATTCATGAGCAGGAACTGCTCGACGCCGGGGACCAACTCGTCGAGTATCTCGCGCAGCAGGCGCAGGCGGTGACAGCCCGCCAGCGGCCCCACACGGCCGGACCCGCCGCCCCGCGCACCGCATCACCCCTCCGCCTCGTGCGACGCACTACCGCGTAAGGGCGCACGGCCCCCCGGCACCGGCGCGTGGCCGGGGGCGGCAGTGGCCGGACACCGCCCGCCTGTGCGCCGCGGCTCACGCACGGGCCACCGATACGAACCGGCCCGCGATCGTGGCACCCGCGGCGACGGGGCGGGCCAACGTCGCCGAACACGAGCACGCGCCGGGCCCGGCTGCGGGTGCATGCCGGAAGGCTGGATGCCACTCGCCGGCGCAGAGCCACACCCGCCAGCGGGGCGTCGCCTACCGGTCGCCGCCAGCGGCCTCATGCCCGGCGGGCCAGTCGCCCGGGACGAGGATGGGGCTCACGAGACGGGCCATGTTCCCTCGCCTTGCGGCATCTCTCCTGCCGCTTGTATCTTCGCTATGTGTTCGCTATGGTGCGCAGGTGCGGAAGCCCACCTTCCCGGAGCAGTTGTACATCGATTTCGACGGCTTCTTTGCCGCGTGTGAAGAACAGGCCGACCGCCAGTTGCAGGGCCGGCCCCTGGGGGTCATCCCGTTCGCCGGGGCCGTCCACAGCTGCGTGATCGCCGCCAACACACTGGCCAAGCGCGTCGGGGTCACAACCGGCATGGCCATCGCGGACGCCCGCCGACGGTGCCCGGGGATCGCGCTGGTCCCCCAGCAGCCCGATCTCTATACGCGCATCCACCACCGTATCGTCGCGGCGGTCCTCGAGGTGATCCCCATTGATGCCGTGTGCTCCATTGACGAGCTCGCCGCCACGGTGGAGCCCCGCGATATCCCCGCGGCCCTCACGCACCAGATCAAGCAGCGCCTCCGTGACGCCGTGGGCGATCGCATCACGTGTTCCATCGGCTACGCCCCGAACCGGTGGCTCGCCAAGATCGCCGCGGACCTCGACAAGCCGGATGGCCTGACCGTGCTGCATCCGCGGGACCTGCCGGGCCGGCTGCTCACGCTCGACCTCGAGGACGTGCCAGGGGTGGCCACACGGATGCGGACGCGGCTGGCGCGATGGGGCCTCACGTCCGTGGAAGACCTGTGGCAGGCAGACCCGCTCCAGCTCCGCACGGCCTGGGGCAGCGTGACCGGCGCACGGCTCTGGTACGCGCTCCATGGCTACGCGGTGGCACCGCCGCGGACACAGCGTCGGTCCATCGGCCACGGCCGGGTCCTGCCCCCGGGGCAGCGGCAGGCGCCGGCCGCCCGGATCCTGGCGCGGCAGCTGGTCGTAAAGGCGGCCCGGCGCATGCGGCGGGAAGGATATCTTGCCCAGCGGCTCACGCTGTCGGTCGACTGTTTTGACGCGCCGCGCTGGACGGCGGCGGCGGTGGTCGCCGCCGCGAACGATGATCGAGCGGGCCTTGAGGCGCTGACTGGGCTCTGGGTGGCGCTTGTCGAGGCGCGTCCGCAGGTCACCCTGTTTCGCCTGACGGTGGCATTCGACCGGTTTAGGCCGGCGGAGGCCGTGCAACTCACGCTGCCGTGGCACGCGCCGGACGACCGGGCGCGCGTGGTCTGCCTGACCGCGGCCGTCGACGCCCTCAACCGCCGCTATGGACGCACCCTCATCGGCTACGGTCAGTGCGGCGAGCCCGGCGGCTACGTGGGCGCCAAGATCGCCTACGGGCGCATTCCCGAACTCGAGGATTTTCAGTAAGATGCGGCTGGGTGACTACGCCGACGGTGCATGGATGTTCGTCGCGACATGCGGCACCTGCGGTCGTCAGACACGGGTGGACCCCGCCGAAGTGCTGACCCACCCACGCACCCATTCCCACATGCGCGTGGCCGAACTCGCGCTCCGCCTGCGCTGTCGCGACTGCCGCCACCGCACCGCGCGGATCGACCCCGTCGCCCGTCTGCCCAAGCAGCCGTTTGTCGCCGGCATGATTTGAGGCTTTGGTGCATGGCTCCTGACCCTCACGTCGGCGGGCATCGTCAACCGGCTGGTCCTGTTGCCGCGGCCGGCGCACGATCCTTCTGATGAAGTCGAGGGTGCCTCCGAAATACAAGACAACGTATCGCGTCGGGAACTGGCGGGAGTACGAGCGAGCGCTCGTCCAGTGAGGTGACGTGACCCTGTGGCACTCTGCCGATGCCACGGACGCGTGGCGACCGTCGCCCTCCGGTCGACCCGGCGGGCAGAAGCGGTTCTCGGATGTGACGATCGAGACCGCGTTGGTCCTCCGGCTTGTCTTCAGCTTACCCGTGCGCCAGACGGAGGGGTTCGTGCGGTCGGTCCTGGCCTTGATGGGCGCCGATCTGGATGCGCCGGACCACACCACACGCTCGCGGCAGAGTCAGCAGCTTGCTGTGATGCGCCGTCGCGTCCCGGCCACGGGACCCATCCATCTCATCGTCGAGAGCACCGGCCTGTCGATCGTGGGCCACGGCGCGTGGGCCGTCGCGACACACGGGGGCCGCGGCCAGCGTGGCTGGCGGTAGCTCCACGTTGGCGTCGATCAATCAGGCGTGATCCTCGTTCACACGCTGACCGAGGCGACGGGTGATGCTGCAACCACCGCCCTCGATCTGCTCATCGCGGTCGAGGGCCCTCTCGTGCGCGTCACCGCTGACGCCGCCTCTGACACGGTCGCCATCGACGAGACCGCCCTGGCGTGGGGGGCGACGGTCGTCGTCCCACCGGCCAAGACGGCGAACGTCTCTGGCCACGGCCCGCGGTCGCCCGCGCGGGATCGGACGATCACGGTGGTGCAGCAGCTTGGGGAGAACACGTGCTTCCGCTACACGTCCATCATCGGAGATGGTCTTCGCGCCCGGAGCTCAGCCGGGCAAGGGAGGGAGGTCGTCCTCGGTTGTGAGATCTTGAATCGGATGACCGAGCTCGGCCGACCCGTGTCATATCGCATCGGCCGGTGAGGATCCTGTCGGTGGGCATCGTGCGGGCCAGTCACGATTCGTGCACCAACGCGTGTGCCGGGAAAGCCCGGTCAAGGGGGACACGATGCCGTGATGTGATCTTTGAAACCTTGTTCGACACCCTGTGGGTATCCAATCCCATCCGGCCAAGGTCGGCCGCCAGCCGGAACCGAGTGATGCGTGGGCCTGGGGTGACCCCGGGCGCGAAGCGTTCACAGGGAGCCCGTAGGCCGCGTGATTGAGCCCCGACATGCATTGTTTGTGAGGGCCGACGTCGTGCGTTGGACGGAAGGCTATCTCGCCGCATCTCAGAGGCCGTGGAGGCGGCGACCTCGCCGGGGTCGGAGTGCGTGGCATGCGTGCGGGTGGGTTTCCCGGGAACCCGGGAGGCCTCGTCGTCTCCATCGTAAAGACCGCCGGGGGGCGGGCACCGGCTCACCAAGCCCGAGGCCGTGGACGCAGCACCTGGCGTCCGACGGAGCGAAGCCGCAGGTGCTCGGATGGTACCGCCGGGCGCAGGCAACGACGCGCGGGGGGATGGACGGCGAGGAGTCGGAGTGTCTCAGAGTACCGCCGAAGCGGGGGGGAATTGAGCCCACGAGACCCCGTGGAGGGAAGGGGGCCCCGGCAGGTGGCACCGGTGGAGGGAAAGACGGCCAACACACCGAGGTTGGGCCCCGTCTCCACGTCACGACAGCGGATAGCCGAACTGGCCAGACACGCCTGAGGGATGGCGGTGGCCATCGCCTGGCTTCCTGGACCCGCGGGTACGCGACGGCGCGGAGCGAAGCCATCTGTCGAGGAGCCGGATGCGGCAGAACCCGCACGTCCGGATCTGTGGGGGGCCAGGGTCAGCAACGACCCTGGTCTACCCGACGTGCGCCAGGCATGGCGCGCAGCGCCCTGTCTGGCGCTGTCAACCGGAAGGCGAACGCCGACCGGGAAGTGACTTGAGGGTGCAAGTCCCGTGGAGGCCTTGATGACAGGAACTCCTAGCCGAACAGCAAGGGTGCCCATCGTGAGGTGGGATCTGAAGGAAGCTGAAGGCAAAATGCTGACCCGAGGCACACGAATCGCATGTGAGGCATCGTGCCGTGGGGCGAGGACGCGTCGGGGTCCGAAGCCCTCTGTCATCCGGAACGGTCCGGTGTATATGCGGCGGATATGGCAGGAAGGTCACGCGTCTTACCCTGGGAGATCGGCGTGCTTGCCTCGTGCGAGGGCTGCCGAGAGGGAGTCCGGTGCTTCCGTCATCAAGTGTTGGTGAAGAGAGCTTAAGCCCTAATCATCCAGATACTTCCAGCCGATTTTGACGCTGGCAGCTCTTTGGCACTGAATATCTAGTCTAAGTGGTTTTGTTAGAATGAGATAAGGGCTGGGTAGCAACAGTTGATGGCGGAAGCACCCGACCAGCGGCGGTGGGTGTATGCGTCCTCGAAGCAGGCGGACACCTCCTTCGGGTTCGGCTCCGACCAGGACATGGAGCGACAGTCCAATTACCTCGTCATCAAGCACCAGACGTTTCCGTTGCAGACGCCCGTGCCCGGCGACCCGGCGTACGACCCGCAGTGCACGATTGCGTGCGCGAAAGTGCTCGGCGCGGCCCGCGGACGCGCGAAGGCGTTCCGTCCGGCGTCGGTCGTCAACGTCTCGGGCATGAGCTTCGGATCCCTGAGCGGCCCGGCGGTCGAAGCGCTCAACCGCGGGGCGCAGATCGCCGGCTGCCTGCACAACACCGGCGAAGGGGGCGTCTCGCCATATCACCTCAACGGAGGGGACCTGGTCTGGCAGATCGGCACCGGCTACTTCGGCTGCCGTGAGGCCGACGGCCGCTTCAGCATGGCGCGGCTGCAAGAGGCCGTCGCGCGGTGTCCGCAGATTCGCGCGATCGAGATCAAACTGAGTCAGGGCGCCAAGCCCGGCGCGGGCGGCCTGCTGCCGCGAGCGAAGATCAGCGCGGAGATCGCGGAGACCCGCGGCATCCCTCGCGATCGGGACTGCGCCAGCCCCGCCGCGCACAGCGCCTTCGGGACCGCGGACGCACTGCTTGATTTCGTCGAGTCCATCGCGGCGACCACCGGGCTGCCGGTCGGCATCAAGGCGGCGGTCGGCGACGCCACCTTCTGGACCGACCTCGCGCAGCTGATGGCGACCGGCACCCGCGGCGTCGACTTCATCGCCATCGATGGGGGCGAAGGCGGCACGGGCGCCGGGCCGCTCGTGTTCACGGATCATGTGGCGCTGCCGTTCAAGATCGGGTTCAGCCGCGTGCAGCAGATCTTTCATGCCGGCGGGCTGCACCAGCGGATTGTGTTCGTCGGCTCCGGCCGGCTCGGGTTCCCCGAGGCCGCCGTCTTCGCGTTCGGCCTGGGGTGCGACGTGATCAACGTGGGCCGGGAAGCGCTGCTCGCCATCGGCTGCATTCAGGCCCAGCGCTGCCACACGAACCATTGCCCGACCGGTATCACGACCCAGCATCCCTGGCTCATTCGCGGCCTGGACCCGACCCTGAAGGCCGCGCGGCTCGCCAACTACGTTGTAGCGCTCAGGAAAGAGTTACTCGCCGTGAGCCGCGCGTGCGGTGTGCCACACCCCGCGCTCATCACGGCGGATCACCTGGAGCTGCTCGACAGCCGGTTCGGCTCAACGACGGTGGCGGACTTGTTCGGGTACGGACGTGGGTTCGGGCTCCCCTCGGACGTGGATGTGGAGGCAGTCCGCCGCCTGCTGTAGGGGCCGATGACACCGCGAACATGACGAGCAGTGGAGGCCGACGGCTGGTGGCGTTGTCGCATGAAAGACCTTCTGCGGGTGGGGCGGTTTGGCCCGCCCTTCTCGTCTCCGCAGGAGTCACACTGCAGGGATGCAGTCGAAGGTTCATCCCACGTATAAGACGAAGTACCGCGTTGCGAACTGGCCGACCTACAATCAGGCCCTCGTTCGACGTGGCGATGTGACATTGTGGTTGTCCTTGAAAGCGATCGCTGCCTGGACGCCCCGCCGGAGCGGCCACCGCGGCGGGCAGCGGCGCTACTCGGATCTCGCCATCGAGACCGCCCTGACCCTGCGGCTCCTCTATCATCTCCCGCTGCGCCAGGCCGAAGGGTTCTTGCACGCGCTGTTCGGGATAATGCGCCTCGACCTCTCCGTTCCCGACGATACGATGCTCTCCCGGCGCAGTCAGCATCTGCGGCGCTGTCTGCGACCGGTGCCACCCGGCGAGGGCCTCCATCTCGTGCTCGACAGCACGGGTCTGTCCATCGTCGGGGCAGGGGAGTGGGCGGCCGCGACACACGGAGGTCGCGGCAGACGTGGCTGGCGGAAGCTCCACCGTGGCGTCGATCAGTCAGGCGTGATCCGTGTCCACACGCTGACCGAGGCGACGGGTGATGATGCGTCCCCGCACAGGTACTACGTAAATGACTGTACATAAAGAAGTAACATGGATACCGCAGTATCTGTTCCCCTCATTACTGCGGCCATTGCGATCTGGAATAGCTGGGACGTGAAGTCCTCTACGCGGTCTCCTCTCGGTTGGAGGAGAAGTTCGCCGATGGTCTGGTCTCGGCTGCTTGATCTCGACATCCTACTTCTGGCCGGCGACCTCGAGGGTTTCGGCTCGCTTCTCGGCGCGCTCCGCACGGGCCACGAGGAGATCCACTACATCTTTATAATCCGGGCATTGTCAGGTTGACGAAAAGCTAGTCGATCGACCCCCAAGATACTGGGCTCAAGCCCGTCATGAACCCGCCATGCTGGGCATCAGAAACGGCCGTCAGCCTCAACTTGACAATACCGAGGCGCGTGTCCACCATGGCTTCTTGGCCCACGTCACCCAGACGATTTAGGCTTTGTAGTGGCAAGAAGCTCCAGAACTGCGCTCTCTAGCGTGCAATAGTCGCCAGAATAACAAGACCACGGATCACATTGATTGGGCGAATGACCGCAGCCGCGGCTGACAAGAATCGCACGCCCGAACAGCAAGCGCGCGACAACATCGACCTGATGTTGGAGCAAGCCGGCTGGAAGGTGCAGTCCAAGAAGAAGATCGGCTTCAGTGCCGGCCTCGGGATCGCCGTTCGTGAGTATCAGACGGATGTTGGCCCCGCCGACTACGTCCTCTTCATCGACAAGAAGCCCGTCGGCGTTGTCGAGGCCAAGCCGGAGGAATGGGGCCAGAAAATCACGACCGTCGAGGAACAATCCGCCGGCTATGCGGCTGCCAAGCTCAAGTGGGTGAACAAGAAAGAGCCCCTGCCGTTCCTTTATGAAAGCACCGGCGTGCTCACACGTTTCACCGACACCCGCGATCCGAGGCCACGCTCCCGGGAGATCTTCAACTTCCCCCGGCCGGAGACGACGCAGGAATGGCACACCCAGCCTGCCTCGCTCCGCGCCAGACTCCAGGAGCTTCCGGTCCTGGACGCCACGGGACTGAGAGCCTGCCAGCTCAACGCCATCGAGAAGCTGGAAGAGTCCTTCAAGGACGACCGACCGCGTGCGCTCATCCAGATGGCCACTGGCTCGGGCAAAACCTACGCCGCCATCACGTCAATCTACCGGCTGCTCAAACACGCTGACGCCAAGCGCATCCTTTTTCTCGTAGACACCAGGAATCTGGGTGAACAGGCCGAGCAGGAATTCATGGCCTACGTGCCCAGTGACGACAACCGCAAGTTCACCGAGCTCTACAACGTCCAGCGCCTCAAATCGTCCTTCGTCGCCAAAGATAGTCAGGTCTGCATCAGCACCATTCAGCGCATGTACTCGCTTCTGAAGGACCAGGAGATGGATGAAGCCGCCGAGGAGATCAACCCGGCGGAGATGGTGCAGCCCAAACAACCGATGCCGGTCGTCTATAACGGAAAGATTCCACCCGAGTTTTATGACTTCATCATCATCGACGAATGCCACCGCTCAATTTACAACCTCTGGCGGCAGGTCCTGGAATATTTCGACGCCTCTCTTATCGGACTGACCGCCACGCCGGACAACCGCACTTATGGATTCTTCAGGAAGAACGTCGTCAGCGAGTATGCCCATGAGCAAGCTGTTGCCGACGGCGTCAATGTCGGAAACGAAATCTATGTCATCGACACGGAGAAGACCAAGCATGGCGGCCAACTTGGGGCCGACCAGTGGGTCGAGAAGCGCGAGCGCTTGACACACCGAAAGCGCTGGGAGATTCAGGACGAGGATGTCACCTATGCGGCCGAGCAGCTTGATCGCGACATCGTCAACCCTGACCAGATTCGCACGGTCGTCCGCACCTTTCGCGACAAACGGCCGGAGATATTCCCCGGCCGCGCCGAAGTTCCGAAGACGCTTGTGTTTGCCAAGACCGATAGCCACGCCGACGACATCATCCAGATCGTGCGCGAGGAATTCGCCGAGGGCAACGAGTTTTGCAAGAAGATCACCTACAAGGCCGAAGAGGACCCGAAATCTGTCCTGGCCCAGTTCCGTAACGACTACTACCCGCGCATCGCCGTGACCGTGGACATGATCGCCACGGGCACGGACGTCAGGCCGCTCGAATGCCTGCTTTTTATGCGCGATGTGAGGAGTCGCAACTATTTCGAGCAAATGAAGGGCCGCGGCACCCGCACCCTCGACCATGATGACCTCAAGAAGGTCTCGCCCTCAGCTGCCTGCGGCAAGACGCACTATGTGATTGTCGACGCCGTTGGTGTGACGAAATCGCTTAAGACCGCCAGCCAGCCCCTCATCACAAAGCCCTCCGTACCCCTGAAAGATTTGGCTATGGGCGTGATGATGGGCGCCCGTGACGAAGACACTGTGAGCTCTCTCGCTGGCCGCCTCGCACGCCTCAACCGGCAGCTCGATCAACAGGAGCAGGAGCGTATCCGGGAGAAGGCCGGCGGCATCGAGCTCGTCGACATCATTGGCAATCTACTGGCCGCCATCGACCCCGACCGCATTGAGGCCAAGGCCCGCGAGATCGAGCCCCTGGCAGGAGATGCCGAGCCGCCGATGGCCGCTCGCGAAAAGGCTCAAGAACAGCTGGTCGGTGACGCCGCCACCGTCTTCAACGGAGAGCTAATCGAGCTGATCGACTCCATTCGCCGCGACAAAGAACAGACCATCGACCATGAGAGCCTCGACACCGTGCTCCGGGCCGAATGGGAGGGCGACGCCACGGAGAATGCAGAGGCGCTGGCACAGGACTTCCAGCAATATCTGGAGACCAATCGCGACGAGATCGAGGCCCTGACCATTTTTTACGCCCAGCCGCACCGGCGCCGTGAGCTGACCTACGCGATGATCCGGGAGGTGTTCGACAGACTGAAGAACGGCAAGCCCCGTCTGGCCCCGTTGCGGGTCTGGCAGGCCTATGCCCTGCTCGACGAGTACAAGGGCCAGCAACCCGCCAGCGAGCTAACCGCGCTCGTGGCGTTGATTCGACGCGTCTGCGGCATTGATGCGAAAGTCTCGCTCTATTCAGAAACCGTGCGGCGCAACTTCCAGAACTGGATCATGACGCACCACAGCGGCAGCGGGCAGAAATTCAATGAAGAGCAGATGGCATGGCTGCGCATGATTCGCGACCATATCATCAGCTCCTTTCATCTGGACCGAGACGACCTCGACATGGCTCCGTTCGATGCTAGGGGCGGTATGGGACAGATGTACAAGCTCTTCGGCGACCAGATGGATAGCGTGATCGATGAGTTGAATGAGGCGTTGGCAGCATGACGAGCGAACGCCAAGCAGAATTGCCAAATGGATGGCGACGATGTGCCTTGCCTAGGTTCACGCGTATCGTAATGGGGCAGTCACCACCCTCGACGACGTACAACCATCGTGGGGACGGCCTTCCGTTCTATCAGGGAAAGGGAGAGTTTGGCGACCTATACCCAACGCTCAACCAGTATTGTTCGGAGCCCAACAAGGTAGCTAGGCAGGGCGCGATTCTTCTTTCGGTTAGGGCTCCGGTCGGACCAACAAATCTTGTACAACGCGACTGTTGCATTGGTCGCGGTCTCGCGGCGATTCATTCTGCAGGGGGGATAGCGCCGAAGTTCCTGCTATATCTCTTTCGGAGCATCGAACCCGTTTTATCGGGCAAAGGGACAGGTTCGACATTCAAGGCCATTACCAAGGGATTCGTTGAAGGGTTGGAATTCAACCTACCACCCCTGCCAGAGCAGGACCGAATTGTGGCCAGAATCGAGGAACTCTTTTCCGAGCTGGACCAGGGAATCGAGAGCCTGAAGACGGCACGCGCGCAGCTCAATGTCTACCGCCAAGCCGTGATCAAGCACGCCTTCGAAGGCAAGCTTACGGCGCAATGGCGCGAAGAGAACAAAGACACGCTTGGGACGCCCGAGCAATTGCTCGCTCGCATCAAGCAGGAGCGCGCGGTACGCTACGAGCAGCAACTCAAGGAGTGGAATGCCGCTGTCAAGACATGGGAGGAAAGCGGCAAGTCGGGCGTTAAGCCTTCGAAACCCGCCGGGTTCAAGCCTCCAGTGCCAATCGTCCAGAGGGAGTTGACAGAGCTGCCTGACATTCCACAGTTATGGCAGTACGTCCGACTATCAGAAATTGCTCTCATAGGTTCGGGAATGTCAGTCAGTAAGTCACGCAAGCCTGCTAACCCCTTTGAGATTCCATACTTGAGCGTAGCAAATGTCCAGCGCGGTGAACTTGACCTCTCGAAAGTCAAGACGATGACAATCGAGCACTCTCAATTACCCCGACTTGCGCTTAGACGGTGGGACGTCCTCTTCAACGAAGGTGGGGACCGTGACAAGCTCGGCAGAGGATGGGTGTGGGAATCGCAGATAGAACCATGCATTACTCAAAACCACGTATTTCGCGCGAGTCCGTTCTGTGAGTCTCACCCACACGCCAAGTGGATTTCGTACTGGGGTAACACTTTCGGCCAACTGTACTTCGAAGCGCAAGGAACACAGACGACGAATCTCGCATCAATCAACAAGACGGTGCTCAGCAGATTTCCTATCCCTCTGCCACCAACTACAGAACAAGAGGAAATCATTCGGAGACTCGAAAGCCAAACGGCGATTATCAACCACTTGGAACAGGATGTTACGATTTCCCTTGAACAGCTTAACGCCTTGCGACAGTCGATTCTGAAGAAAGCTTTCGCCGGTGAACTGGTAACGCAGCATCCGCACGACGAACCGGCGTCTGTTCTTTTGGACAGGATTAAGACAGAGAAGGAGCAGGCCAGCAAAGGCGGCGGGGCCACCAAGAGAACCAGAAAGAGAAGGAAAACCGCCGCATGAACACCGCCCCCATCGTCTCTAGAGTGTGGAACTTCTGTACCACCCTGCGTGATGACGGGGTCGGATATGGCGACTACCTGGAGCAGCTCACCTACCTAATCTTCCTCAAGATGGCCCACGAGTACGCTAAACCGCCTTACAACCGCGATGTCGGCGTCCCCGACGAATACAACTGGCAAACGCTGAGACCAAAGAAGGGTGCAGAACTCGAAAGCCACTACATCGCGCTGCTGCGGGAGCTTGGCACGAAGAAGGGCATACTGGGGCAGATCTTCACCAAGGCTCAGAACAAGATTCAGGACCCAGCCAAGCTGTTCCGTCTTATCGACATGGTCGACGACACCGAGTGGGTCACCATGGATGCCGACATCAAGGGTGATATTTACGAAAATCTGCTGGAGCGAAACGCCGAGGACACCAAATCAGGCGCCGGCCAGTATTTCACGCCACGCGCCCTCATCCGTGCCATGGTCGAATGTGTACGGCCTGAACCGAGCAAGCTCATCGCCGACCCGGCCTGCGGCACCGGGGGATTCTTTCTCGCCGCCTACGACTTCATCACCAACACGGCCAACTTCGAGCTCGACAAGAAGCAGAAGGACTTTCTGAAGCACGAGGCGTTTCATGGCAACGAGATCGTCGCCAGTACGCGCCGCCTGTGTCTGATGAACATGTTTCTGCACAATATCGGTGAGATCGAGGGTGGCGCTCCCATATCGCCGAATGACTCGCTGGTAGCCGATGCCGGCAAGCGCTTTGACTATGTGCTCGCTAACCCGCCTTTCGGCAAGAAAAGTTCCATGACTTTCACGAACGAGGAGGGTGAACAGAAAAAGGACGACCTGACATACAACCGACAGGATTTCTGGGCGACCACCTCGAACAAACAGCTCAATTTCGTGCAGCACATTCGCACGATGCTCAAGACGACCGGCCGTGCTGCCGTCGTCGTGCCGGACAACGTGTTGTTTGAAGGCGGCGCCGGTGAGACGATCCGCAAAAAGCTGCTGGACAACACTGACCTGCACACTATCCTGCGCCTTCCGACCGGCGTGTTCTACGCGCAAGGGGTCAAGGCCAATGTGATCTTCTTCGATAACCACGAAGCCAGCCCGAATCCCTGGACGAAGGAGGTTTGGTACTACGACTACCGCACCAATATTCACCACACGCTGAAGAAGAAGCCGATGCGTTTTGAAGATCTGTCGGCCTTCGTCCACTGCTACAACCCGCAGAACCGGCATAAGCGCAAGCCTTCCTGGGATGAGAAGGACAGGCCGGAAGGACGTTGGCGCAGCTTCAGCTATGGCGATCTCAAAGCCCACGACAAGACCAGTCTCGACATCTTCTGGCTCAAGGACAAGAGCCTGACGGACCTGGACAACCTTCCGGAGCCCGACGATCTCGCCGAAGAGATCATTGAGAACCTCGAAGCCGGCCTCAACAGCTTTCGCCAAGTTCTGGCTGGCCTCGGATCGCGCTAGGCGGCGGATGCAACAGCTACGATAATTCTCGACGACGTCGTTCCACCCCGAAGGCCACGCCTCCGCAATGACCTGCCTGGTGAATTTCGGACCAGCTAAAGCCTGAGAGAATGAGCCCTTGGGTTTATCCCCCGGAATAACTCTCTAGCAGCCCGTGGTTAAAGACACGTTTGTGAGGGAACCCTGGGCAGGAACTCGAAACTGATCATGCGGGATGCACGACGACGATCGATCCGCCGAATGGGGTCGGAGGGCGCCCGCCAGTCGTTGAGGAGCGTCCACAGCGTCACCAAGGCGGCGATCGCCGCCGCGAGACGGCCCTGCAGGCTCCGCGGCGTGCCGATCCCGGTGAGCGTCCGGAGCAGGAGCCCGAGATTGAATCCGCCGACCTGGATGAGGAGCCGTTTGAGAATGTTGGAATGGCTGCGCAGGTGGGTGCGTCGCATGCCCCCGGTTTCATAGAGATGCGCGTTGGGGCGTTCCAGCCGTTCGCTGCGTTGCCGTTGCAGCGCCCGCCCACGCAGGCCGCGGATACGCCGCCGGTTCGCGTACACTGCGGTGCGCGCCGTCGCCTGCTTCGTCCAGTTCCGCCGCCCGCGAGCGGGCTCAGCAATGTAGGTGCGCAGGTCGAGCGCCGCCAGGTCCAGGAGCACCTGATTACTGTGGTACCCCTTGTCGGCGACGACCTCGTCGATGACCGCGGTGTGTTCGTCCGTCACGGTGGCCACGGCTTCCAACTCTTCGGCGGCCGCGGTCGCCGTGTCCGCGATGGTCGTGGTGTCGCCCTGGTCGGCACCCTGTACCGTGTGCGTCTCGAATTCCCAATTCTCTCGCTGCATCCAGGATTGAGGCCACGTGGCGTGGCGCCTGACGTCTGGGGCCGGCGAGTTGCGGGCGGCTGTGCGGCGGCAATCGTGGAGGAAGCGGGTCGGCACGCCGGCCGCCTGACAGGCGGCACGCCGTGCGCCAGCGGCGGATGGCGATGCCGTTGCGGTGGAAGACCAGCGGGCTATTGGGATCACGGCGCGCCAACGCCGCGACCAACCGCCAAGCGGCTGCGAATCGGGCGCTTATTGGGCGTTCATCGGCCGTTTATTGGCCGTTTATTGGCTGTGAAGGCGCACGCCAGCGCTTTACGCACGTCGCGGTCGCGGGATAACCGGCCGATAATCGACCAATAACGGCCAGATAACCGGCCGTGTCACGTCGCCCGCCGCTGACTGCGGCTGACCACGTCACCATCGGGAAGACGCGCTCGACGTGCGAGCCGGTGCGCCGTGCGATCTGGATGTGGAGCGTACCGCTGCCAGGAGCCAATGCGAGACCGGGGCACCTTCTCCCCGCGCAAGGTGCAGGAGATCCTCGTCATCGTCCGCACTTGGCTCTACCAGGCGGAGCTCGATCCGGTCGTGGCCGAGGAAGCCAGCCTGAGTCGCCCTCTGTCACCTGCGCAGGCTCCGCGCAAATGTCGCGAGTGGATCCTCGCTGCTAGACGGCCGGAGGAGCCGGATCGAGTTGCGGGAGGGTATTGTCAAGTTGACGAAAAGCCAGTCGATCAACCCCCAAGATGCTGGGCTCGAGCCCGTCATGAACCCGCCATGCTGGGCATCAGAAACGGCCGTCAGCCTCAACTTGACAATACCCAACGGATAGCCTTTACGATCCAGACGGGTCCTGGGGATCGTCCACCTGCCCCTCCGCCAGTGCGAGTGCAGAGTACGGCGAGGCCGCCAGTAATCTGGACGGCGCCGGAGGACGATCTAAGCTGAATCCATGTCTCAGTTGCCGCCTGGCCCGCGACTCCCGCGCCTTGTGCAAATACTCAAGTGGGTCTTCGCGCCCATTCCGTTCATGCGGGCGTGTGCCGACACCTACGGCGACGCGTTTACCGTCCGCTTGTTCGGCCCGCGCCGATGGTCTTCTTCAGTGATCCGGCTGCCATCAAGCAGATCTTCACCGGCAACCCGGACCAGCTTCGGGCCGGACAGGCCAACACGGTGGTCTTCAAACTGCTGCTGGGCCCGAACTCGATACTGCGGCTCGACGGCGCCCGGCACCGGCACGAGCGCAAGCTGCTCATGCCCCCGTTTCACGGCGAGCGCATGCGGCTGTACGGCGACATGATGGGTGAGATCGCTGATCGGTCGATCGACACGTGGCCGGTCGACACCTCGTTTCCGTTTCACTCGCGCATGCAGGACATCACCCTGGACATCATGCTGCGCACCGTGTGCGGCGTGGACGAGGGGGTGCGGCTGTCGCGCATGCGGGCGCTCATGATCGAGATGCTCAGGCTGGTGGTCGTAGGGAACCCGTTCTTGCCGTTGCTCGGCTGGAGGCGCTACACCCGGCTCCGCCGCGACCTCTACCTGTTCTTGTCCGACGAGATCAGGCGCCGCAGAACGACGCCCCCGGACGGACGGACCGACATCATGGCCATGCTCGTCGCCGCGCGTGACGAGGACGGTCGGCCCATGAGCGACGAGGAAATCCGGGATGAAATGATCACCATACTGATGGTCGGCCACGAGACAACGGCCACCTCGCTGGCGTGGGTGATGCACTGCCTGTTGGAGAACCCGAACGTGCTGGAGACCGTCCGTGCTGAGGTGGCGTCCGTAGCCGGGACTGGACCGTCCGTGCCCCGGCCGCCGGCGGAGGAGATCGCCCAGCTCGGTTATCTCGACGCGGTCATTAAAGAAACGGCGCGCCTCCACCCAGTCGTGCCCATCGTCGGGCGTCAGATCGAGACGGATATGCGCGTCGGGGATCATGAACTGCCGGCCGGCAGTATCGTGGCGCCGTGCATCTACCTCACCCACCGGCGACCCGACCTGTGGCCAGACCCGAACGCGTTCACCCCGGCGCGGTTTGTCGGCCGGCGCGTCGACCCCTACATGTTCTTTCCCTTCGGCGGCGGGGTGCGCCACTGCCTCGGCGCGGCGTTCGCCACCTATGAGATGAAAATCGTGCTGGCCCGCGTGTTGTCGCGCGTGACCTTGCGACCGGACCCGGACCACACGGTTCGCGTGGTGCGGCGCGGCCTCTTGCTTGGCCCGTCCGGCGGCGTGCCGGTGATACGCGCGTCGGCCTAACCCACGACGGCGCTGTTGCCTTGCTCGGACGCGATGAAGGACCCGGATCCCGGTTCTTCGTGACATGTTCTTGGAGGGCTGCGGCACGGTCGCAGTTAAGGCCGAAAGGGAACCTTTCGGCCCGGTGTCCGGGGCGAAACTTCCTCACGATTCCAGACAAAAAGTGGCCGACAGCCGGACGTGTTTTGGTCGTCGGTCGGACGTGCGCGCCGTTCGTCGTCGTCCGGCCCGCGAGCGGGCCGGGGAGCCTTCCCGCAGGGACGCGTGATCCGGTACTGTCAGTTGAGGGAACGGTGTAATGACACGCAAACCGACGGGCGTCGATGAACTCTCAGAACAATACAGACTTCCAGTTGTCAAAGCAGAAGGCGTCACGGATTCGGAGCGGTATCTCGCGAAGCTAGCGGACAAATCTTTCTTGAATTTGTGGTCGTATCCGAGTCTGTATCGGGATCAAAAACAATCGGGCAGTGGAGATGGAAAGGAACTGTGCGATCTTCTTGTGGTGTGTGGTCGGCAAATCATAATCTTCAGTGAGAAGACGATCGCGTGGCCAAACGGTGCATTGGACGTTGCTTGGAAACGATGGGTTAAGCGCGCAGTGCGCGATGCGGCAAAGCAAGCAAAGGGTGCCGAACGATGGATAACCAAGTACCCGGACCGGATTTTTCTAGATAGGGGCTGTAAAACCCACTTTCCGATCAACTTGCCGTCACCGGAAGACAGAGTAATTTATAGGGTGGTAGTGGCAAAAGGCGCAGCCAGAGCGTGCAGGGAGCATGTTCCGAACAGTTCCGGCAGCATGATTATAAAGCCTGCGATCAAAGGGAATAGACACTGGTCAAGCGCGCCCGGCGAGATCGAACCGTTCTCGATAGGTGACGTGGACCCGGCTGGGTCATTTGTTCATGTGATCGATGATGTTGCTTTGGATATCATCATGAGGGAGTTGGATACAATCCGGAGGATGACCCAGGCGTAGTGGAAGGTCGGTGGTAACTCCTGCCCGATCGTAAGGTCGATCGGGTGCTTGTCGGAAAGGAGAACCACCGATGAAGAGAACGTACCAGGTTGTCACGAAGCCGTCCACGCTCAGCAGCCGCGAGCTCGCGGAGTTTCTCTCGAAGGACGGTCAGCTCCTGCTGCCGCTCGTCGAGCTCTTGGAGCGGGGCGAGAAGGCCATCGACGAGGTGATCGACGTCATGGGTCGGGCGACCGTCGAGGCGGTCCTTCGGATGAGCGCTGAGCGGCTCGCCGGGCCCAAGCGGCAGGGCCGCCGCGCCGACGATCGGGCGCTGTACTGGCACGGCAGCCAGCCGGGGCGCGTCACGTTGAGCGAACGTCAGCTGCGCGTGGAAAAGCCGCGTCTGCGCAAGAAGACGGCGCGGCAGGGGGAGCGCGGCGAGGTCGCGATCCCGGCGTACGACGCGATGCAGCGCGATCAGCGCCTTGCCGACCGCATGTTGGCGATCATGCTGAACGGCGTCTCGACCCGGCGCTACGAGACGGTCCTGCCGGCGATGGCCGAGCAGGTCGGCATCGGCAAGTCGGAGGTCTCCCGTGAGACCATCGAGGCCGGGACGCGAGTCCTCCAGGACTTGGCTGAGCGAGACTTCAGCAAGGTCGACGTGTTGATTATCTACCTCGACGGGATCCAGTTCGGGAACCACCATGTTCTGGCGGCCGTGGGGGTCGACGAAGACGGGAAGAAGTACGTGCTCGGCGTGCGCAGCGGTGCCTCTGAGAACGCGACCGTGACGACCGCCCTGCTCGAGGATCTCGTCGCTCGCGGGATCCGCCCCGACCGACGTCGGCTGTTCGTCGTCGATGGAGCGAAGGCGCTACGCAGCGCGATCGCCCAGGTGTTCGGCGCCGGCAACGAGGTACAGCGCTGTCGCAACCACAAGCTGCGGAATGTCGTCGGCCACCTGCCGAACGCGCAGCACGACCAGGCACGGGCCACCCTGCGCGCCGCCTGGAAGCTCGAGGCTAAGGAGGGCCTGCGCAAGCTTGACCAGTACGCCTCGTGGCTCCAACGCGACTGGCCCGATGCAGCAGCGAGCGTTCGAGAAGGCCTCGATGAGATCTTCACCGTGAATCGGCTCGGCCTGCCCGCATCACTGCGCACGTGCCTCACGACGACGAACATCATCGATTCGACGCACTCGGGAATCCGGCAGCGCACACGTCGCGTCACCAACTGGAAGAACGGAGAGATGGCGCTGCGCTGGTCGGCCGTGGCCTTCGTGGAGACGGAGAAGAACTACCGACGCATCACAGGTTACGAGCATCTCTGGATGCTGAAGGCACACCTGGATCGCGACGACGACAACATTGCAGAGATGCAGAAGGTCGGATAACTTGTGTTCACCGTTGCCGCTGACTTTCTACTACCGGTGGGACACTCTCACAATCCGAGATTTCATCGACTACCTAGATAAGAAAGAGGTGTTTGTTCGATCCGGCCGTCTTTTTCGAGCGCACGGCGAAGAAAACCTGCTCGCCTACTACGCAGTGCGTATAAACGACGAAGGCGTCCATGATTTTGTGCCAAATGGTGAGAAGCACGAGCAGGTCGAAATCGACCGCTTCCTTTATTCGAATCTCCGCGGCGATGCCCGTTACGTCGCAAGAAGGCAGGCGGACAAGATCTCATATCTGTGGGATGAGCTGATCACGAATTTCACGACCCACATTATCGATGGAACGTCAATCACTCCAGATGGATACGAATTCGATTTGAAAAAGAGTGAGCTTGGGGTTCGCTACATGGCTCTGGAACCTCGCTTTGCCCGTCGGAGCCATGGAGAGGCGGTAAGAGGAGCGCTGGAAATTGGGATAACGAGAGACCGGTTCTTTCGAACGATTATGAGTCCAGCCGACGCAAAACCTAACGAGACTGCGTTTTTTATACACACGTTCAAATACTTGAATTGGATGGAACAGGAAGGCGGCTACAAGAAATACCGGGCGAAGAGGGAAGAGTGCACACAAGTCTACGCAAGAGGTATATTGGAAGCTTATCCTCACCTAAAGCGAGTTATTGGAATCGCTCTCGAACCTCCGGGGCAAGGGCGCGGTAGTTCTGAGGACTTAGTCTATGCCGAGCAGTACGATTGGACTGACGAAGATCGAAGCGTCATTAAGCGGGCATGTAAAGAATATGGTGTCTTGCAGGGCGGATTGAAGAAGACACCAGTGCACGTGACCGAATGGCCTGTCGCATGAACAAGACCTAACCGACGTCCCCCCCGAATTGAGTAGCACCCGGGTTTAGCACTACTTTGTCAGATTGATCGCCGCCTGGTCGGGGCCGGCTGAGCGATCACGCTTGTACTTGTCCGCGGAGTTCTGTACGCTGCGCGGGTGACAACGGCCCGCGCGCGGGCACTGGTGCGACGCTTGGGCCAGTATCTGGATGGGTTCAGCGCCTGCTTCAGCCGCCAGCCGCAACGGGACGCGGCCAGTCAGTATCTCGATGGCTTGCTCAACGACAGTGAGCGGAAGTCCATGCAGGCCATGCATGGTCGGTTGAGCGAGCCGGGCCAGTATCAGGCGCTGCAGCACTTCATCACGCATTCGCCGTGGAAGGCGACCCACGTCTGGACGCAGTTGCGCGCCGCGGTGCCCGTCCGTCTGGGGATCCTCGCGCTCGACGACACCGGTTTCCCGAAGCAAGGGACGCACTCGGTGGGCGTACAACGGCAGTACTGCGGCGCACTGGGGAAGATCGGCAATTGCCAGGTGGCGGTGTCGAGCGCGTTGATCGCCGATGGCCGCACGTGGCCCTTGACGTGTGACTTGTACGTGCCCGCCTCGTGGACGGACGACGCGGCCCGCCGCGCGGCCGCCGGCATTCCCGCCACGTTGCGCTTTCGAGAAAAATTGCGTATCGCGCTGGCCCACGTGCGGACCGTCTTGCAGGCGGGCTTCACCATCACCGGCGTGGTGGTCGACGCGGACTATGGCGCGAACGCGGCCTTTCGCACCGGCCTCGAGCGGCTGGGCCTCTCGTATGGCGTCGCCATTCGGGGGGAGGCCACCTTCGCGCTGGCCGACATGCCCGGCACGCAGTCCGCCCGGGCCCTCGCGATGTCGGCGCCCGACGACGCGTGGGAATCGGTGACGTGGGGCACCGGCACGGCGGGCCCGCTCACCGCGCGGTTCTGTGCGTTGCGCGTGCGCCCCACCAAGGGGCGCGGCGAGCGGTGGCTGCTCTGTGAACGCGCGGCCAACGACGAGCGGAAGTACTATCTGCTCAATCTCGCGGCCACCACCGCGTTGGTCGATCTGGTTACGCTCGCCCGCAGCCGCTGGCCGATCGAACAGCAATACCGCGAGCTCAAAGACGAACTCGGCCTCGACCACTTCGAAGGGCGCAGCTACCAAGGCTGGACGCATCACGTCGTCCTGACGGCCATCGCGTTTACCTTCCTCCAAATCGAACGCGGGCGCGTGACCGACGCGCCTCGCCCCACGCTGCCCGTGGTCCGCGGGTGGGTCCGCGAAATCATGGGGCTGCTCTACGTCGTTCATAATCGGCGGCTACTCCACATGCTCGACAGCTTTCGCCGGAATGCGCCCCTTCGAAGGTGACAAAGTAGTGTTAGGGTCCGATCTCACGAGGTCGTCCTCGGCTTGTCTGTTTACGATTAGCGAGGAATGGGCCTTGAGATGGCCCAGCCCAGCGGCGCCCCTGGCAAAGCGCCGCTTGGGCAGGCGGTGGTCGGACCGTGTCCTCGGCGGGCCGCTGGAGGGGCTGTGCGTCTCGAATTCCCAATGCTCTCGGTAGAATCCGCCCCACCTGTGTGGCGTCAGCCCAATGTGGACCACGTAGGGTCGTGGCGCGCCACGGCGCCCGGCCGCACCGTCGCGGCATGTGTGCAGCGTGCGTTGCTCGACAGCCACCCAGTATCCGCCAAACGCCCGGAGGACGGAGGCGACGTGCACACGATTGTCCGTGTTGGCGCGTCACGCCGCTGTTGCTGTCGAACGGCTCGCCGTTAGCGGTCGGCTTCCCGTCGCATGCGTCGCCGTATCAGCTCGCCAGACGGCGGCGTCCGTAGCGGTCGGGCGTGCTCGCGGGGACCACTGGCCTGACGAATGCGTTGCGCTTCCGCGGGGCGTGGTCGTATACCCACGCGGCGCTGAGCCAGGACTCGCCCGGCCTGCTCGAAGGCGGCGCCGATGCCTTCAAGGACGACCGCCTGTCGGGCGCGCCGCGGCAGCAGGGCAGCCTGCTGGCGTCCTCATGGCGTCACCGAGGACGGTGTCCGGTGGCGCCAGCGCGGAGCGAGGCCGAGGCCGCAGCAAACGCGCATATTGTGGTGGGGGACGTCTCACAGGATGTTGTCGAGATTCCGACCGGCCTCACGCCACGCGCCCAGGTCCTCCAGCCGCCGGGGCTCATCACCGCCAGTCCGGTGATCCCGATCGGAGTCCCGCCGCTCGTCGTGCGCAGCGTCCAGCACACGGTCGGCCGCTCCGCGAGTCAGACCGGCATCACCGCGCGCCCGGCATCAGCCGTCGCTGGCAACAGAACGGCCGAATAACGGCGCACTAACGAACCCGTGTTGCGCCGTTATTCGGCCGTTGCGACGTCCACAGGTCCTCCACAGGAAACTAATCCCGCTCCCCCCCGGACCCCCCACTCACCCATTGGCGTCCGGGCAGGTCGTCAGGTCAGCGCAGTGCGGGCCGCTGGCCCTCATTGTCGAGGGCACGCGACGGCGAAGGCGGGCCTCGAACACCGTTCGATCAGGCCGATCCGGCAAGATCAACAGTAGCTGGTACGAACGCACAGCGAGGCCGGCTGGAATCAGGCCACATATCCGGAACACTTCCGCGTGTCCAGCCCCGTCTCGCCCGATGTCCCCTGTGCGTGCTGCGCCAGATAGGCGACCAGCTGGTCGCCGGCCTCGAGCAGTTCCTGCTCGTTGATGATGTTGTAGCGGTCGAAGATGGCGCGGGTCTTGTGGCCGGTCAGGAGCATGGCGACGCGCTCGGGGACGCTGGCGCGGATCAAGTTGCGGGCGGCGGTGCGGCGGCAATCGTGGAGGAAGCGGGTCGGTACGCCGGCCGCCTGACAGGCGGTGCGCCACGCCGTGCGCCAGCGGCGGATGGGGATGCCGTCGCGGTGGAAGACCAGCGGGCTGTCGGGGTCGCGGCGCGCCCGCCGTCACGCCAGGGCCTCGGCAATGGGGTGCGAGATCGGGAGAATCCGCCCCACCAACGTCTTCGAGCGGGCGGGCGACGCGGCATACATACTTTCTGCCGACGGGGACTTCACACCCGCCGTCCAGGCCGTTCGTGCCCACGGGAAGAAGGTCTACGCCGTATCGACCCTTCCAGGGGCGCAACTGGCGTCCGTAGTTAATTCGTTCGTCCGCGTACCTGCTGTCTGGTTCGATGATTGTTACGGAGGAATGGATTGGACCAAATGACCTTGCCTCCCAGAACCGATCCAGTCCAAACGTTAGACTTTCGACGAGATTGGGGTTGCAATGTCGAAGTGCAGCTTTGCCAGCCGGTCGCTCGTCGGCGCGTCGAGCAGCCAACCCAGATCCTTCGGCTCCGTCAACGCCGCGCCGTCGAATGAATCCGTGTCTGATCAGGGAATTCATGGCCAGCTCGGATCCCATTCACCGCAGGCTGACCCCGCCGCACAGCTTCGTGTTTTAGAGATCTCGCAGGAAACGGATGATGGCCTGCATCATCTCGTCCCCCGCGAGCAGCGCGTAGTCGTTGTGCCCGGCTTCGGGAACGACGACGAGCGTCTTCGGTGCTGAAGCCGCCGCGTACAAGCGCCGACTCTGTTGGATGGGCACAATTCGATCGTCCTCACCAGCGATGACGAGCAGTGGCGATCGGAGTTTCGGAATGCGATCGATCAACGGGAATCTGTCCTCCAGCAGTAGCCGTACCGGCAGCAGCGGATAGTGAAGCTGCCCGACATCGGCCATTGAGGTGAACGGCGATCGCAGAATGAGCCCTGCCGGCGGGTGCTCGACAGCCAGGCCGACCGCCACGGCTGTCCCCAGTGACTCGCCGAAGTACACAAGCCGCGTGGCATCAACGTCGGAGCGGCCGGCCACGTACGCCCGTGCCGCGCGAGCATCTGCGGCCAACCCGCTCTCGCTCGCAGTTCCCGGGTTCCCCCCGAAACCCCGATAGTCGACGAGCAGGACCTGCAATCCGTGTCGGTGGAGCGCCGAAGCCAACGGGGCCCGGTGGGCACGATTGCCGGCATTTCCGTTGAAGACGAGGACCGAAAACGGAGGCGATGGCCCCGACACGGGCAAGAACCAGCCGTTCAGCTCAAGCCCGTCGCCTGTCTCGAAGGTCACATGCTCGACAGGCGTCAGCCCGATTTCATCAGGCGTCGGCACCTGAGCTACTGGGAAGTACATCAACCGGCGCTGCATCGTCCAGAGGAGCATCAGGACGGTGCCGATCACGGCAATGAAGAGGGCCGTCGTGATCATCGTGCGACGCATCGCTCCACACATTCAAGCACGGGTTTCCCGGTCACGTCCGGCATCTTTCTCTACTCTGGTTGTCGTGAGCGCCTTGTATTCTTGATCCGACGCAGAACAACGACGTAGACGGCCGCGTTGACCGCGATCACGACACCACCTAGGACGAACTGAAGCTCGCGCGTGAGTTCGGCCGGGTACACCAGCGGGACAAGGTATCGCTCGATGAAGGTCACCGAGTGGCGTTGTTGCGCGGTTCGAAAACTGACCCGCAACGTCCCCTACCCACAGACCCGTTAACGACCGATAGCGTACGACGCCGGCCTACCACGCTGAGTCATCTGATTGAGGATGTTACATGCGAGGATGGCCTCCGTCTCTTGCCCCGCCCGACTGCGCGCTCGAAGGCTCTCCCCGATGATCAACTTGTACCGGAAGAAGGCGTTCTCCACACGGGCCTGCTGATGGTAGCCCGAGTCCTTCTTCCACTGTCGCCGTCCAGCCTGCTGCACCTGTCGGATCGTGCGGTCGCGCGCGGGCGATCGTGGTCGCCGTCCAGACACGGTGGCTGTCCTGGTCGGTGGAATGACGACCGTCGCGCCACGCGCACCCGCAGCCTCGTAGATGCCACGCGTGTCGTAGGCCGCGTCCGCCGTGAGGCAGGAGACGTCGCCTTCGACCTTGTCGATCAGATCGAGGGCCGTCGTCGCGTCGTCAACATGCCCGCCGGTCAGGGCGTGAGCGACGATCACGCCCGATCCGTCGACGCCCAGATGAAGCTTCTTCCAGCCGCGTCTACCGCGTCCGCCATGTTTCACGGCCGCCCATTCACCTTCACCCACAGTCGAGAGCCCGGTACTGTCGACGATGAGATGTATGCCTGCGCCCGCGGGGAGGCGGCGAAGTGCAAGGTCGAGGTGCTGACCACGCCGTGAGAGAGTCGTGTGATCGGGCGCGGACAGGTCGAGGTACAGCATCCCGAAGATCGACCTCAGAAAGCCCTCCGTCTGACGAAGGGGCAGGTGAAAGATCAGGCGGAGCGTCAGCGTGGTTTCGATGGCAACCTCGGAGTACTGCAGCTGCCCTCCGCGCTTGCCGACGCCCACGGCCTCCCACGTGGCGATCGCTTCCGGCGTCAACCACAGGGTGACGTCGCCTCGCTGGACCAGTGCTCGGTCGTACGCCGGCCAGTTTCCGACGCGGTATTTCGTTTTGTACCTGGGATGCACTCTCGACTTCACGTCGAGAGCATGCCCCTTCGGCCGTCACGATGGCCAGGGCCGCGACGAACACTTGTTACCGCGCACCAACGCCGCGCGAAGGGGGGCGTGTCGGTGTATGGCCTCGGTCGCTTTCCGGTCACGCTCTATAAGGAGCAGTGGATCACATTGCTGGCCATGACCGATGACATTCGAGCGTTTCTGACGGAACATGACGCGGAGTTGAAAACGAAGTCCAAGGCATAACCGCCCGTCGATGGACGCCGAGCCAAGCTTCACACGGGCCACGTCCTTGGCACCGGCCGCCTACCCGCCTCTCATCCGGTCCGCACCGCACTGCCCTCGTCGGGAACCTGCGGCCCCACCACCGTCTGCGCACGCGCCGGGCGGCAGGGCGTTGGTGCGCTGATTCAGCGCGGTGGGTGAGCAGTGGCCGGCATGTTGACCATCGCGACCGCCGGCGGGGCATGATCTCGATGTGAAGTCGAGAGTGCATCCCACGTACAAGCCATATGGAGTGACCGGCTCGCTATCGTACCGTCGTCGTGCGCAAGCACGCGACACGGTGGTCGAGACCACCGCGATCGCGGGTTAACCCCTTGCGGTGTCAGAGCCGCAGACGAAAGGAGCCGGTCATGGACGAGGCTATCACCTACGTGGGCATTGACGCCCATAAGAAGGATCTCGCGATTGCCATGTTGGTCGGGACCGCGCGCACTCCCACGATCTGGACGGTGGCCAACGAGCCACGGGCGGTCGAGCGGTTACGGCGGAAACTGTCCCGGATCGCGGCGGGGCCGATCGAATGCTGCTACGAAGCGGGGCCGTGCGGCTACGCGTTGTACCGCCAGCTGCACCGCGGCCGCCTGCGGTGCCAGGTCATCGCGTCAGCGCTGATTCCGCGCAAGCCGGGCGAGCGGATCAAGACCGCCCGCCGCGATGCTCGGAAGTTGGCGGAGCTCCATCGAGCGGGGCTGCTGACCGAGGTGCGCCCGCCGACGCCGGCGGAGGAAGCGGTGCGGGACCTGGCGCGCGCGCGCGACGATGCGCGGGACGATCTGCAGCGGGCGCGGCCGCTGCTGGTCAAGCTCCTGCTGCGGCGAGGGCTGCACTACGCCGGAAAGAACTGGACGCGCGGACACCGGGCGTGGGTCCATCGTCTGTCCTGGGAGCACGAGGCGGAACAGCACGTGGTCGACGACTACCTGCTGGCGATTGATCACCTTGATGCCCGCCTCGGCGAACTGGATGCTCGGCTGGCCGAGCTCGCGGAGACCGCGCCGTATCGGGCGGCGGTCGGGGCGTTGCGCTGCTTCCACGGGATCGACACCCTGACCGCGATGCTGATCCTGGCCGAGCTGCACGACCTTCGGCGCTTTCCGTCACCGCGGGCTCTGATGGCCTCTTTGGGGCTGGTGCCGGGCGCGGCGTCCAGCGGGGAGCGGCACCGGCGGGGGCGCATCACGAAGACGGGGAACACCTTGGTCCGGCGTCTGCTCGTGGAAGCAGCTTGGCACTATCGACATCGCGCGCGCGTGGGGATGCGCCTTGCGCGCCGCCGCCAGGGGCAACCCGGGGCGGTGATCGTCGTCGCGGACCAGGCCCTGCAGCGCCTCTGTCGACGCTACCGGCGGCTGACCGAGCGGCGGGTGCCACGCGGGAAGATCGTGGTCGCGATGGCGCGGGAGCTGGCCGGCTTTCTGTGGGCCGCGCTGCAGCCGGAGCCCACACTCGCGACCTAAGGATAGGAGGCACATCACGACGGAGTCATCCTGATTGTACGGCCCGGCGGCGGGCCGCGAGGACGACGGATGATCAGAGGCACGGGATCCGAGGACCGGCGGCTTCGTTATGCGATACGGACTACGCGTTCGAACTCGCGCTACAAGAAAGCACGGCCTCGCGACGCAACACGGTCATACGTGCTCTGCGGTACCTCCGGGCCGTAACCACCGCATATCAGTGTGACTCGTCGTCGAAGCGCCCTCGGTCATCTGTCGTCTTCGCGACCCGGGCCCGGCCGGCAGGACACGAGGTTGGCTCTTGAAGATCGAGATTTGACAAGAGGTCACTCCATATCAGACAACGTATCGCGTCGGGAACTGGGCCGAGTATGACCGAGCCCTCGTGCGGCGAGGCGACGTCACCCTCTGGCTCACGCCCGACGCGATCGCCACGTGGGCAGCGGCTGGCGTCGGCAGGCGGAGCGGGCAACTCCAGTATTCCGATCTCGCCATCGAAACCGCCCTGACGCTCAGTCTCATCTTCCACTGACCGTTGCGTCAAACCGAGGGCTTCGTGACAGCGAGCTTCGGGATGCTGGGCGTCGATCTCACGGCACCCGATCACACCACGCTCTCGCGACGCGGTCAGCATCTCGCCCTCGCGCTTCGGCGCGCCCACCCGGGCACCAGCCTGCACCTCATCGTTGACAGCACCGGACTGTCCATCGTCGGCGAAGGTGAGTGGGCCGCGGCGACACATGGGGGCCGAGGGCGACGCGGCTGGAGGAAGCTCCATCTCGGCGTGGACGGGTCTCGTGTGATCGTGGCCTGCGGGCTGACTGAGCCGACGGCCGATGACGCGATTACGGGGATCAGTCTGGTCGACGAGGTGGAGGGACACCTCACCAGAGTGACGGCGGATCCGGCCTACGACACGCTCGCGTTCTATGGGGCGGCCGGTGCGCGAGGGGCGAAGGGCGTGGTGCCGCCGACCAAGACCACGTCGTTGTCTCGACGGGGCGCCCGATCAGGTGCCCGCGATCGGACGATCAGGAGGGTGAAGGCGCTCGGACGGCGACGGTGGAAGAAGGCGTCCACCGAGGCGGCCATCGAGCACGCCGTCGAGCGGGTGACGACGTACTTCGACCCGCCAGCTGGGCCGTCGCCTACCGCAAGGGAAGCAAGAATACGCTACTCGCGCCGGACGGGACGCGTCTCGATGATCGCGCGCTGGACCGGTTCTTGGGCGGAGAGACGAGCAGGACGTTTGAAACGTTCTGGGGAATCGATCACGCTCGTCTTGTGCAAGGCGGCCGTGACATCCTCGAAGGCCGTGGCGATCTTGGGGAGAGCCTCTTTGCCGCGGGCTCGGGAGTCTCACATCTCCGGAAGATTCGCAGCACGCTTGAAGACGAGGCTTCGGCGCTCTACGTGCCGCGCGGTCACCAGCGTACCGTGAACCAGAGCATTGGCAAGCTCCGCGAACTCCGCACAGCGCTGCGCGAGGCGACCATCTCGGCCGACGAATGGGCGCATCGGGAGCAAGCATCACGCGACGCTACAGAGTGACCCAAAACCCAAGAACTGCACCACACGCTACTTGAGTGTCTGACCGATTCGTGGTGGGCTAGGATCCACAGCGAAGGAGGCCGGAGATGCCACGGAAGCGCTGGAGTGAAGAGCAGATCATCTACGCAGTGAAGCAGTCGGAGGCTGGCGAGAAGGCCGCCGACATCTGTCGGGAGCTGGGCGTGAGCGAGCAAACGTTCTACACGTGGAAGCGACGGTATCGTGGCATTGGGGTGCAAGAGCTGCGGGAACTGCGGCAACTGCGGGACGAGAACCGCAAATTGAAGCACGTGGTCGCCGACCTATCGTTGGACCGGCACATCCTGCAGGAGATCGTCGCAAAAAAGCTCTGACGCCGCACGCCCGTCGCGTCCTCGCGGAGTGGACGCAGGTGACCTACCAGGTCAGCCAACGACGGGCGGCGCGGCTGCTGCCGATGAATCGGGGAACCTTACGGTATGTGGCCCGTCGCGACGACCAACTCGCCCTGCGTCGGCGGCTCCGGGAGTTGGCGGCCGTGCGGGTCCGGTTTGGATATCGGCGTCTGACCGTGCTGTTGCGACGAGAGGGCTGGCGGGTGAATGCGAAACGGGTGTGGCGGTTGTATCGCGAGGAAGGCCTGACCATGCGCACGAAACGGCGGAAGAAGCTGGCCAGTCGCGCGCGTGTGCCCCCGTCGCGCGCGACCGCGCCGCAGCAGCGCTGGAGCATGGACTTCGTGCACGACCGGTTGATCGATGGACGCGCGTTCCGCGTGCTGACGGTGCTTGATCAGTTCACGCGCGAGTGTGTGGCATTGGTCGCCGCCCCGACCTGGCGCGGGGAGGATGTGGCGGCCGTGCTCGAGACGGTAGTGCCGACGCATGGAGTGCCCCAATCCATCACGGTCGACAACGGCACGGAGTTCCAGAGTCGCGCGATGGACGCGTGGGCCTATCGCCGTCAGACCACGCTCGCGTTCATCCGTCCGGGTAAGCCGGTGGAGAATACTTTCATCGAATCGTTCAACGGGCGCCTGCGAGACGAGGGCTTGAACACCCAGCAGTTCATCTCGCTCTCCGATGCGCAGCGACAACTCGACCTGTGGCGATGCGATTACAATGCGGTGCGTCCGCATAGCGCCTTGGGCGATCGCACGCCCAATGAGATGCGGCAGGCCTATGAGGCCACGGAAGCTGGAGACACTCAGGTGAGTCCCTTGAGGCTCACCATCGACCGTCAAACCGGGTCACAACCCGACGAGGAGGCTCCGAGACTCAACGTCGCCCTGGTGTGATTTTGGGTAGCAGGTCAATGAGTCCAGCACTCTCATAAGAACTGGCTCAACACTGGGGGGCAGGTCACTCGCGCCCATCATCTTGGGGGTCGGTCAGCCGAGTTTTCGTTAACGTGACTGTGAGCATCATTCCGCTGCCTGCCGAGGTCGCTCGGTGACACTGGTGGGTGCCGGCGGGTGGTGGCCTGACCCGCAACTTGACTGACCTACGGTCCTCGCTACTGATCTGTCGGTCATCGTCCGTCGGCGATGGACACGGCAACCCGTCTGACCGGATGGGCCGTGACCCAATAGGGGCCTGCGGCAACGTCGACCCATCACAGTCCTGTCCGCCCATCCGGCCGACGCATCAGCACCCGAGGAGGCCACCCGGTGACGAACCCAAGGACTATCCAGCCCGACGCGCGGAAGGTGATCGTCGGCGTGGACACCCACAAGCACGTCCACGTGGCCGTGGCGATCGACACGTGGGGGATCCGCCTCGGCGATCGATCGTGTGCGGCCGACTCAGACGGCTACCAACAGCTGATCACCTGGGCCGAGCGTCACGGACGTGTCGCCGCGTTCGGCATCGAGGGCACCGGCAGCTACGGGGCGGGACTCGCGCGCGCGGTCCGGCGAGCCGGGCACCAGGTGCTCGAAGTGAACCGGGGCGACCGGCGCACCCGTCGAATCGCCGGGAAGTCCGACACCGTGGATGCCGAGACCGCCGCGCGGTCGGTCCTGGCTGGCCAATCGACCGCTATCCCGAAGACCGCGGACGGGGCGGTCGAGATGATGCGCCACCTCAAGGTCGCGCGCCGGACGGCGGTCAAAGCCCGCACCTCGGCGATGATCACGCTGAAGCAGATCGTCGTCACCGCGCCGCCCGCGCTGCGAGAGCCCCTCCACCCGCTCGCCGACCAGGCGCTCCTCAAACGCTGCCGCGGATGGCGCTGCGGCACGATCGATACGCCGACCGCCTCGGCGAAACATACCCTCCGGGCGCTCGCCCGTCGCGGGTTCGCTCTCTCCGTCGAGATCGTGGACCACGACCGTCACCTGGGTCGACTCACCACCCAGACCTCGCCGACGCTGCGTGAGGGCTTGGGCATCGGTACCGACACCGCCGCCGAGATGCTGATCATCTTTGGCGACAACCCCGATCGGATTCATTCGGAAGCCGCCTTCGCCACGCTCTGCGGGGCCTGCCCCATCCCGGCTTCGTCCGGGATGACGACGGGCCGCCACCGTCTCTACCGCGGCGGGCATCGACAGGCTAACGCCGCGCTCCACCGGGCCGTCATCGTGCGGATGTGGTACCACTCACCAACCCTCAACGACGTCGAACGACGCACCGCTGAAGGGCGGCCCAAACGGGAGATCATCCGCTGTCTCAAACGCTTTCTCGCCCGCGAGATCTTTCAGCGCGTGATGGCAGACTACCGAGCGCGCCAAGCCGCAGACTTGGCTGCCTGAACGACTGTCTTGACATATAGGGGCGTCAGCGCCCACAGGAAGGCACGACGCTACAAGCGGCGATTCGATTTGAAGTGCGGCTCGCGGAAGATCAGCCAGCCCCAGGCTTGCGGGAGGTACGCGCAGACGGTTCGGACCGTGTGATTTATCTGCACGACGAGATCATCGTCACAAATGATGATATCGCGCAGAGCCGCGTCGTTCCGGGCGACGGGGCGTCACGTTTCAGCGTCGCCGTGGAGTTCGATGCGGCAGGCACTCAGAAAATGCGGCAGGCCACGGCGAGCCACATCGGGAAGCCGGTCGCGATCCTAATTGATGGGGAGGTGGTCATGGCTCCGGTTGTCAGAGCCGTCATCGGCGCATCGGCGGAGATCAACGGGGATTTCACACGGGCTGAAGCTGAGCGGATCGTGGACGGCATCGGCGTTCGCTGATGCGGACCGGCGTCGAGATCCTTCCGAAGACGCACCAGCGTCCTCATATTCTGCTGCCGGGCCACTGACGCGCCGACGATTCCGGTACGCATGGTCAGCCTTGATGGTGGGGACGGTACCGGCGCGCTGTCCGGTCTCTCTGAGCGGGGCCAGCTCGCGACGGCTGGCACAACGCTTCGGGTGTCCATCAAAGTCCAGCAAGAACCCGAAGAAGCCAAGAGTAATTGTGGGGTAAAAGGTGGGATCTACTACGATTTAATATTACAACTATCTTATTTACAGTCACTTAACCCTAATGCGTCAAAAACTCAGCCGCTCGCGAGGGCGTTGGCAATGCGGGTGAACGTCTGACGCGTCGGGAGATTGTCGGTCATCCGCAACCGCGTCTTGCCACCGGGGCGGACCAGCAGGGCGGCCCGATGAAACAGTTCGAAGCGGAGCGTCTGCACGCTCTGCAGCAGGGGCACGACGGTGTGCTTCCGGGTGCGGCGCCGCGGCGGGGCGCCCGTCTCGAGTTGGAAGTTCGTCAACAGGTTGTGGGCGAGCACCACGAGCTGCTGCCACGCACTGTTGGCGGCGTAGGTCTGGGTCGGGACGCTGTGGAAGGCCAGCCCGGTCTTGAGCTGCGCGATGGTCTTCTCGTGGTTGCCCCGCCCACAGGCGAAGTACCACAAGTTGCGGACCGTCAGCGCGAGGTTACTCGTGACCGCCGAGTATTCGTAGTGCCCATCGTTAGGATCAAACAGGTCGAGCTGATAGTTCTTGGTGGCCCGGTGGTGGACCTTCTTCCGATAGATGGTCACGGTCACGGGGATGGTGCCAGGGCGTCTCCGCGCCCGGCACGGCGAAGCCGGTCACGCCGGGCGCCACCGGCACCCAGGTGGGACTGTCCCGGATGTAGCGCTGCAGATCCAGCCAGCGATAGAACGGGACTTTGATGGCATAGCCCACGCCGCGGCCCTGCAACCACCGCAGCACATCCTGGCGGAAAAACGCCCCATCCATGCGAAACCGCAGCCGGGCCCCGCCCGTGCGTAGCCCGACCAGCTGCGGCCACAGGGCCCGCAAGAACGGCAGGCCCGCCTTCCCATCGTGGACGTTGCCCGACCGATTCTTGACCCGCAGGATGTGGGTCGTTTCGGCCAGGTGCGCCATGATCGGGTAGTAGCTGGGCACCTTCCGCTGGTGCGGGTTGTAGCCCCGCGCCGCCCGTTCGACCTGCAACCCCGTCGACACGACGACGCCGTCCACATCGACCGTCCAGGTGCGCAGCCCCAGCGTGGGCAGCAGCTGGCGCACGACGGCCGCGTTGAGGGCTTGGAAGCGGGTGACCGTCCGCATCGTGAAGTGCCGCAGCCACCGACTCAACGTCCGCGCGGTGGGCACGACGCGCACGTTGCCGAACCGCTGGAAGATCGGGTCGTCGGCGACGTCAGGCCAGATGCCGCAGGCGGCGCGGCCGCCAACGATCACCAACCCGACGAACACCCGCACCATCACCACCACCCCGAAGTCGCCCCAGCGCGGCAGGTCGGCAAACGCCTCGCGCACCAGCTGATTGAAGCGACGGGTGCGCA